>NZ_KV836272.1:235333-273968 GCF_001838295.1 Corynebacterium sp. HMSC074C04
GCGAAGCCAGGAAAATCGAGGAGAACGTGCCCTGAATAATGCCGATGAGCTGAACCAGCGCCAAATCCTTCAGCGTACCGACACCCAGCATGCCCACGGCGATAATCATCAGTGCCAGGATTGGCAGCAGCGTCGACACTGTGGTGTTTATAGAACGCATGATGGTTTGGTTGACAGCCAGATTCACCAGCTCGGCGTAACTTCTACGTGTCGATGAACGATATCCTGCCGTATTCTCGTCGACTTTGTCGAAGACCACGACGGTGTCGTACAGCGAGAACGACAGCACGGTCAGGAGACCGATAATGGTGGCCGGGGTGACATCAAGGCCGATCAGCGCGTAGATGCCCATAATCACGATTGCGTCCACGGCCAGGGCGAGGATGGCAGAAATGGCCATGTCACGCTCGAAGCGGATAGTGATGTAGGCGAATACCAAGCCCAAGAACACTACTGCAGCCAGCAGCATGCGGTTGGTAATCGACGAGCCCCACGATTCCGAAACGGTCGAGTCACCAATCGCATCCGGGGTCTGCTCCCCCTGTGCGTCGACGGGTTTGAATGCGTCGTTCAGTGCGACGCGAGCATCATTAATCTCGCCCTGGGTCAGCTTCTCTGAGGTGATTTCCAGAATGCGGCCTTCGCCAGAACCGATGATCTGCACCAACTCCGGCTTGACGCCGGTGGCGTCGGTGAAGACCTCCTCAGCCTGTTCAGTCGTCACTGACGCAGGCGGCATAGTCATCTTGGTGCCGCCCTCGAAATCGATACCGAAGCTGAACCCTCGAATCAGCATCGATGCTAACGCAACGACAATGACGGCAATCGCAATCTGGTACCAGCGCTTCCGCTTACCGACGATATTGATTCCACCCTCGCCGGTGTAGAGGCGGCGGAAGAATGAGTCCTCGTTAGCCGCGTCATTTTCACTAGTCAGCGCCGGATTCGTCTGAGTAGTATTCATGGATTCCTACTTCCCCTCATTCGCGCCGGAGTCAGCCGAACCGGTGTCGGCAACTGCACTGGCGGCTGCATTGGAGGTGACAGCCTTTTTACCGGTAGCTACGGACTTGTTCCTGTTAGCGACCTCCATGACTGAACCAAAGCCGTTCATGGATGGTTTGGACAGTGCCGGCCACTTGCGAGTAGCCAGAATGACCAGTGGCGCAGTCACCAGGAAGGCGGTCACAATATCGAATGCCGTGGAAAGACCAAGCGTGAATGCGAAACCACGCACATCGCCAACAGCCAGGATGTAGAGGACCACAGCCGCAATGATGGACACAAAGTTACCCGACAGGATCGTACGCCGTGCTCGTCGCCAAGCATGGGGTACCGCAGAGCGGAATGTCCTACCCGCACGAATCTCATCCTTAATGCGTTCGAAGAAGACGATAAAGGAGTCAGCTGTCACGCCGATGGAAATGATGATACCGGCGATACCAGCGAGATCGAGTGAGTAGCCAATCCAGCGACCGAGCAGCACAAGCACGCCGTAGACCATCGCACCAGCTGCTGCCAGTGAAACCAGCGAGATGGCTCCGAGGCCTCGGTAAAGAACGATTGCGTAGACGACAATCAGAGCAATACCGATAATGCCGGCAAGCAGACCGGCCTCCAGGGAGGCCGACCCCAGCATGGCTGGAATGGTCGTAGTGGTACCGCCCGGCTCGCCGTCCTCACCTGCGAAGGACAGTGGCAGTGCGCCGTAACGCAAGTTATTCGCCAGCGCCTGTGCCTCATCGATAGTGAAATCACCCGTGATTCGAGTAGCTGAACCGACCGGGGTTGCCTCCTGAATCACCGGGGCGGAAATGACCTTCGAGTCCAACACGATAGCGACCTGCCGCTGCAGGTAGTCATTGGTCAACTTGGTCCATGTGCGAGCGCCGGTGTCGTTCTTACCGGACTTAAAGCTAAAGGAGACCTGAATCTGACCAGACTGCTGATCGTAGCCACCGGTAATCGGCGCGTTAGTATCAATAGCGTCACCGGACAGACGCTGGCCCTTGGCCTCGTCGTTCTGCCCAATCAGCAGCGGAGCCTTGCCCAGGAAGATTGCCTTACCGCCTTCTGGCGCACAGGTCACCAGCGGCTTGGCCGGGTCATCGGCACCCTGTAGCGAATCAACTGCATCGCGGTTATCGCAGGTCATTAGCGCAGCGGCTGCAAACTGTGTCGTTGGATCTTCGGACTGGCGAGTCGCCAACAGCACGTCACGAACCTTCGTACGCAGCTCTGCCGCTTCAATCGAGTTCGCCGGCTTTGCCGGAGCCGTTGCGTCCAGCTTCGGGGCCTCGCCCAGCGACGTGGACAATTCCTCCGGGACCGGCTGGTCCGGGTTCTGTTCCTTGAAGGCATCAATTGCACGCTTCTGCGTTTCATTCATGTCCTTGTACAGGTCATCGACGCGCTTGGTGGCATCCTCCTTCGACAGGACACCGACTGACACCCAATCTTCAGCAGTCTTCTTAACTACCTCGCCAAAGGCAGCCTCATCAGGGCCCTGCGTGGGCTGCTCTACCGGACGGAAGAAGAGCTGCGAGGTCTGGCCGAGCGTACGCGCCTCCTGTGAGTCTTCACCCGGCACGGTAATGACCAGCGTGTCACCGTCGGTGACAACTTGAGCGCCACTGACGCCCATGCCGTTTACGCGGTTCTCCAGAATCTTGCGAGCCTGGTCCAGCTGATCGCGCGTCGGCTTTTCGCCCTGCGGTACCAGGGTTACTCGGGTACCACCCTGCAAGTCGATGCCCAACTTTGGCTTGGCTGATCCGCCGCCGGTGAAAAAGACGAGTGCGTACGTAAGAATGAGGAAGCCAACAAACAGTGCCAACAGCCACTGCGGCCAGTTCCTCTTGAATGTATTCGCACCGGATCTGGATTTGCTGTTCAAAGCAAAGTCTCCTGAATCGTGACGTTTAGGTACTTAAGCGCTTCGGGAAGAAACGCATGTCTATAACCACACCGCGAACTCGCGCGATACCAGGCAGGGGCATTGCGGGCGTCGCTAAGCAAAGCTATAAACACCAACCGCTCGAGAATAACCGATTTAGCGGCCTGCGCCGGTTTTGACTTGTACCTATTTAGTGAAAATCTTGCCCACGCTTGCCGACGGCGAAACCTGGGGCGCGCCCGTAGCCCCACGGCGCACGCTACAGCTTGGATGCATGCAAACCGGCAGGGCGTGGGCGTACGAAAACTGCTACTGCTTCTCGGTGGAAGTGGATCCGTCTGGATCCGAGGTATCCGGATTACTCGGGGTATTCGGGTTCTCGACCTGCTCATTGATGTCCGAAGCTTTATTGTCAGCCGGGCCGTGGCCGGTGATTTCTTGAACATCGCCGACGTGGTCATCTGGCGCATCGGAAACACGGCCACGTCGATCACGGTGAGCGTAGCTAGCTCCGGTACCGGTGGTGAGGTTGCGGGCAATGGCACCCTTTCCCAACGGGTCACGATGCCGTCAGCGATGATTAGGTCGACGGTTGTTTCGGTCGCATCAACGACCACACCATGCATACCGGAACCGGTGATGACCTCCGCGCCCGGGGCCAACTTATCCTGCATGTCCCGGATGGTGCGCACCTGCTTGTTCTGCTTGATGATCTGCCAAATTGGCAGCGCCAGGAACAAGAAAATAAGTAGGAGGAGAATAGTTTGATTCATGTCTGCCGAGTTTAACGAATTGCCAGCTAGCAATTCCACACTGACCCGGGCGGGTCGATGAGAAAGCTATTCTCCGATAGTTCCCTCCGGGGGCTGCAGCCCCAAGTGCCGCCATGCTCGGGCAGTTGCCACGCGTCCGCGCGATGTACGTGCAATCATCCCGGCACGGACCAGGTAGGGCTCGCACACTTCTTCCACAGTCGAGGGCTCCTCACCCACTGCCAACGCCAGGGAATTCACGCCCACAGGGCCGCCACCGTGCCCCTTGACCAGGGCCGTCAGCACTGCCCGATCCAGACGGTCGAGCCCCAGCTCATCGACATCGAAGACAATCAATGCCGCCTTGGCCGCACCAAGATCAATAACGCCACCGGAGTGGACATCGGCGAAATCGCGGACGCGACGCAGCAGGCGGTTGGCAATTCGCGGTGTACCGCGCGAACGCGACGCAATCTCCACTGCAGCCTCCGGGCTGATGTCTACCCCGAGGATCCCAGCGGCACGGGTAACCACCTTTGTCAGATCTTCGACCTCATAGAACTCCATCTGCGCGGTAAAACCAAAGCGGTCACGCAGTGGGCCAGTCAGCATACCCGAGCGCGTCGTCGCACCGACCAACGTGAATGGTGGAATCTCGAGTGGAATCGACGTAGCTCCAGGCCCTTTGCCTACGATGACATCAATACGGAAATCTTCCATTGCCATGTACAGCATTTCTTCCACTGGCCTGGCAATGCGGTGAATCTCATCGATAAACAGGACATCACCCTCGAGCAGGTTCGACAGCATTGCTGCCAAATCGCCAGCGCGAATAAGCGCCGGACCGGAGGTCATTCGCAGGGAGCTCCCCATCTCCTGCGCAATAATCATGGCCATGGTGGTCTTACCCAGCCCGGGAGGTCCCGACAACAGAATGTGGTCCGGAGTCACATTTCGCCCCCGTGCCCCGGAAAGCACTAAATCCAGCTGTTCGCGGACCTTGGGTTGGCCGATGAACTCCCCTAACGACTTTGGTCGCAGGTTCGATTCCGCATCGGCTTCCTCGACCTGAGCGCGGGCATCGACATCACGTTGTACACCATTTCCACCACCGCCAAAATGGTCGTTGGCTTCCCCACCTAAAGAGTCCCTGAAGGGATTGCCCGACACGTTAAACTCCGTGCGCTCGATATCGCTCATAGTCCCCTCATCCTAGTGCACTGCCAATTTTCATCATCAATGTAGCTGCAGGTCCTCGACCTGGATTTACTTGTCACCCAATGTCTTTAGCGCCGCCTTCAGCGCCATTGAAGTATCCAAGGTCGGATCAATCCGAACAACGGTCTCCGCTGCCTCATTCGCGTCAACTTCCGGGAACCCAAGCCCGACCAAAGCACCAACGACCTGATCCAGATCTGCCTTCAAAACAAGGCCAGGTGCTGCTCCGTTTGCAGCTTCCTCCGGCGGCGATACCGCCCTGTCCGCGAAAACCTCGACCTTATCCTTCAATTCAACCAACAGGCGCTCCGCCAATCGCTTGCCGACGCCGTTAGCTGCTTGCAAGGCCTTCGCATTCTTTGAGGCGACCGCATTGGCAATCTCCGCCGGCGACAGTACCGAAAGAACAGACATCGCGACCTTTGGCCCCACCGTCGAGACAGTGCGCAGGAGCGCAAACATCTCACGTTCCTGTGAATTGGCAAAACCAAAGAGCGTAATCGCGTCTTCACGAACCGCCATTGTGGTCAACATAAAAGTCTGCTCATGCCTCACCAACTGGGAAGCTAGCCTGCCTGTAATGGTGACCAAATGCCCGACACCACCGCACTCGATAACGCAATAGTCCGCACCGAGGTCGATAACTTCACCGCGAAGAGATGCAATCACTTCTCACAATTCCTTTCACTACGGCTTCCCTGAAGACACCGCGATAAACGCCGAACTCACAAGTGTTCTCTAGCAAGCTCCCCTACCGCGAGGGATTCTCACGGCGAGAAAGCTCCAACTCCCGCTCCTCGTGCTGCTTCGCAAGCGCAGCCAAGGTGTCGCGCTGGCGTTGCAGAACCGGACCACGCCAACAGTGGCAGATAGCGATAGCCAAAGCATCCGCTGCATCTGCAGGTTTTGGCGGAGTTTCCAACCCAAGGATTCTCGTCACCATCATGGTCATCTGCTTCTTATCAGCTCGACCGTTGCCGGTGAGCGCCTTCTTTACCTCCGATGGCGTGTACATATGCACTTCCAAGCCGCGTCTCGCCGCAGCGAGGACAAGGACACCAACCGCGTGCGCCGTCTGCATCACGGTGGACACGTTGCCGCGTTCGAATACCCGTTCCATCGCAACCACGTCCGGCTCGTACTCATCCATCCACTGCTCCACGGCATTGGAAAGCCGTAAAAGACGATCCTCCAACGACGCCGTGGTTGGTGTGCGGGCGACCCCCACAGCAATGGGAATGACTTTCCTGCCCTGAGTACCTTCCGCAATGGAGAGACCACAACGAGTAAGACCAGGGTCGATGCCCATCACCCGCAGAGATCCAGCTCGATAATTCACTCCTCCACTAATACCATATTTCGAACAGCTGTTTGTATCGTAGCTAGAAGGAGTACCAACCGTTGGTTCTGATACGTTTAACACCATGAATTCACCGAAGAAGCTCTACGGCGTTCTCGCTGCAGCTGAAATGGTCACGTGGGCTCTGCTGCTTTTAGGCCTGGCGCTGAAGTACCTGTTCAAAGTCACTGACGCCGCCACCACTATCTTCGGCACCATCCACGGCTTTACGTTCCTGTGCTACGTAGTCACCACCATCATGGTGTGGATCAACCAGCAGTGGAGCTTTGGCCGCGGTGTCATCGGCCTCGCCTCTTCTATCATTCCATTCGCAACCTATCCGTTTGAACGAAACACCCTGAAGGCAGGCCTTCTGGATCGGCCCTGGCGCTTTACCGACGAATCCGAGGAGCCACAGGGGATATTCGAGTGGGCACTCGCCATGATTATTCGTCGCCCCTTTATCTCGGCGTTCGTCATCTTGATTGTTCTCGCGGTGGTCTTCACACTGTTGCTGATGGCCGGACCTCCGACTCAGTGGTTCTCCTAGGACGCCCATAAAAAAACCAATCCCCATCGGACTGCTTTCCGATGGGGACTTCCTGTTGACACCAGCTCGCCGAGCAATTCAGCGTTGCCGACTGCCCTACCACGGGCACCCTTTAACGCCGAGAAGCCAGTCAGCAGAACCGTCGACAAAAACGCCTAGTCGTCGAGTTCGGCGATGACCTCGTCGCTGATGTCGGCGTTCGAGTAGACGTTCTGCACGTCGTCGGACTCTTCGAGAGCGTCAATCAGACGGAAGAGCTTGCGTGCGCCGTCAGCATCGAGAGCGACTGTGGTAGAAGCGCGGTAGTCCTGATCTGCGGAGTCGTACTCCATTTCGGCATCGACAAGAGCGGTGCGGACATTCATCAGATCGGTAAAGGCGGAGACAACCTCGAACTTTTCACCCAGGTCGTTGACTTCCTCTGCACCGGCATCGAGAACCGCCATGAGCAGGTCATCCTCGGTCAGCTCGCCCTTCGGCAACTCGACGACACCCTTCTTTTCGAAGAGGTACGCCACGGCGCCGTTGTCCGCCATGTTGCCGTTGTTCTTGTTGAACGCCGAGCGCACATCGGAAGCAGCACGGTTACGGTTATCCGTCAGGCACTCCACAATCAAAGCGACGCCACCAGGTGCATAGCCTTCGTAGACAATGGTCTCCCAGTCAGCACCGCCGGACTCCTCGCCGGAACCACGCTTGCGGGCACGCTCAATGTTGTCGTTGGGAACCGAGGCCTTCTTGGCCTTCTTGATCATGTCATCGAGGGTGGGGTTACCAGCAGGATCACCGCCGCCGGTACGAGCCGCGACCTCGATGTTCTTGATCATCTTTGCCCACTCTTTGGCGCGCTTGGCGTCATTAGCAGCTTTCTTGTGCTTTGTGGTTGCCCATTTTGAATGACCCGACATGTGCTAGTTCCTACCAATCCTCTCGTCAATACCCATATAGCTGGGAATTAGTCAGGTGTTCATTATACAAACTGGGGATTTAAATTCCGACAAGCTCTCGCAAAAAGAACTCGTGGAGCCGAGTCTCCCCCGTCGACTCCGGGTGAAAGCTGGTGGCCATCGCAGCCCCCTGCCGTACTCCGACCACTGTACCGGCGGTCTCTCCAGCCGATTCTGGCACCCGCGCTAGCACCTCAACGTCGTCGCCGACACGCTCGACCCATGGGGCGCGAATAAAGGCGGCGTGCACAGACGACTGGTCACCACCAATCGCCAGCTGCGGGATATCCAAGTCAGTTTCAAAGGAATCCACCTGACGGCCAAATGCGTTACGACGGACCGTGATGTCAATCGCTCGCAGGTTTACGGCATCCGGACGGGTATCGAGCACTTCGTCGGCAAGCAAAATCATGCCTGCGCAGGTGCCATATGCCGGAAGGCCATCGCGGAGAGCTTCCCGCAGCGGGCCTTCAAGCTCATTGAAGACCATCAACTTGCTCATGGTCGTGGACTCGCCGCCGGGCAAAATTAAGCCGCTAAGTCCCTCCAGGTCACGGGGCAAGCGCACCTTTCGGTGCGGGACGCCGAGCTGGTCAAGGACATATCCGTGTTCGGCAACGTTGCCCTGAAGAGCGAGGATACCGATTGTTTCCTGTGTCATTAATCTAGGTTCTCACTGCGAGCATCGAAGTTCGTCGCCACTGGCACGGGCTCGACACCCGGGGCCAGGCTTCGGGTCAGCCCTTCCTGCGTGACGACGGCCACGAGCTCGCCCTTTTGGTTAAAAATGCGACCGTGAGTCAGTGCGCGACCCGCATGCGCTGATGGTGAAATCTGGTCGTAGAGCAGCCATTCATCCGCACGGAACGGACGCATAAACCACATCGCGTGGTCGAGGCTGGCTTCCTGGACCTCAACGCCTGGATGCGGAACGAGTGCCGATGACAGCAAAGTCATATCCGACATGTACGCCAGCGTGCAGACGTGGAAGGTCTCGTTATCCGGCAGGCGATCCTTGCACCGGAACCACACCAGCTGCTGAGACGGGGTGTATTTGTTGTGTTCGAACTGATCATCCGGCACTACCCGGATATCCCAGTCCGCCCACTCGCGCATTAGTAGACGACGTGTGTTCGTCATCTCAGAGGTGTCGGTGACCACATCTTCAGGATCTGGCACCTTGCGCATCACGTCAGAGTGCTCGAGTCCCTCATCCCCCTTACGGTGGAAGCTGACCTGCATGACGAAAATCGTACGGCCATCTTGCACAGCTTCGACGGAACGGTGGCAGAAAGACCGACCATCGCGAATTCGCTTGACCATGTACACCGTCGGGATATGGGGGCGGCCCGGGCCTACAAAGTAGGCGTGGAGGGAGTTCACCGCGAAGGTATTACCCACCGTGCGCGTCGCCGCGACGAGGGACTGGCCGGCAACTTGGCCACCGAAAGTGCGCTGTAGGATTGACTTAATGACTGGGCCACGGAAAATGTCCCGGTCAATCTGCTCCAGATCTAATACCTCGCGGATGTTAGCCATTTTTACCAGCCACGCTCAGCGAGTCGGTGCGGCTGCGGAATCTCGTCGACGTTGATACCGACCATTGCCTCGCCGAGCCCGCGGGAGACATCAGCGATGACCTTCGGATCATCGTAGTGCTGAGTTGCCTGGACTATAGCCTTGGCGCGCTTCTCCGGATCACCGGACTTGAAGATACCGGAGCCAACAAAGACACCCTCAGCACCGAGCTGCATCATCATTGCAGCGTCAGCCGGCGTTGCAATGCCACCTGCGGTGAAGAGTACGACCGGCAGCTTACCGGTCTCAGCGACCTCGCGTACCAGCTCGTACGGTGCCTGCAGCTCCTTGGCGGCAACGTAGAGCTCGTCCGGAGCCATAGAACGCAGACGGTTAATTTCAGCGCGGATGGTGCGCATGTGAGTCACAGCGTTGGAAACATCACCGGTACCGGCCTCACCCTTCGAGCGAATCATGGCAGCGCCCTCGTTGATGCGGCGCAGAGCCTCACCCAGGTTGGTCGCACCACAGACGAACGGCACGGTGAAGTCGAACTTGTCGATATGGTTCGAGTAATCGGCCGGGGTCAGAACCTCGGACTCGTCAATGAAGTCAACACCGAGGGACTGCAGAACCTGTGCCTCAACAAAGTGGCCGATACGGGCCTTGGCCATAACCGGGATGGAGACGGCATTGATAATGCCCTCGATCATGTCCGGGTCGGACATACGCGACACGCCGCCCTCTGCGCGAATATCGGCGGGGACGCGCTCCAACGCCATCACGGCAGTTGCGCCGGCATCCTCAGCGATCTTGGCCTGCTCCGGAGTAACGACGTCCATAATGACGCCGCCCTTCATCATCTCAGCGAAACCACGCTTCACGCGTGCAGTGCCCTGCCCGGAGTTGTTCTCAACCGTGCTCAACGAACCCTACTTCCCTAATACAACTGGTGAATGTGACTGTTTGTAGTCGTTTAACACTATAACGCCTGGACTAGACAGTGCTGTTCATTGAGTCAGAAAACACGGCGAACTTCCAGCACAACGGCGGGATTTCCCACAATTAAGCTGTTGTCAGTCCATCTGCAACATCGAAATATTCCGGTTCAGGTGCAGTACCCGCCAGCCGCAGCGCGCGCACTAGCGGCCTGGCTCGCAGTGCTTTCGTATCCGTCACCGCATCATTGTAGAAACGGCGGGCGAGCTCGAGCCGCGTGTGGGCGTCAGAAAGCTCAATTGCCATCGTTCGGTCCACAGGCTGTTCCTCATAGAGCGCCACAATTTTCCTAGTCAGTTCGTTTTCCACGTCAGCGCGCTGTCCAGTGTTGTTGGCTCGAAGTGGTGTGGCTTCCACCTTCGTCACTACGCCGGCGAGTTCCGGGTAGGCGGCACGAGCGACTGCAGCCCTTCGCCCCAACGCCGCTTCCAGTGAGGAACGCGCCAAGTCGGTGCGAATGTGCATACGGTTCAAACGCGTCGCTGTCGATGAAGCCACCAAACCGCTAACGAGTACGACAATCAGCGCAATGACCAGGACAACGACCCAGATTGGAACGGTTACGTCCACCGAAAACCCACTTTCACTCCGCTGCGTTTAATCAGCTGCCACGACGGAAATCTTTATGGCGCAATGACGACCTTTTCGCCATCCATGCGCACCGTATCGTACACACGCAGAACGCCGTCGGCGACCTGCGACCAGTCATATTCCCAAGCCCGTTTATGCCCGAGTGCGCGAAGCTCCTCCCCCAACTTTGGCTGCGTCAAAAGGCGTACGACTGCATCCGCAAGGTCTACGGAGTTACCGTTTTCAAAGTGAAGCCCGTAATGGCCGTCGTCAAGCACGAGTTTGAACGCATCGATGTCGCTGGAGATCACCGGCGCACCCGCCGCCATCGCCTCTACCAGCACGATGCCGAAACTCTCCCCACCACGCTGTGGGGCAATGTACGCATCCGCATCGGCGAGTATTGACGCCTTAGCATCCTCCGAGAGTCTGCCGACGAAATGCAGGACATCTGCGTTTCTGCCCGCTTTACGACGAGCTGCCGCGACATCACCATCACCAACGACACAGACCTCAAGCTGTGGAATCTCCGCACGTATTGCTGGCAGCGCGTCGAGCAGAACGTCAAAGCCCTTGCGAGATTCGTCGAAGCGTCCGAGGAACACAAGCCGATAGAACCCCTCACGCCGCGGCGGGATCTCGGGCAACGATGAGGCGGCCGGACAGGACTCGAAATCTCCAACACGGACACCATTGGGAATGAGTACCGGGTCGCCGCCGAGTTGCTCAACCTGCCAGCGACGTGCCACTTCCGAGACAGCGATGCCTCCCCGAATGCGTTCAAGGTACTTCCGCAAAAATGGCGTGGCCAGCTTCAATGCCAAGGAGTCCGTCGCCGCAGAGTGATAGGTCGCGACAATTGGACCGACCGAGTTTACTAACGACAACATTGAAAAACTGGGCGAATTCGGCTCATGGATATGAAGAATGTCAAAGCTACCTTCCTCAATCCATGTGCGGACTCGACGGCTCGTGCGGGGACCAAAAGACAGCCGAGCGACCGAGCCGTTATACGGAATCGGGATGGCGGCACCACCTCGAACAACGAAATCCGGAACGTCCGCCTGCACGCTAGCCGGGCCGATAAGACTGACCTCGTGGCCGCGACGGATGAACTCCTCACACAGGTCAATCGCGTGAGCTTGAACCCCACCTGGGACATCGAACGAGTACGGGCACACCATTCCGATTCGCACGGCTACTTTGACCTCTTCTTATCCGCTGGCCACAGTGGCTGCATCATGTGCCAATCCGCTGGATGCTGGGCAATATCAGATTCAAAAACAGTAGCGATGTCCTGGACAATGTCAGCTAGATTGCGCCCCTCAGTCGGCACGAATGGATGCGCTACAAAACGCCAGCCATCGCGCGTGTAGGACAGGCCCGCGGGCATAAGCCGAGCGCCGGTGTCCAGTGCCAGCTTTGCTGCACCGACCGGCATGGTAGTCTGCTCGCCGAAAAAAGTGACCGGGACCCCGTGGCCGCCGAAGTCACGATCAGACAGCAGGCACACAACGCCACCGTCTTCCAATCGCTTCTGCAGTTCCGGCATCGCGGGTTTGCCACCGGTAAGCGGGAGAATGCGGAATCCGAGGGATTCGCGGTACTCCACGAAAGCGTCGTAAAGCACTTCTGGCTTCAGCCGTTCCGCCACGGTACTGAACCGGCCATGCCGGGAAACGAGCCACATACCTGCCATATCCCAGTTACCAGAATGCGGCAGCGGGATGACGATGGAATCTCCTGCCTCGAGGGCCTCAGCAACTCGTTCGAGTCCATCGCTGGTGGACTCGACCGTGTCTGCCAACTCTGGCGACGCGATGGAGGGCAACCGGAATGCCTCCACCCAATAACGTAGATAGGAACGCATGGAAGCCCGAATAAGACCTTGCGGCACTTCCTCAGGTGGGCAGCCCATAACGCGAGCCAAGTTCTTGCGAAGCTGGCGGGTAGTCGCGGGATTTGCTGCTACACGATCGGCGGCTATGTTGCCGATACGGTAGGCCACGCGTTCCGGCAGCAGACCAACAATCTTCCACCCGGCCATATAGCCGAGCGCAACGAAATCATTTTTAGAGCGAGGCAGGAAGAAACTAGTCATTGTATCCTCCTTTAGTTGTAGGAATCAGCCGAACCCGTGGACTTCGGAGCAGAGTCAGGGTTAATAGATGAACTATCAGCTGCGCCTTCTGGCGGGGCGATGGGATCCAACGCTCCTGGCTGCTTAGCCACCATGTACAAGCGCTGGACGACGGTGAATACCGACCCAATCGCCAGGAGCCACATCGCGACGTAGAGGACATAGTCCACGCCAAGCCCCTGGAGCCCAATGCCGATTAGACCGATAATCAGGCGCTCCGCACGTTCGACGAGACCACCGTTGACCTTAAGGGCGCTGGCCTCTGCCCGAGCCTTAACGTAGGAAATGACCTGGGAAGACCCCATAGTAATCAGTGTCAGAATAAGCAGCACTGGATCCGCGTCATGGTGATACACCACCCAATACGCTATCGCCCCGAACAGTGCAGCATCAGTAATGCGGTCACAGGAAGCATCCAGCGTCGCTCCGTATTTCGTTCCCTGCCCTCGAAGTCTGGCCATCGTGCCATCGAGCAGGTCAAAAGCTGTGAAAATAGCGATTGAAACCGCAGCTGCAAAAAGATGGTTGGTAGGAATCAGGATTACCGCAAGCAGAACGGAAACTGCAGTTCCCACCAGGGTGACCGTGTTCGGGCTAATCCCGACCCGCAAAAGTGCAGCGGCTACCGGTTCAACTACTGGGCGGATTGGAGCCCTGCCACGGACACTCAGCATGCTGCCCCATCCTCCTGATTGAGGGCACGCCAGCCGTCGGCAAGCAATTCGCGCGTCTGACGAAGCGCCTGCGGTAGCACCTTGGTGCCGTCGATCACGGTCATGAAATTGCTGTCGCCGGACCAGCGCGGCACAACGTGCATGTGCAGGTGGTCAGCAACCGAACCGCCGGAGGCCTTGCCCCAGTTGAAACCTACGTTGACGGCGTGCGGACGCGAAACCGATTTGAGAGTACGAACCGCATGCTTGGCAAACCGCATCATCTCGGCCGTTTCTTCGTCGGTCAAGTCCTCAAGGTTGGCGACTTCGCGATATGGAACCACCATGAGGTGCCCTGGGTTGTACGGGAACAGATTCAGAACGGCGTACACCCACTCGCCGCGAGCGATAATGAGTGCTTCCTCATCGCTTTGCTTCGGCAAATCAACGAAGGGGTTACGGGATGGCTTGGAGTTATGCACACCACGCTTGACGATGTAGTCCAGCCGGTACGGTGCCCATAAGCGCGTGAGCCGATCCGGTTCGCCGTAACCGCTGTCGACGTATACGCCATCAGACGATTCCTGCTGGCCGGCATTGCCCTGCTGCTGCGGAGGCAACTCTTCACTTCCCGACTGATTCACTGCCATCCCCTTCGTTGCGTAACCGGGCCCCATTCGAGCCCCGACCACATATGTTTCTCTGCTGTAGTTTACGACCTCGCGGTCAACTTCTTTGGATTACCACGCGTGGTTCACCAGTTAAAACAACGCGGTCGAATAAGAGAGCGTTAGCGACCTCTAGAGAGCAGAGACATTCTCCTTGTTCGGCTGTTCGTTATTCCGCGAAGCAACCCAATCACAGATGATGTCCACAGCCTTCTCAACTGCCACCCCGTTAATCTGGGTGCCATCGAGGAACCGGAAGCTGACGGCACCTGCCTCAATGTCGCGGGCACCAGCCAGAATCATGAACGGAACCTTGGCCTGGGTGTGGTTGCGTATCTTCTTCTGCATGCGGTCATCCGACGTATCCACGTGGACGCGGATGCCACGAGACTTCAGCTGTGCAGCAAAGTCCTCCAGGTGCGGGATACAGTCATCCGCAACCGGGATACCAACAACCTGTTCCGGCGCCAGCCAGGCGGGGAAAGCACCCGCGTAGTGCTCCAATAGGACGCCAAAGAAACGTTCGATGGAGCCGAACAGCGCACGGTGGATCATAATCGGGCGCTTCTTGGTGCCGTCAGGTGCGGTGTACTCGAGCTCGAAGCGCTCCGGCAGGTTGAAGTCGAGCTGAACGGTCGACATCTGCCAGGTGCGGCCGATGGCATCGCGGGCTTGGACGGAAATCTTCGGGCCATAGAAAGCGGCTCCGCCCGGATCAGGAACGAGCTCGAGGCCAGAAGCATCGGCAACGCGCTGGAGAATTGCCGTGGACTTCTCCCAAATTTCATCCGAGCCGACGAACTTCTTTTCGTCCTTCGTAGACAGTTCCAGGTAGAAGTCATCCAGGCAGTAGTCACGAAGAAGCGAAATGATGAAGTCGAGGACACTAGTGAGCTCTTCTTCCAGCTGATCCTCGGTGCAGTAGATGTGGGCGTCGTCCTGCGTAAAGCCACGGGCTCGGGTCAGACCGTGGATAACACCCGATTTCTCGTAGCGGTAGACGGTGCCGAACTCGAACATACGAATCGGAAGTTCACGGTAGCTGCGACCACGCGATGCAAAAATGAGATTATGCATCGGGCAGTTCATCGGCTTGACGTAGTAGTCCTGCGGAGCCTTGGTGCAGTTGCCGTGTTCGTCATATTCGCCGTCGAGCTGCATCGGCGGGAACATGCCATCCGCGTAGAAGTCCAGGTGACCGGACTTCTTGAACAAGTCGCCCTTGGTTACGTGCGGGGTGTTCACAAAGTCATAGCCCGCTTCGATATGACGGCGACGGGAATGCTGCTCCATCTCGTTGCGGATGATGCCGCCCTTGACATGGAATACCGGGAAACCAGAACCAATCTCATCTGGGAAGCTGAACAGATCCAGCTCAGAGCCCAAGCGGCGGTGATCGCGCTTCTCAGCCTCGAGCATGCGGTCAAGGTACTCATCTAGCGCTTCCTTGGACTCCCACGCAGTGCCGTAAACACGCTGCAGGTTATCGCGAGACTGGTCACCACGCCAGTACGCAGCGGAAGAACGCGTGATCTTAAAAGCAGGGATGTAGCGGGTGGTCGGTACGTGCGGGCCGCGGCAAAGATCAAACCACTCGGTCTCACCGGTACGCGGATTGACGTTGCGGTATCCGGTCAAGGTCGTGCCTGCACCACCGACGTCGACATTGGCCTCATCATCTTCGGACACCTTGCCGGCCGACTTTTCAACAATCAGCTCGAGCTTATACGGCTCGTCGGCAAGCGCTTCCTGCGCCTCATCAGCAGACTCGAACGCGAAGCGTTCGAACCGCTGACCAGACTTGATGATCTTCTTCATACGCTTTTCGATGCGCTTGAGATCCTCCGGCGAGAAAGGCTCATCGACACGGAAGTCGTAGTAGAAACCATTGTCGATGGCAGGGCCGATGCCCAGCTTCGTCCCAGGGAACTCCAACTGCACGGCCTGAGCCATCACGTGAGTCGCAGAGTGGCGAATGACATCACGACCGTCCGGAGTATTCGCCGGAACGGGCTCGAAGACGGTTTCCACTTCTGGCTTAAAGGACAGATCCTTCAAATTGCCTTCAGGATCGCGGACACAAACGATGGCGTCAACGCCCTTGTTCGGGAAACCCAGGTCTCTCATCGCCTCGCCCGCAGAAACTCCTACGGGCACGGAAAACGGTGCTGGGGTTGCAAATTCTTCTGACACGGCGTGCGTGTACTCCTTTTCAAAGTGTCTTCGAAAATCACATACCTGGTGACCTTCGTCAGTCGTTCACACACTTTACCGCACGGTCAAAACTCAGGCCTCGAAAAGGTCCTGCGCCCAGTACTCCTCCTCAGAAGTTCCTCGCGGCATAACAAACACGGCGGATCCAATGTGGAAAATCCACTGATTGAGACGGTCGTTCTTGGACAGCCGCTCCTGAATCGGATTGAACTGCTCCAACGGGTCCTTCTGGAAACAAATGAATACCAGGCCGGTGTTGGTCTCGAATCGACCATTCGGTTCCGGTGGCAGGTCATAGTTGTAGACCCGTCGCAGAATCCGCTGATTAGGTTTCTCCTTCGGAGGCATGGACAGTGCAACATGGCTGTTCGGATCCGTCAGAGGCAGACCATATTCATCAGTCTTCGCCAGGTCGACGGTCTCAAACTCGTCCTTACCTCCAATTGGCGCACCGGTGCCGATATCTCGGCCGGTAATAACAGTGCGGCTTTCGCGGTCCAAGACATCCCAGCCTGGAATATCCATTTCGATACGGCGGACAACCATCGCTGTACCGCCCCGCAACCAATCCGGGCCACTGTCAATCCACACTTGCTTGTCGAATTCTTCACGAGTGCGCGGGTTGACCGTACCGTCCTTCTGACCGAAGAGATTGCGCGGGGTCTCGCCTTCCTGCCTAGAACCATTGGCGTGCTGGAAGCCAGCTTGCACCCAATGGACGTCCAAATAAGAGCCCGAATTTCGGATCATCATTCGGGCCGCGTGGGAGACCATTACCGGGTCATCCGCACAAATCTGCAGGCACAGGTCTCCACCGTTCCACTCCGGGCGGAGCTCATCGTTAACGTACTTTGGCAGATCCTCCAGCCACTCGGGCTTCTGGTCTTCCCTATCGATGATTGTGAAGAAGTTTTCCCCATATCCAACTGTGATAGTCAGATTGGCCGGACTCCCCATGAGCTCAGGCTCCAAGTCCGTTCGAGTAGCCTTGCCGGCTGTCATTCGGCGAGCGTCATCGGTCCAGGCACGCATGAGGTTTTGGAGACGATTGCGATTAACCCCCTTCTTTACGTTGAAGGCTATTAGCCATAGATTCGCCTGTGCGGGCGTCGCAATCCCCGCCTGATGAGCCCCATCAAAAGGTACGGTTGCTGTCTGCAAAGGCGGTTTCGGCGGCTCTTCCTGTGGACGTTCCAACCCAATCGCCTGGGCTTCCGGCACCCCCAGGGCGAGCGCTGAAGCTCCTGCGGCGGTGCCGAGCCCGCCAAGAAAACGCCTTCTAGAAAAGCCTTCGGACATGTTGTGCACTCTTACCTTTCTGATTACTTCAAACTGGAGCACATAAGGTGGCTGGGAATCCAACGATTTTTCAATGGCTTCAACACAACCACTGGCCTATCCAATTCGACCGTATCGAAAACCTTTTTCGGAAAAAGAAAGGCGCCGGAGTTCGATGCATATGCCGCAATAACCTGCCAACTCCAGCGCTTCTGCCACCATTAGATCCAGTTAATCAATTCCTCGACGTACCTGAGCTCACGCCCGCTTTACGACGAGCCATTGCTTGACCAACTTGTCACAAGAATTAATGGTGCGAGTGATCCATCTCACCGCCGCCCATATGCTCTGGGTTGTTCAGGTCACCGTCATTACCGTAGTCCTCTTCGCCCGCCGGCTGGACACGAACCTCAACGTCCTGGGTGATGCTAGAGCCGTCGGAAAGCTCAATGACGAGCTTGTACTCAGCTCCCACATCCATAGCTTCATCATTGTCCATGATCATGAAGTGAGTGCTACCCGGTTCGAGAACGAGTTCGCCATTAGCCGGAATCGTCAGACCTTCCGGCACCTCGAACATCTTGCCGTCCTTGGTGTCGTGCTGCTCGAACTTCGTGCCCTCCTTCAGCCCCTCAAGCTTGAAGGAGGAAACCTTGATGTCCTTATCGGTGTTGTTGGTCAGCGTACCGAAGATGGCGGTCATGCCCTTGTCAGCCGGCTTTTCCTTGATGTAGGCATCGGCCAGCTGTACAGCAGCATCGCTCTTCTCCATCTCAGAAGTAGCCTCGGTCGCAGCGGAGGTTGCGGACTCAGTCACCTCAGCAGCAGTGTTATCGTCGGATGAGCAACCTGCTAGAGCAAGGGTCAGAGCTGCGGAACCAGCAATCAGTGCAGTTGCAGTGCGATTGAGTTTCATGTGCCTATTTTGCCTTTCGATTAATAACGGTGACGACAGCGGCGATGATGACGATAAGTCCACCACCGAGGCCATAAGCCCATAGCGGTATTGACTTCGTTTCCTCGGCGTGTGCACCGGTTTGACGAGATTCTGCCCCAGCTTCGGCTGCGCCAGCAGCATCCGGATCAGCCACTGAGAAAGAGGTCTTTCCTCGGGTGGAGTGACCATCAGAGGAGGTAATCTGGAAACCAATAATGTAGTTGCCAGGCCCTGGATTAATCTCCTCAGGAATATCCAAAGAGACCTCATTACCCACTACTTCTGGCTCGTGGGAGTACAGGACTTCCTTGGCATCTGCATCACTAATTGCAACGGTGTTGAAGTTGTTCTTGGGGTTGCCGGAGAACTTGAGAGAAACGTGGTGCGGAAATTCATCGAGAACCTGCTTGTCGCCTGGATTCGATGACAGGACGGAATCATGAGCACTCGCAGGGACTGCATTGATAACGGACGCGCCGGCAAAGACCGCAAGCGCCGCAGCGGCGGCTACCGCACGTCGGAAACCCGACTTTGAGAACCGAAACGTTTCGCCTGAAGCGACCCGGGGACTCACTAGAACAGTTCAACTCCTTTAAGCGGGACAGTTCGAGAAGAACAGCAGTAGTATGACCGCTGCCCTTGTACCTATTGTCGGATGGTAGCCCAGAAAAGTTCCCGAGAGAGACGAATATAGTTCAGGTCACACAGCAAAACCCCGGCCGCGCCGTTTTTATACGATGCGTCGACCGGGGTTTTAAATGGTAGTCCCAACTGGGTTCGAACCAGCGACCTTTCCGGTGTGAACGGAACGCTCTTCCACTGAGCTATGGGACTGGAACAGAAAAGCACTAAGCCTTTGCTGCTCTGCGGAATAAGTTAGCACGCGTTTTGGAGATTTCCCTAATTGAGTTGCGTTGCGTTTGCGATTGCGCAGTTCGAAGATTTTTTACCGCATCGATGGAACTCCATGACGATAGCGACTCGATAGGCGCCCAGTAACAAACCCGCGAAAGCGAATAAATGACATTGTTGCGATTCAGAGGCATCAAAGATTGGTCTTTAGCCCTACGCCCACAGGGACAATACAGATGTTCACCTGGTAATTTGTAATCAATCGCACAATCACGCTAAAGTATCTTTCGCACCGCAAGGGAGCAATTGAGATTTTCTTTTCGCCCTCCTTGCAACGCGATGCGGATGTAGCGCAGCTGGTAGCGCATAACCTTGCCAAGGTTAGGGTCGCGGGTTCGAGTCCCGTCATCCGCTCTGGTTTCTCAAGAAGTTAGGCCCTGTGGTATAACTTCGAGGCAACCACTGAGGCGGCAGCCTCACGGTGGAATGGCCGAGTGGCGAGGCAACGGCCTGCAAAGCCGTGTACACGGGTTCGATTCCCGTTTCCACCTCAGCAGAGATTCCTTACCGGTTTCGATGTATTGCGCGATTAGCTCAGTGGGAGAGCGCTTCCCTGACACGGAAGAGGTCACTAGTTCAATCCTAGTATCGCGCACCACGTAAGCCCTTATGGGCGAACGTATTTGCGGATGTAGCGCAGCTGGTAGCGCATAACCTTGCCAAGGTTAGGGTCGCGGGTTCGAGTCCCGTCATCCGCTCAGTGCAAAGCCCCCTTCTCTCAGAAGGGGGTTGCGCATGAAAGCTTTTATATAGCTTTTAACCCAGCGCGATTAGCTCAGTGGGAGAGCGCTTCCCTGACACGGAAGAGGTCACTAGTTCAATCCTAGTATCGCGCACCACGTAAGCCCTTATGGGCGAACGTATTTGCGGATGTAGCGCAGCTGGTAGCGCATAACCTTGCCAAGGTTAGGGTCGCGGGTTCGAGTCCCGTCATCCGCTCAGACTAACTCCCTCCCGGGTATCCGGGAGGGAGTTTTCGTTTAACCTCAGTCAAGCAACCAATTTCATTGAGCCTTACCCCCCCCGTGTTAAGTAGCAAGACATGTCTTTCACCGGGCGTCTCGGCTGCCAAGTTTTCCAATTCGGCGGGCTTTGCTGAGCAGCTCACTCGCTTAGGACTATGAATGATCAGCCCATGGCAGCTCCACGAATTTAGGTTTGACTCATCGATTGAGGCTCCAGCTGAATAGAAATGACCGCCCCAGGCACTTAGCCCTGAAGCGGTCTTTTCTATCAAATTTGTGAACTGAACTCGAGGTTACGCTGCGTCGCGAGCGCCGAGCTCCTTGTCCAGGCGCAGCAGGCCAGCGCCATCGTCACCCAGAATCTCCAGGCGACCGATGATGCCGCGGACGGTGTCCTCTTCCTCAATCTGCTCAACTACGAAGCTATCCAGCAGCGGACGAGAGTCGATGTCACCTTCGCTGTCAGCAAGGTTGCGCAGGTTACGGATAGATGCCGAAACCTTCTCCTCGTGCTCGAGCGCAATGCGGAATGCATCGATAGCGGATGTGACCTTCACCTCCGGCGCCTCGACGGCGCCGATCTGCGGGCGATTGTCGCGAGCGTCAAGGTGGTTAATGAACTGGTTGGCGTGATCGATTTCTTCCTCCGCCTGTGCACGCATCCACTCTGCCATACCAGAAAGGTCCAGCAGGTCCAGCTCGATAGCGAGCTGACGGTAGACGTGCGAAGCGGTGAGCTCCATAGTGATCTGGTCGTTGAATGCCTTTTCAAGGGTATCTGTGAGTCGCATACCTCCACTATAGGCAAAACCCTCGTAAACAACAACGATTATGGCGCTGCCCTTATAAGCCAGGCCTTGCCTACTTTGCAATCGTGAGCTTAACCTCAGCGGTATGGCTACACTCACATCCGCAAACCCATCTACCGATGAACTTCTTCACTTTCTTTCCCGACCAGCACAAACGACACCTGCTTCAGCGCCGGAGCTCCCCGCCACTCCCACAGTCACCGCCATCGCCGTCACCAGTATGGACGGACGTGGCGCCATCGAAGGCACCTCAGGACAGCTTGGCAATGACACCGACGCCACAATTTTCAACACGCTTCGTGCGCTTGCCGACGTCGTTTTCGTCGGCACGGGCACCATTGTCGCAGAAGACTACGGCCCAGTTGAGATACCGGAGCACCTAGAGGCCGTTCGTCAAAAGCTTGGTCGCTCTGAGCATGTGGCAATGTCCACGCTCTCGCGTTCCTTGGACTTGGACGTAGAGTCCGACTTTTTTACAAACGCAGAAGCGAATCCTCCGATAATCTTCACCCCTACTGAGGACACTTTTAATAGCGAAGAGGAAACAGCCGCGCACGAGAACAAAGTTAAAAAGATAGAGTCAGCCGGGGCGCTCGTCGTTAAGCTCCCTAACCCCTCAGTAGGTGCGGCGATAACGTGGCTGGCCGAGCACGGCTACCGCGACATTGTCGTAGAGGGTGGTCCGACGATGTATCGAGAGGCGTTGCAGCAAGGGTGCGTTGACGAAGTGTTCCTGACGTTGTCACCGACGTGGGTGGGTAACGGTCCCCTGACTTTCGGCGAGAACGACCCTGAAGAGGAATCGAACTCGACGAACCCGCAGGCTTTTGAAGTGCGGGGTATCCTACGTTCCGACTCACACATCTTCCTACGCTATTCCCGCAGCTTCACCCAGTAGGGTGGAGTATTGTGAGTAAACCAAAAATCGACGTGAGCGCAAGCGCAACGGCATTAACGCAAACGTCCAAGGACACGCCAGGAACACCTTCGGTGGCTCCACGCCCTCTGTCTCGGCAGGTGTCGCGAGGACTCAGCGCTTTCTTGTGGCCTATCGCAGCTGTGGTAATTTTTCACCGCACCTGGGTTTTGCCGAAAGACGTGTCTGGCACAGATGACTTTACGACGGTCTGGTCAGCAATTAATCGATTCGTGTCGCAGGTACCCGTTTATTCGGAAGACTACGTAACAGCCGATCCGCACTATCTGTATTCCCCAGGCGCTACCCTACTTTTAGCCCCGATTGATTTGTTCGGCTCGCTTGAATCGGGCCGAATCTGGTTTGCGGTATTTCAGTCAGCTGCAATCATTGCGGCAATTGTGTTGCTACTCAGGTGGCTTGGTATTGCGCGCTCTGGCCCCATCATTCCAGCGTCGATAGCACTGCTTTACCTCACGGAACCCGTTACCAACACGCTTGATTTTACGAACGTCAACGGTTCACTGTTCCTTGCATTAGTGCTGTTTTTTATTGCACTGACCGAGCGACGCAATATCCTGGCCGGCCTGATTATCGGTATCGCAATCACTATCAAGCCCGTATTCTTGCCAATGCTGTTCCTACCGTTCATGCGCAGGCAGTTCTCTACGATACTGACCAGTATCGGGGTGGTAATTGCAGCCAATGCCGTTGCGTGGCCGCTCATGGTCCAACCACGTGACTACCTAGATATCACTATCCCCTACCTGGGAGTTGTCCGTGACTTTGCGAATGCTTCACTGACTGGGCAGCTTGTTTGGCTGGGTGCCCACCCGACATTGATCTTGCTGTGGCAAATCTTTTTCGGCATTTTTGTCTTGGTATCTGTCGTTCTCCTTCTTCGCTGGCTCGAAAGGGATGAGAAATTCTGGATTGCTACAACTTCCGGAGTTCTCTTCACCGGCGCGTTCTTCCTTTCCAGCCTAGGACAGCAGTACTACTCGATGACGCTCTTGCCAATGGTTCTCACCGTGCTTCGCCCATTGGTTTTGGATTGCGACAATGAAGGAAATATTGGTTCGACTGTCATGTTGAATTGGGGCGCAGGACTCGGAGTCGTACTCTGTTTCTTCTACGCCAATTGGTGGATTGATGAGGATGACCTATTTTTCCCGTGGTTCACGGTTGCAATCGGCGGTATTGGATGGGCCGTTCTTATTCTCTCCATCACGGCAGCACTGATTCGAATGACGATTGTGGATGCCGTCAATGGGCGTAGCTTTGCATCCGGCTTCAGCTGGCTGGGTGACTGGAAGATCGCAGGCGGGAAGTTTAATCAGGAATCTGATCTCAAGTCTGAGGAGGCTATTCAGAATGGATAATTCGCATAGCGAAGACTGGAATCTAAGCGAAGAAGAATGGCGCGAACTCCTCAGTGTCGCAGAGTACCAGGTTTTGCGTCAGGCAGGTACTGAACGCGCCTTCACCGGTGAGTACACCGATACTAAAACTCAAGGTGTATACCGCTGCCGGGCTTGTGGTTACGAGCTGTTTCGCTCGAACGAGAAGTTCGACTCTCACTGCGGTTGGCCATCTTTCTTCTCTCCACTAGCAGGAGACCGCATTATTGAGCGACGAGATACGAGCCTCGGTATGGTCCGCACCGAAGTGCTGTGCAGTCGTTGCAAGTCTCACCTCGGCCACGTCTTTGAGGGAGAGGGATACAATACTCCAACCGACCTGCGTTATTGCATCAATTCAATTTCACTCACGCTGGAACCGGACAAGACGGCTGAATAACCGGATAAAGAAACAGCGCCGCTGGTCACAATCCCGTCAGTTAACGGGGCTTGACCAGCGGCGCTGCTGATTTTCTCGTAGATTGCACGGGCTACGGCAGAACGTTGATAATCTCCGCGATGTCATCGACGCGACGGCCCGTGTGGAACGGAATCTCTTCGCGGACGTGCAGACGAGCCTCGGTGTAACGCATCTTCCACATCAAGTCCACAATGCGGTCGAGCTCCGGCCCCTCGAATGCAAGGATCCACTCGTAGTCGCCGAGTGCGAACGCCGGGACAGTATTGGCGCGCACATCCGGGTAGTCACGACCGGCCATACCGTGTTCAGCAAGGATGCGGCGACGCTCGGTTGGCTCCAGCAGGTACCAGTCGTAGGAACGGACGAATGGGTAAACCGCAATCCATCGTCCTGGCTCTTCACCCATGATGAACGACGGCAGGTGCGACTTATTGAACTCAGCTGGACGGTGCAGCGCAGCGTTCGACCAGTGCGGGGTGGATGCCTGGCCCAGCGGAGTCTCGCGCAGGAAAGCGTTGTAGAACGCCTGCAGATCTTCCAGTTTCTCTGCGTGAATCCAGAACATGAAGTCAGCTTCAGCACGCATGGCCGAAACGTCGTAGAAACCACGGATGATCAGATCGGTGTCTTCGTAACGAGCCAGGAATTCCTTGGTCTTAGCCACTGCCTCTTCGCGGTTTTCTCCGAGTGCGCCCGGGGTCACCTTGAAGGTAGACCACATGGTGTAGCGGATGGTGTCGTTGAGCTTCTTGTAATCGAGCTTGGTCATCAGTTCTCTCCTAGTTCGGTTGAAAAGTCTGTTCAAAAATTCAATGGTTCGGCGCCAGTTTCGTACTCAGCACCAATCTCGCAGCTTTATCCCAGCTCCGCAGCAATCTTGTTAGCCGCAGCCTTGGCGTTGGAAATACACTCCGGAATGCCCGGGCCACTGAGCCATGCCCCTGTTGCTGCAAGCTTAGGCACCTCGTCCAACTCGTGGCGAGCAAAATCCATCAAACCTCCATGCCCCATATCGAAGCGTGGAATCCCTGCCCACCAACGCTGGACGAAAACCGCTGTCGGTTCAGCATCAAAGCCAGTCGCCTTAGCCAAATCCGCCTTTGCCCTGGCGATGAGGTCTTCGTCGCTGCGATGCACGTGCGAGTCATCATCAAAACGGCCGAAACTTGCCCTCACAACGGCACCGTAGCGCTCACCAATATGTGGCCACTTTCGGGACGACACTGTGAAAGCTTTCGCGGACAGGTCCGCACCAATCTCACACAACACGCCGTTGATCTCCGGCAGTCCGTCCGATGTGTCGAAACACATACCGACCACCGCCGAGTTCGACGTGTCTACCCCACCGATAAGCTCTGCCGCCTCTGGAGCAAGGCTGCTCAACAGCTCTGATGTGGTTGCAGAAGGTGCCGCCAGGACAACACCGTCGACGTCGATCGTGTTAACGCTCGTGCCGCTTTCCGACGGCGCTTCCACTGTCACCTCAAAGCCATTGTCATGCTGCCGCAAGCCAGCAGCCTTCGTCGACAAGAGGAGTTCGGCTCCCGATTCATCGGCAAGCGTGTTGTAGAGGACCTCGAAGCCATCTCGGAACGTTTGGAAGACTACCGGTTGCTTCGTCTTCGCAGAGTCTGTCGCAGCCTCACTGCTCAGACGCGCCTGCTGCGCCTGCTTACGTGCTTCCAGAACGCGCTGGACAGCGCCGGTGAGGCTGACATGATCACCGACACTGGCAATTTCATCAAGCGCTGCCGCCAGCTGTGGGATGGTCGCACGCAGGCCCAGATTGTATGCGGTGGTTGAGTAGACGCCCCCGAGCAGCGGGGAGACGATGCGGTCAACCACTTCTTCACCGAGACGCGCCGCGACCAGCTGGCCGACATTCATGTCGTCGCCCAGTACCCAGTGCAAGGCTGGAGTGAGCTCGGGGTTCGACTCAGCATCAATCTTGGCGAGGGTGGCCTCGCTGAGGAGATAGCCCAACCCCTCTGAGCTTCCTGGAATACCGGTGACCGTATTGCGCGGAAGGTCCTTGAGCTCACCGCCAATGTAGAGCTTGGAAGGCAACCCCGAAGGGGCGACTAGCTGATCCGCCAAACCGAGTTCCTTGAAAAACTCGGTGGCATCGTGACGGAATGCCAGGTACGCCTCAGCGCCCGCTTCAAGAGGGCCGTTAGCTCCTGGTCGAGTCTTCAGCTTGCCGCCGACCTGTGCACTGGACTCGATGACAATAATTCTTGCGGCGGGTCCGAGCTTTTTACGCAACTCATACGCTGCGGTCAGGCCGGAGATACCGCCACCTACGACGGCAATGGTAGAAGGTTGTGCAACCACGGTATTTCGTACGCTTTCTCTATGCCCGCCCCTCGAGCGGGCACGGTCGATAAGACTTGTAGAAAATTAGCTAGTGCGTGTTTTACACGCCTGTTGCGTCGGCTATTACGTTGCGTGAATGATTTCAACGGCGCGCGTAATCGCGTCGGCATCGGTATTCGGTAGCACCCCGTGACCCAAGTTGAAGATATGTCCACGGGCATCACCACGCTTAATTGCACGGTCCGCTTCAGAACAGATGCGCTGGATCTCTTGGGTCATTGCAGCTTCACCGGCAAAGAGAATCGCCGGGTCAAGGTTACCCTGCAATGCAAGGCTGTTTTGCGCCGGGTCTGCGCCTCGGTGAACGTCGGAAAGCGTGGCACGAATGCGGTTGGCAGCAACGTCCAGTGGCACGCGCCAGTCGACACCCATGACTTCTGGGCCGGCTTCAGCCATCGCACCGAGAAGCTCGCCGGTCCCCACACCGAAGTGGATGCGCGGAATGCCGACGTCGGCGAAGGCCTGGAAGATTTGCTTCGAGTACGGCAACACAAAGCGGCGGTAATCACGCTCGGTAAGATAGCCAGCCCAGGAGTCGAAGAGCTGAATAGCGTCCACGCCAGCGCCAATCTGCGCGCGCAGGAAAGCAATCACCATCGGAGTGATTTTCTGCATCAGGTGACCCCACAATTCAGGGTCCGAGTGCATCAGCGCCTTAGTGCGCTCGTGATTGCGGGATGGACCGCCTTCAATCAGGTACGATGCCAAGGTGAATGGTGCACCGGCGAAACCAATGAGTGCCTGGGTATCAGTCAGCTCTTGCAGAATGAGGCCGATACCCTCGGCCACCGGAGCGAGTTGCTCTTCTGTGACTTCCGGTAGCGCCTTGATGTCTGATTCTGAGCGCACCGGAGTATCCAATACTGGACCGCGACCAGGAACAATATCCAGGTTGACACCCGCGGCCTTCAGCGGCACGACAATATCGGAAAAAAGAATCGCAGCATCAACGTCGTGCCTACGTACCGGCTGCATAGTAATCTCAGCGAGCAGTTCCGGACGGAAGCAGGAGTCCAACATACCGATGTCCTTGCGCACCTCACGGTACTCAGGCAGTGAACGACCGGCTTGCCGCATAAACCACACCGGGCGGCGCGAAGGAGTTCGACCGTAAGCTGCATCAAGAATCGGGGCATCAGTCAAAGTGCGACGATTGTTCATACCGACAATCATGCCCCACTTACCTTAGAAATTAATGTGCGGGGTACTAAGAACAGGGAAATCGCTCGCCCTGCTGTGCGTTTTCGGCGAAGCGTTTGGTCGCTTTCCGCTCTGTTCGGCGCGCCTCCCACTAACGCAAGCGTCATATGGCTAAGTTCAGGCACGTGAATGGAACCGATTCAACGCCACAGAACTTCCGCGCCGCGGTCGAGTCAATGCACTCTGCTGAACTGCGACCTGAGATTGCTCTGGGCACCGTTCGGCCACCGCAGAAGCTGGCACCGTTTAGCCACGCTGTCTCGCTTGAGGTCACGCAGCCCGAAGCTGATATTGTCCCCGAGTCCTCGGACGATGATGCCTTTGGTCGTTTAATTTTGCTCCATGACCCCCGCAGTGAGGAAACCTGGGACGGTGACATGCGCTTGGTTGCATACATCCAGGCAGATATGGATGCCTCCCTCGCGGAAGATCCGCTGCTTCCCCAGGTTGCCTGGCAATGGCTCACCGAGGCTCTGGCTGAGAACAACGCCGAACTGTCGAACTTGGGTGGCACGGTGACAACTACGAACTCTGTCCGCTACGGCGAGATTGGTGGCAAGCCACAGGCCTTTCAATTAGAAATGCGCGCATCGTGGACTGCTCGTGGTACCGACCTGCGCACTCACGTTGAATCCTTCGCTCAGGTACTAGCGAACGTCGCCGGTCTGCCACCCGTCGGCGTATCCCTGCTGGGCTGATACTGGCAACTGCTGATACCGACGACCGAAGAGGCGAGCGATGAGCTCCGACGTGGAAACTAGTCCCGACGTAGAGGTAAGACTTGCCCCCGCCGAGGGAACTCCACGCGTGCTTTCCGACATCGACGAAATTATTGACGCCGGTGAGCAGCTAGCCAAAGGACACGGTTGGCTCGCAGTCGATACTGAACGAGCTTCGGCATATCGCTACGATGACCGCGCCTTCCTGCTTCAATTTCGCCGCCGTGGAGCGGGCACCTTTCTCATCGATCCCGAAGACGGGCGCAAGGCGATGGCCGTTTTCGGTTCCTCAGTCAACGACCTGACCTGGATTATTCACGCAGCTCATTCTGACCTTCCCTGCCTCGCAGCCCTGGGCCTCTACCCCACCAAAGTCATTGACACTGAGCTGGCCGGTCGCCTTCTCGGACTCGAGCGAGTCAACTTAGCAGCTCTGACAGAACGACTCCTCGGAGTTGGACTTGCCAAGGGGCACGGTCGAGAGGATTGGTCTACTCGTCCACTGCCAGCGGATTGGCTGGACTACGCAGCCCTGGATGTCGAGCTGCTTATCGAACTCGCCGAGGTTCTTTGTCAGGCGCTAGCTGAGCTCGACCGTTTGGAATGGCTAGAGCAGGAATGCGAACGCGAACTCGCTACCAACCGTAAATACCTCGATGGTCTACACGTCGGACACTCGTGGCAAGGACTCAAAGGCATTGGGAAGCTGCGCACTTCCGAACAACTCCACGTCGCCCGTGCACTGTGGACTGAGCGTGACGAAATCGCGCAGCAACGTGATGTCTCCCCAACACACATCATGGGGCACAGCGTTCTACGTACAATCGCAGAACAACTCCCAGGTACGCAGCGTGAGCTGACTGCAATCCGTGGATTTCCACGTCGCCGTCGCGGTGCTGCGGATGCTTGGTTGAAGATCGTTAATGAAGCCCGTCAGGAACCCAGGTCATCATGGCCGAAGCCTCAAAAGCCGCCTCGCAACGAGATGCCACACTTTCGGCGTTGGGCTGAACATGCCCCACAAGCCGCCGAGATTTTCGAAACCACGCGAGACTGCATCGACAACGTCTGTGCCCAAATACACCTGCGCAAAGACACACTCATCACTTCCGCGCAGACACGTGAACTTGTTTGGTGGATTCACAGCCGCGCAGTCGGCTCATTCGTATTCCGCCACCACGACAACTACGCTGGCGGCCTGCCAGCCGTTACAGAAATCTCCGCCCACCTCAGCGAACAGGGTTTCCGCCCATGGCAGGCACATTTGCTTGCCGACGTAATCGGCGCCAACGTCCTTGCGCCCATGCGGCACCCACTCTAGCTACAGCTGCTCTAGCACCGCGATGGTTTCAAAGTGATGTGTTAGGCCAAATGCGTCTACGACCTCGAGGTGTTTGAACGCGTAGCCGTGGTCAGCCCAGTACCGGGCATCGCGCGCAAAAGTCGCCGGATCGCAACCGAAATGTACAACCGTGCGTGGCTTGGCCTCAGCAATAGCGGCAATGGCATCCTTACCGGCACCGGAGCGCGGAGGGTCGAGAACGACGACATCCGGATTTGGTGTTTTCTCATTAGCAACTTCGCGGCGCACAACCTTGGTGACATCCCCAGTAACGAACCGAACTGGTGCCGCAGGTGTCGCATTCCCACTGTGATCAGCTGCAGTGAAGGCCCTGCGCCCCGCCGTCGCTGCCGCGGCAAACCCCTCGACAGAGAGAATTGATCCCTCAGCGTCTACTAGCTTGCGCAGCGCCGCCGCCAGAACGCCTGCGCCGCCGTAGAGATCCCAAGCACAGGAGAAGGACTGACCGGCCAACAGGCTAATGATGCGCGAGCCATAGAACTCAGGAGCATAGCGATGAGCTTGCCAAAAACCGGTAGTCGGCACATCGAAAGTAATGCCGTGAACAGTGTGCTGTGTGGTTGGCTCGCCTTCAATCACTGTTTGCTTGCGATTCCGGCCACTGCCGGAGACGTACACAGCGCTTCGGTTACCCTCGGCATCCATTGCCACATGGAGTTCTCCCAGCTTCGGCTTCTTGCGACCTCGACCGCTAGCGGGCTTAGCAACGGGGATGGTTCCGGCCGTCGAAAAGCCAGCGATGAGATTGGGAACTGTTTGGACGCACTCGGAGCCGATGACGAGCTCGTGGGAACGGGAACGACGTAACCCCGCTCGTCCCTGGGAATCCACGCCCAGCCGCACGCGCGTGCGCCAACGGGAGGTGGGAGCCAGTGGAAGGACATCGATAGCTGGCAGTTCGTCGGCGGTGAAACGTCCAAGCCGGCGCAGGCAATCGGTCAGGACATCAACCTTGAGACGCGCCGCGTGCTCAGGATCAATAAACCCCCAGTCGCAACACCCCGCGCCCTGCCGAGCTGCTTCGCAACGCTGTGAAATTCGATGCTCTGAGGCATCCAGAACCTCAACGACATTGCCGCGCCACAGCTTGGCATCAGGTTTGGCAATTTCGACAACAACGCGTTCGCCGGGGATGCCGCCGGTGACGAAACCGATACGTCCGTCATAGCTGGCAATGAATTCTCCGCCGGCAGCGGGACGGTCAATAGTCACTTCGATGTTCACGCAGTGTGATACTACCCGCTGACAAGAGAAAAGCCGCCGTCGGGTGACGGCGGCGGGCAGCGCACAGTGGCGCCTGCAAATCCTTTTCTAACTGGACAAGCAGCTAGCTTCTCTGTGCTGGCGGGTTGACCAAACTAATTGGTGGAACCATCCGGGTTGATACCAGTAGCGCCTGGCACCTGCCCTGGTTCACCTTCAGCTTGAGCAGCCTGGGTCTGCTGCTGGTATGCCTGACGAATCTGCTCCGCCATCTGGGACGGCAGCGTAACCGGAAGCGGCTGACCTGCCGGCATCGGGTTCTCACCGCGAGAGACGAAGCTACGGGCAAGGAGACCGCGGGCGAGGTCCGCAAGTTCCTCCGCCCGATCAGCCGGACCGGAGGCCGTCATGCGAAGCATCCAACGCGGGCCGTCGGCGCCAATGATTCGCATCTCCATATCGGAGGTGCGGCCAACGACCTCAGAACCCCACGGCCCCTGCTCAACGTGGACATCGAGGCCATCGGACTCAAGACCGTCCTTGATTTCCTGAGCGGACTCCTCCCAGAGGCCACCCGACGTCGGAGCAGCGAATGCTACAGGAGTTACGCGACCATGCTCAGTGGCGACGTGCAGCATGGTTGGACCTGTCGGCCCCATCTCCACCTGAATATCACCAACGTGAGGAATAGGCAGCAGCATCGAACCGAGGTTCAGGCTGGCCTTAGCGAAGTCTGAAAAATCAAACTGCGTCGGGCTAGCGCTGCTGATATCGAAGGGGCCGTTTGCTGGTGCGTTCTCCGCGGCGGTTTCCGACGCGTCGTCATGCAGGGTTGCGGTAGCTTCCTCAGAAGCTGGCGCCGCAGAGTCGGTGGTAACGGCCTCTGCCTCAGCAGCTGGTTCTTCTGGCTGGTTCTTCTTTCCAAATGGCCACATGGTGGTTTATTGACACCTCGCTAAAAAGAAATTTTTGTATACACCTTTGTAAACGCTTTATTGAGCTCTTCACGCATTGAACCACACTTGGTGGGGTCCCCGCGCTGTCAGAGACGTTTTAAAGCGTCGTGGACACTCCGGTTGACCCGTGACCGCCCGCACCGCGTTCAGTTTCATCGAGTTCATCGACCTCCACCATCGGACTGAGCTCGACCTTCTGCACAACCAACTGTGCGATTCGATCACCTTTGGTGATCTCCACCGCATTGGTCGGATCCAAGTTGATCAGGCAGACTTTAAGCTCACCACGGTAACCGGCATCAATCGTGCCGGGAGCGTTGACGATGGATAGCCCCTTTTTGAAAGCCAATCCGGAGCGTGGATGAACCAATCCCACTGTGCCCGCCGGCAAGGCAATGGCAATTCCGGTTCCGACGAGTGCCCGTTGCCCTGGTGCTAGGACGACATCCTCCGCTGAGCTCAAATCCACACCGGCATCATCAGCATGCGCACGCTGGGGGATCACTGCGTCTTTAGTGAGCTTTTTCACTTGCACCGGAGCATAAGTCATCTCTTCGTATATCCTTCGCTGTCGCGTCTTTTAAGAACCGCACTTCGGCCTTGTCAGTACCGAGCATAGCCGTGCCCTAGAATGGATAACCGTGAGTGGAAAAGATAACCTGCAGCCTCGTCGCGACGACAGCTCAGCATCCGTCTCTGAAGGTGCGGCAATAACAATCAGCTCGAGCGGAGATTCATCGATTGTCTATTCCGAAAAGCTCTGGGTTCCCTGGTGGTTCTGGGTACTCGGCGGTGTTGCCGTTTTCGTATGCACGGCTCAGATTGGCTTTAACCGTTCACCGATTTGGCTTGTCATCGGCGGCATTATTTGTCTAGCCGTAGGCGTGTGGGTGCTGTTGACTATGTCGAAGACCACGGTGTCCGTGGAAGTGGACAGCACTGGTGAACGCTGGCTTCACGCTGGCACGGCAGTTTTGCCAGCATCGGTCGTTGCCAAATCCCTGGTGGTCCCGAAGTCCGCGCAGCGCAATGCGTTGGGCCGTCAGCTCGATCCAGCAGCATTCCTGGTTACGCACACGTGGATTCCCACGATGGTGCTGCTAGTCCTCGACGATCCAGACGACCCAACCCCCTATTGGCTGGTCTCCACCCGCCGCCCCGAGGCACTACTTGACAGTCTCTTCGACCGCTAGGTCACAATCTCTCACCGCCGCTACACGCTTGCCGACGACCCCAGCGCCGCCATAACCGTGGTAGTGGCGGTTTTCCTTTTCCTAGGAAGTTATCCCAGTTGTGCGGGGATTAGGCACAGTCCTGGCAGATGGGGAAACCATCGCCGTTATCGATTGCAATCATCGAGCGGTGCATGACCATGAAGCAGGAGCCACAGGTGAATTCATCGTCTCCCTTCGGGGCGACATCCATATCGAATTCTTCACCCGCGATGTCGGCGACCGGCAACTCGAACGGCTCGACAATTTCGCCGTCGTCGGTGTCGTCGATTTCCTTCTCAGCAGATGCAGCCTGAAGGCCCTCGAGGGAATCGGTCTCCAGCTCTTCGGTTTCACGAGTACGCGGGGCATCGTAGTTTACAGCCATGTCCCAAACCTTCTTTCTGGACCTTTGCTAGACATTGTGAACTGACTTTTTCTCGGAGAATACAACGCGTTGAGACGATTGACACCCTGTACTCTCCAGTGCCTTTCTCAGCGGATATTAAGGCAATTCACGCTATCTGTCATCTCTGCAGGTCAGAACAGATTTCTATGCCCATTAGTCGAGGAGAGGATAACATGATGGTCATGAGTTCAGGCCCCGCGAGCACTTCGAGCGCATCACATCGACGAAAAATTGTTCCCTACGTGGTGGTTTCCGTCGTAGCTGTAGTGATTGCCGCTACGTCGTGGGTATTGGCATTCCGCAGCCAACCGGCCAGTTATCCGGTCCCCTGTTCCCTCCCCGCAGCTGGCACCCCTGTTTCCTCCACCACGCTAATCGGAGAACACGTCGTTCCACCGTCGGATGTTCATGTGCGCGTCTATAACGCCAACGGCAAAGTCGGCCAGGCTACAACCGTCGCCGAACAATTGCGGCAACTCGATTTTGTTCTCGATGAGCAGGTTCCCTACGGCAACGACCCTATTGTGGAAAACCAAGACCTCGGCTGCTTCGGCCAGCTGCGTTATGGCGAGCAGTTCAATGGCCACGCCGCAGCGCTTCACGCTCTTTTCCCCTGTTTTGAGCTCATCCACGATGGTCGGCCGGATGCAACCGTCGATGTGTCGTTGGGTAAGGGGTTTAAGGACCTCGAAGTAGTCAGCCAGGTTGAGGAAACGTTGTCCGCATTGAACCGTGGAGAACAAGCCGATCTAGAGGGGTTAAGCTCATTAAGCTCGAGCACCTGTTCCTAGACAGACGCCCCTAATTCCTAGCCTTCGCGGTCGCACCATCCAATGCTTCGAAGAACGCATCGGCAACTTCAGGATTCGCCGCACCGACACCGAAGTCGAGCGGGTCTCCCTCCGGCCGGCCAGCAGCGTTGGCACACTGCGTGAATTCCGGGACCCTAATTCTTGCGCCTGCTTCAGCCGCAATCAGAGCACCTGCTGCATAGTCCCAAATCTTGATGTCGTGTTCGTAATACGCATCAACACGGCCGTGCGCCACCATGCACAAATCGAGCGCCGCCGATCCCATGCGCCGAATATCTCGACACTCCCCCAACAACTGCGACGCTATCCGCCCCTGCACCTGCCGGAGATTAGCGGAATAGCTGAATCCTGTTGCCACAAGTGTCTTTTCCAGCTCGGCCGTTGGGGAACAACTAAGCGTCTGCACAGTGCCGTCCCGCCGAGAAACCTGAGCGCCCTCTCCCTTTGCTGCACTGTAAATCTCTCCCGAGGACACATTTGCCACTGCACCCGCCACGACCTCATCGCCTACGGCGCAGGCGATACTCACAGCAAAGTTGGGCAATCCGTAAAGGAAATTCACTGTGCCATCGATGGGGTCTACGATCCAGGTCACCGCTTCGGCCGCGTCAGTAGCTTGCGCTTGAGAGCCCGGGCCGTCGTCAAGCCCGCCTTCTTCGCCCAAAATACGGTCGGAGCTGCTAAACGCCTTGATGAGCGAACGAATGAGCTCCTCAGATTCACGGTCGACGACGGTGACCGGGTCAACAGCTGAGGACTTCGTTTCGGAGCTTGCTAAAACGCCATCGGAGCCGAGTTCGACCCGACGACTGGCGATGTGCGCCGCGGCTGCGCGGGCAATAAATACCGCGCGATCGCGCAATTCCCTGACGCTGGGTCGCACAGATCCGGGGCTATTCGGTGCACTAAACCCCCTATTATCTGCCCTGCTAGCGAGTTGTTCGGTGCCACGCGAGTTAATGCTCATGCCCCCATTGTGTCTGTTTCGTACAATTTGAGCTATGGGACAACGAATTGGATTTGGCATCGACGTCGGAGGCTCTGGAATCAAGGGTGGCCGCGTGGACCTTGATACTGGGCAGCTTATTGGCGACCGCATTAAGATTTTCACGCCACAGCCGGCAACCCCGGAGGCGGTTGCGAAGACCATTGCGGAAATTGTGGACATTGCGCAGTGGGATTCCGATGTCGGCATCACGATTCCGTCCGTCGTACATAATCAGATTGCCTTGCTGGCCGCCAATATTGACGGTTCTTGGGTTAATACGAACTGCCAAGAGCTCTTCGCTAAACATCTGCCCAACAACAAAGCGCACGTGCTTAACGACGCTGACGCTGCCGGCCTCGCTGAAGTCCAGTTTGGCGATCCGGGCAATAAAACTGGCGCCGTGTTGTTGCTAACTTTTGGTACCGGCATCGGCTCCGCGCTTATTCATGACGGATTGCTCTACCCCAATTCGGAGTTAGGCCATCTCGTCATCGATGGCACGGAGGCCGAACACTTTGCATCCGCGAGAATTAAAGATGTGGAGGGGCTCGGCTTCGAAGAGTGGGCTGAGCGCGTGAGCAAGGTGCTTAGGACCTACGAGGCGCTGTTTTGGCCGTCACGGATTATCGTCGGCGGCGGAATCAGCCGCGAACACGAAAAGTGGATTCCGCTGTTGACATGTAAGACTCCAGTTGTCCCGGCAAGTTTGGATAATAATGCGGGTATTGCTGGCGCCGCATTTGCAGCTGACCAGGGGCTTTACCCTTAAACAGTTTCATTTCTTGGGTGGGGATTGGTAGCTACGCGTCGGGCGTGACACGTGGTTGAAGCCATGCCCCGTGGCGGCGATTTTCAGAATTGGTTTACAATAAGAAGTTGACTCACGGCAAGGTTGAATAATCAACAGGCTCGAGGAGGATTGGGAAAATCGAATTCAAGCGCACTGCTTCGATGAGGATTTTCACCGATTGCTTCTTCGCTAGGAGCCAGAAAAGCAACACTGATGACCGTGGCACGAAAAGGTCAGCGCTGAATGTTCTCCATTCAGCTAGCTGGCTGCAGACGAAGTAAAGGCGCACCACTGGCGCGTTGAGCTTCTCTCTGACCGAGAGAAGCTGGCGGCGGCTTTGGCGGCGCACACAACGTACATCGTGAAAGGGCGTTCGTGGCAGGCAACGAACTGGGGCAAGCTCAGGACCAATCCACCGGGAGTGGCACCGGTTCAGCTACTCCTGCAAAGAAGGCTGTAAAGAAGGCCATCAAGAAAGCAGTGAAGAAGACCGTGGCAAAGAAGACTGCCGCGAAGAAAACTGCCGCCAAGAAGACGGCTGCCAAAAAGACAGCTGCTACCGAGACTGCGGCGAAAAAGGCGACCGCTAAGAAGGCAGCGGCCAAGAAGACCGTGAAGAAGGCGGCTAAGAAGTCGGTCGCTAAGAAGACCACACGTAAGGCCGCCGCCAAGAAGGCAACTAAGCGGACAACGGCTGCGAAGGCCACTGCGGCCAAGGCTGCTGCAGCGAAGGCGAAGGACGCGCAGGCTCTCGACGCAACTGAGAACGAAGAGCTCGAGGACGAGGAACTCGATCACGACTTGGAGCAGGAGCGGGACTACGACCCAGATCTGGATGATGATCTCGAAGACGATGATTTTCACGACGATCTGGATGATGACGACCTCGAAGATGATGAAGAAGAGGACGACGAGGACGACGAGGACGAAGACGAAGACGAGGATGAAGAGGACGAGGGCGACGAGGTCTGGAACGAGGACGAGTCCGCTCGTCTGCGTCAGGCCCGCAAGGATGCTGCCCTCACCGCCTCCGCTGACTCTGTCCGCGCCTACCTCAAGCAGATTGGTAAGGTCGCGCTGCTGACTGCCGAGGAAGAAGTCAGTCTGGCAAAGCGCATCGAGGCTGGTCTGTATGCGCAGTACAAGATTGACGAGGCCAAGGAAGCCGGCGAGCGCATCGCTTACGCTCAGAAGCGCGACTTGCGCGAGATTTCTCGCGACGGTCAGCGCGCCAAGAACCACCTGCTCGAGGCCAACCTCCGTCTCGTGGTATCCCTGGCAAAGCGCTACACCGGCCGTGGCATGGCTTTCCTCGACTTGATTCAGGAGGGCAACCTCGGCCTGATTCGCGCCGTCGAGAAGTTCGACTACACCAAGGGCTACAAGTTCTCCACGTACGCAACGTGGTGGATTCGCCAGGCCATTACTCGTGCAATGGCCGACCAGGCTCGAACCATTCGTATTCCGGTTCACATGGTCGAGGTCATTAATAAGCTCGGCCGTATCCAGCGTGAGCTGCTCCAGGATCTCGGCCGCGAGCCCACTCCGGAAGAGCTCGCTAAGGAAATGGATATCACCGAGGAAAAGGTTCTCGAGATTCAGCAGTACGCTCGTGAACCCATTTCGCTAGACCAGACCATCGGTGACGAGGGCGACTCCCAGCTCGGTGACTTCATTGAGGACTCCGAGGCAGTCATCGCCGTGGACGCCGTGAGCTTCACGCTCCTCCAAGATCAGCTTGGCGACGTTCTGGAGACTCTCTCCGAACGTGAAGCCGGTGTCGTCCGTCTGCGCTTCGGCCTTACCGACGGCATGCCACGTACTCTTGACGAGATTGGCCAGGTCTACGGTGTGACACGCGAGCGCATCCGTCAGATTGAGTCCAAGACGATGTCCAAGCTACGTCACCCATCGCGTTCGCAGGTTCTGCGTGACTACTTGGAGTAAAGCTTTAACCTGGAGTCGTAATTGGGCTAACTGCTAAGCCCAGAAAATTGGGCTTGGATAAGGTTGCGCCACTTATTCGAGCCCGATTTTTTTCTTCGGGAGCTGGGCTAGCGAGTTAGCGACTGCGTTTATGACAAAATGGCCCACAAAAATGGCCTGAAAGTGTCATAAACTCCGACAGTTTCACATTTGCAGCGCGTAATATCTACGGTTGTCAATTTTGGGACTAGCTGCCATGTGCACAAATCTACTGCCGGACTGAACGGCGTAGGGCCAGCTGGAGGCAAAAGCAAAACCCCGAACCACCAAGGTGGAACGGGGCGAAGGAGCATCTAAACAACGCTAGGCGAAGCAGTCCGCTGGCGGTCCAGCAAACTGGACCACCATCCAATACCGGCTACTACATACCCAGCTAGTACACGACGCCGAATACCCACTGCAGCAGCGTCAGCGAAGCCACAGAAATCACAATCAGCGCAATGATGTTCAGCCAAACACCGGTCTTGACCATGTTGTCCATGCTGACGTAGCCGGAGCCGTAGGCGATGGCGTTCGGCGG
>NZ_KV836272.1:274068-322420 GCF_001838295.1 Corynebacterium sp. HMSC074C04
GTTGCAACCGGCATCATGAACGCCGAAGTAGCCGCCAGTGCAACTGGAACAGCGAAGATCATCTGGTCGTGGCCCAAGCCGATTGCCATCGCACCAACCAGCGGCAGGAAGGTCGCGGCCGTCGCGGTGTTAGACGTGAACTCGGTCAGGAACAGCACAACGGCGCCGACGACAACCACGAGTGCAGCCACTGGCATCCAGCCGAGGGTAGACAGCTGCTCGCCAATCCAGTCCGACAGCCCAGAGGCACCGAACTGCGAGGACAGCGCCAGGCCACCACCGAACAGCAGCAGCACACCCCACGGCAGCTCCAACGCATTTTCCCAGCGCATGAGCTTCACGCCATCAGGGCCACCCGGAATCAGGAACAGTGCAATACCTACCGTCATCGCGATTACCGCATCGGCAATCTTGGTGTCTGGCAGCAGCACCGGAACAAAGACCCACGCCAGCGCAGCCGCGATAAACACCATGAGCACGCGACGCTCACCCGCCGACATACGGCCGAGACGCTTGAGCTCGTCACGCATCAGTTCGCGTCCGCCTGGAATATGCGCAATCTCCGGCTTAAACAGAACACTTGTCAGCAGGAACCATGCACAGAGCATGAGCACAACCGCCACCGGGACACCCAGCAGCATCCACTGGCCAAACCCAATGTTGACACCCTGCTCCGCCATGTAGGCCGCCAGCATCGCGTTCGGCGGAGTACCAATAATCGTTCCCAACGAACCAATCGATGCCGCGTAAGCGATACCCAGCATCAGCGCGATACCGAAGTTCGACTTTGGCATCGGGTCGTAACTTGACGACGACTCCTCCGCCTCCTCCAGCGCATCCCCACCAGGGGTTTCGGCGACCGATTCACTCGCAGATCCCGCATCCTCTGCAGCAACTTTCTCATCGTGCAGCATTCGGACAATCAGGCTCAGCACGGACACACCGATTGGCAGCATCATCACGGCCGTGGCCGTGTTGGATACCCACATCGACAGGAAGCCAGTAGCCACCATGAAGCCTAGAATCAGCATCTTTGGTGACGACCCCATGAGCACCAGGACCCACAATGCGACACGCTTGTGTAGGTTCCAACGCTGCATCGCCAGTGCCAACAGGAAGCCGCCCATAAAGAGGAAGATGGTCGGGTCTGTGTACTTGCCCGAGAAATCCTTAATCTCCGCGAGGTTGAGAATCGGGAATAGCGCCAGCGGCAGCAGAGCCGTAACGGCAATCGGGATAGCCTCGGACATCCACCACACGGCCATAAGCACTGCTACACCTGCGGTTGCACGCAGGTTGTGATCGAGCTCAGCCGGCATAAAGAAGTACACGAGCAAGGACAGGATGATACCGAGTCCTAGACCGGTGCGCTTACGGAAAAGCTCCCGGCTGAGGTAACCACGGTCTTGTTGGCCAGGTGACAGTTCCGGGGAGTTGTCGCGCGTAGATGTCGCTGCCACGATTCACGCTCCTATTTAATAATCAGCAGACATCCTGTATTGCACGCATGTTCACACGTTTACCGCATGTAGGGGATGCCAAATGTGGGTACTTTCTGACACCAATATCATTACCAACACTCGGCCAAATATGAGATTTCACTAAGAAACCCCCGGCCGAAACCGCAGGCAGTTGGACTTCGGGGGTGGATTACGGGGTTAGCTCATTTCCTCATTGCGCATCTGGCATTAACCGAAAACTCCGGGCACAAAGTAACACCGCCATTGACTTCGCGTCCGAACTCACTCCGATTGCTTCTTTGGCTGGTCAGTCCCCATCTGATTGGAGATGCACTCGGCATACTCTCCAGAGGTACGCTCGAATTTCTCGCACTTCGACATCGCGTCTGATGTCGACCAGTACAGCATCAGCGACACCACGGCGGCTGCAATACCCGTCACAATGCCGACAACGCCCAATCCGAACGAACCGCTGATGACCGCGTCTTCCCCAGCAGCCTGCACGCGCTTCTTCGCGCTCAGCGCCTTCGCCATCGCGATGATGCCCAGAACAATGCCAAAGACTCCGAGGATGCCACCAACGATCATCCAGGACATCAAGAGTCCGCCGACACCAAAGATCAGTGCCAGCACGCCAATAGTCCGACTGTCATTGCCTGGTACAGCCGACAAACCACCGCCGGTCAATTCCGACGGCCTCGACTTATCACTGCTTGCCGACATTCTTCTCTCCACCATAGATTGCTCAGTTCGCTTGAAACCCTACCAATTACGCAGGTAGCTAATGCGATCGCGCAACTGCTCCTCCGTACACAGCGCAGTCGGCGGGCCACCACAGGCGCGCCGAACCTCGTTATGCACCTGACCATGTGGCTTACCGGTTCGCGCCGCCGTCATAGACACCAGCGTATTGAGTTCCTTCCGCAACTTCGGCAACACCTCACTGGCCACCTTCTGCGGCCTCGGGTACGCCGATCCCTCAATGCGGTGGACCGCGCCGCCTTCGCCTCCGCTTGACGACGATTCCCTCGCCTCCTCGCGGGCTTCCTTCTCTCGGGCACTGGCGGCTTTAAGCTGTTCATCCTGCCGCTGACGCAGCAAGAGTCGCATTTGCTCAGCGTCGAGAAGCCCGGGCAAGCCAAGGTAGTCAGCTTCTTCAGCGGAACCGGCAACGGTTGCGGTGCCGTAGGAGGAACCGTCGTAGATCAGGTAGTCGAGTTCAGCATCCGCGCCAATGGATTCGTAGGCCGGCAGCAGTTCGTCGGGCTCATCCTTACGCCGGTTAGCTTCGGCGACCAAGTCATCTTCCCAGCCCTCCGAAGGCCGATCCGGTTTACCGAGCACGTGGTTGCGCTGCACCTCCATCTGCGAGGCCAAGTCGAGCAGCACAGGAATCGACGGCAAGAAGACGGACGCAGTCTCCCCCGGCATGCGGCTTCGCACGAATCGTCCGATAGCCTGCGCGAAGAATAGCGGAGTCGAGGAACTAGTCGCATACACGCCGACCGCCAACCTTGGCACGTCCACGCCTTCGGAGACCATTCGCACAGCCACCATCCACTCGTCGGTGGACTCGGAGAAGGTCTTAATGCGTTCCGACGAGCCAGGCTCATCCGAAAGCACCAACGCCACCGGTGTGGAGGCAATCTGCTCGAGAATGCGCTTGTACGCACGGGCAGTTGCCGCATCGGAGGCGATAACCAGGCCACCGGCATCGGGAATATGCTGCCTCATCTGCGAGAGCCGGGTATGCGCTGCCCGCAGCACCGACGGCATCCACTCGCCCTTTGGATCAAGCGCGGTGCGCCAAGCTCGAGTGGTCTCCTCTGGGCTCATCACGGTACCCAGACGCGCAGCGAACTCATCACCCGCGCTATCACGCCAGCGAGCTTCACCGGAGTAAGCCAAAAAGACCACTGGGCGCACGACGCCGTCGGCAAGCGCATTGGAATAGCCGTACGTGTAGTCAGCGACGGAGCGCGAGTAACCATCGCCATCCGGCGAGTAGCGAACAAACGGAATTGCCGCGTCATCGGAGCGGAACGGCGTACCAGTTAAGCACAGGCGGCGTTCGACATCACCGTAAGCCTCAGAAATGCCGTCGCCCCAACTCTTGGCATCACCGCCGTGGTGTACCTCGTCCAGAATCACCAATGTCGGCCGAGCGGTGGCTACGGCATGGTGCTTAAACGGATGCACTGCGACTTGGGCGTAGGTCACAACAATTCCCTGGTAGGAAGGGTTTACCACACCCTTGGCGTTGGAGAACTTGGGATCCAACGCAATCCCCGAACGAGCAGCAGAGGCAGCCCACTGTACCTTCAGGTGCTCAGTAGGCACTACGACGATAATGCGCTCGACAATCCGCCGCGACAGCAACTCACTGGCGATACGCAGAGCGAAGGTCGTCTTACCTGCGCCCGGTGTCGCCACTGCAAGGAAGTCCTTGGGGTTAGTCGCCAGGTATTTGTCGAGGGCCTCCTGCTGCCATTTACGAAGCCCGCTCACTTGCGACGCAGGGACTTGTAAATCCGCTCGCAGTCAGGGCATACCGGTGAACCCGGCTTCGCCGACTTCTTCACTGGGAAGGTTTCACCGCACAGAGCAACGACGTAGGAGCCGTTGACCGCGGAGTTCACGATCTGGTCCTTCTTGACGTAATGGAAGAACTTCGGAGTGTCGTCCCTCGTCGACTCATCGACGCGGGTATCGGTGCGTTCAATCGTCTTTGTCGTCTTCAATGGAGTGCTCACAGATTCCAATTGTGCCCCATTGGTCAAATTATGCCTAGCGCCCCAGGTGCTTGCCGCTGCTGACTGCTACCTTCCACAGCCATCCACAACACCGCTGCGACTACGCGAGCATGCAGCTGCAACGGGCATAGCTAGTTGAGACACCCCCACGCCACAGGCGTATGCTAGGCAACCATGGCGCGAATCAATGACCGTCGCGACTCCGCGCTGCCGAAACGCGGAAGTTCCCGGCGACGCAAGAAAGACGCGGCGTTGATTACCGACGCCCGCGGCTCAAGGATTCGCAACTACGACCACCGCCGCCACGTCTACGCGGCCCTGCAATGGTCTCGCATTCCATTGCTACTTCTTTCCGGCGCTTTTTACCTGTGGTGGGATGTGCCGTGGATTGCGGCGATTCTCATGGTCGTCTCCGTACCCATGCCGTGGATCGCGGTTGTCATCGCCAATGGCGTTGGAGAACCCGCTGACAAGCGCAAACCGCGCGTCTACAAGCCAGGAGTTGTACGCGAGCAAAACCGCAAATGGGAGGAACAACAGCGCCAGCGCGCCCTCAAGGAAGCGGAGATGCGCGCGCTCGGTTCTGCTGCCAGTACCGAAGACACCGACGCACCGCCGCGGTCCGGTAACGAGACCACCTCAAATCCCTTCGATGACGCAAATGTCATCGATATGCCGGAAGACGACGATCCGTCGTCAAGCTCCCCTAACTAGCCCCTCCGCCCCGCTTTACGACGAAGGTAGTGCCTACGATGACCTTTTCCCCCTCCACCTTCACCCCACCGACTGATCAGCAGCTTCGTGCTTTTGTCGACTGTGCAGAGGAATTCGCCACCGCACTTAGGCGCCTTGAGTTTTCCAGCGAGTCACTGCGTCGAGTCCTAGGAGCCGAGGGGTTAGCCGCGCTGGACCGCGGTGAGCCCGGCGTTGTCGATGCTCTGCTTACCGAGACGGACGGCGTTTCTGCGGATACTGTGACCGCGTTGCGTCTTCTCATCCTGGGCGATTTCGCCGACGCAGAGCAGCTATTTGGAGCTGAGCTGACAGTCAAGTTGCTGGACAGCGGCATACTTGCCGGCACCGCCAGCAACGCACAGGTGTGTATCGATGTGCGCCCGGTCGAGATTGCGGGAGTCGACCGTATTATCTTTTCCGACCGCGACGCCTCTATGAACGATCACGTTCCTGGACCCGATCATGTCCTAGGCGTAGGGCGGGCTTCCCGCTCTCTCCTCGATATTTCGTCGACCTCGGCGGTGGAATCCGTACTCGATCTCGGTGCCGGTTGTGGCATCCAGAGCCTTGCCCAACCTGATGCAAAGTCGATTGTCGCGACAGACATTCACCCCCGCGCGCTGTTTTTTGCCCGCGCTACTTTCGCAGCTAATGGCTTCGACCAAGCGCAGGCTCTCGAAGGTTCGTGGTTTGAACCGGTTGCAGGCCAGAAGTTTGACCGCATTGTGGCCACCCCGCCGTTCGTCGTAGGACTGCCAAGTGTGGAACATGTTTACCGTGACTCAGGACTGAATCTGGACGGTGCCACCGAGCTTATGATCCGCGGTCTGGCCGACCATCTCACCGACGGCGGCACGGCGCATCTACTCGGCGCTTGGGCCCATATCGAGGGCGAGAGTTGGCAACAGCGCATCGCTTCTTGGCTCCCTGCTGAGGGCCTCGAGGTGTGGGTAACGCAACGGGATCTCGCTACGCCGGCGGAATACATTGGCACCTGGCTTCGAGACGAGTCCATCGACCCCCGCAGCCCAGAGGGGTGCGAGCGCTCTCGTGCCTGGCTGGAGCACTTTCGCAACAGCGGCGTGACAGGCATCGGGTTCGGCTACATCACAGTCCAACGCATCAACGGCCCGACTTCCGCCGTGTGCGAGGAAATGCCGCAGCCTTTGGCCGCTCCCTTCGCCGCCGAAGCCGAGGAGTATCTCGGCCGCGCCGAATGGCTTCGTGCACAAACTGCCGACACCATCCTCGAAGCTTCCTTTACCGTGCGCCCCGGTGTCGCCATCGAACGCGTTTCGCTTGCCGACGTCGAAAGCGGCCAGGGCTTCACTGAGTTCGATACGCGCCTCTCACGCACCGATGGCCCCGCCTGGACACACTCAATCGATGAGTCCGTGGCAACCATTCTGGGTGCGCTGCATCCCGAAGCTGCTCTGGGCTCAGTCATCGACATCATGGCAATGTTTGGAGCCTTCGATGAGTCCGACGTACCTGCCATCAAAGACGCCCTAGTTCCCATTGTCGTTGACCTGGTTCGCCATGGTCTGATTCTCCCCACCGAGCTCTTGGAGGATAAACAGTAAATGAAAGCCGTTCTCACCCGAGTTAAATCCGCGTCAGTCACTGTCGACGGTTCCGTTGTTGGGCACGTTGACGGAGGCGATACTGGTGCCATTTTGGCGCTCGTAGGCGTTGGCCGCGAGGACTCTGCTGATGCTTGGGAAACGATGGCCCGCAAGATCGCGGAGCTGCGCATCCTGGATGGCGAACTCAGCGCTGTCGATGCTGGCGCCCAGGTGCTCGTCGTTAGCCAATTCACGTTGATGGGGGCGACAAAGAAGGGACGGCGGCCGTCGTGGGTAGACGCGGCTCCGGGCCCAGAGGCCGAACCCGTCATTGAAAAAATTGTCGAGAACTTGCGCAATCGTGGCTTGACGGTCGAAACAGGACAATTTGGGGCAATGATGGAGGTGACATCAGTCAACGATGGCCCCTTTACAGTTCTTGTGGAATGCTAGTGACGGTAGTTTTTCTTAACATTATATTTGCATGGCAAAATTACCCTATTGACATTCATCACCTTTCACGGGAACATTTTCGTAACTCCGTGCGTTGTAGTTATTGAGTCCACTTAAAAATCCAGGAGGCAGATTCATGAAGAGTGCCGATATTCAAAATGACGAACTGGAAGGTCAGACAAGGGACAAGGGGCGCCGCACCGGCAATAACTCCAACCCGTCCGCCGATTTGGTTCGTGTGTATTTGAACGGCATCGGAAAGACTGCTCTTCTCAGCGCTGAAGAAGAGGTGGAACTTTCTAAGCGCATTGAAGCCGGTGTATACGCCGAGCATTTGCTGCAGACCGGCGCAAAAATGACCCGTGCAAAGAAGCGTGATGTCAAGATTTTGGCGAAGGAAGGTAAGGCCGCACGCGCCCACCTACTCGAAGCCAATCTCCGTCTTGTGGTCTCGCTGGCGAAGCGCTACACCAACCGCGGTATGCCGCTGCTGGATCTAATCCAGGAGGGCAACTTGGGCCTCATCCGCGCCATGGAAAAGTTCGATTACACCAAGGGCTTCAAGTTCTCCACATACGCAACGTGGTGGATTCGCCAGGCTATTACCCGCGGTATGGCTGATCAGTCGCGTACTATTCGCCTCCCTGTCCATTTGGTTGAGCAGGTCAACAAGATTTCTCGTATCAAGCGTGAGCTCTACCAGCAGCTCGGCCGTGAGGCTACGAATGAGGAATTGGCAGAGGAATCCGGCATTCCAGAAGCCAAGATTGAGATGCTGCTGCGTCAGTCCCGCGATCCGGTGAGCTTGGACATGCCAGTGGGCACTGACGAGGAAGCTCCCCTGGGAGACTTCATCGAGGACTCAGAGGCAACTGATGCTGAGGAAGCAGTTGTCGCTTCCCTGCGTCACCACGATGTCCGCAAGGTTCTGTCCACTCTCGAGATTCGAGAGCAGGAAGTTATTAAGCTCCGCTACGGTCTCGACGATGGCCTACCCCGCACGCTGGATCAGATTGGCCGCCACTTCGGCCTGTCTCGCGAGCGCGTCCGCCAGATTGAGCGGGAAGTTATGTCCAAGCTGCGCGAGGGAGACCGTGCTGACAAGCTGCGTGAGTACGCAAACTAACGCCACATGGCGGTGACATCGATAGGGTTCCCAATTTCAGCCCTGAGATAGAGCTGGACTGCAATGCCGACCCCCGTGCGGGAGTTTCATCCACACTGGCGGTCGGCGTTTTCGACTGCAAGTCGAACTTTCGACATCGCGTACGCTCCCTTACATCTCAGCAGCGCCCACCGAACCAAGCTTTTCGCTGCCTAATCAGCACCACAGCCACTGGATTTGCGAGCCCTAACATCTTTCTTACGCAAATGTGGTTATCCTAATACTTGAGTGAAAACTTTTAAGACTGCGTTATCGGAGGAAAACCGTGAGGGATTTGGTTGACACCACGGAAATGTACTTACGTACGATTTTCGAACTCGAAGAAGAGGGCATCATTCCTTTGCGTGCTCGCATTGCCGAACGCCTTGAGCAGTCGGGGCCGACCGTTAGCCAAACCGTTGCGCGCATGGAGCGCGATGGCCTTCTTGTAGTTGCCCCAGATCGCAGCTTGCAGCTTTCCGACGAGGGCCGCAGGCTGGCCACAGCTGTCATGCGTAAGCACCGCCTAGCTGAGCGCCTACTTACGGATGTCATTGGCCTCGAATGGGACAAGGTTCACGATGAAGCCTGCCGCTGGGAGCACGTAATGAGTGACGAGGTCGAGCGCAAACTTCTCGACGTGCTCGACTCTTACACACGCTCCCCATTCGGCAACCCGATCCCCGGTTTGGAAGACCTCGGTGGAACTCAGTCACCAAAGCCGTTAGAGAACGTTCGCCGGCTCTCCGACCTAAACCCCGGTGAGTACACGATTGAAATCGTCCAGATTAACGAAATCCTGCAGGTCGAGCAGAGCTACATGAAGCGTCTCCACAAGGCCGGAATTATGCCGGGTACTGAAGCACTTGCCGAGGTTGCCGCTGGCCGCGTGACTCTTGCCCGCGGTGATCATTCTCTCGACATTCCAGATACTCTGTCTCACGCGATCATGGTGATTACCAAATGAAACTCCTAGTCACTGGTGGTGCCGGCTACGTCGGTAGCGTTTGCTCGGCAGTATTGATTTCTCTTGGCCACGACGTCACCATTCTGGACAACTTCTCTGTTGGCAACCGTGATGCGGTACCGGAGGGCGCAACCCTAGTCGAAGGTGATGTGGCGGACAAGGCCTACGAGGTTCTGTCCTCCGACAGCTTCGACGGTGTCGTTCATTTCGCTGCGAAATCGCTTGTTGGCGAGTCCGTCGAAGTTCCTTCCGACTACTGGCACAACAATGTGGGCCAAACCCTGAAGCTACTCGACGCGATGCGTGATACCGGTACGAATAGCTTGGTGTTCTCTTCGACAGCCGCAACCTACGGTGAGCCAGAGAAGACACCAATTACCGAAGACATGCCAACCGCACCGACTAACCCTTACGGTGCCACTAAGCTGGCCATGGACTACGCCATCGCGTCTTACGCCAAGGCATACAACATCGGCGCTACCAGCTTGCGTTACTTCAATGTGGCGGGTGCCTGGGGCGGTTTTGGCGAAAACCGTGAGGTAGAAACTCACCTCATTCCACTGGTACTCCAGGTTGCGCTTGGTCATCGCGACAAGATTATGGTCTTTGGCAATGACTGGCCGACTCCGGACGGCACCGCGGTTCGTGACTACATCCACATCAAAGACCTCGCGGATGCGCACGTATTGGCACTGGAGTCCAACGCGCCGGGTACGCACCGTATCTTTAACCTCGGTTCTGGCGACGGCTTTTCGGTTCGCCAGGTCATCGAGACCTGCCGTAAGGTCACCGGTCACCCGATTCCCGCTGAGGATGCACCGCGCAGAGCCGGTGATCCGGCAACTCTTATTGCCTCTTCCCAGCGTGCCATGGACGAGCTCGGATGGAAGCCCAATCACACGGAGCTGGAAACCATCGTCGCCGATGCATGGGAGTACACCAAGACCCTCGGCGACCGAGCCCACTCGGCGCACCGCTAGGTACGGCAGCACAGCTTGCAGGGTCGCTATTCAATTCGCGGCATTTTCACCTTGTATACCCTGCGCAGTACCTCTTGTGCTGCCCCAAGAATTGTGCCGACGCACCTCGGCACAATTTGATTGGCGACCGCAATTTCCAGCAACTGAGTCAGTGAATGATTCGGTTGCTCCCTCGCTGCCTCATCGAGGGCTGTTTGCGCATAGTTCTCCAGTCCAGCCGCGAACTTTGCGATGGCAAAACACGCTAAAGCGTTTGCACGCAGGCTGCCGCGGTGGACAATTGCGGCCTCGCGCCAGATTTCTCCCATTGCTTGCGCCAACTGCGTAGTGATGAAAATCATGGACATATCGCGCAAGGTAACGTTGGTCAGTGCTGCAGCAATGGCATATCCTGCGTTTTCATCGCGCACCGCCTCATGTGCTTCCATCACACCATCGGCCACGTTTTCGACGGCGGTTTTTAGCATGTCGAAGTGCTCAATGAGCGCGGGATTGTCCGAACCAATTTTGAGCTTCCTCGGCTGCTCAACGGCTATCGCTCGTTCCCGGAGGCGTTCAATCAGAGCCCTATCTTTACTGTCGCGGAATTGACCACCTCGAAAATAACTGCGGTACTCCTCATAGTTTTTGAAAATCTGTTCTCCCTGCCGAGAGATTAGATTTGCATTCTCGGTCATCAGACTGTCACCGACAATGCCGACAATCTCTCCCTGCTCGTCCGTGACAACTTCCCCCGCAGCAATAGTGGCAACGCCCGCCAAACGCACCTCATGCAGACCGCCTTCTCGCAGCCAGCCTGTAATAGGTGTCGAGTCCTTTTCAATCCCCCAGGATTCGTCGATGATAAACACATCTGCGTGAGTGCAGCCTTCATCGAGCAAGAAGTCCGCAGCTGCCCGCACCAAGTCAGGATTGCTCTCCATCGAGGCCACATCCTTGATCAGCATCGGGCCAGCATGCGCTGTCGGGTCAAACTCGACCTTGCCGTCGATGAAATCTTCGACCTGCTGACGGTACAACGCCGCAATCACTACCTGCCCCCGCGGATAGAATCCAACGATTCCTGGCAGGTTCGTCAGAAAGACACTCGGCTCAATTTCAGGCATCTTTCCTGCACCGAAATTCTTTTTGTTTCCCATTGATTCCTTACCCCTTTTCCCCCATTGGGATAGCTCGACAGCGGACAATCCTCTCGCCATCTGGTGGCTCTCATTGTTATCGAATCCGCAACAGCCTTGCTTGTGCGCGACCGGAAGAATCGGCGCATCTGTGGACTACTTTCGACTTGTGGATAACTGGAATATTTTCTGCGGTATCCTGGTTGCTTACTTCAAATGACGAAAAATGTGATGCAGGAGGTAGTCGTACGTGAGTGATCCGACCGACAAGCCTCAGGGCAATATGTACGAGGTAGTTTTCCCGGTTCCTGACGTAACGGGAAGCGAGGGGCATCTGACCCTGGTCATTGCGCTTAGCGGTTATGCGGATGCCGGTAATGCAGTCTCGGAATCAGCTAGTTTCCTCTTGGATGCTCTCGAGCACCGTCCATTGGTGAACTTTTCTATCGACGAGCTGATTGATTATCGTTCCCGCCGTCCCGCTGTGACGATGAACCGCGACCAGATCGTGGATGTATCCGATTTGAACCTGTCGCTCAATGTGGTTCGCGACAACGTCGGCAAGCCGTTCTTACTGCTGTCTGGCCCCGAGCCAGACATGCGGTGGGAGGCTTTCTCGACTGCGGTCGCAGATTTGGCTAAGCGCTACGATGTCGGTCGGACCGTGTCACTGTACTCGGCGCCGATGACGGTTCCGCACACCCGACCGCTGGGCATCATCGCCCATGGCACAGATAAGCGGAAACTCAGTGATATGCATACCTGGGGCAACCGCGTCACGGTTCCGGGTGCTGCGAGCCTGAACATTGAGTACGAGCTTGCAAGCCGCGGTTGTGATGCCTTTGGTTTCACCGCGCAGGTACCACACTATGTCGCGGCCTCTGAGTATCCGCTGGCATCACTGCGGCTGTTGCAGGAGGTAGCAAAGCTAGCCAAGCTCAAGCTCCCGCTTGAGGCGTTGGAGAAGGAATCCGCGCGGGTGGCGGAGCTGCTCAATACGCAGACGAATGATTCCGGCGAGGTCTCTCAGCTGGTCAATCTTCTCGAGGAACAGTACGACCAGGAAGTTCAACGTCGTCAAGAGCTGGAGACGTCTCCCCTGCTTGGGCCTAACGGCGAGATGCCTTCGGCCGACGAGATTGGCGCTGAGTTCGAGAAGTTTCTCGCTTCCCAACCGCTGCGTCCAGTAGAGGACTCTTCCTCGCTTGACACCGAGGCGGAAACCCCGGCCAACGCGGATTCCTCGGCAACTACATCAGAGGACGCTGACGCACAGTCGGAAGAACCCGAGTCGACCTCGGCGGATGATAAGTCTGCGGAGTTTTCTGCAGACGAAACTGCCGAACAGCCTGAGTCTGAACAGCCCCGGGAAGAGCAGCCTCGGGAAGAGCAGGCAGAAAGCGAAGAATCCGGTGAACCGGAAAAGCCTCGTCGTCGGCGTGGCTGGAAGCCCTGGTTCCGCTTCTAATCCGGGGTTACCGCTAGGGTGGGAAGCGTGTCACTATCTGAAATGCTTCCCAACCTAGCTGAGGTTCCTGAGTCCCTTTTCGACGATGCGATTATGGACTCATTCATTGCCTGGACCAGGGACCAGGGCATCACGCTCTACCCGGCGCAGGAAGAGGCCGCTATCGGTTTGGCTGGTGGCGACCATGTCATCCTTGCCACTCCAACGGGGTCGGGCAAGTCGATGGTAGCTATAGCCGCCCATTTCTGCGCGCTTGCCCGTGGTCAGCGCAGCTTTTACACAGCGCCTATTAAGGCCTTGGTCAGCGAGAAGTTTTTTGCCCTCTGCGAGGTCTTTGGCGCTGAAAATGTCGGTATGATGACCGGCGATGCCACCGTCAACGGCGGCGCCCCCATCATCTGCGCAACTGCGGAAATTGTCGCCAATATCGCCCTGCGCGACGGGGCCGACGCCGATATTGACCAGGTGGTAATGGATGAATTCCACTTCTATGCGGATCCCGACCGCGGCTGGGCATGGCAGGTGCCACTGCTCGAGCTTTCCCGTTGCCAATTCTTGTTGATGTCCGCCACTCTCGGCGATACTCAAAAGTTTGAGACGGATCTGAAGGAACGCACGGGCCTCGACGTCAACCTCGTTACAGGTACGACGCGCCCGGTGCCGTTGGATTTCCACTATGTCTACACGCCAGTTCATGACACGCTGGCGGAGTTGCTGAAATCCGGAAAAGCCCCAATCTACATCGTCTTTTTCTCCCAGCGCCAAGCAGCTGAACAGGCTCAAGCACTGACCGGTCTGAAGCTGCTGACGAAGGAGGAAAAGGAGCGGATTCGCGAGGAGATTGGCGATTTCCGGTTTACCACGGCCTTTGGTCGAGTTCTTTCCAAGTTGGTGCGCCAGGGCATTGGCGTCCACCATGCGGGAATGCTGCCGAAGTACCGTCGTTTGGTTGAGCGTCTCTCTCAGACTGGTCTGCTGAAGGTTATCTGTGGCACGGATACCCTCGGCGTCGGCATCAACGTGCCTATTCGTACGGTGCTAATTACCGGTTTGGCCAAATTCGATGGCCGCCGTAGCCGTATTCTCAAGTCACGCGAGTTCCACCAGATTGCTGGACGCGCCGGCCGTGCTGGCTACGACACCGAGGGCACCGTAGTTGTCGAAGCACCTGAACACGAAATCGAAAATGCCAAGCTGCGTCGCCGTGCCGGCCAGGATGAGGCCAAACTGAAGAAGTTGCGGCTGAAGTCCGTTCCCAAGGGCGAAGTGACATGGTCGGAGAAGACCTTCGACAAAATCGTTTCTCAGCCACCAGAGCCGCTGACCAGTCGCTTTGCAGTTACCAACGGTATGTTGCTCAACGTCATTGCACGTGGGGGCGATACCTACGAACACATGCGTCATCTGCTGCGCACCAATCACGACACCCGCCACCAGCAAAACGAGGCTATTCTGACCGCAATTGAGCTCTACCGCGGTTTGGTCAACGCGGGAATCGTCGTCACGCATGGCGAGGGCGATGACTGCCGCCCCGAGCTGACAATGGAGCTGCAGCGTGACTTCGCGCTCAACCAACCACTGTCGCCTTTCGCCATCGCCGCGCTCGAACTGCTGGATAAGGACAGCCCGAACTACGCACTCGATGTCATCAGTGTGTTTGAGTCAATTCTGGAAGACCCTCGCCCGCTGCTCATCGCGCAGCAGAAAAAGGCACGCGGTGAAGAAATTGCCGCGCTCAAGGCCGAAGGCGTTGATTACACCGAACGTATGAGCATCGTCGAAGACATCACATGGCCGATGCCGCTTGCCGACAAGCTGGAGGGCGCATTCGACACCTATGCCCAAGGTCACCCGTGGGTGCGTGAGTTTTCGCTGTCGCCCAAATCTGTGGTGCGCGAGATGGTGGAAAAGGCCATGACTTTTTCGGATGTGGTATCTGAGTACGGAATCGCCCGCTCCGAAGGTATTTTCTTGCGCTACCTCACCGATGCCTGGCGCACTTTGCGACACACTCTCCCACCGGAAGCTGCTAACGAGGAGCTCCGGGACATTGTGGAATGGCTCGGCGAGCTCGTTGTGCAGGTGGATAACTCCCTGGTAGATGAATGGGCGCAGATGGCCGATCCGGACAAGCCATTGGACGAAGAAACTCTCAAGGAAGCGGCTTTTGGCACCGACGAGTCGCGGCCTCTTACCGGCAATGAGCGTGCATTTACCCGTATGGTGCGCAATCTCATGTTCCGCCACGTGCAGCTCTTTGCCTTTGAAAAGGAGGAGGAGCTGGCCGACCTGGACAACTACCTCGACGACGCACCAGATTGGCCTGCCGCGATGGATGACTACTTCGATGAATACGATGACCTAGGCATCGATGCTAAGGCTCGCGGCGGCGATATGATTTCGATTGACCGCAAGGCTGGTGAGGGCCTATGGCATGTGATCCAGATACTCGATGATCCTGAGGGTGACCACGGTTGGCGCTTTGAAGCGAACGTTGACTTGGCTGCATCTGATGAATGCGGCGAAGTCAGGTTGGCATCACTGCGAATTATTCAGGGATAAACGCTAAACCGGGCTGGAACTGCCAGCCCGGTTTGGCTTACTTCGTACGCTACTGCAACATGCGCCAAGAGAGCTTTAGGCAATAGCGTCTATGTATGCCTGCCGTACCAGTTCGGCAATTCGATTGAACTCGCCGCCGCGTACCGATGATGCCCGGTGAACCAGCCCAATGGTGCGTCCCGGCCGTGCCGGACCCTCGAATCGCGCAACAGCCAGACCGGGACGGTCCGCCTCAATCTTGACAGCCGATTCCGGCACAAGCGACTGCCCCAACCCACCGGCAACACACTGCACGACGGTCGATAGAGAAGCCGCCCGTGTTTCCAAGCCGGAGGTCTCGCCGTGAACAGCATCGACCTTGCGACAGATATCCAACACCTGGTCACGCAGGCAATGACCGTCGTCAAGTAGGAGCAAGTCCAAGTCCCTGATTGCCTCAAGCTTTACGTCTTCCTTACCTGCCAGCGGATGATCGTCTGGCACGACGATGTAGAACTCTTCGTCGTAGAGGTAAATTTCTTCAAAGGAAGGCACATCGGACGGCAGTGCCATGATGGCTGCATCAATGGTGCCGGAACGAAGTGATTCGATGAGGCGCTCGGTCGGCTCCTCGACGATCCTAGGCCTTAGATCTGGCAGCTCGTCACGAACTAACTGGAGGAAGTTGGGCAGCACGTATGGAGCAACCGTAGGGATAACACCAATGGATAGTGGTCCGGACAAATCATCTGTACGGCCAGATGCGCGAGCAACAATCTCGTCAACAATTTCAGATGCTTGGCGTGCATAAGGAATCAGACCGCGACCGAGTGGCGTCACCAGCACTCGGCGAGTCGAACGCTCTACAAGCTGCACCCCCAGTCCCTGCTCAAGGGTGGAAAGCGCTTGTGACAGGCTGGGCTGTGAAATGCCGAGACGGGCAGCGGCTTGACCGAAGTGACCGGTATCGGCAATCGCGACAAAGGCACGTAACTGAGGCAAAGTGGGCCGATAATCTCTATTACGCATACCTATAAGCTTACACGAGCTTATTAACTTTTTCCTCTTGACGGTTTGGGAATCCATAGGCATAATGGCGTGTGACCCCAGAAGGAATACATTCAGGAGGATTCCATGGCAATTTTGACTGTTGGCGACAAGTTCCCCGAGTTTTCTCTAACCGCTCTCAAGGGCGGCAACCTGCGTGATGCAAACGCTTCTTCTCCGGATGACTACTTCGAGCAGGTAACCAATGAGTCCTACGAGGGTAAGTGGAAAGTCGTCTTCTTCTACCCGAAGGACTTCACCTTTGTCTGCCCGACGGAGATTGCTGCATTCGGCAAGCTGAACGAGGAATTCGAAGACCGCGACACCGTTATTCTCGGTGGCTCTGGCGACAACGAGTTCTCCCACTTCAACTGGCGTGCAACCCACGAGGAACTACTGGACATCCCGTTCCCGATGTTCTCCGACATCCGCCACGACCTGATGCGTGCACTCGGCGTCGAGAACGCTGACGGTGTTGCAGATCGCGCAACCTTCATCATTGACCCGGACGGCATCATTCAGTTCGTCTCCGTTACCCCGGACGCTGTCGGTCGTAACGTTGACGAGGTTCTGCGTGTTCTCGACGCTCTTCAGTCTGAAGAGGTCTGCGCATGTAACTGGCAGAAGAATGACCCGACCAAGAACATCGACAAGATGGATGTTCTGAAGCAGGAGCTGAAGTAACTCATATGAGCATCGATAACCTTCGTTCCGGCCTACCGGAGTACGCCAAGGACATGAAGCTGAACCTTGGCACTCTCACCCGTTCTACGGAACTCTCCGAGCAGCAGCTGTGGGGTACCCTGCTTGCATCTGCTGCTGCCACCCGCAACGAGACCGTCTTCTCCGAGATTGCTGAGGAAGCCAAGGAGCACCTGTCTGACGAGGCTTTCGAGTCTGCGCTTGGTGCGGCTACCGTTATGGGCATGAACAACGTCGCTTACCGCACTCGCCACATGCTCGGTGATGACTACGCACAGGTCAAGTTCGGTCTGCGCATGAACATCATCTCCAATCCGGGTGCCGAGAAGGAAGACTTCGAGCTGTGGTCTCTGGCAGTTTCTGCCATCAACGGCTGTGAAGCATGCGTGACCTCCCACGCAAAGGTCGTCCGCGATGCTGGTCTGACCAAGGAGCAGGTCTGGGAAGCTGTGAAGATTGCAGGCACCGTCTCTGGTATTGCACAGGCTGTCTTCGCTGAGGCTACCCGCTAAATATTAGGAGGATACGTTCGGCTTTGATAGTCGAACGCTCCCCCGCAGGATTTCCTGCTGATCAAATAGCGCCCAAGGAACCAATTTGTACCGGTTCCTTGGGCGCTTTTTCTTATTCGTTTCGGCTACTGCTGCGGAGGGTAATAGCCCGGATTTTCCTGCGCTTCATTAATAACTCGACGGCCACCGATGAGCTGGCGGTAGATGTGCACCTGAACCAGCATAGCCAGCGGCATTGTGTACAAGATGCCAATATAGAAGAGCATCGCACCTGCGGAAGAAACAATCGACGTCAGTATGAATGCAACAAGCATCGTCCAATATTGGGGCTTTACCAGGCGCCAAGCGACAACCGGCGCCTCAAGCGCAGTTGCTCGACCATCGAAAACAAGTAGTGGCATAGTCGCTGTAATTGGCATGATGAAAATCGACGTCAACAACAAAACCAAGTAGCCCAGTGGAATCATCGCCGCGGCAGCTTCACTGCCATTGGCGGACAGGGATACTCCAGCGATGAAGAGCACCATCCCCGGCAGCATGGCGAGCAGTCCCACCAGGAACGTGACAATGTAGACACCGATAAGAGATCCCCACCTGTTTACACGGAAGAAAGTACCGTAGTTCGGCACTCTCCCATCGACAGCTTCGAATGCACCGCGCAGCATAAATGCCTGCATCGCGAACATGCCCACGGCAAATAGGAGTGCCATCGCGCCGACAGTCGCGAACATTGACCCTAGATCCTCAAACGGAACATCGCCTGGATAGTTCGGCTCAAATTCCGGATCGAAGTCACCAGAGGCAAAGAGAATTGCCGCTGCGCCAACAATCAGGGCGACTAGTACGGCGAAGAACGTCAGCATGACGCCAAGCCAAGAAGCAAAATTGCTATTTAGACTACGAAACGCTGCGGAAAAGGCACTTCCAATGTCGACCTTCGTCGGCCCTTGTGCCACAGGCTTCACCGGTGGCTCATTGCCACCTGGCATGTTGACTCCGGGAGCAAGTGCACCGGCTGCAGGATTCCCCCCTGCCGGTTGCTGCCAGTAGCTTGATCCCGCACCATAGGGCTGGCCACCATAGTTCTCGCTTGGCTCGCCAGTTCCGTAGGACGGAATATCGCCATAGGCCTGTTCCCTACCGTGAGCCTGATTCCACTGTGGCGAATCCTCTGGTCCACGCGAGCCATGTTGTGCGTCCGAATCGACCCCGTAAGGGTTGTAGTCCTGCGAACCATTGTTGGGAAAACCGTGGCTCTGGGAGTCATAGTTACTGGACGCATTGTCCCGGCTGCCGTCACCGTAAGGATCGTTGTTGCTGTATGGATTGTTTGGGGTATTCATGAAGCAGACTGCTCCTGCCAAATTGACGGATACATACAAATAATGCGCACAACGGACTATACGTGAGACAAGCCCTTGATGAGATTTTAATGGGCCAAAGTATAAGTCACGTTGTGCGCATTAATGTATTTAATTGGACGTTCTTACACGAGCTCCACCGAAGCGACTCCCTCGAATTCGTTCAATGAATCACCAACACCCAACGCGCTACCACGCACGATGATGTCATACTTGCCCGGCGCGACTCCTCCGGTCTCCCAAGAGACCTTGGCGGTGGTATAAATACCGTCCTTGGCAAATTCAATGACAGTTGCCTGGTCCCAGTCGTCGGAAACAATCTCACCGCGGTCATTCTTGATAAGTAGGTAGCCGTCTTCCAGTCGCAAGTCGTTATTCGGATTTGCCGCGACGAATTGGGCAACGGCTTTCTGCCCTACCGTGACGCTTGCCGTGGATTCAAGCACGTCACCAAAATTATTGCCCATTGGAGCGGAATCGATAACCTTTCCTCCTGCTGGCGACGGCGGGATGATGCCAGTGAGATCGCCTGCCGCACGGCCTGGCTCGACCGCAATGCCGTCGGCAAGCGCGTGAGCGAGATTGTGATAAATGGAAATCATCGCACTGAGCGTGTACTTGCCGAAAGCCGTTGCGCCGCCCTCGTAGTCCTGCTGATCGTATTCCTCTGGGGTAGCGACGTAGTGGCCATAGCTGTTGGTGTAGCCCTGGCAGATGACAGTATCGATTGGAACACCGAGGACTTCAGCGACGTGCTGACGCATGCGGTAGCCCGACATTGTGGTGGGTTCAAGGCCATTGGTGATCAAGGTGAAGCCACCGATGCGGGTGATGGAGAACATGTGGGTCTGCTGGAGAAGACCATCGATGTAGCCGACTGGCAGCAGGCACTCTTTGTTGCCCTGAATCTCCCCGATGTTTTTCGGGAGTACGACGTTATTGAGCTGGTGCACCCACGGCGTACCGCCGCGCTCGCCTTCGTTGAACCCGAGGGCTGGTTCTCCACCGCCATCCTCCTGGCTACTGGCTGCGAAGGCCGCACCGAGGATTGCAGGTCCAGTGCGGTGCGGCTGGCCGTCGGGCGTGAATTGGCCGTCGATGTCGACATCGCCAAGGTTGACCCACTTGTGGACAGTGGAGATACCGCCTCCTGGCAGTGCAATGGTCTGTCCCTGGGTAGCGTCAATCTGACGCTGACCGAGAATGCGGGCGGACTCTGCTTCGTCTCCGTTGCCTGGGCCCGAATTTGGCACGAGCCCCATGTTCGGGCTGATGTCACCCGGGCACGACATGGTAAATGCGGCGACAAAGGGGGCATCGGCCGGCTCACGGTGGGTAACCCCGCGGTCGACCTCGACCTTCCATGCTGCGTAGCCCTTGTTGTCGCCGTCGATGATGGTGTGCTCGGGACCGAAGGTGGTCGGATGAATTCCATACCAGTTAATGAATCCGACTTCGCGGCCACCGCGACTCACGTGCAGTGTATGGCTTTCCGGGTTGACTCCGTCGGGGAAGCGACGCAGCTCTTCTTCAGGGTTACGCTTAAATGCCTGCAGGGAGCGGTTGACACCCGCATCCTTGGCAATCCCCTTGGTCAGGTGGATAGTCGACGGCTGGTAATCAGCGTGTGCACGTTCAATAGCCTTGACCACACCGACGACTACAGCTTCGAAAGTGACGGGACGGAATCCGAGGGTAGTCAGGTCAACCATGAGATGGCCCGACGTACCTCCCGGCGCAACATGCGTGTGAGATGCGCAGATAAGCACGTTGCCCTCATGGTAGAGGTCTCCGAAAAGAGCTCGGAGACGCCGCAGAACTTCCATCTGGATGGACTGGAACATGAGCCCCATGTCTGCGGTGACGTGGACGACACGGTTGTCGTTGTCATCGCCGAAGATGAATGCACGCGCCATCTGGCGAAGACGCAGACCCGAGGTGATCTGATCCATGACCGCATACCCGTTCATGCCAGCGCCGAGTGGCTCGCCTGTCATATCGGCCATTCCTCGACCGACATTCAAATTGGTGGTCGAATTCCCCGCGGCGGCAGAAGCCCCGTTTGCAGGAGCGGCGTTTGCCTTAGGTGCACCACTTACGGCAGGCATCATACTCGCAGCTGACACGGCAGTTGCTCCGACGAGGAAGCCTCGCCTGCCCACTTGGTACGGGGCGCGTGCGGTTGGTTCTGCCGAATTCGACGATGATGCCATCTGGGGATCGAGCATGTCACATCCTCTTCATATTTCTTTTTGAATATCAATATGCTGGACTTTAATCAGACAATCCCCTACGCGTGGCCTAATTCACCAAAGTTTCCAAAATCCCCCCGCGACAGCAGTAACCGATACGACATTCGCAAGGCGGTATCACTACCATGGGCACAGTAGAATTTCGCAATAATTAGCGCGCTCCCCGCAGACACAACTTCAGAAAGGGCACCATGGGTCAGGCTGTCGGTTTTAACCGCGAGAAGTACATCGAAATGCAATCCGCTCATATTAAGAAGCGGCGCGCAGACATCGCAGGTGAAGGCGGCAAGCTCTACCTCGAAATGGGCGGCAAGCTATTTGATGATATGCATGCCTCGCGTGTTCTCCCAGGCTTCACACCTGACAATAAAATCGCTATGCTCGATCGCCTCAAGGACGATCTGGAAATCATGGTGTGCATCAATGCCAAGGATTTGGAGCGCCACAAGGTCCGCGCTGACCTCGACATCACTTACGAAGACGATGTGCTGCGTCTCGTCGATGTTTTTCGTGAACGCGGGTTTGTTGTCGGCAGCGTCGTCGTCACACAGCTTTCCGACGACAACACCCTGGCAAAGAACTTCATTGAGCGCCTGCAGCGACTCGGATTGAGCGTAATCCGCCATCGCAATATCGAGGGCTACCCAACAAACACCGAGAAAATTGTCAGTGAAGCCGGCTTCGGACTGAATGAATGGGCGCAAACGACGCGGGACTTGGTCGTTGTCACAGCGCCGGGCCCGGGCTCCGGAAAGCTGGCGACCTGTCTATCGCAGATTTACCACGACCACAAACACGGGATTCGTTCCGGTTACGCAAAGTTTGAGACCTTCCCTATCTGGAACCTGGCGCTCGAACACCCGGTAAATCTGGCCTACGAGGCGGCAACGGCTGATCTCGATGACATCAATCTCATCGACCCTTTTCATTTGGCCGCCTATGACACCAAGGTCACCAGCTATAACCGCGATGTCGAGGTCTTCCCACTGCTGCGCACCCTGCTGGAGAAGCTCGCGGGCGAGTCGCCGTACAAGTCACCGACCGACATGGGCGTCAATATGGCCGGTTACTGTATCGACGATGACGAAGTGTGCCGAGAGGCATCCAACCAAGAAATCGTTCGCCGTTACTACAAGGCTCTTGTCGACGAACACAAGAACAGCGCAGACGACGAAGTTTCGCAGCGCATTGCCATGATTATGAGCAAGGCCAACGTGTCGACAGCTGCCCGCCGAGTCGTCGCACCAGCACTTGAAGTTGAGAAATCTACCGGGGCGCCGGGCAGTGCAATCGAATTGCACGATGGCACAATCATCACGGGCAAGACCTCTGAGCTGCTCGGATGCTCAGCAGCAATGCTGCTCAACGCTCTCAAGAAGCTCGCCAATATCGACCCGGACTTACACTTGCTCTCCCCTGCTGCTATCGAGCCAATTCAAACGCTTAAGACGCATCACCTGGGCAGCCGCAACCCCCGCTTGCATACCGACGAGGTCCTTATCGCCCTTTCCGTGTCGGCGGCCACCAGCGACGACGCCCGCGCAGCCCTCGCCGAGCTGAAGAACCTTCGAAACTGCGATGTCCACACCACCACTATTCTCGGCAGCGTGGACGAAACAATTTTCCGCAACCTCGGTGTCCTAGTTACTTCCGAGCCCAAGTACCAGAAAAAGGCACTCTATCAGAAGCACTAAACCAGACCACCAGCTCACGTCGAAAATAGGATAACTGGGAGAGCAGACTAGAATAGTCCCCGTGAGCATCAGCAAGATTCTTCTGTACTACCAGTTCGCCCCGCTGTCCGATCCGCGTGCCATTATGCTGTGGCAGCGCGATCTTTGCGAATCGTTAGGGCTTAAAGGTCGCATTCTGGTGTCCGAGCACGGCATCAACGGCACCGTCGGAGGTGATCTCGATGCCTGTAAGAAGTACATCAAGAAAACCAAGCAGTACCCCGCTTTTCACTCCATGCAGTTCAAGTGGAGCGAAGGCGGCGCTGATGACTTTCCGAAACTCTCCGTCAAGGTTCGCGACGAAATCGTCGCTTTCGGTGCTCCGGGCGAGCTTAAAGTCGATACCGAAGGTGTCATTGGCGGCGGCACACATTTGAAGCCAGAAGAGGTCAATAAACTGGTCGAAGAACGCGGCGACGATGTCATCTTCTTCGATGGCCGCAACGCAATGGAAGCCGAGATTGGCAAGTTTAAAAACGCCGTCGTCCCGGACGTAAAGACCACGCACGACTTCATCGACGAACTGGAATCCGGCAAGTACGACTGGATGAAGGACAAGCCGATTATTTCCTACTGCACCGGCGGCATCCGCTGCGAGATCCTCTCCGCGCTTATGAAGAACCGCGGGTTCGAAGAGGTCTACCAAATCGACGGCGGTATTGTCCGCTACGGCGAAAAGTTTGGCAATAAGGGGCTGTGGGAAGGCTCTCTCTATGTCTTCGACAAGCGCATGCATATGGAGTTTGGCGATGGCATCGAAGATGAGGACTACGTACAGCTCGGACACTGCGTCCACTGCGGCAAGCCCACAAACACCTTCCAAAACTGCATCAACGAAGACACCTGCCGTCGACAGGTGCTTATCTGCGATGACTGCTGGGAGGATACCGAGACACAGCACTGTGGGCGCGAGGACTGCAAGGAAGTTGCCGAAGAGCTAGCAGCCGCAAAGTAGGACGCTTCCTGCTGCCATCGGACCATCTTGAGCGTCTCCAATCAGCACAGATGTGGGTTGTCTACCAAGACACGGCTAATCTAGTAGGCAACCATGACTACTCCTAGCCGTTCTGATAAACCAGCTCCACGTGTCCAGTCGGGAAACCACCACTCCCGCCATCGCAATTCCGCCAGGCCGCAGCGCTCTGACAAGCCTGCTAAGGACACGCGTAAAAAGGAGCTCTACCAGCTCGCTGATCAATTACCTATTCGGGAGGCCCAGTCCTTCCGACGTCGGCTAAAGCGAGCATCCGCGCCGAAGGCGCTGTCTGCAATCTCTGCAGACCTCGACTTTGCGCTGGAGCGGTTAGAAGATCGTCGTAATGCGATTCCTCGCATCACCTACCCGGCGCAGTTGCCGGTGTCCGCCCGCCGCGACGATATTGCAGAGGCGATTGAGAACAATCAGGTCGTCATTATTGCTGGTGAGACTGGCTCTGGTAAAACTACCCAAATCCCGAAGATATGCCTAGAACTGGGACGCGGGGTGCGGGGCAAGATTGGCCATACGCAGCCACGTCGTATTGCGGCGCGTTCGGTGGCGGAGCGAATTGCCCATGAGCTGGGCGAGAAGATTGGACAGCACGTCGGTTATGCGGTGCGTTTTGATGACCGCGTGGGCAAGGATACCTGCATTAAACTGATGACCGACGGTATCCTGCTGGCCGAAATTGGCCGCGACCGACTGTTGCGTGAGTACGACACCATCATCATCGATGAGGCGCACGAACGCAGCCTCAACATCGACTTCCTGCTGGGATATTTAAAGCATATTCTGCCGCAGCGCCCAGATCTGAAGATCATTATCACTTCGGCGACGATTGATCCGGAACGGTTCGCCCGTCATTTCGCGCCTGACGACGAGCACACTGCGCCCATCATCGAGGTGTCAGGGCGCACCTACCCGGTGGAAATCCGCTATCGCCCTCTGGTGCGGACTGTTGTTGCGAAAAATGGGCAAGAAAAGGAAGTCGCCATCGAGCAGATCGATGGTGTTATCGCTGCGTGCGAGGAGCTCATGCGGCTTGGCGACGGCGATATCCTGGTGTTCTTTTCGGGTGAGCGCGAGATCCGAGAAGCAGCCGAAGCCATCGAGGGCAGGCGCTGGAAGGGTGTAGAAGCCGTTCCACTGTTCGGTCGGCTATCTAATGCAGAGCAGCACCGAATCTTCACCCCGCACTCCGGGCGCCGCATTGTGCTGGCGACCAATATCGCGGAGACGTCGCTGACGGTGCCGGGTATTGAGTACGTCGTCGATACTGGTACCGCACGCATTTCCCGGTACTCCACCCGCACGAAGGTGCAGCGCCTGCCAGTCGAGGACATCAGCCAGGCATCCGCGAATCAGCGCTCTGGACGCTGTGGTCGTGTAGCTGATGGCGTGGCGATTCGTCTCTACAGCGAGGAGGAATTTCTCTCTCGCCCCGAGTTTACGGATCCGGAGATTCTGCGCACCAATCTCGCTTCGGTTGTACTGCAAATGATTTCGTTGCGGCTTGGCGCGATTGAGGCCTTCCCCTTTGTCCAGCCACCAGAGCACAAGGCAGTGCGCGATGGCATTAACCTGCTCACAGAGCTTCAGGCTATTACCACCACGTCGGCGTCTGGGAGAGGCCGTGAATCTGACTCCGGCGCCAGTGCCGACGCCCCCGAGCTGACGGACATCGGCCGACAGATTGCCCGTATACCTGTCGACCCGCGCCTTGCCCGCATGCTGGTCGAAGGGTACGAAAACACCACTCTTGGGGCTGTGACCGTCATTGTCGCCGCGTTGTCTTTGCAGGATGTTCGCGAACGTCCGCTGGAGTTCCAAGCTCAGGCAGATCAGCTACATGCCCGTTTTAAGGACACCACCAGCGACTTCAACTCCCTGCTGAAGCTCTGGGAATACCTGGAGGAAAAGCGCCGCGAGCTTAGCGGTAACCAGTTCCGCAAGATGTGCAAACGCGAGTACCTCCACTATCTGCGCGTTCGCGAGTGGCAGGACTTGGTGCGTCAGCTCCACCAGGCAACGGCTGAGCTGGGCTGGAGTCTTTCGGCCCGCAGCTTAACCAGCGGTGTCGACGATCCCGACGAGGTGGCAAAGTCGCTGTTACCGGGTCTGTTATCGATGATTGGTACGCGCGAGGGCGAGGGCAAGGAATTTACTGGCACCCGAAACACGAAGTTCCTCATTCACCCCTCGTCCGCGCTGGCGAAGAAGCCACCCCGCTGGGTGATGGCTGCGGAGATCGTCGAGACTTCTCGAACTTTCGCTCGAAACGTTGGCACCATTCAGCCTCAATGGGTCGAAAAGGTGGCTCCTCACCTGCTGAAACATCAGTACTCGGAACCGCACTGGTCGGCTAAACGCGGTGCGGCTATGGCTTACCAGAAGTCGACGCTCTACGGCGTGCCCGTAGTCGTTGACCGACTGGTGCCTTATCACCGTGTTGATGCGGATGCCGCACGCTCTATGTTCATCCGCTGCGCACTTGTCGACGGCGAGTGGAACACTCATCATGAGTTCTTCAAGAACAACCAAGACAAGCTGGCCGAAGCTGCGAAGATCGAGGAAAAGCAGCGGTCCCGCGGGATTGTCGTCGACGACGATGTTCTTTACGCGTTCTACGACTCCAAGTTGCCTGCTTCCATTACCACTGCAGCCAATTTTGACCGCTGGTGGAAAAAGACCAAACCCAAGCAGCCGAATCTCCTCGATTTCGATCCGAACAAGCTGCTCAATCCGGATGCCGGCGATATCGATGACAATGCCTTCCCCGAAATGTGGCAGCAGGGCTCCGTCGATTTCTCGCTGTCCTATAAGTTCGAACCGGGAGCTCCTGATGACGGCGTAACCCTTCGCGTCCCGGTTCCTCTCCTGGCGGGTCTGCGTGAAGATGGCTTCGACTGGCAGGTTCCCGGTCTGCGCGCCGAGCTCGCAGAAGCCTATATTCGCACTCTCCCGAAGGCTCTGCGTAAGTCAGTTGTCCCCGCGCCGGATTTCGCACGCCGCGCGCTGGAGACAATGACGCCGTATTCAGGGCGCTTCGTTGATGTTTTCGCCGATGCTTTACGACGGCTCGGAGGCTCCGGCATCAATGGAGCCGATTTTGACCCGTCCAAGCTGCCAGCGCACCTGCGCTTTAACTATGCGGTTATCGACCGACACGGCAATATTGTCGATCAGAGCCGTGATCTCGCCCCCTTGCGCGCTAAGCACGCGGCAACTGTCTCGACTGCCGTTTCGAAGCGTGCAAAGTCTGCAGCCCACGAAGCCGTGAAAAAATGGACTTCGGACAATCTCGGCACTGTGGCAGAGACAGTCAAAAGTACTGTCGACGGTCAATCGGTCACCATGTATCCGACGCTTGTGACCACTAAGGATGGCGTGGCCGTCGAAGTCAAACCAACTAAGGCCCAGGCCGAGGCCACATTGGCAACTACCAACCTGACTATGTTGTTGCGCGAATGCCCCGTCAACGCTGCACAAATGACTAAGGGACTTCCACTTCAGCAACGCGTTGGTGTGGATGCGTGGCCGCATGGCGGCGCAGATGGACTCGTCGAAGACTGCCGCGTCGCAGTAATCCGCGATTGCATGATAGCTGCTGGTGGCCCGGTACGATCCCCCGAAGAATTCAACAAGCTACTTGAACAGGTTCGCTCCGGTGTCGCCTCGGAGGTACGCCAGTTGGTTGTCGGCATTGCACAGGCCATGCCGGCCTATGTCTCGGTGACTAATCAGCTGGATAAGTGGGAAGGCGATGCTATTGACGATATGCGTCGCCAGCTGGAGTTCATGTTCCCCAAGGGAGCGGTGGCCAAGCACGGATGGCAGCACCTGCGTCATTTGCCACGCTATCTACAAGCGATGGAGATTCGCCTTGAGGAAATGAACCGCGATCCCGGCCGTGATGCGGACCGTGAAGATGAGGTTACTGAGGCTCGTGAATATTTAGCTGCGAAACTCGAGCGGCTGCCCAAGGGGCGAGCGCATTCTGCGGAAGTTCGGGATATTCAGTGGCTTATCGAAGAGCTACGCGTCAGCCTCTTTGCCCAGCGTTTGGGAACAGCCCACAGTGTTTCCCTGACCCGAATAAAAAAACGTGTGGATAAGCTGCGCTAAGGCATCTCCGCTTCCTTGCCATGCGCCTGTGGTTTCTTTCCTTTGCGCATGCTGGAGATTTCCTGGATGAAGTCATCCGCCGAAGAAAATGACTTGTAGACGGAAGCGAACCGGAGGTAACCCACCTCATCCAATTCTTTCAATGGTTCAAGGATGGCGAGACCGATATCATTTGAGTCCACCCGAGGCGTGCCTTTCTCGCGGAGGCTCTCCTCCACTTTTTGTGCAAGCTTCTTCAGCTGAGACTCTGATACTTCACGCCCCTGGCACGCACGTCGAACACCCTGGATAACCTTTTCACGGTTGAACTCCTCAGGGATTCCATCCCGTTTAACAACCATCAGCTGCGAGCGTTCAATCGTAGAAAAACGTTTACCGCAATTCAGGCATTCTCTCCGGCGACGAATCCCCATACCGTTATCTATTAACCGTGAGTCCAAGACTCGTGTCTGATCATGGTGACAAAACTGGCAATACACAGCCTCCAGTCTACGTCCAACCCCAACGCCGGAAACCGGAATGATTATTGCGCGGAGTAGGAAGCGTACGTAGACGTAAAGGTGCTTTCGACTGTCTCACTTTCCCCTTGTTCAAAGACCACGCTGCCGAAAACTCCGAAGAAAACACCAAGCCCTAGAGCCCATACCGCCATCAAACGAGTCAGGTTAGTGCCTGAGGATACATCACTACGATTGGACTGCTGCGCCCTGCTAACAGGTAGAGACGGGCGCCCGTAGTTGACCGAGACATGACTAGGCCGCGACCTGTCCCTCCGCATTCGCGCCGATGAAGCCCCATCGCGATTGCGCTGTGCAATACGTGCACGCTGACCGGGCCGAACGATGTGCTGCGTGCAAGACGCACTACGTTCACCCCACACCAACGGGGCTTTCCGTGTCGTCCGAGCAGAGGGCTCGGAAACTTGAGAAAAGTCAATATCAGATGCGCTGCTAACACCTAGTGCGGTTGAAACCGTAGACATCATGTTTTCTCCCTTTCCAACGTTGACTCTCCCACCGTTGCCGGCCTGGAGAGAATAAGAGTTGTACGACCGTTTCCCGACGCTCTGGAGACTATGTCCAAGGGCGGATGCAGAGAATCCGTCTAGACCTTTTCATCAAACGACTGTTCGAGTAACTTGTCATGTTCGATTTATAACACCATGTTCGAACGTTGTCTACTGCTATCCGGTTTTATTTTCGATTTTCGGAACCGCCACGGCCTCCGAGCACGGATTACGCAGACTTTTTCCAAAGAATCCAAGGACGTGCGGTGTTCGATGCTCGACGATTCGAACAGTTTTGAGCTATCATTCATTCGAAAGAGTTTGAGAAGGGATGTTCCATGGCTCAAAAGAAGAAAGCGAACCCTAAAACACTCACCGATCGGCAGCGTCGCATTCTTGATGTCATTTCGGATGCCGTCGTACTTCGCGGATACCCACCGAGCATTCGAGAAATTGGAGATGCCGTGGGCTTGAATTCCACCTCGTCGGTGGCATACCAACTCAAGGAGTTGGAAAAGAAGGGCTTTCTCCGCCGCGACCCACACAAACCCCGTGCGGTAAACGTAAGGGATTCGAAATCCTCAGCTGGCACTTTCACTCCGGTAAAGCCTGGGCCAAAGGCCACTGGCAGCACCCAAACTCCCGAGATACCAGAGGACATGCCAGAGCCAATCTTCGTTCCTATCGTTGGACAGATTGCGGCTGGCAACCCCATTTTGGCGGAACAGCATGTGGAAAGTCATATGGCACTTCCGATGGAGATTACGGGCTCTGGTCAGCTGTACCTACTCAAGGTCGTGGGTGATTCCATGGTTGACGCAGGCATTCTCGACGGAGACTGGGTGGTAGTCCGTTCCCAAGACGTGGTCGAACAGGGCGACTTTGTTGCAGCCCTGTTTGAAGATGAAGCAACAGTCAAGGAATGGCACGAAGACGCTGCTGGCAAGTGGCTAATGCCCCATAATCGCGCATTTGACCCGCTCCCCGCAGAGCACGCCAAGATCCTCGGCAAGATTGTCAGCGTCCTACGCAGTCTCTAATTTCCCACATTTTCGTTGCCCGAAACAGACACAAACGGGCATACTGGAAACAGGTAGTAAAGCTGAGAATTCTTAACAGCTAAGGAGCGGGGAATGTACGCAGAGGAACGCCGCCGGAAGATTGCGTCTTTGACAGCAGTCGAAGGGCGCGTGACGGTCGCTGATCTTGCGGAAGCTTTCGATGTCACAGCAGAGACGATTCGCCGTGACCTAGCTCAGTTGGATGCAGAGGGCGCAGTTCACCGTGTACACGGTGGCGCTGTAGCTACTCGTTCTTTTCAGACTGTTGAGTTTTCAGTTGCCGCTCGAAAGAACGCGCAGAAAGACGCGAAGCTCTCTATTGCCCGCTGTGCTGCCGATTTTCTACCTGACTCTGGTGGTGGAATTTTTCTCGATGCCGGAACTACCACCGAGGCTCTTGCAGAGCTGATGGTCCACTCCCCTGATAACCGCCGTTGGTCGGTTGTCACAAACTCTCTTCCCAACGCCATCACACTCGCAGGATCGAACCGCATTGAGCTTCAACTCCTTGGCGGCCAAGTCCGCGTCATTACTCAGGCGGTTGCTGGCGATACCGCACTCCGTACTCTTGCGGTTATGCGTGCCGATGTCGCTTTCATTGGTTCTAATGCCTTGACAATTGACCACGGTCTTTCTACTGCTGATCCGCAGGAAGCAGCGGTAAAGCGCGCGATGATCACGAATGCGCGCAAGGTCATCGTTATGGCGGACTCGACGAAACTCGGCCGTGACTTCCTTGTCAGTTTTGCGGCATTGGAAGATATCGACGTCGTGATTACAGATTCCTCTGCCCCGGAGCAATTCGTGAACGATCTCAGGGAGCAAGGTGTCGAGGTCGTGGTTGCTTCATGATCCTGACCTTGACTGTAAATCCGTCAATCGATCGACTTGCTCGCCTCGATACGGAGCTCAAGCGAGGTGGAGTGTTCCGCCTACCAATGGCTGAGGACATGGCTGGCGGCAAGGGAATTAATGTGTCCAAGGCGTTGCACTACGCGGGAGAAAAGACGCTCGCGCTCTACCCGGCATCAGACTCCGGAAAATTCACACGTCTGTTGGAAGTCTCTGGCATCCCCCACGAAGCCATCAACACGACTAACGAAGCCCGCGTTAATCTCACACTCGCAGAGCCAGATGGGACGACCACCAAGCTCAATTCCCCTGGCATGACATTGACAAAAGCGCACCGTAGACGTGTCCTGGAGAAGCTTATCCACCATGCTAAACGCGCCACGTGGGTAGTTTTCGCAGGTTCACTGCCCCCTGGCGTCCCCCGGGATTTTTACGTTCAATGCACCGAAGCGGTGTATTCGGTCAACCCGAATATTCGTGTTGCTATGGACACTAGCGACGGCCCACTGACTGAGGTCGTTCGCGCATTTCCGAAGGTGCGGCCTTTTTTGATGAAGCCAAACGCCTACGAACTTGGCCAAATCATTGATCAGGACGGCGAAGAACTTGAGGCCGCTGCAGCCGAAGGGAACTATCTTCCCGTAGCGCAAGCTGCTCGTGCACTGAACGAACTTGGTGTTTCCGAAGTCCTTGCCACTCTCGGCGAGGCAGGGGCGGTACTTTCAGTGAAGTCAGGCGGTTGTTTCGCTGCTACCTCACCCTCGATAGTCGCTCAGTCCACGGTCGGTGCTGGAGACTGTGCTTTGGCCGGCTACGTTATGTCCCGCGAACGCGGTGATAGTCACCAAGATTCACTAACCACCGCCGTGGCTTATGGGGCGGCGGCAACCAGTCTTCCCGGTACGACCATCCCCTATCCAGAACAGGTTCGCCCCGAGGCTGGCCGGTTATGGCAGCTCGACGCTTAGCTTTTCGATGCCTAGATAAGGAACATTAGAAAACCATGTCTTCTTCGGCAGATTCTTCCGCTATTGCATCAGACCTGGCCGATGAGTCGACAGTGTACCTTGACCTAGATGTCGGTCCACAAAAGGAGAAGATCCTTAACTACCTCATCGCTAAAGCCGTAGAGACCGGCCGCGCCACCGACAGCAACGGCATCGTCGCGGCAGCCCTCAAACGCGAAGAGAAGGCCCCGACAGGTCTGCCGGGCGGAATAGCCATCCCCCACTGCCGCCATGAGGACTGGTCGACGCCGACCCTGATGTTTGTCCGCTTAACAAGCGCTACGGAATTCACCACACCAGATGGGCCGGCGGACCTGCTTTTTTTCATTGGTGTCCCAGCCAGCAACAGCGATGTCCACGTCGATATTCTGGCTGCACTCGCAAAAGCACTTCGCGATAAGGGGTTTCGAGCAGCTCTTCGCGGTGCTGAAAGCGATGAAGAGGCCGCCCGGATTATTAGCGAGCACATCACCAAGGCGCCTCGTCGGAAAGCGAAAAAACCTCCGGCGAAGACCAATATTGTCGCCATTACGGCCTGCCCCACGGGCATCGCTCACACTTATTTGGCAGCCGAAGCGCTTACTGGCGCGGCAGAAAGCATGGCTGATGTCACGCTAACTGTAGAGACTCAGGGCTCGGCAGGAACCCAGGAAGCCCCCGCAGAAGCAATTGACCGGGCCGACGTGCTAGTAATCGCAGCCGATATTGGAGTTACGGGGCTTAAGCGCTTCAGCGATAAACCACAGGTCAAAGTGCCAATTCGTAAGGCAGTCAATGAGCCCACTGCGGTTATTGAACAAGCGAAGGCGGTAGCAGAACAATCACGTGTTCGCGCCTACGACCGAAAGGCGCCGCAACCTAAGAATGACCACGACAAAGAGGCCGCTTCGCAAACCGGTAATGCAGGTGCAGGCCCTACATCTGAGAGGGTACGAGCAACTACGAAGGTGGGGGCGCGTAAATCGTCGTTAAGCGGCGATAAAGCCTTCGGACACTGGGTTCGTGACGCCATTATGACCGGTGTCAGCTATATGGTGCCGTTCGTAGCCGCTTCGGGGTTGTTGATTGCGCTGGGATTCCTCGTCGGCGGTCATCAGGTTGGTCTAGTAGCTGACGCCGTGACTAGGGATTTGCGGCTGCCGGAGGTTATCGGACTCGATGCTCCGATTACTGTGCCGACAGAAAATCTCGGCACCGTGCTAGTTGACCGTAGTGGGCTGTGGCTGTATCTCGGCTCGACGCTTTTTGCAATCGGTAACCACGGCATGCAGGTCATTGTGGCTGTAATGAGTGCTTATATCGCCTTTGGCATGGCTGGCAGAGCCGGTATTGCACCCGGCTTCATTGGCGGTGCCATCGCGGTCACGGTTGGCGCCGGCTTCCTTGGGGGCCTGGTGACAGGCATTCTGGCGGGACTAGTTGTAGCCCTACTGTTGAGGATGAAGGTCCCGGACTGGCTGCGACCGCTGATGCCGGTTGTCGTGATTCCTATGCTCGGGGCTATGGCCGTTGGGCTCACCATGTACCTGCTTCTCGGGATGCCGCTGGCATGGCTGATGACGGCCCTGCAGCAGTGGCTGCAATCACTGGATACGACAGCGGCGTTCCTGTTCGGTGGTCTTCTCGGCGCAATGATGTGCGTAGATATGGGCGGAATGATCAACAAGGCTGCTTATCTTTTTGCCGTCGCAAACATCGCCTCGGAAGATCCAGCATCATGGAAGATTATGGCCGCTGTGATGGCGGCGGGCATGGTACCTCCGTTGGCGACATCGCTGGCAGTTGTACTCCGACCAAAGCTGTTCAGTTCAGCTGAGCGTCAAAACGGCAAAGCGGGCTGGGTGCTCGGTGCGGCCTTCATTTCAGAGGGAGTGATTCCCTTCGCCGCCGCAGATCCGCTGCGAGTGATTCCGTCGATTGTGATTGGCGGTGCCGTCACCGGTGGCACTTCAATGGTTTTAGGAGCCGCCACACGCGTTCCACACGGAGGTATTTTCGTGCTGTTTGCAATCGACAATCCTGTCGCATGGCTTGCTGCAATCGTCTTGGGCAGCATAGTGGCAGCAATTCTCGTTGTGGCAGCTAAAAGCCTGTGTCCGCGGCAAGTCAGTACCGATAATCAAAACCTAGAAGCAGACATTTCAGCGGACGCCTAAATTCTTTCGCTAAACCCAGCTGCGTCCGCAGAAGCATTCCTGCAAACTTCACCAAACATGCCCCATCCCAACCTGCCAAGCGATTAAGCTCTGAACAGGTGTCGAGGAAATCGAGAAGCAGAAAGGCAAGGTGCCGCCCCATGGCTACGCAACACGTCCACGTCGGCTCCAAGGTGGGTATTCACGCCCGCCCCGCGTCGGTAATCGCTGAGCGTGCCTCCCGATTTCAGGAAGAAATACTGATCGAACTCATTGATTCACCCGAACCCGACAACGAACCGGCTGATGCTTCCTCAACGTTGATGCTGATGGCACTCGGCGCAGGATATGGCGATGAAGTCACAATCACCAGTACAAACGCGGTTGCGGTGGAGCAGATTGCACAGCTGATCGCCCAAGATTTGAGCGATTAAAAGCAATATGCTTAACGACGGAACATCGTGGCAACGGTCACGGGGTTCCGTCGTAAAGCATTCGTACAAGATCCTGCTCTGGACGGGTGGCCTACGAGCGGTTCTCGCCGATGCGGTTATAGAGCCAGTTTAAAATTGGATAGCCGATAATAATGCCGACCGAACCCCAAGCAATGCCCTCCAGCGTCAGCGAACCGATGTCGAGGGTGAGGTTGCCGATACCCGCAATCAGCGCGGTGGCGGCAGCGGTGAGATTGACCGGGTTGTTGAAGTCGACCTTTTCGTCCATCCAGATGCGCACACCGAGCAGACCAATCAGGCCGTAGAGCACCATCGTTGCCCCACCGAGCACGCCGGTAGGAATGGTCAAAATGAGTGCGCCGAACTTTGGAATGAAAGCCAGTGCAATGGCCGTGAAAGCTGCCACCCAGTAAGCGGCAGTCGAATAGACACGGGTAGCGGCCATAACCCCGATATTCTCAGCGTAGGTAGTGGTACCAGAACCACCAGCTGAACCGGCGATGGTGGTGGCTAGACCGTCTGCAATAAGAGCATCGCCAGCGATGTCATCGAGGTTTCGGCCGGTCATGGCAGCAACAGCCTTGACGTGACCGACATTCTCGGCGATGAGCACTACGATGACGGGCAGACCAATCAGCATCGCATTGAAGTGGAACTCCGGCGCGTGGAATGCGGGCAGACCAATCCAGGCGGCATTGCCGACGGTTTCTGTAGCCTCGGGCGAGAGATTTCCGGTGGCAGCGGCGAAGACCCAGCCGATTAGTACGCCGATGAGAACACCCAGACGGCTGACCATACCGCGGCCAGCGACGGTTGCAAAGACAATGGATACCATCGTGACAAATGCGACCAACGGCTGAGTGGCGAAGTTCTCCGTGGCAGCAGGCGCCAGGTTAAGTCCGATGAGAGCGACGATGCTTCCTGTTACTGCAGGTGGCATCACTGCATCGAGGACACGCTTGCCGGCGAACTTTACTACGAAGCCAACGAGCATGAGCGCGATGCCGGCGCAGAGCACGACACCGAGCTGAACACTAATGCCCTGCGCCTGTGTCGCGGTCAGTGGCGCGATGAAGGCAAACGACGAGCCCAGGTAAGAGGGCAAGCGATTTCGGGTTATCAGCAGGAAGACAATCGTGCCGATACCCGAGAACAGCAGTGTGGTGTTGACTGGAAAGCCGGTCAACAGCGGCACCAGAAGAGTTGCACCGAACATGGCAATGACGTGCTGTGCGCCAATGCCAATCGTGCGAGGCCAATCGAGGCGTTCGTTGGGAGCCACCACGGCTCCCGGTGCAATCTTTCGACCGTCACCGTGAATATCCCAACCGAAAAGACGGCCACGTTCGGCATTTTCAGCAGGCGGATTTGCGGAGGTTCCCTGTTGGGTCTCCGCGTCAGAAGTAGAATTCATGGTTGTAATGCTAGTGGATGCCCACCGCAGTTCCCGCTACGGTTCGATGTGGTATGCCGACAGTTCATCCGCGAGGCTAGTGGGCAAACGCACGTCCATCTGGGTGCCTTGCTCCGTCCATGTTTCCGACAGCACGGTCGCATCTTCGTGGAGCATGGAGACAATATTGCCCTTGTCATAGGGGATCAACATGTGAACGTGAGACTCCAGCTCATTGAGAGCAAGCTCGAGTCGGGTCTCCAGTTCACCAATCCCCTCACCCGTTCGCGCAGAGACAAAGACCGCATCATCGAGCTGGTGGCGTAGCTGGGCCAGAGTGATGCCATCGGCCTTGTCAACCTTGTTGACTACCAACAGTTCGGGCGGAATCTCGGCGTTTTCTTCCTCCGCGATTTCGTTGATGACTTTGTTGACAGCCTTAATCTGCTCCAGCGGGAATGGGTCAGAGGAGTCTACGACGTGCATGATGACGTCGGCTTCGAGTACCTCTTCCAAGGTCGAGCGAAAAGCTTCAATGAGCTGCGTCGGCAAGTGACGCACAAATCCGACCGTATCGGTCATAATCACCGTGCGACCGTCGCGAAGCTTGGTGCGACGAGTCGTCGGATCTAGCGTTGCAAACAGCGCGTCCTCCACCAGCACACCAGCGCCTGTCAGTGCGTTGAGCAACGAAGACTTCCCCGCGTTGGTGTAGCCGACAATTGCCACGCGCGGCAGGTGACCAGCCTTACGACGTGCGCGCTTAATCTCACGCGCAGTTTTCATACCAGCCAATTCCTTGCGAATCCGCGCCATATCTTGGCGTAGTCGCTGACGATCGGTTTCGATCTTAGTTTCACCTGGACCACGCAGACCCACGCCGCCGTTGGAGCCCGCGCGACCACCAGCCTGACGCGACAGGTTGCCACCCCAACCGCGCAGACGCGTGTAGAGGTACTGCATCTGTGCCAGCGAAACCTGCGCCTTGCCCTCCTTGGACTTCGCGTGCTGAGCGAAGATGTCCAGAATCAGCATGGTGCGGTCAATAACCTTGGCGTCAAGCCGGTCCTCCAGCGCCACCAATTGGCCAGGAGACAGCTCACCGTCGCAAATAACTGTATCTGCGCCGGTAGAGGCGACAATATCGCGAAGCTCGTTAAGCTTGCCGGATCCCACGTAAGTACCAGGGTCTGGCTTATCGCGGCGCTGCAGCACCATCTCTAGAACTTCCGAACCTGCAGTCTCCGCCAGCGCAGCGAGCTCCTCCATCGCCACTTCGGCTTCCTGTAGGGTCCCGGATGTCCAGACACCGAGCAGCACAACGCGTTCCAGTCGGAGCTGACGGTACTCGACCATCACCTCTTCAGACTCAGTATGCGCTACTGACCTGGTCAGCCGGCGCAGAGAGGATCGCGCCTCCAGATCCAAGTCACCGACGGTAGGTTCCCTTTGCGTGCCGACGTTCGTCGCGAACGCATCCCCGGAGGCACTATCGGCGTTTTTGTCAGCATCATTAGCGTCGATGAAAAAATCGTCCATCTCGTGCGAGGTGCTGGCTTGCTGCGACATTGCGTCGCTGACCTCATCAAAGTTGTTGGAAAAATTCGTCATACTAGCTGCTATTGTCGCATGACAAGCCAAATTCTCCGCATTGTGCGCGGAGAATACCGAGCCGAAGCTCAAGACTTAGGCTGCAGAAGGTGGCCTGCGAGTCAGAACCAGTGCGACCGGACCACTATTAGAACTACCGCCAGCACACGTACCACTGTCGGACATTCCGCAGTTGGAGCAGCCTCCGCCTGGGCACATGCCGCCGAGGGATTCCCTTCGCAGTTGTCCGGTGTATTCCATTCGGTCAAGGATGAGGTCTACCGTTGTTCGCTGCAGGCCGGTGATTTCGCAGATTTTGCGTCGGGAGCTAATACCCTGCGCAATTGCATCTTGGACAGCTTCTGAAGGCCGACGAGTGACCGTCGTATTCTTCTTGGCTCTAAAGAGTCCCACGGCGATAGCTCCTTTCCGTATCGGGATTCTTGTTGGACCTGATTTCTAGTTCGCAAGTGTGACTTAGTAGCTTGGCCGAAGCTACTAGGAATCTACGAGGCTTTACAGGAACAGTTTCAACCCTTGAAAAACAATCACGGCCAGTGCCCATGCTACGACCAGCTGCGCTAGCAAACCGAAGCCCGTCCACTTCCAGCCGATCTCGCGACGTTGTGCCGCGAGCGTAGCCACGCATGGTGTGTAAGCCAGCAGGAAGATCATGTATGCCCAGACTGCTGCCAATCCGTGTCCATCGGATGCATTGTCAAAATCACGTCGAATATTGTCCGCGAGTGGACTGGAGGCCTGTTCGGTCGAATCCGAGTCGGTGACGTCCTCTACTGCATAGGTCTGTGCCCAGGTAGAAATGACGGCTTCCTTGGCCACAAAGCCCGTCACCAACGGACCTGTCAGGGACCATGTGCCGAAACCTGCCGGGTTAAACACAGGAGCAATAGTTGCGCTGACTGCACCGTATGCGGAGTCCTGCGGTGCCAGATCTTCATCGGCAAAGGAGTGCCCGGAGACAACCGGGATAGACATCAGTAGCCAAACGACGATGACAGTGCTGACGATGATTCCACTAGCGGTCTGCAGGAAGCCCTTCAGGCGCATCCACATCACAGATAGTGCCAGTCGTGCGGTCGGTAACTGATAGGTTGGCAGATCAATGACCAGCGGTTCCGACGGCATGGTGCGCCACAAGGTATTACGCAGTGCAAGGCCGGTCAGAACGATCAACAGAATCGAGATCACGTACATAGCGAAGACAACTGTGCCCGCGTGTTCCGGGAAGAACACCGCACCCAACATGACATAAACGGTTAGGCGCGCCGAGCAGGAGGTAAACGGAACCAGTAGTGCCGTCAATATGCGGTGGCGCGGATTACTCAGCACACGTGTCGCCGAAATCGCTGGCACGTTACAACCAAAGCCGACGATGAGCGGAATAAATGCCTTCCCCGGAAGACCAATTGCTCGCATGACACGATCGGCCACCACGGCTGCACGCGCCATATACCCTGAATCCTCGAGCACCGCAAGGCACAGGAACATGAGTGCCATCAGAGGAACGAAGGTCAGCACCATGCCGACACCGCCGATGATGCCGTTCACAAGCAGCCCCGTGACAATCGGATGGTCCCATCCCATTGCTTCCAATCCACGGGTAACCAGATCTGCGAAATTACCGGTAATAAGGGTTTCCAAACCGTCCTGCAACGGTGCTGCAACCGTCGTCGTGATCTGGAAGACTGTCCACATAACTGCCAGGAACACAATCGGTCCGAGCACCGGATGGAGAACCACGTTATCAATACGGTCGGAGAAAGTCTGGCGATCTTCTACCCCGCCCGTAGATGCCGCAACCGCCGCATCAATCGCGGCAAAGCGTGCGTCGTCCAGGCGTTCAATCGATTCACCATCGGCCTGGCGAATCGGTGACGACACCGAACTGCATCCGTCCAGAGCCGCTGCTACCGCGTCGGCCAATCGTGCCATTCCCGCTTTACGACGGGGATCCAGCGCCACCACTGGCATCCCCATAGCTGACTGCAATGCGTTCGGATTCACATCGATGCCCTTGGCCTTGGCCACATCGAGTTTGGTCAGCGCCAGAACGATGCGCTGAGGCTGCTCCGCCAATTCCGCGGCCATGTAGAGGCCACGCCCCAGTGCCGTGGCATCGACAACAACGACGACGAGATCCGGGCGTTCTTCTTCCGGTTTCTCGATGAGCATCTCGCGAGTGAGCTCTTCGTCCGGGCTCATGGCATCCAACGAGTAGGCGCCCGGGAAGTCGATGACATCGTACTCAGCGGCATCGGTCTTCCACGCGCCACGGCTGACCTCCACGGTCGTACCAGGCCAATTGCCCATCTGCGCTTTCGCGCCAGTCAAACTATTGAACAGTGTTGACTTACCGGAGTTCGGTGCGCCTACGACTGCGACAACAGGTGCACCATCCTTTGCTGGTGCTCCGCCGCTGCATGCATGGCAGCTGGGCGTGGATGCGAATTTTCGCGTTGAGGAATCCGTAGGTGTTGTCATTGTTAACTTTCAGGAGGGAGGTGAGAAAAAGAGTTGTAGGGGACCTAACCCACGACGGACATCTTGTGCAGCGTACTGGCGTCGATGGCGTAGCGCGTTGCGCCTGCATGGACGATTCGCCCACCGCCGCTGGTGCTCCGTCCCACCGTGACACTCATTCCAGGACGAAGCCCCAATTGCGAAAGCCTGCGACACAGGCGCTCATCCACATGCGACACCCCCAGAGTGACGGTTTCCCCCACCGGGACGTCGGCAAGCGACTGAATGTCATCCGACTGTTTTCGCGACCGTAATCCGAGCATGAGAAACCTCGCCTATATAGATAAGAATTAAGCTAAGCAAATGATGTTTACAGGGACGAGCCTACTCTTAGGTATGCCTAAATGGAATAAACCGGGCGCACCTAAGGAAAGTTATTTATGCCACACTTAACATTTGCTTATTTAGCGTGGCAGAATTGTTAGTCCCATCCGAATAGTTGCCGCGGTGTGAAGGAATGGTTTTAGGTACCCCAGAGCACAATGTGCTCACGTGCGATTCGTTAGTTCGCAGATGAAGATATGGGAAGTATCATCGAAAAGTATGACTACTGACTTGCGAAGCATTGGCATGGACTACCCCAGCTGGCGAGACGCGATGGAAGCCGCGATTGCCAGTGAAAATCTGTCGGTCATCGGCGAGGTCCGCGGTGGCCAGCTGGTCCGTTTCGAAGATTCCTCTGGTGCGCGTTTGCACATCCTTGGTGTTGAACCATATTCTACCTACGCCGGCTTCGCGGGCAGCCCGACCGTCACCGCCCATGTATCCAGCGTGGACGACGTCTTGGCACTCGTGGAAATCGTCGAGGATGATCCCTCCTCTGATGACTTTGACAAGGTCATCGAGGTAGCCAGCTGCCTGCTGTCACAGGGGCCAATGATTGTTGATGCCGGAACTCAGACTTTTGAGCATGTCGCGCTGTCAGCTCTGGCAACCGATTTCACCCTCGACGCATCCGCTGAGGAGTACGAAAAGCGCACTGGGGCGACCCCGACATCATTGGACTTCGAAGGTGCTAAGGCGATTGTCGGAGATCAGGTCGGCAAGGCATCGCCTAGCGCAACCGTGAAACTGGCTGGTGTTATCAATAACTCCCGCAAGCATGTCAATGAGCTAACCGGAAAGAAGTTCTGGGTGCTCAACCTTGCTCTGCCGACTCCCATGGACGTACTTGTCCCCGGCGGCGACGAAGCTCCCCAGCCGGGCATGGTCGTCTCCGGCACCTTCTTGCTGACGGGTGAAATTATCCCGCCGCAGGGCTGTGGCGGCGGTTGTGGCGATGGTGGCTGCGGCTGTGGCGATAGTGGCTGCGGCGGACACTAGTCCGCTAACTCCCCACTGCTTCCGCTACCCTGCTAGTTCTCCTGCTGCACTAGCTACCAGTCACAGGGCTTCCAGTTCAATATCGCCGAGAGTGTGAATCACGCTCGGTCCAGTTAACGTTGCTGAGAAGGCCCCATCAGTATTGCTGGCCTTGCGTACATCCACAGTCACCGCTCCACCGGGCACCTTGACTGTCACAGCTCCCTCGGTCCGGCCGGCATCGGCCAGCGCGGCAATAGCTGCCGCAACCGTGCCGGTGCCACACGAGCGGGTTTCACCAACTCCGCGTTCAATTACTCGCATGGACACCGAATCAGAGGCATCCAGCGGGGTGACAATTTCCACGTTGAGGCCGTTCGGGAACATGGCTTCGTCGGCACGCACTGGCTTCGCAGCACTACCCGCCGCTTCCAATTCTAGCTCCGCCAGAGCGGCGGCATTCAGACCAGGAATGACACAGGCCAAATGCGGATTTCCCACGTCGACACCAATCCCGGCGAATTTCTGCGCGTTGTTGCCCGAACCGATGAACGCAGTAGCGAGGCCGAGGACCTCCGGCTGCCCCATGTCCACCCCGACAACCGCATGCCGACCGCTGAGCTCATCAATCGAGACAGCGCGCAGTCCTGCTCGAGTGCCCACCCGCAATGTTCCGTCGACAACACTGTCCGGGCTGTGAATCGCGGCAATATAGTGTGCAAAGACACGCACGCCATTACCGCACATCTCAGCAATAGAACCGTCACTATTGCGGTAGTCCATAAACCAATCGTCGGCTTCAACCCCCTCCGGCAATGCCGTCAAAACACCGGCATCCACGAGTTTCCCCGCACGGGCAACCCGCAGGACGCCGTCAGCGCCAAGACCACGTTGTCGATCGCACACTGCTGCGACCAATGATTCGGTCAATTCGATCGACACCAAATCATCTGGAAAAATCAAAAAATCGTTTTGCGTACCGTGACCTTTGGCAAATGAAACCATGCCCTCGATGCTAGCGGGACAGCCGAACCGGCTAAAGCCCAAGCGCAGAAAAAGCCTGTCCCGGCACGTCGCCGGCAGCGTCTAGCCACGTGATTCGATGATCACGGTTGAACCAAGAGCGCTGACGCCGCACATACCTGCGCGTCCCAGTAATCGTGCGTTCACAAGCCGTATCCAGGTCGTAAACCCCATCGAAGTAGTCCAGCACCTGTGCATAGCCGATCGCGCGACTAGCGGTCACACCTTCGCGCAACCCTTGCGCCATCAAACTCTCAGTTTCCTCCACCAGACCAGCGGCAAACATGCCCCGCGTGCGCTGTTCAATCCGCGGATTTAGCCATTCCGCCTGCGTGCGCAATCCCAATATGCGGGTGTTCCACCGCGGCGGATTATCAATTGACGGTTTCGACGCTGCAAACGGCTTGCCTGTCAGCTCGATAACCTCTAAAGCTCGGACGGTGCGTCGCGGGTCGTTGGTCTCAATAATCGCCGCCGCATCCGGATCAATCTCTGCCAGCCGATCATGTAACGCCGCCGGACCGATCTCGTCCTGCACTGCCTCCCATTTCGCACGTACCTCAGGGTCCGTAGGCGGGAACTGCCAGTCGTCCACCAACGCCTGCACATACATCATCGACCCGCCGACAAGGATCGGGACTTTCCCCCGCGCGCGAATGGCCTCAACATCCGCGACCGCCTCACACTGATACGTCGCCACACTCGCCGGCTGCGTCACGTTCAGAACATCGAGTTGGTGGTGCGGAATCCCCCGCCGCTGATCTACCGACAGCTTTGCTGTTCCGATATCCATTCCTCGATACAGCTGCATCGAATCAACATTGACGACCTCACCGCCAAGCTGCTCCGCAAGTACCAGCCCCAAATCCGACTTTCCCGATGCCGTTGGCCCCACCACAGCAATCGGCACCGGCAAGCTCTCACTCTCGAAAGCCGTCACGACCCAGTTCACACTCCTGCACAAAAACTAAAAACGCGAGCTCTTACTCCGCAACACACTGCCAGCTGGCCACGTGGTAACCGATGCCATAAGGCGCTCCGTCATAGTAAGAACGCTTTACGACGGTCATTCCAGACCCCATCCAGCTTTCAGCAGCTTTACTCAGCTGCTGCCATAACTCGGCTGCGTACGCGCCGGGAGCTGGAAACACAATATTTTCCACGTTAACGGTGGAGCAGTCCTGCCCAGCAATCAGACTGCACAGCGCATCAACCTCCGCTGCACCCTCAATTACGCCGACCGGGGAATCGTCTGCAAGGCCGAATGCGCCGTCGACAAGCACAAGCAGACGCGTGTGACCGGCAGCGAGTGCCTCGTCGATAGACTCGAAGCACGTTGCCTGAATGACGCGGCCAGTGTGTCCTTCAGAATTCCGTCGCGCGTAGTCTTCGATAAGCCAGCGCCCCAGCAGCTCAGGTAATTCGGTTCCGCCGGACACCGTGACATCAACCCCATACGGGGAGAAACTGCCGGGTGTGCTGTTCTGATGCGGGGACTTCGCCTGCATTCTGCCAGTGATAATGGCGACCGCGCCGGGCTCCCCGGGTTCGTCATCTGTCCACAGCGTCGCAACAGTTTCACGGGTTTGACGGCGCAATTTCGTGGCGATAGCTGCAAAACCACCCAGCTCCTCGACGATGAGGAGCGCACGCGGAACGATAACAAGCCGAGGCAAACGCGAATTCACGTCCTCAACGCTACCGTGAGGGGCTAGTCGATGCCTTATTCCGGCGGTGTTACGCGCGCTGTGCCAAAATTTTTGGGATACTCGAGCACATACCGTAAGTGTTTGATGGCAGCCGTGTCGCGCGGCAGTTCTGCATGAAGATTGGAAGAGGTTTACCCACTATGACCGGTACCAGCAATTCCCCTAAGCCAGGTCCACGCCCGGGTCCACGTCCCGGACCTCGACCAGGCGCAATGCCGGCTCATCGTAAGGCCCCTGGAACCACTCAAGCGCTTGCGGGGTCGGCCGCTGTGACACATGCCGTCCACAATGATCCAAAGAAGTTTGGCCTCATTGACGAAGACGGCACTGTTTGGTTGGTCACCAACGCCGGAAAGCGCAATATTGGTTCCTGGCAGGCCGGCACCGTAGAAGAGGGTTATGCCCACTACGGCAAGCGCTACGAGGATCTGGCCACCGAGGTCGAGTTACTGGAATCTCGTGTAGTCTCCCACCCGCAGGAGGCAAAGACCATTTCCCACAACGCAGTTGAACTGCGTGAGAGCCTTTCCACCGCCGCAGTCCTCGGCGATATCGATGCGCTGGATAAGCGCCTTGCAGAGGTCATTGCCACCTCCCACGTCGCAGAGGAAAAAGTCGCTCACGACAAGGCAGAGCGCCGTAAGAACGCCATCGCACGTAAGGAAGAGCTCGCCGCAGAGGCCGAGGAGCTCGCAGAGAACTCCACCGAGTGGAAAGTCGCCGGCGACCGTATCCGCGAGATTCTCACGGAGTGGAAGCAGATTCGCGGCATCGACCGCAAAACTGATGATCAACTCTGGCGCCGTTACTCCCGCGCGCGTGATTCTTTCAACCGCCGCCGCGGTGCCCATTTTGCGGAACTGGACCGCAACCGTGCGGCTGCTCGCCGCGTTAAGGAGGACATCATTGAGCGAGCTGAGGCCCTGAAGACCTCCACTGATTGGGGTGGCACCGCTGCTGCCTTCCGCGACCTGATGGCTGAGTGGAAGGCCGCTGGTCGAGCGCCACGCGAGGTCGATGACAAGCTGTGGGCGCATTTCAAGGCCGCTCAGGATGAGTTCTTTGGTGCTCGCAACGCGGTCAACGAAGCTCGAGACAAGGAGTTCGAGGAAAACGCTGCGGCCAAGGACGCACTGCTGGCTGAATATGAAGACCGCATTGATCCGTCCAAGGGCCTCGATCACGCTCGCAACGAACTGCGTCAGTTGCAAGAGAAATGGGAGGCCATCGGCTTTGTGCCGCGTGGTCGTGTGCGTGAGTATGAAAACCGCATTGGTGCACTGGAAAAGCGCGTCTCCGATGCGGCTGATTCGCAGTGGCGCCGCACCGACCCCGAAGCACAGGCTCGCGTCCAGCAGTTCGCCGACCGCGCAGCGGAGTTTGAGCAGAAGGCCGCCGAACTCGAGGCGAAGGGCAAGGCTTCTCAGGCCGCCAAGGCTCGGGAGCAGGCCGAACAGTGGCGACAGTGGGCAGAGCAGGCCGCGGCGACTCTCAAGGAGCTCTAACAGAAGCTTGGCTCAGCTATGCTCTGGCAACGCGTGGATGATTAAAAGAAAGGGGCTCTCTTCCGTGAACTAGCCCCCGAAAGTTGGACTGAGAAATCAGTTACCGACTAGTGGGGAGCAGTGCAGTGGAAGAGAGCCCCTTTCTTACTGCGCTAGTTAAAGAATCTCACTACTCGTCGCTGATCTGCTCGTCCTGTTCGCCAGCCCGTTGAGAGACATTGTCCGCGCTACTGCCCTGCTGGCCACGATTGCGTCGGCGTGCGCGTTCACGGCGGTCGTCGACGACCTCTACATCAGTAGTTGTATTCGGTGTCAGGCCCGCACGCAGGTAAACCTGCTGCGCTCGCAGTACCGGATCGGTGTCAGCGTGCTTGCGACGTTTCGTCGCGATTGCGAGCTGCTCCTTACTGCGTCGGAAAGCGATGAAAGTCACGGAAATGGCCAGTAGAAAACTGCAGAAAATGCCGAGCATCAGGCCAAAGGAAATACCCTCGCCGGCCAGTTCCTGTGGACGAGACTGGCGCATCCAGCCAGCGAAGACTGAGTAGACCATCTGAATGCAGGCAAAAAACCAGGTGACAAACGCGAGAATCGTCGTCCGCGTAATCAGCGTGGCAATAGCCAGCAGTACGCCTACCACCACAAGAATGGAGTAAATTCGTTCCGGGCGCGTCGTGAAGTACTGATGTGCAACATCCGTATCCAGCAGCACATCAAAGCCCAAAACGACGCCCGAATGTGGAAGGAAGAAGCTCGTAATAAGGCCGATGACGGCAACCATCATCGGAATCACCGCACGGCCGAGATCCAGCTCGCCGGCGGCCTTGCGCTCCTGAACCCGCAATGCCTGCGCGGATTCCACGGACTGCTCGCTAGTGGATTCCATATCACTTTCCGGCGAAGCCTTGTCACTACTCACAACCGCATCCCTCACTTACCTTCGTTTTCTCCGGGCGCCCAATCTTTGGCAAGCCCAGACCAACTCCAATCGGAGCGGTCGTCGGAATCTGACCGACCTCCACATTATCCCCCGCTTTAGTGCGACGGTGCGTCAGCACGCCGGAGTCGGCAATCAGGAAGTGGGGTGCAGAGTCGGTCACGCACACTGTCACGTAGTCACCTGGGCGAATCTTTCGGTCAACGACACCAGGTTCGCTTTCCGACGGGCTGAAGTGCACCAGGCGACCATCCCGACTCCGACCTGACATGCGATGAGTCTCCGCATTCTTACGGCCATCGGACTGGCTGACCAGCAGCTCGACTTCCCGGCCGACTAGCTTGGCGTTTTCTTCCTCGGAAATACGCTCCTGAAGCGCTAGCAGCCGACCATAGCGTTCCTTCACTACCTCTGGTGGAACCTGCTCAGTCATGGTCGCCGCCGGAGTTCCCGGGCGGGGCGAGTATTGGAAGGTGAAAGCCGAGCTAAAGCGAGCCTTTTCCACCACGTCGAGAGTTTGCTGGAAGTCCTCTTCAGTCTCGCCAGGGAAACCGACAATGATGTCAGTGGTAATAGCCGCATCCGGCATTTTTTCCCTAACCTTCTCCAGAATTCCCAGGAATTTCTTGGTGCGGTAGGAACGGCGCATGTCTTTCAGCACTCGGTCGGAACCGGACTGTAGCGGCATGTGCAACTGATGAACCACGTTCGGTGTCTCCGCCATGGCGTCGATGACATCATCGGTGAACTCAGCTGGGTGCGGAGATGTAAAGCGCACCCGCTCCAGCCCCTCAATCTGGCCGCAGGCGCGCAGCAACTTGGAAAAAGCCGAGCGGTCGCGTTCCATGTCAGGGTCGGCGAAGTTAACACCATAGGCGTTGACATTCTGGCCGAGGAGGGTGACGTCAGTAACGCCCTGCTCCACGAGTGCCTGGACCTCAGCGAGAATCTCGCCTGGCCGACGATCGCGTTCCTTACCCCGCAAACTGGGGACGATGCAGAAGGTGCACGTGTTGTTGCAGCCTACGGAGATACTCACCCAACCTGCGTAAGTGGATTCACGCTTGGCCGGCAGCACCGAGGGAAATTCTTCCAGCGCGTCCTTAATCTCGACTTCAGCCCGGTCATTATGAGCGGCGCGTTCCAACAATGCTGGCAACGAACCCAAGTTATGCGTACCGAAGACGACGTCCACCCATGGGGCTTTCTTTACAACGACGTCCTTATCCTTCTGGGCCAAGCAGCCACCGACGGCAATCTGCATGCCTGGGTGAGCATCCTTGACCGGTTTGAGCTGTCCCAATGTGCCATAGAGTCGGTTGTCCGCATTCTCTCGAACGGCACAGGTGTTGAAAACGACCAGATCGGGATTCTCGCCTTCTGCAGCCGCTACATAACCGTTTTCTTCCAGCAAGCCAGACAGTCGTTCCGAGTCATGGACGTTCATCTGACAACCGAACGTACGCACCTCATATGTGCGAGGCGAAGACTGCTGCTGAGGGTTCAAAGAAGGGGTAGTCACGGCAGTTTAGGTTAGCTGTTTATGGCCCATTTCCCCAATCAGCGATTCCTTTAAACCTGACCGGTCCGCAGCCGGCGTGCTAATCCAGCGTGAAATGGTACCGGCGCTAATCTGTGTCCTCTTCGAGTTTCCGGTATCGCTCTTCTAACTGATCCCGAGCAATGCTCATGGACAATTCAGAGGGGAAACCGCGCCGCGCCAGCACACCGACAACTTTGCGTAAATCCTTTTGCTTGGAGTTGAAGTCAGGCGCTACTGATTTAATAGTGGCCGCCTTCTTCGCCGCTAGCTTCCGTGCGACTTCTTCTTCCGCGTTGTGCGTGATCTGCTCCAACGCATCAGCACGAAGCGAAGCATCAATACCCTTTTCCTGCAGCTCCCGGTTCAAAACCATCTTCGACTTGCCGCGACTGGCAAAG
>NZ_KV836272.1:322520-367056 GCF_001838295.1 Corynebacterium sp. HMSC074C04
AAGCGCTGCCGCACCCATTCGGATGCGAAAAGCTCGTCATTAACCAAACCACTTCGGGTCAGGTCATCAACGACTTCTTCAATCATCGAGGTTGGAAACTCCTCGACTGCCTCGAGCCTTTCTACGAGTTCCTTGCGGGAGCGCATTCGCTGATCGAGCAAGCGCAGCGCCTTAGCACGAATCGGAGCCTTGGATTCCTCACGACCCGCATCGTAGAGCGAACTACCGTCAGCTTCCGCAATCTGCTGAGCAAGCTTTTCGATAGTCTCCCGCACATCGCGGCCGTTACGATCCTCCACGGTCCTCACTTTTCATGTGTCCCGGCACTACGCCTCGAGCCAGCTAGTCTTCCAAATCATCGAAGTCGATGTCCGGCACGACATCGACAGGGGCATCGATATCGGTCTCGTCCTCGACCTCAGCGAATTCCCCGACCCCGAGTTTCTTCTTAATCTTGACTTCGATTTCCTGGGCAATTTCTGGATTCTCGCGCAGGTGCATACGAGCCTTTTCCTTGCCCTGGCCCAACTGATCGCCCTCGTAGGTAAACCACGAACCCGACTTCTTGACGATGCCGTTATCAACGCCCATGTCAATCAACGAGCCCTCACGCGAAATGCCCTCGCCGTAGATGATGTCAAACTCTGCCTGCTTGAACGGCGGCGACACCTTGTTCTTGACTACCTTCAAGCGCGTGCGGTTACCCACGGCATCCTGGCCGTCCTTCAACGTCTGAATTCGGCGTACGTCGCAGCGAACGGAAGCGTAGAACTTCAGTGCTTTACCACCCGTGGTGGTCTCAGGAGAGCCGAACATGACGCCAATCTTTTCACGCAGCTGGTTAATGAAGATGGCAGTGGTGCCGGTGTTAGACAGGGCGCCCGTCATCTTTCGCAGCGCCTGACTCATCAACCGCGCCTGCAGACCAACGTGGGAATCGCCCATTTCACCGTCGATTTCAGCCTTCGGAGTCAACGCGGCCACCGAGTCAACCACAATGATGTCAATAGCACCGGAACGCACCAACATATCTGTGATCTCAAGTGCCTGCTCACCGGTATCTGGTTGGGATACCAGAAGGTTGTCCGTATCTACTCCAAGCTTGCGCGCATAAACCGGATCCAGCGCATGCTCCGCATCAATAAATGCGGCAATACCGCCCTGCCGCTGTGCCTCTGCAATAGCATGCAGTGCGACTGTGGTCTTACCTGAGGATTCTGGACCATAGATCTCTACGATACGACCACGTGGGAACCCACCCAGGCCCAAAGCCACGTCGATAGCGATATTGCCGGAGGGAATAACCTGAATTGGAGGACGATTGTCATCCCCCAGGCGCATAACTGCACCTTTACCAAAGTCCTTCTCAATATTCGCCAGAGCTACATCGAGCGCCTTCAGGCGATCATTGCCCTGGTTCGAAGCCGTAGCCTTCTTACGAGCCATAGTTCGTTGTTCTTCCTCATTGTCATTGTCGCGTACGGTATCGGGTTCTGGAGCCGTACTCAGAGAATGTGTGTCCCGATTTTCATCCAAAACAGAAACTTCGCTCACACTTAATTAGGCGCGAAACTAGCCGTTCCGGTTCCAAATTGGTCCGCGACATCTCTACTGCCGGTTACACCCGGAAGTTATACCGAATCAGACGGATTGACTTCATCAGCACTTTCGATAATATGCGAAACCCTGTTCGAATGGCAACGACACGCAAGTGCCGTCGGCAAGCATTCGCCGTTGTCTACGCCGGAACCTATTCGTCAGGGCCGTACCAGCGGTCTTCAGGAATATCGTGTTCCCTACACAGCGCCCACCAGATATCTCGAGGTTCGACCCCGTCCTCAAGCAATTCCGCGGGAGTCTTTCCATATTCCATCAGCACGTGGGAATGCAACAGCCACGGGCCGTGCTGAGGCCCAAATTCGTAATTGACGAAGTTGTGAAAATCGGCCAATCGCATGAGACCAACGTACAAGATACCTGTCACTGATACCTACCTGGCCCCCTCTGTTCATAACCTAATCCCCGCTCCCCTGCCTGAACAGTGCTCAACCCAGGGGATTAAGATGAGAGCTGTGAATAATTCCAAGGTGTATGACCTCACTATTATCGCTGCTTTCGCAGCACTGATCATCGTACTCGGCGGGATTGCCATTCCCGTTGGCGGTCTCGGCGTGCCAATCGTGCTACAGAACATGGGCATCGCACTGGCAGGGATGATTCTCGGATTCAAACGCGGCGGCCTCGCCACTACCCTGTTCCTGGCTGTTGGGCTCGTGGGTGTCCCAAACATGGCGGGCTGGAAACCACTTCTCGCCGCACTCCCCGGCCCTACCGTGGGTTACATTGTCGGCTACTTAATTGCCGGTTTCGCAATCGGCGCGATTGCCCAGCAAGCACCGCGGGCGAAGGTTTCACGAATCAGCGTCTTCATCGGCGCGGGCCTCGTCGGAGTTCTACTGCAGTACTTCTTCGGATCTGTCGGCTTGGCATGGCGTATGGGACTTAGCTTCACCGACGCACTGATTACCAACGTCCCGTTTATCCCGGGCGACGTTGCAAAGGTTGTCGTAGCCGCGCTTATTGCTACTGCCGTACTGCAGGCTTTCCCTGATTTGCTTCCCGACGCTGCCAACCGTAAGCAAAGTCGTTTGGTTAAGGAAGCAGCCACCTCGGGCAATTAACCCACAGACTTAGAAAGGTCCTCGAGTCGCACTATGCCCACCATCGCTTTTGACCGCGCTTCCGCAACCTATTCGGGACGCCAGATATTGAGGCCAACCACGCTAACTCTCACAGAGAACCGTATCGGCATTATCGGCGAAAACGGTGGCGGTAAGTCCACGCTGGTGCGACTTATTAACGGCCTGGGCCCGGTCACTGGCGGCACGGTTACGTATGAGGGCATGAATGTCGCAAAGCAGGCAAAGGCAATTCGCAAGAAGGTCGGCTTCATCTTTTCTGATGCGGATAACCAAATTGTGATGCCGACAGTCGCAGAGGACATTGCCTTTTCACTACGCAAGCGAAAGCTAACAAAGGATGAGCGCAACCAGCTGGTGCAGGAAGCCCTCGAGCGATTTGGGCTCGCCGATCATGCTGACGCCTCGCCGCACGTGCTCTCGGGTGGACAAAAACAGCTTCTGGCGCTGGCGGCAGTGTTAATTCTTAATCCCACGACCATTATTGCCGATGAGCCCACTACGCTCCTCGACTTGCGTAATCGTCTCCACATTCGGAAAATTTTCGCCCAGCTTGAGCAGCAAATTATCGTGGTCACTCATGATCTGGATTTTCTTATGGACTTCGACCGGGTTATCCGTGTAAGCGCAGGAGAAATCGTCGACGACGGTGCGCCCAAGGAAGTTATTGACCGATACGTCAGCGATATGACTCGTGCAGAAGAAGGCCGCTCATGATTCATCCAGCCGATGTCCCGTTAGGGCTTTACCTCAACCATAAGTCGCCTGCGCACAGGCTCCCGACGGCCCCCAAGCTCATCATTGTCATCGCATTTTTATTGCTCACCGGGATCCTCGTGGATACCTGGTTAGGCGGGGCGATTGCCCTGGCAATTGTCACCCTCGCTTATGCGGTGGCCAAGGTGCCACCCATGGTTGCTTTCCGACAGCTCCGTGGAGCCGTAATCATTTTGGCGCTGCTTTCGCTTCTCCTATGGTGGCGCGCCGGGGGTGAGCAAGCGCTGACGACCTTCCTCGCGCTTCTCGCCGCAATCGCAGCGGCAATATTGCTAACGCTGACGACCCGCGTCAGCGACATCATGGATACTTTGACCACTGCGATGCAACCGTTCGCTCGTTTCGGCCTACCAGTCGACACCATCGCGCTCGCACTATCGCTGACGCTGCGTATGATTCCGCTTCAAGTTATGGCCGCTGCCGAGGTACTGGAGGCTCGAAAAGCCCGAGGGGCTGCCGGCTCAATCATCGCCTTCGGCGTACCTGTGGTCATCCGAACCATTAACCGCTCGAAGGCAATGGGTGATTCGCTAATCGCACGTGGCGAAGGTGAGTAGCAGAATTAATTGCCCTCACGCAGCTGGCGCATGCGCTCAGCAACAGCAGGGTCAACGTTGGAGGCAGCATTTCCCTCGATGGACTTCTGAGCCTCGCCACCAGAGAGCTCGTTGCCGCCGTTCATTTCTGCGCGAATCTGCTCCAGGCGAGAGTGCCCAGCAAGCTGAACGCCTGCGGCCTCTACCTCAGCCATACGCCCCTGAACCGAGTTCTGAGCCAGCTCAGCCTGGCCAAGAGCGTTAGCGTAACGACGCTCAATCTTGTCACGAACCTGATCCAGGTTAGGTGTAGCCCCCGAAGAAATCTGATTCATCGACTGCAAGGACTCAGAGACCTTCTCCTGCATCTTTGCTTGCTCCAGCTGGCTGAGGAGCTTTGCGCGCTCCGCGACCTTCTGCTGCAACTGCATGGAATTACGCTCGACGGCCTTCTTAGCCTGAGTTGCCTGCTGCAGCGACTGATCGTGCAGAGCCTTCAAATCTTCTACCGACTGCTCAGCAGTAACCAACTGAGCTGCGAAAGCCTCAGCTGCGTTCTCATACTCCGTAGCCTTGGCGGTATCCCCCTCAGCACGAGCCTTGTCAGCGAGCTGCAATGCCTGACGAGTGTTCCCCTGCAGCTTTTCAATTTCAGCGAGCTGGCGGTTAAGGCGCATTTCCAGCTGGCGCTGATTACCAATCACCGCCGCTGCCTGCTGCGATAGTTCCTGGTGCTGCCGCTGGGCATCCTCGATAGCCTGCTGAATCTGCACCTTCGGATCAGCGTTTTCCTCAATCTTGGAATCAAAAGCGGCCATCAAGTAATTCCACAGCTTTACAAATGGATTAGCCATAGCGTCCCATACACCTTTCTTATTGCAACTACCTCAAAGCAGGTCTGTGCTTATCGCGCACCCAATCTTAACTAAAGCCAAGCATCTTCGGGTGCTAAGTGCCGGAGCAGTGGAGTGAAATTCCACCGCCGCAACCAATTTCTACATCGCTGCCAATTCCGGGCTCGCCGAATGCAGAGCCATCGCTGTGGCCGCCTCCATCATCAAATCTGACACCGTCACACCAAGCGCCGCACATACGGACGCCAGCAGCTCAGATGAGACTTCTTTCCGTCCACGCTCAAGCTCGGACAAATAACCAGGGCTAATAGCCGCATGTTCAGAAAGCTCACGCAGCGTCTGTCCACTGCGCGAACGAATATCACGCAGCGTTTCCCCCAGTGCCTCTCGCAGGAGTGGCTCACGAGATTCTCCCCGTTCCGCCAAATCCTGTGCCGTTAACTTTGCAACCGATTCAGGCTGCTCCGCTACAGCCACCCGTGCCGACGGCGCTGTGGCATCCATGGAAGCCTGCAAAGCAGCAGCGCTATCTACCTCTGGGTAGCGAATGGTCATAAGTGCAGTATTGTTGGTCATCACTTTCTCTAACGCTTTAGAGGGCCGACCTGTTCCCAATTTTCAAAAATTCTACTCACCCTCGAGATTCTGCAACAACAGTTCTAACGCCAATACCACTGCTTGACGACGAATCTCCGCGCGCGACCCCTCTTTATTCACCGGCAACCTAACAGCAGTTACCCCATCAAGGTACGAAACTCCCGGCGGTTTCAGACCACACCAGACTTCACCTACTGGGTGCCCATCCTGCATCGCTGGACCAGCAACGCCAGTTAGCGAAATCCCCCAGTCCGCCACTGCTTTATTTGCCACTCCAAGTGCCATATACCGGGCCGTCAACTCGGACACGGGGCCATATGCGGCCAAAGCATCCTTTGGCACGTCGGCAAGCAATGCCTTCGTGTCAGTGGCGTAAGTGACCACGCCACCGCGGAGAACGGCGGAGGCTCCCGGTACGGAGGCAACTGTAGCGCAGAGAAGACCTGCGGTAAGTGATTCTGCGGCTGCAAAAGTCTCGCCACGAGCCGTAAGCGTTTGGACGAGTTGAAGCGAAACGCCATCGACACCGTCAGCGTTTTCGTCGCTCTGGGAGAGGCGTTCGACTGTGTTCACAGCTTTACCCTCCACTTAATTTCTCTACGAGACCTTTCGCGCATCCACAATGTACTGGATACCAGTACCGACGGTGACGACAATGGCGGCAACCATCACAATCCAGGACGGCCAGAACAACCAGTCCACTGGCATCAGGAAGAGCCCCACTGCTACAGACTGCAGGACCGTCTTTATCTTGCCGCCCCGAGAAGCCGGAACAACACGCCCCTGACGCAGGGCGAACATACGCCAGATGGTGATGCCACCTTCGCGAATCACGATGATGACAGTCACCCACCACGGCAGAATGTCGATGATGTTCATACCAATCAGCGCAGCCAGCATTAGAGCCTTATCGGCAATCGGATCGGCAATCTTGCCAAAGTCGGTAATGAGGTTACGGCTACGTGCGAGGTGCCCGTCCAACTTGTCAGTCGCCATCAGAAGCGCGAATACGACAAACGACCACCAGCGCCAATTGGTGGCTTCGCCGCCCTCCTGAAGAAGTACCCACAGGAACACCGGTACTCCGAGGATGCGAAGCACGGTCAGGAAATTGGGCAAGTTCCAGTTGGAAACACGGCTTGTATCAGCACTTGGAGCAGTCACAGTTGTTACCTTATCTCACAATCGTGTTCGATTAACGCCCAGGCTCGTTCTTACCGGTGTGTGAACCGTTAGTTTCGCTTCCGGCCGACGTTGACCCCTCACTGACAGAAGTAGAGGAGGCGTGAGAGCCGAGGCCATCGCGGCTTCCATCATCATCGTGGTGAACACGCGGAAGGGCAATCGCACCCATGTTTTCATCACGCTTGCTCTTGAGCCACGATGCCAGGACAGTCACCACCAGAACGATGACGATGACCGCCAGCGACGCCCAGGTCGATACTTCAGGCACCGACACGTTCTCACCGCTGTTGATAAACGGCAGGTTGTTTTCATGCAGTGCGTGCAACAGCAACTTCACACCAATAAAGGCCAGGATGACACCCAGGCCATAAGCCAGGTACACCAAGCGATCCAGCAGACCGTCGAGCAGGAAGTACATCTGTCGCAAACCCATGAGAGCAAGGGCATTTGCAGTAAAGACGATGTATGCCTCATCCGTCAGACCGTAGATAGCCGGGATAGAGTCAAACGCAAACATCACATCGATAAAACCGATGGACACCAGCGCGATGGCAAGTGGAGTCAAGTAACGCTTGCCGTTTTCCTTAACGGTCAACTTGTCCTTGTTGTAATGGTCCGAAATTGGGACGATTCGACGCAGCCATTGAATCAGCTTCATATCCGACGGATCGGGTTCCGGCTTATCGACGGCTTCGTCGTACACCGTCTTGATAGCCGTGTAAATCAGGAAGATTGCAAACAGGTAGAAAACGTCAGACCACTTGGCAATAACTGCCGCACCAGCCCAAATGAACAGGCCTCGGAATACCAGCGCCATCGCAATACCAAACAGCAAAACCTTTTGTTGGTACTGGCGCGGAATCTTGAATGCGCCGATGATGAGTGCAAAGACAAATAGGTTGTCTACGCTGAGCGCCTTTTCGGTGATATAGCCCGATAGAAACTCAATGCCTCGGTGGTGATCCCATAACAACCACACCATTCCGCCGAAAATTAATGCCAAGACTACGTAGAAAGCGGTCCAGATGCCGGCTTCCTTCATAGTTGGGTTATGCGGCGTGCGAACGTGTGCATAGAAGTCAAAGGCGATAAAACCCATGACGACCACAATGGTGATAATCCATACCAATGCGGGGACATGCATATTAAAAAAAGACCTCCGGTCGTGCGAACATGAACCGGAGGTCTCTCCTGCTTCTGCCATCGTGGCAAAAGTGACGGTACCGGGATTCGATGTGCACAAGACGAGTCTGTGCGTCCAATCCGTGCTGACGATAACCGTCACGGGCTAGCGGAAAACATCCGCTTTTACCGGGGATACTCCCCTCCACGTGTGCCGACTATACACGCAATCAGAAACGGCGGTAAGGCTGGGTCGTCCTACGCCATAGATTGATTCGGATCCGCGTCGACTACGTTTACTTCTTCCTTAGGAGCATCCTCCGGGTTTGCGCCCTTGATCATCCACTTAATGGTTTCGAGCTCCTCTGGCTTGACCAGCACCTCACGTGCCTTAGATCCCTCTGACGGTCCAACCACTCCGCGAGTTTCCATCAGATCCATCAGTCGACCGGCCTTGGCGAAACCGACTCGCATCTTGCGCTGCAACATCGAGGTCGACCCGTGCTGTGCGGTGACCACCAGCTCGACTGCCTGAAGCAAATCTTCCAGGTCATCTCCGATATCAGGGTCAATGTTGCGCTCAGCCTCAGCGCTCTTATCCTCCGTGACTCCCTCGGTGTAATCCGGCTCGGCCTGCGCCTTAGCTGCATCGACTACTGCCTGAATCTCTTCGTCTGTGACGAAGGCGCCCTGAAGACGTCGCGGCTTGCCTGCACCCTGTGGGATGAACAGGCCATCGCCCATACCAATGAGCTTTTCAGCACCGCCCTGGTCAAGAATGACGCGGGAGTCCGTGAGCGACGAGGTAGCGAATGCCAGTCTCGATGGCACGTTCGTCTTAATCAAGCCGGTGACCACATCCACAGACGGACGCTGCGTAGCCAGCACCAAGTGGATACCGGCGGCACGGGCCTTTTGCGTGATGCGCACAATCGCATCTTCGATATCGCGGGGTGCGGTCATCATCAGGTCTGCCAACTCGTCAACGACACAGACAATGTACGGGTACGGACGGTACTCGCGCTCCGAGCCAAGTGGGGTCGTAATCTCACCGGACTTGACCTTACGGTTGAAGTCCTTGATGTGACGGACGCGGGCGGCCTTCATGTCCATGTAGCGCTGTTCCATCTCTTCAACCGGCCACTGCAGAGCCGCCGCGGCCTTCTTCGGCTGAGTAATGATTGGCGTAATGAGGTGAGGAATCCCCTCATATGGAGTCAGCTCGACCATCTTCGGGTCCACCAGAATCAGGCGGACATCCTCCGGGGTCGCACGAGTCAACAGTGACACCAACATCGAGTTTACGAATGCGGACTTACCCGAACCGGTCGAACCGGCAACGAGAAGGTGCGGCATTTTCTGGATGGAGTGCGAGATAAACTCGCCCTCAATATCCTTACCGAGACCAATCAGCATCGGGTCATCGTTCGCAACGGTCTTGGGCGCGTTGAGTACGTCGGCAAGCCGAACCATCTCACGGTCGTTGTTCGGCACCTCGATACCAACGGCCGACTTCCCCGGAATCGGAGTCAGTAAGCGGACATTGTCGGTCGCTACCGCGTAGGCAATGTTGGACTGCAGGTTCGTGATCTTCGAGACCTTCACGCCCGGGCCAAGCTCGACCTCGTAGCGAGTCACCGTCGGACCGCGAGAGAAACCAGTCACCGCAGCATCGACCTTGAATTCTGCGAATACTTCAGTAATCGCCTCGATCATGCGGTCGTTCGTCGCCGTACGTGTCTTGGGACGCTCACCTGGAATCAACAAGTTAGTCGATGGCAGGTGATAGTCAGATTCCGGCGTGCGTGCCGACGAACCGGAAGTACCCTCGGCATCCTTTTCCAATTCAGACTTCGGAGTTGTGGCCGGAATCTTAGAGGCATCGATACCAGAACGAGCGGCAATGGCATCCATTGTGCGGCGGGTAGCCTCAGACACTGCATCCCGCGAATCATCGACAGACGACTCGCCCTGCGGCGCGCTCGCCGGCTCTACGACCTCAGGTTGAACAGCGGGCTGTTTCGGAGCTCGGGAATCGGAAACACAATTCCGTTCGCTGTTACTAGCTGCAGCAGCCTCCTGCGTCGGGTACTCGGAGTACTCGTCATAATCCTCGTCGACAGCGTGGTAGTTCGTGCCCCCGACAGCTGGAATAGTCGATTCTGTCTCAGCGGTGTCGCGATGTACTGCATCCGACTGAGTTTCCTCCACGTACTCAGCTGCCGGAAACGCCGGCTCCACTGGGGAAACTCGATTGGAGTGCGGTGCCCCATTCCGGACATCGAACACTGTGGTCTTTGCCGAGTCGTAGTCGACATCCTCAACCTGACGGGCACGTCGCGGAGCCTGTCGGTTCCTCTGCGGCTCTTCGTTCAAAAGATCGTAGAGGTTACCGTCAGTATCCGGTTCGTCGTAAGGCGCGGGTTCGGGTGCGGACATACGGCTATCCGCGCCACGACGAGGCGCTCGGTAAGCAGAGCGATCGGTCGAACGAGACGAGGAATGTTGCGTGCGGCTGCTGTGGCTTGGGCGACGCTCAATTAGCTGCGTCGGCTGGTCAAAGTCCTCATCGGCATATGCGGTATCGGAATCCCAGCTCGCACGACGTTCCAGCATGTCATCGACATTGCCGTAAGGATCGTCCGATTCCGCCTCGTCGCCGGCACGACGCGAAGACCATTCGGAAAAATTGAAGTATTCCTTAGTGGCATCGATAAGCTGGCGCACCGTCGCGCCAGAGAGCACCAGAGCGCCGTAAAAAACGATACCCAGCAACAAAACCACGGCGACCCACGAGGTAAACCCGGCTGCTAGCGGCGAACCGATATAGCCACCAATTGCGCCACCGGCTGCACGTCGCCCCTGCCAGTCCGCAGGACGACCCGAGCCGATATGCACAATTGCGAGCAGCCCCACCACGATCAGCGAAGCTCCAGTGATCGTAGGTGTCAGACGTTCACGGCGTGGCATAGCATCCAGCATCATTAATACGGAAACAACACCGAGCAGCACCGGAAGTACAAAAGCGCCGATACCAATGAGCGTGCGCACTGCCGTTTCAATGAACTCCCCCACTGGCCCTGCCAGGTGGAACCATGTCGAGCCAGCGAGCACAATCGCCAACGCCAGCACGAGTAGTGCGAGGCCATCCTTCGATCCCGGATCGCCACCCTCATCGAAGTCTGCGTCGAACTCGTCAGCTGGCACGGAGGCCTGTGCCGGCGGTTCAATTACATCGTCATAGCCGCTAGCAGCTTTACGACGCTTCCTACGGGGCTTCGTCGAAAAATCGGCGTCACTTTCGCGCCGCGACATATTCTCCTCTTCATCTCGCTTATTTTTGCGACCGCCTACCCGACGGGCAAGACCGGCCACGCCGCGGGCAGTTTCAGTCCAGGCGCTGGCCAAGCTATTGCCCACGAACGACATGGCGCTAGGAGTGCGCTCGAATTCCTCCGTGGCACTGTGCACGGGGTATCGCCGCGTGGCATCTGTCTCCGCAGAGCGGGAAGATCCACGACGATTGTCAGTTCTGGTTCGGCTGGTCGCAGACATGACCATTACCTTACAGCTAACACCGGATCGTTTTCACATTAGTCACACGCATGTCATTGTTTAACAGGTGGGCTGCCACGACCGTCCAGAACTGAGAACGCGATCTTAAAGGCTGTTGCGCTTGATGCCCGATTCGTCGCCGTCGATGGTGACGCGTACCTCGTCACGGCCATAGAGCCACAACACCAGTTCCCCGACGCTACCGCGGACAGTCACAACCGGAGCACCTTTAGCGCTGTTGTCGATTAGGGTCACCGCAACCCCGTCGTCGCGCATTAGCACCACGGTCGAGGTCGACCCGCGCAACATCATACGGCCGGCAGTAGTGACCAGGCGCCACAGGTCTGAAACTCCGGAGGGTGGTAGCTGACGAACGGTCCAACCTTCCTGGGCACGACGGACATCCTCGTGGTGAACGAAGTTCTCCGCAGTGTTGACGTAGCGGTCTGCCCAGTTCATTGGATTCCATCGCGGAGCACCACTGCCCCACTTCCCCACCACTTCGACGTAGGGCATTCGATTGACCTCAGCGGTAACAGCATCGAGGCGTTCCGAAAGCGCCTTGACGAACATCCCGCCAGCGGCATCCAGACGGTTTTCGCGAATGTAAAGGTGGTTGGCCAAATCCCGGGTTGTCCAGCCCTCGCACAAGGTCGGTGCGTCGGGACCGACGCTGAGCAGTAGATTAGCTAGGTCTTCACGTTCCCGTTCAGCAAAAGTCATAGCTCCAGACTAGACCAGGCACGGAGAAGCCCGCATCCACACGGCTTTAGGTGGATGCGGGCTCTTACGCTAAAAGACCCTCTAGAAACTTAGATGCTTTCGCGCGACTCCTTGATTTCCTCATCGGTGACCTCTTCGGCTGCCTCTGAGGACATCGGCACGATGGTCGGAACAACCATCGGGCTGCGACGCCATTTCTGGTTAATGACGCGCTCGGTGCGGCGACGAACTTCCTGAGCCATACGGTATGGATTGTTCTCGCCACTGCCAGCCAGGTCAAAGAGAGTATCGTCAACTACCTGCTCGACGGTTGCGAGCACTTCCTTGGCGTCGTCCGAGTAACCGCGAGCCTGAGCCCGTGGCTTCTCCAACGGACGACCAGTGCGGTTATCAATGACGGCTGTGACGGTGATAAGACCACCTTCACGCATTTCAGCACGGTCTGCCAGCACGTCAGCGTCGACGTCACCCATGGTGACGCCATCAACGTAGAGGTTACCAACCGGAACCTGGCCAACTACACGAGCGCGGCCGTCAACGAGGTCGACAACCACACCGTTCTGAGCGAGGACAACGTTTTCTGGCTTCACACCAGTGGACACAGCCAGTTCCTTGTTGGCACGAATGTGGCGCCACTCACCGTGAATTGGCATGACATTCGACGGACGGGCTGCGTTGTAGAGGAACAGCAGCTCGCCGGCAAACCCGTGACCGGAGGTGTGAACCTTGGCTTCCTTGCCAGTGATAACCGTGGCACCAATCTGGGCCAACATGTTAATAACGCCGAAGACCGCCTCTTCATTACCCGGTACCAGCGAAGAACTGAGGATAATCAGGTCGCCATCACGAACGGTAATCTGACGGTGCTCACGACGGGCCATGCGAGACAGCGCAGCCATTGGCTCACCCTGCGTACCGGTAGTCACCAGCACGACCTTGTGGGGCGCCATGCGAGCGGCCTCGTTCATCTCCACGATGGTGTTCTCTGGCGCGGTCAGCAGACCCAACTCCTGCGCGATACGCATGTTGCGAATCATGGAGCGGCCGTTGAACGCGACCTTTCGTCCAGACTTGACAGCTGCATCGATAACAGCCTGAACGCGGTAGACATTCGACGCGAAGGCCGCGACGATAACGCGCTGCTTTGCGTCCATAATCAGACGACGCAGGGTCGGAGCCAACTCCGCCTCGGAACCGGAGAAGCCCGGGATTGTGGCGTTGGTGGACTCACACAAGAAGAGGTCGATTCCCTCATCACCGTAGCGGCTCAGCGCCGGCAGGTCAGTCGGCTTTCCGTCCGGCGGGGTCTGGTCCATCTTCACGTCACCGGTGTGGACAACCATGCCAGCTCCGGTCTTAATGACGATGCCAAGGCACTCCGGAATCGAGTGGTTGACATTGAAGAAACGCAGATCGAACGGACCACGCTGTATGTGGCTGGTGTCGTTGACCTCGATGACCTTCGGGCGCTGACGGTGCTCCTGTGTCTTGGCCTGAATCAGTGCCAAGGTAAAGCGGGAAGCAATAATCGGGATGTCCGCGCGCTGCTTGAGCAACCAAGGGATAGCACCGATGTGATCCTCGTGACCGTGGGTGACCACGAGAGCTTCCACGCGATCCCACTTGTCTTCCATGTAGGAGAAGTCAGGCAGAATCAGGTCAACACCCGGCTCATCCGAGCTCGGGAACAGCACGCCACAGTCGACGATAATCAGTCGGTTTTTGTACTCCAACACGGTCATATTGCGACCGATTTCGGAAATACCACCCAGCGCGACCACGCGCAGACCGTCCTTGGGGGCCTTTGGCGGCGCGGGCAGACGTTGCGTCAAGTCTGCACCCTGCATCGACTGCACTACGTTACGACGGTTACCGCCACGCCCGCCACGGCCACCCCGCGAATTATTTCCGCGGTTACCGCCACGGCCACCGCGACCACCACGAGAACCGCGGTTGGAAGAATTCGACGAACCTTGGGACTTCTTAGCGTTGCCGGCGTTCTTACGATCACCGGAACGCTCAGAGCGCTCGGAACGCTGCGAGGACTTCGAGCCGTTGGAATTAGCTCCACCCTTGTCGGAGCCCTTGGATGCAGAGTTCTTGGACTGCTCTGCTGCAGCCACGTCAGACTCGGAAGGCGGACCGGCCTTACGAGTTACCTTGCGGGCGCGATTGCGTCCTTCAGCCACTACAGAACACCTGCCTTCCGCATAGCTTCTTCAAGCACCTCAAGCTGCTGGTCATTTGCTGCAATTTGCGGCAAGCGTGGATCTCCTATCTCAATGCCCTGCAGACGCAGAGCGGACTTAGCAAAACTTACACCGCCAAGTGCAGCCTGAGCGGCAAACAGCGGAGTCATCTTTGCGTGGGCAGCCTGCGCACCAGCAAGGTCTCCCTTGTCAAAGCAAGAGCGCACCTCAGCCAGCAGCTGCGGGGCTGCATGTCCAATAACGGAAATGAACCCGGTGGCGCCAATCGACAGCCACGGAAGGTTCAGCACATCGTCACCGGAGTACCACGCCAAATCAGTATTAGCGATAATGCCGGCGGCAGCTCCCAAGTCCCCCTTGGCGTCCTTAACAGCCTGGATTCTCGGGTGCTCCGCCAACCGGTAAATGGTATCAACTTCAATCGGAATAACCGAACGCGGCGGAATGTCATACAGGCACACCGGAGCCTCGGTTGCGTCGGCCACCGCCGTAAAGTGGCGGTACAGGCCCTCCTGGGACGGCTTGGAGTAATACGGCGTGACGACGAGCAGCGCATCCGCGCCCGCCTCCACAGAAGCCTTTGCCAGCTCAATGGACCCGGCCGTGTCATTGGTGCCGGCACCGGCCACAAGCTTGACCTTATCGCCCATCTCTGCGCGGACAGCTCGGAGAAGCTCAAGCTTTTCCTCAACGGTCGTAGTAGGCGACTCGCCAGTAGTACCGGCCAGAATGAGTGCATCGCAGCCGCCGTCTACAAGATGCCCAGCGAGCTGCACACCTGCCTTGACATCGAGGTTTCCGTCCTTATCAAAAGGGGTCACCATAGCTACGGCGACAGTGCCGAAAATGTCAGCACCGCGAGTTGACGCAATTCCTGTGCTCATTGTTGACTACCTTTTCTTAAAAATCTCAATCGACTATATCTTCACACTGTACGTGCGATTACCCCTCGAAGGCGTAAGGACTCGACGCGACGACCGACCCATCCTTCAGAGTGTTGATCTCAAAATCCCCAAAAGCAACAGGAGCGCAGCGCTGCAGCTCCCGCAGACAAGCCACCGCCAACTCCCGAATTTCAGCATCGGCATGCTCGGTCGCACGCATCGAAATGAAGTGGCGCCAAGACCGGAAATTACCAGTAATCACGATTCGAGTTTCGGTGGCATTGGGCAAAACCGCCCGGGCTGCCTGGCGTGCCTGCTTTCGCCGCAAGATAGCGTTGGGCTCATCGGCCCACTTCTCTTCCAGTGCGTCTAATAACTCACCATAGGCGAAACGGGACTGATCAACCGCGCTTTCGAAAACTCGCAATAGATCCGGGTCCTCCGCAATTGCGGGAGGAACCACAACATTGTTGGAACTAGCCGGCACAAACCGCTGCGACAACTGCGAAAAGGAAAAGTGACGGTGCCGTGTGAGTTCATGTGCACACGAGCGCGACAGCCCACGGACATAGATGCTTGCACTTGCGTGTTCAAAAAGTGAGGTGTGGCCTACCTCGAGCACATGCCGCAGATATCCCCTATTCGTCGCAGTTCGCGGATTGGGCTTGTCCCACGTTTCATAACAAGCCCGGCCAGAGAACTCAATTAATGCTTCCCCACCGTCGGCATCGGTATCAAAGTCGATGTCCTCAGGTGGGAAGAAATTGGTCGAGGCAATCAGTTGCGCCTTGAGAGTGACGTTTTCAGACATTTTCAGTGAACTCCTGGCAATTACAGTCCCAGGAACGGCTCCAGTCCCACAGTCAGGCCCGGAAAATCCTCAATTTTACGCACGCCCAGCAGCACACCCGGCACAAAGCTGGTGCGCGAGTAGGAGTCCTGCTTGATGGTGAGCGACTGTCCTTCAGCGCCGAAGATAACGGTCTCGTGAGCCACCGAACCGGTCATGCGTACTGCGTGTACCGGAATGCCCTCCACATCAGAACCGCGAGCGCCCTCGAGCGTCTGTTCAGTGGCATCGGGCTGCTCCCCCATGCCTGCTTCCTTGCGAGCACGGGCAATAGCCTCAGCAGTGTGGATAGCGGTGCCCGAGGGGGCATCCTTTTTAAAAGGATGGTGCATTTCGATAACTTCAGCGGACTCGAAGTACGGAGCGGCTAGCTCTGCCATCTTCATGGTCAATACTGCAGAGATTGCGAAGTTCGGTGCAACAAGGACATTGGCGGCACCGTCGGCGTCGTCAAGCCAGCGCTGCACCTGATCGAGGCGCTCCTTGGTAAAGCCCGTGGTACCCACGACGGCGTTGATGCCATTCTTAATACAGAACTCAAGATTGCCCATCACAGCGTCGGGCTGAGTAAAGTCAACAATGGTCTGCACACCAGCGGTGACAAGTTCATTCAGGTCATCGCCCGAGTCGAGACCCGCTGCCAGCTCCAAATCGTCGGCGGCATCAACTGCCTCGCAGATGGTGGACCCTACCTTGCCCTTGGCGCCAAGTACGCCGACCTTGATATTGCTCACAGCTCTCTTGTCCTTTCCCAACGGGTTCATCTCTATCCCTTACCTTAGAATGTGTTGGGCAACATGTGTGCCAATGCCCCCCGTCGGCTTTGCCGTTTTGTCGGCTTACGATGGGGATTTTCTTGCGCTAAGCCGCAACATCTTTGAAAATTACTTTTTCAGTACCTATATCTAGAAAGTGACTTCTCTTGGTTTCTGAATCTGAAGATTCCGAATTGAGCCCAAGTTCGGAAGCAGCACAGGCCAAAGCGCCGAAAAACGCTTACATGGCCATTTATGTGCTACTAGCTGCGGCATTTATGGCTATCTTGAACGAGACGGTCATGAGTGTCGCAATTCCCGTCGTTAAGGCGGACCTTAACATCAGCGCAGCGACTGCCGGATGGCTGACAACGGCATTCCTGCTGACCATGGCTGTTGTCATTCCAGTCACTGGATTTCTCATTGCCTCAGTGCGCTTCCGCACTCTTTTCGCCATCAGCCAGGGGCTATTTGTCGTAGGCACTCTCATTGGTGCCTTCGCGCCAGGTTTTGCAATCGTGCTGCTCGCACGCGTTGTTCAAGCCTCCGGCACCGCAGTGTTGCTGCCACTACTGATGACCACGGTTCTCAATGTGGTACCGGAACATGAGCGCGGTCGCATGATGGGACGCATGAGCATAGTCATCGCCGTCGCACCTGCTATCGGCCCCACTTTCTCCGGTTTAATTCTGGAGATTGCAAACAACAATTGGCATGCGCTCTTCGACACGATGCTGCCGCTCGGCCTGATTGTGCTCGTGGTCGGTGTCATCCTCGTGCCCAACATCGAGGAAAACTCCGCCAAGCCCATCGATATTCTCTCGGTGTTCCTCAGCGCAGGCGCATTCGGTCCGCTCGTGTATGCGCTCAGCCGTGTGGGTGCCGAATTTTCGCTTATCGACGGAATCCTCTGCGCAGCCGGAATCGTGCTACTGGTGCTCTTCATCATGCGTCAGCGCCGCTTGGCACCACGAAACCGAGCTCTGCTGGACCTTCGGACCTTCCGTACCAAGAGCTTCACACTGTCCACAACCATCCTGACTTTCGGCTTTATGCTGATGTTCGGTGTGATCATCATTCTGCCGCTCTACCTCAACCTGCGCGGTGTTGATGTCAAGACCATTGGACTAATTGTGATGCCCGGCCCGCTGATTATGGGGCTTATGGGTCCGACTGTTGGCCGCCTTTTCGACACCTACGGTCCGCGTCCGCTGGCAATCCCTGGTTCTATTGTTCTCGCCCTCGGTCTCTTCGGGCTCGGCTTTATCTCGGCGTCCACTCCGCTGTGGTGGATTGTCGCCTGCCACATCGTCTTTGAGATCGGTCTGGGCCTGCTGTTTACTCCACTGTTCACATTCGGCCTTGGCGATCTTCCCAAGAACCTCTACCCGGATGGCTCAGCGATCCTGAACACGCTGCAGCAGGTTGCAGGCGCGGTTGGTACTGCACTTTTTGTCGCACTGTCGACTGTCATTGCCGCGGGTCTTTCCGGCGCTGGTGCAGCAGCTCCTGCAACCGCCGACCTGATTCGTGGCTATAGCATTGCGATGTTTACCGCCGCGGGGCTTGGCGTGGTGCTGATATTCCTGACCACGCTGCTCAAGCCGCAGCGGAAGAAGATCGCATTGCAGTAGCCCCCCCGAGACCGGGAGTAATACCGCCTAGACTAGGCGGCTTGCTCCCGGCCCCGGATTTCCAACGAAAAACTCCGGTTCCGGCATTCCTCGGTCACGGAAAGCCGACGCAACTGCATTCGCTGCAGCATTGACACGGTCGTGTGGCAGCAGCGCAATGGCACTGCCACCAAAGCCACCGCCAGTCATTCGGGCACCGAGCGCGCCCTGCTCAAGCGCTACGTCTACAGCAATATCCAGCTCTGGACAGGAAACTTCGTAGTCATCCCTCAGCGAAAGATGGCTTGCCACCATCAAAGTGCCAAAAGCCTCGAAGTCCCCCTCGGAAAGCTTTTCAATCGCCTGTGCCGTCCGGTCAATTTCGGTAACAACGTGACGCACTCGGCGCGCCACCGTATCAACCCACTGATCCCTATCTGCCTCAGCTGGGACGTTCTCCTTCGCCCAATTGATAGCAGCACCAACTGCATCATCCAGGCCGCGGAAATCAGATGCCCCAACACCATTTTTCACGGCATCAATGATTCCGCGACGCGTCGCATACTGACCATCCGAGAGACTATGTCGAACATTGGTGTTGATCACCAAAATTTCTAGATCCTCGTCTGCGAAAGCAGCCTTGACAAGCTGGTCAGAACTCTTCGCAAAGTCAATGGCCAGTGCATGTTTTTCCTTGCCCTTGATGGATATACGCTGATCCAGACCGCCGGTAGAGGCACCAACGACCTCATTTTCTGCGCGGATAGCCGCCTCAACAATTCCCTGCTGCTCTTCATCGTTTGGTGCACGACCGTGGACGAGTTCAAAGGCTGCAACGCCGACAGAACACTCCAGAGCGGCGGAGCTAGACAACCCAGAGCCGACCGGCACATCGGAAGAAATCGCAATGTCAAGGCTTGGGCAATCTGCAGGCAACAGCCCTGCCTCACGCATAGCCCAGATAGTGCCAACTGCGTATCCCGTCCAATTTGCAGGAGAGTTCGGACCGACATCGGACATTGCGATATTAACCGGCCTGTCACCGTCTGCGGCATCGTCCTTGTCCATCAAGTCCGAAACGATTCGCACTGTCCACGAGTCCCTGGCATTCTGAGCACCCACCGCTGCAAAAGTACTCTGCGCCAACGCGAATGGCAGACAGATGCCATCGGCATAATCGACATGTTCGCCAACTAGGTTGACTCTGCCTGGGGCGCGAAAGACACCCTGTGGTTCCGAACCGAAGCTGCGCCGAAATTGCTCTGTTACATCAGATACGGCCTGCTTATGGGGACGAGTGCGCAGCCAGCGAGTCTGGCCAAGCTCCCGGAAGCGGTCAGCGATTGCCTCTGGTGTTGTATCCGAAATCCAGGCTCCTTGCCCGGACTCTGAACCAGCGAGGAATTTCATGCGTCCTGCAGAGCGCATCATGGAATAGAGCTGCAAATGGAGGCGCCCAAACTGGTGATCCTCGCCTACCGGAGCTTGGTTCCAGGCAGCGATGTACGGCGTTTTATCGATGCCGGGGAAGAATCGGTCAATACGTCGCAGCAGGTCAAGATACATTGCTGCCAGTTCGTCCTTTTCCGCATCGGTCAGCTCCTGGAAGTCACCGACAGCGCGATTTGCCATCAGCATGACTTCGACTGGCCACTTAGCTGCAGCTGGGACGAATGCGGTGAAGTACTCCCCTTCTGCGATGATTCGTCGACCTGAAGCCTTTTCGGCCTCCAGGACATCATCAAAAAGGTCGCGGCCGGTGGTTTCAAAGTGAGCCTTCGCGCGTGCAGCGATGGCCGCCGCACGAGATGGCAGATAGGGGTAGGAGTAAATCTGCCCATGGGGATGCTGCAGTGTTACCCCAATTTCCTTGCCCCTGTTTTCAAAGGGGAACACCAACCGCACACCTTCGAGCTTGCTGAGTTCCGCAGTGCGGTGCGCCCACGCTTCAATAACGGTGCGAGCACGAGTGAAAGTCAGATCCCGGAAGGAGTCCGAAACATTCGGGGTAAAGCAGACAACCTCACACCGAGCCAAGGCCGGCTTCCGCGGGAAAATCTCGGCGCCGTCGACAGTCTGAGCAAAGTCATCCGGAACTTCCATGTGCATAGAAAGCGATGGGAATCGGTTTTCAAAAACCACCACGTCGTAGTCGCTGGCAGGCACCTCTGTGGGAAGTTGTCCCGGCAGCGTCGGAGCTAAGGGGTTCTCGCCAGCAGGAGGCATAAAGGTGCGGTTCATGCGGTGTGCCGCGTAGCAGTACCAATCACCTGTCAGCGGATCTTGGCGCAGCTCCGACTCTGTAATCGCCTGTGGCAAATCACGTTCGTCGGTTAATTTTCGGGTCTTCTTGCCCGAGACATAGTCCGGTTCATCGTCGAAGTAGATTAGCTCGCGACCGTCGGCAAGCGTAGTGCGCGTTACCGAAAAAGCGTGAGAGTGCTGGTCGTCGGTTGTCATTTATCCTCCTTATGATTCTTCGACAACCGTTGGGCGTAGTTTTGCCCAGGCATAGAAAACGATTGCAAAGAGGAGCAGGGCTATTCCGCTGTACAGGTTATACGTCGGCTCTTTGGCAACATTGGTCTCAGGGTTGACCCCAGGATCGAGGAACAACCACGATAGCAGCAAAATGATGCCGTAAAGACCAAGCATCGCCCCAATGACGTTGCGAATGTCAAAGGCACCTGCTTTCTTTTTACCGGCGCTGACAGTCGCTTTTACAGTTGAGTTGTTTTGCGTCCGTGACATGATTTCTCACTAGCTCCTATGCGAAAACGATGTTGAGAACTACGGCCATCACCAGGCACAAGATACCCAGCGGAACAGTTCGCTGTAGCAATGGCAGCTCTGCCTCAGCAGCGTCTGTGAAGTGAGCCTTTGGGGTGACGGATTTGACGAAACCGACCAGCTCCTCATCGGGTTTCGGCCTTGTCATGAGAGAAACGACGACGGCCACCACAATATCGACGACGAATGCCACGGAGGCGGCAGCGAACGCAGTGCCCTGCCCCGGTAGCTCAAAGATAGTTGCGCTTGCCGACGTGAACTCGGAGATGTACCAGTACAAGATTGCAGCGCCCGTTCCTGCAAGCAGAGACGTCCAACCTGCTGTCGGCGTCATGCGCTTCCAGAACATACCGATAAGGAAGGTAGCGAACAACGGTGCGTTGAAGAAGCCGAATAGAGTCTGCAAGTAGTCCATGACATTGCCGAAATTATCGGCAATCAGTGCGGTGAACACTGCGATGCCGGTCGCGCCAATGGTAGCGATACGGCCAACCTTGAGGTAGTAATCATCTGCTCGATTCTTCACGACGTAGGTCTGCCAAATGTCGTAGCTAAAGACTGTATTGAACGCGGAAATATTCGCCGCCATACCTGCCATAAAAGCTGCTAGCAGCCCTGCAATAGCGATGCCCAGCAGGCCGTTGGGAAGCAGATCTCTCATTAGGTACAGAATTGCGTCGTTAGGCTTGGCGGTCTGATCCATGATGGGTGCGACGGTGGCGCCGGCGATCATGCCCGGCAGCACGACGATGAACGGGATGAACATCTTCGGGAAAGCACCGATGATTGGAGTCTTGCGGGCGGCCGACAGTGAGTCGGCGGCCATGGAGCGCTGAACTTCCACGAAGTTGGTTGTCCAGTAGCCAAACGACAGCACGAAGCCGAGGCCAAAGACCAGTCCAATGACGGAAATCACGGGGTTATCAAAACCGGAAATATCCGTGCCCGGCCAAGTGTGGAAGTGCGATTCAGTGGCAACTTTTTCCTTCAGCCCGGACCATCCGCCGACGCTGTGCAGGCCGATCAGAGTCAGTGGCAACAGAGCTGCGACAATCACGAAGAACTGAAGTACCTCGTTGTAGATTGCTGCGGACAGTCCGCCCAGCGTGATGTAGGACAGCACGATGACTGCGGCGACTACCAACGTCAGCCACAGCGGCCAGCCGAGTAGCGCATTGACCACTTTGGCCAGAAGCAGAAGGTTAATGCCTGCAATCAGCAGCTGCGCGATAGCGAAAGAGATTGCATTGACCAGGTGTGCACCGGGACCAAAACGACGCAGCATGAACTCCGGAACTGAGCGAACCTTGGAGCCATAGTAGAAGGGCATCATGACAATGCCCAAAAACACCATGGCTGGGACGGCACCAATCCAGAAGTAGTGCATGGTCTGGAAACCGTATTGCACACCATTTGCGGACATGCCCACGATTTCCACGGCACCGAGATTGGCTGAGATGAACGCCAACCCCGTCACCCAAGCCGGCAGTGAGCGCCCCGAGAGGAAAAAGTCAATGGAGCTGGACACTTTGGCTCGTGCAGCCCAGCCAATACCGAGGACGAATAGGAAGTACAGAGCAACGATGGAGTAATCCACCCATGTCGCGTCGAGTCTTAAGGCTGATTGCGCCACTATCACGACGGCCTCCTTGCGGTTAGGCGGTTGATACGTATTCAGAAAATGCACGAATAGGGATTTCCCTTATTTCGGCACCTGATATGGCGCACGCCCAACAATGGCCATGAAAGTGGCTAGACCTACCGCAAACCGTAGGGGCAAATCGCCACTACCCTGCACAAAAGGAAGACCTATTCTTTTACATTCGTCCCCTAGTGTAGTTTCCTTTCTTAATTCAAGGTGAATTAATTAAGACGGATTTAACCCAGTTGAGGGGGCTGCAGTCCTCTGAGCTGAGTAAAACTATTTTCCGCCCGTCTCCGCGCGCAGTCCCATGGCAAGAGTTTTTGTCTCTCCAGCCTGAAGTCGCAGCAACCCGGTTCCGGAGCGGAGCGCATCTGGCGGACATGTCATTGGTTCCACCGCAATCGCATTCCCGTGCCCAGGGAATCCTTCTCGTCGTCCAGCGTCGGCAACATAGACCTGGAAGAACCGGAATTCATCATCGGCCCAGAGCACAGCACCCTTGCCATTTGGTCCAACCAAATGCGCTTCACGACGGCGCGGTGAGCCATTCTCGGCTGTTTCCTCGGCAGCAAGGAAGCAGTGATCCAGCCACAGTCCATCCAGAGATACTCCCTCTCGAAGGCTGGGAATCACTGTCTCCGCTGGCACCGCTGGGCCAGCGGGCAGGTTTCGAATTGGTTCCAGTGGCAGGTTTTTATCAACGGGCAACCGAAGTGTGCAACTGTCGAAATCAGCGCCCAAAGCGCTTAGGTAAGGATGCCAGCCCAGACCAAACGGGCACTCCCTATCGCTGCGATTATGCACTGTGAACTCAGCCGATAGGCCGTCTGTAGCGGTGACTTGCCAACGCACGGTCATACCGAGTTCCCAAGGCCAGCCCGACTGCGGCTCAACTTCCACATGCAAGGTGACGCTGCTGTCATCAGCATCGACCACGGTCCAAATGCGATCTGCAACAAACCCGTGAATAGCATTCGCCCGGGACGGCTCCGAAATATCTAACCGATGGACTTCCCCACCGAAGATAAACACTCCGTCAGCGACCCTGTTCGGCCACGGAGCCAGGAGCGTACCTGCGGACAACGGTGGATTGAATCCCTTGGGATAGTCTGTCAGCAGTGGCAGACCACAGTACTCCAGTGATCTCGGGCCACCACCGAACTGGGAAATACTTGCGACGTAGTCACCGGCGGAAATGTCGATGAATTCATGATCGTGCGCGACAAGTTGCATGCGCAAATCACCTTCCACGTGGGTTCGAAAATTAATCCCTTCGAAACCCGAGATTAACCCAAAACAAAAAGCGCGGTTAGGTCAATTTGTGACCTAACCGCGCCATCGCTACTCGCGTTGTCGGAGGCTACATACAGCACATCCTCCGTCGCCAAGCATTAGTCGTCCTCGACTGGAACCAACGAAATCTTGCCGCGGTTGTCGATATCAGCGATTTCGACCTGAATCTTGTCGCCGACATTGATGACATCCTCAACCTTCTCGATGCGCTTGTCGCCACCGAGCTTGGAAATGTGAATCAGACCGTCACGGCCCGGAGTCAGGGAGACGAAAGCACCGAAAGCGACAGTCTTCACGACAGTTCCCAGGTAGCGCTCGCCCACCTTCGGCAGTTGCGGGTTAGCGATTGCATTAATCTGCTCAATTGCAGCGTCCGCAGCCTTACCGGAAGTTGCCGAGACAAATACGGTGCCATCGTCCTCGATGGAGATATCAGCACCGGTTTCCTCGGTGATGCCGTTGATTGTCTTGCCCTTCGGGCCGATGAGCTCACCGATCTTGGACGCCGGAACCTTAACGGTGGTGATCTTCGGAGCAAGACCGCTCATCTCGTCCGGAGACTCGATGACCTCGGCCATGGTGGACAGGATGGCCAGACGTGCGTCACGAGCCTGGGACAGGGCATCGGCCAGAACCTTCGACGGAATACCGTCGAGCTTGGTGTCCAGCTGCAGTGCGGTAATGAAGTCCGCAGTACCAGCGACCTTGAAGTCCATGTCACCGAATGCGTCCTCGGCACCGAGGATATCGGTCAGCGCGACGAAGCGGTTCTCACCGTCAACCTCGCCGGAAACCAGGCCCATGGCGATACCGGCAACCGGAGCCTTCAGCGGCACACCGGCGTTGTACAGCGACAGAGTCGAAGCACAGACCGAACCCATGGACGTCGAACCATTAGATCCAAGGGCCTCGGAGACCTGGCGAATGGTATACGGGAACTCCTCACGGGACGGCACGACCGGCAGCAGAGCGCGCTCAGCCAGTGCCCCGTGACCAATCTCGCGGCGCTTCGGAGAGCCAACACGACCGGTCTCGCCGGTGGAGTACGGCGGGAAGTTGTAGTGATGGATGTAGCGCTTGGAAGTAACCGGGGTCAGCGAGTCAATCTGCTGTTCCATCTTCAGCATGTCCAAAGTGGTGACACCCAGAATCTGGGTCTCGCCGCGCTCAAACAGCGAAGAGCCGTGGGCACGCGGAATCAAGCCGACCTCAACGCCCAGGTCACGAATGTCGGTAACACCGCGACCATCGATGCGGAAGCCCTCAGCCAGAATCTTCTCACGGACAATCTGCTTCATCACTGCGTTGTATGCAGCGCGAATCTGCTTAGATGCAGCCTGCTCGTCGACATCATCGGAGACGAAGCGCTCCAGCAGCTGCCCCTCGACGTCCTCCATGTACTCGTTGGTGGCGTCATCTCGATCCTGCTTACCCGGGATGGTGAGCAGCTTGGCCAGCTTCTTAGCAGACTTCTTCTCGACTGCATCAAAAATCTCATCGCTGTATGCCGGGAACAGCGGGAACTCCTGCGTTTCCTTCGCTGCGCGCTCAGCCAGCCCCTTCTGTGCCTCACACAGAACCTTGATGTGCGGCTTTGCAGCCTCGAGGCCCGCGGCGACGATGTCCTCAGTCGGTGCCGGTGCGCCGTCAGAAATACGCTTGACGACGGTCTCCCCTGCTCCGGCCTCCACCATCATGATGGCGACATCTTCGACGTTCTTACCGCGACGCTTACGGGTGACGATGCGGCCAGCGACGACCATCTCGAACAGAGCCTGCTCGTGCTGCTCCTCGGTCGGGAAAGCGACCCATGCACCCTCCGGATGCTTGTCATCGGCGACAAGCGCGATGCGGACACCACCGACAGCGCCGGAAACCGGCAGCCCGGAAAGCTGAGTTGCAGCTGACGCGCCGTTGATTGCGACGACGTCGTAGCAATCCTTCGGATCCCAGGACATGACGGTGACGACAACCTGTACCTCGTTGCGCAGGCCCTTGACGAAGGTCGGGCGCAGCGGACGGTCAATCAGACGACATGCCAGGATGGCGTCGGTGGACGGGCGGCCCTCACGGCGGAAGAACGAACCCGGAATCTTGCCCGCAGCGTACATACGCTCTTCAACGTCGACGGTCAGCGGGAAGAAGTCAAAGCCCTCGCGGGGCTGGTTGGAAGCGGTGACGGTGGACAGGAGCATGGTCTCCTCGTCCAGGTAGGTGGTCACCGAACCATCGGCCTGACGAGCCAGCTGACCCGTTTCAAAGCGAATGGTGCGGGTGCCGAAATCACCATTGTCGATGGTAGCAACGGCCTCGGTAATACCGAAATCCTCATCAAAGAAAAATTCAACAGCCTTGCTGTTGGCCATAGGTTTCTTACTCCTAGAAATAGCGGCGATCATCGATGTCGCCTGTAAAAGATCGAATGAACTTCGTTTGCGTCACGCATTCTACCAGCTAACGCAGAAAGTTCTCGTATTGGACGGATCGGAGATCTCTCACTGCCATCTGGGTTCTTGCACCTACGCGGGGTTCTAGGAGTTTGCGGAGCGGGGGCACTTATCGATGACTTCTCTTCACTCATCGATGGATTACCGTGTCTTGTCGATGGTGCCCCGACACTTATGCGCACGCTGTCGATCAGCCCCCTCCACATGTCGATGAGGTATTCACTTGTGGCCACGCTACAGCGCATCGATGAGTGAATACCACAACGACAAGTGACCAAAAAGCCCCGCCGTGAGCTTCCATTCAATGGAAATCCAAACGGCGGGTCTAAAAGCTTAAAAGCCTTGAATTAACAGAGCAACTTACACCAATGACGCTCTGACAAACAGGACCTTAAGGGAAACCTTAGCGGCGCAGACCAAGGCGCTCGATCAGCTTACGGTAGCGCTCAACGTCATTGTCCTGCAGGTACTGCAGCAGGCCCTTGCGGCGACCGACCAGCAGCAGCAGACCACGACGAGAGTGGTGATCGTGCTTGTGGAACTTCAGGTGCTCGGTCAGCTGACGAATACGAGCGGTCAGCAGTGCAACCTGAGCCTCCGGGGAACCGGTGTCGGTCTCGTGCAGGCCGAACTCCTTGAGAATCTCAGCCTTTTCTGCAGTGTTCAAAGCCATGTAAATCTAACTCCTTGAATCAAATTATGGTCGTTTTTTCAGTCCACATTCTCGGCTTTCCCGGAACCAAACAGCGTCTGGCAGCTGGTTCCTCGCAACTACTTGTGGACCGCAGTCACAGCCGACGTTTTACTTTAACAGCTAATCGGTCTTTGCCAAAATGGCCTCGGTGTCTACTACGTCCTGGTTCATCCGGTCAATGAGCTCCTCGACCGAGTCGAACTTCTCCATTCCGCGAATCCGATCGACAAACTCAACCTGCCCGGCGATGCCGTAGAGGTCCGCGTGACGGTCAATCACGTAGGCCTCGACCGTTCGATCAGTGTCTCCAAAGGTCACATTAGTGCCCACCGACACGGCTGCTGGGTAGCGCACCCCAAACTCGATATCGCCCTTCGGGTCCGGCTCCGGGCGGGCTGCCGTCGGCTGAGCCGTAAACCATGCCGCGTAGACACCATCAGCCGGGACTGCCAAGCCCTCAGCGAAGTCAATATTGGCGGTCGGAAAACCCAGCTGCGCTCCCCCACGCCCCTGACCGGGAATAACGTCACCATCGACACGGTAGAAGTACCCGAGACACGAGGCGGCTGCGGACACCGCTCCGTCGGCAAGCAAACCGCGAATACGTGTCGACGAAACGCGTTCGGTCGAATCCGCGGCAGTGACGTCGAGGAGGTCGACGATGGTGACGTCGACCCCACACTTACGGCCGTGCTCCGGCATAGTCTCGGCAGTACCTGCGGCCTTCTGCCCATAGGTGAAGTTCTGGCCAACAAAGACGGCCTGTGCATTCAGCTTGTCGCGGATAACGGTGCGTACAAAGTCTTCTGGGGGGATGCTGGAGAAGTTCTTGTCGAAGGGCACGACGAGCATGGCATCAATTCCCTCCGCTTCTGCCAGCTCGGCACGACGGGACACGGTGGACAGTGCCGGCGGCACCTTATCCGGGGCAAACAGCGCTACGGGGTTGGGGTCGAAAGTCATCAACAGCGACTTCACGCCACGAGCGCGAGCGTCACTGACCGCAGCAGCTATCAGGCGCTTATGCCCTAGATGAATACCATCGAACACTCCGATGGTTACGACCGTGTCCCCCAGGTCTTCGGGTGCATTGTCCAAGCCATACCAAATCTCCACAAAGAGCTAGTGTAACTGGTCACCGTTTAACACACCGCATATAGCGCAACATAGGATTGCGTCTATGACCGACTTCGATCCGATTGCAGACTCCGGCATTGTCATCGTCGACAAGCCCCAAGGCTGGACAAGCCACGATGTAGTGGGCAAACTCCGTCGAATCTTCCGCACCAAGAAGGTCGGCCACTCCGGCACCCTCGACCCAATGGCCACCGGTGTGCTCGTCCTCGGCATCGGCCGCGGCACGCGTTTCCTACCCCATGTCCACGCGGACACGAAGTCCTACCAAGCCACCATTCGGCTCGGCGCTGCCACACTTACCGACGACGCCGAAGGCGAGTTGCTCTCCGAATCGTCAGCGGCATCGGTGACCGATGAAATGGTTCGAGAGGAAATTGCGAAGTTCACCGGCACGATCATGCAAAAACCTGCGGCGGCATCCGCAGTGAAGATTGACGGTGTCCGCGCCTACGAGCGCATCCGCCGTGGCGAGAAGGTCGATATCCCAGCGCGCCCGGTGACAATCACCCGCTATGAGGTTCTGGACATCCGCCACGACTCCAATCCTTCCCGTCCCGGGGAGTGCATCGATATCGACGTGGAGGTCGACTGCTCTGCTGGCACTTTCATCCGCGCCTTAGCTCGTGACTTGGGGGATGCACTGGGAGTCGGTGGTCATCTCACCGCTCTGCGACGTACTGCCGCCGGCGTTTTCACTATTGAAGAAGCATTGACTATCGACGAGCTCACAGCGAAAGCCGAGCAATTCGACACCGCCAATCCAGAAATTGCTGAGATGCGACGCCCCCTTCCGGAGCGCGCCGCTTCCTTGCTGCCGATGAGTCTGGACGCGGCCTGCCTGCGTTGCTTTGATTCCCGCGAAATAACTGAACAGCAGGCGGCTGATTTGGCTCAGGGCAAGTGGCTGGAGCCAATCGGAAAACCTGGAGTCTATGCGGCGGTGTCTCCGACGGGAAAGGTCCCGGCGCTGCTCACAGAATCCGGCAAACGGGCCAAGACGGTCTTCGTGGTACGCCCGGCCACGCTGTAACTACTTCTCAAGGCTTTTAACACTGCTCGAGCCACACCGCGGTGGCAACGACGCCTGCGCCGCGGGCCCAGAAGCCCTTTACTCCGCGGAAGGCGTCGGGAATCTCACGGTGAAATGTTAGCTGTAGAGGTCCGCCTGCGAGTCCTCGGGAAAAACCTCGCGCTGCTATCCGTCTCTTCCTCGGTTGCACGGAAACTTCGTCGAAGTCTAGCCACTGCCCGACTATCGGCTCCCAGAGTTTGTACACTGATTCCTTGGCGCTAAATTGCACCAGCGGATCCAGGCGAGCTTCGTCAGTGCGCAAGACTGCATCGATGATTCCTAACTCTAGAGTCTGCTCGACCTCGACATCGATGCCAATCCCCTGCAGCTGTTCAGCGCTCGCGGACACAGCTGCCACGGCCCCGTCGCAGTGGCTAATTGACCCCACGACTCCTCGCGGCCACAGCGGCGCTCCAGTGGTCGACACGCCAATCCCACCTGGGGCAGACTCTCCTAGCCGTTGCAACGCCTCATGTGCAGCGAGGCGTCCTCGGGTGAAATCACGGATTCGAGCAGGTGCTGCACTATCAGACAGCCTCAATTCAGCACTACGGAGCTGCTGCAATTCCGCATCACTAAAAGGACGCTCGGCATTGGAGTCAATGACCAGCCGGCTACCGGCGGGTAAATGCCCGGCCAGGTACTCCTGAACGTCGGCAAGCACACTCATGCGCTGATGCCGTACCATTTCTCTCCACGGAAACGGGTAGCGACAAAGATGAGTCGCAGAATCATGAATGCCAAGAGACCACACCATACGCCGGTCAGCCCCCAACCAAATGCCTGAGCCAGCCAGACCGGCGGGAGGAATCCGCACAGGACCGCGCTAACGGTGGCGTTACGGAGGAAGGCTGCATCGCCGGCGCCGAGCAACACGCCATCGAGCGCGAAGACGACACCGCCGATAGGAATCATTGCGACAAGAATCCACCATGGTCCGGCGGTGACTGCGTCAATCACGCCTATGGAGTCGGTAAAAATGCGGACGATATTGGCATTACCCACTGCGAAGACGGCCGCTAGGCCGAGAGCAATGACGCTTGACCAGACAGTAACTCGCTTGCCAGTCCAGCGGGCAACGGCCGTGGAGCTACCGCCCAACGCTGCACCGACGAGCGTCTGTGCAGCAATCGCTAGCGAGTCGAGCACCAACGAGATCAGATTCCACAGTTGCAGCATGACCTGGTGCCCACCTAGCGTGGTCGGCCCAACGCGGCCAGCAACCGCGGCGGCAGAGAGGAACGCTACCTGGAAGGACAAGGAGCGAACGATGAGATCGCGACCGAGGACCAGCTGGCTTTTGATAATGGCGCCATTCGGGCGCATGGAGAGCTTGCGGTTAGAGCACTCCTTGAAAAGACTGCGGAGGAACAGCCCGCCGGTAATCAATTCGCCGAAAAGGACGGCCATTGCAGAGCCCTCGAGACCGAAGGCGCGGACTAGAGGCACAATCACAATGGCGGCCGGAACAAGGCCTGAGAGCACAAATAGCAGCGGCGAGCGGGTGTTTTGGATACCTCGTAACCAACCATTTCCAGCCTGCGCAATCAACGTCAGCGGAATGGCGAAAGCAGCAACTCGCAACCATTGCCCGGCATCATGAGCGACCTCCGGATGAGGAGCTAACCAACCGGTAAATACCGGTGCCAACCCACGATGATGGCAAAGAGGCTAAGGCCCACAAAGATGGCGACCCACGTCGCTTGCACCCCCTCTTCGACCGCCTCGTCCACGTTGCCCCTGCCAAAGGCTCGCGCTGATCGGGCAGTCGTGCCGTAAGCCAAGAAAGTAAGCTGCGTAGTTACCACGGAAAATACCGTCGAACCAGCAGCAAGCGCCGCAAGCTGGACGGCTCCGAGCCGACCGATGACAGCCGTATCCAGCAGCACATAGAGTGCGGGCGCAGCAAGAACGCCCAACGCTGGCAGCGCCAGCGAAACGATTGCGCGAAGGCTGACATCTGACTTCGCACTGTGCCCGGTTCGCTCTATGCCAGTTTGCTCAATCTCAGTGCGCTCCTGAGTTTCTCGCGAGTCCGACAATCCCCTAGGCCTCGCTTGTGCCTCGGCGTGCCTGGGCTGCGACATCGCTGGTGTCCAGGATGGCTTGCAACAGCTCATCCTTGCTGCACTCGCGAGTCAGGCCGGCTGCGCGCTCGTGGCCACCGCCGCCAATTTCCAGGGCGACCTGGGAGACATCGACAAGCTCGCGAGAACGCAGCGAGACCGCCCACTGGCCTGGCTCATACTCCTTAAGTACCGCACAGACATCGGCCGCATTGGTCGTACGCACAATGTCCACGACGGATTCAATCTCATCGTGGCCAACTTCGGCGGTCTGGTCGTACTCAATGACGACGTGGATTAGGCCTGCGCCGTCGCCCCACTCGGGCACCAATGTCGCGGTGGAAAGCACCGTGCCCAGGAACGGCAGGTAGGCAAACGGATGCTCTTCCAGCAGCTGTGCACCAATCGTGCGCGGATCGAGCCCCTTATCCAGCAGGCGCGCCGCTGCAGTGTGCATGCGAGAACGGCCGAACTGGAACGACGCGGTATCCGTCAACAGCCCGGCGTAGAGAGCATGAGCCATCGGCGTGGTCAGCTTGATACCCCAGACCCCAAAGAAGTCCAGGAGCACCATGGTCGAGGACTCTGCGAGTTCATCAATCATGTTGACGGACCCAAAGCGAGTGTTGGTCGCGTGATGGTCAACATTGATAACGCGATCGGAGGCCATCACGCGATCTTCGAGCGCACCGAGACGCCCCGGGCTTGCGCAGTCGACAGTCACCCACGTGTCAATGTCTTCATCCAGGTCCGTGTACTCGACGAAGCGTTCCCATCCGGGGATGGTCAGCAGCGACTTGGCAGGCAAATCGCTCTCACCGTAGCTGGCGACAGCCGAAATGCCACGCTGTACAAGTGCCATGACCATCGCAGATGCGGCACCAATCGCATCCGCATCAGGGTGAACATGGGCAATGACGCCGACTTTCTTAGCGTCGGCAAGCATATCCTGCATCTGCTGAATCGGCTTGGACATGCGGCGATTAATCGCCTGGGAAAGCTGGTGAGCTGCCTGCTCCTGAGCCTGCGGAGAAGTGGTCACGTGGGTGCCCCTTTCATCGATAGATGTGGCCGGTGGAGAGTTTTACTCCTCGTCGCGGTATGGGTTGGCATCGCCTGCGGGCTTTGCGTTTCTGGCCTGCTCAGCCAATTCCGCGTCGCGCGCGCGAGTCTTATCAAGCAGCTCCTCAAGGTGCGCGGAGATCTCCGGCACCGTGTCAACCTCAAAAGCCAGCGTCGGTGTGTAGCGCACACCGGTGCCACGACCGACTAGGGAACGCAGCTGCCCCTTTGCCTTTTCCAGCGCTGCTGCTGCCGACTCGTAGTCCGGTTCCTCGTCGAGTGTACGTCCGCGCACAGTGTAAAAGACTGTGGCGTCGTGCAAATCGCCGGTGACGCGGCAGTCGGTGATAGTCACAAACTCCAGACGCCGGTCCTTAATCTCACGCTCGATTGCGCTGGCGACAATCTCCTGAATACGCTTGGACAGCCTGCGCGCGCGTGCTGGATCTGCCATTTTCGGCTACTCCCTATCTATCTATATCTGTGCGCAACCATTCGTAGCTAGACCCCATATAGCGTGAGGCCTGAAGTGCCCCTTCGCTGACAAAGACCCATTTGGGATCCGGCAAAAACGGTTCAATACAAAGGACTGCTAATACTAACACGCAAAACACTACTCAACTTCGAACCGCATTTTTCGCGACTTCGCCTAAGCCCGTCTACCGGGTGCAGCCACTTGCTTCGCCGCACGCTCGCCCTTTGTTAATAGCCTATTAATCATCACGACAACACTGCCGCCATCATCGATGTCATCGACGGCTTGGGGTCGCTACCACGGAATTGCGCAGCTGAAACGTGGTCTCCTCAAAAGCAAAGCCCGCTGCCCCACACCAATTCAACGGTCGGAAAAGTCACGCCAGGGAGCAGCTCAGAATCTTTGCCTACAGCTAACGGCCTACCCGTATGCTCTTAACGGCGCTCCACGAAGTTGTACATCGGTAACCCATTAACATGAGAACAGTCAGGCAGTGAATCCATCACGCTGTCCTGCAATGGTGTTTCTCCCTCGATACCGAAAATCCATTTAACCGCAGCATTACCTAGCTCCAGCGGATGAAAAAGATAACTTACCTCACCGTTTTTATCCTTGGGCGCTACGCTGCCATGGGTTTGTTCCCATTCAGCCACATCCGTCGGATGTAGTACCTCGACGTGTTCACCGTTAGCGAACGGTACCTCGAAATCCAACAATCTTCCCGAGCTGAAAAACCGCTGCATGTCAAAATCATAGTCTTCGCAGCTTGCCCCTAATTCTCTGGTGGGAGTCGTATAGTGGCACGAATCGACAACACTATTGATGCATAGTGACCAACTTGCACGCGGATCATTCGCCAACGCTGCGTCCTCAATTAGGTCGTATACGTCGTCGGTCCCGAAAAGCAGCGTTGGCCCAAACGCTACCGCGTGGAAGTACCAATTATGACCATCCTCAATGGTTACTTCGGAATCAAAGGCGAACTTCCCTGGCCAAATCTTGTCCAATTGCGCAAGAGTCTCCTCTGCGCTCGCAGGAGGATAACTCAAAATATTCGTTCGCGGCAGCTCATCCGAGAGCGCAAAGAGATTAGTTTTTAAGCCCATAACGAGCACCATACGCAAAAAGGCGCTCCCCGAAGGGAGCGCCTTATCAAAGTTCACGCAGTGTTTAGCCTACGTTGCTACGTGCGCGGAACCTCGACCATCTCGTAGACCTCGATAACGTCGTCCACCTGGATGTCCGGGTAAGACAGCACCATACCGCACTCGTAACCGGCTGCCACCTCGGTAGCATCGTCCTTCTCTCGCTTCAGCGACTCGATAGTCGCCGAATCCGTAATGACGTTGCCGTCACGAACCAGGCGAGCCTTCGCGTTGCGGCGGACCTTGCCGGACTCGACCATACAGCCGGCGATGAGGCCAACTGCGGAGGACTTGAAGATGGCGCGAATCTCTGCACGACCAATCTCCTTCTCCTCGTAGACCGGCTTGAGCATGCCCTTCAGAGCAGCCTCGACATCCTCGATAGCACGGTAAATCACCGTGTAGTAGCGGATGTCAACGCCCTCAGCGTTGGCAACCTCGGTGGCCTTGCCCTCGGAGCGAACGTTGAAGCCGATGATGACGGCGTCAGACGCAGCAGCCAGCGTGACGTTGGTCTGAGTAACAGCACCGACACCACGGTCGATGATGTTCAGTGCGACCTCGTCGTCGACCTCAATCTTGAGCAAGGCTTCTTCCAGTGCCTCGACGGTACCGGCGTTGTCGCCCTTCAGGATCAGGTTGAGGGTGTTGGTCTCCTTCAGGATCTCGTCCAGGTTCTCCAGGGAGACGCGCTTGCGACGACGTGCCTGCAGTGCATTACGACGACGTGCGTCGCGGCGGTCTGCAATCTGGCGGGCCGTACGATCCTCGTCAACAACCAGGAGGTTGTCACCAGCACCCGGCACGGAGGTCAGGCCGAGCACCTGAACCGGACGGGAGGGACCGGCCTCATCGACGTCGTTGCCGTACTCATCGACCATGCGGCGAACACGACCATATGCGTCACCGACAACGATGGAGTCACCGACGCGCAACGTACCGCGCTGAACGATAACGGTTGCCACCGGACCACGGCCGCGGTCAAGGTGAGCCTCGATGGCGACACCCTGAGCGTCCATATCCGGGTTGGCGCGCAAATCCAACGAAGCGTCGGCAGTCAACAGCACTGCTTCGAGAAGCTGATCGATGTTGAGGCCCTGCTTAGCGGAAATATCGACGAACATAGTGTCGCCGCCCCACTCTTCGTCAGTGAGACCGTATTCAGTCAGCTGACCACGAATCTTCTGCGGATCTGCAGTTTCCTTATCAATCTTGTTGACTGCAACGACAATCGGCACATCAGCGGCCTTGGCGTGGTTAATAGCCTCAACCGTCTGCGGCATGACGCCGTCATCAGCTGCAACAACCAGAATCGCGATATCGGTCGACTTGGCACCACGAGCACGCATGGCGGTAAACGCCTCGTGACCAGGGGTATCCAAGAAGGTAACCTTGCGCTTCTCGCCGTCGAGCTCCACCGGCACCTGGTAGGCACCGATGTGCTGGGTAATACCACCGGACTCGTGGCCACCAACGTTGGCCTTACGAATCGTGTCCAACAGGCGCGTCTTACCGTGGTCGACGTGACCCATCACAGTTACCACTGGCGGGCGTTGTTCCAGGTCCTCATCGTCGCCTTCATCCTCACCGAATTGGAGGTCGAAGGATTCAAGCAGTTCGCGGTCCTCATCCTCTGGCGAAACAACCTGGACCTTGTAGTCCATCTCGTCGCCGAGCAGCTGCAGGGTCTCGTCGGATACCGATGCAGTTGCCGTAACCATTTCACCGAGGTTGAACAATGCCTGAACCAGTGCTGCGGCATCGGCATTGATCTTCTCAGCGAAGTCAGACAACGATGCGCCGCGTGCGAGGCGAATGGTCTTGCCCTTACCGTTAGGCAGCTTGACGCCACCCACCACGGATGGTGCCTGCATCGCCTCGTACTCGTTGCGCTTCTGACGCTTCGACTTGCGTCCGCGACGCGGGGCGCCTCCTGGCCGCCCGAATGCACCTGCAGTTCCACCGCGACGTCCGCCGCGACCACCGCGCGGTCCACCACCCGGACCACCCGGGCCGCGACCACGGCCGCCGAAGCCGCCGCCGCCACCGCGGCTTGCCTTTGCAGGCATCTGTCCCGGGTTCGGGTGCGAAGGCATCATCGCCGGAGTCGGGCGATTGCCGCCCGGCTTATTACCGCGGCCCTGTCCACCTTGTGGACGCGGGCCACCCTGACGTGCTCCTGGCTTCGGCCCCGGACGGCCGTTTCCGCCCTGCGGGCGAGGACCACCCTGGCGTCCACCCGGCTTCGGCCCCGGACGGCCAGGACCGCCCTGCGGACGCGGCATGTTGGACGGCCGCGGTGCCGGACGGGAAGATCCGCCGGTCGAGAATGGGTTGTTCGCCACACGCGGTGCGCGTGCGCCTGGCTTCGGCCCCGGCTTCGGGCCAGCAGGCTTCGGCGGGCGTGGCATTTCCTGTCCCGGCTTCGGCGAACGGGACGGTGCTGCTGGCTTGGCACCTGGCTTTGCCGCCGCTGGTGCAGCCGGCTTAGCGCCTGGCTTAGCTGCTGGCTTGGCACCCGACTTAGCAGCAGGCTTAGCTGCAGCCTTCGTAGCTGGGGTCTGTGCAGACGCGTCAGCACCTGCACCAGCATTCTTCTCTTCGTAGACCTTCTTCATCTTCCTGACGACGGGTGGTTCCACCGTCGAAGAAGCGGTCTTAACAAACTCGCCCTGAGCCTTCAGCTCGGCGAGTAGTTCCTTGCTGGTGACCCCGAGCTGCTTAGCGAGCTCATGGACACGTAGCTTTCCGGACACTGCTCTCCTCACTAGTGGGGGCCGAGCAGCGCCCGATGGCGGATTCGTCCACGCACCGAGAGCGCCTGCAGGGCTCCCTCTTATCTATTGCCGTTCATCGCTGATGCTTCATCGTGTGCTCATCAGTGTTCAGGTCTTTCTGTTGTCATTTTTCCTGCCTCCCTGCTTAGCGACACGCACATCGCCAGCGGGGGCGAAAACCTCCGCCGCTTCGTAGTGCGTGGCGATAAACTGTTTAACCGGAAACGCATCTACCTGCGTAGATACCTTCAGTGCGCGGCCAAATGCACGGCGCTTGTCGGCGATCTCCCAAGCTTTTAGTGTTGGGGTAATCCAGGCACCTCGTCCCTGCATCCGACGACGCGGATCAGCAACGACGGCTACTGAGCCATCTGAACGGGTGGTAGCGACAATGCGCAGCAGCTCCGAGCAATTGCGACGCTGCTTAGTTGCAATACAGGTACGTGTGGGTGCAGGTGTATGAGTTGTCGAATTCGGGTTTGTCACCCGCGAAGCCGTCATACTCCTGACGCACCCACCTTCCTGCTAAGAAATTCAGCGCGAAAATTCGCATAGAAAAATCACGCCTTGTCGTTTGGCCACTTCCCAGCATAACCCGAAAAGGCGGAAAAGTGCCAACCCCCTAGGCACTTTCCCGCCACTTTCGCAACCGCTGGGACGCTGACGTTGCGTCTACTCCGCGTCGGAGTGGATATCGATTCGCCAGCCGGTCAGACGAGCCGCCAGACGGGCATTCTGTCCCTCCTTGCCGATAGCAAGCGAGAGCTGGTAGTCGGGCACCACAACATGTGCACGGCGCTCATCCATGTCTAAAATCTTGACACTAACGACCTTGGCTGGCGCCAGCGAGTTACCAACGAACTTCGCCGGATCCTCGTCGTAGTCGATGATGTCAATCTTCTCGCCCTTGAGCTCATTCATAATCGAGCTCACACGCTGACCGCGCGGCCCAATGCAGGCGCCCTTAGCGTTGAGCCCCTTGACCGTGGGACGTACAGCAACCTTGGTGCGGTGACCAGCCTCGCGTGCAATCGAAATCAATTCCACTGCCCCATCGGCAACTTCCGGAACTTCAAGTTCGAAGAGCTTACGAATGAGCTCCGGGTGCGTGCGTGACAGGTGAATCGCGACACCCCGCGGTGTCTTGTTCACACCGACGACGTAGCACTTGATGCGGTCACCGTGCTTGAGTTCCTCACCTGGCAGCTGCTCAGCCGGCATCAGAATACCGTCGCGACCATTGGCCTCCGAACCGATGTGGACGACGACAATGCCCTTTTCATTGGCATAGACATCGCGCTGGACCACGCCGGAAATGACCTGGTTAGACAGGTCTGCGTATTCGTCGAGAACCTTGTCGCTTTCCGCATCCCGCAGACGCGAAAGGATGGTCTGACGAACAGCGAATGCAGCGGTACGCTCAAAGTCCTCCGGAGTATCGTCCCATTCGGAGATGAGATTGCCCTCGTCGTCTCGCTCCTGAGCAAAGACTATGACGTCACCGGTCTCACGGTCGATTTCGACGCGCGCATACTGTGCCGGTGCGGTGGTATTACGGTAACTTTCACGCAATGCCCGGGCGACCAGTCCCAGCATTTCGTCGACAGGAATACCCTTTTCCCTTTCCAAGGTTCGCAGGGCAGCTAATTCAATCTTCACTTGTTATCCTCCAGCCTGGTCAAGGCATCGTCATAGTCTAGTCCCGCAAAATCTTTCTCGGCTGCGGGCGGATTAGAGAATTCAACTTGTACCACTGCACGGGCCACATTGGTTAATTGGACACGCTGACCAACAGCCTTCAACCGCCCCTTTGGCCCTTTAGAGGTAACGAGAATGATGGATTCTTCATCCGGCGACAGCGCACCAATGCGGGCTGCAATCGCGGAACCGTCGGCAAGCGAAATTTCCGCAATGCGACCACGGTTACGGCGCCAGTGTCGTGGCTGCGTCAGCGGTGCGTCAATACCAGGAGTGGAAACTTCCAAGGTGTAGCCCTGAGCGCCGAAGTCGGCTTCGCCACGTGCCTCCGCGGCATCCAGAGCGGAAGATACTTCATGCGTGGCCTGTTCCAGAACATCGAGGTCAGGACGCTCATCTGCGTCAACCAACACAATGACCTGTGACTTTGCGCCGGCGCGAACGACCTTGACATCTTCCACAGCCAGGCCGATTTGTGCGAGCGCCGGGCTCACAAACTGTTCAATTTTCTCGGGTGCGGGTATCGCCATAGTCGTAGAGTCTACAGGTCAAGTGCTAGGAATTGCGCACCTGGGCACTTGCCACGCACCGCATTGATACAAAGTGCCGCCCGCCGTGGCACCATAGTGAGGTGATTGTTGAACCTCCCGCCCCCAGTTTTGCTTCCGCATCGCGTCGCACTCGCACTCTCTCGCGCCGTGGCTTCCTCGCTGCTGCCCTCGCCGTGGGATCACTTCCCGCGCTCTCCGCGTGCTCGCATCTGGTGGCACCACGCCCGGATTACGCCATTGAGGTTCTCCACGCACTGGCGGCGCGCGATGCACATTCGCTTACCGACGCCGATCCTGACCTCGCAGCTGTGCGCTCCGCGCAGGTCACCGAACTGGATAAGGAAATCACACGCGCCTGCGGTACCCGCAAGGACGGTAAACCTGTCGATGAATGCGGCTCGGACGTCGCAGTCCCAGGATCCCTGGCTGCCGGTGTCGATGCGAAGTTACTGCTCACGGACTCGCGAAATAGTCCAGTACTGACGAAGGCTCTGGATTCACGCACTGCATTGCGGGAGGAGCACACTGCGCGCCTTGCCACGGCTGTCGATGGCGGTATAGTCCTCGCTCTGCGTGCTGCGGGCGCTAAGTGGGAGGAGATTGTCCCATTGATTCCCAGTGACAGGGATGAAATCTCGGGTGCCGGAGAACAGATGACTAAGGCACTGCAAGCCGAATACATGATGATTTACGGTGTTGGCGTCGCCGCACCACGTGTCGGAGGCGATACCACTACTGCTCTTTTGGCTCGTGGCGAGCGCCACCGTATTTTGCGCGATCGTGCCCGGCTAATTTTGGAGGATTCCGACGTTGAGGTGCCGAAGAGCGCACCTGGCTATATGCCGGAAGATGCTCCTTCACCGGACACGGCACCCGTCGATTACATGATTGCGTTGGAGCGCTATTGCGCCCAGGCGTGGGAAGACGTATTGCTCGCTGCCAATAACCCTCGGATACGTATGTTCGCACTGCAGGCAGCTGGCGTGGCTGCCGCCGGAGTGGCAGCGCTAGGTGGCAACAACTTGGAGCCGCTGCCGGGACTCTAAGCCTTGCGAACCAACTCCGCGACGTGATCTGCAATGCCGTCAGCGGCGACCTCGTCGGTCTCGTTGGTCAGGCGGTTACGCAGCTCCACCTTGCCGTCCGCGTAGCCACGGCCAAAGATGACCACAAACGGCGTACCCAGCAACTCAGCGTCCTTGAACTTCACACCGGGGCTGACCTTCGGACGGTCGTCGAAAAGCACCTCAATGCCCTGCTGACTGAGGTCTTCCGCCAGACGTTCAGCGGCCTCAGCTGCTTCGGCGTTCTTACCGGCCACAGCGATGTGAACCTTGTACGGTGCTGCGGCAACTGGCCACTTGAGGCCCTTTTCATCCAACTGCTGTTCTGCGAGGACAGCAACCAGACGGGACACACCAATGCCGTAGGACCCCATCGTCGGACGAGCACGCTTACCGTTGACATCGAGGATGTCAATTTCAAAGGCGTTGGTGTACTTGCGGCCCAACTGGAAGATGTGGCCAATCTCAATGCCTCGCTCAATCTTCAGTGTGCCGTGTTCCTCCGGTGCCGGATCGCCGTCGCGAACCTCGGCGACATCGCAAATGCCGTCGATCTGGAAGTCGCGACCGGCGACCACACCGACGATGTGCTTACCCTCCTCGTTGGCGCCCACAATCCAATTCGTGCCCTCCGCTACGCGTGGGTCAGCTAGGACCTTCACGCCGTGATCAGCGAGCCCCTGCGGGCCGACGTAGCCCTTAATCAGGAAGTCATTGGCTGCGAAGTCCTTGTCCTCCAGCAAGCGCACCTCACCCGGTTCAAATGCGACTTCGAGACGCTTTTCATCGACCTCACGGTCACCGGGAACCAGGATTGCGGTGAGCTGTTCCGGCAGGGCGTTGCCCTCCTTATCGACCTTCTTCGGGTCGACGGCGACGAGAACGCACTTCAAAGTATCGGCAGCGGTGACCTCGCATCCGAGGTCCGCGCCATTGGCCCAATCAACAAGCGCTGCAATGGTGGTGCAGTTCGGAGACTCGTAAACCTTCGCCTCCGGCTGCCCCTCAATCGGCTGCGGTTCGACTGCCGGGATTCTCACGGCTTCAACGTTGGCGGCGTACTCACCGTCGGTGGAGACTACGAAGGAGTCTTCGCCATTTTCGCTAACAGCCAGGAACTCCTCGGAGGCCGAACCGCCCATAGCGCCGGAGGTGGCGTGGCAGATTTCGTACTTAATGCCCAGCCGGTCAAAAATTCGCTGGTACGCACCGCGGTGCAGCTGATAAGAATTCGCCAGCCCCTCGTCGTCCATGTCGAAGGAGTAGGAGTCCTTCATCACGAACTCGCGGCCACGCAGAATACCCGCGCGCGGGCGGGCCTCGTCGCGGTACTTGGTCTGAATCTGGAACAGCGTTGTCGGGAAATCCTTGTAGGAGCTGAAAAGATCCTTGACAGCCAGCGCGAACATCTCTTCGTGCGTCGGCCCCAGCAGGTAGTCCGCGCCCTTGCGATCCTTCAGACGGAACAGCTCGGGGCCATATTCGGTCCACCGATTCGTCGCCTCGTACGGTTCACGCGGGAGCAGTGCAGGGAATGCCAGCTCCTGTGCGCCAATGCCTTCCATCTCCTCGCGCACAACCTTCTCTACGTTGCGCAGAACCTTCAAGCCCAGGGGCAGCCAGGAGTACACACCAGGGGCAGTTCGCCGGATGTAGCCGGCACGGACGAGCAGCTTGTGGCTAGGGACCTCGGCGTCAGCAGGATCCTCGCGCAGTGTGCGTAGGAACAGCTGGGACATTCGCGTAATCATGAATGCTGATTTTACCCGTCGATCATTCTTCGCAACATGCGGGGCATTACTATGGTGCCCATGCTCGTAGTCCTACCCCCATCTGAAACCAAAGCCACTGGTGGCAGCCATCCCGCAGTGGACTTTTCCTCGCTGAGCTTCGGCTCCCTCAACTCCATCCGCGAGCACATTGCAGCCGATCTCGTGGCGTTAAGTGCGAACAGGGAAGCCGCGATGGAAACACTGAAACTGGGGCCACGTCTCGCTGACGAAGTCACAGCTAATGCTGCACTCCTAGAGTCGCCGACCATGCCGGCTCTCGAGCGCTATACGGGGGTTCTCTACGACGCACTCTCCCCCAGCGACCTGCCGGAAACCGGCCGTGCTCGACTCGCCATCGGATCAGCGCTCTTCGGCGTCATTGGCGGGGACGACCTCATCCCCCGCTACCGTCTCTCTGGCACGGTCAAGCTCCCCTTCGCGGATCAGCCTGCCGACGCAGCTCCCACGATGAAGCGCCGCTGGGGCACCGCCATCACCGAGGCTCTCAATGATGTCGACTTCCTCATCGACCTTCGTTCCGGCACCTACGCCAATTTGGGCAAAGTCAAGACCGCGACAACGATGACCGTGCTCACCGCCGAGGGCAAAATCGTCAGCCACTTCAACAAGCACTACAAGGGCCTATTTGCCCGTGCCATCGCCCTTTCCGACACAGCACCGACCGCCCCCACAGAGGCCGTCGACATCGCGCGCGCCGCAGGATACAACGTCTCGCTTGACGACGGCGCCCTCATCTTCCGCGTCCCGGAAAACTAAATGTCGTCGTTGTAGCGCTTCCGGCCTGCCACAATGGCAGCAATGAGCGCAATGACGGCGATGAAAATGCTGTCGTATCGCGAGCCTTCTCCGCCGAGGAGAAGGAGGCGGAAGATGATCATGGCTCCGAGGTAGAACACGAGGAAGGTCGCAGCGCCCATCCAGATGGCGCTACGCAGCTGGTCGTCGGCAAGCAGTCGGGTAACAAGCCCTGCCTTTTGCTGCTCTGGCTCACGCTTCTTCGACTTGTTGTTGCTCGACTTGTTGCTCTTACTCATCGCCCTCATCCAGACCGGCGACTTCACCGATGACGATAACTGCGGGCGGCTTGATTCCTTCTTCGACCATCTTTTCACCCAGTTCACCGAGCGTGCAGCGTAGCGACTTCTGATTCGGCAGCGTGCCGTCCTGGATGACTGCAGCCGGAGTCTTCGGGCTGCGGCCGGCCTTCATCAGAGCCTCGGCAATCTTCGGCCCGTTCTTAACTCCCATAATGATGGCAATAGTGCCGTGCATGCGGCCAAGCGCATCCCAATTGACTAGCGAAGTCTTGTGCCCCGGTGGGACGTGACCGGACACGACAGTGAATTCGTGGTTGACGCCACGCATGGTAACTGGGATGCCAATCGTCCCCGGTACCGCCAGTGCCGAGGTGATACCCGGCACAACTCGAACCGGTACCCCTGCCTTCTGCAGCTCGTGAAGCTCTTCAAAACCGCGGCCGAAGATGTACGGATCGCCACCTTTGAGCCGGACCACAAAGTAGCCCTCGCGGGCACGATGAACTAGCAGTTCATTGATGCGCTCCTGAGCCATGGCGCGACCGTAAGGAAGCTTGCCGGCATCAATGATCTCGACATCCGGCTCCAAGTCACCGAGCAGCGACAGTGGACCGAGGTGGTCTGCGACGACGACGTCAGCAAGCCGGAGCAGGCGACGCCCCTCAACGGTAATCAGACCAGGATCGCCCGGGCCACCGCCTACGAGTGCGACCTGACCTGCCAGGTCACCTGCGCGCGACGCGCGACGGCCGGTCAGCGCCGCAGGAGTAAGCGGGCTGGATGTCCCGGTTTCATCGTCGACGAGAATACCTCGGCGGTGTCCCTCGAGTGTCACCTCACGCAGCAACGACTCGTCACAGCAGACCATGAGAGCCTTGCCCCAGCTCATCGCCTCGGTAAAACCAGTGCGGGTCAAAGTAATACGGCCGTCTGCAGCCCAGGCCTCAATCGCAGTTGTTACTTCCCCACCCTCACACACAGTGACGTCAGCGCCAGAGTCCAACAACCGAGGAATCACGCGCTCTGCAGCCGTGGAACCGCCAATCACCAACACACCGTAGTCTTTGAGAAGCAAACTCATAGCTAATACTTTACCCGGCGCACGAAGCAACAAAGCGACTGACGTTGCCCGGCGCACCCGCCGGATGAACATGCAGGTAACCGGCATGAATCCGCCCAGACTCGGAAACGAAGCCGTCGCGAACTGTCTCGCCTTGATATCCACGCCAACCCCAGGCGGGTTGCCACCCGGCCGCAGCAGCGACACTTGCGGGGTCATCAGTGAGCGCTGTCTTGTGGAACTCGTGACCGCGTACGCGCGTACCTACCGGGCACAATGCAGAATCAGTCAGAGCCACAGCCTCGCGGTACCCCAACTTCAACCGTGCCATGTGCGCTCGCCCCGGGATGATGCCGCACATACGGCGCCC
>NZ_KV836272.1:367156-390956 GCF_001838295.1 Corynebacterium sp. HMSC074C04
GCCCACCGAGATCTTCAAGCAGCCAGAGCAGCCCCGCGCATTCGCCGTGAATCAGCGCACCATCGTCGGCAGCCTGACGTAAATCGCGGCGAATGTCATCGCGAATAGATAGCGCGTCGGCATGCTCTTCCGGGAATCCACCGGGCACGATGTAGCCTTCGGCTTCCGGCAGTTCGTCAACCAATGGGTCAAAATCCACGACCTCGGCTCCAGCAGCCCGCAATAGCTCACGGTGCTCTGCATAGGTAAACGAGAACGCAGGACCCGCCGCGACCGCCACGCGCACGCGGCGCTGAGTAGCCAGCGGTGCAACGAACTGTGCGGGGTCCCATGGCTCAGCTGGATAGGGCTGCCGGGCAAGCTGGACAATCCGGTCGATGTCGATGTACGTCTCCACCAAGTTGGCCATCGATTCAATGACCGCTTCTAGCTGCTCACCCTGCTCGACTGCAGTGACCAGCCCCAAATGCCTACTGGGCACCTCAATATCAGTCACTCGCGGAATCGCGCCGAGCACCTCGACACCCATGGCCTCCACAGAACGGGTAATGATGTCCGCATGCCGCGGGCTGCCCACCTGATTAATAATCACGCCACTGACACGGACATCAGTGCGAAGCGTGGAGAAACCGTGAACAACAGCCGCCGCCGACTGCGACATATGCCGGGCATCAATAACCAACACCACCGGCAGTCCCAGCAGCGAGGCAATCTCGGCCGTCGACCCCTCCACCGATAGCGGGTCGTCACCAATGCGGCCGTCGAAAAGCCCCATAACACCTTCGACCACCGCAATATCGCTGTCGGCAGCTCCGTGTGCGTAGAGCGGCCCAATCATCTCAGGCGAGCACATGAAGGAATCCAGATTGCGCCCGGGACGACCAGCCGCTACCCCGTGATAGCCGGGGTCAATATAATCCGGCCCGACTTTGAATGGTGCCACCGCGTGGCGGCGCGACAGTGCACGCATAAGACCAGTGGAAATTGTGGTCTTGCCCGTGCCCGAGGCCGTCGCCGCAACGACAATTCCAGGCGCTACCACTCGATGCCCTTTTGTCCCTTACGCCCGACATCCATCGGATGCTTAATCTTGGTCATCTCCGTCACCAGATCCGCGACCTCCACCAGCTTCGAATCCGCATCGCGGCCAGTCATCACCACATGCTGGCGGCCGGGACGATTCCTCAATGTCTCCACCACATCGTCGACATCAATCCAACCCCACTTGATTGGGTAGGTGAACTCGTCGAGGACGTAGAAATCGTGCACCTCATTTTCCAGGCGCCGCTTGATCTCCTGCCATCCCTCGGCAGCAGCTGCGGCATGATCCTCCTCGGTGCCCTGCTTACGCGACCAGGACCAGCCTTCGCCCATCTTGTGCCATTCGACCGGGCCGCCCTCCCCCGTGTCGTCGTGCAGCTCGCCGAGCCGACGCATGACAGCTTCCTCGCCAACCTTCCACTTTGCCGATTTCACAAACTGGAAGACACCAATATTCATCCCCTGATTCCACGCGCGCATCGCCATCCCGAATGCCGCGGTGGACTTGCCTTTACCTGGGCCCGTATGCACGGCGGTAATCGGAATCATGCGACGCTGCCTGGTGGTCAGTCCATCATTGGGAATTGATTTGGGGTCAAGCTTTCCTTGTGCCATGGTCTCGATGATAGGCATGGACCACACCCGCCACGGCTTCGGCATTGAGTTCTGAGAGGTTTATGCAGGTGGCACCCAACTCCACACTCATTTCCTGTGCCAACCCCAGCCGCACGCGAGCGCGCTCACAGTCGATAACCACCGTCGCCGCCAACGCTTGACGACGGATCTTTGCGGCCACGGCCCTCGCCTGCTGCAGCCCATTTTTACCTGTTGCTCGGCCATCGGAGAGCAACACCATAATTGCGCGGCGCGTGGGCTCCCGGTGCGCTTCCCGCACCACCACTTCGTGTGCCTTCAGCAATCCTCCAGCCAATGGGGTTCGGCCCCCAGTGCGGACATCTGCGAGGCGACGTACTGCGGTGTCAATAGACTTGGTCGGTGGTAAAACCAATTCGGCACTGTTCCCGCGGAAAGTAATGACAGCGACTTTGTCGCGGCTCTGGTAGGCATCACGCAGCAGCGAAGTGACGGCGCCGGTGACGGCTGCCAGACGGTCGCGCGCGGCCATAGAACCCGAGGTGTCCACAACGAAGACGACCAGATTGGACTCAGTTCCCTGTCGGATGGCGCCGTGAACGTCTTCCGGTTTCAGAGGGATCATGGAGTTGCCCATGCGGGCACCACGATTGGCCGCGGCCAGCACTGTCGCCGGCACGTGGAGACCATGACCGCCACGTTCGGCGCCAATGGTGCTGCCCCGGGGACCAATGGCCTTGGAGCGACGGCCGGAATCTCCTTGGCCGACGCCGTCGACACTGATTTTACGAACGGCGAAAGGGGGCGCCTTCAGCGGCGCGACCTCCCTTCAATCCCGCGGAATTCGACTGTTGTGGCTCCTGAGGTTCGGAGTTGGAGTCGAACTGGGAGACCTGATCAGCCTCGGGCTCTGGATACGATTCCGGATCCGACTCTGACTGATTCTGGTCATCTCGGAACTGCTCCTCTGCATCCTGCAGAGCATCATCGAGCTGCTCCTGGTCCAATCCTGGTTCATCAAAGGGGTCACGGCGACGACGGTGCGGCAGTGCCATTTCTGCAGCTACCTTAATGTCTTCCGCAGTGATCTCAATTGGATTGCCCGGTTGTGGCTGCGCTGACTCGTCCCCAGCTACTCGCCATGCAGCGTGAGCGCGGGCGGTACGTGCACTGACGATGTCGGCTCGCATCCCGTCCACATCAAAAGCAGCGCACACGGTGGCAATTTGACCGAGAATGCTGGGAGTCAATTCGACGTCGTCAAGCAGTGTGCGTGCGCGATCGATGCGAGCGTGTAGTGCCTCGTCGTCGGTGGCGAACCGCGTGACAAAGCTCTCCGGATTGGCGTCAAAGTCGAGTCGACGGGCGACGATCTCCGCGCGGACGGCCGGATCCTTGGAGGCGGTGACGTCGATGGCGAGACCAAAGCGGTCGAGAAGTTGGGGACGCAATTCGCCCTCTTCCGGGTTCATCGTGCCGACCAACACGAACCTGGAGGTGGCGGAGTGCGAGATGCCGTCGCGTTCAACAACCACGCGACCGGTGGCTGCGGCATCGAGCACTGAGTCAACGAGGTGATCCGGCAGCAGATTAATCTCGTCGACATAGATAATGCCACCGTCAGCAGCGCTGAGTAGGCCCGGATTGAACTGCGCGTGTCCGGTCGTCAGGACGGTCTCCACATCGATGGAGCCCACGACTCGATCTTCCGTAGCGCCGAGTGGCAGGTTCACCAACGATCCGCTGAGAAATGGTGCCAACGCGCGGACCGTAGTGGTCTTGGCTGTGCCCTTCTCACCGCGGATTACCACGCCACCTATCTCCGGGGATAGAGCGGTCAGAATCAACGCAAGCTGTAGTCGCTGCTGCCCGACAATCGCAGTAAAAGGAAAAGTGGGCTCTGTTTGTGCAGTGGTAGCTGACGTGATTTTTTCCATAAACACAGTTCTACCCCACTGCGAGCGGATGGCTCACAGCGGGGTAGAAAATGTTGGCTTAATTGAACTCTTTGAAGCTCTTCAGCGGAGTGCTTAGCGCTCCAACTTCAGGGTCTTCTGGGAAGCCTCCCAGACCTCCTTGAACAGAGCCGGGTCATCAGCCAGGTGCGTGCCGTAGGACGGGACGAGCTCCTTTAGCTTCGGAGCCCACTTGCCCATGTGGCGACCGAAGCAGCGCTCAATCAGGCTGATCATCACGGCCGGGGCGATGGACGCACCCGGGGAGGCACCCATCAGGCCGGCAATGGTGCCGTCCCACGAGTTGATGACCGCGGTACCGAACTCGAGGGTACCGAAGACCGGAGCCTTCATCGGCTTAATGACCTGAACTCGCTGACCAGCGACAATCAGCTCCCAGTCCTCTGGGCGAGCGTTCGGGACGTACTCACGCAGGGACTCGATACGTGCGTCGAAGTCCTTCAGAACCTCAGTAATCAGGTACTTGGTCAGCCCCATCTCCTGGACACCAACACCCATCATGGACGGCAGGTTGGCCGGACGCAGAGACTTAATCAGGTCCAGGTTGTTACCGTTCTTCAGGAACTTCATGTTCCAACCGGCGTACGGACCAAAGAGCAGGCCACGCTTGCCGTCGATAACACGGGTGTCCAGGTGCGGAACCGACATCGGCGGCGTGCCGACGGAAGCCTTACCGTAGACCTTGGCGTCATGCTGGGCAATAACTTCCTCGTTGGTGCAGCGCAGCCACTGGCCGGAGACTGGGAAGCCACCGAAACCACGAATCTCGTTAATACGAGCCTTCTGCAGCAGCGGCAGCGCGTCACCGCCGGCACCGACGAAGACGAAGTTGGCAACCAGGGTGCGAACGTCCTTGGTGTGCAGGTTCTTCACCGTGACAATCCACTTGGAACCGTCGCGCTTCAGACCGGTGACCTCGTGTCCGTAGCGAATCTCAGTACCCATATCGGACAGTGCGGCCAGGTACTGCTTGGTCAGTGCACCGAAGTTAACGTCCGTACCATTCGGGTTACGAATAGCGGAAACCGGCTTGGAGAAGTCACGCCCCTCCGACATCAGCGGAAGGTACTCAGCGAAACGGTCCGGATCCTCAATGAGCTCCTGACCGTGGAACAACGGCTCCTTCTCAAGTGCCTCGTAGCGACGACGCATGAACGCCATCTGCTCCGGTCCCTGAGCGAAGGTGGTGTGGTCAACCGGGTTGATGAACTCCTTCGGGTCAGTCAGGGTGCCGTTTTCAATCAGCGAGGTCCACAGCTGGCGGGAAACCTGGAACTGCTCATTAATGGTCTTAGCCTTGGTGACATCGACCTTGCCGTTCTTCTCCGGCGTGTAGTTCAGCTCGCACAGAGCAGAGTGGCCGGTACCAGCGTTGTTCCACGGGGAGGAAGACTCCTTGGCGGGCTGATCGAGACGCTCGAACAGAACCTGTGACCAGGATGGCTCGAGCTCCTTGAGCAGCACACCCAGCGTCGCACTCATTACACCTGCACCGATGAGGACGACATCTACCTCGTCGCCACTGGAAGCAGGAAGCTTGTTATCAGCCATTTTGCTGTCAACATCCTTACTAACTTGATTAGTGATTCAAACTAGCGCTCGCTCACATGCGCGCACACACAACTAAAGACGCAAAAGAGAGCTACCGTCTCAGTCCATAATCTATTGTGGCACACATTCCCACTACCCCCGGTAATCGGCGCTAGGCTTGACCCTGTGACTACCGATATTCCCGATTTCACTACCCCCGCCTTTAACCCCGATAACCTAGGCGAGGGCTACAGCCAACATGTCATCGAACTCGGCCAGGACCCCGACGGCGAGGGGTCGATACGCGCGGTTTTGGTGCGCTACTGCCCCGACTCGTCGGCAAGCGACTTCCAAGCGCGTCCGGCAGTTCTTTGGATCCACGGGATGTCGGACTACTTCTTCCAAAGGCACGTGGCAGAGCGTTACCACTCCGAAGGGTACGCATTTTACGCCATTGACCTGCGCAAGTGCGGGCGCGCTCACCAACCGGGGCAGACTTGGCATGGCTGCAGCGATTTAACGAATTACTTCGAGGATCTCAACGGCGCACTCGCGGTGTTAGACCACGCTGGTCATACAACTGTCACTGTTAATGCGCACTCCACCGGCGGTCTCATTGCCGTTCTCTGGCTCGATTGGCTACGAAGCACAGGCGGCCATTGCTCGCAAGCACTCAATATTTCCGTCACGGCTGCCGTCTTGAACTCACCGTGGCTGACTCTGCACGTTTCCCGGGCAAAGGCTCCCGTGTACTCGCTAGTGGCTCGCGTTATGTCGCGGATTCGCCCCAACAATCTTATTCCGGTGCAGTCTGCGGGCGGCTATGGCAAATCCATTAGCGCCGACCACCAGGGACGCTGGGAGTACAACCGCACTTTCAAGCCGCTGGCTGGCCATGACAAGAACTGGCGTTGGCTCAATGCCATCATCGTCGGCCAGCAACGTGTTAGCCGCGGTATCGACACCGGCGTGCCGACGCTCGTCCTCCACTCGGACAACTACCTTCTCGGTTCCGACTACATCCCGGAGCTCAGTCGCGTTGACTCTGTTCTCAACACTGAACAAATTGCCGATGCCACTGCCCACCTGGGCCCGCAGGCTCGCAACGTCGCGATTCCGGGTGCGCTCCATGACGTGTATCTCTCGGAACCCGAAGCACTAGATCGCGCTTTTGATGAGACCTTCCAGTTCCTCGCCACGGTCAAGCCGGGAGGCAGCTCAAAATAGGAGCTCGGAATAAATCAGCATTCAGTACGGTTGAACCAAACTAGTTTGACCAGAATGCTAGGAGTGCTTGTGACCACTGAGAATTCGCCTGAGACTACCCCACGCCACTACGACGTCATCATTATCGGAACAGGGTCCGGCAATTCCATTCCAGCCCCGGACTACGACAATGTCCGTATCGCTCTGGTGGAGGAAGGACGTTTCGGCGGTACTTGCCTCAACGTTGGGTGCATTCCCACCAAGATGTTCGTTCTGGCCGCTGATGCCGCCCGCAACATCCGCGAGGCCAGCCGCCTGGGCGTGCACGGCACCTTCAGCTCCGTTGATCTCAAGCAAATCCAGGATCGCGTTTTCGCCCAGCGAGTCGACCAGATTGCCGACGGCGGCGAGGCATACCGCCGCGGGGACGAGACTCCCAATATCGATGTCTACGACCGCCACGCAACGTTCGTCGGCCCCCGCACTATTCGCACTGGCATCGGCGAGGAAATTGTCGACATCACAGCCGACAACATCATCATCGCTGCAGGATCCCGCCCGCATGTCCCGAGCCTCATCACACAGTCCGGGGTGGATTACTACACCAACGAGAACATCATGCGCGTCGACAAGCTTCCGCGCGAAATGATTGTCGTCGGCGGTGGCTACATCGCTAGCGAGTTCGCGCACGTCTTCGCATCCTTCGGTACGAAGGTGCACATGCTGGTGCGCTCCGATGTCATGCTGCGTGGCTCCGATGCCGCTATCTCCGAGCGTTTCCACGAGGTTGCCGCCCGCGACATTGACATCCGTATGAACACCTCCATCACTGAACTCTCCCAGGAGGGCGAGATCGTCACGGCCACGCTTGACGACGGCACGGAGCTCGCAGCCGATGCCCTGCTAGTGGCAACCGGACGCATCCCCAACGGTGACCGTATGGATCTTGCAGCCGGTGGTGTGGAGATGCACGACGATGGTCGCATCAAGGTTGACCAGTACGGTCGCACCTCAGCCGAAGGTGTGTGGGCGCTGGGCGATGTCTCTAGCCCGTACCAGCTGAAGCATATCGCCAACCATGAGGCCAAGGTGGTCTTCCACAACGTGCTGAACCCGTCCGACCTGCGTGAATTTGACCACCGCTACATTCCGTCGGCAGTCTTCTCACATCCGCAGATCGGTCAGGTCGGTATGACCGAGGACGAAGCTTGCGCCTGGGCTGCGGAAAATGGCACGGACATTACCGTGAAGGTACAGAATTACGGCGACGTTGCCTACGGCTGGGCACTGGAGGATCGCGACGGCTTTGCCAAACTGATTGCGGACCGCGCCACCGGCCGCCTGCTGGGTGCGCACTTCATCGGCGAGCAGGCTGCCACTCTAGTGCAGCAGTGCATCCAGATGATGAGCTTCGAGATGGATGTGCGCGAAGTTGTCACAGGCCAGCACTGGATTCACCCAGCGCTGCCCGAGCTGATTGAAAACGCGATTCTGGGCCTGGAGTTCGATAACTAGCCTAGCTGCTCAATACCTGTGGCCTGGGCCAATGCCGGCCCAGCCAGGTACTCCTCGACTGCATCGGCCAACATGTCGACCTGCCACAGCCGTTCTGCGGCAAACGAAGTAGTAGAGCTGACCTCGAAGCCGTCCCGACCGACGGCAACTGCCACTTCCATCAGCAACTCACGGCGCGCCTGATCATTTTCCAGGTAGCCGTGGCGGTGCGTACCCATCACCATGCCACGCCGCGCCCCTTCTTCTTCAGGCTCAGTGATAAAAGGATGTTCACTGCTTCGCACAACCTGTCCATTGTGCACTTCGTACGAGCCATCCGGGTGACTCACCAGTGTCTTCGTCCCCGCGAATTCAATGTCGGTATCGAACACGCCAAGCCCGTTCACGGTCCCGGCTGCCGACTCCACCGAGTCAGTGATGGTGGTGCAGAGCATTTGGAACCCACCGCAGATGCCAATCAGCGGTAGCCCCCGGGCGGCTCGGTTCTCAAGTACGTCGTCAAGCCCACGCTCGCGCAACCACTTGAGATCGGCGACCGTCGACTTCGTCCCGGGCAACACGACCAGGTCGGCGCGAGCAACGACCGACGGATCGACCGTCCACTGCACGTGTACCCCTGGTTCACAGGCAAGCGCCTCGATATCGGTGGCGTTGGACACGCGCGGCAAGCGAATGGCGGCCACGGACAACGTTTCCGTGCCCAGCGGTGCGTTCGCCGGCCCTACCGACGCACCAGCGACTGTGCCGAGCGAATCCTCCGCATCGATCCACAGCCCCGGAATAAACGGCCCCACGCCGAGTACGGGCACACCGGTGTACTCACGCACTACGTCCAATCCCGGCATCAACAGCGAAACATCGCCCCGGAACTTGTTGACAATAAAACCGGTAATTCGCGCGCGGTCTTCGGGGCTCAAAATTGCATGCGTGCCGACGAAATGTGCAAGCACCCCACCGCGGTCAATGTCACCGGCGACCACAACCGGCAAATCAGCGAGCTCTGCCAACCCCATGTTGGCAATGTCTGACTCCCGCAGATTGACCTCGGCAGGACTACCAGCGCCTTCACACAGGACGACATCGAACTGCCCCCGCAGCTCTTCCAATGTCTCCGCAACTACTCCGCGCAGCGCTTTTCTCCGCGACCGGTACGTCAGGGCGCTCGCATGCCCATCAGCCTTGCCCTTCACCACCACCTGACTGGTGTGGTCCGAGCCCGGCTTGAGAAGCACCGGGTTAAAGGAGACATCCGGCTCCAGCCCACAGGCCAACGCCTGCAGAGCCTGCGCGCGCCCAATCTCGCCGCCGTCGAGCGTGACAGCGCAATTGTTGGACATGTTTTGCGCCTTGAAGGGCGCGACGCGCACTCCGCGTCGCGCGAGCAACCGACACATGCCGGCGACCAGAACCGACTTACCGGCATCTGAGGTGCAGCCGGCAATCAGAGCTGCAGGAGCCTGCACTGCTTAGGCCTCGGGCTTCCAACCAGTCTGGAACTGGCCTGGCACGTTCTGCTCATCCGGCAGGGTGAGGATTTCATAGCCGTCGGAGGTCACCAGCACCGTGTGCTCGAACTGAGCGGTGAACTTGAAGTCATCATTCTGCACAGTCCAGCCGTTATCCCAGATGTGGTAAGGCAGCTCACCGAGGTTAATCATCGGCTCGACAGTCAAGGTCATGCCCGGCTCGAAAATGGTATCCTGGCTCGGCTCATCGTAGTGCAACACAATCAAACCATTATGGAACGTGGTCCCGACACCGTGACCGGTGAAGTCCCGAACAGTGTTGTATCCAAAACGCTTAGCGTAGGACTCAATCACGCGGCCGATGACATTAATCTCACGGCCCGGCTTGATGACCTTAATGCCGCGCATGGTGGCATTGTAAGTGCGCTCCACCAGCTGGCTGTGCTCCTCCGAGACATTGCCGGCGAGGAAAGTCGCGTTGGTGTCGCCGTGGACGCCGTTCTTGTATCCGGTGACGTCGACATTGACGATATCGCCGTCTTCAATAACCTGAGTATCCGGAATACCGTGGCAGACAATCTCATTGAGAGACACGCAGCACGACTTCTCAAAACCGCGGTACCCCAGCGTGGACGGGTAGGTGTCGTGATCCAACAGGTACTCGTGCACCACCCGGTCAATCTCATCCGTGGTCACGCCCGGAGCTACGGCCTTGCCGGCCTCCACCAACGCGTTGGCAGCAATGCGAGAGACCTCTCGCATATTTTCAATATCTTCCGGAGTCTGTACCAGCGGCTCGCCGACGCCTTCCTGAACCTCGTCCTTCCAGGCGTACTCCGGCCGTTCAATATGTGCCGGAACGGTACGAATTGGAGTGGATTTTTGCTGAGTAAGTGGAGAACGCTGAGTCATGGAACATACTCTACCCCTACCCCCGGATTAGCCTTTCGGCCTGTGCCGGTTTCAAAGCCAGAAATGCTCTAGCCCTCGTCCCCCGAACCTTCATCGATATTGGCGAAGAAGGCATCGGTAATCGCCACGGCATGCTCCGAACCACCACCGCCAACGATAAGCGTGGCAAAGGCCAAATCATCGCGGTAGCCAGTAAACCAAGCGTGGGAGCCGCCAGCGTACTCGGCCTCACCGGTCTTTGCATAGACTTCACCTCGACCGGCAATGGCCGAACCAGTACCAGAGGTGACCACCGCCCGCATGAGTGTGCGAACCTCATTCAAAACCTCAGGCGGCAGTGGCTTTGATACCTGCGACTGCCAGGTTCCCGCGCTTGGCACGAGTGACGGTGTCGGAGTGCGTCCGGCCGCCACCGTCGCGGAAACCAGCGCCATGCCAAACGGGCTGGCCAAGTCATTGCCCTGCCCATAGCCCGCATCGATACGCTCGACTTCATCACTGCCATCAGACACGCTGCCGGTAATAGTGTCGAGGCCCGCGATGTGATAGTTGATGCCGATGCCGAAGTTCTTGGACTCCTCCTTGAACTGCCCTGGCTCCAACTTGTGAGAGATGTTGCCAAACGTGGTGTTACAAGACCGCGCGAACGCATCGCTCAGCGAGGTATTCCCGACGCCACTTCCGTTGTAGTTGGTGACAATACGCGGCCCGATCTCCATCGAACCTGGGCACGGCACAGTCGATCCCGCATTTAGCCCCTCGTGCTGCACACCTGCGGCGGCAGTGACAATCTTGTACGTCGATCCCGGCGGGAACTGTCCCATCAGCGCAAGGTCGCCGTCCTTATCTGCTTCCGCCGTCTGGGCTACCGCCAGAATCTTGCCGGTCGACGGCTGCACAGCCACCAGCATTGCCTTAGCATCTTGCCGAGTATCGACGGCCTTTTGCGCTGCGTCCTGCACCTTTTTACTAATTGATGCCTGCACCGCCGGCGCTACATCCGGAGACACCTCATAGAGGGTGTCGACGACGGCTCCGCCCTCGTTGGCCGCCACGATATTCCAGCCATCGGCACCGTGATCACCGGTGTCCACTAGTCTTTCCACGCGACTCATCAAATCGGGCGCGAACCCCGGGTCGGGTCGCACCATAGCGGCTTCATCGTTAACCGAAATTCCATCAATGTCAGCGAGATCATCTTTGACACGCTGTGGCGTGGATGCCGGCAACACGATCAGCGAAAAATTACCCTTTCCGCCGCTCGCCTGCTCCCCCACAGCGCGTGCGTCAAGCTTCGGACCGTCTTCCGGCATTTCATTATTGATGACCGTCGCCGCCCGATTAATCGACGACTGCACATTCTCCGCCCCATCACGATGGAGAATTACCCGGTGCACAGTCCCTGGCTCGAGCAAGGCCGCACCGTCCGAGCCAACCACAGACGGACGTGGAGCTGCGATAGTGCGCAATTCTGGGTGTTGGTTACGCCCCAGCTGTGGATGCAGGGATGCTGGCGACCAGCGCAATGCCCAATCCCGTTGCCCAGTCTCAGTCTTGGTCAATGTGAAAGTGGTGTCATATCCCCAGCGTCGCTGATGCGGTAGCTGCCAATTCATGGCGACTTCCGCCGAGGACTGGTTCGAGCTGGAATCGATACCCGCAATCTCATACTCAAGCCCCTCCGGCTGGAGTCCGGCAGTGGCCGCCTTCAGATCTCCTTCAGCGGAGTCCGGGTGATCAGTCAGTGCCGCAGCCTTAGCAATGTCCCCTCCCGCCAGCGCCCCCAGGAATTCCTCTAGCACCTCGCGCCCGGTGTCAGGCCGCGGCGTACACGCGGCGGATGACAACACCAGACCCGTAATTGCCACAGCCGAGATACTGCGAAGCAGGGGCTTGCGGCGCGAAGTTTGTTCCATGTGGGCTGACGTTAGCACCGCTTTGCTTTACGACGATGCTGGCACGCCGCAACCTGCTATCAGCGGTTCAGCACAATTGGATTGACCACGTCAGCGGCCATGACCAGAACGCCGAAGACCAGCAAAACCGCGGTAAAGGCCATAGTAATTGGCATGAGTTTGGTGTAATCGGCAGGCCCAAGCGATGGCTTACCGAATGCCTTGCGAATCACGTCCCGAATGCGTTCATAAATAACAACGGCGATGTGGCCACCGTCGAGTGGCGGCAACGGCACGAGGTTGAACACGGCCAGGAAGTAATTGAGGTTGGCCAGCAATAGGAAAAATGAAGGCCACTGGTTCATCTCCACCAATTCACCGCCGGCACGCGAAGCACCGACGACGCTCATTGGGCTGGCCGGGTCACGCTGAGCACCGAAGATGGACGCAACCACACCGGGAACCTTCTCCGGGATGGAGAGCAGCCCGTTCCAAACCGCCCCAAAAAGACTGCCTGTGAAGCTGGCCGCACCGCCGATGGCGGTCACTGCGTTGTACTCGTGGAGGATAGTCTCTGGTCGCTGGAAGGCGATACCAATCGCTGGCTGGTCGATGTCCTGGCCGTCGTTAGTCTTGCGTTTGACGACTTCCGGGGTGACCGTGACCGTCTGGGTGCTGCCATTGCGGTCGATGGTCATTTTGATGTCGCCACCTGCAGAGCTGCCGATAAGAGACACAGCCTCGGGGTAGGACGTAATCTTGGTGCCATTGATCTTCTCAATCACATCTCCGGCACGTAGCCCTGCGCGCTCTGCAGGACCGGAACCAGTGCAGGGTTCCAGAGTGCCGTCGGCCCGCTGTGCCGGCGAGACGCACTGTACCGCCTGAATGCGCGGGGCCATTTCCTTACCCATATTGGGCAAACCCCACGTCACTGCGATGAAGTAAAGAATGATGAATCCCACGATGAGGTTCATCGCCACCCCACCGAGCATCACGATAATGCGCTGCCACCACGGCTTCTTGTACATAGCGTAGGGCTCTTCGGCAGGATCGATTGGATCCATAGCGGTCATACCTGCGATGTCGCAGAATCCGCCAAACGGAACTGCCTTTACTCCATACTCGGTGTCATGCCCTCCTGCCGCAGCGTGATGCCGCTTGAAGGAAAACAGCGTTGGGCCGAAGCCAATGAAGTACCGACGCACTTGCATTCCACACAGTCGAGCTGCGGTGAGATGGCCCCATTCGTGAAGGGCGATTGTCACCGCGATGCCGATTGCGAAGAGTAAAACTCCAAGAAGAAATGTCACGAGTGCTCACCCTACCCCCACTTTGGGCAAACCAGAACACCGCCGGAGAGTTTCCAGCCGGGCGAAGTCCCAATTTCAGCAAGTTCTAAGGTATCCTTACACCCGATACTCAAGATTGTCTGAAAATGCGCTCAGTCGCTTTCAGCAAAATCGCAGATAGACTGAAGTGCATATAGAGTGCAATTCGCCGAAAGTGTTAACAGGAGGACTTTCAAGTGAGCAACCACGAGCCAAAGGAAGAGATTTACCGCGGCGTCAGCACCCTCGACGAGCCGTCGGCGAAGTGGGGCTGGCACGGCATTAGCAAGAGCGCTATGCAGAAGGCCGGCTGGATTTCTGTGATCTTCCTGCTGGGCATGACCATCGGTAACCACAAGGGCAACGTCGAGAACTGGTGGCTGGTCGCCATTGCTGCCCTTATTGCCATTGGGCTGCTGCTGCAGCTGTTCGCCCCGCAGGGTTCCCAGGTCCGCACCGTTACCGGTCACAACAAGCCGGAAGGCCACATTGAGCCGGAGTGGGCACGTGACCAGGTTAATGGCACTGGTGTCTACGCTAACCTGACCGACTCCCAGCTGCGCTCCTGGAACCGCCTGCCGGAAGGACAGAACCAGTAGAGTTAGCCACTTTTGCAGAAAGTCTGGCCTAACAGCTCTATAGCGACAGCGCACAAAAGGATCCGCACCGAATTCGGTGCGGATCTTTTGCTATTCAGCGACTAAACCTCTTCAGCCGCCAGCTGACCACACGCTGCCGCAATCTCGTTGCCACGGGTATCGCGGACCGTGCACGGCACCCCCTGCGCCTGCACGCGACGGACGAATTCCTCCTGCTGCTTCTTCGGGGAGGCATCCCACTTCGAACCCGGAGTTGGGTTAAGCGGAATGAGGTTGACGTGGACACGTGAGCCCAGAGCGTTGTGGAGCTTCTTGCCCAACAGGTCTGCACGCCAGTCCTGGTCATTAATATCGCGAATCAAAGCGTACTCAATAGATACGCGACGGCCAGTCTTGTCTGCGTAATAGCGAGCTGCATCAAGTACCTCCGCCACTGTAAAGCGATTGTTAATCGGTACCAGCTCATCGCGAAGCTCATCGTCCGGAGTGTGCAGAGACACCGCGAGGGTCACTGACAGGTCCTCGTCGGCAAGCCGTCGGATGTTCGGCGCGAAACCGACCGTAGAAACAGTGACATTGCGCATCGAGATGCCGAATCCCTGCGGCGACGGCCGCGTGATGCGATGGACCGCGGCGAGAACGCGATTGTAGTTCGCGAGCGGCTCGCCCATGCCCATAAATACGATGTTGGTCAGACGACAGCCCTCAGCTGCCATAGTAGCAGCGGCCTCACGAACCTGGTCGACAATCTCCGCGGTGGAAAGATTACGCTGCAGACCGCCTTGACCCGTCGCACAGAATGGGCATGCCATACCGCAACCGGCCTGTGAGGAGATACAGAGGGTCGCACGCCCCGGATACTTCATCAGCACGGATTCCAGCAGCGTACCGTCACCTGCACGCCACAGAGTCTTACGGGTCTCGCCGTCGTCACAGGTGATGTGGCGAACGGGAGTCAACAGAGGTGGGAAGAGACTGTCCTTGACCTTTTGACGATCTGCTTCCGGCAGATCAGTCATCGTCATAGGGTCAGCCTCGAGCCGACCGTAATAGTGCCGGGCAATCTGATCGGCACGGAAGGCCGGCAGGCCCAGTTCCTTGACCGCAGCTTTCCGTTCCTCAACATCGAGGTCCGCAAAATGGGTCGCGGGCATGCCGCGACGTGGAGCTTTAAGAACGATTGGAAGTGAAGATGCCATGATAGCACCCATTTTCGCATGTAATGACGGTTTTGGTCTAATGAGTGACTCGGCAGCCGCAACTAAGTGGACCTTTATAAGTGGTACATACCTGCCAAAACGTGTTGAATGATAGGTATGACTAACGCTAATCAGCCGAATAACGACAGTCCGCTTTTCGATGATGCTCCGTCGCACTCCCCAAATGATTCCGTGGCTCCTGCACCTGAGCAGGACAACCTTCCAGAGCCAGTCGTTGACGCACCGACAGAGAAGGACTCCGCACCGGAGCCAGCGCCCGCCCCTGGCCGGCGCAAGGTGAAAAAGACTACCGCGGGCTCGATGTGGGTTGGCCTGGTCATCAGTGCAGTTTTGCTGATCGTACTGCTGGTGTTCATTCTGCAGAATCAGCAGGAGACCGCACTAAACCTGTTCGGCTGGACCTGGAACTTCCCAGTCGGCGTCGGAATGCTGTTCGCTGCCATCCTCGGCGCCCTCATCACCGCACTCATCGGTGGCTGGCGAATGTTTGATCTGCGCCGCCAGATTCGTAAGGGCGGCAACTAAAGGCCGATTGAACCAGCCAAATTAAACTAGGCTGAATAGCTGCAATATCAGCCACGTCATCGCGGCTGATGGCAGCATGCCATCCAGGCGGTCCATCAGACCGCCGTGGCCCGGCAAAATCGAGGACATATCTTTAATCCCCAGATCTCGTTTGAACTGGGACTCCATCAGGTCACCAAGCGTAGCCGAGATAACCAGGGCGATGCCCAGCACGATGCCCTGCCACCACGGCGCGTGCAACATAAAGATCGCACAGAGCGCTCCAGTAATGGTGGCGAGTACAAGAGAGCCGCCGAACCCTTCCCAGGATTTTTTAGGGCTTACCTTTGGGGCCATCGGATGCTTTCCGAACATTACACCAGCGGCATAGCCTCCGACGTCATTTGAAATAACGCCAATCATGAAGGTCACAATGACCAGACGCGGATCAACCCCCCAGGGATTGTCCATGCGTACCAGCTGCACAGCTAGCGCGGCAAAGAACGGAATCCACATCACCACGAAAACTCCGACTGCGACATCTCGCAGCCAGTTCCGTGGTGCTTCGGCCATCCCGTGTAAGAACAGGCGGACGACCAGCAAGAGCATCAGGGTCGCGGCCAGGCCCATCACCAAACCGTCAATCCCCCAGTAGGCGGACAACCACACCATCAGCTGTCCGCCGAGAATCAGAACCGGGCGAGGGACCTGCCAATCGGACTCACGGAGCCGCTCGCAGACCTCCCAGGTTGCGAGACCAACCGCCCCGGCGACCAGAACGGTCCATGCGAGCGACCCCAGCAACAAGCTGATGATGACGACTGCACCAAGTGCTACGCCCACCGTGATTGCAACCGACAGGTTCCGGCCTGCTGAGTTGCGTGGCTTAATAAGCCGTAGTTCGTCTAGAACACGTTCCTTATTGGACGCTGGCTTCGACGTTGGCATTGGCGCCTCAAATCCCCTCTCCCGGTTGAATATGAAGGCCTAAACCTCCATCAGTTCCGCTTCCTTGCGTTCAACCAAGGAGTCCACCTGCTCGACGTAGTTCTTGGTGACCTGGTCCAGCTCCTTTTCGCCTGCCTGCACCTCATCCTCGCCAGCATCGCCGTCCTTCTGAATCTTCTTCAGAGTTTCCATGCCCTTACGACGGACATTGCGAATCGCGATCTTGGCGTCTTCGCCCTTCGAGCGGGCAACTTTAACCATCTCACGACGGCGCTCCTCGGTCAGCTGCGGGATAGTTACGCGCAGGACCTGGCCATCATTAGTCGGGTTCACCCCCAGGTCGGAGTTGCGAATCGCGTTTTCGATGTCGCCCATGACGCTCAGCTCATACGGCTTAATCAGCAGCATGCGCGGCTCTGGAACCGAAATGGTAGCCATCTGGGTAATCGGAGTCGGAACACCGTAGTACTCCGCAATAACGCCGTTGAACATCGCCGGGTTCGCACGGCCAGTGCGAATGTGGGTCAGCTCCTCGCGGCAGTGTTCTACGGAGCTACCGTACTTTTCTTCACAGTCAAGCAGGACTTCATCAATCATTGTGTTTTTAACCTCGGGTTTCTACGCGGGTTCTAGATAGTTCTAGAGCGCTCTGTGGAAAGAACGTATTACGAACAAATTTATCAGCTGTGGACGAGAGTACCGATTTGCTCACCGGCTACCGCGCGCGCAATGTTTCCGTCGGTAAGCAGATTAAACACGAGAATCGGCATGTTGTTGTCCATGCACAGGGAGAAAGCGGTGGCATCCGCAACGCGCAGGTCGCGTTCCAGAACCTCACGGTGGGTGATGTCGTCGAACAGCTCTGCGTCCGGCACCTCACGTGGGTCGGCCGAGTAGACACCGTCAACGGCCTTGGCCATCAGCAGCACCTCGCAGCCAATCTCCAGGGCGCGCTGGGCGGCGGTGGTGTCGGTGGAGAAGTACGGCATACCCATACCTGCACCAAAGATGACCACGCGGCCCTTCTCCAGGTGGCGCTTAGCACGCAACGGCAGGTACGGCTCCGAGACCTGTGCCATATTGATTGCAGTTTGAACGCGGCAGTCCACGCCCTCCTGCTCGAGGAAGTCCTGCAGAGCCAGGCAGTTCATGACCGTGCCCAGCATGCCCATGTAGTCAGAGCGTGCGCGGTCCATGCCGCGCTGCTGAAGCTGTGCGCCACGGAAGAAGTTACCTCCGCCGATGACGACACAGACCTCGACGCCCTTTCGGGAAACTTCCGCAATCTGTCGGGCAACGTTTTGCACCACGTCCGGGTCAACGCCAACCTTGCCGCCACCGAACATTTCACCACCCAGCTTGAGCATCACACGTTTGAAGCCATTGCGCTCGACAGATTCTGCCATGACCATGCACCTTTCTCACACCGTTTAAAAAGTCGCAGACGAGTCTACCCGGTCACGACAGCAAGGCACACTTGACGCTCCGCATTGTCTGCAACATGGCAGCAAAATGCCCCACCCGAAGCAATCGGATGGGGCATTCACACTAGCTAGCAGCTAGAGGTTAGAGCACAAATTACAGCGAATTAGTGCTGACCAACCTCGAAGCGGACGAAACCGGTCAGGGTAACGCCAGCCTCTTCCATGAGCTGCTTAACGGTCTTCTTGCTGTCAGCGACGGAAGGCTGCTCCAGCAGAACAACGTCCTTGTAGAAGCCGTTCAGACGGCCCTCGACGATCTTGGCGATAGCCTGCTCCGGCTTGCCCTCTTCGCGAGTAATCTTCTCGTAGACAGCGCGCTCTGCCTCGACGCGGTCAGCCGGGACATCCTCGCGGGACAGGTACTGAGCCTTCAGAGCGGCAACCTGCATAGCTGCTGCGTGAGCAGTCTCTGCAGCGCCCTCTCCCTCACCGGTGTAAGCAACCAGAACACCGACAGCTGCCGGCAGGTCTGCTGCACGGCGGTGCAGGTAGACAGCGATGTTGTCGCCCTCGAGAGTAGCAGCGCGACGCAGCTCCAGCTTCTCACCGATCTTTGCGGAGAGCTCCTGGGTAGCCTCAGCTGCGGTCTGACCGTCGAGGTCAGCTGCTGCGAGCTCTTCCGGGGAGTTTGCCTTGACTGCTGCGGCAGCGTCGGCGACCTTGTTGGCGAAGTCGATGAACTCCTGGTTCTTGGCAACGAAGTCGGTCTCGGAGTTGACCTCGACCATGGTGCTACCAGAAACAGCAATCAGGCCCTCGGCAGCGGTGCGCTCTGCACGCTTGCCGACGTCCTTTGCGCCCTTAATGCGCAGGATCTCGACAGCCTTGTCGAAATCGCCGTCGGTCTCGACGAGTGCGTCCTTACAAGCCTTCATGCCGGAGCCGGTCAGCTCACGGAGCTTCTTGACGTCAGCAGCAGTGAAATTCGCCATGCTGGGCGTTCCTCCTTGTGGTGGTTAGAACTTGTGGTGGTTAGAAAGCTCAGCTTTACTCAGCGGATGCCGTCTCAGTTGCAGCGGAGCCCTCGGCGTCCATCTCTGCAGCCTGGTCGGTGTTCTCAGCGGCGGACTCAATCGGAGCGTCGCCTGCTGCTTCGCGAGCAGCGTTGGCCTCGCGCTCAGCGCGAGCCTTGCGGCCCTCTTCAACAGCGGTGGAGATGATGCGGGTCAGCACGGAAGCAGCGCGGATTGCGTCGTCGTTGCCCGGGATCGGGAAATCAACGTCATCCGGGTCGCAGTTGGTGTCCAGGATGGCAACAACCGGAATGCCCAGCTTCTTAGCCTCGGAGACAGCGATGTGCTCCTTGTTGGTGTCAACAATCCACAGTGCGGACGGAACCTTGGACATGTCGCGAATGCCACCCAGGGTGCGCTCCAGCTTGGTGCGCTCACGGGTCAGCATCAGGATTTCCTTCTTGCCGCGACCCTCGTATCCGTTTTCAGCAGCGTCCATTGCCTGAAGCTCCTTCAGGCGAGCCAGGCGCTTGGAAACGGTGGCGAAGTTGGTCAACATACCGCCGAGCCAGCGGTGGTTGACGTACGGCATGTCAACGCGCTCCGCCTCGTTCTGAACGGCTTCCTGAGCCTGCTTCTTGGTACCGACGAACAGGATGTTGCCACCGTGAGCGACAGTCTCCTTGACGAACTCGAAAGCCTCGTCGATGTAGGTCAGGGTCTGCTGCAGGTCGATGATGTAGATACCATTGCGCTCGGTGAAGATGAAACGCTTCATCTTCGGGTTCCAACGACGGGTCTGGTGACCGAAGTGGACACCTGCATCGAGCAGTTCTCGCATGGATACAACAGCCATGTCATATTCAGGGAAGATTCTCACGTCCAGCCTGACTAGGGCTGCGGCTGCTTCCCTTCCTTTCTTATCCGATATAGGTGGTTACAGTTCACGCACAGGCTTTCCCTGTGCCCTAGCGCTCCCCCGCTGCCTCACACCCGACAGATATCCTGCCGAGCACCCGTGAACCAGCCGGAATGGGTCGCGCGCGTAGTCTTTGTGCTAATGACCGCCCATTAAGGCAGACACCGCGAGCGTAATCTTATCTGATACATCGCGCAGGTCGCAATATCTGACACACCCTACTATCCACAGGGCAAAAAGTCATCCACAGCTAGAACCGTTTGCAATGCACTGCCGCTTGTCGACGAGTGCAGCGTCCGCCACACTATCGCGCATGACGACCAAGCAGAGTTTCAGGCGCTCGCTAATGCGCACATTAGCGCTATTCGTGCTCGCTGTCGCGCTAACAACACCCCCAAGCCCACCTGCAGCTACCGGCGAACCAATATCCACTATTGCACATACCTTCCCTGTCCACGGCAAAGTTCTACGCGACTACGCCCCACCGGAAAAACGCTGGCAGCCTGGACACCGCGGAGTTGACCTGAACGCCTCCCCGGGCCAGCCAATCCGCGCCTCAGCGCCCGGTGTGGTGCATTTCGCCGGTTCTATTGCCGGAATGACTTCCGTGTCGATCATGCACGCCGATGGCATCCGCACAACCTATCAGCCCATAGATACCGCACTAGAAAAGGGAGACCGCGTGGCCGCAGGCCAGGTGATTGGCCATCTTGTGGTCAGCGCCAATCATCCCGAACCGGGCCTGCATTGGGGTGCGCTGCGTGGCAAGGACTATCTCAATCCGCTGGATTTGATACAGCGGAGGCCAATCGTGCTCAAGTCCGTGCGCAGTTAAGCGCGCGGATGTGCCCGCTTATGTACTTCACGGAGGCGGTCCGCTGAGACGTGGGTATAAATCTGTGTGGTCGCCAGACTCGAATGGCCGAGCATCTCCTGCACCACACGCAAGTCAGCGCCACCTTCCACCATGGCCGTGGCCGCAGAGTGCCGAAGCGCATGCGGTGAAACATCAGCCCATTTATGAATAACTCGGCGCGCCTGCCGCGGATTCAACCTACCTCCACGCACACCGAGAAAAAGCGCATGTTCAGCCTGTGCGGAAGCATGAAAGTTTCCACGCACCTGGAGCCAGCCTTTGAGCACCGCCTCCGCTGGCATCCCAAAGGGCACGATGCGCTGCTTGTTACCCTTACCCACTACCGAGATGATGTGGCGGGAGAAGTCCACATCAGAGACGTCGGCCTTGCACAGCTCCTCTACACGCATCCCAGTGGCATACAACAATTCCACGATGGCCAAGTCGCGTGCCGCTACTGCACTGTCCTCAGAAGAGACTTTCTCGATTGCTGCCTCAACCTTCTCCGGCGAGAGCACTTCCGGGAGATGCTGATGCTTCTTCGGTGTTGACAGCCGCAGCGACGGATCAGCATCGAGAAGTTTCCGAGCTACAAGCCAACTACAGAACTGCCGAATAGACGTCGTTAAGCGAGCCAGCGATGACCGCGCAGCCCCCTCCGCATGCTTCGCGCCGAGGTGCGCACGGATGACCGGGGTGGAGAGTTCACTGATGTGGTTCAGGCCGGCGAGGAGGGGGATGAGATCGGCTCGATAGGCGCGGACGGTTGCACCGGAGAGCCTGCGGGAATAAGTCAGCTCATCGAGAAAATCCATGAGTACGGCCTCAATATTGGCGGATAGCCCGAAATCCGGATCAGCCGTGTCGTCTTTATCGGTTGCGCGCTTCACGGTTCTGACCTTAGTCGATGCACGCCGCAAGGCCTCACCAGACAGCGAAAAAGGCAGTGACTCCGACTTTCGCCAGAGCCACTGCCCTATTGCCTCACCCATGTCACAAGCCCGTTTCCGTAACAGTTACTTAGGCTTGCCTTGCCTATATTACTGAGTGTACAGAGAATTGCAATACCTAATTCAAGATTTTTTCGAGATTCTTTGCAGAAGGTTTTACTAATACTTCACTAACGCCTCTGTTCCTGGCGCAACCACCCACCCTCCACTCGATTGGTCAGCCCCTGTCCCTGCAGCTCTAACAACAAATGTGTCGTAAGCGCTATGGCTAATCCCGCCTGTGCCGCGACTTTTCCCACTGGTGTTGGCTCCGCAGAATTCAGGGAGTCGTAGACAGCGAGCTCGTTTCGAGAAAGCTTCTGCACCGCCGACTTTTCCCACAACAATTCGAGCTGAGCATCCTCATTCACTGTGCCAACTGACCGATACAGCGACCGCACATTGTCGGCACTACACACCAGTACAGCCTCGCCACTGCGGATTAGGTCATGACAGCCAGAGGTTGTTTGCAGCGTCACCGGTCCCGGCACTGCTCCCAAGGGCTTGTTTAGCCTCACTGCCCAGTTCGCTGTGTTGCGCGCCCCTGAACGCCAGCCCGCCTCGACGATTGTGGTTGCTCGTGATAGGGCCGCTACCAGCCGATTCCTAGTCAAGAACCGATGTCGCGCAGGTCGCACTCCCGGTGGATACTCCGTGACCAGCGCACCCCGCTCTGCAATCCGGTCGAAGAGTTCTGCATGCGCCCGCGGATAGTCAACCCCTACACCACCCGCTCCGACCACAACCGTAGTGCCGCCAGCGTCGAGCGCAGCACGATGCGCCGCGGCATCAATCCCCAACGCACCACCACTGATGACACTAACTCCCGCATTCGCGAACTGCCCCGCGAATTGGGCCGCCACTTGTGTCCCGTAGCTGCTGGCCATCCGCGTTCCGACAATCGCCACCGCTTCACTGAGCATCTCCCGCAAGTCACGGCCACGAACCCACAGCGCAAGTGGTGGCGCATCGGCGCGGTCACGGACTTCGAGCGTCGTAAAGCAGGACAGCAGCTCCCCGGCCACTCTGGGTGTCGCGGATAAATAAGGCGCCAACCCATCGCTGCCGCCAGCTCTAGATCGTGGCCACTCTGGTCAACCTCGGCTCGTGCCTGCGTCGTATTGAGTAGACCTTCCGGCAGCCCGGCGCGAACCTTGATCCTCTCCGCTACCTCTACCGGCCCAAACTCCGTCACGAGTCGCACAATCTGCGGATGCGTCGCCTCTACCACACGATTCAGATAGGCCCACGCGTGAATTTCGTCCATTTTCTCCCCCTTGATAATGGTTCGGTTGTATTAGCCGCCCTCGCGGTCGTGCAGCTTGCAGGCACGTTGCACGTGCTCGAAGGTAAACGCGTCTATCCCCTCGAGATCTGCAAGTGTCCACGCCACTGCGATTACTTTGTCCACTCCCCGCTGGGTAATCTCTCCTTTTCTCAGTTGGAAGTCCAATAGCGCCATCGCCTCCTCGTCCAGGCCCGCGTGACGACGGAGAAGCGAACGTGGCACGCTCGCGTTGGTGACGGCCACTTCGTCGGCAAGACCCAAGCCCTGCCATCGGCGGCAGGCACGGTCACGTGCGGCCTGTACCCGCTCACGAACGGCCGCCGAGGGCTCATTGTCTGCTTTGTTTCTGATGCCCAGATTGGCCCCGGCAGGACTCAGCGTCACGTTGAGATCCATGCGATCGCGAAGCGGCCCCGATAATGCACGACCGTGTTTGGCTCGCTCAGCACTAGAACAGGTGCATTCGCTGGCATATGCCGCCCCACACCGACATGGATTAGTCGCCATGACTAGCTGCGCTCTAGCCGGAAAGGTCATTCGATGGTGCGTACGCAGGTGGACGACCACCCCGTTT
>NZ_KV836272.1:391056-396507 GCF_001838295.1 Corynebacterium sp. HMSC074C04
AAAAGAGCACCCCATGGTGGGCAAGGCTAAGCGCGCCGGGCTTGGGCACGGCACCACCTCCGACTAGCGCTGCCACAGTGGCGCTGTGATGTGGAGCCACAAAAGGCGGATGCTGGACAAGCGTGTCCCTATTATCGAGCGCTCCGGCCACCGAATGCAGCGCGGTAACCTCCAGCTGCTGCCACTTCTGCAATGGTGGCAGAATTGTGGGCAAACGCTCAGCAAGCATGGACTTGCCAGTTCCCGGAGAACCCTGCATGAACAGATTGTGCCCACCTGCTGCGGCTACCTCGAGAGCGAAGCGCGCTTCAGATTGACCATCGACATCGGCTAGGTCTACCGAAAAGGTTTGTTCGCTGGGGTCGTCGTTAAGCGCGGTCCTCAAACCCGATCCGGTGAGCACCCAACCCCATAGCTGTGTGAGGTCAGCTGCGGTACAGACTGCGATGCCGTCGACAAGCGCGGCTTCGGCGGCGTTGGCGGCGGGGACGATAACCCAACGGGCTCCAGCTTCGCGGGCGGCAAGGACCTGCGGTAGCACCCCTAGCACCGGCCGAATGGAACCGTCGAGCCCGAGTTCGCCAATGAGAACCGTCTGACGGAGGCGACCGCGTGCCTCCATGTCATCGTTGGTTGCGATAAGGATGGCGCAGACGATGGCGAGATCAAAGCTGGTGCCGTGCTTGCGGATATGCGCCGGCGACAAACTCACAACGACTTTTGTCTTCGGCCAGAGCAGTTGTGAGTTGGCAACTGCCGTGCGCACGCGATGCTTGGCTTCTCCGACGGCGGCATCGCCGAGCCCACCGATATACATTCCTGGCAAGCCACGCCCAACGTCAGCTTCGACCTGCACAATTGTTCCCTCAATGCCACTGAGGCTGACCGCAAGGGCTGTACCGACAGTCATCTAGCAGTCCCACATGATTCCGTCGCAGATTGCGGGAATGTACGTAACCGCTACGACCGGAGGACTGGATGAAGGGCTGGATACGGTGACTTCTGCGCAGTCGATAATTACGGCATCTAACCAGTAGGTGGAGCTTTCTGACAGCCACCGTGCCGCTGCTTTGCGCAAATGACGAATCTTGGCTGCTGTGATTGCCTCTCTGCCGTCCCCAAACTGACTACTTCGCGAACTGCGCCGCGTTTTTACTTCCACAAAATGCAGCCGGCCGTCGACGTCTTCAGCAATAAGATCGAGCTCATAGCGCCCGACGCGTTCATTCCGAGCAATAACTTCCCACCCCTGATCCTCCAACATCTCAGCGACGAAATCCTCCCCGAACGCGCCGAGCTGTCTTGTAGTCAGTTCTTCGAAGTCCTGTGTCATAGCCCCGGTCCCCCTGGTTCCCCATTGAATTCTTCTTTGGCTATTTGCTGCCTAGACTTTTGCCGCCTTGGCGGTTCGGAAACACTCTTGCACAGCGGGCATGACAAAGGCCTTCCGATAGATGCTCGGAAGGCCCTAACTGTGGATAATTTTTCGACTGTGGATAACTGTTAGCAGCTAGCTATACCAAGAGATGAGAAGCTATAAAAGCTACGGCAGTCGTAGGTCAGGCTTATCCAGTTCCTCGATATTGACGTCCTTGAAAGTGATGACGCGCACGTAGCGGACAAATCGTGCCGGGCGGTGGACATCCCACACCCAGGCGTCCGACATCCGCAGCTCGAAGTAGACCTCGTTTTCGCTGTTGTGCGGGATTAGCTCCACAGCGTTGGCAAGGTAGAACCTACGCTCCGTCTCAACAACGTAGGAAAACTGACTAACGACATCGCGGAACTCCTTGTACAGAGATAGTTCAACGTCGGCCTCGTAGTTTTCTAGATCTTCTGCGCTCACGACCGCGACGGCTCCTTCGAGTGTTTACATGTTGCTCTTTTTGTACATGTTGGTCTATTCGGGGTGCTCAAGATACTCCGCGTGCGCCAAGCGCACATTGCGGTATGACCACCGATGTTCCGGGGTCGCGCCATGGCGCGAAATCGCTTCCATATGCGATGCCGTGCCGTAGCCCTTATGCCCCGCCAGACCATAGTCCGGATACTTCTCCGATAGGTCAACCATAATGCGGTCGCGGGTGACTTTGGCTAAGACACTCGCAGCAGCAATACATCGGCAAGCGGAATCACCGCCAATCACGGGCAAATAGGGTGCCGTGAAGCCGGACACCTTGAGTGCGTCGGTAAGCACGTAGCCAGGACGCTGCCCCAACCCGGCTACCGCGCGGCGCATTCCAGTGACATTCGCGTCCTGGATGCCGAATTGGTCGATGTAGGACGCGGGGATCGTCGTCACGCAAAAAGCGGTGGCGAAGCGTTGGATGAGCGGAAAGAGCCGTTCGCGTGCGGCCGGCGTGAGCTTTTTAGAATCGGTGAGCTTATCCAGTTCTGCGATAGGGCGTTCGGGAAGGCAGCAGGCGGCGATAACTATCGGGCCTGCACAGGCGCCGCGGCCAGCTTCGTCGACCCCAGCTACAGGTCCAAAGCCGCGCTTTGCCAGCGCGACTTCCATCGTGCGCGCCTGCTTCAACCTCCGTAGTTTCGGCGCCGGCAGCGCCAGCAGACTGGGCAGGCTAGTTGTGCTGGATTTAGTTGTGCTGGATGTCCGGATCATCGACGCCACCGATTCGGTTAAACGGCAGAATGATTGCCTGCACCTTGCCGACGACGTTATCCAGCGGCACAGTACCCTGCAGCTCGTCACCCATGTGATAGCGAGAGTCCGCAGAGTTGGTGCGGTTGTCGCCCATGACCCACAGATGCCCCTCCGGCACTGTTATCGGCCCGAAGTACGGGCCACCACACTGCTCTGAGCCAAGATTATCCACCACCGGCTTGTCTGCCGGAGTTTTAATGAAATCCTGGTCTGTCATCTTGCCGTCTACCATGATGCCGGGATCTCCTGGGCGGCACTGCACAGTCTGACCACCCGTGGCAATCACACGCTTGACCAACGCATTTTCATCCGGTGCAACAAGGCCAATCCAGGACCCAACCGTCTGCAGCGAGTTCGCCACCAGGTTAGTTGAACGCTGTGACACGTAGTTACTATTCCAGGACTCCGGGCCATTAAAGACAACAACATCGCCGGGCTTGGGATCTGAGAACTGGTAGGAAACCTTATCCACCCAAATGCGGTCACCAGTGCACCCCGCACAACCGTTGAGCGTCGGCTGCATCGACTCAGATGGGATCACGTAGACGCGGCCGATAAAGGACTGCACACCGGCACTGATGAGCAGGGCAATCACGATAATGATTGGAATCTCGATGTACCACGGAGTGTGCTTTTCAGGCTCCTCGCCAAGTTTCCGGAAGCCTTTCAAGCCATCAGTACGGTCTTCTTTTTGGCCGTCAGCCTGTTCGCGCGAATCGTCGTCGGTCATGGAAAAAGACTATACGCGATAGAAAAATCCCCACCGAGCTCAACACTCGATGGGGATTATTTTGCGCCAAAAGACTAGCGGCGCTCCTTGATGCGTGCAGCCTTACCGCGCAGGTTGCGCAGGTAGTACAGCTTCGCACGGCGAACGTCGCCCTTGAAGACAACGCGAATCTCATCGATATTCGGGGAGTGCACCGGGAAGGTACGCTCAACGCCGATACCGAAGGACATCTTGCGGACGGTGAAGGTCTCACGGATGCCGCCGCCCTGGCGACGGATAACGACGCCCTTGAAGACCTGAATACGCTCGGTCTTACCTTCAACAATCTTTACGTCGACCTCGACGGTGTCACCAGCGCGGAACTCCGGAATGTCGTCGCGCAGGTATGCTGCATCAACCTTGTCAAGAATGTTCATGGAAACTTATTCCTTTACTTTTTGCATAGACAGAGGACCCTGGCGGCGCTTTCCCACAGAGGGACGCTCGGCCGGTTCATGCCCGAAACAGGTAAAGCTGCCTATAAAGACAACCTGGAAATTATTACACACCCCCTGGTCAGAAACCAAACTCATCCATGCTCGGCGGGTCTTGCGGGTTGGGTGAATCAGTGTCGGGCGAGTCAGTGTCGGGCGAGTCAGTGTCTTCGCCCTTGCGTGCTTCCTCGACCAATTTCTGTGATTGCTCAATCAGCTCTTGGCGGTACTGGTTATATTCTTCCAGTGCCTGCGTCATCCGCAGACCGCGCTTGTCAAAGGTGTAGCGCCCATGTCCGGCGAGCGGCCCATCTTCCATGCTCACCGTCTTTTTGCCCGTGCTTGACGACGTCCAAAGTTCCACACCATCTCGATCCCGTGCAACATTCCACAGCCCAGCCGTTTTCATGTTGTGGTGTCGGCGACAGAGGCAGTGGAGGTTAGGAGTTTCTGTTGCCCCACCCTCGGCTGGGTTTTCCTTGTTGTAGGGCTCGATATGGTCAATGTCGCAGAATTCCGCTGGGACATCGCAGCCGGGGAAGCGGCATGTCCCGTCAAGGCCTTGGATGTACGCCCGCTGACTTTCGGTTGGGGTGTAGCCCTCCGCAGATTCGTCGGCAAGCAAGCGGATATGCGTAACCTTGTCAATCCACGCCTGCGTTGCCAACTGCGAAATCCACCCCACACCACCAAGCCAAGCCGTGCGCGGGCGTTCCTCGGTGGCGGGACAGTACAGGTTGAGAACGACCTTCGCCTCCGCGGTGCCACGGATGAGATGCGTTAGAGCTTCGACACGGGTACAGCCCGCCGAGGTTGAGATAGCTTGGAGAGTGGTCTTGAATTCGAGAGCGCGGGTCTTTTCCAGCTCCATGAAAACTTCCGCGAAGTTGTCGCCTTCTTCAAAACCGATGCTCTCCCCCACTATCTCGCGCTCACCGGCGGGAAGTAGCGGGTCAACGTCCCCCGGAAGATTTTTCGGACGCAGCTGGGGTTCAATTTGCTCGATTACCTGTTGCAAGAACTTGTGCAGACTACGAATTCCTCGGAGAACTTCACCTTGTCTGCGAGGAATAACAAAGCGCGCAATCTCTTCCTCTACGACCTCGCGCACCTCTGGGTTTTGCAGCGGCGCCGTTGCGCGGGCGATGGTGAGCAGATGCCGAAAAGGCAAGTGAGCACGAGCCTTGACGAAAGCACCCAGGCGAGGCATGAGGGCTAGCTGGATGCCGACCTCCACATACTCCAACGCTTTACCGCGGGCAATCCCCAGCTCAGGTGCAATCTCAGCAATGTAGGCATCCACATCTATTTCAAGCGACTGAGGCGCACAGCTCAAAGAAATATCCAGCTCTAGGCGATTGCGTTGAATCCCCGCTACGGCCAACGGATTAGTGGATGCCTCATGGAAAAACTGCGGCGCTTCAGGCAGCAAAGCCGCTTCGTACACATCGGACGGTCGGTTGGCTGGACTAATTTGATTAGACATTGTTCCCCCAAAAGCCCCAACACCGAGAAAACATGCTCAAACACTTCATGTTCTTGCTACCCCTATTTTAGCACTCCCGTTCGATTACGCAACCCTTTTT
>NZ_KV836272.1:396607-408997 GCF_001838295.1 Corynebacterium sp. HMSC074C04
TTTTTGACAACTTTTATCGCACTTCTTTTCGGCCTTATTGTTCGAGGCGAACCATGCATTACCAAGGCGCACGAGCAACGTGCATCACCAACGTGCAATACCGCCCCACCTCAACTGCTAAAATTGTCTCCATGCCGCAGATTCCACGCTTTGACCCCTGGATTGTTCGAGGAACAATCATCGCCCCGTGTGTACTGGCCATTGCACAGCTTCTGTGGGTGATTGCTATTTCCGAGCGACTACCGGAACAAATAGCAACGCATTGGAGCGGTAACGACGCTCCCGACGGTTTCATGCCGCCAATTCAAAGCACCTTGATTACGGCCATCATCGTCATCGCATGTGCACAGATCGGTTGGCTCGGTGCCAAGACCAGTACGCCGCTTGTCGTACGCAAGCCAATTGCAATAACCAATCTCGCCCTCTGCGGCTTCTTAATCGGTGTTGAATTCGCGATTATCATCCCGCAAATCGGCACGACGGACCCTATGACCGCCCGAATCGGCTGGTTTTATGCAATCGCCGGTGTCGTCATCGGTCTAGCAGCTGCCCTGTTCGTGGCGCGCCGCCTCAAGGACTACTCTTCGCTTACCGACGCCACGGTCACCGAACCTGCATCGCCAGAGTTGCCCCATCGAGAAGGAGACCCGACTCCCATCGATGTCAGCGTGACTATCTCTAATGGCGTCAAGGCTGCCCTCGCAGTCTGGTGCACAGTGTCTATAGTGCTCGCAATATTCCTTCCGATCCTTGGCATCATTTTTCTCCTGTGCACGCCGCTATTCCTCATTGCATATGAGACCGGCATGACACTAGATACCGACCCAAAGACAGATTCCATCACTATTTTTAACGGTTGCGGACCATTGAAGATGAAGCACCGCATCGAGCTTCGAACCGTTAAGTACGCGGCACCGGCGAAATATAACTGGGCCGACGGTGGCGGTATTGGGCTTCGACTTGGCAATGATGGCCGCATCACCGTGGCGGCACGGTCAGGCGAGGCAGTCAAGATTGAGACCTCAGGGTCCGATTACACCATCGTCGTACCGGATGGAATGGCTGCGACTGTCGCGGGAGAGATCAACAGCCGCATCGACGCTATGCGCTAATAGGCTATGCGCTAACAGCTCAAGCGCTAAAAGCCTGCCCTGCGCAGCGCGTCAGCCATGGAACCGCCCTGCTTCTTGTTCTGGGAACCGCGCTTGCGCCCCTTACCGTGACCATCACCACGACGACCATCTCCATGACCTTCACGGCGACCGTCGCCACGCTTTGGCTTGGCATCCGAGGTGTCGTCGTCAAGCCTGAGCGATAGACCGATACGGTTGCGTTCAACGTCAACGTCGAGAACCTTCACTTTGACCACCTCGCCCGAGCGGACGACCTCATGTGGGTCGGAGACGAAACCGCGCGCCATGTTGGAGACGTGAACGAGGCCGTCCTGATGGACTCCGACGTCGACGAAGGCGCCGAAGGCCGCGACGTTGGTGACCGTGCCCTCGAGGATCATGCCGGGCTTAAGGTCGGAGACCTTCTCCACGCCCTCCTTAAAGGTGGCGGTGACAAACTCGGGACGTGGATCGCGGCCAGGCTTGTCCAACTCAGCCAAGATGTCCTGGACGGTGGGCAGACCGATGCCGGCGGAGTCGTCGACGAAGTCTTCGGCACGCAGCTTGGACAGGACGCGGGAGTTGCCGATGAGCTCCTGGACGCTGACGCCAGCCGACGCTGCGATAGCGTCGACGACGCGGTAGGACTCGGGGTGAACTGCAGAGGCATCCAGCGGGTTGGTAGCGCCGTGAATGCGCAGGAAGCCGGCGCATTGTTCGAAGGCCTTGGGGCCGAGACGCGGAACCTTCAACAGTTCCTTTCGGGAGGTAAAGGCGCCGTTTTCGTCTCGGTATGCGACGATATTGTCCGCAACGGTCGAGGACACGCCAGCAACGCGACCGAGGAGCGGCGCGGAGGCGGTATTGACCTCCACGCCGACAGCATTCACGGCATCTTCAACCACGGCATCGAGAGAGTGCTCGAGCTTGGTCTGGGAAACGTCGTGCTGGTACTGACCGACACCGATGGACTTCGGATCGATTTTGACGAGCTCGGCAAGCGGATCCTGCAGGCGGCGGGCAATCGACACGGCACCGCGCAACGAAACATCCATGTCCGGGAACTCGGCTGCTGCCAGGGACGATGCGGAGTACACGGAAGCACCGGCCTCAGAGACCACCACTGGGGTCGGCTTCTTGCCGCCGGCCTGAGCGATCAGGTCGGCGATTTCCCGGGCCAGGGTTTCGGTCTCGCGGGAAGCGGTGCCGTTGCCGATGGCCATGAGCTCCACGCGGTGAGTGGCGCAGACAGTGGCCAGCTGCTCCTTGGCGCCAGACCAGTCATTGCGCGGCTGGTGCGGGTAGACGATGGCAGTGTCGAGCACCTTGCCGGTGGAGTCGACAACGGCGCACTTCACACCATTGCGGTATCCCGGATCCAGGCCGAGAGTGGCGCGCTGACCAGCAGGGGCAGCCAGCAGCAGGTCGCGCAGGTTACGGGCGAAGACATCCACAGCTTCAGCCTCGGCGCGCTCCTTCAGTCGAGTGCGGGCATCGAGGGCAGCGGAAACCTCCAACTTGGTACGCCAGCCGAAACGAACGGCCTGGTCAATCCACTTGGAGGCACCGCCGTCGGGAAGCTCAAAGGCCTCACGAATCATGTGTTCGTAGGTCTCATCTTCACCCGCATCGATGTTGAGAGTCAGGATGCCCTCGGCCTCTCCACGCAGCACGGCCAGCACACGGTGGCTGGGCATGGTCTCCAGCGGTTCGTTGTGCTCGAAGTAGTCGCGGTACTTCACGCCCGCAGTCTCCTTGCCCTCCACCACGGCAGCGGCGGCGGAACCGGAAGACCACACCTGCTCACGGACAGAGCCCACCAAATCAGCATCAGTAGCGAAGCGATCGACCAAAATGGCACGGGCACCGGTCAGAGCGTCCTTCGCATCCTTACCAGCTGCCTCGCCATATTTAGTGGCCAGAGCCTCAGGGTCCGCGGCGGGGTCGGCCAGTAGCTCCTCCACCAGCGGTTCGTACCCGGCCTCACGCGCAATATCGGCCTTGGTCTTGCGCTTCTTCTTGTACGGCAGGTAGAGATCCTCCAACCGTGCCTTGGTGTCGCAGGCGAGGATGGCGGCCTTGAGGTCGTCGTTAAGCTTTCCCTGCTCTTCGATGGCGGCGAGAATCGTCTGCTTGCGCTCTTCTAGTTCGCGCAGGTAGACGACGCGTTCCTCGATGAAACGCAGCTGTGTGTCATCGAGCCCGCCGGTTACTTCTTTGCGATAGCGGGCGATGAAAGGCACGGTGTTGCCTTCGTCGAGAAGCTTGATAGCGGCGGCGACGGCACTTTCGGCAATGTCCGCACCAGTGGCGGCGAGTTCTCGGGCAATTACTGATGAAATCACCCGGGCAACTTTACTATCGTGGAAGTACCAATTGGCGAACGCCCCACAGAAGGCTCGCAGTTAACACCGGAAAAGGAGCCCCATGAAGCAGAAACTCTGTGCCGAATACCTGCGCATTTCCGATGAGGAGGCAGCACGGTTAGTTGAGGTCGCAGCACCTGCGGCGACCAGCGACGGCGGCACGGCGGGGCTTGTTAACGACGGCGCGGAGAAGATTATCCTGCAGCACTTCGTCGACGTTCCGGACGAAGATGCCCTGGACATCGACACCGACTGGGAGTCCCTGCTTCGCACGTTGACCGGTAATCCCATCGACGGCCAGGCGCTCGGCGACCCGCTGGCGGAGGCCATCCTCGGCGCCGACCGCGTCTGCCGCAAGCCGCTGTCCGCGGTCATCCGCGCCGATCGCGTCGGCGACGTGCACCAGACGCTGGCAAGCATCGACTTAGACGCCCGTATCACGGACAATGGTTCGCTTATCGACGAAGCCACTGCGACGCAGCGCTACCGCGAACTCTTAGCTTTCTATGAGGAGACTAAAGCAGCGCGTAGCGCCGTGCTCGTGGCCATCTCCTAAGAACCAACAACGCAACTGCCAAGCCGATAACTCCGGCGATAAGTCCGCCGATAACATCGGTGAGCCAGTGCGCCCCGACCCACACGCGTGATAGTGCCACGGCACCGATAAGCGCGACGATGGCCAGGTCAAGCAGCTTGCGGGCTGTGCGCCGCAATACGGGGATGGCAAGCTGCATCGCGGCCATGCCGCTGGAGGTAACCGCTGCCACATGTGCAGAAGGAAACGCTGCATCGTGCAGGTTGACCAGCGAGAACTCCTCGCCCGGTCGGTCGCGGTCCAAAAACCACTTCATGGCATAAGTCACCGCAATCGACGAACCGAATGACGCTGGCAGTAGCAACGCCCACGCACGGAAGCGGAACCACAGGAGTGCCGCAGCAACAAGCGTGACCGGCGCGACGTAAATCGGCCGGATAATCTCGCTCAAAGTCAGCATCAAACTATCGACGCGGCCATTCCGTGCCCCATGCAGGTCACTGACCCAGCCTGCAAACGACTGATCTACGCTCCCCGCCAGCTGCGTTTGAGTGAACCACGCCAGTGCCCCTAGGACAGCTAACCAACCAATGACGTGCCGGGGTCGCGCAATTCGAACACGTGCCACTAGCAGTTCTCCTCGGTTACTTCCCCAATGACCTCTTGAATTATTTCCTGGTCACGGACGCTGAGGTCGACGTCGGCAAGCAAATCCGGACGACGTTCGGCCGTACGAATGAGTGACTGATCGCGCCGCCAACGGTCCACCAGCGCGTGATTGCCGCTGAGGAGAACGTCCGGCACTTCTAGTCCACGCCACTCGCGCGGCTTTGTGTAGGACGGCCCTTCGAGCAGACCGTCAGAGAAAGAGTCCTCCTCGTGGCTCTTGCGGTTGCCCAACACACCTGGGATTAACCGCACGACGGACTCCGCAATCACCAGCACCGCCACCTCCCCGCCGATCAGCACATAGTCCCCAATAGAGACCTCACGCACGCGATAACGATTAGCGGCATCATCAATAACGCGCTGGTCAATGCCCTCGTAGCGCCCGCACGCGAACACAATGTGCTCCTCGTGTGAGAACTCCTGCGCCATCTGCTGCGTAAACGGCTCGCCCGCCGGGGTCGGGACAATCAGCAGGGGCTTCGCTGAATCTTCTTCACTTAACGACGGCACTTCCGCTGCAGCATAGGAAGATTCCTCGGCCAGACCCAGTTTCTGATCATGGCGGACATTGTCCGAATGCGGCACAGCGGATGTCAACGACTGCTCCACTTTCAGCGTCGCGATCTCGTCGAGGGCGGGACCCCAGACATCCGGCTTCATAACCATGCCGGGGCCACCGCCGTAGGGCGAGTCATCCACGGCTTGGTGTACACCTGGCGCCCAGTCGCGCAGGTTGTGCACTCCGACGCTCAAAATGCCCTGTTCGATTGCCTTGCCCAGCAGCGCATGACGCAGTGGCTCGAGGTACTCCGGGAAGATTGTGACTACATCGAGACGTAAGCTCACAGCTCCAACAGTCCTTCCGGCGGCGTGATGGTGACGGTTGAGTTCTCAAGGTCTACTTCCGGAACGATTTCCTCTACCAGAGGAATAAGTACCTCCCGGCCGCCTCCGTCAAGCGTGACTTCAAGGAGACGGTGAGCGGGAGCACGGACGATAGAAGTGACCTCGCCGATATCGGTGCCGTTGCGGACAACGCGCAGGCCTTCGAGTTCAAAGTCATAAAAACCCTCGTCTTCGAAGACGGGTTCGGCATAAAACTTCATGCCCCGATAACGCTCGGCCTCATTGCGGCCCGGAATCTCCTCGAAGCGAACCAGCAGACGGCCCTGGTGCGGACGCGCCGTTTTCACAGTCAGCTGTTCTTCACGGCCCGCCTGTACACCCAACAGCGTGGTTCCGACTGCGAAACGCCCTTCCGGGTCATCCGTTGTTGCATCAACGACGACTTCCCCGCGCACACCGTGGGGCTTAATCACTCGGCCAATAAGCACCATGTCAGCTACCGACACGCGCACACTCCCTCTCTTATAAAGGCTCTGTAAAACACCCGCATAAAGCAAAAAAGGCGCCACCCAACACTTCGTCTTGAAGTATAAGGTAGCGCCCGGATTAGCTAAGCGGCGTACTCAGCGTCCTTATTACTCGGCGTCCTCGGAAGCCTCGGACTCAGCAGCCTCAGCCTCGGCAGCCTTTGCGGCCTCCTCAGCTTCCTTAGCAGCCTTAGCTGCTTCCTTGGCCTCGCGGCGCTTAGCGGTGATGGCCTCCGCGGACGGGCCGTTGTTGGCCTCTTCCAGAGCCTTGTTGAACAGCTCGAGCTTGGTCGGCTTCGGCTCAGCAACCTTCAGAGTGCCCTCTGCACCCTCGAGGCCCTTGAACTTCTGCCAGTCGCCGGTGACCTTCAGCAGAGCCAGAACCGGCTCGGTCGGCTGTGCGCCGACGCCCAGCCAGTACTGAACGCGCTCGGAGTCAATCTTGATAATCGACGGCTCTTCCTTCGGCTGGTAGATGCCCAGGTTCTCAATGACCGCACCGTTGCGACGGGTACGAGCATCAGCAACGACAACGCGGTACTGAGCAGTACGAATCTTACCCAGGCGCTGCAGCTTAATCTTGACTGCCATGAGGAGTTCCTCTTTCTTCTATGTCACTGGACAATACTTATGCATCCAAGCTCACCAGTAATTACTGACGAGGTGCCTTGAACCGGTTTTGCCCTTGGGATATTTACACTGCGCGTGACCACCGGGCGGCCGTGGCCGGATCCGATGAATTCGCAGTCGTGCCTCAGCTGAGGATTCTCATTGAGACAACTCGAGGTATGTTACCAGCAGTTTTTGGAAATTAACAAAACTGCGCACTCGAAACTCTGCATACCCACTAAAGCTGAACGTCGTTGACAGTGCGGTAACGTAACATTCTATGAAAACCACCGGCACCCAGTATAGGTATGACTTGGACGGACTACGGGGCATTTCAATTGCCCTCGTAGTCCTTTTCCACGTTTACGTCGGTCGCGTTTCCGGTGGTGTGGACGTATTCCTCTTGCTCTCCGGGTTTTTCTTCTTCGGCGCGCAGTACCGCAATGCCATCAATCCCCGGCAGTCCATCAATCCGTGGTGGAGCATCTGGCGCACGCTGCGTCGCCTAATCCCGACACTGGTGCTGGTCCTCTTCGCGACAACCCTGTTTGTCATTTACTTCATTCCATCGCTTCGCACCATTGACATTGCCCAGCAACTCCGCGCCAGCCTGCTCTACTACCAAAATTATGAACTGGCACTCCAGGGCTCGGACTACGCTGCCGCAGAGAGCGAAACTTCCCCACTGCAGCACCTGTGGTCAATGTCGGTGCAGGGTCAGTTTTACCTCGGCTCAATCTTGCTCATCTCCCTACTCGCCTGGATGACGCGCTCATCCCGGATTGTCGGGACTGTCACCTCACCAGTGGAGGCGAAGCGTACCGACGCTACTGGCGGTAGACTCCACCGAATCCTCACTCCGTTGCTGGCAGTTATCACTCTCGGCTCGCTTGCCTATGCCTTCTATATGCACTCCGAGAACCAGGGGTGGAACTACTACTCCACTGTCAGCCGCCTCTGGGAACTCTGCCTCGGCGCACTACTCGGACTGATTCTTGTCCGGGGCTCCATCCCCATGCCCACGCCTCTACGAGTGCTGTTAGCAGGCATCGGCCTCGCACTGGTGGTCTCCACCGGTTTCATCTTCGACGGTGCCGCACAGTTCCCAGGCCCTTGGACACTATGGCCCCTCGGAGGTGCTGCGCTGATTATTATCGCTGGCCCCGAGGCGGGTTGGATCTCCAAGTTCCTGGCCAGCCGCCCAATGCGCGAGATAGGCCAGAGCGCCTACGCGCTCTACCTGTGGCACTGGCCTCTTCTCATCCTGGCCATAAACTACCTCAACCGCGATACTCCGGGGTTGAAGCTTGGCACCGCAGTGATTGTCGTTTCCTTCATTTTGGCCAAGCTCACCAACAAGTATGTCGAGCTGCCACTGGCTCAATCGACTCGCCGACCGACCCGGACTCAGCCCGTCGTCGGCGATGCAATCCACGCAATTAAGCATCGTCACCCGGCTCGTCGCCAAGCGGTAGCCGGCGCTGTTGTAATCATTGCGTTGGTTGGCATGACCAGCCTTGTCAACGTGCAGCAGCTGCGCGTCAATCGTGCCTCTGCCACCAGCCTAGATCCAATGGTCTATCCAGGTGCGCTCGCGCTTACCGACGGGTACGAGGTGCCGAAGGCAGCCACAAAGCCGAATACCGATTTCATCACTGACCTCTGGCCGGAACCCGCCCTCGATGGTTGCCTTGTGACAGGCGGCGAAGACGTCGGGTATTTCCCGCCGAATCGCCGTTGGCGCGATGAGACCCAACCGTGTGTTTACGGTGACCCGGATGCTAGTGAATCGATTGTCATCATCGGGGGCTCGCACATGGAACACTGGTTCGCCCCAATTGATGCCTACGGCAAGAAGCACGGTTACCGAGTGGTCGTTCTCCTTCGACAGGGCTGTCCAGCGACTTTAGAACCAATCCACGGAGTCGGCGACATCTGCGTGCCCTGGACTTTCGAGGCACTGCAGAAAATTGACGAGGTTCAGCCAGAGATGGTTTTCACCACCTCGACCAGGCCCTTATTCCAGGCGGACCCACCGCAGCCCGGCGACTATACGCCGGATGGCTATGTCTCGTTTTTCACTGCTCTACAAGAACGCGAAATTGATTTCTTCGCAATCCGCGATAACCCGTGGGCGCTACGGGAGGACTTGAGTCAGTTCTCCCCAAGCGTGTGCGACGAAGCGAACGAAGATTGCACCATCCACCGCAAAACTGCTCTAAATGCAGAAAATCCCGCTGAGGAAATTCTTGCAAACTTCCCCAACGGGCACAGTCTAGATTTTTCCGACATCTTCTGTGGCCCGACTACCTGCCGCAATGTTATCGGTAATATCTACGTCTACCGCGACAGCAATCACATCACCGATGAACTAGCGGCCACCTTCAGTGCCGAAATGGGCCGCCAGATCCAGGAGAGCCTGCGGGGCTAGCTACTTCTTGCCCCAGCTACTTCTTGCCCTGCCCGAAGTCGAGATTATTGAGGTCAAAGCCCTCCATGCCTTCTGGCAGCTGGTTGCCCATCTGCTTCTGTAGCTTCTGCAGCTCGGCCATGCTAGGCATCCCCGGCATGCCCTGCATACCGGGCATTCCGCCACCGCGCATTGCCTTCGGCGGCGTCGGGCCGCGGTTAGCGCCCTTGCGCTTATTCTTGCCCTTGCCCTTTCGGCCACGCTTGGCCTTGCGGTTCGATGGGCGGCCACCGCCCATACCGAAACGACCGGCCATCTGAGCCATCATCTTGCGTGCCTCATTGAAGCGCTCGATGAGCTGGTTAACCTCCGAAACAGACACACCGGAACCGTTGGCGATACGACGACGTCGTGAAGCGTTCAGAATCTTCGGATTCTCGCGCTCTTCCGGAGTCATACCGCGGATAATCGCCTCGATGCGGTCAAGCTGCTTTTCATCGACCATTTCCGCGGCCTTGGACATTTCCGCGCCGCCGGGGAGCATCTTGAGGATGTTGCCGATTGGGCCCATCTTGCGGACCATCATCATCTGCTCGAGGAAGTCCTCGAGAGTCAACTCGCCCGAACCAATCTTCTGGGCAGACTTTGCAGCCTGCTCATGATCAATTTCCTTGGAAGCGACCTCAACCAACGTCTTCAGGTCACCCATGCCCAGGATGCGGCTGGCCATGCGGTCTGGGTGGAAGACGTCAAAGTCCTCCAACTTCTCGCCCGTGGAGGCGAACAGAATCGGCTTACCTGTGACCTCACGGATAGACAGTGCAGCGCCACCGCGCGCGTCGCCATCGAGCTTGGTCAGTACAACACCGGTGAAGTCAACGCCATCTCGGAAGGCCTTGGCGGTCTCTACCGCGTCCTGACCAATCATGGAGTCGATGACAAACAGAACTTCATGCGGGTTGATGGCATCGCGAATATCGCGGGCTTGCTTCATCAGAACCTCATCGATACCCAGGCGACCTGCGGTATCGATAATCACCACATCGTGGCGATGCTGGCGAGCATAAGCGAGGCCACGGAACGCGGCGTCAACTGGGTTGTCCTCGCTGGTGCCCATTTCATGGGTGGAATCGAGGCTGGTGCCCGGGAACGGTGCGAAGCACGGCACGCCTGCACGCTCAGCCACGATTTCCAGCTGCTGCACCGCACCTGGGCGCTGCAGGTCGCAGGCGACGAGAACTGGGGTGTGCCCCTGATCCGTGAGGTACCTGGCCAATTTACCGGCCAAGGTGGTCTTACCAGCACCCTGCAGACCGGCCAGCATGATAACCGTTGGCGGCTGCTTCGACATATTGAGACGTCGAGTCTCGCCACCGAGGATGTTGATCAGTTCCTCATTGACAACCTCAATGATTTGGTTGGCCGGGTTGACCGTCTGGCTGCCAATAATTTCGTTAGCGCGTTCCTTGATGCGCTTGATGAAGGTACGGACAACCTCAAGGGAGACATCGGCTTCCAGAAGAGCCAGCCGAATCTCGCGGGCGGTGGCGTTAATATCCGCCTCAGTCAGGCGACCCTTCCCGCCCAGCCCCCGCAGGGCACCCGTCAAACGATCGGAAAGAGACTCAAACAAGTTTCCAGCTCCCCTTTTGCCTTATCTTTTCTTAACTGTTCTACCGTACCCGCTGGCTACTCCGTTTGGCACATATCTACAGCTTCGCCTATCGACAACAATTGCATCCCATCCACTCTAAACACCCCGATTCGGGTGTAACCAATAGGAAGTAGAAATCGGCAATAGAGTGAAGCTCTTTTATTCTCGGGAACGTTAAATTACTATTCGTTATTTTAACGTGACAATTAAACACGACCTAAGACAGGGTTGTCCCACTGCATAAAGAACGTTTACACAACCTATCTACCGCCAGGTAGATAACAGACAAGTAACGCCAATAGCCAACTTTTACTAAGGACGATCCTAGTGCACGCCTCCCCCGAAATGGTGCAAACTAAATTGCAAACCGGCAGCATTACAGCAGGTCAAAGTGTGCCACTACACACCTAGAGTTATCCCTATAACTACTTCCAATGCCATGCATATATCAACCAGTTTATGGTTAGCCATGAACCTAGTTAACCGCAGTTGGCCTGGTTTTATTTTCCGCCGTGCACGATGAGGGATGAACGGCGAAATCATATTCATCGGTCTCTGACCGTTTGACTCCTTGGGAGGTTTTCATGAAGAAGTTCACTACGGCTATCGCCGCCACCTTCTCCGCCAGCATGATTGCAAGCGCAGGCATCGCTACTGCACAGATTCCGGCCCCAATGCCGACCGAGTGCCCCGCCGGCCAGCACTTTGAAAACGTCGACGGCACTTTCCAGTGCGTTGCAGACCAGCCTGAGCAGGATTCCGCTGACGGAATTCCGGCCCCAATGCCGGACAAGTGCCCAGACGGCCAGCACTTTGAAAACGTCGGCGGAACCTTCCAGTGCGTCGCGGACAAGGAAGCCCCTAAGCCTGAAACGCCGGGCAACAATGAGTCCCAGCCCGGCAACCTCGGAAACCCAGGTATTTCTGATAAGCAGTGCCCGGAGGGCGAGCACTTCGACATGAGCAAGCCAGTTCCGGGCAACCCGAACGTCTTCGGTGCCTGCGTCAAGGACGAGACGAAGCCGGATACTGACAAGCCAGGCAAGGACGGCAAACCGGGCAAAGACGGCAAGGATGTCAAGGTAAACGTTGACATCAAGATCTCTGCTGAGTGCAAGAACGAAAACAAGTGCACGAAGGAAGAGAAGAAGGCCAAGGAAAAGGCTGAGAAGAAGGCGTCCGAGTCCAAGAAGACGACCTCTTCCGAGAACGTAAAGAAGGTTTCAGACTCCAAGAAGTCTGAGCAGAATAACTCTGAGTCCAAGAAGGCTTCTTCCACTCAGAGCACTGGCCTAGCAGCCACCGGCGTTGACGCCACCACCCTGGGCGGAGCCGCTCTGGTTCTTCTGGTCGGCGGTGTCGCTGCTACCCGCATCGCCCGCAAGAACCGCTAAGAAGCTTAGGGTTCTACCCCGCTAGCGAAACGTAAACTGCTCCTGATGCCAATTCAGCATCGGGAGCATTTTTGCGTGTCATATCTTCGAAACGTTATAACTCCTATAGCTCGAACCATAAACCGCACAGATACCGATTTTTTACCAAACCGCTACGCCCCACCCGCCTTTCGCCACCCCGACACGATTAGGAAGCACCATTCGCCAGCAAAGATGAGCGAAAGCTATAAGACATTAGAAGACTCGGCTCCATTAGCGAAGACAGAAA
>NZ_KV836272.1:409097-435692 GCF_001838295.1 Corynebacterium sp. HMSC074C04
AAAGCCCTATGCCGAGTCGACAGTGGCAAGTTCTATAAACGCTCCAACCACAACGGGTGTACACACTCAGCGTTGTAAATATAAGTTCCCACTTTCCTCTACTGAGGTTTGGACGAGTCAACAATTTTGCTTTACCCCCTCCCCAAACCCATGCCACTAAAGACTTTAATTAGTTATTAGAATCAAATGTGTGAACAGTGTTCCCCCTTAAGCCCATTGATTGCAGGGCTTTCCTATAGACATTGTGAGGTTTCCAAATGAAGAAGCTCTCTTCGACCATGGTGGCCGCTGCCGCTTCAGCCGGCATGCTCATCGGCGTTGGCGCCGCCACCGCACAGATTCCTGACCCCGCCCCATCGGAATGCCCCGCCGGTCAACATTTTGAAAATGTTGGCGGTACTTTCCAGTGTGTAGATGACGCGGCAAACCCGGATCCAGGAGGTTCATCGAACGATGGCATCCCACCGGGCGTTGAGGACACCCAGACCTGTCCCGACGGTTCCCCGCGGGATATGAGCAAGATTGACCCGGCAACCGGAGCTTACGGCGCGTGTGGCACTTCAGATGATTCCGGCCCAACTCCGGAGCCTGACGAAGATGCCCCAGAGAATGACGGAATTCCGCCGGGAGTCGATGACACCGCAACGTGCCCCGATGGTTCCCCGCGGGATATGAGCAAGATCGACCCGGCAACCGGAGTCTACGGCTACTGTCCAACTTCCGACGATGAAAACCCAGACGATGACGCACCGGGGGATGATGAAAACCCAGGTGACGAACGGCCTGGGGACGACAAGAATCCTGGGGAGGAAAATCCAGGAGACAAGCCCGACAACCCTAAGAATGACGGTAAGCAAACCGGGACCAAGAACACTGGTCTAGCAGTCACTGGTGTTCAGGCGACTGCCCTCGGCGGTGCGGCTCTCGCACTCCTGGTCGGTGGCGTGGCAGCTACCCGCCTCGCACGCAAGAATTCTAAGGATTCCTAGCACAACTCTCCGCTAGATTCCTAGCCCCTCAACAGTAAAAGCCCCGGAGCCCCGCGTATCCTCTACAGAAATCTACGCGGTGGCTCCGAGGCCTTTACTTTTTGCCGGGAGGGGGCAACGACCGACGCTGTACTCACCAATCAATGGAAAATTCACTCATCGATGTTAGTTACTATTTGCGGCCGCCGAGCAGTGCGTCTACAAAGCTCTCCGGCTCAAACGGCGCCAGGTGGTCAGCACCTTCACCAAGGCCAACCAACTTCACCGGTACACCGAGCTCGTTTTGCACCTGGAATACAATGCCGCCCTTCGCGGTACCGTCCAGCTTGGTCAGAGCAACGCCGGTGATGTCTACAACATCCCGGAAAGTACGAGCCTGCAGCAGACCATTTTGGCCAACCGTCGCGTCCAAAACCAGGATGACTTCATCAACCTGAGCCTTCTTCTCCACCACGCGCTTAATCTTGTCCAGTTGGTCCATCAGTCCGACCTTGGTGTGCAGGCGGCCGGCGGTGTCGATGAGCGCCACATCAGCGCCGGACTCGATACCGTGAGCAACTGCCTCAAATGCAATAGAAGCAGGATCCGCGCCTTCAGCGCCACGAACGGTCTCGGCACCGACACGACGGCCCCAGGTTTCCAGCTGATCTGCAGCAGCGGCACGGAAAGTGTCCGCTGCACCGAGAACAACATGGTGGCCACCGGCCACCAGCACACGAGCCAGTTTGCCCGTCGTCGTGGTCTTACCAGTGCCGTTGACACCGACCACCAGAATCACTGCGGGCTTGCCCTCGTGCGGAAGTGCGCGAATGGAGCGATCCATCTCAGGCTTGCACTCCTCAATCAGCACCTCACGCAGCAGGGCGCGTGCCTGTTCTTCCGTGCTCACCTTCTGGCTGGCAATACGCTCACGCAGCTTATCGACGACACGCTGCGTCGCAGCCGCACCGAGGTCAGCCATCACCAGGATGTCCTCGACCTCTTCCCACGCGTCCTCATCAAGGTCACCCGCGCCCAAGATGCCGAGCACAGACTGGCCAATTGCATTCTGCGACCGGGACAGACGACCGCGCAGGCGACCCAGACGTCCCTCAGCCGGGTCAATGGAGTCAATCTGCTGTTCCGCTTCTGGCTCCGGCGTCGGCTCCGGCTCTGGCGTCGGTTCTGGCGTCGGCTCTGGCGTCGGTTCTGGTTCGGGAGTCGGCTCCGGCTCCGGCACCGGTTCAGGAGCAGAAACTACCTCTACCTCAGGCTCTGCTTGGGGCTCTGGTTGTGGTTCCGGCTCGGGCTCTGATTCCTCTTCTCCGGCCGTAGGCAAATCGATTGGGATTTCCCGCATTACGCGGTCGTGATCCCCCTCCATTTCGGTGGGGTTATCGGGAATAGGCAGTTGGCCTTCCGGCTTCAGCAGGGAGCCATCCGTCGACTTATCAACGGGCTCATCTGCCCGCTTTTCAACTGGTTCCGGGACCTGCTTTTCAATGGGCTTTTCCACCGGCTTGGGCATCGGTTTTTCAACCGGCTGCTTCTCACGGATATCAGTTCCACTACCGGCCGGAGCGAAGTTAAAACCACTAGTGGCCTGGTAATTTCCAGACTTCTCCTGCTGGGTGAGTTCCTTAGTATCTTCCTTCGCAAAGGAAATGCGCTGGTTTTTCCTGCGGACATAGCCCACAACAAAAAGCAGCGCGATAATAACGACAATCGCGACGACAAGGAGTATCCACTGAGTTGGAGTCATAACTCTCATTATGCAGTATCAACGACTCTTCCTCACTTACTCCGCGCCTACTCCGCTCCTGTCGACGGAGTTGCGGATGCCGGTGACATTCGCTGCGAGATTACTCGAGTCACACCATCGCCCCGCATGGTCACACCGTAGAGCACATTCGCAACGTCCATTGTTGGCTTCTGGTGCGTAATGACAATCAGCTGACTGGTCGCGCGGAGTTCCTCGAGCAACGCAATAAGGCGACGCAGGTTAACGTCGTCAAGCGCTGCCTCCACCTCGTCGAGCACGTAAAACGGACTCGGGCGAGCGCGGAAAATAGCAACGAGCATTGCCAGCGCCGTCAGCGACTTCTCGCCGCCGGAGAGCAACGAGAGTCGCTTGACCTTTTTGCCCGGTGGGCGAGCTTCAACCTCGATACCTGTGGTTAGCAGGTTGTCAGGCTCAGTGAGAACCAGTCGTCCGTCACCGCCCGGGAAAAGCGTTTGAAAGACCGCGGGGAATTCTGCCTCGACATCGTTCCACGCGTCTGTGAAGAGCTGCAGAATCGTGGCATCGACTTCCTCGACAACATCGGTGAGGTCCTGGCGGGCCTTGAGGACATCATCGAGCTGCGTGGATAGGAAAGAGTAGCGCTCCTCCATCGCCTTATACTCCTCCAGCGCCAACGGGTTGACGCGGCCGAGCACACGCAGATCCTTCTCCGCCTGTTTGAGCTGCTTCGTCACGGCTGCGCGGTCAAAGTTCTCATCAGGAGCAAAGTCCGCGAGCAGGTCATCGACAGACAGCCCCAACTGGTCGACGATGCGCTCTGCAGCCTCGGTCACGCGGACCTGCGCCTGTGCACGGGCGATGTCTCCCTGGTGCGCGGAATCCGTTAGCTGTGCCAGCTCACGTTGCGCCCCATTTGCCTCCGTCCGTGCCGCCGATAGTGCCTGCGACACCGTCTTCTTCTGCGCCTCGGCATCGTCGCGATCGGCCTCTGCCCGCGCCAACGACACGTTGACCTTCGCATGCAAATCCTCAGCCAGCTCCGCGACGACTTCTGCCAATTCGCGCTGGGCAACCTTAGCCATCTGCGCCTGCTCATGGCGCGCCTTCGCTACGCGCTCCGACGCAGCCTGGCGACGAAGCCGCTCGGCCTTACCTCGTACACTCGACAGCCTCTCCTCTGCCGTACGCAGCGACAGACGCGCCTCTGTCTCCATGGCGCGCACTGCCGTCAGAGCCTCCGAGGCACGGTCACGTTCGCTTGTCGACGGTTCCCCCTCCTCGGGGTCACGGTCAACGCGAGCCAAGCGGTCCGCAACCTCCGCCAATTCCTTCTGGAGCTTCGTTACTCGGTCCGCGGCTTCGGCTCCGCGCTGCTCAGCGCGTTCGGCATCATGCACCACGCCGGACAGCTGCGCCGTGGCCCGAGTTCGGGCATCCGTGAAGACCTTCATACGACTCTGATGCTCACGCAGCGCGGCACGGGCGGCCGCAGCGTCAGTGCGGCGGTCCTCTTCTTCGGCCTGTGCTCCGGAGAGCACACCACCGAGGTCACTCAAACGCACCTGCGCCTCCGCCAGCTCTTCGCGGGCCTTGGCAATGTCGGCGGCGATTTCCACACCTGATGCAGTGCCACCAGCACCGCCAGCTACCCAACCAGAGCCACGCAGCACACCATCGCGGTCAACAACGCGCAGTCGAGTATCCTGCGTCACCAGCTCACGGGCAACGAGTTCGTCGTCGCAGGCCACGACATCAACGAGCAGAGAGGTCAACGAACCCGAAAGCTTCGCGGGCACTGTCACATGGTCGAGCAGCCAGGATGCCTGTGCGGGCAAAGTGATGTCCAAGCGCCAGGAGTCGGATGCATCCGCAGAACTGATAACGACGGCACTGCCTTTGCCTGCAGCCACCAGCTCGTCGATAAGCGAATCTCCACTGCCCTCGCTGACTAGTGCTTCGGCGGCCGCGCCGAGGGCTGCGGTGAGCGCTTTTTCCCAGCCAGCGTCGACATCGATGACTTCAGAGAGAACGCCGAGCTCGTGCTTTTCGCGTAGCCACGCGGTGCCGTCGTTGGCAGCAGCGGTGCGGGCGGTCTCTAGAGCTTCGATGCGAGCGGACAAACCTGAGACGCTGCGCTCGAGGTCGCGCTCGTCAGCACGGAGTTCTTTCAACCGTGTAGAGGCCAGCTCTGCTTCCCGGTTAGCCTGTTCATAAGCGCTCTGCAGCTCGGGACCTTCGAATTCGGCCTCGGCTAGTTCCTGTGCGGCGTTTTCCACGGCTTCGGTGGCATCGGCCCGGCGTTCGTCGGCCTCATTGGTTTGCTCGGCAAGGCGTGCAGCTTCGGCTTCGGCGGCTTCCAAGCGAGTGCGCAGAGATTCTTCGGCGGAAATGAGGCGAACCACTCCTTCGCGACGGTCGGCGATTGCGCGAACGGCCGCGAGGTGCTCGGCCTCTGCTTCGCGGAACGTTTCCTCGGCATCGAAAAGCGTTTCGCGGATTTCCTCCAGCTTTTCGCGAGCCTCTGCCTCTGCCTCTGCAAGCGTGGCTTCTTCGGTGGCGGCATCGTCGGCACGCTGCTCCAGGAAGTCCGGGTCCGGGCCTACCCACGGAGCGACGGAATGGTCGGCCGCGCGATCGGCGGCGATGCGGGCCGTCGCTTGAATACGCTCACCGAGTGCGGAGAGACGGAACCATAGGTCACGGGCAGCATCGGCAGCTGGAGTAATGTCCTCCAATTCGGCTTCGAGTTCTGCAGTGCGCTCAGCGGCAATCTCAGCACGCTCCGTGGCAGCTTCTACTTTTTCCTCAATGAGCTTGGCTTGACCAGCAATGTCATTGAGGCTGTCCTGCAAGTCCACGAAGTCCGCGGCAGCCAAACGCAACTTGGCATCGCGCAGGTCTGCCTGCACAGTCTGAGCGCGAGAGGCAGCCTCAGCCTGACGTTTTAGCGGCTTGAGTTGACGGGAAAGCTCACCTGTCAGGTCCTGCAGCCGGTCGAGATTGGCCTGCATCGACTGCAGTTTACGCTGCGCCTTTCTTTGCGACGACGGTGTTTGAGCACGCCTGCGGCTTCTTCAATAAACGCACGACGCTCCTCTGGCCGAGACTCCAGAATCTGAGAAAGCCGGCCCTGGCCGACGATGATGTGCATCTCACGGCCAATGCCGGTGTCGCTGAGGAGTTCTTGGACGTCCATGAGGCGGACGCGAGAACCGTTGATTTCGTATTCGCTGGCGCCGTCGCGGTACATGCGACGCGTGACAGAGACTTCTTTATATTGAATGGGAAGTGCCCCATCGGAATTGTCGATGGTAAGAGTAACCTCCGCGCGCCCCAAGGGCTTTCGCCCGGAAGTACCCGCGAAGATGACATCTTCCATTTTGCCGCCACGGAGGGTCTTGGCGGAGTGCTCGCCCATAACCCACGCGAGGGCGTCGACAACATTCGACTTACCAGATCCATTCGGGCCGACAACTGCGCAGATGCCGGGCTCGAATTTCATCGTCGTCGCCGAAGCGAAGGATTTAAAGCCCTTCAGAGTCAGCGATTTCAAATACATGGGGCAATATCTTACCTGCAGTTGTGGACTGGAGCTGAATTAACCCAAGGACCCACTTGTTTTCACAGCCTCATTTACACAGCCTGGATTACACAGCCGCCTGCTTGGCCGACGTGTAGGCCGACTCACCGTGCTGAGCAACGTCGATACCAGAATGTTCCTGCTCGCCGTGGATACGCCAGCCGACGGTTACCTTCAGAACTCGGGCAATGATGTACGTCAGCACGCCCGAGAACACCGCTGCGATGACCGCAATAATGATCTGGATGGCGAACAATTTCAGGCCGTCGATGCCACCGCCGGTAAGCAGTCCGCGGTCGTTAGCCAGCAGGCCAACACCAATCGTTCCCCACATGGCTGCAACCAGATGCAGACCAACCACATCCAGGGTGTCATCGAAGTTGAACTTGTACTTTAAACCAACGCCCCAGCAAGCCAGCACACCGCCGATATAGCCCAGAATGATTGAAGTCACCGGGTTCATATCTCCTGCGGCCGGAGTAATAGTCACAAGCCCTGCGATGACCCCCGAAGCAGCACCCAGCGAGGTGGGATGTCCATCACGAAAACGCTCGAGTGAAATCCAGCCGAGCATGCCTAGGCACGCTGCCACGGTCGTATTTAGCCATGCCAGACCAGCGACACCGTCGGCAGCAAATGCCGAACCGCCGTTGAAGCCGAACCAGCCGAACCACAGCAGTGCAGCACCCAGCATGACGAGTGGCAGGTTATGCGGGCGATGCTGGCTGCCATCGATAGACTTGCGCTTGCCGACGATAATCGCCAGCACCAAAGCGGCGGTACCAGCAGCAATGTGCACAACCGTACCGCCAGCGAAGTCAATTGGAGCGATGGCAGCCTCGCCGTCAGCGGCCCCAAACAGTTTTGCCGAAAGGCTCTCTGCAGAGTGGCTCAGCAGACCACCACCCCAGACCATGTATGCCATTGGGAAGTACACCAGCGTTGTCCAGATACCGACGAAAATCAACCAGGTGGAGAACTTCACGCGTTCGGCCAGCGCGCCAGAAATCAGCGCTACAGAAATAGAGCAGAACGTGAGCTGAAATCCGATGTCGATGATGTTCGGGTAACCGTTTGCACCCGTAATATAGTTGCCGTCATCGTCCGTGATTGAGTTACGCAGTCCAAAGAACTCGAACGGGTTGGCAAATACACCACCGATTGGCTGCGACCCGTAGGACATCGACCAGCCCCACAGGACGTAAATGGCACCGACAACGCCAACAGCGCCAAAGCTCATCATCATCATGTTGAGCACCGACTTCTGTCGCGACATGCCGCCATAGAACAGCGCGAGCGCCGGTGTCATGAGCAAGACCAACGAAGCCGAGATCAGCATCCACGCTGAGTTTCCCGACTGTGCAATCACTTCTTCAGGCGTCATTTGTGCCTCCCCTGTCTGTCAGTAGGTAGTTATTAACTTAAACCACCCTGATTCCGTATTTGCGTAGTCTTTTTCTCACTTGCGTATTTTTCTAGCGCTCCGGGAGCTCTTTAGCGCCCCAATCAACTACCCCAAGACACGAAAAAATCCCCCGCCAACTGCGCAAAATCAATCACACAGAGCGAGGGATAAAACGTATTCGAATTTTTCGGTTTCCTACACCGACATGGGGGGAGGAAGACAGTTAGCACCCGCTTAACGACGGTCAAACGTGCTAAATGCCCCCTTCGGTTCCTGCCATAGGGGCACCACCGCCGTCACATTGCCTGGAGTATTCGGCCCCTCCAGCCAAGCGAGCAAACTCTCACAGTCTGCCCGTGACCCTTCGGCAACAACTAACACCCGACCATCCGAATAGTTCTGGGCGTAACCAACCAACCCCAACTCCAGTGCCGTCGCGCGGGTGTACCAGCGAAAACCGACACCTTGAACGCGTCCGTGTACCCATGCGGTGAGGCGGACGTCGTTAAGCGGCATCGGACTCACGCACCGTCATCGGGTCGGAACCATCCCAGCACTCGATCTTGTCGTGACCGCGGAGGTTAGGCAGATCATCGCGGTGGAATACTGGATTAAGTCCCTTGGCCTTCTGCTCGGAATAGTTCTTCAACAGGGCGACTGCGACACCGCCTAGCGGCAGAATCGCGATGATATTGATGGTGGCCATGAGTGCGGAGAACGTATCTGCAAGCGACCAGACTAGCGGCACGGAACCGACAGCTCCGCCAATCACGCACAGGATAACCAGGACGCGCACGGTGTTCAAGACAGCCTTGCTCTTTGACAGGAACGGGATATTCGCCTCGGCGTAGTAGTAGTTACCCACCAGCGAGGAGAACGCGAGGAAGAAGATGATAACCGTGACCGCGTGGATGGCCCACGTACCCACCTGCGCAGACAGCGCAGCCTGAGTCAACGCGGTGCCCTCCGCATCGCCGCCGAAGGTCGGATCGGACAACAGGATGATAACTGCGGTGATGGTACAGACGACCCAGGTGTCGAAGTAGACACCCATCGTCTGGATTAGGCCCTGTTTGACCGGGTGCGACACCGACGCCGTAGCCGCCGCATTTGGTGTGGAACCCATACCGGCCTCGTTGGAGAACAGACCACGGCGAATACCCTGCATCATGGCGGTACCGACAGCGGCACCAGCGATCTCACGGATACCGAAGGCGTGCTCAAAAATCAGCTTGATCATGCCCGGCACCTCGGTGATGTTGAGAGCCAAGACAATCAGGCCGAGGATAATGTAAGCCACGGCCATAATCGGCACGATGATCTGTGTCACCGCCGAAATACGCTGCACACCACCGAAGATGATGACGCCGGCCAAGATTGCCAGCACAATGCCGACGCAGAATTTAAAGATCGGCGTTTCCTGACCAGTCGACTCAGCCACAGCCGCCGTGATTGAGTTGGACTGCACCGCATTGAACACAAAACCGTAGGTCACCGTGATCGCGATGACGAACAGCGACGCCATCCAGCGCCAGTTCTCTCCCAGCCCCTTGGTGATGTAGTACGCGGGCCCTCCTCGGTAAGAGTCCTTATCCCGCACCTTGTACAGCTGCGCCAGCGTCGACTCCACGAAGCTGGTAGCACCGCCAATCGCAGCGAGTAGCCACATCCAAAACACGGCACCTGGCCCACCCGTAGTGATTGCCACCGCCACACCTGCGACGTTACCGGTACCGACACGCGAGGCAGCAGAGATTGTGAAGGCCTTAAAGGCCGAGATGCCCTTGACCCCCTCGGAGATGTCAGACGGCTTTTCGGTAATTGCCTTGAACATCTCCGGGATGTACCGGAGCTGCACCACAATGGTCCGCCAACAGAAGTACAGGCCTGCACCGCTGAGTAGCAGAATCATGAACAGCCAGTACTTGTCATTCCAGGCGTTGACCCAATCGGTCGCTTGTTCCATGAAGCTCATAAGGAAATTCTAGCGCTGACAGGTGGGACACAGATAACTCGATCTATTCCCAAATGGCAGACGTACAATTGCGCGCCCACACCTCGAGCACGGCTCCCCCGCTTGGCCATAGGCGTTCAAGCTCCGCTCGAAATAGCCACTTTCGCCGTTGACATGTACATATAGTGCGTCAAAGCTCGTGCCGCCGGCCGCTAGCGCCCGCTGAAGTACCGCTTGGCCCTCCCGCAGAAGTTTCGCTAATCGACGGACCGAAAGGTCGCACGCCGGCACGCGACCATCAACCTTCGCCGCCCAAAGCATTTCGTCGGCATAAATGTTGCCGATGCCGGACACGATGTTCTGATTGAGCAATACCGCCTTGATTGGCGAACGCGACTTCATCATGCGGTGTGCAAGTGCAACCACATCGACAGTTGGCTCCAATAGATCGGGCGCGATCTTGGCTGCGGGTTCCGGAACAAAGCGACCGTGGTATTCGACCATTTCACAGGCCCAGACCCAACCAAAGGTGCGCTGATCGTTGAAGTTGATAAGGTGCCGAGCGCCGTCCGGCAGGGCTATGTCAAATGCGGCCCTGGTGTGGCGTCCGGGCAGCGTATCGGGCGTGTACGGAGCTTCCACACGCAATTGGCCGCTCATACCCAGGTGGATGGCAATTGCGGAGTCGTCGTCAAGCGTGAGCCACATGAACTTGCCGCGGCGATCCGTAGCGATAACCGTGCGCCCGCGCGTACGACCGATAAACTCTGCGGCACCACCGGGTTGGCGCCGCACGGCACGAGCGTTGTAGACGAAAGTATCCTCGATGCGGCCACCGACGACGTAAGCGTCGAGACCGCGGCGTACGGACTCGACTTCAGGAAGCTCGGGCATTATGCAAGTGCAGTATGCGCCTGATGCGCGGCGTGCATCTCGGCTTCCTTCTTCGTGGCGCCGGTACCGCTGCCCTTAACCACGCCGTCAACCAGCACGTCGACGTAGAAAGTTAGGTCATGGTCGGGGCCGGTGGTGCGCACGGTGTACTCAGCAGCCGGTAGTTGCTTGGCTGCCAGGCGCTCCTGCAACAGCGTCTTCCAGTCACGACCGCGAGACTCCGTCGGGGCATCGTCAATCATCTGGTTAAACAGGCGAAGAACGGTCTCGCGGGCAACCTCAAAGCCATGCTGCAGGTAAATGGCACCCAGCAGTGCCTCGGTGGTGTCAGCGAGAATTGAGTGCTTATCCGCGCCACCGGTGGCCTTCTCACCGCGACCGAGGAGAATGTGCTCCCCCAATCCGATACTGCGGGCCAGGTCAGCCAGCGCGTACATGTTCACGACACCTGCGCGCATCTTGGAAATATCCTGCTCAGCACGGTCCGGGAAGCGACGGTAGAGTTCTTCAGCAACGCACATGCCCAGCACGGCGTCGCCCAGGAACTCTAGACGCTCGTTATTGGTCAGCATGCCATTTTCATTTGCGAAACTGCGGTGGGTCAGAGCGAGCTTCAGGGACTCCTCTGGTAGTTCAACACCGAGTTTTTCCAGCAGCGGGGCGTGATCGACGGCCTCAAAGGCCGCCTTTCTAGCCGCTTCACCGGTTAGCCGACGCTTGCGGCTCATCCGTTATATCTCCTTTAAAGTCTTCGTCTAAGTCGTCGTCGATTACTTATCGTCCCCGAGCGAGCCAAACTTTTCCGCCAGGCCAGCCCAACGCGGATCAATACGCTCCTCTTCTCCCGAGATGCCGTCTGGTTCCGGCACTTCCGAGTCCGACTCAGCACAGCTGGAATCGAAATCCAGACAGGTCGGATTGAAGGGCAGATTCAAGCCCGCCTCATCGATGACGGCTTGAGTGATATCCACCGTATTGTCGACGATCTGACCAACTTCGTCCTCAACGTCTTCTTCCTCGTCATCGTCGCCTGTGATGAAGTCCTCGTTGTTGGAAAAGACAGCCGAAATATGGAAGCTGAGCTCCGGATTCAGCGGGGCTAGGCAGCGCACGCACTCGCCGGTGGCCTTGGCAGTCACAGTCGCGTCAACCATGACACCACTGCCGAGGTTCGTGACAATGCCGTCAACGACAACCTCCTCGCCAGCGGCGATGCCAATCATCTCGACACCAACGCGGACTGGGCTATCGCCTACCTTGCGGAACTGCTCGGGCATGCCGCCCTGCAGACATGTCGAAACGTCCAGAACAAATGGGGATGAGTCAGTCATGATAGACCTCAGTCTACCCCGAAGATGCGCTAACGCTCGTACCGGCGGCGTTCCTGCCCCTCGGAGAAGGAAGACGGCGCGTTCTGCGCCCCTGCACCACCGCCGACGGCACCGGCCCCTGAACGCAGTACAGAGCGATTGCGACCGACATTGCGCAGGGTCTCCTGGAGGGTCTGCTCAAACTCGGCGAGCTTGGAGTCAACGTAACGGTCACACTCTTCGCGGAGGCGAGAGGAATCCGCGTGTGCGTCGGACAGCAGACGATTCGCTTCGTCGTTGGCCTCGCGGACGACCGTCGACTCAGCGACCAGGCGAGCCTGCTCCTCACGGCCTTCCGCAACGGAACGCTCGTAGGATTCGTTACCAGCGTGAATCAGGCGATCGGACTCGGCAGAAGCACGATCCACAATGTTGTCGTACTCGTGCTGAGCATCCTCGCGGAGACGACGAGCGTCGTCCTCAGCGGCCGCAACGGTGCCAGCCGCGTGAGCATTGGCATTCTCAACGGTGTGGTTAGCGCGGGCCTCTGCCTCGTCGACAATACGATGGGCTTCTTCATCCGCAGACGAAATGGTGTTGTTCGCCCGGGCTTCAGCATCGTTGATAATCTCATCCCGCTGGTCCAAGACATCCTGCGCGTCATCGAGCTCAGCCGGGAAAGCATCCCTCAGTTCATCGAGCAACTCGAGAACACGCTGGCGCGGGACCATACAATTGGCCGACAGTGGCACGCCGTGTGCCTCTTCTAGGATCTGGACCAGTTCATCAAGAGATTCGAAGACGCGAAACATGACTTACATGCTACTTCAGTCTGAGCTGCAGGGCGTGCAAGACAGGCTCAGGAACTAGGCCTTCCACCGAACCGCCGTACCGAACAACTTCCTTCATCAGTGTCGACGACACGTGACCGTACTTCGGATCAGCCTCCACAAAGAGAGTTTCAATGCCAGTCATGCGCCGATTCATCTGTGCCATAGGAGCCTCATACTCGTAGTCTGCTGCCGAGCGCAGTCCCTTGACCAGGCAGGTAATCCCCTGCGCGGAGGTGTAGTCCACCAACAGCTTCGACCAGGAGTCCACCCGCACATTGTCCAGGTGCTGCGTGCACTGCCGAATGAGGTCCATGCGCTCTTCGACGTTGAACATGCCCTGCTTATTCGGGTTGTGGGTAACCAACACGGTCAACTGACCGAATTGGCGCGCGGCACGCTCAATCACATCGAGGTGACCACAGGTCATGGGATCGTAGGAACCGGGGCAGCATGCGTGAGTCATAGAGGTCAAACCACCTTTGGCCGTCGTAAAGCGTAAAGAAGAACGTTAAGCGTTGTGGATAGCGGTGTCGAAGCGCGCCAATCCATGAATGCGGCGCTTCAGCTTCTGCTGGAGCTGCTCATAGCCCTCCGGCCACTGCGTCTCGTCGTCATCGCGGTGACGCTCCACAGTCACTACCGCGCCCGGCGCGAGGAAGCTGCGCAGAGCCTCCAACATCTCTGTAACGGCCTCCCCCGCCAGCTCGTAGGGAGGATCAGCGATGACGCGGTCAAAAGGCTCGCCCGGCGCGCCCGCAAGGTACGATGACACTTTCATCGGAGACACGGCCACATCGGGATGCCCCACGGTGCGAATGTTCTTTTCAATGGCGGCAATGGCGTTCGGATCGTTTTCCACCAATACGACGGAACGCGCGCCACGGGAAGCCGCTTCCAAACCGAGCGCACCTGAGCCCGCGAACAAGTCGAGAACGCGAGTTCCCTCTAACCCAAAGCGTGTGGACCAGGATGAAAAGATGGCTTCTTTCGCGCGGTCACTGGTTGGCCGAGTGGTCTCTCCCTTGGGTGCGACTAGTCTGCGACCGCGCGCCTCACCTGCAATAATGCGGGTCATCTACTTCCCTTCGTGCGATGTGTTCTCGTTGCCGTTGTTCTGTGCCATCGTGCTGTGAGTTGCTGGCGTGATTCGTGCCAGCAGCTGACCACCTTCGACATCCACAAATTGATCTGCCGCCACCTCCGCGACCGTACCCGGGCAGGGCGCTAAAACCGGCGCTTCTAGCTTGACGGCCTCCACGACCGCAATGACCTGGCCAGTCGTCACCGAGTCTTTCTCGGCGACCTCCCAGCGGACTACTCCTGCAAAAGGTGCACAGACATTTACCATGCCCAACAGTCTACTTAGGTCTAACTAGGAGCGGTCCAAGTAGTTCGACTGCTCTTCATCAATATCGGAGATGAGCTCCCCCACAAGTCTCTCATCGCTGTCGAGGAGAGCCGTGGCGTCGTGCCGGGTGCGCTCGATGATCTCGCCGTCGGTGGTGAGGTCCACCAGACCGAGGCCAGTTGCCAGTCCCGATTGGTCATCACCGAGTAGATCACCAAAACTACGCGTGGCCAGGTCTAACTCCGCCAGTTGAATACCATCGGTGGTGGTGGCAATGCGTTCCAACCGGGTACGCTCCGGTGTCTGAGAATGCGTGTGTGTACACAGGAAACACAGTCCACCCCGGTCACCGCGGCCGACGCGACCGCGCAGCTGGTGAATCTGCGAGATACCGTAGCTCTCGGCGCGGCGAATCATCATGATCGTGGCCTCTGGTACATCCACGCCGACTTCGATAACTGTGGTGGACACCAGCACATCCAGCTGACCTCCGGCAAAAGCCTGCATCACGCGGTCTTTGTCCTCCGGTGCCATATTGCCGTGCAACTGACTGATACGTACACCGGGCAGTTTCTTCCTCGCTCGGTCGAACACCGCTTCCACAGACTCGTCGAGGAACTGTTCCTCATCGCGGGTAATACGAGGACAGACAATGAAGGCGCGGTTGCCCTTGGACACTTCTTCCCCAATGCGCTCCCAGGTTCGTGCCTCCCAGCGGGGTTTCTCCAGCGTCGGTACGACAAAGGATTGGATCTCCTGACGTCCCCGTGGCAATTCCGTCAACTGCGAAACTGCAAGGTCGCCAAAAATGGTCATCGCTACCGTGCGCGGAATCGGGGTTGCCGACATCACCAACAGATGCGGTGTCATTCCGCCCCGTCCCCTGCTGCGCAATTGATCGCGCTGGCGCACACCAAAGCGGTGCTGCTCATCGACGACCACCAACCCGAGATCGAAGAACTCCACGCCCTCACTGAGCAGGGCATGCGTGCCGACGACAATGTCCGCCTCCCCGTTGACTGCCTCCAACAGGGTTGCCCGGCGCTCCTTCGTCGACATCGAACCCGTCAGCAGTCGCACAGTCACTGCTACTCCGGCTTGCTCCAGCATCGCTGTCAGCGATCGGTAGTGCTGTTGGGCCAGGACTTCCGTCGGCGCCAGCATCGCGCACTGTCGGCTGGCATCGACTGCCTGCAGCATTCCCAGCAGGGCCACCACGGTCTTACCCGAGCCGACTTCACCTGCCAGCAGGCGGTTCATAGGGCTGGTCTGCGACATGTCGTGCGCAATATCGGCCGCGACCGCGACCTGACCGTCGGTAAGCGAAAACGGCAGTCCTCGGCGTAGCTCGTCGCGAAGCCCTCCGGTGACCTCCGTGCAGGCCGGAGCGGTGAGGCTCTCTTGAGTGCGTTTACGTGCACCAACGGCGAGTTGGAGCTCAAGCGCTTCGTCATACTTCAGCCGGGTGAGCGCAATGTCGGGGCCCGCGATGGAGGGAAAGTGTGCGCCACGCAGTGCGGAGTCGAAATCGGTAAGTCCCTCCGGTGTGGCGGGCAACGGGTCTGGCTGCAGCGGTAACCATTCGAGGATGCGCTGCATGAACAGAGCCAGGTGAATACCCGCTACTCCTTTGCGGCCACGGTAAATGGGCAGGTAAGGGCGAGTGAGAAGCCGCTGCATCTCCGCAATCCCCTTGGCCGTTTTCGTCAGTGTGGCCAGCTTGCCAGTGGCTGCGCCTACCGAACCATCGGCTTTGAGCACCATGCAGTCAACATTTTTCAGCTGCAGCTCATTGCGGAACTCGCTGAGTGTGCCAACAATGAGCAGACGCACACCGGGGTGCAGCATATTGCGCAGCCATTCGGCACCAAAAATCGCGGCCGGAAGAATGCGCACGCCGTCGCTGACATAGATTTTCAGTGGCTTGCGTCGGTCGGCGAAGGCGGGCGCTGGCGAGATGCTGTGCACCTCCACGACTGTGGTGATGGTGTCGCCAATGTCGGAAAATGACACATCTAAGCTCTTACCCTGCGCCACGTAGCGCTTTGGGAAATTCGTCAGTGCATCCGAGACGGTCTCCATACCGAAACCTGTGTGAAGTTTCTTCGCAATCTTTGGACCCACCACGATATTCAGGGGCGTGCGCGCATAATCCGAGCCGAGCCATCCGAGCATCGTGCTACTCGATTCCTATCTGCACCGGCTCATCGATGCCAGTTGCATCATAGGCTACGACCTCCACAGGCTTGTCCAGCCGCGCCCGCACTTGCTCTATGTCCACGTCCTCAGCTCCGCGCCCGAGCAGCAGAGTCACTAGTTCCCCGCCGCCAGCCAACAGGTCTGAGACGATCTCTGTGAGCGCGTCAGTCAAAGGCTTATCGACGTCCGCAGCGATTACAGCCGTTCGCGTGCCATTGGCAGCCTCGCCCATCGCGTACGCGGCAACCTCCAGCGGCAGCTCAGCCGAATGCACGGCCAAGGCCGCGAGGCCAGCCGGAATGGAGTCTGTAGAAACTACCGCGAGTGTCGGATTAGCCGCGGCAGCAGCGAATTCGATATCCGCCAATTCCTGGTCGCTGACTAGACCATTTGGCAGCAGGATTACCTCATCCGCACCCCGCATGGCAGTCAGTGCCTTGGTGACCACATTTTCAGCGAACTCCTGGTCGGCGATGGCTGCGCGATCTGTTGGAGTGGATGTGGGAGTCGGAGCGGGGGTCGGGCTGATAGCAATCGCTCCAGAGGAAGTGATGAGATCTTTCAGCGGACCGTCCGGCACTACCGCAATGAGGATGCGAGTGGACTCAGGTGTTGTCTCCGGTTCATCGAGCACCTCGATGCGGATGCCCTCCGGACGACCGAAGTCAAGTGCCGCTTCGATAACTGCGCCCGGCTCCACTGTGTGGATATGCACCATGTACTGTGCGGTCTCCGCATTACCAGCGTCACCTGCGATGATGAGCGAGTTTCCCAGCGGGTTTAACCGCTCTCGCAGTGTCTCCACCGCCTGGGTATCCGCCAAGGAAATCAGGTACATGACCTCCATCTCAACGGTGGCTACGTGCGGCGCGTCGACATGTAAATCGACCGGTGCGGCTGCGCGGCCGCTGACTTCGTCGGCAAGCGCGTCGAGCAGAATAACCAACCCCACGCCGCCGGCGTCGACCACACCCGCCTGCTGCAGTGCCGGGAGCTGGCTGGGGGTTTTCGCCAGCGCATCGCGAGCGGCATCTGCAATCGTGTCGGCGAGCTCCTCAATTGAGTCGCCCTCAAATTCCTCCGCGACAATCGCGGCGTGACGCAGGACTGTCAGAATCGTGCCCTCCACCGGATTGGCAATCGCCTGGGAGACATGTTGTACAGCTAGCTTTAGCGAGTGCTGCACCGACTCAACACCAATGCCGCTACCGGAAGCTGCCTCAGCCACCGCACGAAAAACCTGCGAGAGCACAGTGCCCGAATTACCGCGGGCACCACGCACCGCACCGGCAGCCAGCGCCGCGGTGACTGCGCGAACATCGGAAGCGTCTGCCTTTTGCGCTTCCTCATACGCCGAACTCAACGTCGCGAGCATATTCGACCCGGTATCGGAATCCGGTACTGGGAAGACATTGAGACTGTTGATCTCATCGCGGCGGGATTGAAGCGCATCAATACCCCGGGCAACCCAGCCGACAATCGCGGCAGAACCAATCTGCGAAGACATGAATTCCTATTCTAGCGTCCAGTCGATAGGGGTAGCTCCCTGACGAATCAGCGACTCATTGGCCCGGCTGAACGGGCGCGACCCGAAGAACCCACGGGATGCCGACAGCGGTGACGGGTGCGGCGAACAGATGCAGTCCACGCCCGGGAGCCAACGCTGCAAACTCTGCGCATCGCGTCCCCACAGAATTGCCACGAGAGGCTTGTCCCGAGCGACCAATGCTTTGATGGCATGCTCCGTGATTGCCTCCCAGCCCTTACCACGGTGCGAGGCAGCAGCACCCGGGCGCACGGTCAGCACACGGTTGAACAGAGCTACGCCCTGCCTACTCCACGGAGTGAGGTCACCGTTGGAGGGAATCGGGAGCCCCAGGTCGGAGGAGTACTCCTTAAAAAGATTCGCCAACGACCGCGGTACCGGCTTCACATCCGGTTGGACCGAGAAGCTGAGCCCCATCGCGTGCCCCGGGGTCGGATACGGGTCCTGGCCGATGATGAGCACCTTGACCTCATCGAATGGGTAAGTGAAGGCGCGCAGCACATCGGTGCCCGCGGGCAGGTAGCCGTAGCCGGCCGCGTTTTCCTCGCGCAGGAACTGCCCCATCCGGTGGATATCATCGGCCACTGGCTCCAGCGCTTTCTGCCACCCTTCTTCGACCGGCAACGGATCCATGTCATGCAGCCTTTCTTCTCAAAACCTCGTCGAACTCTTAAAGGAAACCCAACCGGCATCGCGGGCAGGGGGTTTGCCGTCGATAAGCACCGAATCGAACTTTTCCTTCGACACCGTGCCGATAGCGCGGAATCCCGTCGGAGGCTCCCCCGGTGTCGAACCAATCAGTGTGTGGTCCTCCCCGCCGGTGAGCACCCACTCCCATGGATCGACGGCGAGGTATTCGCCAGCGGCAATCTGCAACTCATCGGGCGCAATCGCACTGCTGTCAACTTCCAAAGTAACCCTGGAGGCCTGCGCAATAGCGCGGAGATCCACCACCAGTCCATCGGAATTGTCCGTCAGTGAACGCACTCCTGTGGCTCGCGCCGTGGCCCCCCTGCGGTATTCAAATTCGGGCGTACAGTGTGCTGCCACCAGCTGCGCAAACTCACTTGGAACCTTTGCCGGGCTTCCGCAGTGCTGCAGCAGCGCAAGGCCCGCTGCAGAGTAGCCGATGCGCCCCGACGCAATCACCGTATCCCCCGCGCGTGCCGCTGAGCGCAGCAGCGGCCGCCCCAGCCCACCGAGTTCGCCCATCGCAGTGATGGAAATCACCAGAGAATCTCCGCTGACCATGTCACCACCGACGAGCTCCGCGGGACATTGCTTGCCTTCCTGCCACAACCCCTCGGCGATACCGGTGACCACGCTCACCGGAGTATGCAACGGTGCTGAGATGGCGAAAAGCATTGCCGTTGGACGTGCACCCATCGATTCGATGTCGGCGAAATTCTGTACCGCGGCCTTAGCTCCAACTTGCTGAGGTGTCGACCAGTCCAGGCGGAAGTGGCGCCCTTCCACCAGCATGTCAGTGGAGGTGACAAAGCGGGCGTTGGGGGTTGTCTGCGTCAAGACGGCGGCATCGTCGCCATTGCGTGCCGACGGGGCGATAGCCCGAATAGCCTCAATGACCCCAAACTCGCCAATATCGCCAATGGTCAATTCAGTCACAGTGTCGAGTCACATTCCTAATAGTCGATGGTTAACCGTTAATAACGGAACCCGTCTCGGCATTGCCCCCAACCAATTGGAGTTGGTACCGGACAACGTAGAATCAGGCCCATGGTAGACGCACCCCGATCGGGAGAAACAGTTCAGTCCAAGGGTAGCCGGACACGCGCGGGCATCGCACTCGCTATCGCCATTATCTCTATCCTCGGCATCATTTTTGCCGCAAAGATTTACCAGGATAGTCAGGCGGCGAAACCAGTCGCGATTTCCAACCCGGAGCTCCCCGCCAATGACTCGCCTGAGTGTGCGGAACTGCTCGACCGACTGCCAGAACGCGCCGCAGGTCTGGTTCGCGCCGAAATTGCAGAGCCGGCTCCAGAAGGTGCCGCTGTGTACCGAAACTTGGAACAAGACCGCATCACGCTGCGCTGTGGCGCGAACGTACCTAACCAGTACAACGAACTGGCCAAGACCGAAGAGGTCAAGGGCATTTCGTGGCTGCGCGTTGTCGACAGTACCGACGAATCTTTGGCGACTTGGTTCACCGTCGGCCGTGAGCCAGTGGTTGCGATTACCGCCGAAGGAAATGCAAAGGCGGACGACGCACTGCGTGATCTCGCCGAGGCGCTGCTCCCGGATTCCGAGTACAAGAACAAACCGGAGCGCGGCGGTGTCCCGCTGGCAGAATTGGCAGCTCCGGAAGCTGATAAGCGCTGTAGCGGCTTGGAAGCTGCCCTCCCCCGCGATCTCGGCAACCGTCACCGTCTGAGCGCAGCGGAAATGCCGGCTGACATGCCGAAGGACATGGTCATTTGGGGCGGTACCCCAGCCGATCCGGTGGTGCTGCGCTGTGGTGTCGACGAGCCGGCTGGCTACAGCACCACCACGCAGCAGCTAACACAGGTTGGTGACATTGTCTGGTTCAACGAACCAACGCTGTCCTCCGGTACCTCCGCCACCTGGTACGCCATGGGGCGTGAACGCTTCGTCGCCGTTGAAATGCCAATGTCGGAGGCCAGCTCTCTGATGCCGGTGCTCTCCTCGGTCATCGCTGACAACCTGGAGAACATCTCGCCGAGCGAAGAGAAGTAAGAACCAGCTTTTATCGACGAGCTACCAGCGCCCGCTCAATCAGGGCGCTGAGCAGCTCCTCGTAGGCAACACCTGAGGCCGCAAACATCTGCGGGTACATCGAAATCGGGGTGAAACCCGGCATGGTGTTGACCTCATTGATAATCGGGCCATTATCCGTGACAAAGAAGTCCACGCGAGTCAGACCATCAGAGCCCAGTGCCCTGAACGCCCGACGAGCATCCTTCTCCAGCGCCTTCAAAACATCCTCTGGCAGCTCAGCCGGAATCTGCGCCGAAACGATGTCATCCAAGTACTTGGTCTCAAAACCGTAGAAGCCCTCGTCGGAGTCCTCCGTGCCACGCAGCAAGGACGGAACCGATACCTGCAGGCTGCCGTCAGCGCGCTGCAACACGCCAATCTCCACCTCGGCACCGTCTACACCGGCCTCTACGATGACCTTCCAGTCATGCTCTCGGGCCAGCTCTACCGCCGCATCCAGATTCGCCCAATCATCGACGCGGGAGATACCAATCGACGATCCGCCACGGGCAGGTTTGACGAACACCGGCAGGCCAAGGGTCTCCTTGTCCTCGTCGGAAAGCGACTCGCCAACGTGCAAAACGACCTGCTTGCCGATAGGAAGCCCCGCTGCCTGCAGGAGATTCTTCGTGCGTTCCTTATCCATACCCGCCGCGGAAGCGAGCACGCCCGGGCCGACGTAAGCAATGCCGGAAAGCTCAAAGAGCCCCTGGATTGTGCCATCCTCGCCGTGCGGACCGTGGAGAACAGGGAAGATGACGTCGACAGTGTCGAAAACCTCGCCGGCGCGATCACCGGTGACATAGCGGAACTCACCGCGGCGTGACGGCGAGGTGCTCAGCGCAACTTCCTCGCCTGGGATGACCTCCGGCATCGTACGCCCCTGCGTGCGCAGCGTGTCCGTCTCACGCGTGCCGACGGTCCAGACACCATCCTTGGTAATACCAATGGGAACCACTCGGAAGCGGTTCTCATCCAGGTGATCCATAATTGCGCCAGCTGAGACACAGGAGACACTGTGTTCAGGGCTTGCGCCGCCGTAGATAACGGCGACGGAAATGCGATCTGCAGACGAGCTATTCGACGAAGTCATGGTGACTAAGTTTAGCCCCGCCCCTGCATTATTGGTTATTCCGACTTGCGGCTGCGCCCCATCAGCTTACGAATTGTCTCATCGACCTTCGCGCCTTCGTGGCAGACAGCGTAAACGGCCTCAGTAATTGGCATTTCCACGCCATTGCGGCGAGCGAGGTCACGGACCGAGATTGAAGAAATCACACCCTCAGCCACCTGACCACGCGTAGCGTGCTGCGCCTGCTCCATCGTGTCACCGCGACCGAGACGGTCACCGAAGGTGCGGTTACGCGACAGTGGTGAGGAACAGGTGGCCACCAAGTCGCCGAGACCGGCTAGACCCGCGAAGGTCTTATCCTCTGCGCCAACCGCGTCGCCCAAACGTGTGATTTCCGCCAGACCACGGGTGATGATGGTTGCCAACGTGTTCTCACCCAAGCCCTGCCCAGAGGCCATACCGCAGGCCAACGCAATGACGTTCTTGCAGGCACCGCCGATTTCGCAGCCGATCACATCGGTGTTGGTGTAGGGACGGAAGTAATTAGTGGCGACTGCCGCCTGAATCATCTTGGCGTTGTTCTCATCAGCGCAAGCAATGACCGTTGCCGCTGGCTGCTCCATCGCAACTTCGCGGGCGAGGTTCGGGCCCGATAGCACCGCAATACGCTCTGCTGGCAGGTCTGTGACCTCAGCGATGACCTCACTCATGCGCAGATGTGTCTCACGCTCCACGCCCTTCGCCAGGCTGAGCAGAATCGTCTCCGGTCCGATGAAGTCCTTCCAGACCTTGAGATTGTCACGCAGGGTCTGCGAGGGCACGCCCAGCACCACCACATCCGCGCCCTTCAGCGCGGCCTCTGCATCCGAGGTGGCTTCAATGTTTCGCGGCAGTCCCAGCCCAGGTAGGTAGTCGTGGTTTTCGCGGCTGATCTGAATACGCTGTGCCTGCTCTGCACGTCGCGACCACAGCCGTACAGGATTGCCCGCATCAGCAAAAACCTTGGCGAGCGTCGTGCCCCACGACCCCGCGCCCATCACTGAAACCTGCACCATCGCCGCGACCTTCCTCCGTTAGTCTCTAATCTCCAACAAGTCTAGCGAGACGTTCTCACACTGCGATACTAAACTAGGTCGGCGACAAAGGATTGAAAGGGAATTCACGATGATGCACGAAGAGGACAAGGACCTCAAGGGCGATACCTCCGTGACCGGTCGCCTGCGCCAGATTCCGACGAAGCCAGGTCAGGATGTCACCAAGCCGACCTTTGCGGCCGGCGCGGTTCTGTGGCGAGGCGATGTCCACAACCCTGAAATCTGCGTAATTCACCGTCCTTCTTACGACGACTGGTCGCTGCCGAAGGGAAAGCTCGACGCCGGTGAGAACCTGATTGCCACCGCTGTCCGCGAGATCTGGGAAGAAACAGGCTACCGAGTCCGGTTGGGCAAGCTGGTCGGCAACGTCTCCTACCCTGTCGCTGGACGCACGAAGTTGGTCTGGTACTGGACCGCTGAGGTGCTCGACGGCGACTTCGAGCAGAACTCCGAGGTCAATGAGCTTCGCTGGGTCTCCTGGGACGAAGCCGAGGAGCTGCTGTCCTACGATCTCGACCGCGACGTGCTGGTCAAGGCCCGCAAGCGCATGAACAAGGAACCGGACACCCGTCTCATTCTGGTTCGCCATGGGCGTGCGCACCGCCGCACCAACTGGAACGGCAATGATGCACTGCGGCCGCTGGATAAGAAGGGACGTCGTCAAGCGGAACTGCTCGTCTCTGCGCTGGAGGGTTTCCGCCCCGAGCGCGTCTACTCCGCCGAGCCCGTGCGTTGCCAGGACACCGTCGCGCCACTCGCCGCAGAGCTGGGCATGCAGGTCACAGTCGACGAACGGCTTGGCGACGAACACTGGATTGCCAACCAGGTCGAGTCCAAGAAGGCCTTCGAGGACATTGTCGCGCTAGGCGGAGTCAGCGTGGTCTGCTCTCAGGGCATCACCATCCCTGACCTGTTGGCCGCTTGGTCCGCCGAGGGCACCCTGCCCTTCGACGAGGAAATCCTGTGCAAGAAGGGCTCGACCTGGGTACTCGGCTTCAACGACGGTGTGATGACCACGGCTGATTACTACGCCTCGGCGCTGCCGGTGAAGTAACCCCCTACAACCTCGGATCCATCGGTTCTGACTCCAGCGCCAACACGCCGAAGACAGGAACATGGATCCGATGCAGAGGCTCGCCCGCCGCTAGTCGCTCCAGCGACTCGATGCCGAGGGCATATTCGCGTAGCGCCGATGACTGCTTGTGCTGCAGATTTCGCCGCTTCAACCGCTCTTGACGCTGCGGGTGCAGGTAGTCATGCCCATAAATCATGCGCAGATACTTCCGTCCCCGCACCTTCATGCCGGGCTGTCCCTGCCGGTCCACTGCGGCGTTTTCCATCGGCTTGACGACGGCCCCTTCCCCGCCCGACTCTGTCAGCTGCAACCACCACTGCGATGCGGCCTCCACCTGTTCCGGGTCACTGGGGTCAAGGACGAAGCAGCGCGTCAGCCGGTAGATCTCACTGTCAGCTGCTACTAGCTGGTTCGCGATATCCAAGTGCCATGAGTGGGGCTTGTGGTGCCAGGTGGCATCCTCACTTGCCAGCACTTGGAAAGGTGCGAACTGAATCTTCTTGTCACTGTCGACATACCGGTTGTAGGCAGCACGGAACTTCTCGAGCTCGTCCAGAATCTGCTCTGGCGCAGGACCACCGACCTCTACTCCCCTGTCGGTTGCCGCCTGCAGCGCTGCCGCGAGGTGTGTCGCTGCACCGATACCAGCGGCAGCGGTGGGTGCATAGATCTCGTCGATAAGCCCCTGTGCCTTGAGATTCCAGGGCAGCATTTCGCCGTCGAGCAGGATCCAATTGCCGAATTGGTCAAAAAGCCCGGCGCGAACTGCCGCCTTGGTCATTTCGTCGAGTGTGGGATTCTTACCGTCGAAAAAGGCGCGGCCCGTCCGGGTGTAGGCGTACGAGTGAGCACCGAAACGAGTCTTTGTCCCGGGTCGAATCAAGCACAGCACAGCTCGGGAACCCATGTGCTTTTCCTGACAAATGACCTGGTCAGTGTACGCTGCGTAGTAGCGGAATGCCTCCTCCGGGTGTTCCAGGAATCCCTCTCGCTGCGAGGTCGGCGCCGGTGACATTGTCGGTGGCAGGTACGGAATTTTCTCCGGTGCGAGCGTGAAACGGCTGATAGTTTCCAGCGCTGCAGCCGCGCGGTCACTATCAATGCGGATGCGGCCATGCCGGCCAGTCTGGATACCATCGACGTCTAACACGTCAGTGATGCGCAGCTCGGACTCCGGGCGATTGTTGGTGCTGCGGGATGGGGCCTCCCACCAGGTTTGCTTCGCATCAACCTGCACGGTCTCTAGCTCGGGATAGCGCAGCGCAGAGAGCTTACCGCCGAATACACAACCGGTGTCGATGCACATGGTGTTATTGATCCAGCGCAGACGGTCCGCTTCCATGTGGCCATAGACAACACGGGTGGCACCGCGGTAGTCCGCTGCCCAATCCAGACGTTCTGGCAGGCCATTTTCATCGAGCTTGCCAGTAGTCGCACCGTAGAGCGCGAACTCACGGACCTTTCCGGAGGCTCTGCCATGGAGGTGCTCAGGCAGTCCCGCGTGGGCTACGACCAGGGCGCCGTCATCAAGCACGTAGTGCACGGGCAGGTGGTCGATGAATTCACGGACGTCCTTCCGGAACTCCTCACTTTCGTCGGCAAGCTGAGTGAGCGTTTCGGCCAGCCCATGTCCAGTGGTGACGTTGTGACCGTCGAGGGCGCGCACCAACTTAGAGTCATGGTTTCCGGGCACGCAGAGGGCATTACCGGCAGCGACCATTCCCATGACCAGTTTCAAGACGGCTGGACTATTAGGGCCGCGATCGACAAGGTCACCAACAAAAATGGCCGTGCGACCATCGGGGTGATGAGCATCGCTTCCATCTGCCGAGAGCTGATAGCCAAGTTTTGCCAGCAGTTCGGTCAACTCATCGAAGCAGCCGTGGACGTCGCCGATGATGTCGAACGGACCGTGGAGGTCGCTGCGGTTGACCTTGAGCGGAACACGTTCAATGGTGACCTCTTCAATTTCCGTCGCGGAATTCAAGATGAAAACGTTGTGAATCTTCTCGCGCCTCAGGTGCTTGAGTCCTCGGCGCAGATCACGGTGCTGGCGCTCCAACACCTCTACTCCGAAATTGCGGTCAGTGCGCTGCCTGTGCCGCTCCTTCACCTCCGCCAGCGGAAGATTCAAAACGATGGCAGCACTCAGCGCATGGTGGTTGCGCGCCAGCTTCACGAGCCGGGCACGATCCTGCGGCTTCACATTCGTCGCATCGACCACAGTGAGCAAGCCAGCTTCCAGACGCTTGCCGACGATCGTCTCCAGCAGCTCAAAAGCAGGCGCCGTCGCCGCCTGGTTATTCGGATCGTTGGAAACAATGCCGCGACAGGTATCCGAAGAAACGACTTCAAACGGGCCGAAGTGTCGTGCCGCAAAAGTCGACTTTCCGGCGCCAGAGACACCGACCAGCATGACCAAGCTGAGGTTAGGAAGCGAGATGGTACTCATAATTAGCTCTCCTCTGCTGCGGTGAAGTCGAAGGAAAAGACCGCCATTGGGGTCGGTTGGCCGTAAGTTTCGTGCACGTCCCCAATACCGTCAAAGTCCACCAGATAACCGAACTTCTCGGCCACGCCCTTCGCCCACTGGCGAAATTCCACGCGGCTGAACTCGAAGCGGTGATCAAGGTGTCGGAACTGTCCGGGCGCTAGGTTTGGATAGCACGCGTTGTAGTCACTGTTCGGCGTCGTGACGATGACATACTGCGGCCTGGCAAGCCCGAAAACGTTGTTCTCCAGCGCGGGCAGCCGATCGGCATCAACATGCTCAATGACCTCCATCAGGATTGCCACGTCCATGTTCGCAATGCGCTCGTCGGCATAGGTGACCG
>NZ_KV836272.1:435792-436699 GCF_001838295.1 Corynebacterium sp. HMSC074C04
GCGGATTCTCCAGCAACGGCCCGAGCAACACGCCGGAACCACAGCCGATGTCCACCACGCTGCGCGGGCGCAGTCTAAATACCTCACGCAGGACTCGGTCTTGACGCTGTCGATTGAGCGGCTTGGCTGTCTGGTCACCGCTGGCCAGTTCGATTGCACCAGCTTCCCCGGCAAGCTTCACGACGGCTTCGTTGACCAGGCCTTTTTGATCGGCAAGGTAGCGCTTTAGGATTTTCTCCCGCTGCGGGTGCTCCGGCAGCCAGTCCTGGGCGCGCGCGGCCAGCTTGTCGATTTCCCGGTCATCAACCCAATAGTGTTTCCCACCGTCGAGGACGGGAAGCAGAATATACAGGTGATTGAGCAAATCACGAACGGTTGCTCGACCTGTGAGGGTCACCGTCGGTGAGAACTTCTGCCCGGCAATGTTGTTGAAGAAATCGCAGGTGACCTTCCACCCCAATGGCTCAAACAAAGCACGGATTTCTTCCTCGGTGCCGGGTACCGCCGCGACTGTCGCGGTGAGATCGCTTGGGGTTTCGTCGTAAGGCGAAGTCTTTTCCATGACCATCGCCGTGGAGAAGACCGACTTCAACGCCACAGTCAAAAGCGATGACGCAGCCCACTGCCGATCATTAATGTAGCCGGTCAGATTGAACGTATCGGCACGGTACTGCTTGAGTTTCAGCAACTCATCGCGGTCAATATCAACCCAGAGGGCTGCCGTGCATTCGGCATCGGTTGCAGTGGGGAAAAAGACGCGGGCAACACCGAACTTTAACTCGGCCTCATGCACGCGATCGGGATGCTTTCGCAAAATAAATCCCAAATCGCGTGCCGATTCACCAGGCGAAGATTCACCTAGCCGAGAGTGTTTAGTGATTGCCAGATACATACGGCAAGTTTAACG
>NZ_KV836272.1:436799-451165 GCF_001838295.1 Corynebacterium sp. HMSC074C04
TTTGACCTACATCGTCTTCGGCTTGTGGGCCGGACGACTCTTCTCGTAGGCCACAATGTCCGCTTCGTTGCGCAGGGTCAGGGAGACGTCGTCAAGCCCTTCCATCAGACGCCAGCGAGTGTAGTCATCGACCTCGAATGGGAAGACCTGCTCGCCGGCCTCGACGGTGCGGGTCTCCAGGTTGACGGTGAGCTCCATGCCCGGGTTGGCCTCGAGCAACTTCCACAGCAGCTCGACATCAGACTGCTGCATCTGTGCGGCGAGCAGGCCCGCCTTGCCGGCATTACCGCGGAAGATATCGGCGAAGCGGGATGAGATGACGACGCGGAAGCCGTAGTCCATCAGCGCCCACACGGCGTGCTCACGGGAGGAACCGGTACCGAAGTCCGGCCCTGCTACGAGGATGGAGCCCTTGGCATATTCCGGGCGGTTGAGCACGAAGTCGGATTCGTTGTTGCGCCAGTTGCTGAACAAGCCATCCTCAAATCCGGTGCGGGTGACGCGCTTTAGGTAGACGGCCGGGATGATCTGGTCGGTGTCGACGTTGGATCGCTGCAGGGGAACGCCGACGCCGGTGTGAGTATCAAACTTTTCCATGGTGAAAGGTCCTTAGAAGTTCTGCTTGGGGCTGTTGTACAAAGATCGGCGGTTAGAGATCAGCCGGCGCTGCGAAGTGACCGGCGACGGCGGTAGCTGCGGCGACAGCCGGGCTGACCAGGTGGGTACGACCACCCTTACCTTGGCGACCTTCGAAGTTGCGGTTGGAGGTCGAAGCGCAACGCTGGCCCGGGGTCAGCTGGTCCGGGTTCATGCCAAGGCACATGGAACAGCCTGGCATACGCCATTCAGCGCCTGCCTCTTCGAAGATCTTGCCCAGTCCCTCTTCCTCAGCCTGCGCGCGGACCTTTGCGGAGCCCGGCACGATGAGCATCTGGACGCCGTCGGCAACCTTGCGGTCCTTCAGCACGTCGGCGACGGCGCGCATGTCCTCGATGCGGCCGTTGGTGCAGGAACCTACGAAGACCACGTTGACCTTGACATCGCGCATCGGGGTGCCCGGCTTCAGATCCATGTACTCTAGTGCGCGCTCGGCGGCGATGCGGTCGGAGTCCTCGGCGATGAACTCCGGATCCGGCACGGTCTCCCCCAGCGGCACGCCCTGGCCCGGGTTGGTACCCCAGGTAACGAATGGAGTCAGCGCGGAACCGTCGATTTCGACGACCTTGTCGAACTCTGCATCCTCGTCGGTAACCAGGGACTTCCAGTACTCGACCGCCTCGTCCCACTGCTCGCCCTGCGGCGCGTGCGGGCGGCCCTTCAGGTACTCGAAGGTGGTTTCGTCTGGAGCGATCATGCCGGCGCGGGCACCGGCCTCGATGGACATGTTGCAGATGGTCATGCGGGCTTCCATCGACAGCTTCTCGATGGCCTCGCCACGGTACTCGATAACATGGCCCTGGCCACCACCGGTACCAATCTTGGCGATAATCGCCAGAATCAGGTCCTTGGCGGTAACACCATCCTGCAGCTCGCCGGTGACATTGACCGCCATGGTCTTAAAAGGCTTCAGTGGCAGGGTCTGGGTAGCCAGAACGTGCTCAACTTCGGAAGTACCGATACCAAAGGCCATCGCGCCGAAAGCACCGTGCGTTGCAGTGTGGGAGTCACCACAGACAACGGTGGTGCCCGGTTGAGTCAGGCCCAGCTGCGGACCGACAACGTGCACGATGCCCTGTTCACGGTCGCCCATCGGATGCAGGCGGATTCCGAACTCTTCGGCATTCTTGCGCAATGTGGCAATCTGGGTGCGAGAGGTCGGTTCCTCAATTAAATCAATCTGGCCACCGGCTACAGTCGTCGGAACGTTGTGGTCCTCGGTTGCGATGGTCAGATCCGGGCGGCGCACCTTGCGCCCTGCCAGACGGAGGCCATCAAAAGCCTGCGGCGAGGTAACCTCGTGGACGAGGTGCAGATCGATATAAATCAGATCTGGTTCGCCGTTTTCGCCTTGCTTGACAACGTGGTCACGCCAGACTTTCTCGGCCAGAGTCTTCGGGCTAGTGTCCGTGGTGCGCATAGTGGGTGAGCCGCCTTCCGGATATATCGCTTTTATCTCAAAGTATGAGATGTTAATATCATGGCATGGGACAGATTAGCACATCCGAGACGCCAGCTCTAAGTGGCATTAAAGTTCTCGATCGTTCGGTACTCATTCTCAAGTCCGTTGCAGAAACTCCTCGCACCCTCGCCGAGCTCTGCGAGGACACCGGGCTGCCCCGCGCAACCGCCCATCGGCTGGCCACGGCGTTGGAAGTGCACCGCCTTGTCACCCGCACGCCGGACGGCCGCTGGACGACGGGCCCCGGGCTCACCGAGATCACGCCTGTCACCACTGACCTGCTTGCCGACGCCGCAGCGCACATCCTGCCGAAGCTGGTAGAGGTCACCGGCGAGTCAGTGCAGCTCTACCGGCTCACCGGCGACACCCGCACCTGTATTGCCTCCATGGAGCCCGCCACCGGGCTGCGTAACACCGTGCCAGTTGGCTCTCGCATGCCGCTAACCGCCGGCTCCGCCGCACGTGTTCTCCTGGCCTTTGGCCCGGCCAACCTCGCTGAGCGAATGCTTCCCGACGCCGACTTCAACCAACAGGACCTCGACGACTGCCGACGTCTCGGCTGGTCCGAGTCCATGGGTGAGCGCGACCCCGCACTTGCCTCCGTCTCCGCCCCGGTTTTCGACAGCAACCAGCGCATGATTGCAGTCCTATCCGTCTCCGGCCCCGTGGAGCGCATGACTCCGTCGCCCTACGAATGCTGGGGCGCAAAGGTTCTCGGCGCCGCTGAAGAGATGAGCTCCCGACTGTAATGCCCGCTTACCGTCACCTTGTCCTTCTTCTGTCCATGTTCGCGGCGGTCGGTTCGTCCGTCGTTCACATGGGTGTGCCTTTTCTCATCCCATCCCTACAGGAAAACGGCTTAAGCCTCTCCGCCGCCGGCCTCGTCGCAGCAATGCCGGCGGCCGGTATTGTCTTCACGCTCATCGCCTGGGGCTGGTTTGTCGACCGCTATGGCGAACGCGCAGCTCTGTTCGCCGGCCTGACCTCTACTGCCTTAACGACGGGGCTTGCGGCGCTAGCTTCGTCGTCAAGCCCGGCCCTGCTCGGGGCCACACTCTTCCTCGCCGGATGTGCGGCGGCGAGCGTGAACTCAGCATCCGGCCGCGTGGTGTCGGGCTGGTACCCACCGCATCAGCGCGGCACTGCGATGGGCATTCGCCAAATGGCTCAGCCCCTCGGAGCGGCGTTGTCCGCAGTCACCCTGCACCCGCTCGCACAGAATTACAGCATCGGAGTCGCACTCGCGATGCCCGCAATCCTGTGCACCGTGCTGGCGTTGCTTGTACTGATAGGCGTGAAGAATCCCCCACGCCCTGATGCCTCGAACCCCACCGTCACGGCCAGCCCCTACCGGGACGGCAAGTACCTCGTGCGCATCCACATCGCCTCGGCACTGCTGTCCTGGCCGCAGTCGATGATGGGCGCCTACATTCTCGTGTGGCTGTTGTCCGTGGGTTATGCCGATGGCACGGCGGGCACAATTGTGATGGTCTCGCAGCTGCTCGGTGCCGGATCGCGAGCATTGATGGGTGTGGTCTCCGACCGAGTGCGATCCCGCATCCGCCCCTACCGCTGGGTCTCGGGTGCGACCTTTGTTTTGGCTGTCGCAATGATGATTACCAGCTGGGCTGATTGGCGCACGCTTGGAACTTTGCTGGTCTGCGCACTGGCCGTTGCTGTGGTCAGCCCGAATGGTCTTGCTTTCACCGCAGTTGCTGAATACGCAGGTCCCTTCTGGTCCGGACGCGCTATGGGTACGCAGAACACGTTCCAGAACATTATCTACGCTGCAACGCCTCCGGTTTCGGGTGCGATTGTGGCCGCTGCGGGCTTCCCCGCGCTGTTTGCCGTCACGGCCCTGTTCCCCGCCGCCGCGCTGGGTATTGCGCCACGAGAAGACCAGAACCGCAACGGGCGGGTAGAGCTGGGCTAATTAGTCTGTCGCTTGCCGACGAATCGGTCGGTAGCAATGGTTGCGGCAACACCGAGGCTGGCTAGTCCAATCATCGGCCCCCACGCTAGCCACGGCGCCCGCTCGAGATATTGTGTGGATTCGTTGAGGATTACGCCCCAATCTGGACTGCCTACACCTGCGCCTACGCCGAGGAAGCCGAGTGCTGCAAGGGCTATAGCATTATGGGCAATCCTGGTCACGGCATGGCGAACTACTGCTGGAATGGTCGTGGGAAGAACATGCAGCTTCAAAAGGTGCCAACGGCTGGCTCCCATGGTTTGCGCAAATCGGTAGTGCCCGGATGCAGCGGCTTCGTTAGCAACTTCGACGCAATGTACAGCAAGTGGAATCCACCCGACCAAGAACACCGCTATCGCAGCTGTCAGCATCGAGCGGCCCAACACACCAGCCAGAATAAGGCCCAGCAATATTGCGGGTACCGCATTCATGGCGTCTCCGAAGAACTGCACTGGCGCCCCTAGATGCCCAATCACAAGGGCGATGAGTGCGCACACTACGGTCACCAGGATTGCAGTTCCGATAGTGGCGCCGATGCCGTCGGCAAGCCGCGCCCAAATGTCACGACCAAGTTGATCGGTCCCCAGTGGGTGTTGCCAGGACGGTGAAAAGAAGCGTTGCGCAGAGTCGATATCCGCGCTGCGGGGGACTCCCAGCGCAATTAGCACGATAGGAATAATCGACAGGATGAGACTCCAGAAACGTCGACCTCCTGTAGGCCGGCCAACAGTGGCGATGCTTCCTCGCAGCTTCCGCGCATACTGTCCCCGTATTGCCTGAGCCACGAATCCACAGATTATGCCGATTCCCAACACCACAGTCACCGCAGCTTGCAGAACAGGAATATCGCCCGCAGTAGCAGCCGCAACTACGTTGCGCCCAAAGCCCGGCAAATGAAAGGTGACCTCAATTGCTGCGGTGGCTGATAACGTGCCCGCAAAGAACAGCGTCAACTGTGACAGTGTCGGCAGCAGGCTACGCCAAGTGACAAATCGAATAATTGTTGATTTTGGAACGCCATTGGTGCGCCAAGATTCTACCCAGGGCTCTGCCAACGCAGTATCAGCTGAAATCAGCAGCACGCGCCCATAGAGTCCCGCGGCGGGCAGGCCAATTGCCAGCACTGGCAGCACCATATGCGCAGGTGATGCCCAACCGCTTACCGGAAACATCCGCAGTTCAACAGCCAACCACCACAACAGCAAGACCGCCACCACAAAGTTTGGCAGTGCGGCGAGAACCGCTAGCACGCTAGGTGTCCATTTCCCGGCTCGCATCCCCGCAATCCGCGGAAGTACGAGCGCCAGCGCAACGAAGACGCACAACGCCATGGAAGTCGCAGTCAATGCGAACGTAATACCGAAGCCGTTCACGGCCTGAGCGAAAGCATCTTGTCCGGTTACCCACGAGGTGCCAAAATCACCGTGAAGAATATTTGTCGTCCACTGCTGGAGTGACTCCCAAGGCGTTGTCGGCAGGCCATATTCTCTGCGAACAGCCTCAATAAGCTCCGGTGTTATCTCCCGTTCCCGCTCACGGGCACGCAGAACGGCGTATGCGGGTTCCCGTCCTGTCAACCACGGCAACAGGGCCGTGAGGACGAGAAGTCCCACAACTGAGGCAACTACCGCGAAAGCTTTCCGAATCACTTAGCCGTCTTCTCTGTGATCAGGTGGCGCTCCATCGGATCGAGTGCGATACCACGAACATTCTTCGCACCGATTAGTGATTTTTCATGAGACAGCGGAACTACTGCACCATCAGCAACAATTTCCGCGCCGATTCGAGCTGCTGCCGACAGGCGCTCCTCATCGTTGCCAAGCTCAGCGGCCTTCTCAATATCGGCATCTATGGTCTGGTTACACAGCTGCGAGAGGTTATAAGAGCTCTCACAGGTGAAGTCGGATTGTAGGAAGCTGATTGGATCAGCCGCACCGAGCATGTAATTACGGGAGCCGATGATGACATCAAAGTTCCCCTCGAGCATGTCGGCTTCCAAAGAGTTGTAGTCGGCTACCGTGATGTCGACTGTGAATCCCATCTTGCGCAGCTGATCTGCGACGAGATTGGCAACCTCGGGCAGCTCCGCGCGGGAATCCCACGTAGCCAAGCGGATTTCCTTCCCCTTGCCATCCGGCCCCGGCTTGACAGTGGTCTCAGGAGTTGTTGCCGCCCACGGGGCTGAACGATTGAAAATCGCCCCCTTCGGATTCACCGCTTGAGCTTCAAAAATGTCCCTAACCACCGGTTCGGGATCGATTGCAGCGGCTACTTCCTTACGCAGTGCGGCGTCGGCAAACACGCCTTTTTCGGTATTAAAATGCAGGAGATTGACACGAGGTAAATCCACCTTGGACACGTCGACGTCATCGAGGCCGCCAAGCGATGAGATTGGCAACCCCTTCACCAGGTCTTGTTCATCTGCGCGCAGTGCATTCGTACGAGCTGTGGAATCCCCAATGAAAGACAATGTCAGAGTCTCAGTTTCCGGCTTACCATTCCGGTAGTCGGCGAATGCACGTGCGGATACGGTACCGTCTGGATTCTTCGTCTCGAGCTCAAACGGACCTGTACCATGCCCAAAGGGATCAGGCGCGTCCCCTTCAAATGCTGCGGGTGAGAGAACCATAGTTCCCGGGTCGGCAAAGCGCTTCACCAGAATTGGATCATCTTTATCCGAAGTGACGGTAACCTCTCGGTCTCCCGTCGCGGTAGCCTGAAGTCGGTCCTTGCCGAGTCCCTTTGGCCTCGTCGGCGCATCAATGGCATGTGTAAGCGAATTAGCTACGGCCTGTGCATCGACTGGCGCTCCATCGTGAAAAGTCAATCCATCCGGCAGAGTGAATACAACGGTGCGAGCATCTTTCACTTCCCACTTCTCTGCCAGTTCGGGCTTAACGGTGCCCTCGTCATCAATCGCCACAAGCATTTCCGTGGCACCTGCGCGGGTCGACAGGACTGCGTCATCGGAGTATGGCGAGAACTCTGCAACCGGTTCGAATTGCAGGGCTACGCGCAGCGCATCCGCATCACCGCTGCCCTGCGCAAAGCAGGAGGTCAACGCGAACGGCAAAGCCGCAGTGGCCAGAATTAGGCCAATTTTTCGATTCATAAGGCTACTTCTCTTTCGCAAGTGTCTAGGTGGATTTTGAATAGTTGTTTGATGTTGTCTAGTGCTGCTGTCTAGTGCTGCTGTCTCAGCTTGATTAACCCCACGGCTGATATCAGCAATAAAACGGTCATGATTGCCCACGGCGCTGCTGCCAACAACTGTGGGGTCTCGGCCCAATCCAGGGTGGCGCCAACCACAATCGACCCCATTAAAACGGCGAGTCCACCGAAGCTGTTGAGAAAACCGTATGCAGAACCGAGGTCCCTATTCCCGGTTAGTTTTCCGACGAGGTCTTTGGCTATCGGAACTGCAATCATCATTCCGAGATGCATCACTAGCAGCATTGTCACTGCCGGCGCGAAGGCCCACCATCCCTCCATGCGGATAGGTGCGCAGACCGCAATGATGGCGAAGGCAAACGCCATCAGGCCAAAACCGCCACCGATAGCAACCCCTAATGGCAATTTCTCGGCCCACTTAGTCACGGTGGTTTGCAGCCCGATAACAAATACCGCTGAGATGACAAAGAACCAGCTCAGGTATTCATCGCTGCCTGTGGCGCGACGCAGTTCTACCGGAAGAGCCAAATACTGCTGGTTATAGGCGAGCAAATAAGTCGAGTAGAACACCGCAAACACAATGAACGCTCGATTGCGAAGGATTCGCCCCCACGCAGCGGTCATACTGCCACCAGCTGAATGTACACCTTCCCATCTCCGTGCTAACAGCAGATGCATGACAAAGATGCCGGCAAAGATGGCTGCGCCGGCAAAGGAGACAGCTGAAAAACCGATCGGGATCAGCAGCGCACCAATCACGGGGCCGGTGAGTGAGCCCAAACGGGAATAGCTTTCGTCAAGCGCAAAGAGTTGTGCCCGTGTACACACTCCTTGTTTCTCGAGTTCGGCACCCCCACCGGCCAGCAAGGACTCAACTGCAGGCGAGAACAGTGCTGCCGCAAAGCCAATGAGGACAACGCCAAGAAACACCATTGGCACAGAGGTTGCCAGTCCAGTTACCAGGAAACCTACAACGCGAAGCGCAACTCCAACAAGCAACACCTTGATTGCCCCGAAACGATCGGCAAGACCGCCGCCGAGGAAGAACATTCCCTGTTGGCTAAAGGTTCGTACACCGAGCACCAGACCAACCACGACACCGCTGGCACCCAAATTATTCGAGAGCTCGACGGCAATGAACGGGACAACGAGGTAAAAACCGATGTTGAAAAGCAGCTGCGTAATCAACAGTGCTTGAATCTTTTTGGGCAACTGCTTCACGACGCTAGCTCCTCTGCAGCCGACAGAAGCTCAACAACTTCAGGAATATCGGTCTTATGGAGCTCTCCAACCGGGCCGCTAAAGACCGCTTCTCCTGCTGACATGACAATTATGTGATTACACAATCGCAACAAGCTGCTTATGTCATGAGATACCAGCAGTACCGTCGCCTCAGTGCTGAGGAGCACCTCTTCCAACATGGCAGCGGTATCCCTGTCCAGAGCAGAAAAAGCCTCATCGGCAATAATAAGTTCAGGTTTACCAATGAGCGCACGCGCAATTGCCATTCGCTGTCGCTGACCACCAGAGAGCTCATGGGGTCGTCGATACGCAAATTCCGGATTGAGTCCCAGAGATTCCAACATCGCTCGAACATCTCCAGTTGCAAACTCACAAATGCTGTCGATTACCGGTCGATGTGGCAATAACGTGGTATCTGGATTCTGCGGAATATAGCCAATTGGCCCCTGTGCCATAGTGACCGTGCCACTGTCAGGACACAACTGACCTGTCAAGAGACTGATTAGGCTACTCTTGCCCGCCCCTGATCGCCCCATGATGCCAACCACACTTCCCTGCGGAATCGTGAGAGTGACATCGAGGAGCCTACCTTTGCAAGTAACTCCATCGATACTGATCATGCGCAGACTCGCTCTTGCACAGTGCCACTCTCCAAATAGAGGATTCGTGTAGCGATCTTTCGCGCTACTCGCTCGTCGTGGGTGGCAATAACAATGGCTGTTTGCGTGCGCTCATGCAGCTTCCGCAACGCGCCTACTACCTCTAGAGTCGCAATCGGATCCAGCGAGGAGGTAGGTTCGTCGGCAAGCAGCAGCGAAGGAGACGGTTTCATTGCCAGCGCCGCCGCAATTGCGACACGCTGACGCTGACCTCCGGACAACTCCATGGGATAGCGATGAGCCTGTTCTCGGGAAATACCACAAGCTTCGAGCGCATCGAAACCACTATTACGCGCAAGAATTCGTACTTGCCTATCGCAGCGCACAAGAGGATTAAGGCACGCCAAGGTGTCTTGCATAATAAAGCTGGTACGCAGACCTTGTTGGCTTAATGTGCGAAGTAGCGACGTCTTTCCGGATCCGGACTGTCCCATCACCGCGATAATGTCCTTTGGAAAAACATCAAGTTTGTCGATGTGGAGTACATTCAAATCGCCAGCTGATACATCGACATCATGCAAGCGCACTATCGCGGAATCGCCCATTCTCCCCTTCTTGCCAATCAGTTTCATTAAGAGGAGTTTAACACGTTGAACTCTAAATCCGTACTGCCTGCTCCCGCGCCCACCAAACAAATCGAGCCACGCACGCGCTCCAGTGCACAGCCAGTAAACACAACAGCACACCACTGACGGTGTACAGCCACTGCGCTCCAACGCTGTCGCCCAGCATGTGCGTACCAAGGCTCAGCGTGCCCACGGGGAAGGTTGCACCCCACCAACCAGGGCTATAGCCGGCCCAACGGATTACGGCGCGAGTGAATCGTCGTAAAGCAATGGCAGCGAGGAAGATGCCGACAATGAGCACCACAGCGCCGTAAGCGACAGCGAAGGTCCGATCGAAAAGCAGCTGCGCGGCAGCCGTCGACTGACCGACCAGCCCGAGCGGGATCCATGCAGTACCGGCGATGGAATCGGGGATGCGCATGGTGCCAGAGAGCAGCGCGACGTAGCAGCGTACGAAAATTGGCAGGACGGTGATTAGCGCCATCCAGAAGAATATTTGCCCGCAGACGTGATAAAAGGTGCCGTAGTCGATACTCAACTGTGCACCGCTTGTCGCCGCCACCATCGGGGCAACCAGCGCGAGGCCCCACTGAAAAGTTGGTTCGCCTTCGAATCCTCGCAGTTGGCGAAGGCTGACGTAGATTGCCAACGGCGCACCGATCCACCAGGACACCAGCTGCCACGATGAGTTACTAGCTAGCGCAGTCGCAGCACTACCGAGAGCCATGATGCCCATCGAGAGCATGCCCCACGGCGCCATCAGCTTCGAGTGGAAAGGCGGGTTTCGAAGACGCAACCAGCCGACCACGATAAAACCGAGAATGCCCACCGCCATGACGAGAAGAAGCTCCGGAATCACCGGCACGTCATGGATGTGCGCAAGCGTGGCGAAGATGGACGTACCCATCAGAGATCCTGCCCACGCGGGCCCGGCGGGTGCCAGCACATCACGGCGAGAAGAGTTGGTCATGCTCATACCGTATTTGTTCTTGCCACAGCTACAGCTATCACCAAACTCTGTGAGGGGTACCATAAATGCATGTACCCCTCCGCTGTGGCCGAACTCGAAGCACTTCTCACCGCCGCCCGTGCAGGCTCGATCTCCAAGGCCGCGCGTGAGCTAGGCATCAATCAGCAGACCATGTCCGCACGCATCGCACGGGCGGAAAGAGCGCTGGGAATCACCGTCTTCGAACGCTCCCCTTACGGCGTCTCACCTACAGAAAAAGGGCAAGTGCTTATCGACGCCCTCCCAGACCTCCTCGCCGCCTGCCACACGTTTTCGGGCATTGCCGCCAGCTTGCGTTCCGACGATGTTCCCCGCCACCTCACCCTTGCGGTGTCCAACACTGTCGCTGAGCTCTACTACCCCGGCTGGGCCGCCGAGTTCCACCGGCAACATCCCGCAGTCAAACTGTCGATGGTGCAGGCAAACTCCCGTGAGGTGCGACAACTAGTGGCCAACAGTGCGGTGGACTTCGGCCTGGTAGAGGGCGAGGCTGGTCGACACGACCTCGAAGAACGGATCATCGGCACCGACGAACTGGTCCTCGCCGTGCCGACGGGGCATCCGTGGACTGAGCGGGCTGCGGTGCATAATGCAATATCCACCGAGGAACTGCGCACTACCCCGCTTGTTATTCGCGAACCCGGTTCCGGCAGCCGGCAGGTGGTGGAAGATACGCTCGGCACTCTCACCGAGCCCGCCGGCGAATTCGGTTCCCTTTCAGCACAGCGCGCCGGCATGATTGCGCTGGCAGCGCCAACAATCATCGCCCGTGGCGCAATCCGCGATCAGGTAACACTTGGGCGCATCGTCATTGTCCCCACTGACACCCGCTTCACCCGCAACCTCAGCGCCGTCATGCGTCGCGGCAGCGAAACTAGCGGGGACATTTCGGAATTTATCCGCATTGCAAGTCCTATACTTAGCAAGCATGAGCAATCCCAATGATGAACTCTTTTCCTCCGACCGCTATGATGCCGGCATCCAAATTCGCCGCGAGGTAATGGGCGACGAATTCGTCGATGCCGCCCTCGCCCGCAACGCTGGTTCCGACGGAGAGACCCTGCAAAAGCACATCACGGCCACCGTCTGGGGCTCCGTCTGGAGCCGTGAAGGCCTGGCCAAGCGTGATCGCTCCCTGCTCAACATTGGAATGCTCGTCGCTCTGCGCGCCACCGAAGAGCTGCGCGGCCACATCAAGGGTGCCCTCGCCAACGGCCTGACCCGCACCGAGATCACCGAAGCCATCGTCCACGCTTCCGGTTACTGCGGCGCACCGGCTGCCCTTTCCGCGATGAAGGTCGCGCAGGAAGTACTAGTTGCTGAGCTCGGCCCGCTTGACGACGACAATCAGTAGGCAGCCCACGGGCTCACAGGGCCTGGCCTCCGCGTTAGTACATCAGTGATGCGGCGCAGCAGCCACGACAGTGGCAGGGCGATGGCAGTGGTGACGATTGCCACTGCCAACATCGAACCCTGGAAGGTCTGATAACCCATCGTCTTCATCACCCAGTCCATGACCAACACGTGGACGAGGAAGAACTCGTAAGAGACTTCTCCCAACCACATCAAGGCTGGATGACGAAGCCACCTTACCTCCGTACCCAGCGCAATCGGAGCCACGAATGCGCCGGCGGACAGGCCGTACAATGTGGTCTTCCACAACGCCTGATCGACATCATCCGGCACCAAGGTTGCTGGCCCCACATGCGTGGTCGTGGATAGGAAAAACAGCGCTAGCGCTATCAGCCAACTTGCAGCCAAATTAACGCGCCAGCCAACCTTTCGCCCATAGGCCAGCAGCATACCGATAGCGAACCAGTCAAAATACGCCATCGGCCACAGCCGTGCCACCACCGGCAGCAGGTTTTCCTGGTGCGACAGCACAGTCCAGACCGGGCCAATGAGGCCAAAACCAATAATGATGGCCAGCGTCGGACCGGGGCGCAGCCGCCCCTTTGTAACCGTCCAGATGGCAAGCCCCACCAGCGGCAATACCAAGTAGAAGCCGACTTCCACCACCATCGACCACATCTGCGGCAAGCCCGGGTGAATCCAGCCGAATTGGAGAGTCTGAGTAAAAGACATCGACCGCAGCCAGCCCTGCAGACCGCCACCGGCCGGTGGCGGGTCGTCTGCGGCGTGGATGAGGAATGCCGCAGTGACCACAATCCAGTAGGCCGGCAGGACTCGCTTGGCACGACTGATGAAGTATTTCCTCAGGCTAGGCGGTTTCGCGGGGACGTCGTCAGGCGAACCGAGCCAACGTCCTGTAAGCAGAAACGCGCTGAGCACAAAGAAGATGGTGACACCAATTTCGAATCGACCGCTGAGGCGCCCCCCACCAATCGTCCGTGTAATGTCCAGTCCAGAACGCGGCATGCGTGAGCAGGACGCCGAATGCGCCGATTGCACGGATACTGGTTAACTCCGGAACATAGGTGGACTTGGCCGAATTCATGCCAATATTTTAGGAGCGCAAAGTACTTCCCTGTGTTATTTCGGCAAAAGTGGAATCTACATAATTTCTTCTACATGTTCTCGACGGTGCTCAAGATGTACTGAGCAGATTCACGCAGTCGCTCCAGCTCCCAGCTGTTTAGCTGTGGCGACATACGGCGAATAATTCCACCTCGGCCAATCACTGCTGGCATCGACAGCGAGACATCCGGCAACCCGTATTCACCATCCAAGCGTGTACACACCGGGTGGACGCTGTTTTGATCCAGCATCACCGCGCGGGCAATTTCCAAAGCGGAGCGTGCAACACCGGCATTAGTCCAGCCCTTGGCATTGAGAACATCGTAAGCTGCCCCGACTACGGCATCTTGAATTTCTTGCGGTGAAGGCAGCGGCGTGCCATGCCATTTTTCCAGTTCTGTCCACCTCACACCTTGCACGTTCAGCGTGGACAGAATCGGTACGGCAGTAAGACCATGCTCACCCATCATGTAGCCAGTCACTGACTTTGGGTCAATTCCCAGCTGCTTGGCAACTACCCACCGCAGTCGGGCCGAATCTAGCATCGTGCCGGTGCCAAAGAGCTTTTCCGCGGGATAATCGAACTCGGTATGTGCCAAGTGCACCACCGCATCGAGCGGATTAGTAATAAAGAGGACAATCGCATCGAGCGTATGCTTCACGATTCCCGGCATGACATCGCGAACAACTTCCCCGCTGAGCTTGGCCAATCCAGCACGGTCCGGACGGGAATCCGGGTCGTCCGGGTCCGGGAGAATGGACGCACCAGCAGCGACGATAATCATATCCGCGTCGGCGCAATCGCTGTAGTCGCCAGCATGCACATTGACATAGTCCGTGCCGGGAACACCAGTGGACTGGGATTGGTCCAGAGCCTCGCCATGCGCGACACCTGCTGCTGTGTCAATTGTGGCAATCTCAGCGAACAGCCCGGATTCCATGGCATATGTCAGGACATACGAACCGACATGACCGAGACCAATACAAACGAGTTTTGAATGTTTCATAGGTTCGATACTAGGACTGTGGAAATCCAGTGCCGCGGTGGAGGGGTAGGCAATGTAGGGGCACAAGCACGAAAAGCAAAAGCCTCCACCCAATCACGGGCGAAGGCTTGTGCTTTGTATATCTTTGTACCCCGTACGGGATT
>NZ_KV836272.1:451265-469259 GCF_001838295.1 Corynebacterium sp. HMSC074C04
TAGGCCGCTAGACGAACGGGGCTTAGAACTTTTCATCCACGCGCTGCGGACTTGTTAAACAATACACTAGACACGAATAGTAACTACAAATCCGCAGGTTAGCGCCTTAAATCCCTATCGTTTTCGCATTGTTTGCCAGAGCGTCTGTAAGCTCCGCTTCATCCATATTTCGCAGCGCCGCAACCTCGGCGACAGTTTCCCGCAATGCAGCGATTACCTCTGCAGCGACCATCTCCGCCCCATCACCGCTTCTAGGTTCGCGCGGAAGATCTGTCTCCAGCAAGAGCCTATCGACGGGCACCTGCGACACATAGGCCCGTCCGCGCTTTGTCCGCAACATGAGCGGGTTGACGGAGATATAACCACCGGCGCGGATCAGCCGCGTCAGTTCATCGCTAGTGCCACCGAAGCGGTGAAAGATGGGCACGAAGGTCTCGCCTGGTGCGACGCTGGAGCTGGTGTCCAAGCGCGGTTCCAGCAGGTCGAGGACCATATCAGCGCTGCGAACCGTGTGAATGGAAAGGATATGGAACAGACTCGAGGCTCGGACAGCATCCAGGATGCTGGTGAGGACATGGATTTGAGTCTCGGCGGAAACGTCGTCAAGCCTGCGGGGCGCGAAGTCCAAACCAATCTCGCCGACGAAACGGGTGCGTGGAAGAGCCTCGCGAAAGATCTCGAGCTCACGCTCATAATTATCATCGATGTACCACGGGTGATAGCCCACGGCGACCATGGGTAGGTTTTCGCGCTCTAGCTCGAGACTTTCGAAGGGCCGAACCGTCTGCGCGATGATCTCCACTCCTTCCCGCGCGATACCGGCTTTGAAGCGCTCGCGCGACGCCGGTGGCAGGAAATCGTAGTGAAAGTGGGTATCGATGAGCCGCATTATTTTTCTGTTGGTGGCTGGTTTTCGTCGGCCGGACCACCGATTCGCGGGGCCAGCGGGGTTTCCTCGAAACCGAGCAGACGGCGAATGACCTTTCCGGCCAGCATCTGCCCCATGATTGGCGGTATGTAGCTCATGGTACCGAGGGTTTCCGCTTTGGTGCCGCTGCCTTTGTCCGCAATTCTCACTGGTTCTTCGGAGGAGTACAGCACTTCAAGACCGCGAATGCGTCGGCGGATACACACCTGACGGACGACCTTCGCCAGCGGACAGACCTTTGTCTTATTGATTTTTGAGAAGGTCAGCCGAGATGGGTCGAGCTTATTTCCGCCGCCCATAGCGGAAATGAGGTGGATACGATTTTCCGCGCACCACTGCGCGATCTCAATTTTCCCGGTGACATCGTCGATAGCGTCGATGATGTAATCCGGACACGGGAACTGCTCGAAGGTCTCTGACAGGTTCTCACGGGTAAGGAAGATCTGGCGGGCGTAGGTCGTACAGTCCGGGTTGATATCGGCAACCATTGCCTCCATGACCTCGGCTTTAACGCGGCCAATAGTAGAGACAAACGCCAGCGCCTGGCGGTTGAGATTACTTGGCTCCACGACGTCACCGTCAATCAAGATGAGGTTGCCCACGCCACCTCGCGCGAGAGCTTCGGCACAACTGGATCCCACGCCTCCGAGTCCGACAACCATGACGGTAGATTCAGCCAACGTTTCCAGCCCCTCCTCCCCTAGGAGTAGCTTCAGTCGTGCGAAACGTTCACTGGTCATAGTCGCCCCTGGTCATAGCCGCCTCGATTCTTAAAAAACAAAAACTCCCCAGCCGACTGACTGGGGAGTATCTTTGTACCCCGTACGGGGTTTGAACCCGTGTTACCGCCGTGAGAGGGCGGCGTCCTAGGCCGCTAGACGAACGGGGCTTAGAACTGAATTCGACTCAACTAATCAAGAGACTAACCAAGCGAATTCCGCTGGCCTACCAGGACTCGAACCTAGAATGACGGTACCAGAAACCGTTGTGTTGCCAATTACACCATAGGCCAATAAAGACTGGCGCTTTCACACTGTCTTTGTACCCCGTACGGGATTTGAACCCGTGTTACCGCCGTGAGAGGGCGGCGTCCTAGGCCGCTAGACGAACGGGGCTTAGAACTTTGCAGTTAGTGAATACATTCAACAATGAACTTCTTCACTGCTGGCCTACCAGGACTCGAACCTAGAATGACGGTACCAGAAACCGTTGTGTTGCCAATTACACCATAGGCCATCGCTGCTGAACGCAACGAGAAATAATATAGCCAATTAGCGTGAACAAGAGCAAATCACCTGGTCAAAGGTTCGTTGTCAAAGGTTCGTTTAAATTCGCGAGCTCCCCACAGCCCACCTCAGCAGTGCGCATAACTAATGCATAACCAATGCAGTGCATATAGCTAACACAATCCCAGATCGAAAGCCCATTCGATCGCAGCGCAAAGCCGATCCGCCCTTCAGGAGACACTTCGTGGTGATGCGGCTGGCAAACAGCCGCCGCACATAAAAAACAGACCTGAAAGGCAATCATCATGACTTCCCCCACATCCGTCAGTTCGCGAAAATCATCTCGGCCCTCAACCTCGATGCCAACCCACGCGTGTCCCGCACCGGCCGCATCACCGATGCCATCATGGAAACCATCGACACCACGCCGGAGCTCTTCGCCTACAAGTCCAAGGGTGTGCTCCTGGCCTCCACTCAGTTCACCAGTGAAGACAGTCTCTACCGCTTCACCTTCAGCAACCGTCGCATCGAAGGCATCCTCGACGGCGGCCACAACTCGCTGGCAATCGCGCTGTTCGTCCTGGGCAAGCTCACTCCGCCGCCTAGCCGCAAAATCAAGACGTGGTCCGAAATGAAGGAGGTCTGGATGGAGCGCTCCGAAGAAATCGAGGAATTGCTTGCCGACGAAAGCCTCACCGAGCTCGATGCCCGAGTTCCGGTAGAGGTACTCGTGCCCGGTGCTCGGGACGAAGACACAGTGCAAGAGTTCTCCGATGCTCTGCTCGATATCTGTGCCGCCCGCAACAACAATGCGGAGCTCAAGGCGGAAGCAAAACTCAATCGCGCCGGCTACTTTGACGATCTGAAGCATGCTCTGCCGCAGGGAATTAGCGACAACGTGCAGTGGCGCACCAACGATACTGGTCGACTAAAGGTGGGCGATGTCATCGCTATGGCGTGGATTCCACTGTCCTGTATTGACCTGCCGAAGGATGCCGACGGCAAGCAGATTGAAGCACCGACCCCTACCAGCCTCTACTCCGGCAAGGCCAAGCTGCTTGACCGCTTCGAGGATGTCATGAGTTCCCCGGAGGTCACTAAACCCAGCACTGAAAGCATCAATGAGCGCACCGAAGAGGTCGTTCTCTACAACGAGAAGGTCCGCAGTGCCTTGAACCTCACGCGTGACTTCATCGATATTTTCGAGCGCATCAACGCGGAGCTACCCGATCTCTACAACAAGAGCGGGGGCAAATTCGGCGGCATTGATGCTGTTGACAAGGCCAACAAGAAGAATCCGCGGACTGGCAAGACTTCACAGAAGTACTCGAAGTTCTACCGCCAGCCCATCGGCTACGCGATTCCGGACGGGTTCATCTACCCGCTCGTGTACGCATTTGCCGCACTGCTCAAGCGAAACGAGGACGGCACGGTCTACTGGGGAACCGACTGGCACGAGTTCTTCAACAACCACATGGGGGCGCTGGTCAAGGACTACCGCGAAACCTCCATGAATATGCTGAACCGCGACCCGCAGAAGGTGGGCAAGGAAGCGGGCTCTTACACGAACCTGCTTCGCTCAGCCCAGCTCGCACTCTTTACTGAGCAGCAGTAAAAGGAGCGACCTCGAGAGCCTTGCGCAGTCGACTCAGGCTACGGCTGCGGCCAAGCAGCTCCATGGACTCGAACAGCGGCGGCGATACCTGAGCACCAGTTACAGCCACGCGCACCGGGCCAAAGGCCTTGCGTGGCTTCAGCTCCAGGTCCTCGATGAGGGCCTTCTGAAGTGCAGCTTCGAGCTTCTCGGTGACGAAGTCCTCTTCGCTGAGCGGTTCCACAGCTGCAATGGTGGCCTCCAGGACAGCGACGGCGTCTTCCTTGAAGTTACGGCGTGCCGAGCGCTCATCGAAGGTGAACTCGCCCTCTTCCACAACCAGGAACTTCGAGAGGTCCCAGGCGTCGGAAAGCGTCTTCACACGGGTCTGCAGCAGCGTTGCCAGGAAAGCGAACTTATCCTCCGGGTAGTCGGCCGGGAAGTCGAAGTGGCTTTCCAGGTAGGTGCGCAGACGCTGTTCGAAGTCCTTCGGATCGAGCATGCGGATGTGGTCAGCGTTGATAGCGTCGGCCTTCTTCTGGTCGAAGCGGGCCGGGTTGGACAGCACATCGTGGATGTCGAAAGCCTTGACCATCTCGTCCATGGTGAAGATGTCCTGATCGCCGTCCATGGACCAGCCCAGCAGCGCCAGGTAGTTCAGCAGACCCTCGCGAATGAAACCGTTATCGCGGTGGATGAAGAGGTTGGACTGTGGGTCGCGTTTGGACAGTTTCTTGTTGCCCTCGCCCATCACGAACGGCAGGTGGCCGAACTCCGGAGTGAACTTGGCGACACCGATGCGCTTCAGCGACTCGTAGAGAGCAATCTGACGCGGAGTCGATGGCAGCAGGTCCTCACCACGCAGGACGTGAGTGATCTCCATTAGAGCGTCATCCACCGGGTTAACCAGTGTGTAGAGAGGTTCACCGTTGGAGCGGGCGATGACAAAGTCCGGAACCAGGCCGGCCTTGAACTCAATGCGACCGCGAACGAGGTCCTCGAAGACAATGTCCTCGTCCGGCATGCGCAGGCGGATCACCGGCTTGCGCCCCTCTGCGCGGAAGGCTTCCTTCTGCTCCTCGGTGAGGTTGCGGTCGTAGTTGTCGTAGCCCAGCTTCGGGTCACGGCCGGCGGCCTTGTGGCGCTCCTCAACCTCTTCAGCGGTGGAAAAGGCCTCGTAAGCTTCACCAGCGTCAATGAGGCGCTGCAACACATCGGCGTAGATGTCCTTGCGCTGCGACTGGCGGTACGGGCCGTGCGGACCGCCGACATCGATGCCCTCGTCCCAGTCAATACCGAGCCAATTCAGGGCCTCGATGATTGCCTGATAGGACTCTTCGGAGTCGCGAGCGGCATCGGTATCTTCGATGCGGAAGACCAGCTTGCCACCAGTGTGACGGGCATATGCCCAATTGAACAGGGCGGTGCGGATGAGGCCAACGTGCGGGGTACCGGTTGGCGACGGGCAAAAGCGTACGCGAACATCTGACATGCTTTCCCACGATACCCGCCCTCCCACCTGCAGGCATGCATAGGGTTTTACATAGGGTTACAGAGTCCATTCCCCAGCCACTTCACCGGCGTATCCAGCGGCGCGCAGCCGCTCAACCCAGCTGCGCAGCGGCACCCCGCCGGTGCCCGGCGCGCCGCGGCCTGGGAAATCGGCAATCTGGACGTGCGCCGGCAGACTCACTCTTCCGGCCTCCACATCGGTGAGCCAGGCATCCACGTCCACGCCATTGGCCGCAAAATGGTAAAAGTCCGCGAGCACGCCAGCACCAGTCTGTTGCGCTAACTCCTCGGCCTGCCAGGGATCGGTAATGGGATAATCGCTCATCCCGGACAGTGGCTCAATCAACGCGCGGACACCACTGAGCTCCAGCTGGGCAGTGATCTCAGTTAGCCTCTGCACCTGCAAGTCCGTTAGCTCCCCAGACCGCCCCAGCAGCACATTCGAGCACTTCAACCCCGTGGCACTCGCAATCTGGCTGACTGCTTCCAAGTGTCCGGCAGGCAACCCGTCTGTATCGAGCACTCCCCGCTGTCCCGCTGCCATGTCCCCTCCCCACAGGTTCATGGCATAAAGACCAAGGCTGTCGTCAAAGAGGTCACAAAAGGCGGAAACCTCATCGGGTGCGGGCACTGCGAGGTCAAATGGCCACCAGAATTCCACGGCCGCGTAGCCGTCGTCACGCGCGGCGTTGACGGCGTCGTGCGGGGACATGTGTGCGTAGACCGTAGAACAGTTAATAATGGTGCTCATGACCAAAACGGTAGTAGTAACTGGTGGCGGCGCGGGCATTGGTCGCGAAATTGCTCTGGCTTTCGCCGCCGAGGGCTGGCACGTGCATATCTGCGGCAGGCGTATCGACGCGCTCGAGACTGTTGCCGCCGAAGCGGACAACATCACCTACTCCAGGTGTGACATCACCGATCCTGAGCAGGTCCGTGCGATGTTTGAGAACGCGCAGGTGGCTACGGGAACCATCGATGTTGCAGTGCTCAATGCGGGGCTGCCCGGCACGCCCGCGGAGTTCGGAGAGACTGACATTGAGGACTTCCGGGCGGTCATCGATACGAATGTGGTCGGCTCGTACCTGTGTGCACGCGAGGCTTTTTCGCGGATGAAGGCGGGGTGAGAGGGGAAGACAGAGCAAGCGGGCGGCCGAATCCTGGTAAATTGTTCTATCGCAGCGCAGGTGCCGAGAGCGCACACGGCGGCGTACGCGACGTCGAAAAGCGCGCTTGCCGGAATGACCCACGTGCTTGCCCTCGACGGACGCGAGTATGGCATCACGGCAACGCGCATTGATATTGGCAATGCGCAGACTGACCTGTTGGGGACGTTCACAGGCAGCGAGCCGATGTTCGATGCCAAGCAGGCTGCGGAAACTTTCCTCTACGCCGCGAATCTGCCGGCAGGTGCCGTCATCGATCAGCTTACGATTACCGCTGCGGGTATGCCCTTTTTGGGCAGGGGTTAGCCTGCCCCTTAAACTGGAGCACAACTGGGTTTAGATTGAGGAGGCGGGTTAGGGCTATGTCCATGGAAAACCACCCCTCTCTGGGCGGCGGAAACGAAGAAGAGCAGCAGGAAAAGTCTCACCCGTCGAACGAGCCTGCAGCGACTCCGAAACGTTCGACGCGCTGGGACACGTCCCGCCCAACCACCGCTCCTGATTTTTTGCTCTCCCGTGCGCACGGCTCCATCCGCACGCAAGGTATTGAAGAGCAGATTTCCGACCCCTGGCTCGCAGCCGAGGGACTGCACTCGGGCATTCACAAGATGGTGGTCGGCGCCCTGCCCTTCGACTTGGACAAGCCCGCCGCCCTGACCGTTCCCCGGGAAGTCATCCGCTCCTCGCAGCCGCTGGAGCCACCCGCGCACTACCGCTGGAACGCACCGAAGCCTCACGCCAGCATCGTCGCTTACGATCCCCCGCTCGTTGAGCACGCTGAGCGCATCGCCGCAGCCATCCGCACCATCGAGTACTCGGCGCTGGAAAAGGTCGTGCTCGCGCGCGCTGTGGAACTCGAAATCGATCCCCCGATTGACCCACTCCTTCTCGCATCGCGGCTTATCGACGGATCCCCCAACCGTGATGGCTTTGTCGTGGATCTCTCTCCCGCCGGTTCCGATTATGAGGGCAAGTTGCTCATCGGTTCCTCCCCGGAGATGCTGGTCCGCCGTACGGGTGACATCGTTGAGGCATTTCCCTTGGCCGGGTCGCTGCCGAGATCCCGAAATGAAGAGGCGGACCGGACGTCGGCTCGTCGTTTAGCGGACTCGCGCAAGAACCTGGATGAACACGCCTTCGTTGTCGATGACATCGCCGACAACCTGGCGACGCTGTGCAGTTCGCTGGATGTTCCGGACAGCCCCGAACTGATGAGCACCGCCGAGATGTGGCACTTGGCCACGCATATCCGCGGTCGATTGAAGGATCCGTCGCTGTCCGCGCTGGATTTGGCACTGGTGGTGCACCCAACACCTGCCATTTGTGGCACGCCGACGGAATCCGCCTTCGGTGTCATCCAGGCCGTGGAAACCGACCGGGGCTTCTACTCCGGCGCTGTCGGCTGGTGCGATGAGAATGGCGATGGTGAGTTCGTGGTCTCCATTCGCTGTGCCGAAATCGACACTGAGGGGTCCGTGGCACGACTATGGGCCGGAGGCGGCATTGTGTCGCACTCCGACCCAGAAGAAGAAGTCACGGAAACCAGCGCCAAAATGGGCACTGTGCTCCGCGCTTTTGGAGTTAAGGGGGCTTAAGCCCGCTCCACCGGGTTGGCCAGCTTGCCGATACCCGGAATCTCGATTTCGATGCGGTCGCCCGGGAACATCGCAGCGGTACCGGCCGGGGAGCCGGTGCAGATGACGTCACCCGGCAGCAGCGTAATCGAGGCGGTGATGAACTCGATGATCTCCGGGATGGACATAATCATCTGGTTGGAGTTGGAGTCCTGCTTAGTCTCGGTAACACCCTCGTGAGTCAGGTGCGCCTTGATTGGCAGCTCGTTGTAGTCCAGCTCCGTCTGGATCCACGGGCCCAGCGGGCAGAAGGTATCGATACCCTTTGCGCGCGCCCACTGACCGTCGGCAAACTGCAGGTCACGGGAAGAAACATCATTGACGATGGTGTATCCGAAGATTACATCGTGAGCGTTTTCCTTCTTCACGTTCTTGCACGGCTTACCAATAACCAGTGCCAGCTCGCCCTCAAACTCGACGTTAGTGGCGAAATCCGGAATGCGAATCGGCGCTTCCGGACCAATAACGGCCGTCGGCGGCTTAATGAACATCGTCGGCGGCAGCGATTCTGCCGACTTCTTGAACACCTCGGCGACGTGGTCAGCGTAGTTACGACCAATAGCGATGACCTTCGACGGCAGCATCGGGGCGAGCAGACGTACGTCGGCAAGCGGCCAGGAACGACCAGTCTTATTCAGCTGACCGAAAGGGTGCCCTTCGATCTCGTGCAAAGTAACTTCATTGCCTTCGCCCTCGACGAGCGCGAAGCACATGCCCTCTGGGTGGGCGATTCGAGCAATACGCATAAAAATAGGGTACACGTCACATTGCAATAATTATGCAACGACCCCCACTCTCAAACACTTACGATTTAAACTCCGCGCGATTCCTGCGCAAGCCACACCAGTGCACAAGCCAGCGCATCGTTGAACGCGTGATGGGCCTTAAAACGGGGAATGCCGTACTTGTCGCACAGTGACCACAACCGCAGCTCATCACGGACCGGCTCGCGGTTGGCTCGCAGAATCGCGTCGTACTCGCGTGTCATAGTGTCCGCCACCGGCACATCAAAGCGGGCATCAAAGTACTTCCGGCACAACGGATCCAGGAACCCAACTTCCATCCGCGCGTAGTGCGCCAGCAGCTTCCGTCCCCGCAGAGCTTCTAACAGCTTGCCGACGGCTACTTCTGCCTCTACCCCGGTTGCGACCATGTCGTCGGTAAGCCCATGCACCGTCGCCGACTCGCCGACGCTCACCTCCTCGCGCTCTGGGCGAATGAGAAGGTGACCGGATTCCTCCAGCACGATGTCGTGGTCTTCCACCGCAACCCAACCGATGGAAAGCAGCTGATCTTTGGAAGGATCCAGACCTGTGGTTTCCACGTCTACCGCGAGCCAAGCATTGTCGCGGATAGGTGCGTCCAGGATTTTCTTGCGAGGTTTGAAAAACTTCAACATTGCGTGCTCACACAGCTAACTCACACAGCTAAATCACGACATCGCCCGGATGGGATACTTCGCCCCGAGACTCTGCTGCAACTTGCGGATAACACCAAACGCGTCACGCAGGTGCTCTCTTTCCAGGCTTGATAGGCGCTTCGGGTAGATGTGGTTATTCGGCTGGGTGCCGGCGTTGAACTGGGCCTGCTGGTGATGAAGCTGCACCGTGCACAGGAACTCGAACGCATCCGCAAGGTCCTGAGCACCTTGACGACTCACGCTTCCGGCTCCGGCACTTGCCGCCAAACGTTCACGTGTCGATTGCTGTGGCAGACCAGCTGCCACAGCAAATAGACGCGCGATCTGCACCACAGCAGCAGTTCCCCCCTTCTTGATGTCCAGGGTTTCCGCGTGCTCGCCGCCCTTTTCCAGCACCAGGCCACGGAAGAAGCCGAGCGGCGGCTCCCGCCAGGCCGCGAGTTTGGCCAAGTGCGCGTGCAGGCGCTGCGACCCCTGCGCCAGCGGCAGGTAGGCGGCGCGCAGTTCCTCCACTAGTTGCACGTCGCCCGCCACCCCACGCATGTCGAAGAAGGTCTGCGCATGCAACAGGGCTTCCGCCTCCGGCACAGTGATCCACCCGTGGAAAGTGCGCAACCACTGCGACTTAGTCATCCTCCACGCGGGATTGCTGGCCATCATATCCCCTGTACAGAGCGGATAACCGACTCGGTCGAGGTTAGTGCAAATCTCGTCGCTAAGCGCGGCGAAATAGTCAGCGTGAACGTCGGCGTCGTAGTCGTCGGCGAGAACCAGCGCATTGTCCTGATCGGATGCGAGCCCCATCTCTCCGCGCCCATGCGAGCCCAGGACTGCAATCGCGTAGCTGACCGGTGGGGGCCCGAGCTTTTCCTCGGCGAGAGCAACCAGGCGCCGGGTAACAGCATCGGCCACGGCAGTCAGCAGCTTCGAGACCTCCTCCCCCGAATCACCCCGGTCAATGAACCGGCCGACAATTCGTCGCGCGTTCTGGGCAATCTCTGCAATCTCTGAGATATCGCTCTTTCGCGCCAGCGTCGCCGTCGCATACACGGGATCGGTGTGCAGACTGCGCAGGAGGTCACCAATAACAATCATGCCGACCACTCTCGTCCCGTCATGCACTGGCAGGTGGTGGTAACCGCGCTCGGCCATCAGCAGCATGGCCTCGAAAACCAGCAGGTCGGGACTAATGGTTTCCGGGGTCTCGGTCATCACTTCGCTTACGAGCGTCGCCGCGGGCTTGGCCTCTGCCAGGACTCGACGACGGAGGTCGCGGTCCGTGATGATGCCAACGAGTGGGCTCTGATTAGCGCCTGCAGACTCCATCACCAGCAGACTGGAGACATTCCACTCCGTCATAATCTGCGCCGCCTCTTGCACTGTCGCATCGGCGCTGCAGGTCACCAGCGACGTTTCCATTAGGTCCGCAACCCGTGTGCGCAACGACTCCGATGCCGCAGTGCTCCGCAACTTCGAGGCCACTGCGCGAATGCGCGCGTTCTCACCGCCGTAATAGCGCCGGACCTCTACGAACTGGTCATTGAGGTGGTTAAAGACCTCCTTGGAGATCACCAGGAATACGCAGTCCTCCACCGCCGTCATCGTGTATAGCGAAGGGTCACTGCTCAGCAGCGTCGAATAGCCGAAATGATCTCCCACATCTCGTCTGTCCAGCAGTGTGCCAGCTGGGTCGAAGAGATCCACCATGCCGGAGCGAATAATGAAACAGCTATTGTTATCCGCACCCGCCCGGATAATCTCCGTGCCACGACGGGCATAGCGCATGGTCAAAAGCGGTGGGATAGTTGCGCGCTCTTCATCGGTAAGGTCCGAAAACGGGCGAGTTTGGCTGAGGAAGTCTGCGATTTCCGCAAGCTCGACGGTCATGGGGTCAATTATCCCCTATTTTTGGCCCCAATAGGAGTGATTTGCGGGAATACTCGACCTTATGACCGATTCCACACACAGCGCTTCCACAAATCCCGAATGGCCGCTCGATGCCCACATCCTCGGCAGGATGGACAAGCTCGCGGCACTCGTCGCCACGCTTGACGACGATACCTTCAACGCACCCCTCCCCATCCCAGCCATAAACTCCCTGGCCGTGCTGCTGCGTCATGTGACCGGATCAGCGAGGTACTGGCTCGAGCGCGTCTGCCTCGGGCGCGACTATGTTCGCGACCGCGACGGTGAGTTTTCTGCTCATTGCAGTGTTTTGGAAGGGCTGGAGATTTACCACCGTGATCGCGCGGCTATTGAATCCGCGCTGGTGGAGCTGCAAGGCGTGGACCGCGCTGGTGCTCCTGCTGCGATTCCTACCGATAAAGACCGTTGGTGGTGCGGCAGCATCGAAGGCGTGATTGTGCATGTCTTCCACGAGGCGGCTCAGCACCTGGGACATGCGGAGATTACGAGGGATGCGTTGGTGGCAGGGCTGGGAGGAAATGGTTCCAATGGCGGCGCAGGAAGATCATCCCCACACACCCTTGACACCATCATCAATGTGCTTGCCCAGGTCGGACATGCGCCGGACTTCATCGAGCACACCGCCGACAGTAAGACTCACATCACTACCGTCGATGGCAAAACTGTGATTGTCTAGCCCCTCCCCTGTTTTACTGCACTACTGTTTGCACTACCGCATGCACTACTTCAAAGCAGCAGCAATGCGGTCGCCAACTTCACTGGTCTTGATTGGGCCACTACCGCGGGTAGCCATGTCAGCTTCCACAGCAGCTTCGATGCGCTGGGCGTCTTCCTCACGACCCAGATGGCGAAGCATCATGGCACCCGACAGAATGGCTGCCGTCGGGTCAGCGATCCCCTTGCCAGCAATGTCGGGCGCGGAGCCGTGAACGGGCTCGAACATAGACGGGTTGGTATTGGAGGCGTCAATGTTGCCGGACGCTGCCAGACCGATACCGCCCGAAATTGCACCAGCTTCATCAGTAATGATGTCACCGAAGAGATTGTCGGTGACGATGACGTCGAAACGCGAAGGATTAGTGACGAGGTAAATCGTCGCAGCGTCAATGTGCGAGTAATCGACATCTACCTCAGGGTATTCCTTAGCAACCTCGTCGACCGTACGCTGCCACATACCACCGCCGTGCACCAGCACATTGGTCTTGTGGACGAGAGTCAGCTTCTTGCGGCGGGTCATAGCCAGCTCGAAGGCGTAGCGAACAACGCGCTCAGCACCGAAGCGGGTATTGACGGAGGTCTCGTTGGCAACCTCGTGTGGCGTGCCGACGCGAATCGCACCGCCGTTACCGGTGTAGGCACCTTCGGTTCCCTCGCGGACGACCACGAAATCAATTTCGCCCGGATTCTTCAGCGGTGACTCGACACCCGGGAAGAGCTTGGAAGGACGCAGGTTGACGTGGTGATCCAGCGCGAAGCGCATCTTCAGCAGCAGGCCGCGTTCGAGAACGCCCGGAGGAACGTTCGCCGGGTCACCGATGGCACCGAGCAGAATAGCGTCGTGCTCGCGCAGGGAGTCAAGGTCGGCGTCGGTGAGCAGTTCGCCATTGCGCAAGTAGCGACGCGAACCGAGGTCATACTCGGTGGTGTCGAACTCGCCGATAGCAGCCCCCAGCACCTTCAGTGCCTCTGCCGTAACTTCCGTGCCGATGCCATCACCCGGGATGACGGCGATCTTCAGCTTTCCTACCTCAGTCATTTTTTGAGATACCCTTCTCACTATATGGACACAAATGAGTGTAGCAGAACCTAGCACTCACTCCCCATCGCTGTCTCCGCGGTTTTTACCATCTCCTTCGCTTTCACAATCCACCCCGTCTACTGCCCTCTCCTTTTCCAAATCCCTCCGCACCTTATCCACTAGACTGCGGAGGCTGTCATGCAGTTTGCGACGTTTCTCATTGTGCTCGGCCAGCGCAGCGGTTTTCTTTTCAGTCTGCGAGGCAAAGGTGTAACGACCATGCCCAGTGTGCTCTTTGTCCGAGTGCGCAAACGGCCCCTCATCACAAGAGAGGAACGTCCAGGCTTCAGTCCCATCATCACCTCGAACAACTCGCCATATACCAGCAGTTTTAAGGTTGTGGTGCCGTCGACAAAGACAATGGAGATTATCCGTGTGCGTAGCCCCTTCCATTTGCCGCTCACCACCGGAAAGACTGTGATCAAATTCCACAATATGGTCGATATCGCACTTTTCCGCAGGGATATCGCATCCAGGAAAACTACACACACCGTCACGGGCACGCACGAATGCACGCTGCGACTCGGAGGGTCGATAGCCCTCAACGGCACTATCCCCCAGCACCCGCAATGTCGATACCCGTTTCAGCCAAGACTCGGCCACCAGCGTAGAAAGCCAACCAGCACCAGCGAGCCACACTGGAGTGTTTTCCGGTTCGCCATCCTCCCCGAGAGAGAGCACTCGGAAGAGCTCCAGATTCACCTCCACCTCACAAGTACCGCGTAGCGCATGCATGAAAGCTGCCGCGCGACTCACCTTCATCTGCTTAGCCACTGCGTCGATAATTGCAAGGGCTTCCACCGCATGATGTCGCTCGAGCACAGTAGTCAGCGTTGTCACTCCAGCGTCACCATGTTCATCAACCGCGATAAACTCCTTAGCCGTCATGCGATCGCCAAAGTAATCGAGAGCCGCAGCTTGAACCTCCTGCACCTCAGGCGACTCCGCGGGATCCTCCGCAGATTCCCCATCCTTCTCGACTTGATATGCCGCCGCATCAATTGCAGCATCTACGGTCGCTTCCACATTCCGGGCCAGGACCCTATCAGTGTGCAACCCAGCGACATCCACATCGCGTGGCCGGACTTCCGGAGCACACTCACCAATCACTCGCTGCACCCGCGTTGCCATCGCCCGCACTCCACGGAGCGCTTCCCCGTCTCGCCTTGGCTTAACGACATCCACGAGACCCGACTCAACTGCGTCAACTTTTTCATCGACTACAGGGCGTGTGTGTTTTCCGAGCATTGTCAAATGCTTCATTGACAAGTGCCCGCGCTCCCGACACATTTCCGCCAATTGCGGCATGCGCCCAAGCATGTAGCCAATTTCCATATATTTATTCACTTCGGTGCGCGAGATGCCCAGCACCACCGACCAATAAGCCAGATGAGCTTCAACATCGCCATCATCTGGTGGTGCGACCCGCTGAGCGATAACCACTTGCAAGCGATTAATCTCCCGCATCACTTCAGCGAGCGGATGAGCCCTCACCTCATGACTGAAGCGAAATTCCCCACACGATTCCAACTCCGACATTGCACTGCCCCCTCCCTAACGAGGTCCCCTAACGAACAGTTCTTTATCAATTCGCCCACACCATATCCCTCACCCCGGATTCAAACCGCCACCCAAGCCCAAGAATCACCGCCAAATTCGAACACTCTTTCGAGACGATACTAAAAGCAAATCCCGCCCTACGACGCAAACTTCGTCGTAAAGCGGGAAACGCGCTAGAACCTTAATCGACCGGCTTCATCGAGCCGTTCTCAAGGAAGCGACGGTGGAAGTCGTAAGAAGTACCCAGGTCATGCGGAGTGTGCAGGTACGGAGTGGCCTTCTCGGCACGCTCAACGTACTCGAGCAGCGCCTCCTTGTACATCGGGTGAGCACACTTCTCGATAATAAGGCGGGAGCGCTGACGTGGGGCCAGACCACGGAGGTCAGCCAGACCCTGCTCAGTGATGATAACCATCACATCGTGTTCAGTGTGGTCAACATGGGAGACCATGGGCACGATAGCAGAAATATTGCCATTCTTAGCCAACGACGGAGACACGAACGACGAAATGTAGGCGTTGCGGGTGAAGTCGCCGGAGCCACCAATACCGTTCATCAAGCGCGAGCCAGCCACGTGAGTGGAGTTGACATTACCGTAGATGTCGGCCTCAATCATGCCGTTAGTGGCAATCAGACCCATACGGCGAGTCAGCCCCGGGTTATTAGAGAGATCCTGCGGACGCAGCACAATCTTGTCACGGTAGTCAGCAGCATTCTCATTCATTCGAGCTGCATATTCCGGAGACAGCGAGAAAGCAGTGCCGGAAGCCATGGTCAGCTTGCCAGCATCCATCAGGTTAATCATTCCATCCTGAATAACCTCAGTAAAGGAGGTCAGGTTCTCATACTTGGAGTCAAGCAGCCCCGCAAGCACAGCGTTTGGAATGTTGCCGACACCCGACTGCATCGGCAGCAGGTTCTCCGGCAGACGTCCGGCCTTGACCTCACAATCGAGGAAGTCGAGCAGGTAACCCGCAATGGCCTTAGAGTCATCATCCAGCGGCTTGAACGGCGAGTTACGATCCTCGGCGTTAGTCTCAACGACAGCAACAACCTTGTCGACATCAATCGGAACATACGGGGTGCCAATACGGTCACCCGGAGTCAGAATCGGAATCTCCTTGCGGTTCGGAGGCAGGCCGACACTGTAGATATCATGCATGCCCTCGAGGTCCTCAGATTGCCAGGAGTTGACCTCAATGATGATCTTCTCGGCGGCATTCAAATATGAAACACTATTACCAACCGAAGAGGAAAGAATCAGGGAGCCATCGGCCTTAATGCGAACGGCTTCAACGACGGCAACATTGACCGGACCAAAGAAGCCCTGCTCCGTCATCGGACCAGAGTGCGAAAGGTGAATATCACTGTAGTACGCGTCGCCCGCATTAATGAGGCTACGCATTGTCGGATCAGACTGGTATGGCATGCGCCACTCGACACCATTGGCCCTTGCCAACACACCATCGAGTTCCGGAGCGGTAGAAGCACCGGTCAAGACCTTAATCTTGAACTCGTCACCCCGTTCGTGAGCGGCCTCCATGCGCTCAGCGAGAGCCGGCGGAACAACCTTCGGATAACCGGCGCCGGTAAATCCGGCAAAGCCCACCATATCTCCGTGATTGATGAACTGTGCCGCCTCCTGCGCGGTCATCACCTTGGATTTGAGGCCAGCATGGGCAATACGATCTGACATGAACTCACCTTTCTGCATCCCCCAACGCGACTATCGGGGGTAGCACTTCGAACACCGAAGCACACCCCCAACCCTATCAACGAAGCGGTTAGCACCCTTCATTCAGAAGCCCGAAAGCGCCCCCGTTTTAGGCACGCTCCATGCGCCACTAAAACCGACTACAACACCGTTTTATGCCCTACGTCACAACTGGCCAATAATCAGCCATACGACACATTTACAACCTTCCCCGCACCTTAATTTACGCACACGTTATTGATAATCATTTTCAGTACGCTAGTCTTGTTGGGTGACTTCTACCGAATTTTCTGATATCACCACCCCGACCACTCCCGTCACCGTCCTGTCCGGATTCCTGGGCGCCGGCAAGACCACGCTCCTGAACAACCTCCTGGCAAACTCACAGGGGCGCAAAATCGCGGTTATCGTCAACGACTTCTCGGAAGTCAACGTCGACGCCGCCCTGATCGAGCAGGGCACATATCTCGAGCGCGGCGAAGACCGTTTCATCGAAATGTCCAACGGCTGCATCTGCTGCACACTGCGAGATGACCTCGTTGAAAACGTCGGCAAGCTCGCGCGCAGCGGCAAATTCGAGCACATCGTCATCGAATCCACCGGCATCTCCGAACCCATGCCAGTCGCCGCTACCTTCGAGTGGGAATTCGACGACGGCCGTCGCCTCGCCGACATCGCCCCCATCGACACGATGGTCACGCTCGTCGACGCCTCCACATTCCTCGACAGCCTCCGCCAGGGGCGTGCACTGCCTGACGACGAACGCACGGTCGCCGACCTCCTTGTCGACCAGGTGGAATTCGCCGATCTCATCCTCATCACCAAATCCGATCTCGCAGGCGAAAAGCTCACCGGCGGTACCGAGGAAACCATCCGCGCAATGAACCCTCGTGCACGCATCGTCCGCGTGACTAACGGAGAAATCGCCACCTCCGCCATTCTCGACGCATCGCTTTACGACGAAGGCACGGCGGCCACTTTCCACGGATATGCAGAAGAACTTGCGAATCCCCACACGCCGGAGACCGAAGAATACGGTATTTCTTCGGTTGTTTTCCGAGGCAACCGCCCCTTCGACCGCGAACGACTAATCAAGGCCCTCCGCGGCACAAAGGGCCTCGTACGATCCAAGGGGCACTGCTGGATTTCCGACCGCCTCGAAGTCGCCCACGTGTGGAGTCAGGCGGGACCGAACCTGAAGATCACCCCTGCTGTCATGTGGGCACAAACCGATGTCCCACCATCCAATGAGGTCGTACTCATCGGTGTGAAATTTAACCCAGAGGCCACACTGCAAGCATTCGAGGATGCCATGCTGACCGACGAAGAAGTGCGGGAGTTGCTGTAGCAAAGCCCCTAGAAGAGCGCCGATAAACAACCAGCTGAAGCGATTACTATGCCATGAATCACTTCCCAACCTGCGGGTGTGGCAACACACTGTTAGCGCATGCTAGGTTAGGCGACAAAACTAAAGTCGAACAGTCAATCTAGGAGATGACATGTCTGATCGCATCGC
>NZ_KV836272.1:469359-474690 GCF_001838295.1 Corynebacterium sp. HMSC074C04
GCACATGCCGGTTTGCGCGGCAAAGTAATGACCGCCGACGAGGCGGCACAGTTTATCAATCACGGTGATGCCCTCGGCATCTCTGGCTTCACCGGTGCTGGCTACCCGAAGGCTCTGCCGACTGCGCTGGCAAACCGAGGCAAGGAACTCCACGCCAAGGGTGAAGAATTCGCTGTCGACATCTACACCGGCGCTTCCACCGCCCCGGACTGTGACGGCGTGATGGCAGAAGCTGACATCATCCGCTACCGCATGCCGTACCAGGGAGATCCGGCACTGCGTAAGTCCATCAACGCCGGCAAGGCAAAGTACCAGGACATCCATCTCTCCCACTCCGCGCTGTACATCGAGCAGGGCTTCCTGCCGATTGACGCCGCAATTGTAGAGGTCACTCGTATTACGGAAGATGGACACCTCATTCCGTCGTCAAGCGTTGGCAACAACGTCGAGTGGATGGACAACGCTGACAAGATCATCATTGAGGTCAACTCGTGGCAGTCCGAGGAACTCGAGGGCATGCACGACATCTACCGCATTCAGCACCTGCCTAACCGCACGCCGGTGCCGATCAATGCCCCGGGTGATCGCATTGGTACCCCTTACATCGACATCAACCTGGACAAGGTTGTCGCAGTTGTCGAGACCAACGCGCCGGACCGCAACTCCCCGTTCAAGCCGTTGGATGAGACCTCGAAGGCCATTGCTGGCCACTTCCTCGACTTCCTCGAGGGCGAAGTTCGCGCGGGTCGCCTGGCTTACGACCAGTACATCATGCAGTCGGGCGTCGGTAACGTGCCGAACGCTGTGATGGCAGGTCTGTTGGACTCCAAGTTTGAGAACATCAAGGCCTACACCGAGGTTATTCAGGACGGCATGATTGACCTGATTGACGCAGGTAAGATGACCGTCGCTTCGGCTACCTCCTTCTCCCTGTCTCCAGAAGCAGCCGAGCGCATGAACAACGAGGCTGCTCGCTACCGCAAGAACATCATCCTGCGCCCGCAGCAGATCTCCAACCACCCGGAGGTTGTCCGTCGTGTGGGCCTGATCGCCACCAACGGCATGATTGAGGCCGACATCTACGGCAACGTCAACTCCACCCACATCAACGGCAGCCGCATGATGAACGGCATCGGTGGTTCCGGTGACTTCACCCGTAACGCCTTCGTTTCCTCGTTCATCTCGCCGTCGCTGGCGAAGGACGGTGCGATTTCGACAATCGTTCCGTTCGCTTCGCACATTGACCACACCGAGCACGACGCCATGGTCATCATCACCGAGCGTGGATTCGCTGACCTGCGTGGCCTGGCACCGCGTGACCGCGTGGCTAAGATGATTTCCGTTGCACACCCGGAGTACCAGCCACTGCTGGAGGAGTACTACGAGCGCGCGCTGAAGACCGCTCCGGGCATGTCGACCCCGCACGATCTGCGCACTGCCTTCGACTTCCACGTCAACATGATTGAGAAGGGCTCGATGAAGGGCTAAGGCTTGTAAAACTAGCAGGCAAACAAAAAAATCCCCTCCGGTTGGAGGGGATTTTTCATAGGCTAGGAAGTAGCTCTAAAACGCCTAGGCGCTCAAAACTAGTCCAGCTCAAGCTGCAGAGCGTGGGTAGCGGAGATTTCCTCGGCAATCTTCTCGACGAGCTCCTCCGGAACCTCCTTGGAAACACGCAGCACCAGGATGGCAGTCTGATCTGCTTCCTGCGGAGACAGAGCAGCAGCCTCGATGTTGATGCCGGACTCACCCAGGGTGGTAGCTACGCGGCCCAGAGCACCCGGAACGTCCTTGTACAGCAGGAAGAGGTTACGGCCCTGAGCACGCATGTCGATGCCGCGGCCATTGATACGAACAATCTTCTCAACGCGGTTCAGGCCAGTGAGAGCACCAACGACGGTAGCGGTGGAGCCATCAGCGCCGATGACCTTGACCTCGAGGACGGAGCGGTGGGAGACGGACTCCGGCTCAGTCTCGACAGTGAAGGTCACACCCCGCTCTTCTGCAATACGCGGAGCGTTAACGAAAGTGACAGGCTCTTCCACCATGAGGGAGAACAGTCCACGGATTGCTGCCATCCCCAGAACGTTAACGTCCTCAGTGTGCAGCTCACCGCGAGCGGTGACCTCAACAGCGGCCGGAGCGCCCTCCAGCAGACCACCAGCAACCAGACCCAGCTCACGAGCCAGCTCGAGCCACAGGGCCACCTCTTCGCCAACAGCGCCACCGGAAACGTTGACGGCATCCGGGACGAACTCGCCAGCCAGTGCCAGCAGTACGGACTTAGCGACATCGGTACCGGCGCGGTCCTGAGCCTCAACGGTGGAGGCGCCCAGGTGCGGAGCACAAACAGTTTCCGGCAGGCCAAACAGCGGGGAATCCGTGCACGGCTCGGTCGCGTACACATCGAAGCCAGCACCGCGGATGTTGCCAGCCTTAATCGCGTCGGCAAGCGCCTGCTCGTCGACGAGACCGCCGCGGGCAGCGTTGATGATGATCTGCCCCTTCTTGGCCTTGCCCAGGAGCTCAGCATCGAACATGCCAGCGGTTTCCTTGGTCTTCGGCAGGTGGATGGTCACGAAATCAGCGCGAGCCATCAGGTCTTCCAGCTCAACCAGCTCAACACCGAGCTGAGCAGCACGGGCCGGGTTCGCGTACGGATCGTACGCAATGATGTTGGTCTCAAAAGCAGCGAGACGCTGCGCAAACAACTGGCCGATGTGACCGAAACCGACGATACCGACGGTCTTGCCGAAGATTTCGACCCCCTTGAAGGAAGAGCGCTTCCACTCCCCCTCACGCAGGGACGCGTCCGCAGCCGGCAGCTGGCGAGCGGTGGCCAGCAGCAGCGCGATTGCGTGCTCACATGCAGAGTGAATATTGGAGGTCGGAGCGTTGACAACCATGACGCCGCGCTTGGTAGCGGTATCGATGTCGACGTTATCCAGGCCAACGCCGGCACGGCCGACGATCTTCAGATTCGGAGCCGCTTCGAGGACTTCCTGATCCACGGTGGTAGCGGAGCGGACGAGCAGTGCGTCAGCGTCACCAACCGCAGCCAGGAGCTCAGCGCGGTTCGGACCATCTACCCAACGGACCTCAACGGAATCCCCCAATGCGTCCACTGTGGACTGTGCCAGCTTGTCGGCGATGAGGACAACGGGGCGAGCGTTCTGGCTCACAAGCATCTCCTGGTTTGTCTCGAAAAATTTATGCAGTATGTGCGGTGTCACTTAAGAAAACTACTAAAGCGTGCACGCGCATTACGTCTCATCATAAACTCTGGGGGTGAGGCGCGGGGGTACTTACCTAAGCAAAACGGCGCTTACTACCCTTTGTTTAGGGAGTAAGCGCCGTTGCCCCCGACATTCAAGTCGGCAAAACTCTTCGCGTTTTATTTTTATTTCTGCTGGTCTATAACCTACTGGTACGTAACCAACCATGGACGCGGTTCGATGTTCATGGTCTCCTCAGGAGTAAACATCGGCTGGTCCTCGTCGATGAAGTTCTTCCACGCCTCGAAAATCTCCGGCTGCAAATCCTGCAGCATGACGTTCCAGGTCTCAAACTTTTCCTGCGCGGTGCCATGGCCGTCGGCATGCAGTACGAATGCGAGCTCCGGGTGCGACAGATCCAGCGTCTCGCGATCGCGAATCATCTGTAGCTGGAACTGGTGCAGCATCAGCATCTTCTGCGGAAGGTTGTTCTTACGAGTCAGCTCAGCCAGCCAATCAGCAACGCGGTTGACCTCTTCAGCCTTAACGTGACCAACCTGAGTCGCCGGAACCTGCCCCGGTTCCATCTTCCACTCCGGATCCAGCGCCAGACCGACGTTTGGCATCTTCAGCAGTTCTTCGTAGAACTTGGCCTGGTCCAGGAAGTCTGCACTGCCCGGCTGCAAGTCGATGATGACGTAGCCGCCGGCCTTGGTCATGGCCTCGACGTACGGCTTCAGAGTCTCAACCGGAGCCGGCTCGGAGTAGTCACCACGCGGGCCCGGATCAGCCTGTGCGACCGAAGCAATAATCTCAAAGGCCGGCAGTACCGGGTCATCGGCGAACTTCTCGTACTGCTTGACGTAGTCCTTCGCACGTGCGACGGCATCCTCCGGATCATCCTCGCCCATCACACCCAATGGAGCGACACCTGGGTGACCATACGTTGCAATCAGATGACGACCGGGGAACAGCAGCGTGCCTCCACCCGGCAGCTCCTTGACCTTGTCATCCTTGGCCAGCTCGATGGACTGATCGAACTTGTCCTGATCGCCGAAAACCTTACCCAGAGCAATCAGGGACTCGCCGTCACGAGCAGCCGAAATCGACTCAGAGGTAGCACGCGCGTCGCCCACCGGCAGCCAACTGACCTTCAGGCCAGCTGCTCGAGCAGTAGCAATGGAAGCCAGGCCGGTACCCGGTGCAGCCAATGCCAACTTGTCCTTAACCTCCTTCGGCGATCCCTTCGGCAGGGTGATGCTCTCCTGCCCCTTGTCATCCTGCCCATCGCTGGCGCGATCCTGCGCCTCCTGGTTGGCGCCCCCATCCTTCGTTGCGTCACCCTTGACGACAGTGGGCTTCTCCGGATCCATCTCAACGACAGCGCGAGTCGGCTTCGACTCCGTCTCTTTGAGAACCTTGAATTCAGTACCGACAAGCTCCTTGAGGCCATCGGTCGTACCCGGATCTGCAATAACCTGACGCTCCTCTCCCCCGGTCAGGTCAACTGCCCCCACTGTAAGGACTGTCTTTGCGCCCAGGCGGTCAATCTCTTTTTCCACATCGGCGATATCAGCGCCAGTATCGTGGCCACGAGCGTCCTTCTTGGGACTCTTGGCGGTACTGTCATCTTCCGCATCTTCGGCAGAACCAGCCACCAGCATCGGCAGCCCAGCAGCAACCGCAATGCCTGCCGCCCGACGCTGCTCAGCTGCACCAGCCGAGGAAACGACAACTGCTTCCGAACTGCCGATCAGGCTTTCCGACGCTGCGATGTCGTCGCTAAGCACCGTCGACTCAGCGTCCACCTTCTTCGTGGAAACAGCACTGTCGGAATTACCACACGCGACCAGGGCGCTCGATCCCAGCGCCAGACTGACCGTCAGAGCAACGGTTGCCGTCACGCGCCGCGTCATTGCGGATACTCGCACATTTACCTCCGTGAAATGATTTGATTGCAACGATTAGACTATCGAACGTCTTTGTTGAGGGAGCCCCTTCAACCCAGATTAGAACCCCGGATACGACTGGGGCTACACCCGTTTGGCCGTAGTTGCTTTTATCTCAGACGTTTATCCCACCCGTCTACCCCACACGTTTCAGTGAAAGAAAACGA
>NZ_KV836272.1:474790-482295 GCF_001838295.1 Corynebacterium sp. HMSC074C04
TAAGAGAGATACGAAAAGGGCCTCATCACGGCGATGAAGCTCAGTGATGAAGCCCTACTTCGCGAACAAGCGAAGGATTCGCTTAAGCAACAAACTTAGGCGGTCTCAGCGCGAGCGTCGACCTTAACCCAGCTCATCAGGTCGCGCAGCTTGGAGCCGACCTCTTCAATCTGGTGGTTGTTGTAGGAAGCGCGCAGGTCCTCGAGCTCCTTGTTGCCGCCCTCGACGTTGGCAATCAGACGCTTGGTGAAGGTGCCGTCCTGAATGTCAGACAGAATCTCGCGCATGTGCTGCTTGGTATCAGCGGTAATAACGCGTGGGCCAGACAGGTAGCCACCGAACTCAGCGGTGTCGGAGACCGAGTAGTTCATGTTGGCAATACCGCCCTCGAACATCAGGTCAACAATCAGCTTCAGCTCGTGCAGGCACTCGAAGTATGCCATCTCCGGCTCGTAACCAGCTTCAACCAGAACCTCGAAACCGACCTTGACCAGTTCCTCGGTGCCGCCACAGAGAACAGCCTGCTCACCGAAGAGGTCGGTCACAGTTTCTGCCTCGAAGGTGGTCGGGATAACGCCAGCGCGGGCGCCACCGATAGCTGCAGCGTAAGACAGAGCCAGGTCGCGGCCCTCGCCCTTCGGATCCTGGTCAACGGCGATCAGGCACGGAACGCCCTTGCCATCGACGAACTGACGACGAACCAGGTGACCCGGCCCCTTCGGAGCAACCATACCGACGGTGATGTTGTCAGCCGGCTTGATGAGGTCGAAGTGGATGTTCAGACCGTGGCCGAAGAACAGCGCGTCGCCGTCCTTCAGGTTCGGCTCGATGTCCTCGCTGTAAACCTTTGCCTGGGTGGTGTCCGGAACCAGCACCATAATGACGTCTGCCCATGCAGCGGCATCTGCGTTGGACTTAACCTCAAAGCCAGCTTCCTGGGCCTTCACAGCGGACTTGGAGCCTTCACGCAGACCGATAACAACCTCGACACCGGACTCGCGCAGGTTCTGAGCGTGAGCGTGGCCCTGGGAACCGTAGCCCAGGATGGCAACCTTACGCCCCTGGATGATGGACAGATCAGCATCGTCGTCGTACAGCAGTTCAATAGCCATTAAAATTAGCCTCTTTTCGAATCGGATTCGTTAAAAATCTTAGCGTTTAGTTGTTAGCGGGGCTGGAGCATCGGCTTCGGCCCGCGTGCCATTGCGACGGTACCGGACTGAATGAGCTCACGGATACCAAACGGCTCGAGGACCTCCAGCAGGGCTACAAGCTTCGAGCGCTCACCCGTCGCCTCAATGATGACAGACTCTTGAGAGACGTCCACCACGCGGGCACGGAAGAGATTGGCGGCATCGACGACCTGCGGACGATTGGTGTTGTCGCAGGAAACCTTCACCATTAGCAGTCCGCGCGACACCATGGTCTCTGGGGGCTGGCGGACCACCTTCAGCACGGGCACTAGCTTGTTGAGCTGCTTAGTGATCTGTTCGATCGGCAGCGTCTCCGTCTCAACCACGACAGTGATGCGGTTGACTCCCTCGGTCTCAGTTTCACCCGAGGTAATCGACTGGATGCTGAAACCTCGGCGGGTGAACATGCCCGCAATGCGGACCAGAATACCCGGCTCATCGAGGGTCAACACGGATAGAGTGTGCAGTTCAGCCATTTTGGGACTCACTTCCTGTTGCTTCGGATCCCGATTAGCGGGTCTTCATGGACGGGTGGTTAGCGTCGGGCTGCTTCGCGGCGTCCTCGGCGTTGTCCACAACAGTGCCGTGGATGTCAGCCGGGGTCTCGGCCGCTGAGTTCTCATCGTTGAACAGCGGGCGCAGACCACGGGCGTATTCGACCTCATCATTGGATTTGCCAGCTGCCACCATCGGCCACACCTGAGCATCCTCACCGACAATGAAGTCAATAACCACCGGTCGGTCATTAATCTCGCGTGCCTTCTTAATTGCGGCCGCGACATCTTCCTTCTTGGTCACGCGAATCGCCACGCAGCCAAGCCCCTCGGAGAGCTGGACGAAGTCTGGCAGGTAGGAGTTGTCCTCCGGGCGCAGCTTGGTGTTGGAGTAGCGCTGATCGTAGAACAGCGTCTGCCACTGACGAACCATGCCCAGGTTACCGTTGTTGATCAAGGCAACCTTGATGGGAAAACCTTCCATTGCACAGGTGGTTAGCTCCTGATTGGTCATCTGGAAGCAACCGTCACCATCAATGGCCCAGACTTCCTTTTCTGGAGCAGCCGCCTTGGCGCCCATCGCAGCCGGGATTGAGTAGCCCATCGTGCCGGCACCACCGGAGTTAAGCCAGGTGCGCGGGTTCTCGTACTGGACGAACTGCGCTGCCCACATCTGGTGCTGGCCGACGCCAGCGGCATAGATGGCCTCCGGGCCAACGATGTCGGACAGGGTCTGAATTACAAACTGCGGAGCGATTGCACCATCAGCGGGCTCTTCCCACCCGAGGGGGAACTCGTCGCGGAGACCGTCGAGAAGCTTCAGCCAGTCGGCAATCTGGGGGCGACTAAGACCGAGCTTGGTGTAGGACTCGCTAAGTGCGGCAAGGACCTCGCGGGCATCGCCGACGATGGGAACGTCAACTTCACGGAGCTTGCCAATCTCTGCCGGGTCAATGTCTGCGTGGATAACCTTCGCGTTCGGCGCGAAGGAATTCAGATCACCGGTAACACGGTCGTCGAAACGCGCACCGATAGTGATGAGCAGGTCGGACTTCTGCAGAGCAGCGACGGCGGACACCTTGCCGTGCATGCCCGGCATACCCATATGCAGCGGGTGCGAGTCCGGGAATGCGCCGCGAGCCATCAGCGTGGTCACGACCGGAACTCCAGTCTGCTCGGCGAACTCGACCAGCTCCGTGGAAGCATCAGCCTTAATGACGCCACCACCGATGTAGAGCACCGGACGCTTGGCCGCAGCAATCATCTCAGCTGCTTCGTCAATCTGACGCTGGTGCGGAGTCGTCACAGGACGGTAGCCCGGCAGGTCAATCTCCGGCGGCCAGGTGAAGTCAATCATCGTATTCTGGAGGTCCTTCGGAACATCGACCAGAACCGGGCCTGGGCGACCAGAAGAAGCCAGGTGGAATGCCTCAGCGAGCGCGCGCGGGATGTCCTCAGCTTCGGTGACCATGAAGTTGTGCTTAGTGATCGGCATGGTCACACCGCGGATGTCAGCCTCCTGGAAAGCGTCAGTACCCAGCAGCGGGCGACCGACCTGACCGGTGATGGCGACAACCGGAACGGAGTCCATCTGAGCATCCGCGAGCGGGGTAACCAGGTTAGTAGCACCCGGGCCGGAAGTCGCGATACACACACCGACCTTGCCGGAAACCTGCGCGTAACCAGTGGCAGCGTGACCAGCTCCCTGCTCGTGGCGCACGAGGACGTGGCGGAGCTTTTCCGAGTCATAAATCGGATCGTAGAGCGGAAGCACTGCACCACCGGGGATACCGAAGGCTACCTCAACACCAAGCTCTTCAAGAGATCGGACAATGGCTTTTGCACCAGAAATTCGCTCGGGGGCGCTGGTGCGCGCCTTAGCTGCGAATTGGGCGGGCGATGGGGTGTGCTGCTCGTGCGCGTTCACGATTTCGCTCCTGGGTCATGGTGGGCAACTACTCAACTCACATTCACGCGAAGAAGCTACGAATGTGGCGTTGACTACAACCTTAACGTCCACATAGTGAGAAGTCAATCCCGCCAATTGGACACCCCCGCCCGCTTAACACCCGAGCGCCTACCCACTTCCCACCCGTTTCCCCACAGCAGTCCCACCCCAGCTTTGGGAATCACTTTACCCAGAAACACCCCCACCCCCGATACGCTGGTGCACCCGAGACGGTGCAGAGGCGGTGTATCCGAGTCGGCACGCCAGAGCGGCTCACCTCGAAGCTCCTCTTTATGCATAATTCCTTATCTTTAAACTCAGCCCATCTTAAGGCGAACGACCTACGGTGGAGAGCATGGAATTTTTACAATTCATGTTGTTACGGGCATGGCAATGGATAGCCAGCAACGGTCTTGCCATTGCAAGCCTGGCCATTCTGCTAATTCTTGTTCCCCGCATCCGACGTTTCGTTCTGGCAATCGCAGACGGAAATATCTCCTCTGAGGACGAGCAAGCCAAGGGACGACGCGCGCTCATTGGCGCTGTTGTTTACATCGTCGAAGTTATTGCGTACTTCGTCTTAATCATCGCGATTCTGTCGAAATTCGGAATCTCGCTAACCGCCGCCGCCATCCCCGCAACGGTTGTTTCCGCTGCTGTTGGTTTTGGTGCCCAGGGAGTCATCGCCGACTTCCTCGGAGGCATGTTCATCATTGCCGAGAAACAGTACGGCATCGGCGATTGGGTTGAGTTCCATTCCCCTTCCGGCACCGTGCAGGGCGACGTCGTCAATATGACATTGCGCGCCACGACCATTCGAACCCTAAACGGCGAGGAAATTATCGTGCCGAACTCCGAGGCACGTATGTGTATCAACTACTCCTCGCAGTGGTCGCGTGCCGTCGTCGAAGTACCGGTACCGATGACCGCCGGTGGTTCCATTAAGGATTTGGAAGAGCGCACCGTCGCCGCTGCTAAGCGCGCAATCGCGCTGGACTCAATCAAGGACTCCGTTCTCTCCGAAATCAAGATGCAGTCCTCTACAGAGCTCAATCCACCAACGGTTATGGGGCTGCCGTGGACCGTCACCATGCGCTTGATTGTCGACTGCAAACCGGGCGACCAATGGCTTATCGAGCGCGCCATCCGCGCCGCAGTCATCGACACCTGGTGGGATGACTACGGCGAGCGCGCCCAACAGACCCCGTTTGCTCCCGCCGAAGAAATCACCGGCCACGTCCGCGATGACACGATGATTGAACAGCTCAAGCAGGCCGACGCTAAGCGCGAGAACAAGCAGGCGCTTGACGACGTCGACAGCGCTCCAACCGAGGTTGTCGAAATGGTACCGGACACAGCAGTCGAGCCAGTCACCGCGGAAACTAAGCTGATCGAAACTCAGACCGTCGACAAGCAAGACGAGAATGAGCGATCCGATCTTCCGCACGCGGGAGCCGATCTTGACGATGCGCGACGCGAGCAGGAAGACAGTGAAAGCAACAGCGCCATCCGCAAGCTGATTAACCACCCCGATTGGAAGACACTCACGACGCGCCAGAAGGTTCGTCGAACCCTCTCCGCAGGTGGGCGCGCTCGCGTTTCGACGATTGTACTCCTGGTAACCTTACTGATTCTCTTCATTTTGAACCTGATGACACTCGAAACTGAGGACGGCCCATCTGGATGGTTGGCACCGAGCAGGTGGAACGATCGCGTAGCGACACAGGAAGAGGACTCGGAAGAGTCGTCGGCACCACAGTCATCCAACCAGCCGACTAGCACCACACAGAATGTGCAGCCCACCGAGACCACTCAGCAGAATCAGACATCTCAAAACCAGCCAACGGAGACTTCTCAGCAGCCGCAGAACACACAGAACCGCACACCTTCGACCACCACCTCCACCCAGCCAAGCTCCGAGCAGAGCAACACTGGCAACGAGGACACTGGTGGATCGCAGTCGACGGACTCCACTAACAACGCGGAACCGAACTCGGCTGATACGCAATAACGCGCAACCGCCTACCGTGCACTAGCCAATCCGAACTACCCGCTACAATCAATAGCCATGACTGACTCGACTCCACAGCCAAAAATTGCGACGCAGCGATTTCGCCCACAGAAGACGCATCTGTTCATCGTTGCGTTCATGGTCGTGCTGTGTGTAATTGCCGCCGGCTTTACCCCGTGGCTGGCCGTTACCTTCCTGGCACCGTTGATTTATACGCTTTGGATTTTCCGAGTACGCACCACCGTGGGGTCACGCGGCATCACTGCGGTTTATCTACTGTCCCAGCGCCGTTCGGTGCCCTGGAGTGATTTTGCAGGCATCTTCTTCAACAAGGGCGGTCGAGCCTTTGCGGTCACCAAGTCAGATGAGCGTATCGCGCTGCCGGCCATCTCTTTTAATTCACTGCCCGAGCTAAAGGAAGCCACCGGCGGTCTGATTCCGGATCCGATTACTTCGGCTCGCATGGCGGAAAATGACAAGGTCGAGGTCTTTGACCGCGATGGCTACTCCGTAATGAAGAAGGCCAGTGAGGTTGAGGCTGACGCCAAGGTTAAAGGCGCTAAGGCTAAAGGCGAAGTCTCTGCTGAGTAACATCTAAGCAGTCCACAAAAGCCCCTAAATCTCATTATGCGGACACTAGTGACCGCGAAATGAGACATTAGGGGCTTTTGTGATTAGTATGGACAATTAGTTACCTTGCACCCTATCTAGGAAGGGCAGCCCACATGATCCCCCTTCGCTCTAAAGTCACCACTGCCGGACGTAATGCCGCTGGCGCTCGTTCCCTATGGCGTGCGACTGGCATGTCCGATAGCGACTTCGGCAAGCCGATTATCGCAATTGCAAACTCTTACACCCAGTTTGTGCCAGGGCACGTGCACCTGAAGGATGTTGGCGACATCGTTGCGGAAGCTGTAACCGCGGCAGGTGGTGTCCCCCGTGAGTTCAACACCATCGCCGTCGACGACGGTATCGCAATGGGACATGACGGCATGCTCTACTCGCTGCCATCCCGTGAAATTATTGCCGACTCTGTGGAATACATGGTCAACGCTCACACCGCTGACGCGTTGGTGTGTATTTCCAACTGTGACAAGATCACGCCAGGCATGCTCAATGCGGCTCTGCGCCTGAATATCCCGGTGGTCTTCGTTTCCGGCGGGCCGATGGAATCGGGGTCATCGGTTGTTATCGATGGCGTCGTCAAGCCTGGCTCTGACCTAATCTCGGCTATTTCTGCATCCGCGAATGACAAGGTCGATGACAAGAACCTGCTGGACATCGAGCGCTCGGCGTGCCCGACCTGTGGTTCTTGCTCGGGTATGTTCACCGCAAACTCGATGAACTGCCTGACCGAGGCCCTCGGCCTGTCCCTGCCGGGCAATGGTTCTACGCTGGCGACTCAGCAGGCTCGCCGCGACTTGTTCACCCGCGCCGGTGAGCTAATCGTGGACCTGGCGAAGAGCTACTACAACGATGGCGACGAGTCCGTGCTGCCGCGCAACATCGCCAACCGCGACGCATTTGTCAACGCCATGACGCTCGATGTTGCCATGGGTGGCTCCACCAACACCGTGCTGCACATTCTCGCTGCCGCGCAGGAGGGCGAGATTGACTTCGACCTCTCTGACATCGACGCGATTTCCCGTCGTGTTCCGTGTCTGTCTAAGGTAGCGCCGAACTCTGACTACTACATGGAGGACGTCCACCGCGCCGGTGGTATTCCAGCCATCCTCGGCGAGCTGCGTCGCGCCGGCCTGCTGCAAATGGATGTCCGCTCTGTACACTCCCCGTCGTTGGAGGAGCACCTGGATAACTGGGATATCCGCGGCGGCAAGGCCACTGACGAGGCCATCGAG
>NZ_KV836272.1:482395-520659 GCF_001838295.1 Corynebacterium sp. HMSC074C04
CCGGGCGGTGTGCGCACCACCGAGCCGTTCTCCACTTCCAACCGCTGGGAAAGTCTGGACACGGACTCCGAAAATGGCTGCATCCGCGACTTCGACCACGCCTACACCAAGGAAGGCGGTCTCTGTGTCCTGCGCGGCAACATCGCCGAGGACGGCGCTGTCCTGAAGACCGCGGGTATTGGCGAGGACCAGTTCCACTTCGAGGGCACCGCTCGCGTCGTAGAGAGCCAGGAAGAGGCTGTCTCTGTCATCTTGAACCGCACTTTGCAGCCGGGCGAAGTTCTCTTCGTCATCTACGAGGGGCCGTCAGGTGGTCCGGGCATGCAGGAGATGCTGCACCCGACCGCATTCATCAAGGGTGCTGGTCTGGGTAAGGTTTGCGCCCTGGTCACCGACGGCCGCTTTTCCGGCGGTTCCTCTGGACTGTCGATTGGTCACGTTTCCCCGGAGGCCGCTGCAGGTGGCGCAATCGGTCTCGTCCGCAACGGCGACCCAGTGTACATCGATGTCGCAGAACGACGCCTCGAAATTCAGGTGTCCGACGAGGAGCTTGCGGCCCGCCGTGATGAAGAGCTCAAGCGCGATAAGCCGTTTACTCCCCACAAGCCACGTCCGCGCAAGGTGTCCAAGGCGCTGCGCGCATATGCCAAGATGGCGTCCAGTGCGGATAAGGGCGCGGTCCGCATTGTCGACTAGCTAGATCAAACCCGCTTAAAGGCCTGTGCTTACCGCACGGGCCTTTGGCGTTTCTAGGGTAGCTTTGCGCCCAGTCTTCCGCGTGGGCTTCACCAAATCCCGGTACTCGACGTCGGCAATCCCCTCAGCGACGTCCTCGGTGTGTGCATATTTGCTGCCCTCGGTAATGGCCGCCATTACATATCCGGGGCCAAAAACAACGGAAGAGTGCCACGAACGCCGGTTGGACCAGCCCATCTTCGCGCCTTCAGAACCGGGCAGGCCGGCAAGACCAAAATTCTGTCGATAGCCATCGGCAGCAATCGGCGACCAGTGTCGCATCGCCTCAAGCACCTCAGAATTAGGATGCTTCAGACGAAGCTGGGAAATAAAAGACACCACATCTTCCGCAGTGGTCCTCGATACTCCCCACTTTTCTCCGCCGGAGGTGTTGAACAGGCCGTACTCGGTCGCAACGGAATCGACCGATTCCGGGTACTTCCGGTAGAAGTCGGCTGCCAAATCGTCGTCGGAACGCGAAATCATCTTTTCGACGCGCTCGGCATCGTCGGCAGTGCCGTGTTCGAGCACATACTGACCGATATACAACTTAATCAGGGATAGCGCCGGCAGCGGGCGTTGCGATGCCTGGCTGCTGTACCCCACGCCCACCGGCTCGTAGCTCACCGCCATTTGCGTGCGTGGGTCAACCTCAATCAACCCTTCGGCGTTGAGGTCCATGCGTGGCAGACTCACCTGATGTGTCGGCCAGACGCTTGCCGACGAGACGGAGGCTGCAACCTCACTGTGCTCGTCGGCAGCAGCTGTCGATGGTGAGTGGATCGACGTTGTCGCGCCTATCGAAGACATGAAAAAGACCACCGCAAGGGTGGTCTTTAGTGCGTGTCTCGACTTTGGCATAGGGGGCATTGTACCCCGGCCCTAACCGAGAACCTAGTTTAGGCCGCTCGACTGTTTGTGTAGCTGCGAGCTGCCTTAGCCGATAAACGGCAGCGTGCCGGTCGTCAGCCACCACAGGCCAATTGCTGCAGCGATGGACAGAATTCCGAAGATCCACGACGATGCCAGTGGGCGACGAGCCCAGCCGCGTCCGAAGTCGATGCCGATGCGGCCCGGGCCGGTGAACTGCAAGCCAAGTGCCATGGCGGTCATCAACAGTTGTAGCTGAAGGTTGCTGGAATCCTGGCCGACGATATTCACGCCATTGGCAGAGGTAGCCACATCAAACATGCTGAGGTAGGCGGACAATGCCAGCGCCAATGCTGCGGCCAGCGGTGTCGCAAGCCCTAAGATGAGCAGGGCACCCGCGATGAGCTGAACCGTTGGGATGGCAGTGGCCATCACAGGGCCGAGGGCGAAGTTGTTCTGGCTAAACTGTGTCTCCAGCGCAGTGGTGCCACCGGAGCTGCCCCAGCCGAGCAGCGTTGTCAGGCCATGGACCAACAGCAGCGCACCCAATCCAAGACGCAGCAGCAGGAGGCCGAAGTCGGTGGTACCGCGACGGAACTCCGGTTCGTTGTCGTCGTTGAAGTCCGTGTCTTCATCGTCGTCAGCAGCGGCGGTAGTCGTAGCCGCAGTTGCCCCGGCGGCCCCTACGCCTGCTCCTGCAACACCAGCGGCACCAGCGGTATCGCGAGAGGCAGCCGGTTCAGCGAAATCCGATTCATCGAAATACTGAGTCTCAGCTGCGGAATTGCGTGCAGAGCCATAGGTTGACTCCGCCTCATCGTCGAATGCTGACTGTGCTTCCGACTTATTTGCGGCAGTTCCCGCTGTGGACGCTGCTGCCGCTTCAGAAGCCGAGAAGGCTTGCGTCGGCTGGCTGAAATCCTCATCTGAATCAACGCGCTCGCTACGGGCCGGCTGCTCAAAGATCTCGGTCGCCTCCGACTCCGGGGCTACCTCCGACTCTTTATCGGCCGCGGGTGCCAATTCAGTTTCGGCCTGTTCATCCCGCGGCGAAGGCTTACCGGCAGGGCTAATCACCTGAGGTGCCGTGCGGCCTGCAGCGGCGTAGGCGTCGTAGCGCTTCTTCGGGGTTTCCTGAACTTCAGGCTCCGGCTCCGAGCTCGGCTCGACCTCTGTCTCTGCCACTGTCTCTGATGCAGCGGCGGATTCCGGCGGCAGGTTTTCTTGGTCTACCTCCGCCTCCGGCTCCTCATCTACGCGCTTTTCCGGCACACCCGGAAAAATTTGCGTTGCGGTGTTGTCGCTGTCATCGCGGTTGGTTTCTTCGTTCATTGGCTCAGCGAGCTTGCGGTAGGTCGGGACGTCGAGATCGTCATCGAATCCGTCCTCCACATTCTCGAGGGCGCGGTCGTTCGGGTACTTCTCTGAGTCGCTCACATCGTCCACATTAAAACTACTGCCTCACTTTTGGTCGCAGGCGTGGCCGTGAAACGAGGCTGTATTGTGTATGCCTATGGGATTCCACCTCGTCCACACCAGCAGTGCACAGGCTCGCGCTCGCGGGCGGCGTCGTCGTGCTGCGCTCGCCGCTGGTGTCGTCGGGATGGTCTCTCTTTCCGGCTGCATGAGTGCCTCGAGCGCGCTTGAGTTGCCGTTTACTGAAGACAAGTCAGAACCGACAGGCATTGCCATGCCGAAGTTTTCCTCCCCTGATTTGCCCTCTACCCCGGTCCCGACCACGGAAAGCAAAGCCAAAGACAAAGGTCCCTGCGACCTCGATGATGTCACTCTCGCCGCCTGCCTACCGCTTACCACCGCGCTAGCCTCAACCGGCCCTGGGGAAGCTCTCGTCGCCACCGACGACGGTGCACTCACCGCTGTCGCACCGGGTAAGACACCGCGTGAGGTCGCACGGCTCGGCGCCCCTGCAAAACAACTGCTGCCCAGTCCCTCGGTTGAAGAGGACCGTCAGGTCTTTGTTTTGCGTAACGACGACACCATTGCGCGCGTCACCCTCGTGGAGGGCAGCACCGCTGATGTGCGCGAACTTCCGGACCTCAGCGAGCCCGGCATTCTCGGAATCTATTTTGACCGAACTTCGGACACCCTGTCCCCGCGCAAATTGCTCGTGGGAGATCCAGGCATTGAGTTTCAGCAGTTCTGCCATGGTCCGGACGGAATGCCGCCGTTGGCAACCGCCATTCTCGACGGCACCCCACAACTGGTTCAGCTCACCGGCCCTGTGATTAACCCCCTCGGCGGTGTGGACCTGAACGATTCCATCGGTGGATGCGCAGTGATGGGTGACCGCGTGGTCATTGCCATCCCAGACGCGCAGAAGGTCATCTCCATGCCGGTGGGTCCGAAGTCAAGTGGGCCCGACGCGGCGTGGGAGGTCAAGGGTTCCCCTGAAGTGCTTGTCGACGGCGACTTCGGCCACATCTCGCATGTAGCGGCTGTCGCAGCGAATCAGGGTATTGAAGTTTGGGGTGCCACGACCAACAAAACCGCCGGGGCACAACCGTCGGAGTCCGACGAACGCGTCGTCAGACTGCCGAGCGATGGTGCCGCCGGCGGTTCCCCGGATTAGCTTTCAGGGAGGCTAGCTCAGCTTCTTCGCAATCAGCTGGTTGACCTGAGCCGGGTCTGCCTTGCCGCGAGTGGCCTTCATGACCTGCCCCACGATGGCACCGACGACCTTCTTGTTGCCAGCTCGGTACTTCTCGACGATGTCCGGGTTAGCAGCCAGTGCATCGTCGACGGCCTTCTCAATAGCACCGTCGTCGCGAACGACCTCCAGGCCACGGGCAGCAACGACCTCATCAACATCGCCCTCGCCTGCGAGCACGCCGTCGACGGCCTTACGGGCCAGCTTGTTGGTCAGCTTGCCCTCTTCAATCAGTGCAATCACACGTGCAACCTGTGCCGGGGTAATCGCGAGCTCAGCCAGCTCCACGCCTGCCTCGTTGGCCTTCTGCGCCAGGTAAGCGACCCACCAGGAACGAGCCTCAGCCGGGCCGGCACCAGCCTCAACGGTGTCGACAATCAGGTCGAGAGCGCCGGCGTTAACCAGGTCGCGCATTTCCTCGTCCTTTAGACCCCACTCTTCCTGAATACGGGCACGACGCACCCACGGCAGCTCCGGCAGAGTTGCGCGGATTTCCTCCACCCACTCACGCGGAGCAATCACCGGTGGCAGATCCGGGTCGTTGAAGTAGCGGTAATCCGACTGCGATTCCTTCGGGCGGCCCTTGGAGGTCGTGCCGTCGGTCTCCTGGTAGTGGCGAGTTTCCTGAACAATCTCCTCGCCATTAGTAATCGCAGCAGCCTGGCGCTGCATCTCGTAGCGAACAGCCTGTTCAACCGACTTTAGGGAGTTGATGTTCTTAGTCTCGGTACGAGTGCCGAACTCCTCCTGGCCGATTGGGCGCAGGGAAACGTTGGAGTCCACACGCATCGAGCCCTGGTCCATGCGGGCATCGGAGACACCGAGGGACTTCACCAGGTCACGCAGCGCAGAAACGTACGCACGAGCAACCTCTGGGGCACGCTCCCCCGCACCGAGAATCGGCTTAGTGACAATCTCAATCAGCGGAACACCTGCACGGTTGCAGTCCACCAGCGAACGCGTAGCACCGTGAATACGACCATCGGCACCGCCCAAGTGCGTCAGCTTGCCGGTGTCCTCTTCCATGTGAGCGCGCTCAATTTCGACACGGAACTCCGTGCCGTCGTCAAGCTGAACGTCAAGATATCCGTCGTAGGCGATTGGCTCGTCGTACTGCGAAATCTGGTAGTTCTTCGGCTGATCCGGGTAGAAGTAGTTCTTGCGCGCAAAGCGAGAGGACTCAGCAATCTCGCAGTTCAACGCCAGGCCAATCTTGATGGCCCACTCAACGCCCTGACGGTTAACCACAGGCAGCGCGCCCGGCAGGCCGAGGCTGCAGGGATCGACGTTGCTATTCGGCTCGGCACCAAAGTGCGCCGAGGAGGACGAGAACATCTTGGTATTCGTCGAGAGCTCGACGTGAACCTCCATGCCCATTACCGGGTCAAAACGTTCGAGGACCTCATCAAAGTCCATCAAGTCATCAGCGTATGCAGCGGTCATGTTTGTAGAGTCTACTAGCGATGGCCCCGCAGGCGTGCCCTAGGGTATAAGTCGTGCCCGGAGTTAACGAACACCCACCGATTCCACCGACGTCAGCACGCGAAACGCCAACGTTCCGTGACGCCGCTGACCGCCACCGCGCAGGCGCTACTTTCGACGACGACCTACAAGAAAGCGCTGACGGCGCCACTGGCTACCACCGCGTACGCCCCGGATATCCTCCAACCGTCAGTGAAGCGCTTACCCGCCTTGCACCGCGCCCACAGGTAGTCGCCGATATCGGCGCCGGCACCGGAAAACTCACCGCCTCGCTTGCCGACGTCTACCGCGACGCCACCCTGCTGGCACTCGATCCCTCCACCGCGATGCGGCAAGCACTGATGCACAATGTGCCAGCGGCGGAATGCCTGAACGGCACTGCGGAGCACACGGGACTGGAGTCCAACAGCGTCGATGTAGCAACATGTGCGCAGACATGGCACTGGGTGGACCCGACAGCTGCAAGTAAAGAACTCACTCGGGTGCTACGCGCGGATGGCGTGGCTATGTTGGTGTGGAACACCTTGGATGTTTCCGTACCGTGGGTGCATCGGCTCAGCCGTATCATGCACGCCGGCGACGTGTTGCGTCCCGGCTTCTACCCCGAGGTTGGCCCGGAGTTGGAGCTAGTCGATGAGGTACGCCTGGCCTGGGAGCAGACACTGACCATCGAGGACATCGTGCTGCTGGCACGAACCCGTTCCTATTGGCTTCGTTCCAAGCCTGCCACACGCGCCAAGGTGGAGACGAACTTACATTGGTATCTCCACGAACACTTGGGGCACACATACGAAGAAGGCATCGCCCTTCCCTACCGGTGCGATGCCTTCTATTTTCGAGCCACCTAAATTTTCGAGCCGCCTAGTCGCGCTAGTTACTTTTCTTTCTTCGGCTTAGGGTGAGCCACACGCTTCAATGCGTTCTTAGTCTGTCCGGCAAGCTTCTTCGGCGCAGTAGCCGTGACCTCGCCTGGGAAGGAGTCCCTCGCGGTCTCGCGAGGATTGTCCTCATCGGAGGCTTCCTCGATTTCGGAAAGTTTCTCCAGGCGCTCATTATCCTTTTCTACGATGCGCTCGGCGTCATCCTCGGTGAATTCAACATTATCGTCGCTAACCAGTTCCTCGACGATGTCGTCGCGGACGCTCTCCTGAAGATCGACGTTGGAAATGTTGGAGTTGGCCAAAGCGCGGTCGAGCTTCTTCTGATCGGCGGTGGTGAACTTCTTGTTCGGATGCATCTTCCGGCGTGCGAGCTTACGGATACGGCCGCGACGCTTCGACTCCTCCATCAGCTTGTTACGTCCAGCCAGGTACGCACCACACAGAATCACGATAAGAGCGATACCGACGTAGCCAAGGGCCGGGTAGATGGAGCCAACCAGGGCCTTGAAACCGAAGAAGCTCAATCCAAAACCAATCAGCACCGTCACGATGAATACCAGTCGGAAACGCTGCGGAGTATTGCGTGTCAAGCGGCGACCCAACGCGTAGAACATACCGATGGCGGTATTGAAAATCATGGCGTAGATGATGATCGCCATCACCGTACCCAGAACCGGATGAATTTCATTGACAATTGCCAGAGTCGGCATATCCTCATGGCCAACGGACTCGACCTTGAAGAAGAGGGCAAAGGTCACCAACGTCAGCAGACCTGCGTAAATGGTGCCGCCCATGAGACCACCGATGCCAGCTTCACGCGGGTTCAGGTAGCTACCGCCAATGACGATGGACATCGATACGGCCACCATCACGCAGAAACCAACATAGTTCAGGGCAGAAACAGACCAGTGCGGCAGCGAGGTCGACAGTTCAGTGGTGTACTGCGCGGCCTCCGACATCGAAGTATCGGTGGTGAACAAAGTGTAGATACCGGCTCCCAGCAGGAACACGATAATGAATGGAGTGATCATGCCGATCACTCGGCTGACCTTGTCCGCATCCAGCATGCCGACACCCAAAGTCAGGGCAACCATGATGACGGCGCCGATCCACACCTCAAGTCCGAATTGCTGATTCAGGTTCGCACCGGCACCGGCGAACATGACGAAGCCAGTACAGAACAGCGTGATCATCACGGCGATGTCCAGAATCTTCGAAACCCAATTGCGGGTGATTACGTCGAAGACCTCGGAGTGCTCATCAGCCTGCAAGTAACTGGCAATTGACAGTACCGCCAAACCACTGGCAATCATCACGACGGAAGCGAGTACAACGCCCCACAAGCCGTTAGTGCCAAATGCCACGAAGTACTGCATCATTTCCTGGCCGGATGCGAATCCGGCACCGACAGTTAGGCCGACAAAGGCCATCGCGATTGTTGTGGCTCTTTTCCACATAACGAAAAAATCCTAAATATAAGTCTATTTTTCAAAACCGGAACCTTACAAAGCATACTGCCCGAGCTGGTGATTGATACACCAGCTCGGGCAGTATGCCTATTTTGTTACGAAGATGTGCCTAAATGTTTAGCAACGCGTGCTTAACCAAACAGCGCAGCAGCGGCACGGTAACGGCCATCCGGCACAACCTTCAACTCAGCAACCGCATCGTCGATGTCGATACGCTCGATGTTCTCACCGTGCAGAGCGACAATCTTGCCGAAGTCCCCCTCGTGTACTGCTCGGGTGGCATGGACACCGTAGCGGGTAGCTAGCACGCGGTCGTACGCAGTCGGCGTACCGCCACGCTGAATGTGGCCCAGAACCGTGGTGCGAACGTCGTACCCGGTGCGCTTCTTAATCTCCGCGCCAATGACCTGACCAATACCGTTGAAGGTCTGGTGACCAAACTGGTCAACACCGCCCTCTTCGTACTCCATGGTGCCCGGCTTCGGGGTGGCGCCCTCAGCGACGACGATAATGCCGTACTTCTCACCCATCTGGAAACGGCGCTCCATCGACTTCACAATCTCGTTGATGTCGAATGGCTTTTCCGGAATGACAATGTGGTGAGCACCGCCGGCCATACCCGCATGCAAAGCAATCCAGCCCACGTGTCGACCCATGACCTCAACAATCATGACGCGCTGGTGGGATTCCGCAGTGGTGTGCAGACGGTCAACCGCGTCGGTGGCAACAGCCACAGCCGTGTCGAAACCGAAGGTGTAGTCCGTACCGTTGACGTCATTATCAATAGTCTTCGGAACACCGACAACCGGCACCCCATTGTCCGAAAGCCACTTGCCGGCCTTCAGCGTACCTTCGCCACCGATTGGGATCAGGGCATCGATGCCCGCATCAGAGAGATTTTCCTTGATGCGGTCGAGGTTAGACATGAGAATGTCCGGATGCACGCGGCCGGTGCCCAGCATCGTGCCGCCACGCAGCAGCATGCGGTCAATCCGCTCATCGTCGTAAAGCTGGACCCTACGGTCTTCCATAAGACCAATCCAACCGTCCTCAAAACCGACGACGGTTGAGCCGTACTCGCTCGAGCTGGTACGGACAATTGCACGGATAACGGCATTCAGACCGGGACAATCTCCACCGGAGGTAAGGGTCGCAATTCGCATGATGCCCACCTTAGTCGTGTTAGTCAGTTCGTGCTTGACGGCCTTGGTCGAAACTACTTCTGCAGGTACTCCTGCCCTGGTAGCTCGGACGGTAGCTCCATCTTCGTCGTCACCTCCGATGTCGGCAGAAGACCATATTCCTCGAGCGTCTTGCGCACGTACTCTGCGGCATCGACGTTCAGCGGAGACTCCGTCCACAATGCAATCGGTAGGTTAATAAAGCGATTCTCCTTGACCGCCTCGAGATCCTTCGTTGCCGGATTCGTGCGCAGAACCTTGATCTTCTCTTCAAAGGTCTGACCCGGATAGTCCACAATCGCGATGAAGTCTGGATTCATCTCCGCGACATGCTCCCAGGAGGTCGTAGTCCAGGTGTCCTTAATCGACTCGGTCGCATTGGTCGCACCAGCCTTGTCCAGGATGCCCTGCGGGGCACCAAAGGAACCCGAGGTAAACGGGGCGTCACCAGCAGAGTCAAAGAGGAAACCCACCGGCTTCTTGTCGCCCTTCGGTGCGGTATCCAGGGCATGTAGACGGTTATCAATATCCGCAATAACCTTGTCGCCCTCACCGTCGTGGCCAGTCAGGGTAGCGATGTTCTTCAGATCAATTTTGACAGCTTCCCACGGATCCACCAGACCACGAGTATGCCCCGGGTCGCCACTGCCTTCCTTGCCCGCCGAGGCTGCGTCACCAGTGCGGCAAGATTCCGTCAGGGTGTAGGCGCCGATACCGTGCTCGGAAAGCGATTCCGGGGTAATACCCTTATCCTCGCTAAACCCATAGCCCCATCCCGCCAGCATCACATCCGGCTCGGCCGCAATAACTTGCTCCAGATTCGGGTACTCCTTCGCGACCTCCGGCTTCTGCGCGATTGCATCGCCGTAAGCTGCGGTCAACACCGGCAGATGCGAGGCCATAGAGCTCACCGCTGTGATCTCATCCGCAGCCCCCACCGCCAGCGCCAGCGAAGCAATATTGCCGTCATTGATTAGCAGTTTCTTAGCCACACCCGGGTAGCTAACTTCTTCACCGCAGTTGGTGAGAGTAAGGCCTGACGACGAGGCCTGCGTTCCCTCATCAGAGCCACAGGCGGCGGCTCCGAATGCCAGAGCAGCCACAGCGATACCAGCTGCTGAGGCACGAAGAGGACGTCGGAAAGTGTGTCCGTAATTCATGGGAATACTCCTAGTTGATGGTGACAGCATCCAGCTCGCTATCGATTGCGAGGTGGCGGCGGCCAGCGGGGGAATTGAGCTGACAGGATTCAACCTGAAAGATTTGGGCGACAAAGTCGCGGGTAAGCACTTCTGTGGGAATGCCGTCGGCCGCGATACCGCCGTCCGCGACCACGATGACGCGGTCGAAGTGGTTCATCACCAGGTCCAAGTCGTGGATCGCGGCAATGACACACGCTCCGCTGGAGCGGGCCAGACGGAGGACGGATTGTTGATGGCGCACGTCGAGGTGGTTAGTGGGCTCGTCGAGAAGCATGATTGGCGAGTCCTGGGCGATGGCACGCGCCAGACACACGCGACGGCGTTGCCCACCCGAGAGTTGCCCACACAGGCGTTGCGCAACCGCTTCCAACCCCACGAGCTCCAGCGCACGGTCGACGTGGGAATTGTCCTCGGCAGTGTTGCCACCAAAAAGGCGCTGGTAGGGCAAGCGCCCCAGGGAGACAAAGTCGCGCACGCGCATTTCGGCGGGTGGAACCTCGTTCTGCGCGACGAAAGCCAGATCGCGGGCGCGGTGCTTCGAGCTGATTGAGCTCATCGATTTGCCGTTAATCTCAACCTCGCCCGTGGCCGGTTTCGTGATTCCACCGAGCGCACGCAGCAACGTGGATTTGCCCGCGCCGTTAACACCGATGATGGCGGTCATGGGTTCTGCACCGAAGTTGAGGTTGACTCCGCTGACAATGGTGCGCCCAGCGATATCGCAGCGCACATCTTTAGCGGCGAGTACAGATTTTTGTGGGGCGCTCATTTACTCGGCACCTCCGTAGCTGTAGTGCGAACGGCTCATGAGGTATAGGAAAAGTGGTGCACCAACCAATCCCGTGACTACTCCCAGCGGCATTTCCTGGCTTCCGCCCACTACGCGCGCGATGATGTCCACCCAGATGAGAAACAGTCCACCCATGAGTGCAGCAACCGGTAGGACAACGCGGTGTGTGGCCCCTACCAAGATGCGGGTCAAGTGTGGAATCACCAGGCCGACAAACCCGATGCCACCCGAGACCGCAACAAGCGTGCCAACGAGGACAGCCTGGAGCACAAATACCTGTGTGCGTAGCCGAGAAACGTCAATACCTACGGCCGCTGCAGTGCTCTCACCAGTTGCCAACGCATCCAGATGACGGGCTTTGACCAGGAAAAACAACAGTACTGCGATGAGGACAATGAGCGGGAAGAGCGTCTTCAGCCATGTCGCACCGGCAACAGAGCCCAGCATCCAAAACATCACGGACTGCGCGGCCCTCGGGTCTGGCCCAGCGAAGACCATGAAGCTACTCAGCGCGGAAAACGCAGCGGAGAGCACAACGCCAGAGAGCACCAAGCGCAGCGGAGTCAGCCCACCGCCTGCAGTGGCGAAAGCACCGACTGCGAGGGTGGCCATGACTGCACCGAGGAGTGCGCCGAATGTCAGCGGCGCGATGGGGCTACCGGAGAAAGCACCAAAGATAATCACCGCGGTCGCACCAGCGCCGGCGCCGGCAGAAATACCTAGCAGATACGGGTCTGCCAACGGGTTACGGACCAATGTCTGCATAGCCACACCGGAGACAGCTAGCCCCGCCCCTACAATCGCTGCGAGAATTCCCCGGGGAGCGCGGAGGTTCCAGATGATGGTGTCCGAACTGGCGGGCACAGATTCATCGAGCTCAGTGCCGAAGATGTGATGCGAGATGACCTGTGTCGTGGTGGACCAGGTGATATCCGCCGAGCCGAAGACCACCGCAGCGACCAGACTGACGGCAATGGCTATGACAATGACCAGCCCATAGATCCACGGCATAAACCGCGGTGGGTTTTTAAATCTAACTCTCTCCATGTTTGCGTTCCTGCGCATGTATGAAACTCTCCCCGACACGACAACAACCGCCGCTCTCCCACTTCAGTGAGAAAACGACGGTTGCAGAAAACCGACTAAGGCTTATTGAACGCTTTTATGCAATCGAGCCGCGAACCTTTTCGTAGGCAGCGCCGACCTTGTACAGACGATCATCACCGTGGCGCGGAGCCATAATCTGCAGGCCTACCGGCAGGCCGGTGTCTTCAGCCAGGCCCGACGGCACGGACATGCCACACATGCCGGCCAGGTTGAGCGGCAGAGTACACAGGTCGAACATGTACATGCTCAGCGGGTCGTCAACCTTCTCGCCCAACTTAAACGCAGTGGTCGGAGTGGTCGGCGAGATCAGGACATCCACCTGTTCGAAGGCCCGCTCGAAGTCCTGCTGAATCAGGGTACGGACGCGCTGTGCCTGGATGTAGTAGGCGTCGTAGTAACCGACCGATAGCGCATAGGTACCGATGATGATGCGTCGCTTAACCTCATCGCCGAAACCAGCGGCACGGGTCATAGCCATGACCTCATCGGCCGAGTGCGAACCGTCATCACCAACACGCTGGCCGTAACGCATGCCGTCGAAACGAGCCAGGTTGGAGCTGACCTCACACGGCAGAATCAGGTAGTACGCGCTCAGTGCGTGGTCGAAGTTCGGGCAATCGACCTCGACCACCTCTGCGCCAGCTTCCTTAAGCTTGTCGACGGCCTCGTGGAAGCTGTCCAGTACGCCGGCCTGGTAACCCTCGGTGCGGTCGAACTGCTTGACGATGCCGACCTTAACCCCCGTGAGGTCACCGGTAGCACCTTCCTTGGCAGCAGCAACCACATCGGCAATCGGCTGCTCCGTGGAAGTCGAGTCATTCTCGTCGTGACCAGCAATGATTTCGTGCAGCAGCGCGGTGTCCAGAACGGTTCGCGCGGTCGGCCCACCCTGGTCCAACGAGGAGGCACAAGCGACCAGGCCGTAGCGGGATACCGTGCCATAGGTCGGCTTCACGCCGACCGTTGCGGTCAGAGCTGCTGGCTGACGAATCGAGCCACCGGTGTCAGTACCGATAGCCAGCGGAGCCATACCGGAAGCCAGCGCCGCGGAAGAGCCACCACCGGAACCGCCTGCGGTGCGCTCAACATCCCACGGGTTGTGAGTCGGGCCGTAAGCGGAGTTTTCAGTCGACGAGCCCATGGCGAACTCATCCATGTTGGTCTTACCCAGGATTGGGATGCCAGCTGCACGCAGCTTGGCAGTAACCGTTGCGTCGTAAGGGCTCATGTAGCCCTCGAGCATCTTGGAAGCACAGGTGGTCGGCGCATCGGTGGTAGTGAAGACATCCTTCAGTGCCAGCGGAACACCGGCCAGCGCGGAGGCCGGCTCCTCGCCAGCATCCAGCGACTCATCGACCTTGCGAGCTGCAGCCAGGGCCTCTTCGGCACCGACGTGCAGGAATGCGTGAATGTCCTCATCAATTGCCGCGATACGGTCGAGGAACGCCTGGGTGACCTCTACCGAGGTCAGCTCACGAGCGTGAATCTTCTGTGCGAGCTCGAAAGCGCTCAGCCCCAGAATCGGGTCCTCAGCAACAGCGGCATGCAGATTCGGGTTAGCTGCAGTCATTTCTTCCACGTACTCCTACTCGCCGAGAATCTGGGGAACTTCAAAGCGCTGGCGGCCCTGCGACGGCGCCTGGTCCAGCGCCTGCTCCGCAGTCAGCGTCGGCTTGACGACGTCCTCGCGCATCACACCGGACAGCGAAGAGGGGTGACTCATCGGTTCCACATCATCCGCAGCCACCTTTTGAACGGCCTGGACGTGGTTAATAATGCCGTCGATCTGACCGGCGAACTCGTCGAGTTCCGCGTCAGTCAGAGCCAGACGGGACAATCGCGCTAGGTGTGCGACCTCATCGCGTGAGATAGCTGGCACGCTAGTACCCCTTTCATTTCTTCGTACGAAGCTAGTGCACAGAAGTTTAGTTGAAACTGATTTTGAACCGCGCGAGCGGGCTGTACTTGCCAACAGTAGTCGTTATCGTTGAGTCGTTGTCCGCAGGGTCTTACATTTCAGAGGTTTACCCTGTAACCTAAATCACTACTTCTATAGTTACACCGCAAGAATCACTCTCAATTATTCGAAAGGTTGTACACACAGCCATGAGTTACCTCCTTCGCATCCAGCTTCCCGACGAACCAGGCGCACTTGGCTACGTCGCGGCTGCCCTGGGCGAAGTAGAAGGTGATATTCGCAGTGTCGACGTCGTAGATTACGGCGCTAATGGCGTTGTTGTCGACGACATCGTGGTTGACCTGCCTATGGGCCTGCTCCCAGACACACTGATTACAGCGGCTCAGTCCATTAGCGGAGTGGAAGTCGATTCAATTAGACCTTTCTCCGGCTCGGTTGACCGCCGCGGACAGATTGCGCTGCTGGCCAAGTTCTCACAGCACACGAAGAACTTGGATCGTGCCCTCGGAGATGTCGTCGACGGCCTGCCTCAGACTATGACTGCAGGCTGGGCTATCGTCCTCGGCGAACAGAGCGATGGCCACTGGGTGCGTCGCGCTTCCTCTACCGCTGCTCCAGAGGATAACGGCCGGACTCTGCCGGAAGCCCCGATTGACTCGCCACGAAACCTGGATCCGGACGAAGAAACGTGGCTGCCGGAGGACTGGACGGTTATGGACTCCTCCATTGCCGCTACTCCAATGGGCGAGGGTCTGGTTCTCGTTATTGGCCGGCCCGGCGGGCCGGACTTCCTGCCAAGTGAGGTTGAGCACTTGGGACGTATTGGCACGATTGTCGGCGCGATTATCGACTAGCAGCGACTAGTGGGCTGCTCCCTTCTGCTCGAAGCTCTTACCCTATGGCTCCTCCCCTATGGAGCGCAGTGATTCACGCTTAGCGGTAAAGTCTGGAAATGATACCAGTCAATAAGGAGCTTCTTTGATGTCGAACTTGAGTGACCTCGTCGGATCCCACGTTCGTGCCGAATCCGGCCGTGTCCCCCAGTCGTCCACTGAGATGGAATTCTGGTCCGGTCTGTCACGGGTTGTTGTCGATGACCTAGCGGACAACTGGCAGCGCACCACGGAGGCATACGCTGCTACCCGCCAGCAGCACTACTTCTCCGCCGAGTTCCTCATGGGTCGCGCCCTGCTGAACAACCTGCTCAATGCAGGCCTGGTGGATGAGGCCTCCGCTGCGGTGGAAAAGTACGGCAAGAATCTGACAGACGTGCTCGAGGCCGAACACGACGCCGCTCTCGGTAACGGTGGCCTGGGTCGTCTGGCCGCCTGCTTCCTGGATTCCTGTGCCACGCAGAATCTGCCGGTGACCGGTTATGGCATCCTCTACCGCTACGGTCTGTTCAAGCAGAGCTTTGAAAACGGCTTCCAGGATGAGCACCCGGATCCGTGGATGGAAGAGGGCTACCCCTTCGTCATTCGTCGCGAGGAACTGTCCAAGATTGTCACCTTTGATGACCTGGTCGTGCGCGCTGTTCCATATGACATGCCAATTACCGGCTACGGCACCGATAACGTCGGCACGCTGCGCCTGTGGCACTCGGAGCCAATGCGTGAGTTCGACTATGACGCCTTCAACTCGCAGCGTTTCACCGACGCCATTGTCGAACGGGAGCGCGTCCATGACCTGTGCCGCGTGCTCTACCCGAATGACTCGACCTATGACGGCAAGGTGCTGCGCGTTCGCCAGCAGTACTTCTTCGTCTCGGCTTCGCTGCAGACAATGATTGATTCTTACATCGAGAATCACGGCGAGGACCTGCGCGATTTCCACAAGTACAACTCCATTCAGCTCAATGACACCCACCCGGTGCTCGCGATCCCAGAGCTGATGCGTCTACTCCTGGATGAGCACGATATGAGCTGGGACGACGCCTGGAACGTCGTTTCCAACACCTTCGCCTACACCAACCACACCGTTCTGGCAGAAGCGTTGGAGACCTGGGAATACTCCATTTTTGACCGTCTCTTCGGTCGCGTTCTGGAGATCACCCGTGAGATCGACCGCCGCTTCCGCGAAGACCTGGCGGGGCGCGGCTTCGACCAGGGCAAGATTGACTACATGGCGCCGATTTCCCACGGCCGCATCCACATGGCGTGGATCGCCTGCTACGCTGCGTACTCCATCAACGGTGTGGCTGCCCTGCACACGGAAATCATTAAGCGCGAAACGTTGAAGGACTGGCACGATATCTGGCCGGAGCGCTTCAACAACAAGACCAACGGAGTCACCCCGCGCCGCTGGCTCAACCAGTGCAACCCGCGCCTGTCGGCGCTGCTGACTCGCCTGTCGGGTTCGGATGCCTGGGTCACCGACCTGGACAAGCTCGCTGAGCTCGAAAAGTTTGCTGACGACGAGGCCGTGTTGCGTGAGATTCTCGACATCAAGCACGAGAACAAGAGGGACTTCGCCACCTGGCTGGAGCACCGCCAGGGTATTTCGGTGAACCCGGACGCCATCTTCGATACCCAGATTAAGCGTCTGCACGAGTACAAGCGCCAGCTTCTCAACGCGCTCTACATCCTGGATCTCTACTACCGCATCAAGGAAGACCCAGCGCTGGACGTGCCACCGCGCGTGTTCATCTTCGGTGCCAAGGCCGCCCCAGGCTACGTTCGCGCGAAGGCCATCATTAAGTTCATCAACGCTATCGCGGACAAGATCAACAACGATCCGGACATGGACGGTCGTCTGCAGGTCGCCTTCGTTGAAAACTACAACGTCACCCCGGCAGAGCACATCATCCCAGCCACCGACGTCTCCGAGCAGATTTCCACTGCCGGTAAGGAAGCTTCGGGTACCTCGAACATGAAGTTCATGATGAATGGCGCACTGACGCTGGGCACCATGGACGGTGCAAACGTCGAAATCGTCGACGCCGCCGGCGAAGAGAACGCCTACATCTTCGGTGCGCTGGAAGAGGAACTGCCGGAGCTGCGCCGCACCTACAGCCCACGTGGCACTTACGAAACGGTGCCGGGGCTCAAGCGCGCTGTCGATTCGCTTGTCGACGGCACTTTTGATGACGGTGGCAGCGGAATGTTCCACGACCTGCACTTCTCGCTGCTAGAGTCCAACGGGTACGAGCCGGCCGACGTTTACTACGTCCTCGGCGACTTCGCTGACTACCGCGAAACCCGTGACCGCATGGCCGAGGACTACCGCGACGAGCTGGCGTGGGCCAAGAAGTGCTTCCTGAACATCATCCGTTCGGGCCGCTTCTCCTCCGACCGCACCATCCGCGATTACGCCAACGAGGTCTGGAAGCTAGAAGAGACCAAGATTTAGGCCTGACCAGTTTCCAGCAACCGCTTGAACCCATCCTCATCGAGGATGGGCAAGCCCAGTTCCTCGGCCTTTGTGGCCTTGGAGCCGGCGTTTTCGCCAACCACCACGTAGTCGGTCTTCTTCGACACCGACCCCGCGGCCTTACCACCACGGGAGATAATGGCTTCCTTCGCGCTATCGCGTGTGAAGTCCTCCAAAGAGCCGGTGACTACCACGGTCAATCCCTCTAGCACCTGATCTGGGCGATCGGTGACCTCATCGGCCATGCGCACACCCGCAGCTTCCCAGCGCTCAACAACCTCGCGGTGCCAGTCCACCTCAAACCAATCGGCTACGGAATCGCCAATAATCTCACCGATCCCGTCAATCGCCGAAATCTCCTCACGGCTCGCAGCCCGCAGCGCCTCCATCGAGCCGAACTTCTGCGCCAAGGTCCGCGCTACCGTCGGGCCCACATGGCGAATAGACAGACTGACCAATACACGCCACAGCTCTTTATCCTTGGCTGCCTCAATATTGGCCAGCAGCTTCTTACCATTGGCATTCAGCGTTTTGCGCGAAGCCGTGGTGTAGACCTCAGTGCCGAGCAAATCTTCCTCGGTGAGGTCGAAGAGCAGGGACTCGTCGTCAAGCACGCCGCGATGAATCAAGTCGGCAGCACCCCTCTCCCCCAGGTTTTCAATATCAAACCCGGAGCGAGAGGCGAGGAATTCAATACGACGACGCAGCTGACCTGGGCAGTAACGGGTATTGGGGCAACGCCAATCGGCATCGCTGTCCTTTGCCGGAGCCAAACGAGTACCGCACTCGGGGCACAGAGTCGGGTAAATGTACTTTCGCTCGCTGCCATCTCGGAGATCGGCCACGGGACCGAGCACCTCTGGAATCACGTCACCGGCCTTGCGGATGGTCACGCGGTCCCCGATGAGCACTCCCTTTCGGTGCACTTCAGAAGGGTTGTGTAGCGTCGCCATCTCGACCGTCGATCCCGCCACAAAGACTGGCTTCATGACGGCATATGGCGTCGCACGACCAGTTCGTCCGATGGAGACTCGAATGTCCAGCAGGTCCGTCGTGACCTCTTCTGGCGGGTACTTATACGCAATCGCCCAGCGTGGCGCCCGCGAGGTCGCGCCCAGCGCGCGCTGCTCGGAAAGGGAGTCAACCTTGACCACAAGCCCATCCATCTCGTGGATAGCATCGTGGCGGTGCTCTCCCCAGTACTGCATCTGCTTGACGACGTCGTCCGCGGAATGAACCTGCTTTGTATACGGCGACACGTGGAAGCCCCACTCGTCCAAAGCCCGATAGGCCTCGTGTTGGGACTGCGGACGCCATCCCTCGATATGGCCAATTCCATGGCAAATCATGGACAAACGGCGCTTTGCCACTTCTGCAACGTCCTTTTGTCGCAGTGAACCCGCAGCTGCGTTACGCGGGTTCGCGAACGGCTTCTGGCCTGCGTCGACGCGGTCGGCATTGATGCGTTCGAACTCTTCCAACGAGATAAAGACTTCACCACGTACCTCGAGCACGTCGGGGATGTTCTCGCCGCTGATTTCATGCGGAATATCTTCGATGGTGCGCGCATTAGCGGTGACGTTCTCCCCCACGCGGCCGTCTCCGCGGGTGGCCGCCCGGACAAGGCGACCTTTCTCATAGACCAGGTCAATTGACAGGCCATCGATCTTCAGCTCAGTCAGGTATGTGCTGGCCGGAGTGCGGGCCAACCAGTCGCGCAGTTCCTGCTCATCGAAAACATTATCCAAGCTGTAGAGGCGTTCGAGATGCTCAACGGGCTCGAACACTTCGCCGTCGGCAGGCGCTTCGACCTGCGCACCGACCTGCTGCGTGGGGCTGTCCGGCACCACCAGATCGGGCCACTGCTCCTCTAAGTGCTGCAATTGACGGAACATCTCGTCGTACTCAGCATCGGAGATAACCGGCTGTGCGGTGTAGTACAGCGCAGCGTTTTCACGAATGCGAGTAGCTAGATCTTGCCAATTCTCCCGGACGTCCGCCGGCGCTGGTTCGGAGGCGGGGGCGCTGGAAAACGAAGACAAATCGGAGGTTGACAGGTCGGAGTTCTCATCGGTCGAGGAAGTCACGTCGCTCATTCTATGTCATTGCCCGGATGCGCCGGTCGAACTGAAATTCTCTTGACCCGTTCCTGTCACGTCAGTGAATCCGTGCTCTCCGCTACAGTTGAGACATGCATAATTTCGATCCGCGACGCATGCTCGCGTTTGATCTGGAGACTACCGGCACGGACCCCCGTACCTGCAAAATCGTCACTTCCGCATTGGTCCGGCTGACGGAGCAGGGCAAAGATTCCACCATCATGCTCGCCGATCCCGGTGTCGAAATTCCGCAAGCTGCGTCTGATGTGCACGGCATCACCACTGAAAAAGCTCGCGCGGAGGGGCGTCCGCATGATGAAGTTTTGGCGGATACCATTGCGGGTCTTCGAGCTGCCTGGCGCGATGGTCTGACTGTAGTGGCCTACAACGCGGCCTATGATTTGACCGTACTTCGCTCGCAAGACCCCAGTTTTACTGTTGACGGGCTCGTGGTCGATCCTTTTGTGCTGGACAATTACTTCGATCCTGATCGCCGTGAAAAGCGCACTCTAACTGATGTCTCCCGCCACTATCAGGTGCGGCTAGACGGGGCACATGATGCCACCGAGGATGCTCTCGCCGCCGCGCGCATCGCGTGGGTGATGGCGCGTCACTACCGTGAATTGACCGAAAAATCGGGAGACGAACTCATGGAGCTGCAAGCTGTCGCGTACTACCAGTACAAGAAGAACCTGCAGCGTTGGCTGGCAGACAAAGGCCGCGACGTATCTAACTTCACTTTCGGGTGGCCGACCGACGTTACTGACGCTTAAGGTCGGCTCACCGTACTTGCACACGGAAGGGCTGGTTAGCCACTGCCCACTAGTGTTCGGCTGACACTATTTCTGCCCGCGGCTGTTCCTTTGATTCGGCGAGCAACTTGCTCGGCTTTGTTGGCCACAGTGCATTGTCACCAATCAGGCGGACAATGGCCGGGACAATGAAGGGGCGGACCACGAAGGTATCCAGCAAAATACCAAGTGCCAGGCCCAAACCGAACTGGTAGAGCTCACGGATTGGCTGAGTCATCAGCACTGCGAAGGTAGCTGCCAGAATCAGACCTGCCGATGAAACCACGCCGCCAGTTCGGGCAACGGCAATCTTCATTGCCGCACGCATATCGTGGTGCTTCAGCTCCTGCCGCAGCCTACTCATCACAAAGATGGTGTAGTCCACCCCCAGTGCAATCAAGAACACCAGAATGTAGGAAGTCACGCGGTTACCAATGCCCTCATCTCCCTGAATATTCAGTGCAATTAGGACGGTTACCCCCATCGTGGCGACGAACGACAGCAACAGTGTCGCTGCCAAGTACAGCGGCGCTAGTAGGGATTTGAGTAGCACTGCCAACACAATTGCCACGATGACAATCATCACTGGCACCAGCATCTTGATATCGCGATCGAGCTCAGCGCGGACGTCGCTAAGCTCAGCGGTTTCGCCCGTGGCAGTCACTGTCGTGTCTGCGGAAGCACCAGCCGTCTTCAGTGCATCGCGCACATCATTGCTGATGGGTTCCAGAGCTTCCATGGATTCTATGATGTATGGATCCTGATTGAGCACAACAGTCATGTGTGCCGTCTCACCGTCATCGGTGACATCACGGGCAGTGACACTAATTCGGGCGATATCCGCAGAATCCTTCTTTGCCACCTCTTCAGCGGCCTGCTGCAGCTGCGGCAAGTCGAGATTCTTCCCTTCGATAAGCAAGGTAGTCGGGGCAATTTCGCCCGCACCAATATCGCGGGCCGCAAGCTCCTGCCCCGCCGCCGAGTCGGTATCCACGCGGAAGCCAGTGAGGAAGTTGAAAGACTCCTTGTAATTCAAGACCCCCAGCGACATCACAATCAGCAGTGCCAGGCCTGCGGCTAGAACAGCCTTTGGCTTCTTGTCGACGGTATTGGCGACCTTCGTCCACATCTTCGAGTCGACTCGCTGGAGTGCCTTGTCATATCCGCCCGGCCAGAATGCAGCCTTGCCCACCGCAATGAACAACGCCGGCAGGAACACGGCAGCAACGATGGCCATTGAAGCGACACCGATAGCGAGATACGGGCCGAAGCCTTGCAACGCGGGCGACTTGGTGAATAGCAGCGCCATCATTGCCAGGATGATGGTGCCTGCGGAGCTAGCGAGAACCTCGCCAGTACGCCCCATTGCATCCACCATTGCAGCATTACGGTCCAGCTCTTGCCCCTTTTCTCGCTGGGTAGCCAGTGCTTCACGGTAGCGGGCATTGATAATCACCGCATAGTCAGTACCGACACCGAAGAGCAACACTGTCATAATCGATGCGGTCTGCGAGCTGATCTCAATGGCACCGGTATCTGCGAGCAACGCGCCGACGCTTTGTACCAGCTGCATTGCAACACCAACGGCCAACAACGGCAGGACCGCGAGTACTGGCGAACGATAAACTAGTAGCAAAATAACTAGCACCAAAAGAATGGTTCCGAGCATGAGCACCCGGTCACCAGAGGAAAAGACCTTCACGGTATCGGTGACGATGCCCGCTGGGCCGGTGAGGTGAGTTTCCACGTTGCCGGATTTGTCAGCATTATCTGCAATGGCGGCGATATCCTCGCGCAGTGCATCAATGTCATCGCGGTAGGACTTCTCAGTAGCATCGCCCACCGTGGGGACAACGATGGTTACGGTCTTTCCATCCTCGCTGCGGGTTCCTTCCGGTGAACCCGGGATACACTTGCCTTCACGAAGCACCTGGCTTCCCAAGCTGGTACACACGGGGCTAATCGGCGCCCGAGTAAAACCCCCGTCCCGCTCAGCTAAATCAGCGAGAACGTCGTGCGCGGCTTTCTCAGTGGTCTTTGCCGAGTCTGAGGTCAACACTACGACGGCAGGCAGAAGATTTGGCTCGGTGGGAAATGCCTCACGGAGACGCTTCTTCGCTTCCATTGACTGCGCAGTTTCCGACGGACCGTCGCCGGAATTCGTCTTTACGTCCTCCACAGAGGGCGCTACTGCTGACAGAAGCCCCACTACCAGCAACGACACGACGATGGTGAGCCACATGCGTCGTTTAGTGCCAAATAAAGCGGCGTTGAATCGCCGATACATGACGCGGGTGTCCTTTCTAGGTGATTATCTGCATTTTCTTGTGGATTGTCTCCAGTTCCTGAGATTATGAGAACACCGTGACTTATAAAATCAGAGAAACGAACGCTCCATTTCTTCTCAGAATCCGAGGATTTCGCCATGCCTAGAATTTCTGCGGCCACCGTTGTCGAACACCGTCGACAAGTCAATGAAAAGCTGATGGATGCCGCTAGCAGCCTGCTCGCAAAACAAACACTTAGCGACATCGAGGCACCCCTTAAGGTGGGTGAGATTGCAAAGGAAGCCGGAATTGCTCGGTCCAGTTTTTATCGCTACTACAACACTGTCGATGATCTGGTCGCAGCGTTGGTCCTACGCGACTTCCCCGAATGGAAAGCCACCGTCGGCACTTCCGTGAAAGAGGCAAAGGACCCTATTTCCGCAGCTCGCGCATTTGTCCGCGCCAACATCAGTATGGCCAGCGACTCAAAGCACGCGTGGCGCACCGCTGTCTTTTCCTACCACTTTCACCAAGATGCACAGCGCGAAATCGGTGCGATTCACTCGGAACTGCATGACATTCTCGTCGTGGCAATCACTAAGCTCGACAGCCTCGCCGAATCTCAGGGCTATCTCGTCGCACGCACAATCCAAAACATTGTCAACTCCGCCGTCACTGCCGTAGAGGCACTTTCGCTTAACGACGAACAGTTGGATACCTACATTGCGTGGCATGAAGAAGCTGTGGAAGCGATATTGGTCTCCGCTACCGCGCAGGCTACAAATCCCCCGCAGCGCGACGCATCAACTCAGCTGTCTCCCGACCCGCACGAAGCTGAGCAATAGTTTCATCAACGTCGCTGTGCGCAAACCCTGACACTGGGGCAATGGAGAGTTTGCTTGCGCGGTTCTGGTGGGAATACCCCAATTCCTCCCACAACCGTGCAGCCTGCTCAGCTACTCCACGCGGAGAGCTACCGATAGCTGCTCCGGTAAACTCTTCCCGCTCCGCTACATGCACGGGCACGATGCCAAGCTGCAGCTCTATTCCCTTATCGACCGCCGCAGCAACAAAGTCCAGGTTTGCATTCGTCGAGAGTTCAGTATGCGGAATCCACAGCCCGGTAACACCGGAGTCTGCAATTGCGCTGAGCTCCACACCCTCAATTTTCTCCACGGCGATTGCGGTCTCGATTCCATCGTTAAGCAATTCGGACGTGAGACGGCGGTACTCTTCGGCGATCTCACGCGATCCGACAGCTGGAAGGTAGCCGTTGATACCAAGCATCATTGAAGGGGCGCGTACTGTCCCGCTGGCAACTGCACTGAGCATCGGCTCAACGAGAAGGACTTCCACGGCGCAATCAAAGCGACGTCGCACATCGGCAGCCTGGTCGATGAGGCCAGCAGCCAGAGATTCGGCGAAGTAGGAAACTGCACCAGGGTCTGTTGCCACTAACCTGCCACCGGCAGTTTCCACGGAAGCTGCCATAGTCCAGGGGCCAGCTGCTACCAGGCGAACCAGCTGAGGCGCCGTTTCCCACAGTTCTTCGCAGGCATCAATGTCTCGAGCGAGGAAATCACGGGCCCGGGATTGAAGCCGGCCGACTCTGTCAGCTATCTTCCAGCTGCGCGCTCCCCTATCCACGTTCAGGTCGGCCATGAGTACAGCCGTGCGGCCAATCAAATCAGCACCGAGGCCGCGCGCAGGAAGTAGCGGCAGCGCTACATGTCCGTCCAAGCATTCACCTATAATGATCTCTGCTGCTGCACGGGGATCGATACCCGGCATGGGGCCTAAGCCGACAAAAGATGTCACGGAAAACGCGCTCTCCTGAATGAGGAATTAACAAGTAGCAATAATCGTGCCAGAACCGAGCACATAGTCTCCGGCCGGATCAGCGTGATACAGCACCGCCGCCTGGCCTGGAGCGATACCGCGAAGCGGCTCGGAGAGCTTTAGCTCAAAAGCACCACCTCGGCCGGTGAGTGCATCCTCTGGACCTGCCTTAACGTCGACAGTGCAGTCCACAGGCTGACCGTGGGCACGTACCTGCACCTGTAGTTTCCCTGCATCTGCCGCTGCCACAACCTCCGAAGGCTCAACCAACCAAATAGCTCGGTCCGCCTGCAGCACATTGACCTTCAGATCTTCGGCAGTGCCAATGGTCACCGTTGCGGTATCCGCATCGATTCCAGTGACATAGCGTGGCTTGCCGTCAGCCATAGGCCCGGGCAGGCCAATGCCTTTGCGCTGGCCGATGGTGAACCCATAAACACCATCGTGCTCAGCGACGGTATCGCCGCTCTCCTTATCAACGATAAGGCCCGGCCGACGCCCAATTTTAGCGCCCAGAAAAGCCTGGGTATTCCCATCCGGAATGAAACAAATATCGTAAGAATCTGGCTTATTTGCCGTGCCCAGCCCCATATCGCGCGCTTCTTCGCGGATCTCGGGCTTTTCAGTATCGCCGACCGGGAAAAGGGAGTGGTTGAGTTGCTCACGGTCGAGCACTCCAAGGACGTAGGACTGATCCTTTTTCATATCGCGGCCACGGCGCAACAGACCATCGTCGCCAAGCAAAGCGTAGTGACCAGTCACCACCGCGTCGAAGCCGAGCGCCAGACCGCGTTCCAACAGGGCTGCGAACTTAATCCGTTCGTTGCAGCGCAGGCAGGGGTTGGGGGTTTCGCCACGTTCGTATGAGTCGTAGAAGTCGTCCATGACCTCTTCTTTGAAGCGCTCGGAGAAGTCCCATACATAGAACGGAATCCCCAATTCGTCGCATACCCGTCGCGCGTCGCCGGAGTCTTCCAGTGAACAGCAACCCCGGGAGCCAGCGCGAACGGACTGCGGATCCTTCGACAGGGCTAAGTGCACACCCACAACCTCGTGTCCTGCTGCCAATGCGCGAGCAGCTGCCACCGAAGAATCGACGCCACCACTCATAGCCGCCAAAACACGCATAGTGAATCCTTTCTGTGATTTGTACACCTAGTTTTGCCACCGTTGGAAAGCTCGTGTCACCGTACCATCGTTGAGCGGACCTGTAGTGATCCGCCGTAGTGACCCCGCGCCCGTGAGACCAAACAACTACTACGCCATGCCGGCCTTGCGTGCTCGCATCACTGTTTCGGACAGTGCTGCGATAACGGCATCGACATCGTCCTGCGTCGAGGTCCACCCCAGCGTAAAGCGGATGGCAGAACGCGCCTCGGACTCACTCACGCCCATGGCTGAGAGCACATGAGAAGGACGATTAACGCCTGCACTACATGCCGAACCGGTCGAGCAATCGATACCAGCAGCGTCGAAAAGCATAATGAGGCTATCTGCTTCTGCACCGGGAAAACTGACATATACGTGACCAGCTAATGCCGGCTGAGTTGTGTGCACGATTGCACCGTCAATGCCGGCAATCGCATGAGTCAGCTGTTCAGTGAGATTCTTGACCCGGTCATGTTCGGCTTGCATGTCAGAGACCGCCGCGCGCAAACCGGCCGCCATCCCCGCTGCCGATGCAACATCCTGGGTACCGGAACGCAATCCGCGCTCCTGGCCACCACCGTTGTTGTGGGGACATAGCGTTATATCCCGGCGCACTAATAACGCTCCGATGCCGCGGGGTCCGCCAAACTTATGGGCTGAGATTGCCATCGTCGCGGCACCCGAAGAATGAAAATCGATAGGCACATGACCAGCGGCCTGCACAGCGTCAATGTGGAAAGGAACCCGCGCTTTTCTAGCGAGCGCTGAAATCTCACTAATCGGTTGTACAGCCCCTGTTTCATTGTTGGCCCACATACAAGTCACCAGTGCAGTGGAGTTTCTGTCCAGCGTGGGAAAGGCTTGTAAATCCACCCTTCCCGTAGAGTCCACCGGGGCTGGGACAATCCGCGCCCAGTGTTCCTTCTCCAAATGACGACAGGTCTTCAACACTGCGTCGTGTTCAATTGGGGGAACCACAATGTCTGAACCTGTCGCCTTGAAGTACAAGCCGGAAACTGCCAGATTGTCAGCCTCCGTGCCCCCAGAGGTAAAAACTACCTCAATAGGGTCGGCACCAAGCAGCTCCGCTATTTCTTCGCGCGACTCCTCCAGAACTTTCTTAGCAACGCGAGCGGTAGTGTACTGCCCCGATGGGTTGGTCAAACCCAAGTTATCGACCATTGCCGTGCGTGCTTCTGGGCGCAGTGGTGTGGTGGCGGCATGATCCACAAAGTGGCGCGTCTTCGCAGAAGAATTCACGCCACTCTTTTTACGCGGAGCGGCAACATTGCGGTCATTAGACATGCAGGCAGTATAACGCCGGGCACGCCTAAAACTCACTACGCACCATCACCGAGGTCCTCTCACCACATCGGGTGAGATCAGTGGCGAATAAAAACCGTCCCATACAAAAACGCTCGGGGCGGGAACAGACGTGGAAATCTGTGCCCACCCCGAGCGGGTAGTTGCTAGCAGCCTTACGGCAAGTGCGTATTACTTCAGGTTCTCGATAGCCTGCGGGACAACGTCGAACAGGTCACCGACGACACCGAAGTCAGCAATCTCAAACAGCGGAGCCTCTTCGTCCTTGTTGACCACGACGATGGTCTTGGAGGTCTGCATACCGGCCTTGTGCTGAATTGCACCGGAGATACCCAGAGCAAGGTAGAGGTCCGGGGAAACGGTCTTACCGGTCTGGCCGACCTGGAACTGGCCCGGGTAGTAGCCAGCGTCAACAGCGGCACGGGAAGCACCAACAGCTGCGCCGAGAACGTCTGCCAGCGGCTCAACAACGTTCTTGAAGCCATCCTCGGATGCGACACCGCGGCCACCGGAAACAACCAGCTTAGCCTCGGTCAGCTCCGGACGGTCGCCGCCCTCAGCCGGTGCGAAGGAAACGATCTCGACAGCGTTGTTGCCGATCTCTGGGAATGCAATCTCGGTAACGTCAGCGGAACCGGACTTCTCCTCCGGGTCAACGGAGCCCGGACGCAGAGCGTAGACCGGGGATGCGCCGTAGCCGACACCGTCGACGATGTACTCGCCACCGAAGATGGAGAACTTAACGGAAGCGTCATCGTTGATAGCAACAACGTCGGACAGCAGACCGGAACCGGTCAGCGCAGCGACGCGGCCAGCGATTTCCTTGCCGGTTGCGGAAGCGGAAACCAGCACCGGAACCTCACGCTCGGAGGCCAGGCCGACGAGAACGTCAACCTCAGGGGTGATCAGGTACTTGTCGGCATCGTCGGACTCAGCAGCGAGAATCTCGCCGGCGCCGTAGGAGGCCAGGGTGTCTGCGAAGCCAGCAGCGGTACCCGGGGTACCCACGACAACTGCGGCCGGGGTGCCGAATGCGGAAGCAGCGGTCAGCAGTTCAGCGGTGGTGTTCTTCAGCTCGCCATTTGCGTGCTCGACGAGAACGAGGACGTCGGTCATAGTGATCTTTCTCCTACTTGTATCTCTATTTGTCTTCTATTCGCGTCAAGCGCCTTAGATGAACTTCTGGGCCTTGAGGTACTCGGCCAGCTTGGCGCCGCCGTCTCCCTCATCGTTAATGCGCTCACCAGCGGTCTTAGCCGGCTTCGGAGTGGAGCCAGTGACACCGGTAGCAGCGTTTTCGAGACCAACCTGCTCTGCCTCAGCAGCAACATCGTCCAGAGTCAGCTCGGTGACCGGCTTCTTCTTAGCGGCCATGATTCCCTTGAAGGATGCGAAGCGCGGGCTGTTAGCCTTCTCAGTGACGGAAACGACTGCCGGCAGGGATGCCTTGAGCTGGTAGATGCCGTCTTCGACCTCGCGCTCACCGGTGATGGAGTCACCGTCGATAGCGACGGAACGCAGGTGAGTCAGAACCGGGAGGTCGCGGTAGACACCGAGGATAGCCGGGACGGAAGCGGTGCCACCGTCGGTGGAGGCGTTACCGGTGACGATGAGGTCAACATCTTCGAGGGTGTCAATGACGTTGGACAGAGCCCATGCGGTCTGAACAGCGTCGGAACCTTCAAGTGCGTCGTCCGAAAGAATGACGGCGTCGTCTGCGCCCATGGACAGAGCCTTGCGCAGTGCCTCGATGGCACGATCCGGGCCAACAGTTGCGACGGTAACGTTTCCGCCGTGCTCTTCCTTCAGCTGCAGGGCAGCCTCAACAGCGTTCTCATTAATTTCGTCGAGAACTGCGTCTGCAGACTCACGATCGAGGACAAACTTGTCATCGGTGAGCTTACGCTCGGACCAGGTGTCCGGAACCTGCTTGACCAGAACCACGATGTTCGGCATTTTTCTGTCGTCCTTACTGGTTGATTACTGGTGAACGTTTATCTGACCTTACTTCGCAAGCCGCCTCACAATAAAGTGAACCAGGCCACGCTCTAGGTCGTCTGTGTTGAAGATAACAGAACCTATCGCCAATGCGAAGGTGATCCAGATAACAATGTCGTTATTTTTTTAAATTTTTTTCTACACCACGAGCACAGCCTGCCCGCCAACATGCCATTTCCGCATGTCAGACGTTAATAGTACGCAATCAACTGCAGCTGTCTCCGCAGTATTCGCCGACAGCAAACACCGATCCCCAACGGGCTACCCCCACCAGTTTTCCGTCGTAAAGCGGTCCTTAACCGATCTCTCGAGGCTCACAGATAAACGCCGTCGCGCTCCGTCCGATGCGCGTGACAACCACCGCCAATGCCCTGGAGCCCTTAAGCTTCCACTGCTTGCGCAACGCGTCGGGGTTGACGTCTACGCCGCGCACGAGAATCTCCACCGATCCGCAATCCAACGCTGCCAGTGCCTTGCGAACCTGCTTCAACCCCACTTGCTCAATAACTTCGAACCCGGCAATCCCCTGCGGCAAAACATCGCCACTGACGTGCGCAATCCGCTCATCGAGCTGCCAGAGCCCATGCGCCGCCGCAAAATGCCGCACCAGCCCGGCGCGCACAATCGCCCCATCCGGATCAATGATGTACCGGCCGGCAGCGCGCACATCGACGTCGTCAGGCATGGTGTCGTCGTATGTCTGCACGTCCACCGCCGACAACTCTAACGGCCTGTGCTTATCGACGGTCTGGATAACCATCGCCGATCGCGTTACGGATTGCCCATCGGTAACTCCGGCCAGCCCCGGCGTATATAGACATGCCTCCTTGACCGCACCGTCCACCGAAGTGACAGCCACTTCCCCGCTCCACTCGCTGAAGTCGAGGCCTGGCGCGCATTTGATAGCTAGTTCTTTGTCGGGCCAGGCAGCTATGAGCGCCGGCAGCGATGGGAGCAAGTCCTCCGGGTTGGTGATTCTACGCCCACCGGAGCGGCGGGCAGGGTCAGCGACAATGACAGGTGCGTCAAAGGCCGGTTGCAAAGCATCGGCCTGCGCGAAGATGTTCTTGCCGACGTTATGCCGCGCCATGGCCAACCGTGCAAGGTCGAGATCAGACCCGACGACGGTCAGGCCCTCGTGGTCAATTGCTGCCACTTCAGTACCAATGGAGCAGGTCACATCGGCCACTGCTTCGACACCGAGATCCGCAAGCCTACGGGCGCGAGCCATCGCGACGACAAAGGGCGTGGCCTGTTGCGCTGCTTCGGAAGAGAAGATCCAGTCCCCTGGCAGTTTGCTGACCGCCGAACGCCGAGCTGCCGCAACTTCAATGACCGCGCGACCAAACTCGCCACAGTGCCCGCGTAGATGCGCGGAGTCTGCAATCAGAGACTTTTTAGTGAGCGCGAGCTGGTCGGCCTCATCTAGCCACTCCGGGTGAGCAGCAACAGCGGCCACCTCTGCAGCGGACAGGGACACTCGTTATCTCCTTCCAACTAGGGATCAGCCGGTTAACGGGGGTTGAGTAGTCGGCTAACGGTTCATACGTTTGCGCAAATGCCCCATGTGGGTGGCAACGGCAAAGTACTCATCCATAAAAGGTTCCCCGAGGAAGTCACTACTGGTGCGTCGCACCGGAGTGTTTCTGGCCGCCTCGAGAGCCTCGGCCACAGTACTGACGCCGTCCAAGCGAGTTAGTTGCGCCCAGGTCGGAGGCATGAGGCCAAGTAGCCCACGGCGCCATCCATCCAAAATCGTAGTCGGTCGGAACCAACCTGAAGATGATGCCTCAGAGGTGTCACCGTCGGCCCTTTGACCGTCGGGAAGCGCGGCGAGGAAGAAATAGGTGTCGTAGCGAATGGGGTTGGATTCGGGTGTCACCCAGTTAGCCCAAGGACTGACGAGTTCGGCATCGAGCGCCAGATTTTCATTGCTAAGGAAATCCGTCAATGACAACTCGTGGGCTTCCAACTGTCGTCGCTGACGGTGGAAGCGGTGACCATCTGCGACAATCTCACCGCCAGCATCGCGAACCAACAGAGTGCCTGTTTCCTCAAAGGTCTCACGCACGGCCGCGCAGGTGAGCGCGTGCGCCCGCGCGCAGTCGACGTTAAAAGCCTGCGCGATCCGCGACTCAGGGTCGGCTTCCGACGGCTCGGTCACGGCCATGACCTCATTCGCGACAGCGGGGAAATCACGCTGGTCTACTCCACCGCCGGGGAACACGGTCATGTTGGCCGCAAAGCGCATTGAGGATACGCGTTCTTGAACGTAGACCTCGAGCCCGCAGTGGGTGTCGCGGAGCAGCAACACAGTCGCAGCCAGTTTCGGAGACGCGGGGGTATTCGGGGTTTCAGGTGTCGGAACCGCCATGAGCGTCTACTTCTTCCGGTGCTTTCCAGCAGGCCGTGCCCGGCGCGCAAAGTAGCGATCATCGATGCGATCGACGACGATTTCCTGGTGGAAAGCCTTGGTCAGGTTCTCACTGGTCAGGACGTCGTCAATAAGCCCCTGTGCGATGACATTGCCTTCGTCGAGGAGCATCGCATGGGTGAAGCCGTACGGAATTTCTTCCGGGTGGTGCGTAATCATCACCATCGCCGGCGCATCCGGGTCGAGTGCGAGTTCGCCTAAGTAACCGACGAGGTCCTCGCGACCGCCGAGGTCGAGTCCGGCTCCCGGCTCGTCGAGAAGCAGCAATTCGGGGTTGACCATCATGGCTCGTGCGATGAGTACGCGCTTGCGCTCTCCCTCACTGAGAGTGCCCCAGGTGCGGTCTGCAAGATGCTCAGCACCCATGCGCTCGAGAATCTCGGAGAGCTGTTCGAAATCCATCTCTTCATAGGTCTCACGCCAGCGCCCCAGGACGGAGTAACTGGCGGAAATAACAAGGTCCGCGACCTTTTCGTCATTGGGAATGCGGTGAGCAATCGACGATGATGTCAAACCAATCATGGTGCGCAGATCACGCATGTCGGTGCGCCCAATCTGCTCGCCCATCACATGGGCCACCCCTGAAGACGGGAACTCCTCCGCTGCAGCAATGCGCATCAAAGAAGTTTTGCCTGCACCGTTCGGCCCCATGATGACCCAGCGTTCGTCAAGTTCTACTTGCCAATCGACCGGCCCGACCAGCGTACGGCCACCACGGATGAGGTTTACGTCGCGAAAGTCGAGTAGCAAATCTTCGTTAAAGTCTTCTTCCAATTCAGCCACACATCCATGGTGCCCTAACTTTGCCCAAATGTGCGCTTGGACATTCTCATCTATCCTCGGTAGAGAGCAAATCGAGTTCACTCGAGATGGTTTTGCTTCGATTTTCACCTAGCTCGCCGACAATTAGGAGAACGTCTTTTATGACTGGTCGAATCGGTATTGATGACATCCGTCCTCAAATCAACGGTGGTGCAACTCCATCGAAGGCCGTAGTGGGTGAAGTCGTCCCAACCTTTGCCGTCATTTGGCGAGAAGGCCACGACGCGATGAACGCCACGCTCAACGTCAAGGGGCCGAAGGAATCAGCTTTTGCTTCCCGCTCACAGCGCATCCCAATGCACTTTTCTGACCATGATCCAAATCAGGTCAATGCCACCTTCGTCCCAGATGTTCCCGGGCTGTGGACCATTCGCATTGATGCCTGGTCCGACCCGATGGCAACGTGGCGCAACGCTATCACCAAGAAGTTCGAGGCCGGTCAGAGCGAAGCTGAACTCGCTAATGATCTAGAAATTGGCGCCGCTCTCTTCGACCGCGCCGCCGCTGGTGCCGCTGCTATCCACCGCAACCACCTACGCTCCATCGCCGCAGGTCTGCGCGGCGACGGCGATCTTCGCGCCCGCATTGCAGCCGCGCTTTCCGACGAGACCCGCGCCATTTTGCAGGCGCACCCGGTGCGCGACCTTTTGACCCGCGGAAAGACCCGCAAGATCAAGGTTGACCGCCGCGAAGCCCTGTACTCCTCTTGGTATGAGTTCTTCCCTCGTTCCAACGGTGGTTACGGCGAAAATGGCGAGCTGCTGCACGGCACATTCAAGACTGCGGTTGCACAGCTTGATCGCGCTCAGCGCATGGGCTTCGACACGGTCTATCTGCCCCCGATTCACCCAATCGGTGAAATCAATCGCAAGGGTCGCAACAACACCCTGACCCCGGAACCGGGCGATGTCGGATCTCCGTGGGCTATCGGCTCCGCAGAAGGTGGCCACGACGCCATCCACCCGAGCCTCGGTGACGAAAAGGACTTCAAGGAATTCATCAAGGCTGCTAAGGAGCGCGACCTCGAGGTCGCTATCGACCTAGCGCTCCAGTGTGCACCGGACCACCCCTGGGCTAAGGCTCACCCGGAGTGGTTCACCGTGCTGCCGGACGGCACCATTGCCTACGCCGAGAATCCGCCGAAGAAGTACCAGGACATCTACCCGCTGAATTTCGACAACGATGCCAAGGGCCTGTACGCAGAGGTTCTGCGTGTAGTGAAGTTTTGGGTCAAGCGTGGAGTCAAGGTCTTCCGCGTGGATAACCCCCACACCAAGCCGGGCAACTTCTGGGAATGGCTGATTGAAACCGTTCACGAAACCAACCCGGAGGTCATCTTCCTCGCCGAGGCCTTCACCGCCCCAGCCCGTCTCTACGGTCTGGCCAAGGCTGGCTTCACTCAGTCCTACATCTACTTCCCGTGGAAGACTACGAAGGAAGAGCTGACCGAATTCGGCGAGGAGATTACCCGCCATGCGGACATCGCTCGCCCATCCCTATGGGTCAATACCCCAGATATTCTGCATGACTTCCTGGTCAAGGGCGGCCGTGGAGCCTTCGCCATCCGCGCCGCGCTGGCTTCCACCCTATCTCCGCTGTGGGGCATGTACTCCGGCTTCGAGCTGTTTGAAAACGTTCCGGTCAAGGAGGGCTCCGAGGAGTACCTCGACAGCGAGAAGTACCAGCTCCGCAGCCGCGATTACGACCAGGCACTGGCCACCGGCAACTCGCTGGAGCCGTTCATTGCCACGCTGAACAAGATTCGCCGCGAGCACCCGGCTCTGCAGCAGCTGCGCAACCTGCACTTCCACGACATCGACAATGACAACCTGCTGGCTTACTCGAAGCTCGATCCGGTCACCGGCGATGCCATCCTCGTTGTTCTCAACCTCGATCCGTGGAATGCCCAGGAAGCTACCGTGCACCTCGACATGGATCGCATTGGGCTCCGCAACCACGACCGCATGGATGTCACTGACCTGATTACCGGCAACCAGTTCAACTGGGGCAAGGACAACTACGTCCGCCTGGCACCGTGGGAAAACGTCGCGCACATCATCAAGCTGCCGGAAATCGATGTCAAGCTCCGCCACAAGTTGGCTTGGCGCGACGTCCCCGACTACGAGGGCTAGAACGCTTGCTGGGAACTTTCGGGGTTAGTGGGCCGCTGACCTGACCACTGTCGCAACGATTCGTCGTTAGGCTGGCGGGTGAGTTAGCAGCCCACTGTCCCCTACCTCCCTCTATTTCTTTAGAACTGAACTCAACAACTTCACATTCACCTACCTAGAAACGCTTCGGAAGGACCTTCCATGGGAGCCCACACAGATCCCCGCCTCGCAATTGATTCCGGCGATATGGATCGCCTGCGCTACTGCACCCATCACGATCCGCACAGCATCTACGGCGCACACGTCGTGGACGGTGACACGGTTATTCGCACGAGGGTCTTCGGCGCTCAGGCAGTTACTGTCGTCAGCACGCGCGGCGAGTTTGAAGCGGAGAACCTGGGCGACGGTTTCTTCACCGCCCTCGTCCCAGGCGGCGATGACTTCGACTACCGCCTGCGCATTACGTGGGACTCCGGCGAAACCGTAGAGCGTGCCGACGGCTACCGTTTCCTCCCCACTATTGGCGCTGGTGACCTGCACCTAATCGGCGAAGGACGTCATGAGGAACTGTGGAAGGTTCTCGGTGCTCACCTTCGCAGTTACGACACAGAGCTGGGTACGGTCGAAGGCACCTCGTTTACGGTCTGGGCTCCGAACGCACGTGGCGTAGCCGTGGTCGGTGACTTCTGTATGTGGAACGGCGCGCAGTACCCAATGCGCTCTATGGGTGGTGCAGGTATCTGGGAGCTGTTCATCCCGGGTGTGGGTGAGGGCGAAGTCTACAAGTTCGCCATCACGACACCGGAGGGACAGCGCCGCGATAAGGCCGACCCGATGGCGCGTGCTGCTGAGCTCCCACCGGCTACCGGGTCGATTGTCGCGACCTCCGACTACACCTGGGGTGACCAAGCGTGGATGGAAAAGCGCGCCAACACAGACTGGACCGAAGAGCCCATCTCTATCTACGAGGTCCACTTGGGTTCCTGGAAGCAGGGCCTGAGCTACGAAGTTATGGCGGAGAAGCTGGTGCGCTACGTGGTCGACATGGGCTACACCCACGTGGAGTTCATGCCAGTATGTGAGCACCCGTTCACCGGTTCCTGGGGTTATCAGGTTTCCGGCTACTACGCTCCGACCAGTCGCTTCGGCACCCCAGACCAGTTTCGCGGTCTAGTTGATGCCTTCCACGCCGCTGGCATCGGTGTCATCATGGACTGGGTTCCGGGGCACTTCCCGAAGGACGAGTTCGCACTTGCCCGCTTCGATGGCACGGCTTGCTACGAGCACCCGGACTGGCGTCGCGGCGAGCAGCGCGACTGGGGCACCTACGTTTTCGACTTCGGCCGCAACGAGGTACGCAACTTCCTCTACGCCAACGCACTGTACTGGGCAGAAGAGTTCCACATCGACGGTCTGCGCGTCGACGCAGTGGCTTCCATGCTGTACCTGGACTACTCCCGCAATGAAGGCGAGTGGCTGCCGAACCAGTACGGTGGCCGTGAAAACCTCGATGCTGTTCAGTTCCTGCAGGAATTCAACGCCACTGTACACAAGCACAACCCGGGCTTCCTCACCGTGGCCGAAGAATCCACTTCTTGGCCGGGAGTGACCGCACCTACCGAACACGGTGGCTTGGGCTTCTCTATGAAGTGGAACATGGGCTGGATGAATGACACGCTGGAGTACTTCAGCAAGGAGCCGATTTACCGCTCCTACCACCACCATGAGCTCACTTTCGCTATGGTCTACGCCTACTCGGAAGAGTTCATTCTGCCGATTAGCCACGACGAGGTCGTGCACGGCAAGGGCTCGCTGTGGGAGCGCATGCCGGGCAGCGATTGGGATAAGGCCGCAGGCCTACGTACTTTCCTGACCTTCATGTGGGCGCACCCGGGCAAGCAGCTTCTATTCCAGGGTCAGGATCTTGGCCAGAACCACGAGTGGAACCACGATGAGTCCGTGGCTTGGGACAACCTCGAAGGTTGGAGCGGCGAATTCCACCGCGGCATTCAGCTGCTGGTTAAGGACATCAACGCCATCTACAAGGAAAACCCAGCGTTCTACACCCAGGATGACCGCCCAGAGGGCTTCCAGTGGATTAACGCGGATGATTCCACAAACAATGTTGTGTCCTTTGTCCGTTACGGCACCGATGGCTCGGTCGTCGCCTGCGTCTATAACCTGTCGGGAACCACGCAGGAAATCTACAAGATTGGCGTACCGCGCGGTGGCCAATGGACGGAGATTCTGAACACAAACGCATCGCGTTACGAGGGCTCCGGCTACGGTGAAAACGGTACTGTGACCGCGGTCGAGCACGGTTGGAACGGCCAGGCTCACTCGATTGATTTGGTGCTGCCGGCCAACACCGCCGTTTGGCTGAAGTGGCAGGGCTAGTCCCGAATCCAGCCAAACAAAAGACAATCACATAGGAATTGCCCGTGCTGCACGGTTTTCAGTGATCTGAGTTTCAGCCTGAAAACCTGACTCACGGGCAATTTTGTTTTGGGGAGCGTATCCAGGTCCTATCCACGGAACGGATTGAACCAGTCAGGTTCCAAAGATTCGTTGTAATTCGCAGAATCTGAATCATCGATGTACCCGGATCCATCCATGCTGTCGGTTCCGATACGATCAGGAATGCCGTCGCCATCCTCATCCGCGCTCCACGTCGCAGCCTGCTTAGCAGTCAGTGGCTTGCCATCCTTACCAAGGCGATTGTAATCCGGCAGAAGCTGGGCTATTTGGGAACCCAGCTGGCCGAGCAGGCCGTCGGTAAGCTCATTGAGCGGCACCTCATCAAAGCGCGTCGTAATGGCGTAAGCGATGGGGCCGGCTGCGGTGTACAAAATACCGTGGTCATTAACGCCCTCGGCAGTGTCACCGGTCTTCTGGACTGCGGAGCCGACGTACATCACAAACTTCTGCGAACCACCGTAAGTGAGGGAGGTCAATGCAGTTTGTGCCGTGTCCTTGGTAATGAAGTTGTGCTTTGAGGTGCCATCGGCCACTTCCTGGAGACGTGCCATGAACAGCGCAGCTTGAGAGGGAGTAAACCAGGACCGATCACCGCTGGGATTGGGGATGTTGAACTTGTTGCCCAGGTGGTAGCGCTTGTCATCAACACCGGCTTCCTTGATGGTTTTGTTGACCTCGTCGAAACCACCGACAGCGTCAATCAACCCATTCGCCGCGGTGTTGTCCGAATACCGCATCACGTACTGCAACAGCCCGTCGAGCGTGTATTGGCCAGGGCCAATCACGCTTCCGCCAACACCATTGTCCCAATCGACCGTCACCGTCTTGTCTAGGTCATCGCCGAATTTCTTCAGCGCAGTAACCACTAACGGAGCCTTGATGGTCGATGCGGAGTACTCCTTCGTATCCTCGCCTACCGACGCCGTGAGCCCTTTGTATGGACCGTCAATGACACGCAAATAGGCGCCCAATTCGATGCCATAGTTGTCGGAGAAATTCTTAGCTGCGGTATCGAGGGCGTCCTGGGCATCAGACCAGGCGACTTCCTCGGAAGCATCCCAACCGTTATCTGGAGCTTTTGGCTTTGCGGCAGCAGTGGTGGCCTTGGCCCCGGTGGCGTTTGAGCCATCGATGGTGCATCCCACCAACAGAGTCGAGGCCGAAAGCGCAACAAGGACCGAGGCGGAAGTAGCGCGAAGGACTTTGGGGCGAAGTCGCATGCAAAACTCCTGGCTGCAGAAAACTGAAGACCAAAGGCACCTAGCGCAGTATGAACTGTCT
>NZ_KV836272.1:520759-576157 GCF_001838295.1 Corynebacterium sp. HMSC074C04
GTTGGAAGATTACCACCTTCCGAAAAATCTCGTTGCACTGGGGCGCAACTTTTGTGCAACAATGGATTAAATATAGACATGATTAAAAATAGTCAATGTCCAACGGTGCACCCAGGCAGTTGAACTGCACATTTGATGTTTGTTGTGTCAACGATGCCTTGTTTTGAGACCGCTGCTAGGAGTACTACACGGCACCGAAAATCGGAGGAAGTGAATCGCAATGGAAGAAAAGGTACATCGCTTGATGGACCGCATGCAGATTCGCCATGCCCATATGCGTAACACCTGGTACGGACCGGTGCTCTCCCCAGTTCTTCTCGTCGCAGGCTTCGCACTGCTCATTGTTGGCATTATCATTTTGCCAACTCCTGCCCCCGGATGGCTCTGCATCTTTGTTGCACTGGGAATTCTCTCGTTGGTCCACCCACCGACACGTCGCCTGAACATCTGGTTGGCAGCAAAATTGGACGCCTTTTACGCCTGGTATGCGCAGCGCCATGTGGCAATGAAAGCAACGCTTTTCCTGTTGCTGATGGCGTTTATGGCCGCTGTAATGGGCAGCGTCTACTACTTCATGGCTCCGGATGCCTGGCCGTACACCGACGCTTCTAGCTAGGAGCCTGAGCGCTTTCCAGGCTCCTAGTACAGTGCCCCTAGTCCAGTACTCCTAGTACAGTGCGCTAGCCATCCTCCGGCGTGCATCCAATGCCACTGGATCTGCGGTATCGAATAGCACAAGCAGCTCTAGTAGACGCGACTTGATGGCCTCACGGTCATCGCCAAACACCTGCGGGAGCAACTTCAACAAACGATCGAGCGCCTTCGCTGGATCGTCGACAAGCATCGTGACATCCGCGGCATCGAGGGCGAGCGCGACGTCCTTCGGCGCTGCGTCGGCTTTTGCCATTGGATCTGCACTGCGATCAATTTTGGCAGCGCGGGCGAAGAAGGACACATTCGCGTGAGCGCGCTTCAGAACCTGATTTGCGGGCTCGGACTGCAGCATAGCGTCATACAACTCCAACGCCCCGTCGAAATTGCCCTCCTCGAGCAACTCTTCGGCCTGCTCCAAACGCGGGTCATCGGTGGGTACGGGATTGCCGAAGAAGTCAGTCGGCTCGGGAGCCTCCGGCTCGCTGCCCTCCCCAGCCATACGAGTTCCCGCCGGCAACCCCTTGAGACGCCCCCGAGTGGCCTCCATAACCTGCGCCAGCCACTGCTCCAGCCAATCCCTGGTTTTCTCGCCTACAAACATGCCAATGGGACTGCCCATAGCCACGGCCGTGACTGTCGGCACTGCCTGCACACCGAATGCCTGGGCCAGCTGCGGATGCTCCTCAGCATCCGCCCACGCCAGAATCCAGTTCAAATTGGCCTCACGGGCCATGCCTTCTAGCTCAGCCCGAAGACGTAGCGAATCAGCTGCTCCCGCCATGCCGATTAAGACAATTACCGGTACCTGCTCCGAGCGCAGAACGACTTCTGCCTCAAGGGTCTGCGGGGCAATCTCCACCACAGGAGGAAGCCCGTCTCCCTGATCACTGGTTGCCCGCTCGATCTCCTCTCGGCGCTTACGTTCGGCTTCGGCGCGCTGGTGGAGCTGCTCCAAATCAACCGTACCGGGCGGTGGTGGCGGGGTCGAGCACTCGCGGTGACCGTGTGCTCCATGCGAGTGACCATGAGAATGGCCATGTGCGTGACCATGTCCAGCTGGCATCGTCAAAGGGGTTCCTCTCCAGTGTCGTCGTAAAGCCTATGTAAAGACCTATGTAGAGCCTACGTGTCCAATCCGAACAAGAGACTAGTCGGTGGCTTTCAGCGCATCCTCGACCGCATCCACTTTCGCACGCAGCTGCCCGGTGTATCCGTTGCGAATGTCCGCTTTGATGACCAGAGAAGTACGCGGACTGACACGGCTGACTGCTTCCGTGGCTCGCTTAATGACATCCATCACCTCATCCCATTCGCCTTCAACAAGGGTGAACATGGCATTGGTCTCGTTGGGCAGGCCAGATTCGCGCACAACACGCACGGCTTCAGCAACGGCCTCAGCCATTCCCTGCTCAGGATCGGAGAAAGTGGGGGCAACAGAAAATGCGACAATCATGGCGCCGATAATAGCGAGTACCCTGGAAACTATGAGTGAGACACAGATTCCCGTTCCCCATAAGTACGTAGTCGCTGTTGATCACGTCGGCGTCGCAGTCCCGGATTTTGATGCCGCTATTGAGTGGTACCGCGCAAACCTTGGTTTCATCAACTACCACGATGAAGTCAATGAAGAGCAGGGTGTCCACGAGGCCATGGTCGGCCCGGCCGACAAGGTTGAAGGTGGCACTCTGGTTCAGATTCTCGCGCCACTGAATGACCAGTCCACGATTGCAAAGTACCTGGACAAGAAGGGTCCAGGAATCCAGCAGTACGCAGTTCGTGTCACTGATCTGGAGGCGCTGATGGCGCACCTGAAGGAGCAGGGCACCCGGGTGCTGTACCCGGAGCCGAAGATCGGTACCGCAGGTTCGCGCATCAACTTCATCCACCCGAAGGATGCCGGTGGCGTCCTGCTGGAGCTCGTTGAGCCGGCTAAGTAAATCTATCCCCAGCGGCGCGTGATAGTGCGGTGAGCTCTATTGCGCCAGCAGTTGGTGTGCCAATGGCGCCGGTCATCGGCGCCTGCACCATAATCCTGCGGCCATGCCACGATGTGCGAGGTCCCGGGCATGATTTCCTGGTCGCACCCCGGACAGCGATAAACCTTGTTCGACTGGCCAGCGCTGATGTTACGCACCGCAAAGTCCACGTCCTGCCAACCGGCAGGCCCAGATTCAGTGCGAGTGTTTTGGAAAGAACTGCCAAATGCGGGCAGGCTGCCGCGATTCTGGCCGTGGTTATTACGCCCGCCGCGTTGATTACCTCGTTGATTACCGCGCCGCTTGTGGTTTCGCCTAGGCATGGCTAGAACAACCGCAATTCATTGGACTCCAGGCCACGCAGGGCGTCGTAATCCACGGTCACACAGCGAATCCCACGATCCTCTGCCAGAGTCTTGGCCTGTGGCTTAATCTCCTGGGCAGCAAAAATCCCTTCCACCGGTGCCAGCAGCTCATCGCGGTTCAGCATCTCCAAGTAACGGGTTAGCTGCTCAACACCATCGATACCGCCCCGACGCTTAACCTCGACTGCAACGGTGGCGCCGTTTTCATCGCGGCCAAGCAGATCCACCGGTCCGATCGGGGTTGGGTATTCGCGCCTAATCAGGGTGTAGCCCTCGCCAAACGTTGTGAACTGATCTGCAAGGAGTTCCTGTAGATGCGCTTCTACCCCGTCCTTCTCCAGGCCAGGGTCCTCTCCCAGTTCGTACGTGCTATCAGCCAGCACCTTGCCGATAGTGATACGAAGTTGCTCGCCCTTCTTATTCTCAACGACCCAGAGCTTTTCACCAGTGTCTTCCCCCGACTCGTCGAGAATATCCTTCTCCGTCAGCGTGCACGGCGGTGTCATCCAGTTCAGAGGCTTATATGCACGGTCGTCGGCATGCACAGAAACTGACCCATCTGCTTTCACCAACAGCAAGCGCGGGGCATGAGGCAGATGGGCATTCAAGCGACCGACATAGTCAACAGTGCATTCAGCAATCACAAGGCGCATTCCCCTACCCTAACGTGACTGCCGCGCGGGAGAAAACAATACCCACTAGAGCCTTAGCAATAGCCTGTCGTAAGAGACTAGTACTGACTTCCCCGGCCACGGTTATAAGCCGAACGGAAGCGTCGCTCAATATCTGTAGGAAACTCACGAGTCTGGCGTGACGACGGCTTCGACTCCACCCACGCCACCAGCGCAGTGTCCGAGGACGAGTCCACGGCAAACTCCCATTCGGTATTTTTCCCCGCTTTAATCCTGACTACCCGAAGCCCGGGCGCGAAAAAACCCGCCTCGATGTCAGTCGGATCTCGGCGATCCACAATAGTGACATCGTGACGGGCAAATTCGGCATCACAGCCAGGACGCAGCGAACGTAGCTTGTACATCTTCAACGTCGACTCTGAATAAACAATGACACCATGGCGCCAATGACTGCCATCACCTGCAGGAAGGCGACGAGCAATAACAGGAGTACCTTTTGCATGCAGGCTGGCGAAACGCCACAGGGCAAGGACCCCGCCGACGATCAACATCGCACCGATAATCATGAACATGATTGACATCATGGTTACGCTTGAAAACACTATCTGCCAGCCTCGCATCCGGGTGAATAGACGACGAACCTTGGTTCAAAAGCGCTTTAGAGGCTTTTTACAAACCCTACCCGATTGTTGCACTGACATGAAAAATAACTAAGAAAAACGGGGCGGGAAGCTGGCAAGATTTCTCTTGCGAGCTCCCCGCCCCGTTTAAAGAAGCAGGAAGAATACGGTCGTGCGACCGGATGTTCAGGCGAAAAGACTAGTTGGTGGAAGCGCGACGAGCCGCGCGGACCTCCGACTCAGCCTGTGCCTTTACTGCAGGGTCATCCGAAGTCAGGTTGGACTCGGCCTCGGAGAGGTTAACCTCGTCAGCCCAGATTGCCTTATCCGCGAGGATCGAAACCTTCGAGGTAGACACGGAAATGAACCCACCCTGTACCGAAGCGACAAGAACCTTGCCGTCTGCGGTCTTGATGGTCACCGTGCCGTTGTTGACCAGCTGGCCAAGCAACGGCTGGTGTCCGGGCAGCACGCCGATCTCACCCTCGGTGGTCTGGGCAGAGACCAAGGTGGCCTTGCCCTTCCAGAGCGGTCGCTCAACGGCAACCAGTTCAGCGGTGATTTCAGCCATGAGGATGCCCCTTACTTCTTCTGCATTTCAGCGTACTTCTTCTCGACATCGTCGAGGCCACCCAGGCCGTCGAAGGCCATCTCCGGGTAATTGTCGAAGTCACCCTTGCAGATGCGGTCGAAGGCAACAATGGTGTCCTTCAGCGGGACGTACGAACCAGGCAGACCCGTGAACTTCTCAGCAACGAAGAAGTTCTGACCCAAGAATCGCTGGATACGACGTGCACGCTGCACGGTCACCTTGTCCTCCTCAGACAGCTCGTCCATACCGAGGATGGCGATGATGTCCTGGAGTTCCTTGTTCTTCTGCAGGATGTTAATAACCTGCTGGGCAACGCGGTAGTGCTCCTCGCCGACGATCGACGGCTCGAGGATACGAGAAGTCGAAGTCAGCGGGTTCACTGCCGGGTAAATACCCTTCGATGCAATTGAGCGGTCGAGCTCGGTGGTTGCATCGAGGTGGGCGAAGGTCGTTGCCGGAGCCGGGTCGGTGTAGTCATCGGCAGGCACGTAGACGGCCTGCAGAGAGGTAATCGAACGGCCCTTGGTGGACGTAATGCGCTCCTGCAGAACACCCATCTCGTCAGCCAGGGTCGGCTGGTAGCCCACGGCGGAAGGCATACGACCCAGCAGGGTCGAAACCTCAGAACCGGCCTGGGTGAAACGGAAGATGTTGTCAATGAAGAGCAGCACGTCCTGGTGCTGAACATCGCGGAAGTACTCTGCCATGGTCAGACCCGACAGCGCGACGCGCATACGGACTCCCGGAGGCTCGTCCATCTGGCCGAAGACGAGGGCGGTGTCCTGGAGAACGCCCATCTCTTCCATTTCCAGGAAGAGGTCGGTGCCCTCACGGGTACGCTCACCAACACCGGCGAAGACCGAAGTACCGGAGAACTCGCGTGCAATACGCGTAATCATCTCCTGGATCAGAACGGTCTTACCGACACCGGCACCGCCGAACAGACCAATCTTGCCGCCCTTAACGTACGGGGTCAGCAGGTCGATGACCTTAATACCGGTTTCGAGAATCTCGGTCTTACCCTCGAGCTGGTCGAAGGCCGGCGGCTCACGGTGGATGCCCCACTGCTCACCATCGCGACCCAGGCCCGGCTCGTCCAGGCAGTCGCCCATTGCGTTAAAGACGTGACCCTTGACGACGTCACCAACCGGAACCGAAATCGGCTTACCGGTGTCCTTGACCTCTGCACCGCGGACCAGGCCGTCGGTCGGAGCCATAGCAATGGTACGAACCATGTTGTCACCGAGGTGCTGTGCAGTCTCGAGGACAATGGTCTTGGCGACCGAAGGAAGGGAAACTTCCACGGTCAGCGCGTTGTAAAGTGCCGGCAGTTCGTTACGCGGGAACTCCACGTCGACGACGGCACCGATGACACGCACAACACGGCCCACAGCCGTGGTGGTGTTCTGCTCACTTAGAGCTGTGCTCATATCTAGTCACTTTCTCCGCTGTCGTCGAGCGCACCGGCGCCACCGACGATTTCTGTGATTTCCTGGGTAATCTGTGCCTGACGTGCCTGGTTAGCAACACGCGAGAGGTCCTTGACCAGCTCGGTAGCGTTGTCCGTCGCAGACTTCATAGCGTTACGACGGGCAGCGGACTCAGAGGCAGCGGCCTCGAGCATCACTGCGAACAGGGTGCGGGACACGTACTGCGGCAGAAGCTCTGCCAACAGGGTGTCTGCATCAGGCTCGAATTCATAGTCCGGCTTGAGGTCATCTGATCCATCGGACAGCATGTCCTCGCCCTGAGCAATCTCGACATCCTCGTACACAGGCTCAATCGGGAGCATCTGATGTGCACGCGGAATCTGAGAAAGCATCGACACGAATTCCGTGTAGACAACGTGGACCTGGTCGAAGCCCTGAACGGCCTCGCCGTTGGTGCCACGCAGGCCTTCGCGGTACTTGGCAGTGCCCTCGGCCGTAGCGTTGAAACCATCAATGAGGTGACGACGCACGTCGTGGGTTGCGGCGTAGTCCGGATCCTGGGAGAAGCCCTCCCACGTACCGGCGAGCTCAACACCACGGAAGTCGTAGTAGTCGGTGCCCTTACGGCCAGTCACGTAGAGAACGACCTCATGCCCCTGCTCTTCCAGAGCGGTACGCAGCTCTGCAGCTTTCTTCAGGACGTTGTGGTTGTAGCCGCCACACATGCCGCGGTCACTGGTGACAACCAGGACTGCAACACGCTGGTTACCCTCACGCTCTACGAGCATCGGGTGATCCAACGACGAAGCCGATGCGAGACGTCCGATGACCTTCTCGATTTCGTCGGCGTACGGCTGGGAGTCTGCTACGCGACGCTGCGCCTTAGTAATGCGCGAGGTTGCGATAAGCTCCTGGGCCTTGGTGATCTTCTTTGTCGAGTTCACCGACTTGATTCGGGCTCGAAGTTCACGAAGATTCGCCATGTCCTATTCCCTCCCTTCAATTGCGAAAACGGTCATTGAGTAGCTCAACCTGCCTAGTTCTGGGCAGTCTTGCGGGAGACCGTAATCTGCTGCTTCTTGAGCTCGCCCTCGTCGAGTGCCTCGACCGGAGCCTCGGAAGCCAGCGGTGCACCCTCAGAAGTCTGGAAGGACTTCTTGAAGTTAGCGGTAGCGGACTTCAGAGCAGCCTTGGACTCGTCAGAGAAGGCAACGCCGCCGTCAATCTGCTCGAAGACTGCAGGCTGAGTGTCCTGCAGGTGCTCAAGCAGCTCGGCCTCGAAGCGACGGACATCCTCAACGGGGACATCGTCGAATTCGCCCTCACCAGCGAGGTAGATGGAGGTCATCTGGTACTCGACCGGCTGCGGGTGGTTTTCCTTCTGCTTCAGCAGCTCAACCAGACGCTGACCGCGCTCCAGCTGACGCTTGGAGGCATCGTCCAGGTCGGATGCGAACATTGCGAATGCTTCCAGGTCGCGGTAGGACGCGAGGTCCAGACGCAGGTTACCGGAAACCTTCTTCATGCCCTTGGTCTGAGCGGCACCACCAACACGGGAAACCGACACACCGACGTTAATAGCCGGGCGGACACCCTGGTTGAAGAGGTCGGACTCGAGGAAGACCTGGCCGTCGGTAATGGAAATGACGTTGGTCGGAATGAAGGCCGACACGTCGTTTGCCTTGGTCTCGATGATCGGCAGTGCGGTCAGCGAGCCTGCACCCATGTCGTCGGAGAGCTTTGCAGCACGCTCCAGCAGACGGGAGTGGAGGTAGAAGACGTCACCCGGGTAAGCTTCGCGTCCCGGCGGGCGACGCAGCAGCAGCGAGATGGCACGGTAGGCCTCTGCCTGCTTAGTCAGATCATCGTAGATGACCAGGACGTGCTTGCCCTGGTACATCCAGTGCTGACCCAGTGCGGCGCCTGCGAATGGTGCAAGCCACTTGAAGCCTGCGGCATCCGACGCCGGGGCAGCAACGATGGTGGTGTACTCGAGTGCGCCCTGCTCCTCGAGGGTCTGGCGCACACCAGCAATGGTGGAGCCCTTTTGACCGATAGCAACGTAGATGCATCGCACCTGCTTGCTCGGGTCACCGGACTCCCAGTTAGCCTTCTGGTTCAAAATGGTGTCCAGGCAGACCGCGGTCTTACCGGTCTTACGGTCACCAATGATCAGCTGACGCTGACCACGACCAATTGGGGTCATTGCGTCGATGGCCTTAATACCAGTAGCCATCGGCTCTTCAACCGGCTGACGCTGCAGCACGGTCGGTGCCTGCAGCTCGAGGACGCGGTCCTCTTCAGCCTCAATGTCGCCCAGGCCGTCAATCGGCTGGCCCAGGGGGTTAATTACGCGACCGAGGAACTTGTCCCCGACCGGAATCGAAAGGACGTCACCCGTCCGCTTTACCTCGTCACCCTCTTTAAGCGACTCGAAGTTACCCAGCACCACAACGCCGACCTTGTCGGTGTCGAGGTTCTGAGCGACGCCAATAACGCCGCCCGGGAACTCCAGAAGCTCATTCGTCATGACCGACGGCATTCCCGAAACCTGGGCGATACCATCAGCTGCACTGATAACAACGCCAACCTCCTCGCGGGAGGCCTCCGGGGAGTAGCTCGAGGTGTAGTTCGCAATCGCGCTACGGATCTCGTCGGAGGAGATCGTCAGCTCCGCCATGTTCTTCCTGCTCTCGGTAATATTCTTCCAGTGATTAATCGTCTAAACCATCCGTCAGCCGAGGCCGACGCGCAGCTTCTCAAGCTTTGTTGAAAGGCTACCGTCGATGACCTCGTCGCCAACCCGGATGACCAGTCCACCGAGAATCGAGTTGTCGATCACGGTGTGGATGGACATCGCCTTGCCGTAGACTCGGCCGAGCTTGTCCGCCAGTGCTCGCTCTTGCTCGTCAGAGACGGCAGTGGCACTGGTCACGCGAGCGACGACGTGGTTCCGCAGGCCGGCGGCTAGCCGGGACAGGGAGTCAATGTCGTCCGCGGGGCGCTTGGATGGGCGACCAACAGCCTGCAGTGCCAGGGTCTCGGTCACGGAAGTGACCTTGCCGTACAGCACAGAGGCAAGGAGCCCACGCTTGGCTTCGGGGGTTGCGGCCTTGTCGGCCAGCAGCTGTTCAAGCTGCGACTGCTCAGCCAGGATGTGTCCCAGTTGGAACAGCTCAGACTCAACAGTCTCAAGCTGTCCCTGGCCTTCGGCAGAGCGAAGTAGGGCTCGACGGCCCAGCTCTACCAAACCCTCACGCATTTCACGCGGGGTGGACCATACCTGCGCGGCAGCATCCACGACGAGGTTAAGAGTCGTCTCAGATACCTTGCCCGCGAACAGGCTCCGGACAAGGCCGGAACGCTGTTCCGCAGTCGCCGAGGTGTCGGCGACAGCGACACGCAGGCCGCGGTCGGAGTCCAGGACCTCGACGATGTCGAAAAGCTCGGAACCAGTCTGAGCAGCCTGAGCAACAGCGACATTGTCACCACCGATAGCGGCGTCCAGTCGCTGGCTAAGAGCTGCCAGGGATTCGCGGCTTGCTGCGTGCATGTCGCCTACTTTCCGGCCGGGGCCACGGTGTCAAGGTTGGACAAGAAGTTGTCAATCGTCGACGAGTTACGAACGTCGTCGGAAAGCTGCTCGCCCAGAAGGCGCTCAGCAAGATTGATGGAGTTCTGGCCCATTTCCTTGCGCAGCTCTGCGACTACCTGCTCACGCTGGGCAGCGAGCTGCTTTTCACCGGACTCGATGATTCGTGCGCTCTCGTCATTGGCCTTGGTCGTAGCGTCTGCAATGATGCGCTGACCCTGTGCACGGGCTTCGTCGCGAATCTTTGCTGCTTCAGTACGGGCCTCTGCGAGCTGACTGTTGTACTTTTCCAGAGCGGCCTTCGCCTCGGCCTGTGCAGCCTCAGCGCGCTCAATGCCGCCCTCAATCCGGTCCTCCCGCTCGGTCAGGACCTCCTGGAACTTCGGAAGAACGAGCTTCCAGAAGAGAACCAGGATAATAACCAGCGGGACAACGGACCAGACGATGTCATAGGTCTTTGGCAGCAGCGGGTTGATGGACTCTCCCATCGGGAGGTCACCCGCAGCTAGCAAAAAGGTGAAATCTGTCATGGTTTACGTGTTCTCCGCCTGAGGTCCGGACTTAAACAAAAACGAAGCCTGCGACCAGGCCGATTAGGGCGAGAGCCTCAGTGAAGGCAATGCCCAGGAACATGGTGGTACGCAGCTGGCCGGCCATCTCAGGCTGGCGTGCCATACCCTCAACGGTCTTGCCGGCGACGATGCCGATGCCGAGGCCCGGGCCCAGGGTGGACAGACCGTAACCGATGGTCTTCAGGCCAGCGTTGGTGTCGACAGCCTGGACAGCGTCCTGAGCGGAGAGGATGACGTCGTTCATTATGAACCGTTCCCTTTCTTAAAGGATGGCCCCGGATTAAAGATTGTTCTAAGTAGGCCCGGGGCTTTTGTGGGTCAAGTGGGTCTTGCTATTAAATTTGCGAGGCCTTGTTGCCGAAGTTGCGGCCTCATTAGTTATGGGTTAGTGCTCGTCTGCGTGCAGCGACAGTTCGATGTAGACGGCGCTCAGCAGGGCAAAGATGTATGCCTGCAGGAAAATCACCAGCATCTCGAACAGCGTAAATGCTACCGCAGCGACAAGGGTCAACCCGGACAGGGCGGTCCAACCATTCAGCTGCCAGAAGAAGAAGTTCGTGGCACCGAAAAGCAGGACTAGAACCATGTGGCCCGCCAGCATGTTGGCCATCAGACGGATGGTCAGCGTAACTGGGCGGAGAACGAAGTTGGAGAAAATCTCGATCGGCACCACGATGAGGTGGAGTACCGGTGGCAAGTTCGGAATAACGACTGCCGACTTCACAAACTTGAAGAAGCCCATCTTCTTCGAGCCCGCGTAAATGAAGGCAACGTATGCGAACAGGGCCAGAACCAGTGGCATACCGATTCGGGCGTTCGGCGAAATATTGAGGCCAGGAATAATAGCCGCAATATTCATCGAGATAACAAGGAAGAAGATGGTGGCCAGAACCGGAAGGAAACGACGCCCCTCCTTCTTACCCAGAATCTCCTCCGCGATGTGGATGCGGACGAAGTCCAGCATCAACTCCGCAACGTTCTGCAGACCAGTCGGCACGAGCTTCGGACGACGCATTGCGACGACGAAGAACACGGCGACGATCACGGCCATCAAAAGACGAACAATCATCAGGCGGTCCATGGCGTACCAGTCGCCACTGCCACCTAGAATGAAGTCGCCAAATTGTTCACCCGGGAAATACTCCTCCTGCAAGTTGGGTGAGTGAAACTCACCCCGCATCTCGGCAAGTGTTGTAACGCTCAGCGTTCTCTCCCGTGATTGGGCCGCTAGAACTATTGTCAAGCGGTGCGAAGGACGTCATTTAACGTGTCGCGCCGCGGATTCCATTCGCTCATCAGCACGGCGCTCACGGGGACCGTACCTGTGGAAATGATAGTTATTTCGCTACAGGCCGTCTTACCCGAAACTCAGGATAACAGTTCTGACTCATTTTCCCCACCCGGTACACCCCCGCGTTTCCGACCCCGAATCCAACAAAGAGGCCGACCCCCTCTGTGGGTTTCGGCCTCTATTTGTGGCATCTTCTGCACAAACTGGACAATATGCTTATTACCTGCGGTTTTAGAAGCGTATTGCAGCCTCTCAGCAGGTCAACAAGTTATTAACGAGCTATTCGTCCTTCATTGGTTGCACATAAGTGAGGTTAGATTGCGACATTCCCCACACTTCTGCACCGAGTGTCACCATCAGAGTGAGTACAACAGTGACGAAGAAAGTCATGTTGTCATAAAACTCAAGATTTCTAATAACAACCAGGACACCGATTAGTACGACAATCTTCAACAACCAACCACCCAGTACAACGGCAAGCGTAACGGACGGCGAAGTTCGAGCAGTAAAGAGGATGCCTAGAACGGTAAGCAATACGAAGCTTCCGCTAATGCCCGCTCCAAGGAGTACGCCCCAGACACCGGGCATACCGTTTTTGCCACCCCAGACCAGCAGCGAAAGCACGGTAATCACAGCGAGCGCGATTGCGCCCGAGCGAGCAGCAGCCAGCAGCGGTCGCCGCGAATCATCGTATTTAGACTCGGGCTCCGGAGTTGTTTTTTCAGTCACGGTCGAAGATTGTACCTTCTGCGTCCACGTCGACGGCTTATAACCTGCCGGACCCCACTACGACTTCTGGGACGCGCTCCCCTTGAACGGTCGTCGGCAAGCGCATTGCGACGACGGAGGGTGAATACAACCGCGATGATAAGCAGGACCCCGAAGGTGAGAGCGACAAATTCAAAGGGGAAAATTGTAGTGGCAACGGCGGCGTACGCGACGACCGACACCCATAGGTAAAGCACTAGCACCACACGGCGATGACTGTGCCCCATCGACAGGAGGCGGTGGTGAATATGCATTTTGTCGGGCGAGAAGGGTGACTTACCCTGGCTGACGCGGCGAACAACAGCGAGAAGTAGGTCGAGCATTGGCACGCTAATTGCTGCGATGACGACCACAATCGGCGAGATCAGAGCGATGACGTCGGCAGTGCCGTACATGGAGGGCGCGATGCGACCCGACGCCGACACCGATGCAGCAGCGAGCAGCAAACCGATCATCATGGCGCCGGAATCGCCCATGAAAATGCGTGCGGGTTCGAAGTTGTGTGGCAAGAAGCCCAGACAAGCGCCGAGGAGACACGCGGAAATCATCGCGGGTGGATAGGCAGAGACAGTACCGCCTTGGTCATGGAGCATGACCATCGAATAGACAAGGATTGCAGCTGCGGCGATCATGCCGAGTCCAGCTGCGAGACCATCGATGCCGTCAACAAAGTTGAAGGCGTTAATCAATGCCACAGTAAATAGGACAGTCAAGACTGTGGACATGATTGGATCGAGAATGAGCGTAGTACCGCCACTAAAAGGGATATAGAGCAGATACCAGTTGACGCCCATAAATGACATCAAAAGTGCCGCCGCGACCTGCCCCACCAACTTCGTGAGGGCATCTAAGTCAAAGAGGTCATCCCAAATACCGACGATTAGCAAGAGCGACGCGGCCGCCACAACTGCCCTCATATCTGGAGTCATGGGCGGAAAACCACGGTTGAGGGCCGGCATCACCGAGGCAAGGGCGATAGCTGCGACCACCCCGGAGTACATCGCCACGCCTCCGAGCCTGGGCTTCGGAATATCGTGGACATCGCGCGTGCGGGGCGCATCCAACCAGCCCGAGCGAACCAGCACATAACGCACTACTCCAGTGAGCAAATAGCTGACAGCAGCGGAAACTAAAACGAGCATGGCGAGCTCGCGGATGGGCACACCTGCCCCACCCGACTGGGCTGCCAATAAGCTCATAACCGCCACTAGGTACTACTCACCCACACAATCGCTGCAGATACTAAACAGGAAAGACTTTAAGTAGCCAAGACTACTGCCCCAGCAGTCGCTCGGGCGTAGTACTCAATACCTCGGCAACCGCCGCTGCTGACACAGCGCCTTCGCGCAGAATCCGCGGCACTGGAGTCGAGATATCGACAATCGTCGATGGGGTGCCAATCGTGGCTTCGCCGCCGTCGACGTATACAGCCGCTTCCCCACCGAGCATCTGCTTGGCACGCACGGCATTGGTGGCCGGTGCCTGGCCGGAGATGTTCGCACTGGACACTGCCATCGGACCGGTGCGGCGCAGAATCTCGATGGCGATTGGGTGCAGCGGCATGCGCAGCATGACCGTACCCGCAGTATCACCAAGGTTCCACGGCAAGCTCGGTGCCTGGTTCACAACCAGCGACAGTCCGCCCGGCCAGAAAGCCTCCACCAGCGTGCGAGCAGCTGGTGAGTATTCGCGGACGAGCCCCTCAATCGTGTTCCAGGAACCCACCAGCACCGGTACCGGCATATCCGGGCCGCGGTGCTTGGCACGCAGCAAGGAGGCAACGGCTTGGTTATCGAAGGCATCACAGCCAAGGCCGTAGACGGTATCGGTAGGCATAACGACCAGCCGTCCTGCCTTCACAGCATCTACTGCTGCTGCAATTGCGCGTTCGCGGTTTTCATCTGTGCTGCAGTCCATAATCCTGCTCATCAGATTTTTGCTCCTGCTTCAAAGTTTGCTTTTAAGATGAATTCTTGCGTCCCACCGTAAAACGATCACGGCCTGCAAAGTCACGGCGGACCTCTACATCAGCGTAATCCCAGGTGTCCTTCAGCAGTGAACTGACATCGTCTCCCGAAGAGTCATCGTGCTCAATGCCGATGACTCCGCCCGACCGCACCAGCGCATCCACTAGGTTCATCATAGGTCGAATGACATCTAGCCCATCGTCGCCGCCAAAGACCGCAGAGTGCGGATCAGCTCTCACCTCGGGGGTAACCTCGGTGTCTTCGGGCACATATGGAGGGTTGGACACAACAATGTCGGTCTCGCCTACCCAATCTGCGAGCTCACCGCCATCATCAATCAGCTGATCATCCGTGACATCGCCAGCAATCAGACGCACACGCCCATCGCCGTACGTCTCGATGTTCTTCGCAGCCCACACCCGTGCCCGCTCAGAGAGCTCCACAGCCACCACGGCCGCTTCGGGTACGGCATCGGCAATCACCAACGCAAGCGCACCTGATCCAGTACACAGGTCAACGATTTTCGGCTTGACGACGCCACTTGCGACCAGTTCACGGGCTCGATCGATCGCCCACTGCGCAAGCAGTTCCGTCTCCGGCCGGGGCACAAAAACTCCGGGCCCAACCTGTAGTCCCAAGCTCATCATCGGCGCTGTACCGAGGATGTGCTGCAGTGGCTCACGAGCCACTCTGCGGGCCAGAATCTCGGCAAGATGCTTGCGACCGTCCTCATCGGTGTACGGTTCGTCTCCGCGAAAGATGATGTCTGCCGGTCCCGCATTGAGTGCGGCTGCAAATAGCGCCCGCGCGTCGGCATCCGGAGAAGCCAGCGCCGCGTCGTTAAGCGTGCGACGCGCATAGCGAAACAGCTCGCCGAGAGTACGGACGGAATCCGGTAACGTCGGCGAGCTATTTTCTGCGGGCGTGGGACTACTCGGCTTCAAGACGCTCAGCGCGCTCCGCGTCGTGGAGGGCCTTGAGCAGGTCATCCATGTCGCCGCCCAGCACCGAGTCCAGGTTATGAGCCTTGTAACCGATGCGGTGATCGGACACGCGGTTCTCCGGGAAGTTATAAGTGCGGATGCGCTCGGAGCGATCCATGTTGCGCACCTGAGACTTACGCTGGTCAGAGGCGGCCTCGGCGATCTCCTCCTCCTTCATCTGCTGCAGTCGAGCAGCAAGGACCTGCATAGCGCGGGCCTTGTTCTGAATCTGAGAGCGTTCCTTCTGACAGGTAACAACCAAACCAGTCGGCAGGTGCGTCAGACGAACCGCGGAGTCCGTGGTGTTAACACCCTGACCGCCCTTACCGGAGGAGCGGTAGACGTCGACACGCAGATCCTTCTCATCAATCTGGATGTCTTCGACCTCGTCGGGCTCCGGGTAAACCAGAACACCAGCGGCGGACGTCTGAATACGGCCCTGCGATTCGGTGACCGGAACGCGCTGCACGCGGTGGACGCCACCTTCAAACTTGAACACGCTCCACGCACCGTCGCGGGACGGAGTCTTAGCTCGGACGGACATAGTCATGTCCTTCACACCGCCGAGATCAGACTCGGACAGGCCGAGGATCTCGGTGGTAAAGCCGTGCTTTTCGGCATAGCGCTGGTACATGCGAGCGAGCTCACCTGCGAAGAGCGCTGCCTCCTCACCGCCGGCACCGGACTTGAGCTCCATCACGATGTCATCGCTGTCGTGCGGATCGCGCGGAGCCAGCAGGTCAGCGAGCTTCTCCTCGAGCTCCTCTGCCTCGGCAGCGAGACGCTCAGCCTCAGCTGCAAACTCGGAGTCCTCGTAAGCCATCTCGCGCGCTGCCTCCAGGTCATCCTGGACTTCAGTCAGCTTCTTGTGAGTCTGAATGACCGGCTGCAACTCATTGAAGCGCTTGCCGACCTTACGGGCAGCCTTCGGGTCGTTGTGCAGTTCGGGGTCAGCCAGCTGAGCCTCGAGCCCGTGATACTCGGAGAGGATGTCGTCAACTGCGGAAACCTGATTAGCCATTGAATATTCCTTCAGATTGTGATGGGTGAAATGCTGGTTGGTGCTGTGGTTTCGGACGGGGTGGCGCTGTCGCACCGCTGGCACTGTGGCACCGCCCCTTGTGGCTAACCCCAGCTAAAGCATGTCATCCACATCAACGTCGGCGGCCATTGGCGCAGAAGAAGCCACCTGCATCAGGAATTCCTTGTTATTTCGGGTCTTCTTCAGCTGCTTAATCAGCAGGTCGATAGCAGCCTGCGACTCCAGCGCGGAGAGGATGCGACGCAGCTTGTGCATAATGCGCGCCTCCTCGGTGCTGAGCAGCAGCTCATCCTTACGAGTACCCGACGGGTTGACATCCACTGCCGGGAACACGCGGCGCTCGGAGATTTTACGGTCGAGCTTCAGCTCAGCGTTACCGGTGCCCTTGAACTCCTCGAAGATAACGGTGTCACCTGCGGAACCGGTCTCTACCATCGCGGTGGCGATGATGGTGAGGCTGCCACCTTCTTCGATGTTTCGAGCAGCACCCAAGAAGCGCTTCGGTGGGTACAGAGCGTTGGAGTCCACACCACCGGAGAGGATTCGTCCCGATGCCGGCGAAGAGTTGTTGTACGCACGTCCAAGGCGGGTAATGGAGTCCAGCAGTACGACGACGTCCTGCCCCTGTTCCACCAGACGCTTTGCGCGCTCGATAGCCAACTCGGCCACTGCTGTGTGATCTGACGGCGGGCGATCGAAGGTGGAGGCAATGACCTCGCCACGGACACTACGCTGCATGTCGGTGACTTCCTCCGGGCGCTCGTCGACAAGCACGACCATCATGTAGCACTCGGGATTGTTCGTCGCGATAGCGTTCGCGATGTTCTGCAGGATCGTGGTCTTACCAGCCTTTGGCGGCGAAACGATGAGCGCACGCTGCCCCTTACCAATCGGCATAATCAGGTCGATGACGCGAGTGGTGAGGATCTTCTGCTCGGTCTCCAGACGCAGACGACGGTTCGGGTACAGCGGAGTGAGCTTAGCGAAGTTCGGGCGCTGCTTTGCCTGCTCCAGATCGAGGCCGTTTATGGTTTCGACCTTGACCAGCGGGTTGTACTTGCGACGATTACGGCCGTTGCCATGAGTGACCTGGCCTGAGCCATTCTCGCGCGGCATGCGGACCTGCCCCGTGACGGCATCGCCCTTGCGCAGGCCGTACTTACGAACCATTTGCGCGGACACCAGCACATCGTTAGAGCCCGGCAGGTAGCCGGACGTGCGCACGAATGCGGTCTTGTTATCTAGCACATCGACGATGCCAGCCACCGGCTGAAGAACGTCATCCTCACGGATCTCGTCCTGACCACCGTGTCCCCCACCGTTGTTATCGCGTCCGCGACGGTCGCGGCGATTGCGACGGTTGCGGCGGTTACGGTTGCCACGACCTTCATCGTCATGGTTGTTGCGATCGTTATTTCGATTGTTGTTGCGGCCACGACGGTTGTTGCGGTTGCCACGACCGTCATCGTCGTTGTCTCGATCGTGGTTGTTGCGATCGTTGCGGTTATTGCGGTCGTTGCGATCACCGCGTTCATTACGATCATTGCGGTTGTCCTTACGATCACCGCGATCACCGCGATCATTACGATTGTCGTTACGCTCACCGCGGTCGTTGCCGTTATCGGAATCGTCGCGGCTATCGTTACTGCGATCGTCCTGATTCTCCTGGTCGCGCTGACGAGCACGGTTACGACGATTTCGACGCTGCTGAGAGCGGGACATCTCCTCGCGACCATCCGCGTTGGCGTCGTCACGCTTGTCGTTGCCCTTGTCGCTCTTGTCGGCGCTCTTGCTGGAATCCCTGTCCGCGCTTTCCGACGGCGATTCCTTGGCATCCTTCACCTTGGAACCGGTATCCGCAGCCCCAGCCGCAGCCTTCTTCGCGCGGGATTTCCGAGCAGGCGCGGAACCAGCAGCCGGGGCACCATTCTTGATGGCCTCAATCAGCTCATGCTTGCGCATGGCGGAGATGCCGCGAATGCCCTTGCTGGAAGCGATTTCACGCAGTTCTGCCATTCGGAGGGCCGCAAGATTCTCTGGGCCGCCTGCCGTGGCAGTGGTGTCCGTATCGGTCACGGATGTCCTTTCATCGACCTTCCCTGCAGTCACTCTCTACAGGGGCTATGTCATTGACACTTTTTCGTTCTTACTGCCCGCCACCGCGTGTGCTCCGTCGTCGAACCTTTACCACGGGCGGAAAAATATCCGCAGCTGGCGGGAAATTATCGAAAAAGCCAGGCAAAAGGCCTCGACGTTGAAACTAAACCGAGGCATCTTGCCTACATTATTTCCGCATCTCAAACCCGAGCGTCCAGGTCGAAGATAGTTAGGAAATTTTAGGTCCACAGCACCGCAAGACTATGTAGTCGCACTACTGATTTATGTGTTTTCAATGTCACGTTGCGCCATCGCGTTGTGTGAGCAACAGCGAAGGTCAACGGCATGCGGAGTACATGAAGAAGTACGTATCTAACCGCGTATTGAAAACGACCTATTGCCCAAGGATAGTCACCAAATAGTCAGGTAGCAACACTAGTTCTCACCTGCGTTTCGCTAGGTCGCGCGGCTGCGAGTCGGTACTGTAGAGCTTATGCGCAGTACGATGCCTCATATTCCTCTCAATATCGCTCAGATTGTGGAATACGGTCGCACCATTCACGGTCGGACTCCGGTGACCTCCTGGAACAGTGACGGACCCGAGACCACCACTTTTGCCGCCATCGCCGCGCGCGCAAGTGCGCTGGCACATGCACTTCGAGATGAGCTCGGTATCGACGGCGACCAACGCATCGCTACCCTGATGTACAACTGCGCAGAACACTTCGAGGTCTTCCTCGGCGTTGCCTCTATGGGCGCAGTATTCCAGCCGCTGAACAAGCAGCTCATGCCGGATCAGATTGTGCACATTATCAATCACGCCGATGACCAGGTCATTATCGCGGACCAGACCGAGATTGAACTGCTCGCCGAAGTTCTTCCGCACTGCCCGTGCGTCCGCGCTGTCATCATTATCGGTATCGGAGATCTGTCCGACGTGGCCGAGCACCTGCCAGATGGCATCCCGTGGTACTCCTACGAATCACTCATCGACGGACGCCCTAGCCGCTTCGACTGGCCTGAGCTCGACGAAAACTCCGGCGCAGCCATGTGCTACTCGACGGGTACCGAGGGCGCACCTAAAGGTGTCGTCTACAGCCACCGCTCGCTGTACTTGCACAGCCTGAATATGCGCACCACTGACTCCTTTTCAATTTCGCACGGAAACCCGTGGCTGTGCTGTGTGCCCATTTATCACGTCCTGTCCTGGGGCGTGCCGCTGGCCTCCTTCATGTGCGGGGCATCGCTGATTTTCCCCGGCGCGGACCTCTCCGCGCCACGTCTGGCAGAAATCATCGAATCCTCAATGCCACGCGTAGCTCAGGGTGTGCCGACGCTGTGGATTAACCTCATGGCGCACTACCTCAGCAATCCTCCGAAGCGCATGAGTCTGCAGGAGATTTTCTCGGGCGGGTCCCCTGTTCCACCTGCGCTGATTCGACTATGGGAAGAGCGTTACGGTGTCGACGTCATCCACTTCTGGGGCATGACCGAGACTTCGCCTATCGGTACCGTGGCACGCCCTCCGTACGGAGCCTCCGGTGAGGCCCGCGAACGCTACCGTGTCAGCCAAGGGCGTTTCCCGGACATCATGCAGTTCCGCATTGTTGATGACAACGACCGCGTGCTCGACCTGCATGACCGCAACCAGGGGGAGCTGCAGGTGCGCGGCAACACGGTCACCGGAGGCTACTACAGCTCTCCGGAGGCTCAAGCTGGAGGCACCGCTCACTTCTTCCGCGGTGCGGAGGTCGACGAGGCTAGCGAACAGTTCACCGAGGACGGCTGGCTACGCACTGGCGATGTCGGCTCGATTACTCACGACGGCTACCTGACTATTCATGACCGTGCTCGCGATGTCATTCGCTCTGGTGGCGAGTGGATCTACTCTGCCCAGCTGGAGAACTTCGTAATGGAAAGCCCACAGGTACTCGAGTGCGCGATTATCGGCATGCCAGATAAAAAGTGGGGTGAGCGCCCGCTGGCAATTACGGTGCTGATGCCGGAAGTTGAACCGAGCAAAGAGACCGCGGAAATGCTCCGCGATGAGCTGCGGCCAAAGCTGCCGAAGTGGATGCTGCCGGAATACTGGGCCTTCGTGGACTCAATCGATAAGACCTCAGTGGGCAAGTTCGACAAGAAAGACCTGCGCTCGCACTTGAGCGCAGGCCAGTACAGCATCGTGAAACTGAAAGGGCCGGGCGAAAAGTAGGTGGTAGGCTAAGCCACCGGCTCGGCAGCTGTCCGCAGTAACGGCTTAGCCGTCGACCACGACCTTAACCGGCTCGCCGATTCCCAGCTCCATGACCTTGATGCCAGCCTCGCGGGCATCGTCCAAGATCTTCTCATCCACTGCAGTAGTTCCCAGAACCATACAGGTCGGGCCAGCGCCCGAGAGGAATGCCGCGTAGCCACGGTTGCGCAGGCGGTTGACCCACTCTGCGGTCACCGGCAGCACGTCGGAGCGGTACGGCTGGTGCAGGCGATCTCGCGTTCCCTCCCACAGCAGTTCCGGGTGGGACTGCAGCGCTGCGGTCATAACCGCAGTACGGGAGACATTGAAACGAGCGTCGACATGCGAAACATCGCTCGGCAGCACCTGACGGACCGCATTCGTGGAGGCGTGAAATGCCGGTACGAGTGCAGTCGCCTGAATGGATTTATGCACCGGAATGCTCACTGCTCGGTACTGAGGTGCAGTGCGACCATCGACAGGCTTGTCAGTCCAGCTGACCACTGCTCCGCCGAGGACGGATGCGCCAGCGTTATCCGGGTGGCCCTCGAAGATCGAGGATTCCTGGATTACCTGGTCGTCGGTAAGCGGGAAGCCGGCCAGACCGTTAGCTGCAGCGACACCAGCGACGGCGGCTGCTGCGGAAGAGCCCAGGCCGCGCGACTGCGGAATGGTGTTATGGCAAATAACCTTCAGCCCCGGTGCCTCGACACCTGCGGCGCGAAGGCCCGCGCGAATCGCGCGCACTACCAGATTAGACTCGTTGCGCGGCAGGTCGACTTCGCCCTCACCGTGAATCTCAACGACGACACCCGATTCGATGACCTCGACCTCGACAATGTCGTAGAGCGCGACGGCCAACCCCAGGGTGTCGAAGCCCGGGCCCAAGTTCGCTGACGAACCTGCAACCGTGACAGTGACCTTCTGCCCCGGGAAAAGCTCCTGTGCCATTTAGATATCCATTCCTTCGATACGAATGACGTTGTTGACGGCCAGAACCGCGTCGTTGGCGCGCAATTCGTCGACCGTTGCTTCCAAATCCTTCTCCAGCGCCTTGTGAGTCACGATGACCAGGCGAGCACCGTTGGCGCCCTCTTCCTGGCGGACGGTGCGCAGGGAGATGTTGTGATCAGAGAAGGTGCGAGCGACATCGGCAAGTACTCCGACTCGATCGTCGACGTGCAGGTCGATGTGGTAGCGGGTGCGAACGTCACCGAAGTCGAGAATCGGCAGGTTAGCGTAGGTGGAATTCCCCGGTGCGCGACCACCGTGGACAATGTTGCGAGCGGCGGCAACAAGGTCACCGAGCACTGCGGAGGCTGTCGGGTTACCACCGGCGCCGTTGCCGTAGAACATCAGGCGACCAGCGGCCTCGGCCTCAATGAATACAGCGTTGAAAGACTCACGCACAGTTGCCAGCGGGTGACGACGTGGAATCAGCGCTGGGTACACGCGGGCGGAAATGGACTCCTTGCCATTCTCGTCCGTGACCCGCTCACAGGTAGCCAGCAGCTTAATGGTGCAGTCTGCGCTCTTGGCGGCTGCGATGTCATCAGCGGTGATCTCGGTAATGCCCTCGCAGTGAACGTCATCAGCAGTCACGCGGGTGTGGAATGCCAGGCTGGCCAGAATAGCTGCCTTGGAAGCGGCATCGTGGCCCTCGACGTCTGCAGTCGGGTCGGCCTCGGCATAACCCAGGCGGGTGGCCTCTGCCAGCATCTCGTCGTAGTCCGCACCGGTGGAGTCCATCGCATCAAGGATGAAGTTAGTGGTGCCGTTGACAATGCCCATGACCGTATTGACAGTGTCACCGGCCAGCGAACGGCGCAGCGGCCCGACGACCGGAATAGCTGCAGCCACAGCAGCCTCAAAGAAAAGGTCGACGCCTGAGGAATCGGCAGCCTCAGAGAGCTCCTCACCGTGAGCTGCGACAAGTGCCTTATTGGCCGTCACGACCGACTTGCCCGCACGCAGTGCCTCCAGCACAACGCGACGTGGGTAATCAATGCCACCGATGACCTCGACTACCAGGTCAACGCCATCGCGCTGGACCAGCGAAAAAGCATCGTCGGTAAGAAGATCCTGATCCACATTCGGACGCGGCTTGGTCTTGTCGCTCACAGCAATACCAACGACCTCGACCGGGCCGCCGATGCGGCGCTCGAAGTCCTCAGCCTTCTCGTTGAGCAGGCGGTAAACCTCAGTACCGACTGTGCCAAGACCTAAAATAGCGACACCAACTTTGTGGCCCTCGCCCTTTCCAGGATTATTCGTTGCGGCAGTCATCGTGGCGTTTCACACTCCAGGCTTAGTAAGTCTTGTACGGTTTCTCGTCTTAATATTTGGGTCACTTGACCATCGCATACCGACACTACTGGTGGTCGCGTCAGCATGTTGTAGCGGCTGGCCATTGCGTAACAGTATGCCCCAGTAGCAGCCAGCGCGAACAGATCACCCTCAACAATGTCGTCCGGGTAGTTCGCGTCATTAATCAGAATGTCTCCCGATTCACAGTGCTTTCCGACGACACGGGTGGGAATCCTGGAACCTGATACTTCGCGATTAACGACGCGACCATCATAGTTCGAGCCGTAAAGCGCCGGACGAATATTGTCGCTCATTCCACCATCGACCGATACATAACGACGGGTCATGCCTTCATCGATGGTCACATCCTTCAAAGTGCCCACTTCGTACACCGTGACCATGGACGGGCCAACGATGGCACGACCCGGTTCAACAGCCACTGTCGGAGTTTCAATGCCGATACGCTGCGCAAGCTTGTCCACAGCAGTGAGGATCTCGTCGGCAAGCGGAGCAACGTCAAGGGGCTGCTCGCCTGCGGTGTATGCAATACCGAAACCGCCACCGAGGTCAAGGGTGTTGAAGTGTTTCGAGATTTCAGTGCCGTGGCGTTCGACGAGCTTTCCACCAGCGAGAACACGCGCTCGGCCGCGAGAATGAAACCGTCGGAATCGACAATCTGGGAGCCGATGTGACAGTGCAGACCAATCAGGCGCAGATTGTCGTCCTCTTCTACGAGGTTGGCAGCTTCCAGCGCTGAACCGGACGCGAGGGAAAAGCCGAACTTCTGATCCTCGTGCGCGGTAGCGATGAACTCATGGGTGTGTGCTTCCACACCGGGCTTCACGCGGACGAGCACGTCCTGCACCACGCCTGCTTCAGCCGCCACCTGGGACAGGCGACGCAGCTCCGAACGGGAGTCAAGCACAATTTTGCCGACGCCAGCTGAGATAGCATCGCGCAGCTCTGCGGTGGACTTGTTATTGCCGTGGAAGGTCATGTCCTTGGCTGGGAAGCCCGCAGCAAGAGCGATAGCCATCTCGTTGCCCGAGGCGACATCGAGATGCAGCCCCTCCTCCATTACCCAGCGGGCAATGGTCTTCGACAGAAAAGCCTTGGACGCGTAGTGGACATTCTCCGCGCCGCGGAAGGCCTTGGCCATCGAGCGGCAGCGGGAGCGGAAGTCCTGCTCATCGACGACAAAAACCGGAGTGCCAAATTCTTTGGCAATGTCGATCAGGCTCACTCCGCCAATTTCCACTGAGCCGGGATTCTCTTCGTCATTACCCCGACGACGGGCGGTAGTTGGCCAGACATGCGCTGGTAGTTCATTAAATTGAGTGGAATCGGGCCGGGTGTAGCCACCCAGCTCGAAACCATTGCCGTCGATAGGCACGAAACAGCTCTCTTTCTCCGTTACCCGGGCGGAGCAACGGGGTGTAGTTTTACGGGCGCGTTCGACTACATGCGCTCAGGTGCGGTAACACCGAGCAGCTGCAGAGCATTGGCCAGCGTCTGGCGGGTAGCCTCAGCCAGGCCGAGACGAGCACGGTGCAGCTCGGATACCTCTTCGTCGGCCTTAGGCAGAATCTGGCAGGTGTCGTAGAAGCGGTGGAAGACACCGGCGAGCTGCTCAGCGTAACGGGCAATGCGGTGTGGTTCCCGCAGGTCAGCAGCGGACTTGATGATCGCCGGAAACTCACCGATAGTGCGGATGAGCTCACCTTCACGGTCCTCTACCAGCAGGGAGAAGTCGGCATCTTCGCTGGTCACACCAGCCTCTTCGGCACGGCGGCCGATTGAGCACAGACGAGCGTGGCCGTACTGGACGTAGTAGACCGGGTTGTCGCTGGACTGCGAAGCCCACAGCCCCAGGTCAATATCCAGGCTGGAGTCCACGGAGGAACGGATTAGCGAGTAGCGAGCAGCATCGACACCGATTGCCTCAACCAGGTCGTCCAAGGTCACTACTGTGCCCGCGCGCTTGGACATCCGGACAGCCTTGCCGTCGCGAAGCAAGTTGACCATCTGACCGATGAGCACCTCGACACCGTCTGCGTTGTAGCCGAGCGCGGCAGCGGCGGCACGCAGACGTGCGATGTAGCCGTGGTGATCGGCACCCAGCATGTAAATGCACAGGTTGTGGCCGCGGTCGAACTTGTTCTTAACGTATGCGATGTCACCCGCAATGTAGGCTGCATCGCCGTCGGACTTGATGACCACGCGGTCCTTATCGTCACCGTAATCGGTGGACTTCAACCACCACGCGCCGTCAGCTTCGTAGAGTTTGCCGTTTTCCTTCAGGGAGTTGACAGCTGCTTCCACCTGACCGGACTCGAACAGCGAGTTTTCGTGGAAGTAAACATCGAAATCGGTGCCGAACTCGTGCAGAGACTCCTTGATGTGCTCGAACATCATGTCCACACCGATGACGCGGAAGTGCTCCTGGACCTCCTCCTCAGAGCCCTCGAGTGCCTGCGGATTCTTCTCCAGCACAGCAGCAGCAATGTCCTGGATGTACTCTCCGCCGTAGCCATCCTCCGGGGTCGGCTGGTTCCGAGCGGCGGCAACCAGGGAGTCGGAGAAGCGGTCAATCTGGCGACCGTGGTCATTGAAGTAGTACTCGCGGGTGACCTTGGCGCCCGTGGCGGACAGGACACGACCAAGAGCGTCACCGACTGCTGCCCAGCGGGTACCACCCAGGTGAATCGGCCCGGTCGGATTTGCGGAGACAAACTCCAGGTTCACGTCGAGGTTGGAGTTGAAATCGGCATGACCCCACTTCTCCCCCGCTGCCAAGACGTCCTCGACGATCTTGCCCTGGGCATCGGAGGCCAGGCGGATGTTAATAAAGCCCGGGCCTGCGATGGTTGCTTCATCGATACCCTCAGAGGCGCCGAGCGCTGTGGCAATTTCAGTTGCCAAGTCACGCGGCACCATACCGACACGCTTGCCCAGCTGCATAGCGATATTGGTTGCATAGTCGCCGTGCTCAGGGTTACGCGGACGCTCGACAGTCGGGTTTTCCGGCACGATAGAGACATCGGCATCGTGGGAAGTCAAAACCTCGACGGTGACTTTTCGGACTAGTACAGCAAGATCAGCAGGATTCACGATTGCCTATCCTATTAGGTCAATCGCAGTCGTGGAAACATCAGCCACCAAAAGATTCATTTGAGGGGCATCTGCAGGTCGTGGAGTCCGACTGCAACTAGCCATTTTCACGATCCAGGCGAATTTGCGTTGAGAACAGATTTAATCCGGGCCTAGGCGTAGCATTCAGGTAGGAAATTATTGCCTTATCCTCAACCCATTTTGGAGCGACCGTGAAAGTAGCACTTTTCGCGACCTGCATCGGGGACATGATGTTTCCGGATGCAGTGAGTGCGACAGCCAGAGTTCTCACGCGGCTCGGATGTGATGTGGTCTTTCCGCCACAGCAAACCTGCTGCGGACAAATGCACGTCAACACCGGATACCAGAAGGAAATCCTTCCTCAGCTAGACACCTACGCTGATGCTTTTGCGGATTCCTCGATTGACTACGTTGTCGCCCCGTCCGGTTCCTGCGCCGGCGCCGTTCGCCACCAGCATCCGATGATCGCGGGCCGCTACGGTACCCGTGCCCAAACCCATGCGGCACAGGCCTGCGCGAACAAGACGCTGGATCTCTCCGAGTTCATCACCGATGTCGCTGGTGTGACTGACGTCGGTGCTTACTTCCCCCACTCAGTGACCTACCACTCCACCTGCCACAGCTTGCGGGTGCTCAAAGTGGGTGACCGTCCGTGGCGGCTACTCAGTGCAGTCGATGGAATCGATTTGCGCGAGCTGCCCGGCGCGGCGGAGTGCTGCGGTTTCGGCGGCACCTTCTCGGTGAAGAATGCGGAGACTTCCGCTGCAATGGTTGCCGACAAGACAGCCAATATCCGCGCTACGGAAGCGGAGTTCGTGACCGCTGGCGATGCCTCCTGCTTGCTCAATATCGGGGGTGCGCTGCGTCGCCAGGACTCTGGCGTGCATGCCATCCATATGGCCGAGATTCTGGCCTCCACCAAGGAGACCCCGTTTGATGTGGACAACCGTCAAGAAGCTTCCCTGCGAGGTGAGCAGTAATGGTCGCAATTAACGTCGGCATGCCAGCCCTTCCTCCACGCGCGCCGCACAACGTCGGGCATCTGCGCGGTACGCGCGGGTTCACGGCCGCGGCGCACGAGGAACTCAAGAACACTCGCATGCGTGAAAATGTCGGTCATGCCACGCGTTCGATTCGTAAGAAGCGCGCGCATGTCGTAGCGGAGAAGAATGACTGGGAGCAGCTGCGGCTCGCGGGCAGCCACATCAAGCGCGATGTGATGGCGCGTCTGCCAGAACTGCTGGAGCAGTTCGAAGAGTCAGTGACGAATGCCGGCGGTCACGTCCACTGGGCGCGGGATGCCGCTGAAGCAAACCGCATCATTACGGATTTGGTGAAAGAGACCGGCGAAGAAAAGGTCGTCAAGATTAAGTCGATGGCCACGCAGGAAATCGGCTTGAACGAAGCGCTTGCCGACGCCGGCATCACCGCCCGCGAAACCGACCTGGCGGAACTCATCGTTCAGCTTGCCGACGACATGCCGAGCCACATCCTGGTTCCTGCTATCCATCGCAATCGCGAGGATATCCGCGAGATCTTCCTCAATGGAATCCCCGGAGTCGACCCGGATTTGAAAGCCAATCCGGCCGATCTGGCCGAGGCATCCCGTAAGTTCCTGCGCGAGCAGTTTATGGAGGCCAAGGTCGCGATTTCCGGTGCCAACTTCGGTGTGGCCGAAACCGGTACGGTGGCTGTCGTCGAGTCAGAGGGCAATGGCCGCATGTGTCTCACGCTGCCGGAAACACTGATTTCGGTGATGGGGATTGAGAAGCTGCTTCCCACTTTCCAGGACTTGGAAGTATTCTTGCAGCTGCTGCCACGGTCGTCGACAGGCGAGCGTATGAATCCCTACACCTCCCTGTGGACGGGAACCACGGACGGCGACGGCCCGAAGAATTTCCACATTGTGTTGCTGGACAATGGGCGCTCGGCCACCCTTGCAGATCCGATTGGGCGTGAAGCGCTGAAGTGCATTCGCTGCTCGGCATGCCTGAATATCTGCCCGGTGTACGAGCACGTGGGCGGGCACGCTTACGGTTCGGTCTACCCGGGTCCGATTGGTGCAATTTTGTCCCCGCAGCTCACCGGCATGGACTCCTACGATGATCCGAATGCCTCCCTGCCCTATGCATCCTCGCTGTGTGGAGCTTGCTTTGAGGTCTGCCCGGTGCGAATTGATATCCCAGCGGCGCTGCTGGAGCTGCGACACCGTAAGGTCACGGAGCACCGCCCGCCGGTGGAGGGCAAACTCTTTGCCACGCTCGGGTTCATCATGGGCAATCAGAAGCTGTGGGACATGAGCGCTAAGATGACCTCCCTCGCCCGCGTACTCGGGTTGAAGGACGGCGAGATTCACACCCTGCCACTTTTCCTCAGCGGGTGGTCGGATGTGCGTGATACTCCGATTCCGCCGAAGAAGCCGTTCCGCTCACTGTGGGGTTCGGAGGATTTCTCGGCGCAGCTGTCTCGTGAATCGGCAAATCAGGTTCCGACGAAGATTAATGGGCTGTCGGATGACAACAAGCAGCCCGACATGTCCGGCAAGGAGGCCTAGCGATGTCCCATTCCTCAGCATCCGCGAACATTGCCAAAAGCGAAATCCTCGAGCGTATCCGCAATGCTCAGAAGATCGCCTTCGAAGGCCGTGACTTGGCCTCTGACGCAGGCATCGTCACCGGCGAGCCCGGTACACATTTCAACATCCCCCGCGATTACGAACGCTCCTCCGACCTGACGGCCAAGGAGATCATTTCGCTTGCCGACGAACGCATCGCCGATTACAAAGCCGATGTGCGCCGCTGTGGGAGCTCGGCAACTGAAATCAATGAAGCTGTGAAGAAGGCAATTGCTGATGTCGGGGCTTCATTGATTGGTATTCCCGAAGGCCTAGACCGCGAGTGGGTTGCGGGGTTGGAGTCTGGTGGGGGTAAGGCCACCGCCGAGATTCGCGTCGATACAGGTTTCACCGCCGAAGAGCTGGACGAGCTCGACGCGATTGTCACCAGCTCTGCTGTTACCTGCGCCGAGACCGGCACCATTGTTCTGGACGGTTCGGCCACTTCTGGCCGCCGCGCGCTGACCTTGGTGCCGGATATTCACATCTGCGTTGTGCCGGCTTCCACGGTTGTCTACGGCATCCCGGAGGCAATTTCCCGTCTACGCGAGAGTGATCCCACCGCTCCCATCACCATGATTTCGGGACCTTCTGCAACCTCGGACATCGAGCTTGCCCGAGTCGAAGGTGTCCATGGGCCACGCACGCTGATTGTGATTATTGCTGGCCAGTAGCACCAAGGTGAATTGTCATGGGCGACTCGAATTCCTCCGCCAGGCTGTTCCGCTGGAAGAACGGTAACTAAACGTTTCCGCTAGGTGGCCGCTAAAACAAAAATCCCTCAAGCAACCAGGAAAAACCTAATCACTTGAGGGATAGAACGTGCCCCCGAGAGGAGTCGAACCTCCGACCTTCGGTACCGGAAACCGGCGCTCTATCCACTGAGCTACGGGGGCGTGTGGCACAAGTACAACAAGTGCAACGAGAAAAGATGTTACCACTTGGCTGGGGCGATTAGCGAAATGCCCCGCGCCCCAGCCAAATCTCCACTACGCGGCTTCAGAAACCTGGTCTTCCTCAATAGGACACACCACGGGCACGCCCTCGTCATCGAGTACGCGGGCTCGAATTCCATAGACGCGGGCCAAAAGGTCCGGAGTGAGAACGTCAACAGGACTCCCCTGGGCAACCACGTGGCCGTCGTGAAGCATGACAAGCTCATCGCAGTAGCGGGCGGCGAGATTCAGATCGTGGATTGCAACGAGTGCCAAGGAGCTCCGTGAGGCGACCTCCGCGCGGACGAGCTTTAGGAGTTCCACCTGGTGACGCAGGTCGAGGGCGGAGGTGGGTTCGTCGAGAAGCATGATCTCGGGATCGCGGACAAACATCTGCGCGACGGCGACGAGCTGCCGCTGACCGCCGGAGAGCTCGCCGACGAATCTGTCGGCAAGGTGTTCAATGCCAACCTTTCGGAGAGCCACCGCCGTGTGCTCAATCTCTGAGCCACGCACCCGCAGACGCCCGGCGCGCCGCCCGGAGACCAGTACCGATTCGAATGCGGTCAGCGAGGCGCTGGCCGGTAGATCCTGCGGTACGTAGCCGACGACTTCGCGCAGTTCGGAACCGATAACCCGTTCATTGTCACGGGTCAGAACAATCTCCCCGGACATGGGCTTTCGAATCCCCGCCAGCGTGGTCATCAGTGTGGACTTGCCCGCAGCGTTTGGCCCGAGCAAACCCGTCACCGTACCTGGCTTCAGCGTGCGTATTGACGCCCCGCGCAGCACCTTTCGCTTGCCATAGCCTGCAGCTACGTCATTGACATCGAGAAATACGCCCATTAGTTCCACACCGTCCTCTTACGCAGAAAAACCAAGCCGACAAAGAATGGGACACCGACGATTGCGGTAATGATGCCAATCGGCACTGCCACACCCGGCACCACCGTGATGGATACCGCATGAGCTGCCGCAAGCAGCGCCGCGCCCGCCGCCATCGATGCCGGGGCAAAGAAGCGCTGTTCTTCACCGACCAGCATGCGTGCAATGTGTGGGCCGACCAGTCCGATGAAGCCGATGATGCCGGCGAAGGCCACTGCGGTTGCTGCCAGCAGCGAGGCTACAATCAGCGTCGCAATGCGCAGCCTATCCACATTGATGCCCACGGCTTTTGCTCGGGCATCGCCAAGCCGCAACACCGTCAGCGCCCACGCATAGCGGATAGTGAACGGAATAGCGATTAGCAGCGCCGCCGCAATGATACCGTTGGCCACCCAGTTCGCGCGCTGTAGCGAGCCCATCGTCCAGAACACAATCTGCTGGAGCGCCTCGGTAGTCGCGCGGTATTGCAACAGCGCCAACAGCGCTTGGAATAGAAACACCAGACCAATGCCGAGCAGAATCATCGATTCCTTACCCGAGCCGCGCCATACCGACGCCGCCGCCACAATCGCCACAGCGACGACGGATGATACCCAGGCCACGGCCGCCAGGTTGAACTGCGCATGCGGAATAATCACCCAGCCCAGCACAATCGATGCCGCCCCACCGAACGCCGCTGCAGCCGAGATACCGAGCGTAAACGGCTCCGCCAGAGGGTTATCGAGGATTGTCTGCATCTGTGCACCGGCAAGCGACAGCGCTGCACCAATCAGCACTGCCATCACCGATGCAGGCAGACGCAGCTTCCACAGCACCGTACGAGTGGTTTCGTCCACATCATTCGGGCTCACGATGCCACGGACGACGTCCCCCACGCTCAGTGCCATCGGCCCCACAATCGTCGCCACCACAAACGCGCACACGGCCAGCCCCACCAGCACCGCAATGATGGCGATTTTCCGTGCCGAGCGTCGTCGGTACTGTCGCGCAGAGTCGTAGGTCGTGCTTGACGACGGACACTCGTGCTGTTCGGTGGCGGGCTGCGACTCTTGACCTCCACTGCCGTTGGAGGAGGTGGACTCGCGGGGGTCGTCGTCAAGCCCTGACGCGGGAGCGTGCAGATTGGTGTAAGTCATCGGATTCCTTCTTCGATGGTGGAAGATGGGTTACTTGGTCGGCTCCAGCGCGGTGAAGAAGGTGCCGCTGAGTTCGAAGGGCAGGTAGTCCTTGTGGAACTTGGCGAAGTCAGCGACCGGGTCGAGGTCAGCGAACTCCTCTGGGTGAATCCACTTGGCGAATTGCTCGAGCGCGAAGACGTTGTACGGCGAGTCGTAGAACTGGTGGAAGGCGGCGTACAGATCACCCTTCTTCGGCGCGGTCAGGGTGTCAAAACCCGGAGTCTTCAGCAGGCCTTCCAGAGTGCGCTGTGCGGTCTCTGGGGTGGCGGTGTAGCCGAGTTCGACGTGTGGCAGCACTTCCGGCTTCTTCGGATCGAGCGCCCAAGAACCACCGGTGGCGATGATCTTCTCCGGCTGGACGGACAGGACCTTCTCTGCGGTCACGTCGCCCGATTCGGTGTCGAGGAGGCTGTCTCCGAGGTTCTCACCGCCGGCTGCTGTGACAAGGTCACCGAGGTTGGACTTGTTGACGGTCGAGCAGCAATCCTTGAGACCGGCTGCTCGCCAGACGAAGGTCTTTGGCTTGTCTTCGAGCTTGGCGGCACGTTCGGTGATCTCGTTGACGCGCTTTGTGTAGAAGTCGGTGAACTTCTTGGCATTGTCCTGCTCATCGACGATCTGGCCGAGGAGCTCGACGGACTTGGCGGTATTCTCCAGGGGCTTTTGCCGGAAGTCGGTGAATACGTACTTCAGACCTGCCTGATCGAGCTTGGTGAGGAAACCGGACTGCTCCGCGGCCTTCTTGTGGTCAAGGGTCATGACGACCACGTCTGGGTCGTGGGAGATGAGGTTTTCAACTGTGACATCGCCCTTGGCGATATTGCCGATGGTCGGCATGTCTTTCAGCTCGGGGTTCGTCTCGAAAAGCTTGGTTTCAAACGACGGCGCGCCCGAATGCAAATCGCTGCCCATGGCGACAACGTGGTCACCCGGGTTTTCGTGGTCAAGCATCGCGGTGACAAACATGGCGCGGCCTTCACCGAGCACGACTCGTTCTGGCTGCTTGTCGAAGGTCACAGTGCGACCTGCGACATCAGTGACAGTGAGTTCTCCTTTGTTGTCGGCAGCCTCGTTCGACTCTGCGTCCGCACCGCATGCTGTAGCGACGAAGCTCAGCGCTGCACACCCGATTGCGGCCAGAGTTTTGGTCTTTGGCGCGGTTTTAGCCTTGGCGAAAATATTGACTCTCATGCGTTTCAGTTTCTGCCTTGTTTATTTCTGCGTAGTTTTTGGTACTTAGGGTGCACAAAGAGAAGTGAGCACTCACCCCTTTGCTTTAGGCACGCCTTACTTTACAACTTGAAACGTAGAGAAAAAAGCGCCCTGCTAGTGATTGTTTTACTAGCAGGACTTGGAAGTCTTATTTCCTTTCGAGAACCGACTGGAAGCACCTCAGCATCACTTCGCGGTCTTCATCAGCAAGTGGTGAAATAACTTCCTGGCGAACAGTGTCTACATAATCCGGCGCCGCCTCGGCAAACACGTGCCGACCAACGCCTGTTAAGACGACGACATAATCCGAATCCGGGTCTTCGCCGTGGTCTTCGGTGTGAATAAATCCGCGCTTTTCCAACCTGTTGGTATGTAGCAGCGCGCGGGGATGGTTCCACTTCAGTCGATCACAAATCTTGTCAACATGCAGAATCCCCTCCTCTACCTCATGCAGAGCGATGAGCAGGGTAAAGTCCGCGAACGTCAGCCCGGTTCGAGTGCGTAGGCTCCGCTCGATATTGCGCTCTACCTCGCGAAAAGCAGCTACCATCGACTGCCAAAAGAGCTGTTCATCATCACTCAGCCATTCAAATGAGTTCATACTGCTCTAGGCTAATGGTGAGAGCCTCGTAGCGGAGACAAATGAGAAAACACTCACAAAAACTTTTGGCTACTCTGCTTGTCCGTCGACTGAATCGGTGACCGTAGCATTGGCGGTCTCTGCAATCTTATCGAGCACAGCGGAAATCCCCTGATAGTCGATATTTTCACCGAGCACATCAAACAAAACATGGCGCACAAGCTTCACATGGTTCGGCGCCGCTTTCTCAATCACAGTTCGACCGTGTTCAGTAAGCGTGACATCGATACCACGGTTATCGCAGGCGCAGCGTTCCTTAGTTACTAGCCCGCGTCGCTCCATACGAGTAATTTGGTGTGACATTCGGCTGCGGTCCCACTCCAGGGATTCACACAGGGTGCGCATGCGCACTACATTGTCTTCAGCCTCGGAGAGAACAACCAGAACCGAAAAATCTGCAGTGGAAATATCGAGAGAATCTTGCAGCTGAAGGTCGATTGACCTGTCAACGGCCCGTTTAGCGTTCAGAATTGAGCGCCATAACCGCTGCTCTTCATCACTTAACCACGGAACATCTTGCATATGTACAGAGCCTACTATCTTGAAACCAAATCCTGAATTTTCATAAACTCCGCTCCTGTCACACGATCAAAGCGGGCTTCATCGCACGTCAGGACTAATACCTGCATATCGCGCCCCGCTTTGGCAAGAGCATTATTCATCCGCCGCAAACGGTGTTCGTCTGAATAACCTAATGCATCATCAATAATCACCGGAGCGCCTTGCCCGCCCTCCATGACACCGGCAACGGCCAAGCGCAGCAGAATGTCCAGCTGCTCCTGCGCTCCACCAGATAGCTCATCGACATCGAACTTGCCATCGGCATTGGACCGTGACTCAATCTGCAAGTCCTCATTCATCGTGAACTGAGTTCCCGCACCGAACACACCGCCACCGTACTCTTCGAGCTTGCGCAGCAAGGGGTCAGCCAGCGCATTCCGCGATGCCACACGTGCCTGTGTCATTACCTCCATGAGAGTCTTGGCGGCAGCTGCACGTCGACGCATTGAATTCCGATCTCGCTGTGTTCGCTCCACTACTCCCTCAGCTGCTGCCAGTTTCTCATTCGCGCTGTCGAAATAGTCCAAGTGCACCCGAATCTCTTGCCGACGCTTTTCCAGCTCAGCCAGGCGATTCTCAACTGCATCCCGTCGCTGCTTAGCGCCCGCGAGCGATGCTTCCACGTCGTCGGCATCCCGCTGCGCCAGCTTCTTCTGAGCCGCAGCCAGTTGCTCTTCTGCCGCCTCATAGTCCTTGCCTCGGTTTTCCACCGCAGCAAAGATCTCGGCGTCCGAGGCTTTTTCTCGCGTCGCCGTGAGCGAATCTTCGCGGACCTTCAGAACGGACCGAGCCCCTTCAAGCTCGCTGCTGGCCTTCGTATAGTTGGCGTGTGCAGGACGCTTCTCCAGCTTCGATAAGCGCATATCAGCACTGTCGCGCTCCGACTCGGCATCCCTACGCCCCACTGCAGCTTCTTCCAGCCGGGACTTTGCCGATACCAAGTCAATCTCCGTCGGCGCATCCTCGCCCGCAAGTTCCTGATACCGCTCGCCGTGTACTCGTGCTTCTTCCTTCGCATCATCCAACTCTGCTGTGAGCTGGTGATACTCCACACCGTCGGACACCGCAGTTATGGATGTCTCCACCTGGAATTTTGCTTTTTCCGCTTCCCGACGTCGTGTGTATGCCTTTTGTGCTTCCGCGACGGAATCAGCGCCTGCAACCTCAAGCTGTTCTTTGAGCGATGTCTCTGCTTTTTCTAGCTTGCGCTGCTGCGAATCTGAGCCGTCTCCGGGCTGTATAGCAACCGTGACGTCGCCGACTTCGATGGCCAATGGCTTAGTAACCGCGCGTTGAACTGTCTCAGCCTCCGGAGCTAGCCCCACTTTCTCGCCGTCGACCGTGACCTCCTGCGCACTACTAGCCGAGAGCTGCACACTCGGGCTCGATGCCTCCAGCACAGCGGCGGCTGTTGCAACTTCGCGTTCGCAGGTCAACAGTTTTTCCATTACCTCTTCGGTAACGGAATTCCGAGTAATTATCTCCTTGTGCTCTGCCAATTGCGCGCGGAGCGCATCGAGTTTCTTCACTCGCTTCGACAGAGCTTCAACCAAACCGCGCTTCTCTCCCAATGCAACTTCAGCTGCGGCCAGTTCTTCTGCCTTTCGAGCTTCGCGGTACGTGTTTACAACCGCATCGCGATCTTCCTGCGCCTTCTTTAAAGCTGCGACCTCCTTATCGAACGCTTCCTTAAATTCAGCAACTTTCTTCTCTGCGGCAGAATGCTGATCCTTGGCTTCTTGTGCCTGCTGAATGAAAGCTTCGCGCTCTTGCTGAGCCTGTTTAGCTAAGTCCAGCTGCTGCTTCGCCGCTGCAGAGACCTCCTGTGCCTGGGAGACGGCAACCCTGAACTTTTCGAGTTCTTCTAGTGCCTGGCCCCAGTGCTCGACTTCGTTTTGGGCTTCTGGCAACGATGCCCGCTGCGTTTGCTGGCTTTCTTCATTACGAGCAGCTTCCTCATTGAGCGCTTCGAATTCCCGGACCTTTTTCGCCGCTTCGTCGCGCACCTGCTGGGCTTCCGCCAGCTCCTTGTCTACGTCGGTAAGCTGCTTGCGCTCTTTGCCATTTTTTTGGAAATAGTTGCCGTATTCGGCTTCAACGGCTTCAAAAAGGCCTACCTCTTCTGCGGTTTCCGCGCGCTGCCCCGATGCCGACTGCAATGCGCTAGTGACTTGTACATAACCGCCCAAGGAGAGGGTCTTTTGTGCTTGCCCCTGTTCAGCAACGAAAACCTGCCACAGGTTCTTGGTATCTGCATTGTGCATTCGGGCGGCCAGCCACTCCTCCGCCTGGTCATCTTTGAGAACCTCGGCTGTCGGAGAGTGGACGGTGACGATTGTGCCGGTGTCCTTGGTGCCACCAAAGATCTTGTCCAGCGTAAATTCGTAGCCGTCAAGCTCCAGCCGGAGCTTAACCTGCGGCTTTTCCTGGCTGGAGTGACTGTTCAGACTAAGCGCTTCGCTTGACCTGGACTTCCATTTTGTCGTCAGTGCAACGTGAATAGCTTTGGCGATTGTCGTCTTACCCGACTCATTTTCACCGGAAATCACTACCACGCCGCGCTCGGCGAGCCCTGTGATTGAGAGTGAATCAATCGCACGTACATTGTGTAATTCGATGTCGTGAAAACGCATGATTTATTCCTTCTCTCCGGCTAGGCGGGCCAGCAAGCGAAGCGCATCAGCTGCTGCGGTGGTTTCAGATTCTGATAGGGGGCTACCGCTCTCGGTTCGCCCTTTACTCAAGACCGTTAGTTTTTCTGCAGCTATGAGCGGATAACCGGTGAGATTGAGATTAGAGATATCTCCTTCGGACGGAACCACCGTTAAATCGGAGCCACTTTCCCGGCGATAAAGTGCAGCGAAAAGCTGTTGGTACTGCTCAAGTCGGTTTTCAAAGGTAGTCGACTCTGACAGTGTCACGGTTCCTCGCAATGAATACTTCACCGCTGTGTCTGTCTTCGCCTCGATACCGTCCAGTTCAGCAAAGAACTCATCGAGGTCTTCCGCGCCAGTGATATCCATGTCGATGGCATGAAAAGCCCACTGCCCCACTCGGTGGGAGGCCACGGTAACTGAGCCCTTTTCGGGGTCGTCCTCTGCGATGTCGACGACTAGCGCATTGCCGGAATCCCGTTCTTTGTCGTCATACGCTGTGGTTTCGTGCGCGCCGGAGAAATAAACTCTGCCAGCATGGTCAAGTTGGCTCGTGGAGTGGGAATCCCCCAGCGCCACATAGTGCAACGCCCCACGGTCAATAGCCTGTTCCAAGCTGGTCAAATCAATGGTGGCTCCCGCATCAGCACCAAAGCCTTCTACTTGGCCGTGTGCGACCATCACTCGGATTCCATCGGCCGGCTCAAGCTCCGTGGCTATTTCCGCCACGATGTCGTCTGCCGAATACTTGCCGTGTACTGGCACACCGATGAGTTCCACCCCGTCACGGATGGAAATGGGCTCGCTGTCGCGAATTACGTAAACTCCTCGGTCTTCCAAAGATTCGAAAGCGCTACGTCGATAAATGGAAGAAGCATCAAGCGCATCATGGTTGCCGGGCAGGAGATACACCGGCACGGGTAACTTGGCGATTCGCTCAAGAGCCCGCAAGAACACCTTGTCCGGCAACGTATTGGAATCGAACACGTCTCCAGCGACGACGATGAACTCAGCGCCTTCGCTGGTCGCCAACTCACCGATGCGGTCGATGGCGTTGAGGCGACTTTCGTGGAACCTAGCTTGGGCTTCACCGCCATCGAGCTCTAGGAACCACCGAGTCATTCCCAGTTGCCAATCTGAGGTGTGAATGAATTTCATGACTAGCGCTCCTTTTGTTCCAGGCTCAGCGATTCCTGCAGATGTTGCCAACAATCTTCCAAATCGGCGACTGCACGAATGGTCTCTCTCGAAACTACGCAGGTTGGCTGCAATGCTTCATGCAGCAAACTACGGTCGGTAACTGTTAGCGGGTCAATAACCTCGAGCGAAGGAACACTGACTCGTTCCAAATCATTGCCCCAGTAGTCGGCTTCGACCGCGAAAAGCTCGGCAACCTTTTTCTGCTCGTTGTCACCGCCATCATTTCCACCAGCGTCACCCGACTTCTGGGTGGTTTTATTGGGATCTTCCCGAACCTCGCCGCCAAGCCCGAGGCGCTTTGGCGCAGTCCGGTTTCGCAGCTGTGTTAGTTCCTGAAGCCGGCGTTGCAATTCGCGCTGCGGATAATCGCGCAGCTGCATTAGCGACAGCGGATCACGGTCGATATCAGCGACAAGTTGAGCGGCGACTGCAACGGTGTGCTTACACACAGGTGCTGGGTCCGGGCAGGTGCATTCGCTATAAATGTGCTCTTCACCATCGCACAACAGCATTTCCATCTGCTCATACGGCAACTCGCCGTGCTCAAACTCCGTAAAAGCCGACGGATTGTTCACCAACCACCGCAGTACGTCGTCAGTTTGTTTCTGCTCCCGCCGTGGGAACCGAATAAAGACTGAGAATGGTTCCGGCTGGCTGCCCTGCACTTCCCCGATGATGTAACCATCCGCGATTCGAAGCCCGAGCACATTGCCGTCGAACCTGTACTTCTCGCCTCTGTGAATACGACCCGAATCGGCACCACGGATGATGAACTCCCACACCCACCGGGCAAAAGTAGTACGTGGCTCGACCGCCACACGCGCTGAGGTTCCACGTCGCTGCTGCCCGGTAAATGCACCAGCCCAGTCCTGGGTGGCCAGGAGCTTTTCAATCGTCGAGCTGGTTGCTGGTGCGCTTCGCGCCGTAGTCCTTTTACGACCGCGCTTTCCAGAGGGGCCCTTGCCAAACTCGGCAAAGATGACATTGTCGCCCCATGTCACGTCTCCGTCACCGGCCATTAGTACCACCTCTTCTGGACTCTAAACGGTGTCACATTGTTGGGAATCGAATCGTCATCCGAGGTTGCGGAATCCAATGCCGTGGCCTCCGGGTTCACCCCATCGGTCACCGTCCCACCGGACTTTGACTCCGCTGCGTCCATCGATTCACGCAGTGACTGAATCTTGTCCTTGTCCAATTGCCACAGTGACCGCAAACGGTGAAAGTCCATCTCCGTCAGCTTGGTTTCACCAGCGCGCACAACTGCATCCGCCAATTCTGCTTTTTCAAAAATCAGCTCGTCGATGCGTTCTTCAAGCGTTCCAACACTGACCAGCTTGTGCACATGGACGTCTTTACGCTGACCGATGCGGTAGGAACGGTCCGTGGCCTGGTTTTCAACCGCTGGATTCCACCACCTGTCAATGTGAATGACGTGGTTGGCGGCAACTAGGTTGATGCCGACACCTGCCGCGAGAGTCGACAGCAAAATGATTGGCGGACCGTCCGGGGCATTAAACTCTGCCACTACTTTCTCGCGCTGTGCTGGGGTCATTGCCCCTTGAATAAACGGAATGTCCACGCCCAAGCGCTTGCTGAAATGAGGGGCAAGCATCTTGCCAAACTCCACGAACTGCGTGAACACAAGCGCGCGTTCACCGTTTTGCACAATCTCATCGACGAGCTCTTCCAACCGTGCGACCTTGCCCGAGCGATGCTGCCCATGATTAAGCAGCCCCGAGCCGTCGTGCTGGTAGTGCGCTGGGTGGTTGCAAATCTGCTTCAACTTCATGATGCCGCCGAGGATGATGCTCTTTCGCCCGAAGCTGCCAGAACGATTCCGCTTCGAGCGCTTAAGCTTGTCCTCGATATCCTTCACGGCCTCCTGATACAAGAAAGCCTGCTCCGTCGTGAGAGGAACCATCTCCACCTGCTCATTCTTCTTGGGCAGGTCCGGCGCGATAGCTGGATCCGACTTGAGTCGGCGCAGGATAAAAGGTGCTGTAATCGACTGCAATTGCAGTAGCATTTCCGCATTCCCATCACGCTCGATGGGAATCGCAAACTTGTTGCGAAATGCATTCGCCGAGCCCAGCATGCCTGGATTACAGAAATCCATGATGGTGCGCAGTTCGCCCAAGTCATTTTCCACCGGAGTACCAGTCATGGCGATGTTGTGTCGCGAGCCCAGGCTCCGCAGCGCTCTGGATACCTGTGCGTTGGGGTTCTTAATTGCCTGTGCTTCGTCAGCAATCACATGATCCCACTGCACTTGGGCGAGTTCGTTCACATCGCGGGTAGCAACACCATAGGTCGTCACAACAACATCGTGTTTTCCGATAAATTCTTGTAGTTCTCCACCATGAGGGCGGTTTGAACCATGCAGCAGCCCAACCTTAAGCTCTGGAGTGAACTTAGCCGCTTCTGCTGCCCAATTGCGCAACACACCTGTCGGAACCACCAGAAGCGAAGTCCTGTGCTCTTGAGCCGTAGCATCTGCTTTCCGACGGCAGCGCTCATACTCCAACAGCGCCAGAATTTGCACAGTCTTACCGAGCCCCATGTCATCAGCGAGAATGACACCAAAGCCGCGGTTGGACATATCCGTCAGCCACTCCACACCGCGCTGTTGATACTCCCGCAGCTCACCGACAAAACTCGGTGGCACCTCGACGGACTCTGCGAGGACCGTGGAACCGTCTGAGTACTTCGACACCAACGCCTTGAGCCAAGAGGGATCCCTGGGGGCGACTGGCACTGCTGCTGGAGCTTGCGACTCTAAGCCACCGTCGAAGACCAGCTCTTTCAGGGTGGCTTGCCCCTTACCGGTTTCCTCCCCGGCCTTGGTCTGCTCCACCAAAAACTTCAGGGCTTCCCTAGCTACCTCTGGGTTCGCGTGCACCCAATGGTCTCGCAGATGCACTAGCCCCGTACTCGATGCAGCGAGCTCACGCATTTCCGCTTCCGTCAGTACGGCATCCCCCACGGCCAGCTTCCACTCGTAATCAACCAGTTGGTCAAATCCGAGTTTCGGTTCCGAACGGCGCCCAGCAGGCCCCGTCGGATCTAACTGGATGACTTCAGTGTGCAACTGCAGGGTGGTCTCCACTGACTTCCAGTTCGGCGGCAGCATCACATCGATATCAACCTTTGCCAGCTGCGAGATGCCATCAGTCATAAGCTCTATCAGCTGCTCTGAGGTCAGCAGCAGATCCAAGCCCGGGTGGCCCGCTGCCTTCGCATATTTGAGCGTTGGGAATGCCTCCTGTGCAGCCAATAGCTGCGGGCGAAGCAGCGACAGCACGGACCGGCGACACATTTCTGGATTCAGGTGCTCCGGAGCTGCGACGCCGATGCGGTAGTACATCCGCAATGGCCATAGAGTCTCATGTTCCACCGCAGCTGAACGAGGATTGAAGCGAGTTACTGAGCCCCCTTCTTCATCCGCTCGATCCTGCAACTCCAACAGCTGCGGAAGATCCACATCCGGCAAGTCTTCCAGCTGGCCTTCAAAACCAACAGGTTCCTGCACCATTAGCTGCAGACGAACATCCTCACCATCGGCCGACAGTCTCCACTTTGCCAGTGACTGCGCCACCCCCGGCGTCGCACGCCCCAGGGACTGAGACTGCAACAACGACCGCACGAAACTCTGACGCTGTTCTGCCGGTTCATCCAAATCGGCCAGGAGCGCGTTGGTGACCCAATGAAACATCCGATTGATGAAGTCCTCAGCCACCGTGGCACCTCCGTTATCAATCAACACCGGTGGTGTACGGGAAATGACCTGACTCTGCCAAGCAATCTCACCCAGCCCCTCCGACATCCGCCACGTCGGCCACCACTCATTGTCTTCCCATGTCAGCGCCACCAATGCCCGCCCAGAGCGTGCGAAAGCATCCAATCCCTGTACAACATCCACAAAGAACCGAAGATCCGGTGCCATCGCCGCCGAGGCAACTTCCTCCTGCAATTGCACCAGTGCTGTCACCGCAGCCCATGGCGGGAACACCCATGTGGGTACCGCTTTCTCTACTGCCCGCCCCTTCGGTGTGCGCAGTTTTAGCGTCAGTTGCGCTCGACTCCCCTGGTCCAGCACTGCAAAAAGCCGACGCTGATGCGCCGGGACTTCCAGCAAATCCACGTCCGCAATAATCCGGTGCCCCTCTGGCCGCTCCACCCATAGGTGAAGACCCGAATCATCTTTCCAGACCGCGTGCAGCAGCAACGGCACCGCTGACTTAGCAACTTGATCCATTACTTCCTCCCCACTGCTTGCTCAGTCATCGCCTGCTCAGTCATCACCGTCTAATCACCCGGCGACTTCGCCACCAGATATTTGTTCAATGAAGATTCTGCCACGCACCCCGGATCAGCTTTTCCACCACACCACAACATTAGCACGCTTGTTCGAATTATGTATCTTGCAAAAACTACTCCCCTTCTGCCCAAATACCCCTTTTCCCAGGTAATTTGTCGCACTTAACCGATTTTTAAAAGCTTTTTCAACGCTTCTTATCTTGCAATGCAGCGCATCACATGAAAACGTCGTATAGGCCACAAGAATTAAAAATGTGTGACTCGTGCAATAGTTCTGCCATGGTTCGCATGTGCCAGTAGGCTCCGATGACTGTCGAAGATAGTCCGGAAGCTGAAGCTGTGTTGAATCGCGAACCGCAGGTTCCACCGTGGACGTCGGCCACTTTTTGGCTCGATGCTGCCGCGTCGCTGTGAACGTCGTCAAGCAGACTTGATTAAGCGAAATTGAGTTGTGCGCCGAAAATGCTTTTGGTGCGCTAGGTAGTGCGCGAGTCCGACTGTACGACTAATAAATAATGAGGAGTTGCCCTGTGGACCAACACACATGGTTCATCATCGCACTAGTCATTTATCTGCTGTTGATGGTCTACATCGGTTGGACCGGATGGAAAAAGACTGCAGAGTATGACGAATACATGATTGGCGGCCGCGGCCTACATCCGTTCGTCGCGGCACTGTCAGCGGGTGCATCGGACATGTCCGGCTGGCTGCTGATGGGTCTGCCCGGCGCGATTTACCTTTCGGGTCTGAACCAGACCTGGATTGCAATCGGCCTGGTCGCAGGCGCATGGCTGAACTGGAAGTTCACCGCACCACGCCTGCGTAGTTACACCAAGATTGCTCGTAACTCGATTACCGTGCCGTCGTTCCTGGAGAATCGTCTGCACGATACATCGAAGGTGCTGCGCGTTGCCGCAGGCCTGATTATTTTGCTGTTCTTCACCTTCTACGTGTCCTCGGGCATGGTGGCAGGTGGCCGTTACTGGGAGTCGACGTTCGGTGGCAACTACCTCGTCGGCATGCTGTTGGTAGCGGCTATCACTGTCGCGTACACCCTGTTCGGTGGCTTCCTGGCTGTGTCTTACACAGACACGGTGCAGGGCATCATTATGTTCATCGCGCTGCTGACGGTTCCGACTGTCGGCATCATCTACCTAATCAACAATGGCAACTCCGCCTCGGACATCTTCAGCTTTGCTGCTAACAACCCCTACCCGGGCAGCGAGGGACAGCCGGTCGAGACCTTCTTCGATCCGTTCGCTGGCATTCCGCTAATCACGATTATCGGTCTGCTCGGTTGGGGTCTGGGCTACTTCGGCCAGCCGCACATTATCGTTCGCTTTATGGCTCTGCGTAGCGCGAAGGACGCAACCGAGGGCCGCCGCTGGGGCGTTGGCTGGCAGGCACTGTGCATGCTCGGCTCCGTCCTCGTGGCGCTGACTGCAACTGTTTTCTTCACTACGAACCCAGATGCTTCGGTCACTGATGCGTCTTCCTACGAGACCATCTTCCTGGACATGACCCGCATCCTGTTCCACCCGCTGATTGCAGGCCTGATTCTGACTGCAGTACTGGCAGCAATCATGTCCACCATTTCCTCGCAGCTGCTGGTGTCTTCCTCCGCGCTAATCGAGGACTTGTTCAAGGCAATGGTCAACAAGTCCCTGCGTCCGAAGACCTACATGGCTCTCTCCCGCGTCGCGGTTGCGCTGATTGCCATTATCGCCGCAATCATCGCTGCGAACCCCAACAGCTCCATTCTGGATCTGGTTGGCTTCGCGTGGGCTGGCTTCGGCTCGGCATTCGGCCCGGTGCTGCTGGCCGCCCTCTACTGGTCGCGCCTGAACACGCCAGGTGCTGCTGCCGGCATGATCACTGGTGCGGTTGTCTCCTTCGCATGGGGCATGAGCTCGCTCAGCGACACTCTCTACGAGATCGTCCCGGGCTTCGCCGCTGCAACTGTCGTGATGATCATCGTCACGCTGGCTACGAAGGAACCGAATGAGAAGATCAAGGAAGAGTTCGACCACGCAGCAAAGCAGGCTCTGGTCTAACACTTCGATTTAGGCTTGGCCTCCGCTAGCCCCACAGGCTAGCCCCGGCGCATACCTACAAGGAACCGAAAAAGTATTTTTCGCGCCCAACTAGGTATGCGCCCTTTTTTATTTGCCATCCTAGCCGCCGTCTTGACCGCCGCCTTTGTCTCATCCTTTGCACTTACGCGAGTTCTCGTCACATCCTCCCCCGCTGGGCCGGACGCCGAAGCCGTCGTCAAGCAACTGCGCACTGTGCGCGTCGTCGCAGGCCGCCCCACCGTCACCGGGTACAAGCGCGAGCGCTTCGACGTCTGGGCAGGTTCTGCCGATTGCAATACACGCCATAAAGTGTTGGCGGCGTGGTTCGGGGGCTCTGTATGTTCGCTTGACGACGGCGCCCTGCGCGAAATCCCCGACCCTTACACGGGTGACCCGGTGGGTGCGCATGAGGTCGATATCGACCACATTTATCCGTTGGCAGCGGCGTGGGATTTCGGAGCCTACGCCTGGGATGCCGAGCGGCGTCGGCGATTTGGCAACGATATCGAGGCCAACCTCGCGCCCACCCGAAGTGCGGTCAACAGGGATAAAGGAGATGCCAGCCCGGCGGAATGGCTTCCCGAAGATGCGAAGGCGTGTGACTATTCGCAGCGTTACTTAGCGGTGGCCATTAAATGGGACCTGCCCGTATCTTCGGCAGACTGGACGGCGCTGGCAGCTGCGTGTGGGATCCGCGCTGGGAAAGGCACGAAATAGAGAAAATAGTGCGAGCACGTTAAGTTAAGGACTGGTCTTAATAAGGAAATATCCAGGCCACTCCTCGCTTGAACGCGAGGCCTACATTCAGTCGTGGAAAGGTAATACGTGCAAAACGTAGTTCTTATGGTTCACGTCCTAGCGGCAATTCTGCTGCTTGGACCGGTGACTGTCGCAATTTCGATGTTCCCGAAGCTCGCGCTTGCAGCCCGCGGCGGAGAGGCTGGAACGGTCGGCTCCGCGCGCACCATGCACGCCATTTCGCGCACCTACGGCATGTGGTCGCTGCTCGTGCCGCTGCTCGGCTTCGGTGTCATGTTCACCGATGTGTCGACCTACATGAAGTCCGGGGCAATGCACGCCGCAATCCTGCTGGCAATCATCGCCTGGGCACTGCTGTTCTTCCTGATCATTCCGCGTCAGCGTCTGATGATGGCCGGCCTCGGCATCGCTGATGAAGACGAGGATGTTGACGATCCGAAGTTCATCGAGCGTCGCAAGAAGGCTGACGAGCTCGACTGGGACAAGCAGAAGGGCCAGCTGGCCATGTTCTCCGGCATCTTCTCCCTGCTGTGGGTTGTCGCCGGCATCCTGATGTTCTTCATCTAAGGATTGAGCTCTAGCGCTTAGGCCCCGCGCCTACGCACACGCTCAGACACAATAAACTGCCGGTGCGCCTGTACGTTTCGGCCCGACTTTTAGGGCTGGGAAGTACATGCGCACCGGCAGTTTTTTTATTTTCTAGGTCAGCGCCACGGACAGTGGTCGCCTGACGACGCCCCCCCCTGCTCGCCTGCCTAACAGGTCTAGCGGCGTCCGCCTCGGTAACCACCGCGGCGGTCATCCCGGTCACCACGGTAGCCACTGCGCCCGCGTCCGCGACCACGACCGCCGAAACCGTCACCGTCATCGAAGTTTCCACGGTAGCTACCCCGGCCACGTCCGCCACCACGGCGGTCATCGCGGCCACGACCACCACGGTATCCTCCGCGACCGCGACCGCCATCACGACGATTGCCACGGTAGCCACCACGGCCACCGCGGTAGTCATCGCTGTCGTCGACCGAGGTGCCGTCGTCAAGCTTCAGCCCAATGAGCTGGCCGGAAATGCGGGTATCGGAGAGGTTGTTGATGACTTCTTGCGGCAGGTTGGCCGGCAGTTCGACCAGGGTGTGGTCGCCACGGATGTCGATGTGTCCGAAGTCCTTTGATGACAGGCCGCCCTCGTTGGCGATGGCGCCCACAATGGCACCCGGGCGGACGTGCTGGCGACGACCGACGCTGATGCGGTAGGTTGCGGTGCCCTCGCGTTCGAATTCGACCAGGTCGGCGCGCTTGCCCTGACCGCGCTCACCACGGGAGCGACCATCGCGGCCACGGTTGCGGTCGCGGTCGAAACGATCACGGTCACGATCATGACGACGGCCACGCGGTGGCTCCTTCATCAGGAAGTCGCCCGACTGTGCCTGCGCAGCGATAGCAGCGGCGATATCGACCAGCGGAGTGTCGTGCTCTTCAGCGTACTCCTCGATGAGCTCGCGGAAGACCGGAACCTGCGAATCAGCAAGTGCCTCAGTCAAATCATCAGCGAACTTCTGCTTACGGGAGTCGTTGACCTCATCGACGGTCGGCAGCTTCATCTCGTGCAGCTGGGACTTGGTCGCACGCTCAATCGAGCGCAGCAGGCGCCCCTCACGCGGAGTGACAAACAGCAGCGCCTCACCGGAGCGGCCAGCGCGACCGGTACGACCAATGCGGTGGACGTAGGACTCGGTGTCGTGCGGAATGTCGTAGTTGACCACGTGGGAAATGCGGTCAACGTCCAGGCCACGAGCAGCCACATCGGTTGCCACCAGGATGTCCAGGCGGCCGTCCTTGAGCTGATCAATCGTGCGCTCACGCAGGGTCTGCGGGATATCGCCGTTGATGGCGGCAGCGGAGAATCCGCGGGCACGCAGCTTCTCAGCGAGCTCCTCGGTCTCGTGCTTGGTACGCACGAACATGATCATCGCTTCAAATTCCTCGACCTCGAGGATGCGGGTCACCGCGTCCAGCTTGTTGCGGTGGCTGACCATCAGGAAGCGCTGGCGAATATTGTCCGCAGTGCGAGTCTGGGACTTGACGGTGATCTCTTCCGGCTCCCTCAGGTACTGCTTGGACAGGCGACGAATCGAAGCCGGCATGGTAGCCGAGAACAGTGCGACCTGCTTGTCATCCGGAGTGTCGGCAAGAATGCGCTCGACATCCTCCTGGAAACCCATCTGCAGCATCTCATCGGCCTCGTCCAGTACCAGGAAGCGCAGGTCGGAGATGTCCAACGAGCCCTTTTCCAGGTGGTCAATGACACGACCCGGCGTGCCGACGATGATCTGTGCACCTCGACGCAGACCCGACAGCTGCACTCCGTAGGACTGACCACCGTAGATTGGCAGGACCTGAATCTTGCCCAGGTGATCAGCAAACGACTGGAAGGAATCCGCAACCTGCAGTGCCAGCTCACGGGTCGGAGCGAGCACCAGCGCCTGCGGTGCGCGGACGGAGCGATCAATGCGAGCCAGAATCGGCAGCGCGAACGCCGCGGTCTTACCAGTACCAGTCTGAGCCAGGCCGACGACGTCGCGGCCGCTCATCAGAGTCGGGATAGTTGCAGCCTGAATTGGGGAAGGAGTCTCAAACCCAACCTTGCGAACTGCATTGACAATGTCATCCGGCAGCTCGAGCTCATCGAAGCCGACGGTGTCGTCATCGTTGTCGTGTTTGTTCTTTTCGGCCTTCTTTTCGGCCTCGGCAGTCTTTTCTACCTTCTCGGTCTTTTCCTCAGCGGCCTTCTCTCCGGCCACTGGTGCTTCCCCGGCCACTACATCCTCGGCCTTCACAATTGCGTCCTCGCGCTGGTTTTCGCGCTGATCCTCGCGATTTTCCTCGACGCTGCCATTCATTTCATTATTAGCCATTTGGGGCTCTTCCTGGGCCTTTTCGCCCGCACACTCAATATTCAACAGTTGATTACTCACAGTTGGGTCGCACATACATGACCCGCCCAATTTACGTTCTTGTTTTCAGTGCTCTCACGTCGGAATTGCGATGACATCGCTTCTCTTGCACATACTTCGAAAAATTGCGCCCAAACCCAATTCAGCTTTTACTTCCGAGGAGGGGCGCCCATCATGCACTATGCACTCTCAAGCGTTTCACCAGCGAATTTATACCGCTGCCAGATTCTCTGCGACATTGTCGTCAGGATTTCACACCGACTGCCCAGACTACGCCACCGTCGGTCAAAAAACCATTTCCCGTTAGCAAGGCCACAACACTAGGTGGTCGATTTCTTGGATGAGGCCCGGCGCTGGGGCCGACGTCAAACGAGCACATTGCACCCACTTCGGGGTATCTATTTTGCAATTGCATGGGGTGAGGTAGTTAACATTTTCCCTACACGTTTGTACACATATCTGCTATTTTCCGCCGTGGAACACCCACCGTTCGGCGGATTTTTGCAATTTCGCAACGTATAAACCCAAGGTCGCTAGAGAATGTCCAGCAATAACAACGCACCAGAAACGCAGCTGTCTTCGCCCCGACAGTCCCCGCTAAAACCACATTCTCCCGAGGAGATTTCTGGGAATGGCAAGCAGGAAAATAAGGCACCGTCGAAGCTCTCGGCGATAATTGAGGTTCTCGGATTTCCGGGCTTTATTTTGGCGGGTTCGGCGCTGGCATTCTTCTTCCCCGCCCCGTTTACTCCGCTGACGGACTACATCACATATTTCCTGATGATCATCATGTTCGCGATGGGCCTCACCCTGACCATTCCGGACTTTAAGCAGGTCGCTAAGCGCCCGTTGGCGATTCTCGTCGGCGTCATTGCGCAGTTTGTCATCATGCCGCTGCTAGCAATTGCCGTGGCGAAAGTGCTCGGGCTTAACCCGGCGCTGGCCGTCGGTCTGCTGATGCTGGGCTCCGTCCCAGGCGGCACCTCATCGAACGTCATCGCTTACCTGGCACGCGGTGATGTCGCGCTGTCCGTCGCTATGACCAGCGTGTCGACGCTGGTCTCGCCGATTATGACGCCGTTTCTCATGCTCGTGCTTGCCGACGCGCACACGGAGGTCGACGGCCTCGGGATGGCGTGGAGCCTCTGCCAGACAGTCCTCCTGCCTGTGGTTGGTGGCCTGATCATTCGCTTTGTGGCCGACTCGTTTATTAATAAAATCCTGCCGATTCTGCCGTGGATTTCCATCCTCGGTATCGGCGGCGTGGTCTTCGGTGCCGTGGCCAAGAATGCGGAGAGCCTGGCGCACATTGGCCTCATTGTGTTTGTGGCTGTAATCATCCACAACGTGCTGGGCTACGTGCTCGGCTTCTTTGCAGGCCAGCTGGTCGGGATGCCGACTGCGGGCAAGCGCACGGTGGCCGTGGAGGTCGGTACGCAATCCGAGGGTCTGTCTTCCGGTATGGCGGCGAAGTTCTTTACCCCAGAGGCCGCGCTTCCTGGCGCGGTGGCCGCGGTGGTGCACAACATTACTGGCGCTATCTATGTGACTATTTGCCGAAAGCTCGATGAAGGCAAGGAATCTAGCAAATCCGCTTCTGTTTAAGCTGTTTTCGCTTTGGCTTCTTTTGCTCCGCTGTTCGACGAGTGGGCTGGTAGAGTCTCGCGCCCGAATATCCAGCCCACCATCGCGACCAGCGAGATGACACCGCAAACAAGGAATCCGGCCTTGAACCCTGCGGCATCCACGATTGCGCCGACAATCAGCGGGCCGGAGATCGCTCCGAAGTCCTGAGCCATTTGGAAATTGGCGAGCACCTTTCCACCTTGGCGGTTGGCGCCGATGACGTCGGCAAGCACGGCCTGCTGCGATGGATTAATCATGCCAGCGCCGAAGCCGGCGAGGACTGAGAGAATCAGTAGCGGAATGGCGCCGCTGCTAAATCCGATTGCGCCAGTGAATACGCCGTTGATAAACAGGCCTGTGATGAGCAGTGGACGACGGCCGATGCGGTCGGACAAACGACCGGAAAACTGAAGTGCCGTAACATTGCCGAGCGCGAAGGCCGTCAGCGCGAAACCAGCTGTGGCAGTGGCAGCTACTGCCACATCGCTGCCCGGTTCTGGGGCGCCGACATGGGAGAACGTTGCCGCAGCGAACAGCGGGACAATCGCGACGCGCACGCCGAAGTTCGACCAACCGTTGGCGAAGGCTCCGACTAGTGCGCTTCGATATGCCGAGTCCCGGATTGCCTCGGAGAACTTCAGCACTGGAGTCGTGCGCTTTGGCACTACGTGGCGAAGATGCTCCGCGCTCAGCGACATGCCGACCACAATCGTTGCCACAATCAGCGCGCCACCGTAGATGAAAAACGGCACTCGCATGCCCCATGCGCCCATTGCCGCACCAATAATTGGGCCAAAGACATTGCCCAACAGGAAGGCTGTGCCGTAGGCGGCCGAGCTCTTACCGCGGATCTCCGGCGGTGAAATCCGCACAATCAGCCCCATTGCCGAGACCGTAAACATCGTCGAACCGATGCCTCCGAGCGCACGAAACGCCAGCAGTTGCCAATAAGTCTGCGCAATACCGACAAGCAAAGTCGAGAATGCGACAATGCTGATGCCGGTCAGGTACGTGCGTCGATATCCGAGCTTCTCTACCAGCGAACCCGATGCCGGCGCGAAGATCAGCCGAAAAATGGAGAACGAACTGACCACGAAGCTGGCCGCGAACACACCCACATCGAAGCTGCGTGCGTACTGCGGAAGAATTGGAGCAATCAGCCCAAAGCCCAGCGCGATGATGAACGCGGCGCTGACCAGAATCCAAATCTCTCGCGGAATCGGCTGTTTTGTCCGGTCTAATTCACTCGACTGAGGACCCAGACCTTGTGATTCGCTTCCCACCTCCGATGCGATAGCCGGCTGAGATTCGCACTTTGCTTTACGACGAAGCAGGCCGCGCGAACGGGAAGCTGACAAGGTAACGGTCCTTTCTACTGTGCAAAAGAGAAAATAAAAAGCCCAGGAGTTCACCATAGCCCGATCTGCAAACAGTGACGATTACTAGAATGAGGCGCAATGACAGAACGCGGAGTTGAGATGAAAAAACGAATCGAAGTTGTAGGTGCGGTTCTTACCTACGAAGGAAAAATCTTCGCCGCCCAACGCGGCCCAGGTCGCTCGATGGAAAACTATTGGGAATTTCCCGGTGGAAAGATCGAAGAAGGTGAGTCCCCTCGTGAGGCTCTAGCCCGTGAACTAAGAGAAGAGCTAAAACTTGAAGCTGAGATTGGGAACCACATTCTCACTGTCGACCATGAGTATGACTTCGCCGTTATCTCACTGGCGACATACTTTTGTTCCGTTTCTTCTCCCGAAATCAAGCTAACGGAGCACACTGAATATCGTTGGTTAGAACCGGCCGAACTTTATTCCGTTGATTGGGCGCCAGCGGACATCCCTACAGTCGACATTCTTGTAAACGAACAATAATCAATACAAGCGACGCAGCGTGCATTTAGTATGCTAAAACAATGATGAATTCCCTGGTCGGAGACCTGCGATACGGCTTCATCGATAAAAACATCGTTGCCGACAAAAAATACAATCCCCGACTCATTCGCAACGATGAGTCGGCCACTATGTACAATGCGCTCCGCGAGGAGCTACGCACCGCTACGAGTTTCATATTTTCAGTAGCATTTATTTCTCCGGCCGCTCTTGCCATGCTGAAGGAGGATCTCCTTCAGTTTTCTGGCCCAATGACGATCATCACGTCGAACTACCTTGATTTCAATTCACCATCGATGTTCAGAGAACTACTCGAAATTGAGGGACTGAACGTCTACATCTACCCCGAGGATCATCACCGGGGTTTTCATCCAAAGGGATACCTCTTTTACAAAGAGGTTGAGCTTTCAGCCATCGTCGGCAGCGCAAATTTGACGCAAAAGGCGCTCCAGGAAAACGAAGAGTGGAATCTACACTTTTCCAGCCACCAGAATGGTGATATCACGTTCCAAATTGAGACGGCCATTGATATGCAACGTAACCGTTGCATCCCACTAACTCATCAATGGGTCGATGAGTACGAACAGAACCGCGTACCTCCAGTTTCGAAAAACACGCACACAAAGTTGCTGCCCGAGGGCCCAGTTATTGCCAATCAAATGCAGCAGGTAGCGCTGTCGAATATCGCTGACTTGAGGCAGTCAGGCGAGCGGAAAGGCCTCATAATTTCCGCTACCGGCACGGGGAAGACGATCCTTGCTGCACTAGCAGTTAAAGAAGCAGAGGCCGAGCGCGTCTTGTTCGTCGCCCACCGGGAACAGATTCTGGAAAAGACTAAGAGTGAATTCCGAAAGGTACTTGCTTATTCCGGTTCTGAGCTTACGGACGCCGACTTTGGACTCTTGGTTGGTGGGAAAAAAGAAACTGATGCACGATACCTTTTGCCTCAGTTCAATCCTTGTATTCCCAATCGACTTACAAAACCTTTTCTCCAGATGCCTTTGACTTCATCATTATCGATGAGGTTCATCGTGGCGCTGCTAATTCCTACAAGCCAGTTTTTGAATACTTCAACAGCGAGTTTGTCCTCGGCTTGACCGCAACTCCCGAGCGTCCAGATTCAGGGGACATCTTTCGCCTCTTTGATTTCAACGTTCCTTACGAAATCCGACTGCAAGCCGCTCTTGAAGCCGACATGCTCGCACCATTCCATTATTTCGGTGTCACCGATTTTGATGATGGAGTTCGAGCGATCGGTGATAAGACTGCATCCATCGATGCTCTCGTCGCTGAAGATCGTATCGACTATCTCCTGGAGAAGCTCCGTGTCTACGGGTTTCCTGAGAGAGTTAAGGGGCTCATGTTTTGCAGTCGGAAAGACGAAGCGAAAGCGCTGTCGGAGCAGCTCAACCAAAAGCAGCTCTTTGGCCGGCAGCTACGGACGAAGGTGCTTCTAGGTGAAGACTCAATCTCGACACGAAATGCTGTCGTTGCGGAGTTATCTGCAGGCGAACTCGACTACATCATCACCGTTGATATTTTCAACGAGGGCATCGACATTCCGGCAGTAAATCAAGTAGTGATGCTACGCGGCACCGAGTCAAACATCATTTTTACCCAGCAGCTGGGCCGTGGTCTTCGCAAAGCCCCAGGAAAAGACCACCTCCGAGTAATTGACTTTATTGGAAACTACAAGAACAATTACATGATCCCGATGGCTCTTTTCGGCGATTCATCTAGAAATAAGTCGAAGCTCAAGAGCAAAGTCGTTGATCCCTCCAATATCCCATCGGGCTCCACTGTAAGCTTTGATGAAATTGCCAAGGAGAAGATCCTTAAAGCCATCGATACAGCCTCGGTAGACACGATTGCTGAATTTAAAAAGGATATTCAACTTCTCCAGTACCGACTGAATCGTGTACCACGACTAATGGATTTTGCTCGGTTCAACCTCGTTGACCCTGCAGTGATCTCGACCAGGCGTACCAAGAATTATTGGGAACTCCTCCACCGAGTAGACAAAGCAGCAACAGGACCAACGGATAAGCAGAGTGAATACTTGAAGTTTTTGTCCCGCGAGCTACTTCCCGGAAAGCAACCCCAAGAGTTACTTCTACTTGACCAGCTTATTAAGCATGGTTCCATCACACGTGAAGAATTTTCTGACTTTCTCGACACAAGGGCTGTTTCTCACAGCGAGCTGGATCTCTCTGTTGTCGAACGAGTGCTCAACCTCGAGTTTTACCCGAAGCGGGCCTACGAAGAAATTAGATTGGTCCGGTACGATGACGAAACCTCACGTTACAGTCTGACTGAGGAATTTTTGACTTTGTACAACAAGTGGGATTCGACATATCCAAATAGCTTTCGAGAGCATGTGGATGACATCATTCAAACTGGTCTTTTCCTGTCCCGCGAAAATGATTATTTCGCGGGTGTGCTTCGCCGCAATCAACGCTATTCCAGAAAGGATGTTTCTCGTCTTTTGAGGCTTCGGTCGGATCAAACAGGCACGCTAAATGGCTACAAGATTGATTCCCACTCGCAGACGATCCCTATCTTCGTGAACTACCGTAAACACAAGGGGCTTGCTCCGAGCATTGCCTACGAAGATGAATTCATTGACCGTTCGACGATGCGCTGGTTTACACGTTCAAATAGGACCCTCAAGAGCCAAGAGGTCCAGAGCATCATCCAACACAAGTTCCCAATCCATTTGTTTGTGCGTAGGGATGATTTACCAGATGAAGGATTCACCTACCTTGGCGAAGTGACTCCCAGCGATCCACAACAAACGACAATGAAGGGGCTAAAAGACAAAGAATTAGATGTTGTCACAATGAAGCTTCACCTTGAACATCCCGTTCCCGACACATTCTTCGAGTACCTTCACGCAAAGCCGATTGACTAACAAAAGCTAAACCCCCTACTCCGCCACCATGGCGGAATAGGGGGTTAAACGGAGCGTCGTAAAGCGAACGCTCTATCTACGAGACTGCAGTGACCTGATTAGAACAGGCTCGGAAGACCTGCCTGCGAGGAGAGGTTGCTGACAGCCTGTGTTGCCTGAGCGGTCGACCCCGACAGCTCCGGAATGGGCAGCTCCGGGAGAGCTGGGCTCTCCGAGATGATGTCGGCAATCTCCGGCGGGACCTCGACGCCCTCTGGAAGCAGCTCGCCAATCGGACCCAAATCCGGCTCTTCCTGCGGGACGTGCTGGTTGGTGTACTGAACGTCCTCGTCAATCGTGCGGAACTCAGACTGCGGTTCAGTGGAGGTCTCTACCTTGAAGCGCTCGTTAACCTGGCCGTCTGGGATGTCGTACTGCTCTTCAAGAGCAACGTCAATCGGCTGGAAGCGGCTCAGCGGGCCAATACCCATGGAGTTAACGCCGATGGCCTCGCGAGTCTCTGGGTTGTAGGCGTTTCCGCCCGAATCGCCGTGGTCAATCGGAGCGATGGCCCAGACACCGTTGCGGACACGGAAGACCTGGAAGCCGCAACCGCGGCCAGTACGGGAACCGTCAGTGCACACGGGCTCACCGAAGTTGTCGACGGAAATCTCCATCGGGTCGAGAGTGCGCTTGTCCTCGATACCGACGATCTGGACCGGCTCGCCGTGGACGTTGCCGAACTCATCCACAGAG
>NZ_KV836272.1:576257-580977 GCF_001838295.1 Corynebacterium sp. HMSC074C04
TAATGTCGTCCTGAACCTCAATGATGCCGTAGTCACCGCTATTGAAGAGCTCGTTGAAGAACTCCGGCATAGTGGTGTTTTCGTCGAAGTCGCTCTCTTCCGGCATGACATCGGTGCCCATGTAGTCCTTGTTGACCAGCTTGTCGCCGTCCTTGGTTGGGATGAAGAACTGGCCGGTGACCTCTTCGCCGGTTTCAGTATCCTTCGCCACAACACAGTGGCCGGCAGTCATGATGACGCGATGCGAAACACCATTCTGATCCACAACGGTGCCAGGAACTCCCAGAGAGCACATCGGAGACTGAACATGACGTCCGTCGATGTTCTTGCTGCTCGGGAACGGCATCCGCAACGGCGAACCCGGGCCGATGACAACATCCGAGTTTGCCGGTGCAGCCTCAGCTACCGCGATTCCGGGCACAAAGCCACCTGCAGCTACCGACAGTGCAGCCGTGAGTGTGGCGACCTTCTTCGAACTGGCCATAGTGTGCGCTACTCCATTTCTGTACAGAAAACTTGTCCCACTCAGTGTATTAGGGACACCTTTACAAAGCTCTCCAAAAATGAAACCTAGGGTGAAATTCTCAGTCGAGGAACCGTTCATTCGTCTTCATTTCAGACTCATTAGACATCAAAAAGTTTGCTCAACAGCAATGCAAGAGCCAGAACCATCCGCCTTGGATGATTCTGGCTCTCTTAACGGTTCGGGGGTGATTTTTGTCAGATTCTCAGACTGGTGCTAGCTCTCAAAGCTTGGAAGCTGAATTTCTGCCAACTGAGGCGACCCAGACAGGTGTGACGATTGTGGCAATTGGGGCGATTGTGGCAGCTCAGGGAGTTTCGGCAACTGCGGCAGCTGGTCCACGAGATCGACTAGCTGCGGTACAGAACCTTCCTGTGAATCCTGTGAATCCTGCGCCCGGACATACTCCTGATCCGCCGCCATATCCTCGTTGAGGGTGCGATAGGTGGAGTCGCGCTGAGCCGTGGAATCCGATACCTCGAAGTGGTCGTTTACTTGACCGTCGGGAATACCGTAGGCCTCCTGAATGGCAATATCTGCGGGCATCACACGCGAGACCGGACCGAAGGTCATCGAATTCACGCCAATAACTTCATTTGTGGTCGGGTCGTAGGCATTTCCGCCAGAGTCACCGTGATCAACGCCAATACCAACCGTCCAGATGCCGTTTCGAGCTCGGAATACCTGGTATCCACAGGCCCGTCCGGTGCGCATACCGTCCTTGCAGATAGGCTTGCCAAGATTATCGAAGGAGACTTCGCCACGCGGCAGGTCTTCATTGTCCTGAATGCCAGTCATCACTACCGGCTCCCCGTAGCTCTGACCATTTTCATCAATGGAGTAACTTGCGCCGGTAGTCTCTACGTCCGGATCCAGGTTGATTATTCCGTAGTCCGCGCCATTAAAGCCTGCCGGCAACGACTCCAGTCCGGCATCTTCCTGCGGCAATTCCCAACGATGGGCACCTGCGGTACCAATGCGCTTATCACCTTCAGTGGTTGGCACATACACCTCACCAGTGACGATTGGCAGACCCACATCCGGAGCATCATTCAGGCAGTGCCCTGCGGTCAACATGACCCGATACTTCTCGCCGTTGCGGTCCGTCACCGTCCCCGGAACACCCGCCGAACACATCGGCGAGTTGATATTTCGATACCCATCCCACGGACTTCCCTCCATGGGAGTTCGAATCGGGTCACCCGGACCAACCACGACAGCATGTGCAGCGACCGGGGCCACCAAGGACAAAAGTGCTGCGAAAGCCGCTACCGCCAGTCGACTTCTTGCGTGCTTCATTGAGACGAATCTTTCAGATTTTTAGTTTTTCTTTAGGGCCACTACTCACACTAATCCACCACCCCACCCCCGGAAATAGTGTTTTCTCAGACTCTTGGGCTTTTACAAAAGTCGTTATCGAATCGTTTCCACAACCCCACGCGTCCCTGCAATAACACCAAACACCTAGCCAATTGACTACCCCCACTTGGGTGGCCCACTGATACTAATCTTATTTCGAACACGAGTTCTAGGCGTTCGAAAAAATGAGTCCGGGGTGTTCGATAATTTGTGAGCCATGAGTACAACAAACGAGTTTCCCATTCACCGTCGCCTAGCCCTTCCCCCGCTATCCGCTACCTACCGTGCAGAATGTTTCGAAGACCTCGCCCTCATCCGCACAATCCTCTGCCACCCCACCATCGGCCGTAGGCATTGGCCCGGCGCGCTGGATCACACCTTCTCGCTTCCCGACGGGCCTGTGGTCACCGTCCGAGCGTCACGGATAGCGCTTCCTCGCGCACTGGTCTCTCAGCTTGCCGACGTGCACGCGGAATACTTCATCCTGAAGGATGAGCCCATGTTCATGTACTCCGTTTCCGTCAAGGTGGAATCCTCATCGGAGGTAGTCCTCCGCGGAATTGGCGGTTCGAATCGGACACGGGAAGAAAACCGCCGACGCACTCGGGCTGTAGCCGAGGCTCTCCATCGTGCGCAGGACTGCAGCAAGATACACGAAAACGGCACTGACCTCGCACTCCCCGGGCGCCGTTATAGTTGGATTGGCACCAGGGACGCGCGGCCACTGCCGTGTCCTAGCGAGCTCTTTTCTTCTCGCCCATCAGCGGCTTAGCACTAGTCACAGCGCTGCCGCAGTATAGCTACTCGCTGTCGTCGCCTTCTTCGTCGTCCTCGTCGTCATAGTCGCCATCGTCGTAGAGGTCATCATCGTCCTCGTCGTCGTCATCATCCTCGTCCAAGGAGGCAACGTGATCAGAGTAGATGTACTCTGCATACCCGTCATCGACGGGTGCCAGCTGATCTTCCCATTCCTCTGCGCGGTCTACCACGAGCGCAAGGACATCCATCAGCTTGTCAAAGTCCTTGAAGGTGCCCAGTGTCAGAACCTCATTGCGCAAGGTCTGGATGTCAGAGTAGAGGTCAGCAAACATCTTGCGACGGTCATCATCGGTGAGAACCGTTTCGGTGTCCGAGTCCCAGAACTCCGCGATGGCCTGATCGACGATGTCGTCCAAGTTTGCGTCCTGGGAGATGAAGCGGACGTGTGCGCTGGGCTCGTTGTTGTGGGCAGTTACCAAAACCTGTACCAACGAGGAGGTACCAACTTCGGAGGTAACCAGAGTTGCCTCTTCGGGGTCCTGTTCAAACTCCAGGTCAGCAATGCGGTCATCGTCGCCATCGAGCAGAGTGCGAAGCAGGCCAACAACCTGGTCAGTAGCTACATGGTGAGCGACTGCTGCGACGGCGTCTTCGACGGAGAATACAGCGGAGACCAGAACAGCTTCGAACTCGTCGTCCTCATCATCCACATCGGCAGCGGCTACGTAAACTTCGGCAGCCGGGATGTCCTCATCAATGGTGACGAACTGAACCTCCAGGTCAGAGGTAATGGGAACGAAGAGGGTGTCATCGTTGACACGACTTTCAATGCCCTCGCGGTCCAGTGCCGCAGCAATCTGCTCGAAAAAGCTCATGGGTGGAATCCTCCCTTGAAAGATAATTGGCCTCTACCCGCAGCCAATCGTAGCGACAAACGCGCAATCATGGGGTGGCTCATGCCCCCGGCAATTGCTGCGAAAGATCACGCCGGCAGTGCGCGTGCTACATCAAAGCCGCCAACGCGGCCGGTTGAGGGACAGGCCGCCAGCTGTCGATTCTCGAAAACAGAGCGCTCAGTAGCGTGCCCAGAGTTGATGGCGTTCCTCACGCGAACGTTTCGGACACGAGACACACAGATCGGCGTCTGGGCTGTGATAAATCATGCAGCAAGTAGCTCTCTCCAGGTGAGTAACTACATCGAAGTCCGGTTCTTCTCCCGATTCCGCGGCGGCTTCGTCCCAGGGGCGCACCTCGCCTCCACAGGAATCCATGAAACGAGGAAGAGGAACCCGATGTACTCGCTGTATTCCCTCAACGACATGTTTGCCAATAAGCGCTCCGCGCCAGGGCTCCATCAGCTCATTACCGGCGGATATTGCGGCATTAGCTACGGCATCGGCAGCCACGGCCCAAAGAGGAGCAGGCTTGATTTCCCCGACTTCTCCAACAACCTGAGCCAACGGCTCCAAGAAATGGGCCAGTGCTTCGCCGGAATCCTTCAGCTCATCCGCATCCTCAGCAGAAATGCTTTCAAACTGTTGAGCTTGGAACCCAACCCAATAGTCATCTCGGAGAAATGTGAACCAAGAAGACCACTGCCACACTGGAACTCGATCGGAAACCAACACGCATGCCAGCGATGGCCCCACCAATGCTCCGCACATGGACCACCACCACAACTGCGCTTGGAAACGGGTATCGCCCGCAACCTCAGGCATGGGAAACAGCTTTCTCCCGGCCTCAATTCCGGCAGCTACAGCTTCGGTTGAAAGGTGCCAATCCGCAGCACCGTCGTGAGGAATGACATCTGCGGAAAACCGAGGAAAGTCCGCCAAAAGCTGGGAGTACTCGGGAGGCAATGCGGCACCCCGCATGACATCGTTCACCAGTCTCGTCCTTCTATCAACTGTTTTAATCGCCGTACACCTGTCTATTTTTCCACCGACTACGGAATTTCCCCACAGCTCAGTAGTGTTTATATGGGCATATGGCTCTCAACGGACCCGTTTAGGAGGTCTACTACTTTGTTCCAAAAGACGAAGAAGGATTCAACTCGCACAGTAACTGATGCAGTGAACT
>NZ_KV836272.1:581077-589939 GCF_001838295.1 Corynebacterium sp. HMSC074C04
AACTCGCACAGTAACTGATGCAGTGAACTCAACCCCCGAAGCGATTGAACGTGATACCGGAAAACTGGGAACCCTTCTTATCCAAACCCTGGATAAGACCATGAGCTGGCAGTCATCTGCCATCACCGGGTACGTCAGTTCCCTGCACAAGCGCAAAAAAGATGAAACTCCGGCGCAGGTACAGGAACGTATTGATTCCCACTACCTGAACCTGGTCACCGGCACCGGTGGTGCAGCTGGGGGCAGCGCGGTTCTTCCCGGCGTCGGCATGATTACGGGCTTGGCTGCAGTTACCGGTGAATCGCTGCTGTTCCTGGAAGCATCCGCCTGGTACACACTGGCCTCAGCAACCCTGCGCAATATTGACATCACCGATCCACAACGCCGTCGCACGCTGATTCTTGCGGCCATGAGCGGTTCTGAAGGGACAGCTATTATGGCCTCCCTGCTTGGCGAGGAATCGCTGCGGAAGCAGACCAAAACTTCCGTGAATTCCCTACTGCCACGGCTTGGCGTTCCGCAGCTGGGTGCAGCAAACCGTCTGCTAATTCGCGAGGCACGCAAGCGCTTGATGAAGAACGCTCGTCTGGCCATCATCGGTAAGATTTTGCCATTTGGAATTGGCGCCGTGGTTGGGGCCTCCGCAAACCGCAAGCTCGGTGGCATTCTTATCAGCTCCACTCGCGCATCTCTGGGCCCACTTCCCCAGGATTGGTCGGACTTTGAACGAAAGCTACCGGCTAAATCCAACACCTCTGAAGACTCGAAGAAGGACTCAAAGTCATCGAGGTTCTCGATTCCCTCGGCGCTGAAGTGGCCGAAGAAAAAGAAGAATAAGTAGTTCCTCTTACTCCGATTACCCTTCAGCGACGTTTTTCAATGGAAGAGCGGTACCCACCATGGCCCAGAGCAAACCCCGCAGAACCTCTCCTATGAAGTTCTTGTGGAAACAGTCTCTTCACAGGCCACTACCGCTCTATGGTGTCGTTGTTGCAGCGCTAATCGTTGTCGGGGTGGAGTCCGTACTTCCGCTTCTCACTAGAGATGCCATTGATGTAGCAACGGGCTCGTCCGATGGCGGTGTCCCCGCGCGCCTGCTGCCGTCCCTAACTCCCCTGCAGGCAGTCATTTCCGTATTTCTGGCCATCGCGTTAGTACGCTTCATCGCCCAGGTGGGGCGCAGATTCTTCTCCGGCAAACTCTCCATTGATGTTCAGCACGACCTGCGACTAAAAATCCTTCGCTCCCTACAAAACCTCGATGGTCCAGCACAAGACCGAGTCAACACCGGCCAGGTTGTGTCACGGTCAATTTCCGACCTCCAGGCTGTGTCCGGACTACTGGCGATGCTGCCGTTGACGCTGGGGTCCGTCGTCAAGCTATTCATCACTATCGGCATCATGCTCGCCCTCTCGCTGCCCCTGACACTGGTCGGCCTCGCCGTGGTGCCAGCGATTGTCTACATTGCAGTGAATTCGCGTGACAAACTCCATGCCGCAACCTGGGCTGCCCAACAGCAAGCAGGCGAGATTGCCGGACAAGTCGAGGAAACCGTTTCCGGCATCCGTGTTGTCAAGGCGTTTGCGCAGGGTGACAACGAAGTTGTGAAGATGGAGCGTAACTCGTCTCTGCTCTATTCCCTCCGCCTGCGAGCGGCAAAACTCAGCGCTCGATTCCAACCGGCGCTGCAGTCGTTGCCGCAACTGTCCCTCGTCGGAAATATCGCGGTCGGTGGCTGGCTAGCGATTCACGGACACATCACCCTAGGCACGTTCGTAGCTTTTGCCACGTATCTCACCAGCCTGACTGCCCTGTCGCGTCTGGTCTCCAACATGGTCATCTCGATACAGCTGACGTCGGCAAGCATCGACCGCATTTCCGATGTCATCGACGCCCGACCAGACAACCCCGAACCCACCGACGCGCTTCCTCTCCCCGACGGCCCCGTTGGCATCAGCTTCAACCACGTCACCCACAGCCGTGGCGGACGCACGCTTATCGACGATGTCTCATTCTCCGTCGCGCCAGGGGCGACCTTAGCGTTGATTGGCCCACCGGGGTCCGGAAAGACTATCGCCACGGAGTTACTCGGCCGTCACTATCTGCCGGATTCGGGAACTATCACTATCGATGCGCCCAGCCACGGCACATCCACAGATACCGCGCGCACTCTCTCCAGCGACGTATATGACGCTATTACTGTCGTTCCGGACACTCCTTATTTATTTGCGGGCACGTTGCGCGAGAACATTGCATTCGCCAATCCCGCGGCGTCCCAGGAAGAGATTATCGCCGCAGCGACCGCCGCCCAGGTCAACTTCGTCGACGACCTGCCTCAGGGGTGGGACACAGCCATCGGCGAGCGCGGGCATAATCTCTCCGGCGGACAAGCTCAACGCGTGGCATTAGCACGGGCATTCCTCGCCCTTCCTCGAGTTTTGGTTCTCGATGACGCAACCTCAGCAATCGATGCTGCAACTGAGTTGGAAATCTTCAACGCGCTGACCTCACAGCTGGCGGATACGACTATCGTCATCGTGGCGCATCGATCTTCCACTCTCGAGCAGGCGGACCACATCGCCATTTTCGAAGACGGTGCCCTCACCGGCATTGGAACCAAGGCCGAACTGATTACTTCTCATCCGCGCTTCACCGAGCTGATGGACATCGACCAGAGTGCCTACCCCGAAATCGAAAACCTCGTTCTCGACCCCATCGACAGTGAGGACCCCAGCCCCGAGGAACTCTGGCCCGACGAATCCGCACCAACCTCCGACGACTCCACGTCAGACACCTCTGCGCGGCTTCCCGGAGGCGCCACTTCTCAAATGGCCCGCGGGGCTGGCCGAGCCGGAGGCGGTCCAGGTGGACCCGGTGGCCCTGGTGGTCCCGGTGGCCGCGGCGGCGGGCGTGGCGGCATGGGGGCGGCTCTCGCCAATGCTCCTGCGACGCCAGAGCTTCTCGAGCGTGTGCGAAACCTCCCACCCGCTAGCGAAAAACCGCGTGTACCAGCTCGAGCACTCGACAACTCCGAGCCTTTTTCTCTGCGCCGGCTGCTCTCCTACGTCCGCGGCCTATTTATAAGCGTCATTGCGCTGCTCGCCCTCATTGCCGTTGCCGATCTCGCGTTCCCCATGCTCGTGCGCTACGCCATTGACCACGGCATCCGTGAGCACAATGAAGCCGTGTTGTGGGCCTGCGCCGCAGGCGGTTTGGCGACAGTCCTCATCAGCTGGATTGCCGTAGCCACAAATGCTGTTATTACTGCGCGTACTGGTGAGCGGCTGCTCTATGCCCTGCGTGTGCGCTGCTACCGTCACCTGCAGTCGCTTGGCATTAACTACTTCGAGGCCAATCGCTCGGGTGCCATCATGACGAGGATGACAACCGACATCGACGCGCTGTCGTCGTTCCTACAAACGGGATTGGCAGAGGGCGCGATTGCCACGTTCACTCTGCTCGGTGTCTCAGTGCTGTTGCTTGCCACACAGGTGTCACTCGCCGCGGTGGCGTTGGCGACGCTTCCCATCATTGTGGCGGCCACCCTGGTATTCCGCCGAATCTCCTCGCGCCTATACAAGGCTGCACGCGAGCAACTTTCCTTGGTCAACGCTGATTTCCAGGAGACCATTGGTGGGCTTCGCGAGATTCAGATGTACCACCGCGTCGCCGATATCGAATCTTCCTTTGCCGAGGAATCCGATAAGTATCGCGCAATTCGTCAGCGAGCACAGCTGGCCGTGGCCTTATTCTTCCCCGGCATCAACTTCGTCTCTGAGTTGGCAACAGCTGCGGTGTTGGCTGTCGGCGCCCAACAGGTTGCTGCGGGAACTACGACGCCCGGCGTACTCGTCGCCTTCACGCTATACCTGGGAATGCTCTTTGGCCCGATTCAGCAGCTGTCCCATGTTTTCGACGGCTACCAGCAGGCGAAGGTCGGTCTCAATCGCATTGGTGACCTCCTACAGACCGCCCCCATGCCAGATTACGGCACTACTGACGGCGCGTCCCGTGCAGCCGCTGGCGACCTGCGCTTAGACAAGGTGACTTTCTCCTACCCCGCCGCCAACTCTGAGCACGAACGCCCGCAGGTCCTCGATGCTCTCGATTTGCAGATTCCTGCCGGAGAAACAGTCGCAATTGTCGGGTCCACCGGTGCCGGAAAATCAACAATCATTAAGTTGTTTGCCCGTTTTTACGATCCAGTTGACGGTGTGGTGCGAGCCTCTGAAACTGACATCCGCGACTTCCCTCTTAACGATTGGCGACGCCCCCTCGGCTATGTCCCCCAAGAATCACACCTATTTTCGGGGACAGTAGCAACAAATATTTCCTACGGTCTGCCGGACAGCAGTCATGCTGAAATCCAGCAAGCCGCGAAGAATGTCGGCGCTCTCAGCACCATTGCCAGCCTGCCCGGTGGCTTCCACCACCCCGTCGGCCCAGATGGCCGAGGGCTCTCCTCCGGACAGCGTCAACTCATCGCACTCGCTCGTGCCGAAATGATGCGTCCTGAACTGCTGCTTCTCGACGAGGCCACCGCGACACTCGACCCTGCAACAGAGTCGGCAATCCTCGAAGCCACTGACCGTGCGTCGCGTCAACGCTCGGCAATTATTGTGGCCCACCGCCTGGCTACGGCTGCTCGGGCCAACCGGATTTTGGTACTTGACCACGGGCGTATTGTCGAGGACGGCTCCCATGACGAGCTTCTCGCGGCGGGTGGCCAATACGCAGAGCTCTGGAGCAAGTACCATATGGGGAGCGCGACGGTGTAGTAATTCAGAATTTTCGTTATCCTTGAATGACACTTTGACGCTTGCGCTCATTAGAATAAACGTGAGTTAGTAAAACTAAGACGAAAAGAGGCGAGTACCTGCCGTGAGCAGCGACATGAGCTTCGGCCAGAACGAATGGCTGGTCGACGAGATGTACCAGCAATTCCAGAAGGATCCACAGTCTGTGGGTCAGGAATGGCGCGAATTCTTCGCAACCCACACCCCGTCCCAAAAGGGCGAGGACCTTTCCAACATGGCAAAGCCCGCAGCAGCCACGAAGGAGGAAGCAAAGGCAACCGGACGTCGTGAGTCCAAGGGGGTCGAACCAACCAAGACCCCGAACAAGCCGTCGTCTCCGAAGCCGAAGAAGTCCCCGATGGATGCAGCAGCCAAGGTTTCGGCTGTTGAATCCGGCGAGGAGCCTCTGAAGGGCGTCGCACGGGCTATCGCTAAGAACATGGATGTCTCCCTGGAGATGCCGACTGCTACGTCGGTTCGCGATATGCCGGCACGTCTGATGTTTGAAAACCGCACTCTGGTTAACAATCATCTGGCACGCGCCCGCGGCGGCAAGATTTCCTTCACCCACATCATTGGTTACGCCATGGTGAAGGCTGTCATGCTCCACCCGGACATGAACAACAACTACAAGGTGGTTGACGGCAAGCCAGTTCTGGTTACCCCGGAACACATTAACCTCGGCCTGGCCATTGATATGCCAGCTAAGGATGGCTCTCGTTCTCTCGTAGTTGCCGCTATCCGTGAGTGTGAGACCCTGACCTTCAAGCAGTTCGTCGACGCCTACGAGGACATCGTCGTTCGTGCTCGCCACGGCAAGCTGACCGGCAAGGACTTCCAGGGTGTCACCATTTCCCTGACCAACCCGGGCGGCATCGGTACCCGCCACTCCGTCCCGCGCCTGACCAAGGGCCAGGGCGCGATTATCGGTGTCGGTTCCATGGATTACCCGGCTGAGTTCGCCGGTGCTTCCGCTGACCGTCTGGCAGAGATGGGCATCGGCAAGCTGGTGACCATCACCTCTACTTACGACCACCGCATCATCCAGGGTGCAGAGTCCGGTGAGTTCCTGCGTACGATGAGCAACCTGCTCGTCGACGACAAGTTCTGGGACCACATCTTCCAGACCATGCGCGTCCCGTACACCCCAATCCGTTGGGCACAGGACCTGCCGAACACGGGTATCGACAAGAACACCCGCGTTATGCGTCTGATTGAGGCCTACCGCTCCCGCGGTCACCTGTTGGCTGACATCGACCCGCTGCGTTCTGACCAGCCGAATACTTCCGCTCCGAACCATGCTGACCTCGATATCGAGGAGCACGGTCTGACCCTGTGGGATCTGGACCGCACCTTCAACGTCGGTGGTTTCGGCGGCAAGGAGACGATGACGCTGCGCGAGGTGCTTTCTCGGCTGCGCAACGCATACTGCCTCAAGGTCGGTTCCGAGTACGCTCACATTCTCGACCGCGAAGAGCGCGAGTGGTTGGAAGAGCGCCTTGAGGGCGGCCAGCCGAAGCCGTCCCACGCTGAGCAGAAGTACATCCTGCAGAAACTGAACGCAGCTGAGGCATTCGAGAACTTCCTGCAGACCAAGTACGTCGGGCAGAAGCGCTTCTCCCTTGAGGGTGCAGAGTCGCTGATTCCGCTGATGGACTCCGCCATCGATACCGCTGCTGGTGCTGGCCTGGATGAGGTCGTCATCGGTATGCCACACCGCGGTCGACTGAATGTGCTCGCAAACATCGTCGGCAAGCCACTGCGCCAGATCTTCACCGAGTTCGAGGGCAACATCGACCCGGCACAGGTCGGCGGTTCTGGTGACGTCAAGTACCACCTGGGCACTACTGGTCGTCACATCCAGATGTTCGGCGAGGGCGAGATCGACGTCACCCTGACTGCGAACCCGTCCCACCTCGAAGCCGTCAACCCGGTCGTTGAGGGTCTTGCTCGTGCACGCCAGGACAAGATCAACAAGGGCGAAGAGGGCTACTCCGTCATGCCGCTGCTGCTGCACGGTGACGCTTCCTTCGCCGGCCTGGGCATTGTCCAGGAGACCCTGAACCTCATGTCCCTGCGTGGTTACAAGGTCGGCGGTACCGTCCACATCGTGGTGAACAACCAGATTGGCTTCACCACTTCACCGGACTCCGGTCGCTCCTCCTACTACGCAACCGACATTGCCAAGGCATACGGCTGCCCGGTCTTCCACGTCAACGGTGACGACCCGGAGGCTGTCGTCTGGGTCGGCCAGCTGGCTGTTGAGTACCGTAACCGCTATGGCAAGGACGTCTTCATCGACCTGGTCTGCTACCGCAAGCGCGGCCACAACGAGGCCGATGACCCGTCCATGACTCAGCCGATGATGTACAAGATCATCGACGAGAAGGAAAGCGTTCGCGCTCAGTACACCGAGGATCTCATCGGTCGCGGTGATATCTCCGAGGAAGAGTACGAAGCAGTACGCCGAGACTTCCACGACCAGATGGAAGCGGTCTTCAACGAGGTCCGCGCAGCTCAGGACGCAAAGCCGGGCGAGCAGCACGGTATTGCAGGCTCCCAGCCGCTGCCGCATGGACTCAAGACCGGCATCGACAAGGCTGAAATCGTCGAGATTGGTCAGGCTTACGTCAACCTTCCTGAAGGCTTCAAGATTCACCCACGTGTTGCGCCGGTCGCTAAGAAGCGCGCGGAGATGACTCAGGAAGGTGGCATCGACTGGGGTATGGCCGAGCTGCTGGCAATCGGCTCCTTCACCGGTGCTGGCATCGACGTCCGCTTCGCAGGTGAGGATGTCCGCCGCGGTACCTTTACCTCTCGCCATGCAGTTCTGATTGACTCCGAGGACGGTTCGGAATACAACCCGATCGACGCCTACGGTAAGTCCAAGAACGGTGGCCGCTTCATGATCTACAACTCGGCTCTGACCGAGTACGCAGGCATGGGCTTCGAATACGGCTACACCCTGGGTAACCCGGATGCAGCAGTGTTCTGGGAGGCACAGTTCGGTGACTTCGCCAACGGCGCTCAGACCACTATTGACCAGTACGTTTCCTCGGGCGAGGCTAAGTGGGGTCAGACCTCCAAGCTGATTCTGCTGCTTCCGCACGGCTACGAGGGCATGGGCCCGGACCACTCTTCGGCACGTATCGAGCGCTTCCTGCAGCTCGCAGCCGAGGGTTCCTACACCGTTGCTCAGCCGTCCGAGCCGGCTAACTACTTCCACCTGCTGCGTCGCCACGTCCTGTCCGACCTGCACCGTCCGCTGGTTGTGTTCTCTCCGAAGTCGATGCTGCGCAACAAGATGGCAGCGTCCGCTGTCGAGGACTTCACCAACCCGAACAAGTTCCGCTCGGTCATCGATGACCCGAACTTCGAGTCTAAGGGCAAGTCCGGCATCAAGACCCTGCTGCTCTGCTCCGGCAAGATCTACTGGGAGCTGGAGAAGAAGCGCAAGAAGGACAAGCGCGACGACATCGCAATCGCTCGCCTGGAGATGCTGCACCCGTTGCCGCACAACCGTCTCCGCGACCTCTTCGAGTCTTACCCGGATCTTGAGGAAGTCCGCTGGGTCCAGGATGAGCCGGCTAACCAGGGCCCATGGCCATTCCTGGCACTGAACCTCCCAGAGGCTCTGCCGGATATGCCGAAGCTGACTCGTGTTTCCCGCCGTGCGCAGTCCTCCACCGCAACTGGTGTGGCCAAGGTCCACCAGATTGAGGAGAAGGCTCTTCTGGAAGAGGCTCTTAAGTAGGTCTCGCGAGACCGCGGTGAAGTCGCGTGATTGAGAACACCGCTTCACCAGGTGGTCTTCACTGGTGGTCTTCACTGGTGATCAAACGCTAAGGGGCTCCAACCACTCGGTTGGAGCCCCTTAGTCGTTGTCTAGCAATTGTCAGACGCACAGTAGATAAGGGTTAATAGACAGAATGCGTGTCCGGTCGGCGTGTTACCGGGTCGGCACCATTTACTACTTAGTCCTCAATGCGAGTTACTGACTGCGTTTATGACAAAATGACCTGAAAAATGGCATGAAAATGTCATAAACTCGCACAGTTTCACATTT
>NZ_KV836272.1:590039-598459 GCF_001838295.1 Corynebacterium sp. HMSC074C04
ACTAGCCCCGCCGCCCCGGCTACGCCTTATCCAGCCACTCCTGAGCGACCAACTCAGGGCTGGCGCCACCAGCCACAGCCCGGGTCATCAGCTTTAAGTCCTCAGTGCTCAGCGAACCAGCAATCTCATTGAGCACTCGGACTCGATCGCTCCGGTCCAACGCTGGCTTGACGTAGAAAGGCACAAGCCATTGCGGCAAGTCAGCCCCAGCATTGTCAGCTGGCACATCCGTGCACCCCTGCGCCATGCCCGCGTCGGTGGCCATAACTTCACCCGGCAACGACCGCGAAAATGCGTCGTAAACACGGTCTCGCCACTCGCCGCTGAATTGCTTGTCCGGGGTGGAGTCGTCGGCGTACTCCTCAGCCAGCGAAGCCGCGGACGCGGAATCGCTCAGGCCGAGCAGCTCACCTGTGCATCCGAAAGAGACCAGGACTGCTTCATTGCGTACGGCCCGCAACCGGTCATCAGCATCGCGAATGCCGATGACCTCCGCTTGCCGCCCTATCCTCTCAAAGCTTTGCGCATACAGGTACGCAAGAGCTGCCTGCTCGGGGTTGCGTAGGTCTGCCCCGACAGTCACTACCGCCTCCTGTTCGGGAGGAACGGGCATCTGCGGATCTAAATCAGAACATGCGGCAAGACCGAACCCCGCTGCCCCAGCGACCAATGCCAGGGCGGTAAAAGTGCACGCAGTAGCCTTGGAGCTCCCCTTGCACCCCATTGAGCGGATGCGAAAGTGGAACCCGGCGTTCGCACGTCTAAAATTAATCATCGACACCAGCGTAACCTACGAACGGATTGTGAGGTCACCCAGAATGGGCGATGAGAAAAGCCGCAACAACAGCGCTTCGTCAAAGGCTCGCAATCCGCGAACTAACTCGGTCAGTAAAAGCCAAACGCCGTCGGCCACAGCAAAACCCGGCAAAACTGCTCGGGCAACGAATGCAGCTAAATCCGCAGCAATGTCAGCTGTCTCGAAGGTGACGCGCACCAACGGATCGTCGTCAAGCGTGGGAGAAACGCAGTCGGAGGCGGTGCGCGATGCCCTGCGCGATTGCGGCGTCTACATCGGCGGCAAGCGTTTGCCGGGCACCTACGACCACTTCTCCGGTCTGTCCGAGGTGCGTAATTTTGGCGAGGGCTTCACGTGGCTGTCATTGTCGCGCCCCAACGCGACACAGATGGACGCCATCGCTGAGCTTTACGGGCTGGATGAGCTGACGGTGGAGGATGCACTGACTAACCGCCAGCGCCCCAAGATTGAAATCCACGATGATCACGTGGTTTTTGTGATTCGCTCGATTCACTACTCCCCGGAAGGTCTCGCGGACGACGAAAATGAGATCATTCGTTCTGGCCAGCTGATGATTGTTATCGGCCAGGAGTACGTCATCACCATTCGCATGGGCATGCCGAGCTCGGATATGCAGCGCATTAGCGCGCGTGTGGAAAACACCACCGACGCCATCGACTACGGTCCCGCGGGCGTGCTGTGGGCGCTGACGGACAACCTCGTCGATGCGTACCTGCGCATTGCGTTGCAGCTGGAAGATCGCGTGGAGATTATGGAAGATGCCGTCTTCGAGCCGAATTTGGTGTCGGATATTGAGGACATTTACATCCTCAAACGAGAAATCCTGGAGATGCGCCACGCAATCGATCCGCTGACGCCGGCGCTGCGCTCCCTGATGAATCTGCGAGAAGACATCATGCCGAAGGACGTCAGCCGTTATCTTTCCGATGTTCTCGACCACCAGCTCGCCGCGGCGGACCTCGTAGCCGGACTCGACGAACGCCTCTCCTCCCTCATCGACGCCGCCGCAGTGAAGATCCAGCTGCAGCAGAACCAGGACATGCGTACTATCTCGGCATACGCGGCTATTCTCGCCGTGCCAACCGCCCTGGCCGGTATCTACGGCATGAACTTCGACCGCATGCCCGAACTGCACTGGGAGTACGGGTACTTCATCGTCCTCGCCATCATGTTCGCCATTGTGGCGTTTTTGGTGTGGCTCCTGCGCCGCAACAAGTGGCTGTAGTTTCCGCTTCTGGCAGGCAACGCTTTACGACGAGTACAACAACCTACCCGCGGTTCCCACCGAGAGCCCGCTGCGCCAACAGGTCGCGGGCGCGCTCGGCATTGCGGGGATTGCACAAAACATCGTAGCGACGAGCAACAATCTCCGTGGTGGTGGAGAAATCCCGCTTGCCGTTTTGCATGGCGTATGGGACTGCGGCCAGCACGATGCCAAAGATGGCGCCCATCCCGAGGCCAACAATCAACGGGCTAACCCAATCTTCCTGGAAAAGCCCCAGAATCAGGCCGAAGAACAGGCCCATCCATAGGCCGTACAGCGCGCCACCACCGAGCACTTTCGGCCAGGTCAACCGACCTACCACGCGCTCCACCTGCATCAGGTCAACGCCGACGATGGTGAGGTCGGAAACCGGGAACTCATCGCGATCACTGAGCGAATCAACCGCGGCCTGGGCATCGGCGTAGTTGGTGAAGCTACCCACCGGCCCCCCCTCGGGCACCTGCCGCTGAGGCAACCGGGACTTCATGCTCTGTTCCCGGCCGCTCCCCCAACCGCTATTCGCTTCCCCATGTGCCATCGGTACTTTCACCGTTCCCTTGCAGTTGTTGTCACAGCAATTGGTGACTCAGTTGCTGAAAATATTGCTAAAACTATCGCTAAAAAGCGTTCTATCAAGGACAACGCCTGACGGTTTCCAATTGTTCCACCGTCTGGCCCACCACCCATTCCACCGCCACCGCGCTTGTCGGAAGGGTTGGGCGCTGTGACCGTCGTAAAGCGGAAAACTGCTGATTTTGTCAGTAGTTCTTTGTCTTACGGGGTCTCACGATAAGATTCACTACATAATGTCTACGATTACTGAAGCTGAAGTTCGCACCGCCCTGGCGCAGGTCGAAGATCCTGAGGTACGTCGCCCGATTACCGAGATTGGCATGGTCAAGTCCATCTCGGTGGCGGACAACAACGACGTGGCCGTGGAGATTTACCTCACCATCGCCGGTTGCCCCATGAAAAACACCATCATCGAGCGCACCGAAGATGCGCTCAACGGTATCGAGGGCGTTGGCAACGTCACCGTCACCACCGATGTGATGAATGACGAGCAGCGCCGCGAGTTCCGCAACGCCGTCCGCGGCACCGCCTCCGAGCCGGTGATCCCATTCGCCCAGCCGGACTCCCGCACCCGCGTGTTCGCCGTCGCCTCCGGTAAGGGTGGCGTTGGTAAGTCCTCTGTGACCGTGAACCTCGCTGCCGCGCTGGCTGCGAAGGGTCTATCTGTCGGTGTGCTCGATGCCGATGTCTACGGCCACTCCATCCCGCACATGATGGGCTCCGAGGAAAAGCCGCACCAGGTCGACGACATGATTATGCCTCCGCAGGCACACGACGTGTCGCTGATTTCTATCGGACACTTCGTCGACGACAACGCACCGGTTGTCTGGCGTGGGCCAATGCTGCACCGCGCTATCCAGCAGTTCCTCGCGGACGTGTTCTGGGGCGACTTGGACGTCCTGCTTTTCGACCTGCCCCCGGGAACCGGCGACATCGCCATCTCCGTGGCGCAGCTCGTGCCGAACGCTGAGCTAGTGATTGTTACTACCCCGCAGATGGCCGCCGCCGAAGTTGCCGAGCGTGCCGGCACCATCTCGCTGCAGACCCGCCAGCGGATCGCCGGTGTCATTGAGAACATGAGCTGGATGGAAATGCCCGACGGCTCCAAGATGGAAGTCTTCGGCACAGGCGGCGGCGAGACCGTTGCCCGTCGTCTTACCCAGATCACCGGAGGAAAGGTCGAGCTGCTCGGCCAGGTGCCACTGGACACCGAACTCCGCGAGGGTGGCGACAAGGGCACCCCGATTGTCCTATCCAAGCCGGATTCGGGCGCGGGCGAGGCCCTGAACGCTATCGCCGACAAGCTGGTTGTTCGTCGCGAGTCGCTCGCAGGCAAGTCGCTAGGCTTGGGCGTGACGCCGAAGTAGTCCTTCGCTTTACGACGATCATAGCGACGCCCCCTCCCCGGTATTTTCAGTGCCGGGAAGGGGGCCTTTGCTCATTGTGGCTGCAGTGTCTGGGGCGTATGTGGTTTGGGGGTTTTCGGCGGTGTAAGTGTTGTCGGTGGTCCGGGGTTTGCGGGCGGTGTATCCACCGACGCGGCTGCGTGCACTTACTGACTAGGTTTATGACAGTTTCGTGGCAAAATTTGTGCTCAACGTGTCATAACCCTGGTCAGTAACTTGCGGTCGGGAACGGTTTGCCACCTCTATAGGTTGTCGTCGTCGACCCAGGCCTGCACCCCACGGGGCTGCTGTGGTGTTTGCTGTGCCTGCTGTTGGCGGGCCTGGGCAACTGGATCCTGCCACGTTCCTGGCTGCTGGGCGGGCTGCTGAGCCGACTGCGGGACCGGCTGCTGCGACGGAGCCGGTTGCACTGGCTGGCTCTTGTTGGATTGCTGGTACTGCTGGCCTGCGGCACCAGTTGCTCCAGCCGCACCAGCTACTCCAGAGGATCCACCGGCTCCTGCAGCTCCGGTTGCACCAGTTCCGCCGCCACCCGCTGCGGGCTTACCGGAGAGCATGTCCAGGTAGGTGTCATCGCCGTCGAAAAGCGTCCTGGTGATGGCGGTCTTCGGGTTGAGACGACGGAGATCGTTGAGCTCCTGCAGCGGCTTGCGAAGATCGTCGAAGTCTTCACCGAACTCATCCGAGAGGTTATCGCGTGCGTCATTGATTGCGGTGCGCGCAGCCAGAAGCAATGCGCGGATGTCCTCAATTACCTTCGGCAACCGCTCAGGTCCGATGAGAATTAGTCCGAGGATAAAGAGGACGAGAATCTCGCCCCAGCCAACATTAGAAAACACGTTATACCACCTTAGTTACAGTGCACCTCGCATGCAGCATTGCGCGGCCAAATCCGCCAAATCCGCAGAAACCAGCCAACCCCAGGCACGTCCAAGCAAAACCAGCGCCACCCTACTCCGGCGTAATCTTTGCCTCCAGCTCGGCTCCGTGGCGAACGATCTTCAATACCGCCTCATTACCAGCGCCAACAGTCCACAGCGCCACCGTGAGCTCATCTGCGGACGATACCGCGCGGTCCCCCACAGCCGTAATCACGTCGCCTTCCTGCAGGCCTTCCCGATCAGCGACACCTCCCGGCAGGATGCTGGCAATCTCGGCACCAGTCAGTGCGCCATTGGAAACCGTGCGCGCTGTCACGCCGATCCCCGGATGAACCGGCTTCTCACCGGCAATGAGCTGCTCAGCGATGGCAACGGCTGAATTGATCGGGATCGCAAAGCCCAACCCCTGTGAGCCACCCGAGCTACTGAAAATCACTGTATTAATACCAATAATGGCACCGCGGATATCCACCAGTGGACCACCCGAGTTACCCGGGTTGATGGAGGCATCGGTCTGAATCGCATCGGCGTAGCCATCCGTATCAGTCCCCTCAGCAGCCAGGCGCACCGGCCGATTAAGCGCCGAGACAATGCCCGAAGTCACCGTTCCGCCCAGCCCCTGCGGCGACCCCATCGCAATCACCGTGTCACCGACCGCAACCGCATTGGAATCACCAAGCTGCGCCACGGTCAGCCCCGCAACGTCTTCGACCTTAATTACGGCGAGGTCGGTCTTCGGATCGCGGCCAATGATCTTGGCCGGCACCTCTTTCAGCTTGCCACCGTCCCAAAACGTTACCGAGACCTGCATATCCTGCCGGTCCGCCACTGCCGAAACGACATGGTTATTCGTCAAAATATGACCGTCACCATCAATGACAAACCCCGAGCCCACGCCCGAAACCTCACCGGCACTGACCGCAATCGACACCACCGCGGGACGAAGAGTCTCCGCCACCTTGCCGATTTCGGTCAAATCGCCGTTGCCCGGTCGCCCCTCGACCTGTTGCAACTCCACACGCTGGTAGTCCGAGCGGAAAGTCTTACCAGCCCAACCGCCGACAAAGCCACCAACACCGCCAATCAGCAGCACCACGGCCGACGATGCCGCAATCACACGCCACGGCACCTCACGGCCAAAAATCACTTCCCGCGCGCTGACGCGGGGGGCCATCTTCGGGCGAGGTTTCTTCTTCGCTTCGGGTTTGCGGGCTGGACGCCCCGTCGTCATGCGTGACGACGAATCCTGCCACGGCGAATACTCTCTAGTAGTGGCGCTGGTGTCGTCGTCAAGCTTATGCCCTGGCGCACGCTGTAACCCGCCAGTTGCGGCGGCACGATCGGCGTCCGGGGCAAACGCGGAATCATCGAAATCGCGATGTTTGCCCACTAGTGACTACCACCTTTACGAAAACCGCGAACGATCTGCTCCAACGCAGCGCTCAGCGACTCCGGCGGACGGTGCGCGAGATGCCGCGCCGACCTATGGGGCTCTGAGTCCTCGCAGCTGCCTGCGAAATCAGCAATACGAGCGCGCAGCTCAGCTGGAATGTGCAAGGCCGCGCTATCACGCAGACGCTTGGCTGCCTGCCGCTGCTTCGCGACCTCCCGGCGACATTCCGGGCATGCCATCAGGTGCGCCTGCGCACGTCGCTCAGCTACGACCGACAACTCGCCGTCAACAAAAGCGGCAATTGCCTCGGTGCCGAGATGCTCCGTTGACAAAAAACGCTTGTCATCGCCCTGCTGAATCACAGACTGCAGCACCTCCAGAAATCGCACCTATTAACTAGCCCCACAATAGCCGCTCCCACGGATTGAGTGCGGGAAAACTAGCCTGCGGTGACCGACTCCGGCAGCTCCTGCCGCTGCCTCTCCAGACGCTCCAACGTCGCCCGCAAGCTGGAACGTGCCCGGTGAATGCGCGAACGCACGGTGCCCATCTTGAGCCCAAGGGTGTTAGCAATTTCCTCGTAGGTCAGCCCCACCACATCACAGAGGACAACCACCGCGCGATAGTCCGGCTGCAGCTCAGCCAGCGCGATTTCCAAATCCGGATCGAGCATCGCGTCATCGACGGCCTGCTCCGGCGTCTTCAGCGTGCCCGGGACGCGGTCGTAGTTCTCCGGCAACGCCTCCATCCGGATCACCTGCCGATGCCGGACCATATCCAAAAACAGGTTAGTTGTAATCCGATGCAGCCAGCCTTCAAAAGTGCCGGGACGGTATGACTTCAGCGAGCGGAACACACGCATGAATGTCTCCTGCGTCAGGTCTTCCGCGTCCTGTTGGTTACCAGTCAACCGATATGCGAGCCCGTAAACACTATCCGCGTGGGCTTGGACAAGTTCCGACCACGACGGCATCTCTCCCACACCTGCGTCAAAAGCTGCGGTGCCGGACAGTTGCTCAGTTGCGTCAGCGGACGGGGCGTCCTCGCGGCTGGCGCCTGCGCTGACTCGTTCGGACTTGACTCGTTCGGGCATGAGGTTCAGTGTTCCTTACCAACCTTAGGTTTGTAGTGACCTTACCCTGAAAATAGTTTGAGAGTCCAGACAAATTTGAGGCTTGTTTACCCGCCTAGTCCGGCACGGACCGGCGCGCCCCGCTGCCCTGCACGGAGTTTTTTCCTACGCTATAGAGCGTGTCCGAAACGAGTTCTTCTGCTACCCCGCTATCCGCACGTGACGCTATTGCACAGCACGTCAACAACACGACCGTAGTCTCCGAGGCCCTTGAAAGCGCCCGAGAGAGCGCTAGCGAATACGGAGTTGCCGTCCCCGATACGATGACCGGCGCCGCCTTGACCTCGCTCATGGCCCTGACCAGTGCCCGCCGCGACGGTCACCCCGCCGCTGTCATCGCATCGCCTGCAGCAGGCGTAGTCGGTTTGCACCTGGTCGCCGGTCTCGGCGATGACGGCGTTCTCACCTGCATCGACCCTGAGCTCGAGCACCAGTCTCTGGCAAAGTCCGCTTTCCGAGCCGCAGGCATCCGCCCCAACCGACAGCGCTTCCTGCCCTCGCAGCCACTGGAGGTCATGGATCGCCTGGCAGCCGACTCCTACGACTTGGTCTACTTGGACGTCGCCCCGGCAATCCTCCGCGCCGCACAGGAAAAGGCCTGGCCGCTGCTTCGCTCCGGTGGCGCGCTCGTCCTGACCGGCGCGCTCCTCGACGGCACTGTTGCTGACTCGTCACGCACTGACCGTGACACCGTCGCTGCCCGCGAAGCCGACGAATACATGCTCCAGCTTGACGACGCTTACGTGATGCGGCTCCCCTTAGCAGCCGGAACCACTGTGCTGGTGAAGAAGTAGTTTTCTACTGGTGGCCGACTGGCTGGCGGCCTCCCGCCAATGCGAGTTACTGACTGCGTTTATGGCTGGCGGCCTCGGGCCAATGCGAGTTACTGGCCGCGTTTATGTCAGAAATGAACCAAAAAAGTGGCCTGAAAGTGTCATAAACTCGCACAGTTTC
>NZ_KV836272.1:598559-629786 GCF_001838295.1 Corynebacterium sp. HMSC074C04
CCTGAAAGTGTCATAAACTCGCACAGTTTCACTTTTGCAGCCCGTAGCCCCACGTGCAGCCCACATTTTTGGGATTGCCAGTTTTGGGGCTAGGTAGCAACTAAGCAGCAAAAAGCTTAAAAGAAAAAGGCACGTACCCCACGGTACGTGCCTTCTTGCAGCCTGGGCAGGCTTTGACAGGCTAAATAACCTGGTTCTTACCAACAGCGACAACGCCGCCAGCGCTGACCTTGAAGCGCGCTGCGTCCTTCTCCGGATCGACACCGATAATGGCGCCGTCGGAAACTACAACGTTCTTGTCCAAAATCGCGTGGCGAACCACTGCCCCGCGGCCGACGCGCACGCCTGGGAAGAGAACCGATCCCTCCACCGTCGCTCCGTCCTCGACCACAACGTTGGTGCTAATCACCGAGTTGCGGACCGTACCACCGGAGACAATCGAACCGGCACCGACCATTGAAGCCTGAGCAATACCGCCCTGGACAAACTTGGCCGGAGGCAGGTTCTCCTCCGAGAAGGTGTGGATTGGCCACTTCTTGTTGTAGAGGTTAAACACCGGGTGGACGGAAATCAGGTCCATGTTGGCCTCGTAGAAGGCATCGATGGTACCGACGTCACGCCAGTAGCCCTTGTCACGTTCGGTCTCCCCCGGAACGTAGCTGTCCTTGAAGTCCCAGACGAAAGCTTCGCCCTCCTCTACCAGCATCGGAATGATGTTTCCGCCCATGTCATGGTCGGAGTTTTCATCTTCCGAGTCACGCTTAATAGCGTCGATAAGCGCAGAGGTAGTGAAGATGTAGTTACCCATCGACGCGAACGTCGAGTTCGGGTCATCCGGGGTGCCGGGTGGGTCGGCCGGCTTCTCCAGGAACTCGGTGATTCGGTTGTTGTCATCAGCATCAATGACACCGAATGCGCTGGCCTCGGAGCGTGGGACACGGATACCAGCAACGGTAACGCCAGCGCCAGACTCGATGTGGGCCTCCAGCATCTGCTGCGGGTCCATACGGTAGACGTGGTCGGCACCGAAGACGATGACGTACTCCGGATCCTCGTCATAAACCAAATTCAGCGACTGCAGAATCGCGTCAGCCGAACCGGTGAACCAGCGCTTACCCAGACGCTGCTGAGCCGGCACCGGAGTGACGTACTGGCCGGTGATGCCGGACAGCTGCCACGCCTGCGAAATGTGACGGTCGAGCGAGTGGGACTTGTACTGGGTCAGCACACAGATCTTCAGGAAACCTGCGTTGACCAAGTTCGACAGCACGAAGTCGATAAGCCGATAGCTGCCGCCGAAAGGCACGGCGGGCTTAGCGCGGTCTTCCGTCAGCGGGAAGAGACGCTTGCCTTCGCCACCGGCAAGGACAATGGACAAAACATGTGGTTGACTCCTCACACCAACCAACCTATATGCGATTTACGTTCCTCGCTGCCAGTCTCCCCTCCTCACTACCCACACCCAGACATATCAAGCGACGGAAATTGTCAAATCTGGCTACGCTGGAACTATGCGTGTTGCCATGATGACCAAGGAATACCCTCCGGAGATTTACGGCGGAGCAGGTGTTCACGTAACTGAACTGACTCGTTTCATGCGCGGCCTCGACGGCGTTGACGTCGATGTGCACTGCATGGGTGCTCCTCGCGATGAGGCGGATGTATATGTCCACGGCGTTGACCCGGAGCTGAAGGATGCCAACGCCTCGATTAAAACGCTGTCCACGGGTTTGCGCATGGCTGATGCCGCTGCGGCAACCGACATTGATGTCGTCCACTCTCACACCTGGTACTCAGGCCTGGGTGGCCATCTCACCCGTCTGCTCAAGGGCATTCCACACGTGGCTACCGCGCACTCGTTGGAGCCGCACCGCCCGTGGAAGCGCGAGCAGCTCGGTGGCGGTTACGACGTTTCCAGCTGGTCCGAGCGCAATGCTATGGAGTACGCAGACGCTGTCATTGCTGTCTCTGCGCGCATGAAGGACGCCATCTTGGACGCCTACCCGCGTATCTCCCCCGACAAGGTCCACGTCGTTCTGAACGGCATCGACACTGAGCTGTGGCACCCGCGTCCGACGTGGGAAGAGTCCAAGGAGCAGAACGGCTGGTCCGTCCTGGAAGAGCTCGGCGTTGACCCGTCTCGTCCGATGGTTGCGTTCGTCGGCCGCATCACCCGTCAGAAGGGTGTCGCTCACCTGGTCAAGGCCGCATCGCTTTTCGACGACGGTGTGCAACTTGTACTGTGCGCCGGCGCGCCGGACACCCCGGAAATCGCTAAGGAGACCGAGCAGCTCGTTCACGACCTGCAGGAAAAGCGCGACGGCATTTTCTGGGTGAAGGACATGCTACCGAAGGAGAAAATCCAGGAAATCCTGACGGCCGCGGATTCCTTCGTCTGCCCGTCCATCTACGAGCCGCTGGGCATCGTCAACCTCGAGGCTATGGCCTGTGGCACCGCCGTTGTCGCCTCTGATGTCGGCGGTATTCCGGAGGTTGTCGTCGACGGTGAAACCGGCACTCTGGTTCACTACGACGAGTCCGATCCGGAGGGCTTCGAACGCGACATTGCTGCCGCTGTCAACAACATGGTCGCCGACCGTGACCACGCTGCCAAGGTTGGCCAGGCGGGTAAGAAGCGCGCTGAGGATGTGTTTAGCTGGGAGAACATCGCCGAGCAGACCGTCGAAGTCTATAAGTCTTTGATGTAGCAGGCTGATTGCCGCGCGCTATTGCCGTGCATAGTGACCGTCCATCGAGACTGCACACCACGGCTGTGCAGTGGACGGTGTGTCCTCATAAGGCCCATCGCTTCCAAAGAGGAAGCGGTGGGCCTTTTAGCCTTTTTGCTAACCCCATTCAGGACGTTTATTTATGCGTTTGCGCACTTTTCTGAACCTAATTTAAGTTTTGGATGAATTTATCATTACTGGTCAATAGCATATTGAGTATGAGATTCACTAAGAAGGTGGCAGCAGTTGGTGCCGCCATTGCCATAGCGCTAGCGGGGGCAGTACCGCATCAGGCGCTCGCGACAGAAGTAGCACCATCCCCTAGTACCGCTACCATCACCGAGCGTGGTCCCCTGGGACAGTCCGGTCGCTGGTTTACCGACGGTGATGGCCGAGCTTTCCTCACTCAGGGGTCGAACATCGTCTACAAGCACGATCCCTACACCCCCGAGGCCGGAGGCTTTAACGAGGACGACGCCGACTGGCTCGTGCAGCAGGGCTTCGACTCCATGCGAGTCGGCATTATCTGGAAAGCAGTAGAGCCAGAGCCCGGCGTCTACAACGACGAATACCTGGATTCCATTGCCCGCACCATCTCTATGCTCACTGAGCGTGGAATCGCGGTCTTGGTCGATGCCCACCAGGACATGTACAACGAAAAGTTCGAGGGCGAATTTGCCCCGGATTGGGCTGTCATTGACGACGGCGTTCCCAGCCTTCTGAAGGTTGGCTTCCCAACTAACCAGGCCCTCAATATCGGCCTCATTAGGGCATACGACAACTTCCTAAATAACCGCGAAGGACCGGGTGGCGTTGGGCTGCAGGAGCGTTACGCTGCCATGTGGGGTCATGTCGCAGAACGTCTCGGTGACATGCCGGGCCTGATGGGCTACGACATCATAAATGAACCGTGGCCAGGTTCGGCGTACCCACTGTGCTACCTGGCTCTGGGCGACTGCGGTCCAGCTAAGGCAAAGCTCGATGAACTGCACCAGAAGGCTGCCGATCAGATTGTCGCCAAGGACCGGGACGCTATTGTCCACTACGAGCCCTACTCCATGTGGAACACCGGATTGAATACCGATCCGGCCGCCCCGCAGGTTCCTGATACCGCTGGCACGGCCCTCAGCTGGCATGTCTACTGCACCACGAACGCCCTGTTCAACACCTACACGGGCTGCGACTTCTTCGATGGCCGTGTCTTCGACAATGCGGAAATCGTCTCATCCGGTAACGGCTCGGCCACACTGCTTTCCGAGTTCGGCGCCACCGACGATGCCGATACCCTCAATGGCGTAATTTCGCTTGCCCGCCGCCACATGGTCGGCTGGCAGTACTGGTCCTACTGCGGATGCAACGACCCGACGACGCAGAACCAGAAGGAACAGGGCATGGTCTTCGACCCGACTGTTCCAGGACCTGTAGGTGCCGATGCCTTCAACCGCGACAAGATGACCATCCTCGCCGCTCCACACCTGCGGGCAGTCGCGGGCACCCCGCAGGCTACTGACTGGAACGCAGACACCCGGGTCTACGAGGCCAGCTGGAACAATAGTCGCGTCGATGGCACCGGAGTTTTCGCACCTGGTTCCACCAGCGAGCTCGTTGTGCCCTCGATCAACTTCCCGAATGGGTTCACAGTGAATGTCGAAGGCGGTCACGCCACTGTCGCTGCCGATGGCCAGACCGTTCATATCGTCTCCACTGCTGACCAAGTGACAGTCACCATCCAGCCGAAGTAGAACCAACCGCTCGATTCACCAAATCGCGCCCTGTGGATTTTTCCGCAGGGCGTTTTTCTTGCCACGATTTCCTTCCCCACAAGCCGATCGGACATCCAACCGACCACCCGCCCCAGCTTGGGCTACAAATATCGCGAATATAATGGCTTCCATGACCACTCACGAGAATTTTCCAACGGTCCGACACACAATTTTCCAAAACTCACTGATGTCCGCACTGCTCGATGGCATCTACGACGGCGAGATGACCATTGGCGAAATCCTTGGTCATGGAAACTTCGGCATCGGTACCTTCGACGGCCTCGATGGCGAAATGGTAATCCTCGACGGGGTCTGCTGGCAGGTGCGTCACGACGGCTCCGCGACCCGGGCCACCATGGATCAGCGCAGCCCCTACACGGTGGTAACCAATTTCGTTCCCCACACGGTGATGGATGCGCCGGAAAACCTGACTCGCAAGGAAATTAGCCCCATCATCGATTCCCTGGTGCCGAGCCAAAACTTTATGTACGCACTGCGGATTACCGGCGAATTTGAGTGGGTGAAGACTCGAACCGTCGTAAAGCAGGAAAAGCCGTACCAGAAGATGGTTGATGCGACGGAAGAAGACGCCTCGGTTGATTTTGAGAACTTGCGGGGCACGATTGCGGGCTTCCGCACGCCGGTCTATGAGAAGGGAATTTCGGTGCCCGGCTGTCACGTGCACTTCCTCGCGGAAGGCGGCACCGGCGGCGGGCATGTGCTGGACTTTAAGCTGCGCTCGGGCACTATCGAGTTGTGCCCGGGCACCGACCTGCAACTTCGCCTTCCGCTAACGGCGGAATTCTCGGATGCTGATCTGGATCCGGATGACCTGGATGAACAGATTCACAAAACCGAGGTCAAGGAGTAGGCGCTAGTCGCCCGGGCGCCCCAGACGGGTGACATAGGCACGGGCGGTGACGTGCATCTCTGCAGGTAGCGCTGCAATACGTTCCTGCAGCACCTCTGGGTGGATATGGCGTGCCGACGGGCTCATACCGATCTGAGCGGCAATTGCACTCTGGTTGAGGTTCATACCGAACTCCACCAACTCCGGGTCACCAACAGGCACGAGGTGCCCCTCCGCCTGGGAAATCATGCGCTCGACCTTGCCGCGCTCGACATCGATGATGCCCAGCGGCTCACGAAGCTCTCCCAGGTGACCAGTAGTGGCAGTCAGAACCACGACCTGGCCGCCCGGCTTGAGCACGCGAGCGAACTCCTCCGCGTTGCGAGGTGCGAAGACAACCGTAAGCGCATCGATGGAGCCATCGCGCAGCGGCAACCGTGCCCACGCATCGGCCACGACCGCACCGAGCCGCGGGTGACTCTTGGCCAGATGCTTGGCGGCCGGCACAGACACATCAATGCCTACGCCACGAGAATTGGGAATGCTGTCCAGCGTGTGTGCGAGGTAGTAACCAGTGCCCGCACCGACTTCGCAGATGACTGGGCTGGCGGCCTCGGACACATTGGCGTCGTCAAGCACGTCCTGGACGTTACCTGTAACTGCCTCAACGAATGGAGCATAGTGGCCACCAGAGAGGAACTCCTCTCGAGCGGTAATCATCTTGGCGTCATCGCCGGTGTAGCGCAGACCAGCCCCACCGGCGAGCGTAACGTAACCCTGGCGGGCGACATCATAGCTATGTCCGGATTCGGACTTCAGAGTCATTCGTTCGGCATCACCAAACTTCAAATCAGTGCCATCGATGGGGTCAGCAAGCACATCAATGATGTCAGCTAGCACGTCGGTCACTCCTCAAACTGAGCTAGAAAAATAATTTTCACTATCTTAGCCCGTGTCGAGCTCAGCCAAGTAACTCCAATGCGAGTTACTGACTGCGTTTATGACAAAAATGGTCCGAAAGACGGCTTCAAAGTGTCATAAACTCGCACAGTTTCACATGTGCAGCCCGTACTTTTTGTTTATAAACCCGCATTCGAGCCGTTATCACCTGAAAAAAGAAAAGGCGACCTACACCACTTGTGTAGGTCGCCCCTGGGGCAAAACCGGACAAGCCCGGCCGCTACCCCGCTACCCGGGTATCCACTACTCCACTACTGCTACGAGCTCTGCGCCGAGCTCCTTGGCCTCCTCTGGGGAGAGTTCCACCACCAGGCGCCCACCACCATCTGCGGGGACGCGCATCACAATCTTCTTGCCCTCTTTAACTGCCTCCAGCGGACCATCACCGGTACGCGGCTTCATTGCTGCCATGTGAACTCCTTCGTTCTAAGACAATGTCGATGCAGGAGACGACCAGCTACCCCAGCTCAGCTGTGGTAGCCGGGAGATTGACAATCCGGTTCAAGACCTCGGTCTAAGACCCCGGTTCAAGATTCCGGTTTAGAATCCCTGTCGGCATTTTCGACTACTTCTCTTCATCATAATCCTTTATTTCACGCAGCGGCATGGGTGAAGCGCCTCAAACTACGCCCCTTACACCAGCCCACGCACCGGATGCAGTGGTGCAAAATCACCGAAAATAGCCAGAGTCATGCGACAGACATCAAGGGTTTCGGACACCTGATGCGAACGGAACACCGCAACGCCGGCAGCTGCCGCATGGGCAGTCGCGGCCAAGGTGCCGGGCACACGTTGCTCGACCGGGCGGTCCAGAGTCTCACCGACGAAGTCCTTATTCGACAGCGCCATAAGCACCGGCCAGCCTGTATCCACGAGCTCATTGCAGCGCCGCAGAAGTTCGAGGCCGTGGTAGGTGTTCTTGCCAAAGTCGTGGGTGGGATCGATGAGGATGCGGTCCTCCGGCACGCCAGCGTCCACTGCCCTCTGGGCGAGTTTGCCGGTTTCTGAGATGACATCGTCCACGATGTCGTCGTAACGCACGCGAATCGGATTGGTGCGTGGCAGAGCCCCACCGGTGTGCGAGCAGACGTAACCCATCCCGTGGGAACCCGCGACTTCCAGCAGCTCCGGGTCATGGCCCGCCCAAGTGTCGTTAATGAGGTTGGCGCCAGCGTTGATGGCGGCCTCTCCGACTTCTGCGCGCCAGGTGTCGACGCTGATGTGCAGGTCAGGATAGCGCTCGCGAACCTTCGCGATGGTCGGCACCACGCGCTCGATTTCCTCGGCAACAGTTACTTCTGCACCGATACCGGCCTTGACGCCGCCGATGTCGACAATGCCCGCGCCTGCCGCAACAACTTCGTCGACGCGAGCAAGCGCAGCCTCCTCCGCAGCCGTCTCGCCACGGTCATAGAAGGAATCCGGGGTGCGATTGACGATGGCCATCACCGTCGGCACCGCGGAGTCCTGATAAAAGCTCCGCACAGCGTCCTACCTTTCGCTGAAACGACGGACTCGGCGGAGCTTTTCGCGAACGTCAGAGGTCTGCTTACAGTCTTCCATCAGCTTTTCGTGCGCGGCCTCGATGTACTCGACAGCTTCTTCAATGGAGTCGGTGACCAGGAAAAGGTCCATATCAGTCGGAGAAATTAGCTCCATGGCCACTAGTTTCTCACGCATCCAATCAACCAGCCCCGACCAGAACTCAGTGCCGAGCAGCACGATTGGGTGATTTTCCACCTTCTCGGTCTGCACCATCACCAGTGACTCAAAAAGTTCATCGAGCGTGCCGAAACCACCCGGCAGGCAAATAAACGCCTGCGAGTACTTCAGGAACATGGTCTTACGCACGAAGAAGTAGCGGAAGTTCATGCCCAGGTCGACCCAGTCGTTCAAGTGCTGCTCGTGCGGCAGCTCAATGCCCAACCCAATGGACAGGCCGTCGGCGTCGTAGCAGCCGCGGTTGGCGGCTTCCATGATGCCCGGGCCGCCACCAGTGATGGTCGCGTAACCCGCCTCCGCCAGCGCCTTGCCCAGGTCGAAGCCCCACTGGTAGTAAGGGCTGTCCTCTGGCAGACGTGCCGAACCATATACCGTCACCGCCGGCGGGATTTCCGCCAACGCACCAAAGCCGTCAACGAACTCCGACTGAATGCGCAGCACACGCCAGGTATCGTTGTGCAGCCAATCCGTGTTCGGATTGTGTGACAACAGCCTGCGGTCGGTCGTAGACGCCTGCGGTTCGCCTGCCTGTCGGATCGCGATTGGGCCGCGGAGTGCACGGCGCTTAGCTGGGGACGGAGTACGTACAGGTTTCATAACCTCACAATGTATGCCAGCAATGACATACGCGCACCCGCTCGGCGAGGGCGGGGTGTGATTCTAGGCTCACTCAGCCACCGGCGCGGTGGTCAAATACCGCCGCAAATCCTCCCACAGTGCCGCTATGCACTCGACCGGAATCTGCTCATCCTTCTTGTGGCAGTACGCCGGGTCACCCGGGCCAAAGTTCACCGCAGGAATGCCGAGCGCCGAAAAACGCGCCACATCGGTCCACCCAAACTTGGGCTTTACGACGTCGCCTGCGACCGCAACCAACTCCTTCGCAGCAGCCGCATGCAGTCCAGGCAGCGCCCCAGGGCTCACATCCTCGACATCGACAGTGAGGTCCTCGGCCGCGAACTCGTCGAGCCCCAGCACCTCGCGGAAGTGTGCCATAGCCTCATCGGCGCTGCGGTTGGGCGCGAATCGGAAGTTGACTCGCAGCACCGCCTCGTCGGGAAGCGTATTGGTAGCAACCCCGGCTTCCAGCCAGACGACGTTGAGCCCTTCGCGGTAGGCCAAGCCATCGATGTCCACAGTCTGCGGTTCATAGGCGGCAATGCGTGACAGCACCGGCGCTAACTTGTGCACGGCATTGTCGCCGAGCCACGCCCGAGCCGAGTGCGCACGTGTGCCGTGAGCGGTCAAACGCAGGCGAATAGAGCCCTGACAACCGGCTTCGATGACATTGCCGCTGGGCTCGCCCAGCAGAGCGACATCGCCAGTCAGAAGCTCCGGATGCGACTCACTCAAGTGCCGCAACCCGTTGAACTCCGCGGCGATTTCTTCGCATTCGTACATGATGAGCGTCAGGTCGCGCTGCAGCTCCTGGTTTGCCGCTAGCGTCGCAAAAGCATGCAGATAGACCGCGTCCCCGCTTTTCATATCCACAGTTCCGCAGCCAAAGAGCGTGTCTCTCCCCTGCGCGTCTACCCCACGCGTCGAAGGCACATTGCCCGCAGTCGGCACCGTATCCAGGTGCCCTGCCAAAATCACGCGCTGCGGCAACCCGCGATGAGTCCGCGCAATCACGTTGTTATCGATGCGCAGGACCTCAATCGACTTATCTGCCTGCGCTACCTCACGCAATGCCACCTCGACGGCATCCGCAATCGCGGTCTCATTGTGGGACACCGATTCGATGTCAACCAGTGCCGCCGTGAGGTCGACAGGATCTTGGAGCAGATTTAACTTCGATTTCACATCAATTAAGCGTACAAACCATTGTGCGCCAGCGAAACCAGAATTTTGTGATGAATATGCGCCGCACGACCATTGATCGCATCCCCATTGGCAGGCGCGCCACCGCCGAGGAACAGCGCCAGCTCATGCGGTTCGGCGGAGGTCACACCAACTCTCCCCTCCGCCGGACGCTTAAGCCCATCAGCCACCTCAAAGACCAGGGTTTTCGCTCCTTCCGGGAGAGTTTGGGCAATGATTTCCTCCGGAGTTTCGCTTGCCGACGACCCCAGCGCCCGCTCCTCCCCCGCAGAATCGGTCACCTCTCCGTTGCCGCTTTCTTCCTCGACAACGCCCGCGCCGGGTCCATAGACCACAGCCACACGGGAGCCATAGACCGCAATCACCGGACGAAGCTCATTCGTGCTGACAATCACCGTAGAACCGGCCAACGGCTTGCAGACGGCCGCGACAATCTTGGCCGTTGCATGTGGCAGCTGCACTGGAGTGGGATCGATGTCTCGTCGATAAGCAGGACGAAGCGTTTCGGCGACATCGCCCAGCTCATCGCGCTCCCACATTGGCAGAGCGTCGATGCGTGCCTGCTGATCGCGGTTCTTGCGCTCCAGCAGAAGACGGGCGATCATGCCACCACCGAGCCCCACTGCGATGGCAACTGCGATAACCAGCACAAGACGGTTCGGCGCGATGAGCGCAACCACTGCGGCAATCACCACGCCGACTGCCCCAATTGGCATTGCTCGCGGTGGCAAAACGAAACCAAAGAAGCTGGCTACGGCAAGAATCCAAGCACTCAGCAGTGCGAATCCGACATAGAAGACCACCGGCAGGGCCAGGACGAAGCCGAGTCCGAGCACACTGACAGCAATGATGAGGCTAACTAAGAACCACTGCTTCATTTTCTGTGTGCTTTCAAGGCCAGCTAGGGGCATAGTTCATCCTTCCGCGAAGATTCCTCTAAGGGATACTAATATTAAGAATCATGATTACATCTGGTGCTGTCGCTACGGGAATCGCCAACATCGCAATGGACGGTACAGTTCTCGATACTTGGTTTCCCGCACCTCAGTTAAGCGATGAGGTCGTAGAGTCGAGCACTCACCGGCTCGGCGCCGCTGATTTGACCCCACAGCTGCTTCGTCAGGTGATTTTGGACGAGGATCGCCGCGTGGAGCAGGTGGCAGTGCGCACGTCCATTGAGGATTTGTCCAAGCCGGCTGTCGACCCGCACGATGCCTACCTGCGCCTGCATTTGCTCTCCCACCGCCTGGTCAAGCCGCACCAGCTAAACACCAAGGGGCTCTACGAGCTGCTCCACGTCGTGGCGTGGACCAACAAGGGGCCATGCCTGCCGGACAACTTCGAGCAACTGCGTACCCACTTGCGCGTCCGCGGCCTGATTCACGTCTACGCCATCGACCGTATGCCGCGCATGGTCGACTATGTGCTGCCCGCAGGTGTCCGCATTGCAGAGGCCGAGCGCGTGCGGTTGGGCGCTTATCTGGCACCGGGTACGTCAGTACTGCGCGAGGGATTTGTCTCGCTGAACTCGGGCACTCTGGGCCCATGCAAGATTGAGGGACGTCTATCCTCCGGTGTTGTCATTGGCGCGCACACGAAGGTGGGGCTGTCGGCCTCCATCATTGCCGCTCACGACGATTCCGGTCAGCGTAAGCCGCTCACGGTTGGCGAGCGCTGCCACATCGATATCGCGGCCGGCACCGTCGGCGTCAGCCTCGGTAATGACTGCATTATTGACCGAAGCATCCTCATTGCCCCCGATACGCCCATCGATGTCCCCGCAGAGAACCGCCGTATTCAGGCATGGGAAATCTCCGGCCGCAACAATATGCACTTCTACCATCACCCGGACCACTCGGCGGTGTGCGTCCGCCGCACGGAACGCCCGGGCAATGACGAAGGTGCCGCTACTTTCACTCAGCTTGCCGACGTGCCGGATGAGCTGGCCGGATAACCTACTTTAGGTGTCTTGAAGGCACATTAATGGACCCCGAAACGGTGAATGGGGGGTAAACCCGTAATACGGTTATTGCCCCTGTTATCAGCGAGGTAATGTTTGCGACATGACCGAATCGCAAATTACCTCCACCTCCGGCGAGACAACTCAGCTGGGCAAGGGGCTGCAGGTTCGACACCTGACCATGATGGGTCTTGGCTCCGCAATCGGTGCCGGTCTTTTCCTTGGTACGGGCGTCGGCATTAAGGCAGCTGGCCCGGGTGTTCTCATTTCCTACGTCATCGCTGGCTTCATTGTCGTCCTCGTCATGCAGATGCTCGGCGAGATGGCCGCTGCCCGCCCGACACCGGGTAGCTTCTCCACCTATGCTGAGATGGCCTTTGGTTCTTCGGCTGGCTTTGTCCTCGGTTGGCTCTACTGGTTCATGCTCATCATGGTGCTCGGTGCTGAAATCACCGGCGCCGGTGCCATCATGGGTGCGTGGTTCGGTATTCCGGGCTGGATTCCAGGCCTGATTTGTGTTGTCTTCTTCGCTGTAGTGAATTTGGCGAATGTGCGCGGTTTCGGCGAGTTTGAGTTCTGGTTCGCGTTCATCAAGGTCGCGGTGATTATCGCGTTCTTGGTTATTGGCGTCCTTCTTTTCTTCGGTCTGCTGCCAGGTACCAGCTTCGTCGGTACGACGCATATTGCCGAATCCGGATTCCTCCCGAATGGCGTTTCCGGCATTGCCGCTGGTCTGTTGGCTGTGGCCTTCGCCTTCGGCGGTATCGAGATTGTCACGATTGCCGCTGCTGAGGCCGAGGATCCGCAGCGCTCCATCGCTGCTGCTGTCCGCTCGGTAATCTTCCGCATCTCTGTGTTCTACCTGGGCTGCGTGACCGTCATCATCCTGCTGTTGCCGTACTCCCAGATCGACGGCGCTGACTCCGCAGCTGAGTCGCCGTTCACCCAGGTTCTAAAGCAGGCGAACATTCCAGGTGCGGTTGGCTTCATGGAGGCCATTATCGTTCTGGCGCTGCTGTCCGCATTCAACGCTCAGATTTACGCCACCTCTCGCCTGGTCTACTCGATGTCCACCCGCGGTGAGGCACCGCGCTTCTTCGCCCACACCAATGAGCACGCAGTTCCGAACCGTGCGGTCATCATGTCGATGGTCTTCGCCTTCGTCTCTGTTGGCCTGCAGGTTGTCTTCGACGGCTCGAGTGTCCTGGTCTTCCTGCTGAACGCTGTCGGCGGCTGCTTGCTGGTGATCTGGCTGGTCATTGCCCTGTCCGAGATTAAGCTGCGCCCGCAGATGGAGGCCAACAACGAGCTTTCCGTTCGCATGTGGGCCTACCCGGCACTGTCCTGGGTAGCGGTCATCCTGATCCTGGGCCTCGCTGTTGGCATGCTCACCGATTCTGGTGCTCGCCAGCAGGTTATCGCCGTAGTGTGTGTCACTGCGTTCCTTGCGGTGCTCGCTGCACTGACTAAGAAGAGCCGCACCGCGGCTCGCGAGGCCTTCGAGTCCAGCGATAGCAACTAGCCCATGACAACTAATCGCAGGGCCTAACCACCCTGCTACCCCTATCCGAACACTTCCTTACTACACATTTGCGGAACACTTTTCATAGATAGGGATATGCCGGTAGCCTGTTTTCCATGAAATTTGGAGCACAAGCTACCGGCATTGCCACTTTTAACAACGATACTGTTCTCGACGTCTGGTTCCCCGCCCCCAAGCTCATCGAAGAGGGCACGGCAACCTCCACCACGACCGGAACCATTGACACCGACGCGCTCCCCGAAGATTTCACCTACCTCGCAGACCTGGCCGTAGCCGATGCGGACCGCGGTACCACACGCCGTCTGGTCACAGCTACCATCGCTTCACTCGATGACGCACCAGTCGACACCATCGATGCCTACCTGCGCCTCCATCTGCTCTCCCACCGCCTGGTTGTGCCCAACAGCATCAACCTGGACGGTATCTTCGGCAAGCTCAACAATGTGGCGTGGACCAATTTTGGCCCCTGTGCTGTCGAAGGCTTCGAGGTAACCCGAGCCAAGCTGTCACGCCGCGGGCCTGTCACCGTCTACTCCATCGATAAATTCCCCCGCATGGTCGACTACGTCACTCCCACCGGAGTCCGCATCGGTGACGCTGACCGCGTGCGCCTTGGAGCCCACCTCGCTGAGGGCACCACAGTTATGCACGAGGGCTTCGTCAACTTCAACGCAGGCACGCTTGGACACTCCATGGTGGAAGGCCGTATCTCCCAGGGCGTCATCGTCGACGACGGCTCCGATATCGGCGGTGGAGCGTCCATCATGGGCACATTATCCGGCGGAGGTAAGGAAGTTGTGTCCGTCGGCAAGCGATGCCTACTCGGTGCGAACGCTGGACTCGGCATCTCGCTCGGCGATGACTGCGTACTGGAAGCCGGGCTCTACATCACCGCCGGCACCAAGTGTCACGTTGCCCTGGACGGCGTGAAGAAGACGCTCAAGGCCCGCGAGCTTTCGGACGGATCGAATATGCTCTTCCGCCGCAATTCACTCTCTGGTGCAGTCGAGGTTGTGCCGTGGGCTGCCGAAAAGGTGAAGCTCAGCGCCGAGCTGCACGCTAACTAACGGTGGTCGGCACGTCTGCCGGGGCCGAAATATTCCGCGTGCTCCGGTAGGCACATCGCTCACCAGTGACGGGGTCGATGAACGCCAATGCGGTCGCCGTCAGGCGCAACTGCGGCGTGTACCTTAGCGCGCTGCCCGCGCTTGCCGACGGCTCCTGCGTCCTAACCTCTCGGCCATACGTGTCCTCACCGAGAATGGGATAGCCTAGCCAGTCCATCGTCGCCCGCAGCTGATGTGTGCGGCCCGTATGGGGCTGTAGCCGCCAGTGCCCCACCTGCATGCGGCTGCCGCAATGCCCGCAACCACAGCCGACTGCATGCAGCGGAATGCTGGCGCTGGTCGCACCACCGCCACGGCTGCTCGCCAGCACATCGCCGATATCCGCCGCTACCGGACCTAGGAAGGTCACTGTTGTGTGTGCGAGCTTGAGCTTGGGATTCTTCGCAGCGGCGCGTGCGGGATCATTGGTCTCCACAACTTTTACTCCGCGCTCTGCCGGGTTGGGGTCGAGCAGGAGTGTGACTTCCCTGCTTTCTCCCGCATGCCAATCATCGGGCATCACGGTGAGGCATTCGTATTCTTTGGTGATTTCCTGGTTTTGGAAAAGCTGCTGGTAGCGCGCACGGGTAGCCGGATTCCGAGAGAGCAACAGGAGCCCGCTGGTCAGCAGGTCCAGGCGGTGAACGGCCACAATCTCCGATTCCCCGAGACTACGTCGCAGGCGCTCCTGCACGGTATTGGCCACGATGCGGCCATTGGGGGTCGCTGGCAGAAAAGGTGGCTTGTCTACGACCAAAAACTCATCAGTGTCGGCCACAATTGCCGGCTCAAAGGGGATGTACTCCTCGCGCTCGTGAGCGGCGGCATCGACTTGCGCTGCCTGACGGTTCTTCTCAAGTCCCCACCAGGCATCGCGATTGCCTGCGGCACGTCCCACGGCACACTCCCCTTTTTATGATTTGGTCTATGCCGATGTCGGCACCGTTTGCAGCATTCGGCCTACTCGGGCCAGCACATCTGGCCGAGCTAGCCGCGAATGCGCGCCGCGGCCACTTCGATATCGTCGAGCGTCGCTGTGAGCCCCACCCGCACGTGCTGTGCACCCTTGGGGCCGTAGAAGCTACCCGGCGCGACCAGGATGCCGCGTTCGGCCAGCCAATCAACCGTCTGCCAGCAGTCTTCCCCGCGAGTAACCCACAGATAGAGCCCGCCCTCGGAGTCATCGACACGAAAACCTGCGGCTACCAGTGCATCCCGCAGAATCTCACGGCGGTCACTGTAACGCTGCTTTTGTTCGGCCTCGTGGGAGTCGTCGTTAAGCGCGGCAATCGTGGCGTGCTGGATGGGTCCCGGCATCATCAGTCCCATGTGACGGCGCACGGAAACCAGCTCGGCAATAAGGTCCGCATCGCCGGCGAACCAGCCGGTGCGGTACGACGCCATATTCGACGTCTTGGACAGTGAGTGGATAGCCAGCAGGTTGGTGAAATCACCGTCGCACACTCGCGGGTCGAGAATACTGACTGGCTGTTCAGTCCAACCGAGCCCCAGATAGCACTCGTCAGAGGCGATGATGACGTCCCGAGCACGAGCCCACTCAACCACCTTGCGCAGGTGTTCAACACCGAGGACCTTGCCGTTGGGGTTGCCCGGGGAATTGATGAACATCAGTGTCGGCGAGGCGGGGCCGATTTGCGTCAGCGAGTCCGCACGCAGCAGCTCAGCGCCTGCGATGCGAACGCCAACCTCGTAGGTGGGATATGCCAGCTCGGGGATGACGACGGTATGCCCCGCGCCCACACCGAGGAGGAAAGGAAGCCAGCCAATCGCTTCCTTGGTACCGATGACCGGAAGCACATTGCCGCCGTTGACCGCTGACTCCAGTCCCGTCACGCCGTAACGCCGCGCCATCGCTGCAACAATCGCCGCGCGTAACTCAGGCGTGCCGACGGTCTGAGGATAACCCGGTGCGGCAGCGCCTTCGGAAAGGCCCTGCCGGATTATCGAAGCGACTTCATCGACCGGTGTGCCGACCGAGAGATTCACCATGCCCTCTTCATGCGCAGCCGCAGTGGCTTTCGCCCGCGTGAGAGAATCCCACGGAAACTGAGGCAAAAGAGAACCGGGAGTTACGCGCTTGCGGGCAGCTGACATGGGCGGTGATGAAATCCTTCCCGGGAAAGAAATAGGTTTAGTCCTCTGTGGCTTTAGTCTTCTGCCTGTGGCGGCAGAGCTGCCACGAATGGCACATCGAAGTCCTGGGGGCCGAGCTTGGCGGCACCGCCTGGGGAACCCAGCTCATCGAACCAGTCGACATTGGCATCGATGAATTCAACCCACTCATCCGGAACATCGTCCTCATAGAAGATGGCCTCGACTGGGCAGACCGGTTCACAAGCGCCACAGTCCACGCACTCATCAGGATGAATGTAGAGCATGCGCTTGCCCTCGTAAATGCAGTCAACCGGGCACTCCTCGACACAGGCACGGTCGAGGACGTCAACACATGGCTGGGCAATGATGTAAGTCATGGTTTTAGGTTTAAGAACCTTTCTCACAAGATATGGGATGAGGCTTTCGCTATCTGTCGATTATGCCGTTCCAACGAGAAACAGAGCAAAATAGACAGAGCGGTATATTCAGATTGGAGTCTACACCCAACGTGGGTGTTGTTATCAACTAGCTCCAGAAAGATGCGCATTCATGCAGGCCTGCCCTGCATCAGTTCCCCACCGTCTCCTGCAGCATCGACTGCAGGTTCCGCTGCATTTTCCGTTAGAGTGCCCGCAGATGGCGCAGTGGCCAGGCACCGCCCAGCACACCGCAAACAAGCAGCAGAACTGTTCGCAACCACTGCCCCATTGCCAAATCACCACCGAAGGGCAGCACTGCCCACAGCAAAATGCCTGCAAAGCCCAGCACCCAGATGACAGTCGGAATCGCAGCTTTAGAACGATCACGAGTCCACAGCAACGCTGTATTGGTGATAACCAGATTGGCAATATAGGCCAACGGAATGGTCCACGGCAACGGAATAGCAACCGAGCCGATGGTAATCCACGCTCCGAGGAAAACTACCTCAATCACCAGCGCTGCCAGCGCAGCCAGCGACAGCCAGACCAGCGCTACCGTGACTTCCCCCTGATGGAAGTTCTCGCGTGGCTGCGAACGTTCCGGATCGCCCCAATAGCGCTCATCTCCAAACGTGCGCTTTTCAATACTCAAGCGCTCGTTTTTCAACTTTCCGCCAGCAGCGTTAATCAAGTCTTCGCTTTCGTGAGGTTGAAAGTCACTCATCGTCCGCACTCCCCTCCGCCGCCAGATCCACGCCCGGTACCGACTCGACGCTCGCTACCGGCTCCGACAGTAATCGGATATTCACCAGCTCCCCTAGCGCTTCCATGGACGCAGCGGTCGCCGTACCAAAACGGTATGCCTCAGTCGGCGTCACCGGTTGACACAGCAAATTGGAAAACGCCCAGACGGCTCGCGCACGACCAGAGCCATCGGTCTGCCCATAGACAGCATCCGGATTGACCTCGCTGACGGAACCATCGGCGAACCACACCTGCGTCGCATGCGCGCGCATGGCCTCAACCTTGGCAGCCACAGCGGCGTCATCCAGCTGAACCTCGAAATGGCCAGTCACGGTGGCGAAGTCGTCGATATCGCACGACTGCCAGCTCTCCGGTACCACGGTAATGGCATCCAGCCCCGCCGCCATTGCCTCACGATCGGTGACCGCCCACAGCGTCGGAAAGCGATTTCCGCACGCCGCGACAGTGATATCGTGCGCACGAATGTGGTCCGGATGCCCATAGCCACCATCAGCATCGTAGGTAATGACCAGGTCTGGCTGCAGCTCATCGAGGATGGTGCGAAGCTGGGCGACCGCCTCATCACCTGAGTTCACGAACGCACGGGGATGCTCATTGCCCTTGTCACCGGCCATACCGGAGTCACGCCAACGCCCGGCACCACCGAGGAACCGCGGCGCATTTTCTGGAGCATTGGCCCCAAGCGCACGCAGCGCCGAGCGCAACTCGGCGACGCGGAAACCGCCCAACTGGTCGGCTTCATCAGCAACTAGCCCCTGGTACGGCGCGCCGATGACCTCTCCCAGCTCGCCCATCGTGCAGGTCACTACGCTTACCGACGCTCCGGACCGCGCGGCAGCCGCAATCAAACCACCTGTCCAAATGGACTCGTCATCTGGATGTGCGTGAACAAAAAGTAACTTCACGGACTTTCTTACTTCCCCTTGTTCTCCTGGTCGACGTTATCGCGGCCATCTTGGTTCTGCCCCGAACCGTCCTGCTCTGTATCTTCGCGCGGATCATCTCCCGGCTGAGAATTCTCAGACGATTCTCGAACCCCACTCTGTGTCGAGACACGGCGAACCTCGCCCAGAACACCGAGGCGGCCCAACACTGGGTCATCGGTCCACTGCGAAGAGTCCCTCCTCCCGGTAGTTGTAATTTCCGGGCTGACCACCGTCAGCAAGCCGTCTTTCACCAAGGTCAGCTCGATACTGTGGCCAGCAATGATATCGGCGAGTTCAGCGGGCAACGCAGAACTGTCGGGAGCGAGCAGTTCATCAATCTGTGGGTCACAAAGACCGGAGAGATTCTCGCTCCGAGCAGCCGATTTCGGAGCAACTGGTACTCCATTTAGGTCAGCCGGCTCCGCTGAGGTAGAAGATTTGGACTGCTCAGATGGTGTTGTCCCGTCCAACGAGCCCTGCTCTTCAGCACTCTTTTCCCGATCTCTACTTGGCGCAGGCTTTGTCGAACTGTCGACACGCTCAGAATCAGACTCGGACTCAGACTCAGCAGCCGACTCTGCGCCCGCTTCGTCCAGGTCCTTCGGCGGCAGCGAGCTGACCGAGCCTTCCGTACACGTATAGCGTTCCCGGGCCGCCTGGACAGAATTGGGCTGCTCTGCCCATGCCACCACGGCATCGACAGTTCCGTAGGGCAACGAAGACCGCAGCATGTCCGCTGGAGAATACGAAACAACGGTGGCGGGGATACCAGCTGCAGTCAACTGGTCAGCGACCGCAAAAGCCGCAGCGCGTGCCGCTATACCGTCGCTAATGATGCCAATTCGTAGCGGATTGTCCTCAGTAAAACCAGCCTGTGGTGTCTCGGATCGCTCCTGGTCACCACCGTCACCAGAACCACCCGCAATTCGGCGGCCGGTGGCCACCTCTGAGACCTCTGCAACGTTGATGCTGCTCAGAATGGCCCGGCGGACGGACTCGTCGGCAAGCCTGTTCGACGCGAGATTGGTACTGAAAACCAGTTCCCGGTTTGGCTCATGGAAAAACTCAGCAACACCGGGGACCAGACCATACGTCAGCTCAGATGTCTCCGTAGGACGGACCTGCACAGCCTGGATCTGCTTCGAACGCAGTTGCTCCGCACCATCAATGGCACTACGCATGGCACGCAGCGTAATAATCTCCGAGGCCGCTGGCTGCTCACCCCAGTATCGGTCATTTCGAACCAGCCGAATAATGTTGCGGCCGACATCCATCGACTCGACGGTGTACTGCCCACCGGAAGCCGGGAAACGACTGGCCAGCCCTTCGGAAAAACCATCAGTGTTCGACCGCATCAGATGCGCTGGCAAGAGATGCGCAAACAGGCGCTGCCAATGCGTAATCGGCTGAGTGAACGTCACGTCAATCTGATGGCCCCCGTCAGAGACATCAATGGATTTAATCAGCTCATAGGTCGCTGTATCCAACGATCCTGGAGTGGACGTGACTTGGGTATGCAGATAGCGGAAGTCCTCGCCGCTAATCGGCGTGCCATCGCTCCACTGCGCCCCCTTTCGAATGCGGTAGCGGACATGCTCTGCCGCTACCGTCGGATCCGTGATATCAACATCGGCTGCTTTCCAGCCTCCAGCTCCATTACTGGTGTCGCCGTCTTTGCTGTCATCATTCCTGATGACCTGCACGGAATCCAATAAATCGGAGTTGAGCAGCCACTGGGGAGCACCTGCCAAACGGGCATTGGCAGCGTTATCCACCACTCCGGGAGCTTGCGCGGAGGCAGTAGCGTCACCAGCCTCGCCCTCAACTGGCGCGGGGGTGAAAACACTGGGCAGTGTCAGTCGCGCTACCAGGCTGGTCACTGGGGAGACGTCGGCAAGCAAATGCGGATTGAAGCCTTCGACAAACTCGTCGACACCAACCGTGACTTCACGCATCTTTTTAGCCTGGTCAGCGGTGTCTTCCTGCTGTACCGGCACTTCCTGCTGCCCGGGCACAGTCGGAGCGTCGGACGGGCGAGCCATGCACGAGGACGCCAAAGCCGCCGTCACGCAGAGTGTCGATGCTACGAAAAATCGACGAGAAGCTGCGTGACGACGGCTGCGAATAAACATATTCACGAGATTACTCGACACCTGGCCGAGTCAGTTACCCCGAGACTGGTTTTCCAGGTCGCCCAGTCCCCTAGTAACCCGAATTACTTCTTATTCATTGCCTTCGCGCGAGAACGGGCGCGAGCGCGATCGGTGGCGCTGAGGATCTGCTTGCGTACGCGAATGCCCTCCGGGGTGACCTCAACACACTCGTCAGCGCCACAGAACTCCATAGCCTCATCGAGGGAGAGCTTGTGAGCCTTCTCCAGGGTCACGGTCGCATCAGCCGAGGCTGCGCGCATATTCGTCAGCTTCTTTTCCTTGGTGATGTTGATGTCCATGTCCTCATCACGCGGATTCTGGCCAACGACCATGCCCTCATAGGCCTGGTCACCCGGCTCGACGAAGAAAGTACCGCGGTCAGAAAGCTGAATCAGCGCGTAAGCGGTGATCTGGCCGGTACGGTCAGCCACCAGCGAACCAGTCGGGCGGTCCTTAATCTCGCCTGCCCACTCGCCATAACCTGCCGAGTAGTGGTTGGCGATACCGGTGCCCTTGGTCTCCGTCATGAAAGTGGTGCGGAAGCCAATCAGACCGCGGGACGGAATGAGGAACTCCATGCGCACCCAACCGGTGCCCTGGTTACCCATCTGTTCCATGCGTCCCTTACGAGCCGCCATCAGCTGGGTGACCGCACCCAGGTGCTCTTCTGGAACATCGATGGTCAAGTGCTCGTACGGCTCTTCAACCTTGCCATCGACGGTCTTGGTCACAACCTGCGGCTTACCGACGGTCAGCTCAAAGCCTTCACGGCGCATGGTTTCAACCAGGACGGACAGCGCCATTTCACCACGGCCCTGCACCTCCCAGGCATCCGGGCGTTCGGTCGGCAGCACGCGCAGCGAGACGTTACCGATCAGCTCCTGGTCCAGGCGGGCCTTGACCATACGAGCGGTCAGCTTATCGCCACCACCCTGGCCTGCCAGTGGCGAGGTGTTCACACCGATCGTCATGGAGATTGCCGGCTCATCGACCAGAATGCGTGGCAGCGGATCCGGGTGCTCAGCATCACAGAGAGAGTCACCGATCATGACCTCATCGATACCGGAGATAGCAGCGATGTCACCTGCAATGGCCTCTTCAGCAGGAACACGGGTCACACCGACGGTACGCAACAGCTCCGCGACCTTCGCGTTCTTGATGTGCTCATTGCCATCAGAGTCATAGTGAATCCACGAAATCTGCTGTCCCTTGCGGATACGGCCCTTGTGAATACGAATCAGGCCAATTCGACCAAGGAAGGAGCTGGAGTCCAGGTTAGTAACCTGCGCCTGCAGCGGGGCATCAATCTCAGCGGACGGCTCCGGGAGCACCTCGGTGATGACGTCGAACAGCGGCTGCAGGTTCTCAGACTCCGGCAAGTTGCCGTTACCCGGGTTCTCCGTCGAAGCCTTACCGGCACGACCGGAAGCATAGAGAACCGGCAGCTCAAGGTTGCGCTCTGCGACCTCAGCAGCTTCCGGGTCTTCCAGGGTAGAGGCTAGCTCTAGCAGCAGATCCTGGGCTTCCTCAACAACCTCGTCGATACGCGCATCTGGACGGTCGGTCTTGTTGACCACAATGATGACTGGCATGGACGCAGCCAGGGCCTTGCCCAGCACGAAGCGAGTCTGTGGCAACGGACCTTCGGAAGAGTCAATCAGCAGCACGACGCCGTCAACCATGGACAGCGCTCGCTCCACCTCACCACCGAAGTCGGCGTGGCCAGGGGTGTCAATGACGTTGATGATGAGATCTTCGCCGTTCTTGCCCTCACCTTTTCGGCGAATAGCGGTGTTCTTCGCCAAGATGGTGATGCCCTTTTCCTTTTCAAGGTCACCAGAGTCCATCACTCGGTCTGCAACTTCTTCGTGGTCGCTGAAAACGCCGGACTGCTCCAGCATGGCGTTCACGAGAGTGGTCTTGCCATGGTCGACGTGCGCGACAATGGCGACATTACGGAACTCGGTATCGCTCACAGGCGGATAGCTCCTAACAAGCTAAGAGGACTAAAAGAAAAAGATACGGCCTTGCCCTAAAGGACTGTCTTTGCGACTGTCTTTAACGCCCCGCATCAACGCGTAATAAAGCGTTCTACAGTGTACTCCTTCTTAATGGCCCTGCACATCTGGCAGAGCTTCTCGCAACCCCGAGCACCTATCCGTCATGCAAAGTGGCATTGCCGCGCCGCCCCTAGGCATAAATTACCCCCTTGCTGCCCCCCCGCTTTACCGACAGCCATAACGGCATATCCGCCCACACCACAACGCTTCACGACGACAATCTCTCAGCCCGCCATGTGATAGATGTGACCAAATGCCATAGTTGTAACCCCACGGGATGAGACTTGACTTCACCCGCCTACACGCTGCGAAACGCCATTAACCCCATAAGCATGCAGTGTGCCTCAATTTTCACAATCATCTCTTTCTACACCTTTATCCACTCTGGTTGACTTGCGACACGCGGGAACCCGTGCGTTAATCTCCTGAGAAGATTCTGAACATTTCTTTTTCAAATCTTTCCAATTCACGTTGGAGTCGTTCTAAGATGAGCAACGATTCCGAAATTTTGATTCCGACTCCAATAGCCCACGAATGAGAGGTACTTCACCGTGGTTTCGACTGGACGCTCCTTCCTGCGCCGTGCCGCAGCGACCTTGGGTGCAGCTGCAATTCTCACTGCGGGCATGACTCCCGCCGCTTCTGCTTCCCCCTCGCTGGACTCCCTGAACATCGCTTCGCCGGATCTTTACGGCAACGCGCGCGACATCATTAACTCCCCAGGCGTTCCTGAGGAAATTTCAAGCGCACTGAACAAGGGAATTGACTTCCTGACTGGCGAGGGCGATGGCGAGCCGGGCTTCAAGGTTCCGGAAGGCGCCCCGAAGACCAACCAGTTCCTGCTGCCGACCGTGGCTGACAAGTGCATCGGTGGCGAAAGCCGCTCCATCGGTATGGCCACCTCCGTTCCGGGTCCGGCTGCCCTGCCGCTGCCTGGCGTTCCGGAGAACCAGCTTGGCTTCGTCTTCACTGGCCTGGGCACCAAGCAGCTGGCTAAGGAACAGAACACCGAGATGAACGTCTACTGGGTCAACGTTGCCAACGGCAAGTACGGCAAGACCACCCTGCAGAACAACGGTATTAACGCCGAGGAGGGCCCGGGCGCTGTCAACGGCACCGCTGACACGGGCAAGGGCTTGGTCATCGCTGTCATGCAGGGCGGTATCACCACTCAGGAAGAGCCTGGTCCGACCAACTGCAGCTACACCCCGACCGCCGGTGTCTTCCCGGTCGGCCTGAACTAAGTTTTTCTAGTTCTCCCCTAGCCCTTTTTGCATCACGTATGCAGAAAGGGCTTTTCTATGCCCAAAAAGGCAGCACCCACACGTTAAGGTATTCGCATGTCCACTTCACCGGCCACTTCGGCTTCGACCGCGGCAGCTCCTGCACTCTCCCCGATTCACTCGAGTCAGGACACACATCCTCCAAAAGTCGAGACCTTTGACCTACGTGAAATGGTCAACACCGACCCCAAGGGCTTTCAGCGCAAAGTCGACGAGTTCCGAGCTCTCACGCCCAGCCGCCTCTATATGCGCCGTGGGATGGATCATCCAAAGTTTGGATATCTTGAGTCATTCCTGCTTGCCGACGAGGGGTTGCGCATCAGCATTTATCACTTCCGCCCGGGCGTGAAGGTGGAACACCAACGCTACGTCGATATTGTCAGCATCGACCGGACTGATCCGCAGTGCTGGCGTATGACCGATTTGTATCTCGACATCCTGCAGGCACCGACCGCCCCTGAGGCCATAGCTCCCCTACCTGTCGATGCGGCCACACAGATTCGAGTTGAAGATGTCGACGAGCTCGTCGCGGCCCACACTCAGGGACTGATTAGCGATGAACTCACCGAGTTCGCTATCGAGACCACGCTGACTGCACGCGCCGCAATCGCTGCACACGGTGACAACATTGATGCGTGGATGCAGACTTTGAACCTCGAAGCGACGTGGGCTGACGCTGTTGAGCTTTCGCCTGCAGCCTAGAACTACCACCTCAACAAAGGAGTACCGTTCGTGTTCGATAACTTAACCGGCCCCATCCCTCCCGCCGGCCCTGATGGCAATGCGATTATCAAAGCCGTCCGAGCGGCATTTACCTCCTACTTTGAAGAGTCCAACCCCGGCGAAGCCCAGCTGACCTTCCTCGGCTCTGCTCCGCTGAAGATGCTGCGCTTCGGACCTGACACAGGCCGGATTGTCACCTACGCAACACTCGGTTGCAGTGCCGAGGCAATGCAAGATCCGTCCGCAATGGTGGTGGACACCAACTCTGGCCCGCGTGCCGAGCTCATCTTGCCTATTCGTGGTGGTCTGGACGAAGTCATCCGCCCGCTGGGTATTCTTGCCGCTTCCCCAAGCATCGAAGGCCTCATCCTCACCGAGGGTGCACTTATCGACTTCGGCCAGCCACTGTGGGATCAATCGCGCTTCACCGGTTTTGTGCTGATCAAGGCAGAAATCCCGCCGGTCGTGGTAGAGGAAACCGAAGTCACGATCTTCCAGCCAGTCCCGGCCACAACCAACGAATTTGCCCTTGCTCGCGCTAAGGGCGTTGACGAACTGCGTCGCGTGTGGGAAACCCAAGGTGTCGACTTCACCGACCCGTACCGCACCAGCGCTGTATAAAAGTTAGCTTTTTCGACGGTTGCCGATTATCTGCTCGTCGGCAAGCGATAAGTGCAACCTAGCAGTGACGTTTCGCGCCGAGACAGCGTGGTTTAGAGTGTGGAGTTATGGTAGTCAATTCGGCTAAAGACGTTCCTTACCATGCGGCGCAGTCCTTTAGGTGGTGGCGGCTGGCGGTATATTCTTACGTCCCGGCGCTACTCCTCACCGTGGTCAGTTCCCTATTGAAATGGGATGCGACTGTTACGGAAGCGGCAAAGGCCAACAACATCGAGATTTCTGCTGCTCAGACCAGCTTGGCTGTGAGCTTCGCGTTTGCAATTATCGCGCAGACGGCAACGGCGATTGCGTGCTGGTGGCTTGCTGGCAAACTCCTTGAAGGATCGACTGCAGCGCGCACGGTGCTGTCCGTGGCAGCGGCAGTTTTTGTCATTAATGCATCAATGACTCTGGTCGGAACGATTTCCCAGTTGCGCTCCGGAGACTCATCGGTGCTCGGTTTGATTACAGCTGGCCTGCTGATTGTTGCCTCTATCATCGCCGCAACTGCAACCGTCCAGTCCTACCGTGGCGAGCGAAACCAGAAGTTCTTTGTGACGACGTAGGCAGCTCTTAGTGACTCGGCGGCTTCGCGGATGAGAGCAGCGCTGTTGGCAACCACAACCCAGCTTTCGCCCCTGACCTCCAACCCACTCTTGACCGGGGAGTAGAGGCAATCGTTGTAGCTACCTGTGCTTGGTTGGCGAAATGAGGGTGTGATTAGCGAGGCTGATGCGTGCGGCTGCTGGCGAGCTGGTGGATGGTGTGGTGCCGGACTCGTGCGGGACGGCCGAAAACCTGGGGTTAAGAGACAAACCTAACCCCGGCCACACGCCGACCGGACATGCTTCTTGCTACTTATCCCAAAAACTTACGGGCTGCAAATGTGAAACTGTGCGAGTTTATGACATTTTGAAGCCGTTTTTCGGGCCATTTTTGTCATAGACGCAGTCAGTAACTCGCATTGGCTCGCGGTCGCCAAACATAAACGCAGTCAGTAACTCGCATTGGGGTTAATAGACAAATTCTGGGTGATGTGGTGGCGTGAAAAAAGCCCCCGCCTTGATAGCGAGGGCTTAGCGTTTGCACTGGTGACTAGCGCTTCTGAGCGTCTGCGAGAATCTGGCGACCTGCGACCATGCGGCAAATCTGGTTGGTGCCCTCGTAGATCTGGGTGATCTTGGCGTCACGCATCATGCGCTCAACCGGGAAGTCACGGGTGAAGCCGTAACCACCGAGCAGCTGCACAGCGTCAGTGGTGACCTGCATAGCAACGTCGGAGGCGAAAGCCTTGGCGTTTGCGGCCATCATGCCCAGGCGAGCGCCGCCCTCAGCAGTGCCACGCTCAGCGTTAGCGGCTGCGGTGTAGACCATGAGACGAGCAGCGTCAATCTTCATACGCATGTCAGCCAGCATGAACTGGGTGTTCTGGAAAGCAGCAATCGGCTTGCCGAACTGCTGACGCTCCTGCACGTAACCAACGGCGTAGTCGTAAGCACCCTGCGCAATACCCAGTGCCTGTGCACCAATGGTCGGGCGGGTGTGGTCCAGGGTCTCCAGGGCGGTCTTGAAACCAGTGCCCTCTTCACCGATGATGCGGTCAGCCGGGATACGGCAGTTTTCGAAGTACAGCTCCGCGGTCGGGGAGCCCTTGATGCCCAGCTTGTGCTCCAGGCCACCGACGCGGAAGCCCTCGTCGTCCTTGTGAACCATGAATGCGGAGATGCCGTTGGCACCCTTCTCCGGGTCGGTGACAGCCATGACGGTGTACCAAGTGGAGCGGCCACCGTTGGTGATGAAGCACTTGGAGCCGTTGAGGACCCACTCATCGCCCTCACGGACAGCGCGGGTCTTCATGGACCCGGCATCCGAACCAGCCTCGCGCTCAGTCAGCGCGTAGGAAGCCATTTCACCGTTGGCGATGTCCGGCAGGACCTTGCTCTTCAGCTCGTCGGAGCCCTTGAGGATCAGGCCCATGGTGCCCAGCTTGTTCACAGCGGGGATAAGGGAGGAGGAGCCACAGACGCGAGCAACTTCCTCAATGACGATGCAGGCCGCAACCGAGTCCGCACCCTGACCACCGAACTGCTCCGGCACGTGGACGGCGTTGAAGCCAGCCTCGTTGAGAGCCTTCAGGGCCTCCTCCGGGAAACGCTCATTCTCATCGACGTCCGCTGCGTACGGAGCAATCTGCTTCTCCGCCAGATCACGGATAACGGCGCGGAGCTCCTGGTGCTCCTCTGGCAGCTGGAACAGGTCGAATCCTGGGGTCAAAGCCATGTGGGTGTTCCTCCCGATTTAATGATTCCGATGTCGTGTTCGATATCGCGCTCTACGCATTTCTACGTAGCACTATCACCGCACGACGTAATTATCTTCGTTTGATACTAATGGCTAACACTTTGTTGCACCCGCGAAATTCGTAAAATTCTCGCGTTGCCGCGCGGCGCCCACAGAATAAACTGCGCTAGGAATTCTCGCAGCAGCGATGTCGCCCAGTACCTTAACGGCGTATAGGCTCCGACGACACACCAGGATTCCAGCCCCCGTTCGCGCACGAGCTTCGCTACCCGTGGCGCATGAAAATCACTGGTCACAACAACCGTTCCAGCGCTCAACGCACCGTCCATGCCGCGCATCAACTCGCACGCATAGTCAATGTTTTCCGACGTATTCGTCGATTGGTCCTCGGCAATCAACTCGATGTCGCCACGCTTTACGACGTCCCCAGCGTTCGCCTCCAACCACTCCGCCATGGCATCCGCTTCGGAACTGATGGCATCTGTCACCGCTTCACTGCCGCGCCCACCGGAGCAGATGATTCGCTCGGTGCGCTCATCACACGCTGCTACTGCCCGCTGCAATCTTTTGGCCAGCAGGGCCGAGGGCCGATTGTTCTTCAATGCGCATCCCAGCACAATCACGGTGTGTGGCGGTACAGTTGGCTTTTTGGCAGCACATCGAAGGCGAACGGCCTCGAAAACTATCGCTGCGGCTCCTGGTACTGCGAGGCCGGCGAGCAGGGGCGTCGTCAAGCGATGCGATGCGCGGGCGTAATAGGCGCGGTAGCTGGCCAGCGTCCACGCGGCACCGACTGCGGGAAGAACCCACCGTGGAGGTCTGCGATTGGGCAGGCGTGGTGGGCGTAGCTCCGAACTAGCGGCGACACGTAGTCCGCCGACGAGGAGCATGGAACCGAAGCTTGCACCGAGGCACGCGAGCGTTTTTCTCATCAGAGCTTCCACGTTAACTGTTCTGGGACGTTGATAGTCCAGTCGACGAGCTGTTGCGGATTGTGCTTGGCCATGTGCTGAGATTCCTGCTCGGCCCACATGTCCCAGTGTTCCTCGAAGTGGTCGTCGCGAGCCATGGCGCGGGCAAAGCGAGTCTGCGTGTCCAGCTCTACCCAGACTCCCCACGCGTTGCCGTCGCCGATGGCACGGGCAGCGGCAAGATTAGCTTCAGTGACAGCGCCGCAGCCTTCGACGATGAGAGAGCTGTCCGGTGGCGTGGGTACCCACTCGGCGAATTCACTGGCGTACCAGTCCCAACGGCGATAACCACGCTCATCGGCCGGTAGCGCGGGGTTCAAAATGGTCTCCGCGACTGCGGCCGATGCTTTCTGCAGGCCGGACCAGCCCGGATAGACATCCTCCAAGTGGATAACTGGCCAGCCGAGGATACTGTGCAACTTTGCCGAAAAGGTGGTTTTGCCACTGCCGGAACGGCCGTCGATAAGCAGAATCATCGTGATTGAAACGCCTTTACTACGCCACGCCCAGGAAGCGGAACTCCCCGGCCCACACGGAAATACCGATTGCTGCGACGGCGATGGCGAGGCAGGCGGCCATGGTGACATAGTCACGCGCGGCCAATGTCGAGGTATGCCACCATGTGCGCTTAATCGGTGCGCCAAAGCCGCGGGCTTCCATGGCGGTGGCCAGCTTGGTGCCGCGGCGCAGCGCAAACACCAGCAGAGCGAACACCTGGGAAATAGTGCGGCGAATTGCGCCGTGGTCACCCAAACCGCGTGCGCGACGGGCTCGGGTCAGCGCCTGCCAATCACTGATGAACAGACCGACGAGCCGCAGACTCGCCACCGTTGCCAGCACAAACCGGCTGGGCAGCTTGAGAACCTGCGCCAGCCCATTGCCCAGATCGGTGGGATCGATATTAGCTGTCAGCACGATAACTGGAGTACCGATAGCCAGCACACGCAACATGATCGCGATGGCCAGGGAAATGGAATTATCCGTCACATGCGCAAGCAGAAAGGAGAAATACTCTTTGCCCTCCGGGTTGCCGTAGAGCGCCATCGAGATGCCCGAGATGGGCGCGGCGATAAGAAGCGGCAGGCTGCGTCCTAGAAAACGACGAAAACCCAAACCCGACAGTGGCACCAAGAAAAGCGTGCAGACAAGTGCCACCACTGCGGAGACCCAGTCGATGGAAATCAGCAGCGGTGTGGTGAGCAAGAATAGGCCCAGAACTCTCGCCACCGGGTTGACCGTCGCGAGGAAAGGCTGCTTGCTCTGCTCGGCGCTCTGCGTACCTTCAGCCGTACCGGCGGAACCGACTTCAGTCACGATTTCCCTCCTACTTCGCCCTGGCCGCGCGAACCGCTATTGCTGCTCGGACCGGCCTGCTCCCCCGAACCACGCTGTCCCGGCGCCGCACGGCCTGACCGCTCCGGATGAAACGCATCCATGTCGACGACGTAGTCCCCCATTGCTTGGACCACCAACGGATCGTGGGTAATCGAAATAACAGTTCGACCGTCGTCTGCAAGTTGGCGAAGCAAAGTGAGCAGCTCGGTGAATGTCCGGCGGTCTTGGCCGAAGGTCGGTTCGTCGAGAAGCACAATATCCGGCGCTGTCGCCAGCATGGTCGCCACCGACAGACGTCGCTTCTCACCGCCGGAAAGCGAGAATGGATTCGCCTTGGTCAGGGCGGTTAGTCGCAGCCGCTCAAGTAACTCCTCGATGCGCTGATCAGCGTTGACACCGACAAGCTTGGGGCCAAGCTGCAACTCTTCCAGCACTGTGCCGGTGACGAATTGATGCTCGGGGTCCTGGAATACCGTGCCAATCCGAGTAGCCAACCTCTTCGATGGCCATTTCCACGGCGCGCTACCGCTGCCTGCCACTTGGACCGTGCCCGCCATCGGCTCAAGCAGACCGCCGAGCGTCAGCGCTAACGTGGACTTGCCGCTGCCATTGTGACCAACAATGCAGGTGGAAGCTTGAGATGGGATTGAAATTGATACACCGCGAGCAATCGGTTCAACAGTTTCGCCACCGCTGAACCAGGACTTCTTCGCGCCATAGCCGATGGCCAACTCGCGGGTTTCAATCGCGATGTCACCGCTAGGGTGCCCGTCCTGGTCGCAGGCAACGGAACGGGCGCCCGGCAGCGCGGGCGGCGCATTCGGAATCCACACCCCAGCATCCGTCAGAGCCTGTCCGTGGTCTTCCAAGACTCGATGAGGCGCACCATCGGCAATCACACCTTCGCGGCCCAGCACGATGATGCGGTCAACCACATCGACCCACGCATCCACTCGATGCTCGACCACGATCAGCGCCGCACCGGTTCTCTCCGCCGCGGTAATCGCCGCATCGCGCAGTACCGGCACACCGGCCGGATCGATGTTGGCCGTCGGCTCGTCC
>NZ_KV836272.1:629886-721341 GCF_001838295.1 Corynebacterium sp. HMSC074C04
CCCGTGCGCCCATCGCCAGCACACCCGCCAATGCGAGGCGCTGTTTCTGTCCCCCGGAAAGCCGGTGCGTGGGATGGTCCAGCGGCAAATCCAGTCCCACCACATCCAGGCTGGCGCGTACTCGGTTGCCGATCTCAGCCGGGGCAACGCCAAGGTTTTCCGCACCAAAGGCAACATCGTCGCCAACGCGGGCACTAATCGTCTGCGAGTCAGGGTCTTGCAGCACTAAGCCCACCGCGCCCCGTGCGGAAGCGGGAGTACAACCTTCAATCAGGAGCTCTCCGGTGGCTTCGCCATCGGAGTCGTCGCCAAGTACGCCAGCAATAGCGGCAAGCAGCGTCGACTTCCCTACCCCCGACGCGCCGAGCAACAGCACCTTTTCACCACGCTCCACGTCCAGTGTGATGTCATTCAGTACCGCAGCTTTGCGCCCCGCGTGCCGATATCCGAACCCCCGCGCGCTCACCGCAGGGACATTTCCGCTTGACGACGGCCTCCGCGTCAACGCCTCATCTGTCATCGATTTTTCCTAGACGTCGCCGTGCCGCTCTCGCCCGATGGCAAACCGATCCAGCGCTCCAGTTGCCGCCAGTGCCTTAGCCAGGAAGTAAGCCAGCAGACCGGCGAGGACGGCACCAGACAGCGCCGTGGAGATCAGGTAGATGATGTTGAATTCGAAAGTCTTGGCCAGGTTGCCGGTGAAAAACTCATAGGTCCACGCGCCGACACCTGCCATGAGACCGGAGATAACCACGGTGGCCAGGTTGTAGCTCTTATACGTCAGAATGAGGAACACCAGCTCCGCGCCGAGCCCCTGCGCCAAACCTGAGTACACGGTAGGGATACCCCACTGGTTACCGATTAGTGCTGAAACTGTCGCTGCGATTACCTCAACGAAGATAGCGGCACCCGGCTTGCGAATGATGTACGCGCCGAGTGGCCCACCGAGGAACCACATACCCGCGACCAAACCGCCAAGGCCAGGAGTAAGCGCGTTGACTGCTTCATAGCCCGCACCGCCGATGATGTTCCAGATAACAAAAATCAGGCCAACGGCCACGCCGATAACAGCTGCAATGATGATGTCAATATTGCGCCATGAGAAGTTAGCGCGTGCTGCACTCGCCGATTGCGTCATCTCACTTGCTCCCATTTTTTCTTTAACTCGAGCGATATTGCTCAAAAGATTTTGATGTATTCATTAGCGGCATATGGGGCCTGTGCCGACACGCCCTAAGCACTAACTTTTGCCTACCCTACCGCGCCCCGCAGATGGCCTAGATAACATAAGGAACCATGACTAAAGCCGAGCGGTCATCTACTGGAGATACCCCAACTGCCCAAACCCCTCATCCGCCGACAGTCGGCGATGAGAGGACAGCCGCGGATTCCGCAGTGAAAACTGCCGAGTTCCCTGGTGCTGACAACACCGCTGAGCAGGAAAGTTCTCGCCCATACTACATGCCCTCATTGACGTGGGGCGAGAGACTTGACCTGTCTGCGAAGCAGTGGTGGCCACTCATCGGAGTTGTTATTGCGATACAGCTTGTCGCTCGCATTCTGGTTCTGACTAGCCATGGTTTTTACTGGGATGACTTCATCATCGTTGGCCGCCTTTACGACACCTCGCTGCTGAGCAAGGACTACCTGCTTCAGGATCACGACGGGCACCTTGCACCACTGGCCTTCCTGGTGCAAGGCCTCTATCACCTCATTGCGCCGTGGAACTGGTGGCTGCCGGCTATCACCATGGCCGTGATGTCGGTAGCGCTGACATACGCCACCACTAAGCTCTTTGAGCTTCTCACTGGCCGCACGCTGGTGTCGCTCTTCCTCATCACGGTCGTCGCCTGGACTCCGCTGATGCTTCCGGGAGACACCTGGTGGTCGGCTGCGGCCAATTCCCAGCCGTTCCACCTGGCATTCGTGGTTTTCATGATTGTCGCTATTCGCACCACTATGCGTCGTTCTTTCGGCCCCCGCCCGTGGGAAGCCGCTGGTCTGTTTGTACTGCTGGCAGTGGCGCTGGGATTCTTTGAGAAGTCCCTGGCTATCGCGCCGATTTCGATGCTGGTTGTCATCACTTTGGCTTACATGGAGCGCAGCAATATCCTGCAGGTTCTCCGTCGCGGCCTAGTCATCTGGATCCCATCGATGCTGCTGACCGGCGCCTGGGCACTGTGGTACTACTTCGGCCCCGCCGAAACTACCGGCTTCATTTCTGACAAGCTACAGCCCGAACTGTTCTTCAACGGCCTCGGCCAGATTTTTGCCGGCATCATCGGCGGGCCAACAAGTTGGGAACGTTGGGCTCCGGGACAGCCGTTTGCCTCCGCTTCGTCTCAGCTGATTACTCTCGGCGGCATTATTCTGTTGATTCTGTCTGCCACCCTCATTGGCCGCGACTACCGTGGCTGGGCTCCGTGGACGCTATCGGTGGCGTACATGTTCACCACCTTGTTCGCCATCACCCTGTTCCGCTCGGGAGAGAACACCTCCGGCGTGCTGGCGCACACTTTGCACTACTACTCTGATGTCGCGCTCGTGATCGCTATCTGTGTCGCGATCTCCCTGGCGGGACTCCCGCCAAAGGACGAGGCGCCGGCTCTGCTACCGGCTCGTACGCACATTCTGATTTGGTCGTTGGGTGTCGCACTGGCGGTCACCTCCTCGATTTCCGTGGTTACTTACCGCAATGCCTGGTCTGATGACATCGCAATGGAGTGGATCGGCAACACCAAGGCGTCGCTGTCCGCGCTGCGCGAGGAGGCCGACGCCGCTGGCCCCGACAAGGCGATCGACTACAACCTCATTGACCAGCCCGTCCCCTTCGAGATTCTCGTGCCCGTCGCCGCTCCGATGAACATGTACTCGCGCGTTTTTGATGCGGTCGCCGATCGCCCACCATTTGAGCGCGTCACCGGTCACCCACGCATGTTCAATACCGACGGTTCGCTTATCGACGCCAAGGTCTCCGAGATTACCCGGGTCACCGATGGCCCTGTCGAGCAGTGTGGCCATCACATCACAGTTGGTGAGGACGGCACTGCGTCGGAGGACATCAAGCTTGAGAACATTATCAAGCTCGGTGACTGGGTGCTTGAGTTCCCGGCCACCGCCTCTGAGGACATGGATGTGCGCCTGTCGCTACCCAATCCTTTCGAGACTGAAGAGCAAACCCGCGCTGGTTCCACGGTCGTGAAGATGAACAACGATCTGCGGCCGCGCTATGCGTACCTCAACGGTGGCGGAAATACTCTCCGTGTCGATGTGGAAAAGGCGTCTCCGGGGGCAACGCTATGCATCGGCGCGGGGGCGATTGGCCCCTTGGTTCCCGCAAGCCGTTAAGAATCCTCTAAGATATTGCTTTAGGATAATGTGAGAAAAGTTCATTAGCCCTTGTAGCTATTGTTTTTCCGACAGAGGAGCCACATCCATGCGTAACCGCATCGCCGGCGCTATCGCCGCATCCGCCATTGCCGCAGCAGCCCTGGTCGCTTGCTCTCCCCCGAACGAGGTTGACTCGGACGTAAAGGTCGGCGACCAGGCCAACCCGTCGGAGACCTTCGAGCAGAAGGCCACCACACCGGCACCCTCCGACGAGATGACTCCTGCTGAGACCGCAGAGATGTAACTGCAGATTCAATAATTGAAACTGCGAAAACCGAGGTAGTTAGCAAACAGAAACGCAGTCACTACCCCTTGTGCCCACTCATCGATGGGGCGCGAAAGAATTACCGCCCGGCCATGGTGTCCGGGCGGTTTTGGTTCTCTGGGGGCAGCCTAGAGCCACGATGAGAGCCTAGGAAAACTCAAATTCCACGTGGTCACCATCACGGATTACCGCGCTGGTTGCGCCATTTTCCAGGTTCAGCTCGACAATGAGCGAGGGCATCTCGCCGGAAACTCCAGCCTCACCCGAGGCCCCGGCAGCATCGTCCACGAGCGCCGCATCGGTCGCGATCACGCGGTAGCGAAGGAAACCATTGCGCAATTCATCAGTCTCCACGCGAGCGGAGTGCAGCCATGGGAATCGGCGGCGCAACGCAACGAGCTGCTGATAGGAGCGGTAGAGAGCCTCGCCGAGCGTAGAGAGTTCCTCCGGACTATCCGGGAACACTGGACGGACCTGGTCGTCACCGCCGATGCGTTCCTCTTTGAGACCGGTATAGCCCTGTTCGTCACCGTAGTAGACCAGTGGCACACCGGCCACGGTAAACAGCACCGTTGCCGCCAGCACGGCCTTGTCGGCCCCTACCTGTGTCGCAATGCGTGAAACATCGTGGTTTCCCACAAACGTCACCGGCACAAAAGACTCCGCGAAGGTGTTATGGCGCTTCAGAGTCCAGTCCAACTCGAAGAAGTTTTCCTCCTTCAGCGCCGACCAGGTCGCTTTCCACAGCTCGTATTCCGTCACCGAGTCCATGCCGGACACCGACACAATCTCCGCATAGTCGCCGTGGATGACCTCCCCGTAGATAAAAGCATGCGGGTGCTCAGCACGCACTCGCGGCAAAACCTTGTGCCAGAATTGTGGATCCACTGCGTAGGCCGCATCCAGGCGCCAGCCATCAATCCCCCGCACCAGCCAGTAATTCATGACGTTCACGACAAAATCAACAGTCGCGTCACTGGTGTGATCGAATTCGACCAAACTCTCATGTCCCTCAAACACCGACGCGATCATGTCGCCATCTGAGTGCGTAAACGCAAAGAGCTGCGCTTCTTCAGAGTCAGGGTTTTCCTTCGCGGTCTTCAGCGCGGGCGCCTCTGACCCGATGTGGTTGAAGACGCCGTCGAAAAGCACTTTGATGCCGCGCTCATGGGCAGCTTCGATGACGGCCTTCATGTCCTCTTCGGTGCCTAGGCGCGAGTCAATGCGGTAGTAGTCCTCGGTATCGTAGCCGTGGCTGGTGGACTCGAAAACTGGTGCCAGTTGCAGGACGTTGAGTCCCAGTTCCTGGACGTAGGGCAGCCAGTCAATCAGTTTGCGAATTCGATTGACCGGCGCGGCGCCTCGATCCTTCTCACGGATGGGCGCTCCCACAAACCCCAGTGGATAGACGTGCCATCCAATCGCCCACTTCGTCCACTCAGGTGCGGCGGCAGCGAGCGTCTTATCAGGGGCGTTGGGGGTAGTGGACATTGTCCTATGCATCCTCTCTAGGTGCCTGAGGCTGATTGGAATTATCTGGTGCCGTCGCAGCCTCAGGGGTCGGTGAGGTCTCCCCCGCCGATTCGCTTGACGACGCCCGCGCCTGGCCCGCATGCGACTTCGGCGTGCCAAGGCCTGCATTCCGCGGCCGTGGAGGCACGGTACCTGCTGCGGGCATGATCGGAGATGCGACAGGGCGCTCCGGCGGTTGGCTCTTCGACGGGTTCAGTGCATCTAGCGCGATTTGGATTTCCGTGCGCATGCCGCTGACCATGGCTCTCTCCACAATTTTAAACTTGGAGTTGTGAAGAAAGAAGGGATTACCCGCTTCCGGGCCACCGGTGCCGAGGAACATGTAACAGCCCGGCGCTTCACGGGAAAAATACGAGAAATCATCCGAAGGAGCCCACGGATCGGCAGCGAACACCTTGGACTTGCCAACCGCCTTCGTCGCCGCATGCCAAGCACGATTGACCGCAATGTCGGCGTTGACCACCATCGGGTACGGAATCTGCCAGTCGAAAGTCGCCTGTGCACCGTGAGCCTGGCAGACGCCGTTGACGACGGCCTCGATACGCTGGCAGACAATCTCCCAGTCGGCCTCATCCACCGAGCGGATGGACACTTCCAGGTTGGCCGTATCCGGAATCACGTTGCCGGCCTCACCTGAATGCAGTGAGCCGACATTGACAATGTTCATGTGCTTCGGATCCACATCGCGGGAGACAATCGTGTTCAGCATCAGAGTCACCTCGCTGGCGATGAGCACCGGGTCAATCGACAGCTGCGGGTTCGAGGAGTGTCCGCCACGGCCACGAATCGCGATGGAGACGATGCCCGACATAGTTGTCACTCGCCCAGCGCAAATCCCAACATGCCCCACCGGATGCGGCGCGACGTGGAAGGCATAGACCTCATCTAAGTCATCGGCGGCGCCCTTGTCGACCAGCTCACGAGCCCCGCCCGGCAGCATTTCTTCGGCGTGCTGGAAGATGCACAGCACCTTGCCGTGCAGCTGATCGCGCATTCCGGAAAGCACCTTCGCAGTGCCCAGCAGCATCGCCGTGTGAACATCATGACCACAGGCGTGCATCACACCCGGCGTGCGCGAGGCGTACGGCAGTCCCGTTTCCTCCTGAATCGGCAGCGCATCAATATCCGCGCGGTAGCCGATCACACGGCCCGTGCTGGGGTCGCCTGCTGTGCCCTCGATGACGCCAATTACGGACGTCGGGGTCAACCGGTACGTCGGGATGTCCCACTGATTGAGCAGATCCTCAATCATGTCCGAGGTCCGGTACTCCCGGAAGCTCAGCTCCGGATTCTGGTGCAGTTGGCGACGCCATGCCACCGCCTCTTCGATGGGTACTTCAAGGCGGTGCGACGGCAGGGTGTCGTTAGCATCAGTCATGGTTCATAGCATGACAGAAAATGGACTCCACGACGAGCAGCTACGGAAATTCCCTCACCCATTTTCGCTTCACGACGGCCACAGCGCCCCGACATCTCCCCTGCTAGAGGTGACTTAAGCGCTGCCAGCGAGCTGCTAGTTTCCGGCACCCCAAAAATCCACGGTGAGTTCGGCCAACCACCATGGATCAATCGTGCCGCACATCTCACGCGCCGAGTGCATGGAGACCATCGCAGCTCCGATATCAATGGTGTCAATACCCAGTCGCGTTGCGGTGATTGGGCCGATAGTGGAGCCGCATGGCTTATGGTTCGCAGAGACAAAATACTGCACCGGCACTTCCTGACCAATGCGCTTGGTGGTTTCCGCTGCAATTCGGACAACCTCGGCCTGACCAGCCGCCGTGGTGGCATAGCGCTGGTTGGCATTGATCTTCACCACTGGGCCAGCATTGAGTTCCGGCTGGTGCCCCGGCTCGTGTTCACCTGCATAGTTCGGGTGCACACCGTGTGCGCCGTCGGCAGAGAGACAGATGGAACCGCGGTAAAGCTGCTGGGTGCGTTCCAGGTCAGCGCCTGTGGCCGCTGCGATGCGGGACAGAACGTCGGCAAGCAGTGGCCCTGCAGCGCCCGTGGTGGAGGCGGACCCGACTTCCTCGTGGTCAAAAGCGACCATGACGGGGATAGTGGTTGACGTGCTCCAGTCTTGGCGGAGCAAGGCCTCGAAGGCGACCAGGGAGGAGTGAACACTGAGCAGATTGTCCAGCCGGCCTGAAGCCAGGAACTCATCGTGAGCACCGAAGGTGCGCGGCTGCTGAGTGTCGAAGGAAATGAGGTCCCAGGCGACGATGTCGTCGATAGACAGGCCCGCTGCATCGGCGATGACCTGGTGCACATCGGTGCCGAAGGTATCCATTCCGATAATCGGTGCAGTGTGATTCTGCTTGTGGAGCTTCAACCCCTCTTCGTTAACCGCACGATTGAGGTGGATAGCCAACTGCGGGATGCGCGCGACCGGGCCGGTGCGAGCAAGGTGCTCATTGCCATTTTTATCAATTACACGACCGGCGAACTCAATTTCGCGGTCGGTCCAGCTTCCCAACAGCGCGCCGCCATAGACTTCGACGGCGACCTGTGCATAGCCTGCGGCGGAGGTGCGCGCGTTGGGCTTCACACGAAAACCGGGCGAATCCGTGTGGGAACCCACAATACGGAAACCGGTCAAATCGGCAGCCGGTGTCTCCGAGACGATCCAAGCAACGGCGGCGCCATCGCGACGCAGGACGTAGGCACCGGGTTCGCTTGGCCACTGTTCGTGCTCGTCGACGACCGTGGCACCGGCTGCACTCAGACGGTCAACGACCTGTTGTGCCGCATGAAATGAGCTTGGCGACGCAGCCACAAAATCAATTAGATCCTCAACGTGACTGAGCGCTGCCGCCGGAACGCTGCGCGATGCCGCGTCCGAGGTATCCGCCGAATCCGGAGACTCAGGGGTGGGTGCCGAAGAAATAGCCATAGCCAAACTCCTACTTCAAAATTGATTCCGCATTTCATTGTATTGGAGCCCACAACTGACCGTGACCGAGTATTAAGCCGGTCCTCAGTGTGATGCAGCTTTCATGTTGGGAACGGTATCCGCTTAGTCACTTTTGCCCGTTTTAACTCGATATCGGGCATATTCAGACATATAGTGGCAACCGCATCAAAGAAAACCATTTGAATACAGAAACTCTCAAACCGGAGTCCCGACCGGATTCCGACCACAGAAAGGGTTTATACCGTGAGCCTTGAAAACCTGTTCCCCCGTTCTTTCACTACCAAGCGCGCCTTCTTCTCGCAGCCGCTGCGCGAGGCTCTTGCCCGCGACACCAGCAGTGACGCTAACGCAGTCCACTTCGGCCACCAGGTTAAGAGCACCCGGAACGAGATCTACAGCGACATGTCTCCCCGTGACATCGTCTCTATGCTGAGTCGCTAAATCTAGCGCTTCCTCAAGTCGAATAAGACCATTGGCTCTGGCTGAGGAAATTTCAACGTCTCCACAACAGCTAATTCACTACCAAAACCAGGTCCAACCTCGCCTGTATCACCATCGCCATACCGATGTACCGCAAACGCGTGGCAGCCACCAATAACTAGCATCAATGCCAGCGTCAAGAGCATCGCAGTAATCCCCGAATACATAAATCCGCCGGTATATGGCGTAGCAGCAATCGGGTTTGTCACAGGAAACGTCAGCAGGACCACTAGCAACGCAATACCGATATACGGCCACTGTCTGGTCAATCGGGTCCGCGCCATGGCGGCCAAACCGAACACAGATGTGACCAGCATCAACATGTAGTGGGTCCAAAGAATCGATGAGAATGTGGCTGCAATAAGCCAAGCGCCCGTAATCAGAAATTCAAACCGGTAGACCGGGTTCAACCACGCAACTGCCGTGACCATCAACACCACGCCAAGCGCAATACACAGTGGAATCGTTTTCACGTGACTCGGGTAATCACGAACCACTGTTACTAATAAATCAGGTTTGCCCAGGTCTGTGGCTAAAGTCGACGCCAACGACTGATTCGCACCGCCGACCAAGACCGATGAACCAATGTCGCCGATTCGATCAATCCAATCCGAAATCACCGACATATCAACGCGGATAAACATCCAGACCGCCAGTACCGCCGTGGTGGCCAGCGACCAGAGGGCTGCGCGGCGTCGATAAGCGAAAAAGAGCATCACAGCGATGAGCGCATACGGAGTCAATTTAATGGATGCGACGATGCCGAGCAGGATGCCCGCGAGCCAATGACGAGTGCGCGAGGCAGCAAGACCATAGGCGACGCCCGCGACAATCAGCGGTGTCGTCTGACCGATCCAGAACGAATTAAGAGTGGTCGGCAGAGCGAATACGCATGCGGTAACCAGCGCTGCGATGCCCCAGGGCATGGTGGACCGAAACCACAGGTGGTAGGAGGCTGCGACGAGGACCACGACGGCCATTCCAGAGAGAAAGAGCAACCAAGCAACCGAGGTTTCAAAGCTCATGACGTGGGATATCGCTCCCAGAGCCTTTGCGAACAAAGGGTTTTGCACAAAGGGATGCGTAAATGGCGCAGACACTTCCTGCGCCAGGCGTGGCCAGACCTCTCCATTCATGGCGGTGAAATCGATTGGATCGGCGTCATAGAGATGGGACTCAAGTCCCCTGTCCATAAGTAGCCCGCCTACCCAGAGCGAAGCCCAATCGTCCGGCTGAGTACGACCATTCCAGGCCAACAGCGAGGCAAGACCACCGAGCAGCGAGACCAGAATAAGAGGCCAGCTCATCACAGGCGATTGCGCCAGCGCGGGGGTCTGACTGGGTTTGCGAGCCCGCATTTTTCGCGAGACCTGTGACCGAGACTTCGCAGCAGCACGTTGCGACTCCGCAGCCTGTGACGATGCGCCATCCTGTGACACAGGTCCTTCTGCCTGACTATGCCGTCCCACGTTCCTCCTCATCGCTGGTAAGCGCCTCTATCTAATGTAGTGATTCCAATACGGCAGTGGTTACACCCCGCAAGAACCCACAAGGTATGACGGCTTTCTTTGAACAAAGTGCCAGGAGGACGACAGTTGGCGGCCGTGATGGCCGGAGGACTATCGAATCTGTGAAATAGTGCCGATGGTCGTAATCAGCTGATCTCCATCGCTGTCGACCACGGCGGCTATGGGCATGCGCTCCATCTCATCCGGGCCGACATCGTAGCCCTGCGAGACCTCTGCCGTAATAATCTTTCCGGTCGGGCCTTCCTCAATGCGCGGATTACGAACGACCACATGAACCAGACTGAACTTCGCGGTGATGTGAACTTCTCCGCGGTAGCTCTCCCCTTCGACATCACTGTTGTCATTGTCGCGGGTGAATGAGACGACACCGGCCTCAGGCTCTAGGGCACCGTTCTTGGCAGTGACGCCACCACCCAGTGCGCCGAATACCTTCTCCAGCGCAGATACAGAAATTACTAAATCCTCGCTGGAGGGAGCCGGGGCATTCTTGCCCGGAGCATCCGAATAATTCAACGGGATGTAGATTTCCTCGGCCTCATTAATGGAGCCGGCTGCCGGGTAAACATAAATGCCCCAGTTTTCACCAGCTGGGGTCTCTGGCGGGTTAACAACAATGCGAGCCTCAAAGCTGCCGTCATCTGTCATCGGGGTAGCCTGACGAGCGATAGAACGTCGCATGTCGACGCCCTGGTTCGGTATCGCCTCGAGAGTTCCAGCCGGCGTGACCCAAGCAATGTTGTCGTGCGGATGTTTCCGCGACGAGGACGGAGCACCTTCACTTGGCTTCCAGGAGTCTGGGAACGCACTGTAGAGAACGTAAACACCATTGGGCACACCCGGAGGAATTGGAAGCGGGTAACCACCACGGTTGGCCGACGGGTTGAAACCACTACCGCGAACGATAAGAACATCGCCGCGATGAACCGTGGCACCTTCAGCTGGTGTGCCGTCCTCAAAAGTGACAGTAACTTCCGGGGATTCGACATACTTCGAATCCTGCGGCTGGAAGTTCTCCGCTGGATTAATCACATTGGGAAAGTTGTCTGGCACGATTGGCTTCGCAGTTTCAGCCATTGCTGGGGACACAAACGCCGAAAGGACCATGGCACCGGACAGCGAAACCGCAGTAACACCTCTGCGCGCACTCTGCCTCACCGGTCGACGCTTGCCTTCTCCAACGGGCGATGATTCAAAGCCGGACGAAAGGCGAGTTTCGTGAGCACCCGCAAGATGGCCGTGGGAATGATCGAAAGTCAGGAACTTCAGACTGTGCATACAAGCAATGTACACCCCGCATATTAGGCCCACCTAACCTAGTTATTAAGGCGCGCCTTATCCACCCCCGTTAGAGTCTCAACGCTGGGATTGGAAGAAATGGCTGAGAGCAAAAGAAAACCGCGGCCAAGCCCAATAGAGCTCGACCGCGGCTTGCTTCAGCAGCTTTGACGCAACCAATTACTCCGCGGTAATCGGCAGGTAGACGCGACCACCCTGATCAGCGGACTCCTGGGACTTCTCAGCCATGCCGGCCTCGATAGCTTCAACGGAGTCCAGGCCGTGTTCCTTCGCGTAGTCCTGCACATCCTTGGAAATACGCATGGAGCAGAACTTCGGACCACACATGGAACAGAAATGCGCGGTCTTTGCCGGCTCTGCGGGCAGGGTCTCATCGTGGTAATCCAGCGCAGTGTCCGGATCCAGAGCCAGTGCAAACTGGTCATGCCAACGGAACTCGAAGCGGGCCTTCGACAGCGCGTCGTCACGCTCCTGAGCGCGCGGCAGCCCCTTTGCCAGGTCAGCGGCGTGCGCGGAAATCTTGTAAGTAATCACACCGACCTTGACGTCGTCGCGGTTCGGCAGACCCAGGTGCTCCTTCGGCGTGACGTAGCAGAGCATGGCGGTACCAGCCTGCGCAATGATTGCCGCGCCGATAGCCGACGTGATGTGGTCATAGCCCGGCGCGATGTCGGTTGCCAGCGGGCCGAGGGTGTAGAACGGAGCTTCCTCACACCACTCCTCTTCCCACTTCACGTTGTCAGCGATCTTGTGCATCGGAACGTGGCCTGGGCCTTCAATCATGACCTGGCAGCCGCGGGACTTGGCGATCCTGGTCAGCTCGCCGAGGGTCCGCAGCTCAGCCAGCTGGGCCTCATCGTTAGCGTCGGCAATGGAGCCCGGGCGTAGGCCGTCACCGAGGGAGAACGTGACATCGTACTGTGCCAGAATGTCGCACAGCTCAGCGAAGCGCGTGTAGAGGAAGCTCTCCTGGTGATGCGCGAGGCACCATGCGGCCATAATCGAACCACCGCGGGAGACAATGCCGGTAACGCGGTTGGCGGCCAGTGGCACGTAGCGCAGCAGCACACCCGCGTGAACGGTCATGTAGTCCACGCCCTGTTCACACTGCTCAATAATGGTTTCGCGGTAGATTTCCCAGGTCAGCTTGGCCGGGTCACCCTTGACCTTCTCCAGCGCCTGGTAAATCGGCACCGTACCAACCGGCACCGGGGAGTTACGCAGAATCCACTCGCGGGTTTCGTGAATGTCCTTACCAGTGGACAAATCCATGATGGTGTCCGCGCCCCAACGGGTCGCCCACACCATCTTCTCCACCTCTTCGGAGATGGACGAAGTCACAGCCGAGTTACCAATGTTGGCGTTGATTTTGGTGGCAAAGCGCTTGCCAATAATCATCGGCTCGGTCTCCGGGTGCTTGTGGTTGGCCGGAATCACGGCGCGCCCCGCAGCAACCTCTTCGCGCACAACTTCCGGATCCACATTTTCACGAGCGGCAATGAATGCCATCTCTGGGGTGACAATTCCCGCACGAGCCCATGCCAGCTGCGTCTTGACCTTCGGGGCGTCCTCAGACCCCGCAACCGCCGGCACCGCCGGAGCCTTCGGCCAAGAGTCACGAGTCTTAGCCAACCCCTCCTTCAGATTCAGTTCCGGGTTTTCCTCGGTGTAAATACCCGAGGTGTCGTATGCATCGAAGTGAGTGCCGTCCGTCAGATTGATTCGACGGACTGGAATGCGCAGGTTCGCCTCACCGAAATCGTTGCTAAACGCAACCTCGTCGTAATGCTTGTTGCTGCGGTAAATCGGGCCAGTTGTAACCTCGCCCTCTTTCGGTGGAGCGGATACAGATACACGTGCGGCCATGAAGCAACACATCCCTTTCCTACGCTGGTATTACCCAGATTCAGGTTCGTCCGGTCGACGCTCGATCCCTAGCGTCCTCTCAGTGCCGGAATTTCGGTTGGCACTCCCGTGGTTTTGTAATGCGCCTCATAGTCTAACCAATCGTTCGGATTACTTCGGTTATTACACCCATGCTGTCCACCAACGCTTAACGACGCCCCGGAGAACGCACCCCAAAGGTGCAGGTGGTGGCTACGCAGAGGCGTCGTTTTGCACGGCGACCGCGTTGTCCACACCCCCTAAAAGTTATCCACAGCCGGTCTATTTTTTCGGCTTCTCAGCAAGCGCAATTGCGACCGCGGTGTTATATCTTTCTCACACAAATTCTTTGGGGAGGGAAAATTGAAAAAGGCGACTACTGCCGCCCTACTGTCAGCACTTCTATGGGGAATAACGGGGACTAGTTGCGCATCGACCGAGGCATCCGGCGAGGACGTTCAACCTGTCGGCGACAATGCGACAACCATGACTACTGACTCGGGCGTGACGTTACCTGCGGGTGTGCTTCCACCCAACAATCCGCCGGAGCCCGGTGATGCTCCACTTGGTCCCGATGGGCACTACAACTACGACGCACCCGAATTCGTCCTGACCAATCCGTGTGACGACCCTGCGATTATGGGGCGTTTAGACAGGCTGGGGTTCCAGGAGCAGACGTACATGGAGGGCCGAATCGAAGGAAATAAACAGATTGGCTGCGTTATTGAATCCGATGCTTCCGGCCTGCTGAGCATCTGGCATGCTGCGGTCGCTCACTCACAACTCGAACGCTACAGTGCCGAGCCTTTGGCTCATCACGAAGGGATTTTCAATTGGGTGACATTCACTCAAATCAATCCGCTCGGAAGTTCCGCCTGTATTGCTTCTGTCGAAACAGAACAAGGAGCTCTCGGATTCGTTATCGACACAACCGGACAAGATAGCCCTGACCCACAGCACCGGCTGTGCGCTCCAGTAAATGAGCTGTTAATTGATTATTTGGGGGAAGAATCATGATGCATGCCGTAATTCCAACAATCGACTCTGCAATTCAGAAGTTCCATTCCACGAATTTGCTGGCAAATAATGCCATCCATATCCAGCCAAACTTGGCCGGCTACTCACAGGTTCCGTCACTCCAGCTGGTGGCGACAGAACACAGTCTCGCAATTTCCGGCAGCTCAGGAAGCTCTGCTGCCATCGGATTGTCTCTGGGCAAACAGCTCACGTGGGCGCAAACAAATCTCGCTGACTTCCGTCGCGTGATCACTGAGCACGAGTCCACCATGAATCGGATTCTTCGAAGCATTAACCCATTCAATGGTGACGGCGCTTCCCTTGCCGAAGTAGCGCGCACAAGCGGTGTATTTCAGCGTCGGCCGATGTTTGAAGCTGGAAGTCTCACTTTCGCGCCAGTCACTCTTTCCGCGGAACTTGGTCTCGATGCGAAGTCCCTACTATCCATGTTTTCCTCAACAAACGACGGTGCCGTAGCCGAGGCAATCGCCTACTGGAATAACTTCGCCGACACTATGACCACGTTGGCCAGCAATCTAACCTCCATCTCATCCGGCTTGGTGTCGAGCAACAGCGGTGCTGTCTTCTCTGCTGCGGACTCAACAATGAAAGGTCTGGCCGCACGCGCTACCAGCATCGCCACCGCATCTGAGGTCATGGCCGGGCACCTTGCCGTATTGCCATCTGTGAAGGCGATGGCCGTCAATGCACTATCAGCGATCGAAGCCGAGTCCAAAGCACTCCCAAACCCTGGCGCGCAAAAGGCTTTTGAACAGGCCGAGGTAGCAGCCTTTCTCTCTGGTCCGTATACCGCACAACTACAGACCGCTATTCCCCGAATTCCTAACCTGGTTTCTGCCGATGCGGGAAGTGGTGTGACCGCCGAGGTGTCCGTTGGAGCCACAGTCGCCGGACGTTCTGGAACTAGCCAGTTCAGCCTTTCGCCTGCGGGGATGGCTGGAAGCATGCAGGCCGCCAGCGCACCAGTTGGTGCCACCTCAACTGTTCCGGATTCTCCGACACCGCAATCCACAACCGCGAGCCCTTCCGCTCCTTCGCACTTGCAACCGAGCGCTTCGACTTTGTCGAACCCTACTAATCCGTCTGCTACCCCTGTGCACCCCGCATCACCTAGCAGCCCAACGAGCTCCACAATCTCGCCAACATCCCCGACCGGTAAATCAGCTATGGCTCAACCGAATGCGGCGAATCCAGCCATGGTCGCTCCTTCGGGGGCGAGCACCCCCACTTCAACGCTCATCACCGCAAGGAGTTTCGCCTTACGGAGTTCACGGCAACCGGCCGGCTGGCTCCCTCGGTGCAGGACGCACTGCGGGACTCACACCAGCGGGCAATATCCCGGCACTGCCGTATTCTGGAAACTCAAGCCCCCGTCCCCCGGCCTCGGGATTTCCGGCTTCGAGTCCCGGTCGTATGCCAGCGCCGACAGCGGGTCGCGGGATGGGAACCGGCTTGGGTCCCGGGGTCGCTGGTTCTGCCTTGCCAACCGTCTCGAATAGCTCTGGACAGCGCGGAAGTGGATTGATGAATTCCCTAATCAGTGCGCGCAACAGTACTGCTACCGGAGCTACGGGTGCTGCTGGCGGAACCGCGGGCGCCGCTGCTGGAAACCGTGGCGCAGGGGCTTTCGCGGCCACCACTGCGGGCAGCCGTGGTGGATTGCTCCAAAAGGGTTCCGCACCGTCGGCACGCAAACTGACAAACGTGGCCACGATCAGGGATAACGATGCTGGCGCTTTCGAGCAGAACGAATACCAGAAGGAGCTTTTCGGGGATGCACCCATTACTATCCCGGCGGTGATTGGCCACAACGTCCGAGCGTAAAGTCAGCGCGTAAGCCTCCGAGCATAAAGTCAGCGCGTTCATGCTGACTTTTACCCGCTCGGGCGCCACGGGGGATCGAACGGCGTCCGTGAATTCGCACCTCAACAACGCCTGCAACTTAGACACTTTTTCACCGGCTCCTTGGGCGGGATCGGCTTACTTTTCTTGAAGTTTTAGGTCTAAATCAGCACCCTTTAGAGGTTGTAACTAAACCGAACGTTCGTTACAGTTACTGGAATGACAAGTACTGACCACGCCGCTTCCACGAGGGCTAATCCGCCCACTTCAGTCACCCACAGGTGGATCTTCCTCGCTATCATCAGCGCCGGCCTACTACTCATCGGCATAGATAACTCGGTGCTCTACACTGCTCTGCCGGTTCTGCGCGAGCAGCTCCACACAACCGAGTTAGAGGGCCTGTGGATCATCAACGCCTACCCACTGGTGATCTCCGCACTCCTCCTCGGCACAGGCACCCTGGGCGACCGCATCGGTCACCGCAAGATGTTTCTTGTGGGCCTGACAATTTTTGGCTTCTCTTCCCTGGCCGCGGCCTTTGCGCCGCACGCCTGGGCGCTGGTCATCGCCCGCGGCTGTCTAGGACTGGGCGCCGCGACCATGATGCCGGCGACCCTCGCACTGCTACGTGAGACCTTCCACCACCCTCGTGAACTTGCCACAGCTATTGGCATTTGGTCTGCCACGGCAACACTGGGTGCCGCCGCTGGCCCCGTCGTTGGCGGTTTCTTATTGGAGCACTTCTGGTGGGGCTCAATCTTCCTTATCAATATCCCTGTAGTAGTTTTCGCAATCATTGGCACGCTGATTTTTGCTCCGCCGAATCAGCCCAACCCAGCCAAGCGCTGGGATTTTCTCACCAGCCTCTACGCGATGCTGGCCATGCTGGGCCTGGTCTCGCTCATTAAGGAACTCGCTGGTCATCACTCCTCCACCGTCATCGTCGCGGCTATCGCCTGCGGGCTAGTGGGCGCGGTACTGTTTCAGCGTCGTCAGGCACGTCTCACTGAACCCCTCATCGACTTCTCCGTCTTCCGTTCGCGGATGTTTTCCGGTGGCGTGCTGGCAGCCGCGCTTGCCATGTTTGTCCTGGCAGGCGCCGAATTGATGACGACGCAGCGCTTCCAGATTTCCGTCGGATACACACCACTCGATGCGGGCTTGCTAGTTGCCACCGCGGCACTGGCGTCCTTGCCAGTTGGTGTCATCGGCGGCATGGTGCTGCATCGAGTGGGTTTCCGCACACTCATCACCGGCGGATTCCTCCTCAACGCCATCGGCCTGGCAGGCATGTACTACGGTGTTTCCTCGGGCAATTTCCCGCTCATGATCGCAGGACTGATACTGCTCGGCGCGGGCGCAGGTTCTGCGATGTCGGTGTCGTCGACCGCGATTATCGGCTCAGCCCCAAGGTCAAAGGCCGGCATGGCGGCGGCGATGGAATCCGTGTCCTACGAATTTGGCACACTGATCACCGTCGCAATCACAGGCAGCCTCCTACCCATGTTCTACGCCTTGTTCACGCCTGTCGACGCCAGCATCTCACTCCCCGATGCACTTCACACGCCAGCGCTTAACGACGGCGCCCGCGCCGGCCTCGACAGTTCCTACCTGGCCATTTTGATTATGCTGGCTGTCGTTGCTGTCATTGCAGCGATTGCGACTGCGGTGGCATTCCGCGGCAACCCGAAGGAGACTGAATATGCGCACGAGTAAGCGCACTGCCATTCTCGACACAATCGTTGAGATTATCGAGACAAACGGCTTTTCCGAGGTCACCTACGAAAATGTCGCAACTCAATGCGGAATGAGTAAATCAGGGTTGATTTACCACTTCCCCTCCCGCGAAGACATGATTCGCAGCGTCCATGAGCACATGGCGCAGTTATGGGAAGAGGAGCTTATCGAAGCCGCGGGTGGGCCTGCGGAGGAGGTATCCCCCGCCAACCGCCTACGCGCAAACCTCCAGGTCTCGCTGGAGACAGCAACAAGGGCCGAGCTACTCATGTCCATCGACTCTGCCGCCGAACCGGAGCTGCGCGAGATCTGGACGCGCCTTTTGCGCCGGTGGAATCCGCCGGTAGAACAGATTGCCACCGATGAGGAAGCCTGCATGGCCTACGTTGTCCAAATGATTTCCGATGGACTCTGGGCCAACGACTATCTCAACGGCAATCAGCTCACGAAAGCACAGCGTAAGGCAATCGCCGAGGCCGCGGCAAAGCTGATTCCAGAGTCGATGGAGTAGCCAGCTCTAAACGCCCTTGCGCTGAACGTCCTTGAGCTCGGAGTCAGTAGCCAGGCCGTAGTTAGCACCCTCATAGACGGCCTTTGCTCGACTCGTTCCGCCGAGCACATACTCACTAAAGGACAGCACCAGCGAGCCAAGCACATTCTTAGACGGATCATCCAGGTAGGTGCCGTGGTAGGAACCGGTGACTACCGCTTCCCAGGCGGGCCCTTCAGCATCGCGGTAACCACGTCGATCCGCATCAAAAGGAACGATGTCCTCGTGCTCCGCAATGGCCACCAGGCTTGGAATCTCCGGCGGTGTGGAGATTAGTCCAGCGTCGGAAGGCCCTGGGGTGATGGCGACCAGACCGCGGGTGACCATATCGATACCCGCAGCCTGGAAGGCTTTATCCATCCTGTTGTTCAGGAAGATTGCGGAGCCACCACCCGCAGAGTGCCCGACCAACATCGTGCGGGAGAAATCGATCTTGCCTGCAAGTGGTGTGGACTCGTCCTCATTGGCCGCTGCGGCAACCGAAGCTGCCAGCACCATCTGTGGCGCGAACCAGTTGGTGAAGTTGTAGCCAAGAGCCACGACGTATCCGTGGCTTGCATAGAGTCGCGCTTGCGCGTCGTACATACCCGGCTCAGTACCAATGCCAGGGCTGAGAACCATCAGTGGCGCAGACTCCATGGAGTCAATATCCGCCGGGTAGATAAGCTGCGCGCCAACTGGGGAGGCGTTGGCCGATTCTGGCAGTACGTCATAACAGCCGGTGGTGCCGTGGAGACCGTGGAGGTCCCGCAGTACGCGGTTATAGATGGTGTAGACGACACCATCACATGGCATTGCTTCGCGGGTTGCGGCAACTGGATGGGAGCCCATCGCTCCGAACTCCTTGCGCAGCTGCCCCGCCTCTGGGGCGAACGGCTCGGTGATATGGCCACTTTCGCCACCGGAGATGACACGGTTCACGCCACCCATGACATCCACCAGACCACCGCCAATTTTGTCCACGGTTTCCGAGTTCTGGTAGTCAATAGTGCTTTCGCGTGCAGTGATGTCCGGTAGCTGACCAATGCGCGGTGCCGCCTGCGCTGGCACCTGTCCGCTGAGAACTACACCAGCTGCGAGCGAGAGAGCAACCACCTTCGAGAACGTACGCCCCTGCCCTCGGCGGGATGCCAACACGGTCTTTCCGGCGGCACTTAGTGAACCAATCATCGTTTTCCTTAACTCTTGCCAAAAACCTTGGAATACAAATCTACCTAATGCGTAACGACGTACGTAAAGACAGAAATATCCTCCCCCATACTTCACCCCTCAAACAATCATTCAGGCCGCTACAAATGTTCACTCTCGCTCAAAATTAACACCCTCACCCCCATTTCCTACCCCCTTTGCAAGAGTGTGCAAATTCAGAAAACCCACCTCACCACCGTTACCCACATATTTTTATTACCTTTTTCCACAAACGCCTCCGCTGCCTCCCCACCAGCGCATACCTTATTGGCACCAAGGAGAAAGCGGCCACGCCCACACTCACTGTTAACCGACAACCGAGTGCGCATGGCCCTTAATAAAACCCCCGAACAGAAAAGAACTCCCACAATGAGAATCGGCATCCCTTTAGAACCCGATCCCCAGCAAACAATTGTGGCTGCGACCCCGGAAACCGTCGGCAAACTCGTCAAGCTTGGCTACGAGGTCGCCGTGCAGGCTGACGCCGGCCTGGCTGCAAAGTTCACCAACGCGGACTACGAATCCGCCGGTGCCACCATTGTCGACGAGTCTGTCTGGCACAGCGATATCGTCGTAACGCTCGACACTCCGCCGGAGCAGTTCCGTGCACTGCTTAACGACGGTGCCATGCTGATTAGCCGACTTGCACCAGGCCGTAACGAAGAGCTGGTCGAAGAGCTCGCGCACTGCAACATCACTGCCCTTGCTATGGATGCAGTTCCCCGCATTTCCCGGGCACAGTCGATGGACGTGCTGTCGTCGATGGCCAACATCGGCGGCTACCGCGCAGTAGTCGAAGCGGCTTCTGCATATGGTCGCCTTTTCACTGGTCAGGTGACTGCCGCAGGCAAGATGCCACCAGCTACCGTTTACGTCATCGGCGCTGGTGTCGGCGGACTTGCCGCAATCGGTACCGCCAACTCTATGGGCGCGATTGTCAAGGCAACAGACCTGCGCCCTGAAGCCGGTGAACAGGTCGAATCGATGGGTGCAGAGTTCATCCCGATTCCGGCTGCCACTGAGAAGTCCGAAGATGGCTATGCCAAGGAAATGACCAATGATCAGGCTGCCGCTGCCGCGAAGCTCTACTCCGAGCAGTCCGCGCAAGCTGACATTGTCATCACCACCGCGAATATCCCGGGCCGCCGCTCTCCGCTGCTGCTGACTGCTGCCGATGTTGCAGCTATGAAGCCAGGCAGCGTCATCGTCGACATGGCTGCCGCCGGTGGCGGTAACTGCGAGGTGACCGTTCCAGGCAAGACTATTGTCACTGACAACGGGGTGACCATCATCGGTTACACCGACCTTGCAGGACGTCTGCCCGCACAGGCATCGTCGCTGTACGGCCAGAACATTTTCAACCTGTTCAAGCTGATTACGCCAGAAAAGGATGGCTCTCCAGTTCTCAATCTCGAGGACGAGATTATCCGTGGCATCACGGTGACAAAGGCTCGCCCACAGAATGGTGCCGGCGCTACCGGAGCTGAGATTCTCTGGCCACCACCGCCAATCAAGGTCGCTGTCACCCCTGCTGCCCCGCTGCAGGAACAGCAGGCTCAGCAGGCTGCATTAGAAGAGAATGCGCCGGAGAAGGTTTCTTTCATGGGATCGGGCCTGGGCTCGAAGATTGCTCTGGGTCTGACGGCACTGCTGGCAATTGTGGTTATGCTCAGCGCGCCGCACAGCGTGAGCGCCAGCTTCATGGTTCTCACCTTGGCTATCGTGCTTGGCTTCTACGTGATCTCCGCGGTTACGCCACGCCTGCACACACCGCTGATGTCTGAGACCAACGCGATTTCCGGCATTGTTCTGGTGGGTGCGATTCTCCAGGTGGGAAGCTCCAACCTGCTGGTTTCCGGTCTCGCGTTCGCGGCCATCGTGGTCAGCTCCATCAATATCTTCGGCGGTTTCGCCGTCACCGACCGCATGCTTGGCATGTTCGTGAAAGAGGAGGCATAAAGTCTAATGGCTAGCATTGATACTGCTTCGCTTCTGGACTGGACCTACCGCCTGTCCAACGTCGGCTACATTGTCGCCGCTGTCCTGTTCCTCTCTGCCCTCTCGGGCCTGTCTAAGCCGGAGACCGCTCGCCGCGGAAACGCCTTCGGTATTGCCGGCATGGCTGTCGCCGTTGTCATTGCCATCTTTCAGGCACTCGTCACCGCTGACACCAAGCCGGATACTCACTTCTCCCCGCTGATTACCCTGATTCTCATCGCTGTCGCTATCGGCATCGGTGGTGTCATCGGTATCACCCGCGCACGCAGCGTTGCCATGACCGGTATGCCGCAGCTGATTGCACTGTTCAACGGTCTGGTTGGACTCGGCGCTATCTTCATCGGCTTCAACTCGTACATCTTCGCCGAAGATGTTGACACCGATGCCCTGAAGTTCCACTTCGGCGAGGTCTACATTGGCGTCTTCATCGGCGCTGTGACCTTCACTGGTTCCATCGTCGCTGGCCTGAAGCTGTCTGAGAAGATCAAGGGCTCGCCGCTGCTACTGCCGGGCCGCAATGCTCTGAACATTGCCATTCTGGTGGTCACTCTGGTTCTCCTGGCTGTCTTCATCGCAACCGGCACCGAGGGCGGCGCCATCGCATGGGCATGCATGGTTGCTGTGACTGCTTTGGGCCTGTTTTTGGGCTGGCACTTGGTCATCGCCATCGGTGGCGGCGACATGCCGGTTGTCGTGTCCATCATGAACTCGTACTCCGGTTGGGCCGCTGCTTTCACCGGCCTCATGCTTGGCAACCCGCTGCTCATCATCACCGGTGCGCTGGTTGGTTCCTCCGGCGCCTACCTGTCGTACATCATGTGTGAGGCCATGAACCGCTCCTTTGCAAACGTTATTCTGGGTGGCTTTGGCTCCGAGGCTTCGTCGGCAAGCGCTGTGGAAGGCTCCCACACTGAGGTCAACCACGAGGACACTGCAGAAATCCTGCGCAACGCGGACAAGATTCTCATTGCTCCGGGCTACGGTATGGCTGTGGCACAGGCTCAGTACGCCGTCGCCGATCTGGTACGCAATTTGCGTGCCGACGGTAAGGAAGTGGTCTTCGGTATCCACCCAGTCGCTGGCCGCCTGCCGGGTCACATGAACGTGCTGTTGGCAGAGGCCAAGGTTCCCTACGACATCGTGCTGGAGCTGGACGAGGTCAACGATGACTTCGCTGATGTGGATGTCACCCTGGTCATCGGTGCAAATGACACCGTCAACCCGATGGCAGAGCAGCCGGGCTCCCCGATTGCGGGTATGCCGGTACTGAAGGTGTGGGAATCTGAGCGCGTGATTGTTCTCAAGCGGTCGATGGGTTCGGGCTACTCGGGCGTGCAGAACCCGCTGTTCTTCAACGAAAACACCGACATGCTTATCGGCGATGCGAAGGCGAGCATCGACTCCCTGAATCGCATCCTGGCGGATTCGAAGGTCACCGCTTAAACCCGAAGTAAGCAACGCCGTACAAACCGGAGCCTAGGCGATTAGTTCCTAGGCTTCGCCACGGGCTGCATCACGAACCATGGTGATGTGCTCAATGCCGGCTTCCATGAAGGTCTCCCCGACCTCATGGAAGCCGGCTTTTGCGTACACAGCCTTCGCCTGCGTCTGGGCATGAAGAATCAGCCCCGTATCCGGGTGGTCAGCGATGACCTGCTGCAGCAGTTTCGAGGACAACCCCCTACCCCGGCTCGCAGCATCGACGACAACTCGGCCGATGGTGCGCGGGTAGCTCGACGAGTACTCATCGAGCGTGTCAATTACACGCAAGTACGCGATAATCTTGCGGGAGTCGTTGTCGTCGCGGATGAAATAGTGCTCTGCGGTATCTTCCAGGTCGCGCCAATCCATTTCCGGCTCCTCACAGGACTGCTCAAGATAGAACACGTCGGTACGCAGCGCCGAGATGGCATACGCATCGGTCGCACTGAGGTCGGAAAAGAAGCTCTCTCAATCATGGTGGCTGATTTTACTGCGAAGTGCTGTGCGACTCTGACAGCTGGCAGACTTTGTGGCGCACCATCGCGCAGGATGACGCCGCAGACCTATGCCGCCCGCACCCGGCGGAATTTTACCTTCGCGCCGGGCACCAATTGCCCAGCTCTCGACAATGACGGCTCCGTCAGCACACCAATGACCGGATATCCACCCGTCGCCGGATGATCAGGACCGAAAATAATCGGCTGCCCCGATGCGGGCACTTGTATCGCACCGGGAACCATTCCCTCGCTGGCCAACTCATGGGTGACCTGGCGCTCAAGAGTAGTCCCACTCAGCCGAAGTCCGACGCGGTTGGCCTCTTGCGTCACGGTCCATGTCTCGTGAAAGAAATCACTGACACTTTCCGACGTAAACCAGTCCGCCCGAGGCCCAGGAACAACATCAAGACGGGCAGCCTCGCTCGACCAATGAGGAGCGGGATAAATTGCGATTGACGAACCCGTCGAATTCGCCGGGGCGCCGACGGGCAAGACCTGACCAGCCTGCAAAGGCGCTGGACCGAGCTTGCCAAGCGTATCGTATGACCGCGACCCCAACACTTCCGCGACATCGATGCCCCCTCGAATCGCGACGTATCCACGAAGACCCGCATCGAAGGTACCAAGCCTCACAATCGCCTTCGCCCCGACCACAATTCGGCTATTCATCGAGGTTTTGATGACCTTGCCATCCTGCTCGACGGTCACCTCACCGTGGGCTCCTGCAAAGGAGATAATTGCCCCCTCCGCTACTTGGAACTCCAACCCGCCGACGACGCATTCGAGCACAGCGAGGTTTTCTTCGTTGACAACCATCCGGTTAGCAGCTGCCGCGGACTCGCGGTCGAACGCACCGGAGGTACTCACCCCCAAGCTCCCTTGCCCAGCACGGCCCCAATCCTGAATAGTCGTCAAAATACCGGGTCGAATAATCTCGATAGAATTCTTCATCTCTTCCGCACCCTTTTTCTACGCCGCACTCGCCGTAGAAGTCGCCTCAAATTGAACCTCAGCCCCGGGCTCAAGCAGCGCCGGATTGAGCCGATTTAAGTCCCACATCTCCACATCTGTATGCCCCAAGAGTTGCCAGCCACCGGGCGAATCGATGGGATACACACCTGCGAATTGGCCTGCAAGTCCGACAGAGCCCTTGGGAACTCGGGTGCGCGGCGTCGCAAGGCGGGGAATATCAAGCGGCTCTGGCCATCCCTGACCGCTCCCCCGCACCATGTAATAAAAGCCCGGCGCAAATCCACCGAACGCGGCCGTCCAAGGGCGCTCGCAGTGCCAATCAATTAACGCTTGGGGGCTCATCCCAAGGCTTTGTGCCAAGGATTCAAGGTCCGCGCCGTCATAGTGAACGGGAATCGTCACTGTCTTTCGCTTGTCGACGGTGTGCCTCTGCGTATTGTTGCCCTGCAGCGCGGTTTCGACTGCGCTGAGGTATCGACGAGCCGGCCCGCGAAAGCGAAGTAGGAGCGTTTGGGCTGCGGGTACCCTGTCAACGAGTCCCTCGATCTCAGCCGCCGCAGAGTGTGCACGAAGTACCTTCGCCAACGGATTGGCCGATGATGAATAGTCGATAAGCAGCGCATTTGTTCCCATAGGGCGAATCTCGGCCATGGCGGTGCTGATCCTTTCTTTCTTGCGAGGTTGAAAAACTGCGGTCGATAAGACCGGTGTACGAGTCCGCGCTATACGTGGGCAGCGACGGTAACTCCCGCGTCGACGAGACCTTGGCGAATCCTACGGGACAGTTCGACCGCGCCAGGGGTGTCTCCGTGCAAACAAATAGAGTTAGCCTGCACGGTCAACAGTGAACCGTCGTAAGCGGCGATTGGTTCCCCACTGGCCATTGCAATGACACGTTTGACGGCGGCATCGGGGTCTGCAATGACCGAGCCCGCGAGCGCTCGGGAAACTAGCGTTCCGTCGGAGTTGTATGCGCGGTCAGCAAAAGCTTCCCGAATCACAGGGAGGTCCGCATCGAGGCTGAGCCGTTCGATGACCGACCCCGGCTGCGCCATAATGGCAAGCCCATCTCCGCAGGTGGAGCGAGCGAGCAGGAGCGCCTCCACCACTGCAGTGGCCTGATTTTCGTCCACTGCGATGCGGTTATAGAGGGCACCGTGGGGTTTGACGTAGGAAACTTCGGTACCCACCGCCCGTGCACATGCCGATAGGGCACCAATCTGGTATACAGTTTCGGCTCGCAATTCTCGATGTGAGTAGTCCATGCGACGTCGTCCGAATCCGGCGAGATCGCGGTAGGCGACGTGTGCGCCGATGCGAATTCCGCGCGCGGCAGCTGCCTCACAGGTCTCCATCATGACGCTAGCGTCACCCGCGTGATACCCGCAAGCAACATTCGCACTGGTCACAATGTCCAGTAGAGCGATGTCATCCCCCATCTTCCATGAGCCGAAAGCTTCCCCGAGATCAGAGTTGAGATCGATAATGGCGCCCATAAACGTCGCCGCCCCTTCCAGGTAGTAATGCTGGTCTTTGTACCGTTGATATGTTGGTCCTCATCTGAGCTGTACGAAAAACCGGCCGATTAGCCGAGCATTTCAAACACGCCGCCGAACGAGCGCCACGCCAAGAACCAAGCGACTGCGACACCCACGATTCCGATAGCCGCTAACCACTTCGGGTACTTGTAGCCATTCATGAGGTCCGCACGGAACAGCGCGATGTAAATCAGCACAGTAACACCAATTGGTAGAACCAAACCGTTGAAGGCTCCGGCGAAAACCAACAGCGTCGCTGGAGCCGTACCGATGACACCGAAGAGCAGCGTGGAAATTGCAATTAGGACAATGGTGATCGTGTTTTGAGTCTTGGCTCCAGCACCCGAGGAACGAGTCAGAAACGTTGCCGAGGTGTAGCTGGCACCCACAATCGACGAGATTCCCGCAGCCCACAGGACAACGCCAAAGAATCGCATACCCCAATCGCCTGCCGCAGCTTGGAATGCCTCTGCAGCGGGGTTTCCATCCGTATTGAGGACCACGCCACCCGCGACCACTCCCAAGACAGCTAGGAAAAGTAGGAAACGCATGATAGCCGTGACAATGATGCTCGTAACAGATGAGCGAGTGGTCTGCGCGAGGGGCTCCACACCGCTGGCGCCAGCGTCAAGCATGCGGTGAGCGCCAGCGTAAGTAATGTAACCGCCTACAGTGCCACCGACCAGCGTGATGATTGCCAGCAAGTCAATCGTGTCGGGCATGACCGTGTTCTTCAGTGCTTCTCCTACTGGTGGGTTAGAACTGAACGCCACAATTGCAGTGACCAGAATCATCACTACACCAAGCACGACGAGTGCCTTGTCCAGCGCCATACCCGCCCGTCGGGAGAGAAAGAAGCCAATGGCGAGGATTGCAGTAACAATGCCGCCAATCTTTGCGTCCACGCCCAACATCGCGTTCGCGCCAAGTCCAGCTCCGCCGACGTTGCCAATATTGAAGACCACACCACCGATGACAATGAGAATTGACATAAGCCAGCCCAACCCCGGAATCACGGCGTTGCCGAGCTCCTGTGCGCGGCGTCCAGAGACGGCGATTACTCGCCACACGTTGAGCTGAATCGCGATATCAAGAAGCACCGAGACCAAAATGGCAAAGGCGAAAGCCGCGCCAAGCTTGGCCGTAAAGGTTGCGGTCTGGGTGAGGAAGCCTGGCCCGATAGCACTGGTCGCCATCAGGAATACAGCGCCGAGGAGTGCCGTTCGACGCGCCTTGTGGGCAGATGTTGAAGCGTCCATAGCGTAAGGCCTTTCCCTACAAATCTGACAATCCCCACGTTGAAGGATTCCTACGTTGAAGATCGTCTGCACCGAGATTGTTGAACAATGTCTCGTATGTTAATTGGTGATGGCCGCCACACAAAAGTGCTTTAGTAGTCTGTATTACATGACTACCCCCGGAAACATCCTCGACGATCAGACCCACACGTCCTCTGGGGAAAAACAACATGACGTTTCAGTAGCGGATGCCACCGCAACTGTCCTGCGCCGAGAGATTCTCGCCGGAAAGCACTACAGCGGCGAGCAGCTCCGTGAAACCCAACTTGCTGCGCGACTACAGGTCAGTCGCAACACCATCCGACAGGCGTACCGGAAGCTGGAATCTGAGGGGCTACTCACTCACATCCCTCATCACGGCGTTTTTATCGCCTCCTTCGACAAAGAACGCATCCGCGAACTGTATGCTTTTCGCCATGTCGCCGAATGCGGAACACTGCGGTCGCTAAGCAAGAGCCAAGCAAAGCTCCTCGGCAAAGAGATTCTTTCTCTTTGTGGTTCGCAGTCATCATTGAACCTTCCCGAACGGAATAATGCCTTTCACCTCGCCATCGTCAGGGCTTCCGGGTCTCCCGACCTGTTAGCAACCGCCGAATCCATTCAGGCCCAACTCCGTCTTTGCTTCCTCTCCTACCCCCAAAGCATCGAACTCCATGCCCGATACGCCGATCGCCACATCAGTATCGCCAAGGTTCTCATCGAAGACACCCCGCACCACGCCGCCGACCTCCTCAGCGCCTACCTCAACGAGTCCTTCGACGCCGTCACCGCTGCCCTCCCACCTGCCACCCGTTCATAATTAGCAGCTAGGACTACAGTGATGGACATGGCAGCAAATTCAGGCAACGCATACGCAATGACCATTACGGAGTTCGGCCCCGCTGACATTTTCACCAGGACACCTATCGAGCCTGCAGAGCCCGGCCCCGGTGAAATCCTGGTCAAAACCACAGCCATCGGCGCAAACCCGCTGGACTACAAGATGCGCGATGGATCTTCCGGCCTGTGCGCAAAGTTCACCCCTCCCGCGGTGCTCGGACGTGAAGCCGCTGGCGAAGTCGTTGCCGTCGGCGAAGGTGTGGACAGCTTCGCCCCCGGCGACCGTGTCTTCGGCATGCGCAGCTTCGACGACTTCCGCGGCACCTACGCAACGCACAACGTCTTCCCCGCCGACGGTGTGGTCCGAACGCCCGATTCGCTTGACGACGTTACCGCTGCGGGCCTTGCCCTAGTGGGAATCACGGCGACCGTGGCTGTCGAGCAGCTTGCAAAGGTAAAAAGCGGTGACACCGTACTAATTCATGGTGCCGGTGGCGGTGTTGGCCAGCTGATGACGCAGCTGGCGGTCGCCCGTGGCGCAACTGTGTTGGCCAGTGCGTCGTCACGCCATCATGAAAAACTAGTGGGCTTTGGCGCGCAGCACATTGATTACACAGCGGAAGATGTATTCAAGGCTGTGCGCCAGCAGTTCCCCGAGGGCGTGGACGTTGTCCTTGACGGCGTGTATTTCGATACTTTCCTCCCCTCGCTGGATGTGTTGGCATCGGATGGTCGGATTGTGGCGCTGCCTTCGCTGGCCGATTTAACACCGGCGAAGGAACGCGGCATTGAGGCACACATCCCGGCTATTTCGAATGACACGACTATTTATGCAGACCTGGCCGACCGCGTGGTTGCCGGTGAGATTTCGCTTCCTATCGGCCTGACTAAAAATCTCACCGAGGTCGCGGAGGTCCACCGGGTATTGGAAGACGGACACGCTGACGGCAAGGTTGTGATGACCGTCGACTAATTCAAGTGCGTTACTACAGCTCGCGACGAGCGTTCTGATACGTCTTCGTCAGCGAGCACCAGAGCTCGTCGGCATCAGAGATGGCTTCCACCAGCTCCCGGTTAGTCATAGTTTCGCGCTGCTCGCGCAGTCGGTTGTTTAGCTTTCGAGCTCGAGAGAGCTCACCGCGTAGTTCGATGAGCTCCGGCGTAGCCTCTCCGGAGGCAAATACATCTTTGTAGATGGTGCCGACCCCCATTGTGGTGTTCACGTTGTCCCAGGCAGAGAGGATTGCGGTGAGCTGGTACTCGGTGTCCATGGCAATCTGCTGTAGCTCAGCGTGATTACGCTCGGCGAGCTCGTGCGCCTCAGCGCTGCGGCGCACACCGACCCACGCCTGGTATGCAATGAGAATCGCAAGCACCAAGCCCGCAACTGGCAATGCATATTGCAGAATCCACAGCGTGACACCGAAGAGCTGAACAATCAGGCCGAAGAAGAAAAATACGACAATGACCGTCGCGCACCCGTTGTCGGAGCCTGAGCGTTTACTCATCGCGGCGTCACCTCCGCCGCAGCATTCAAAATCGCATCGGCCCCCAGGTGGCTGGCGTAGCCAAGTCCGATGGCTGCTGCCAAAAGGAGTATTGCCAGCAACGTATAGACGATTGCCTCTTTGACGGTGCTAGTGACCGCAATGCGCTGCTCTTCGTAGTCCAGCAGTGCCCGCATATCTTTGGTCGAGGCATTCAAGCGGCGTTCGAGATTAGCCATGTGTTCCTGCTGCTCAGCAGGCGAGATAGCGATGGCATTGAGTGGCACATCAACGCTCTCGACACTGGCATATGCCTGTCGACGAGCACTCTTCACGCTGTCGAACGAAACTGACGGTGCGGGTGGCACTTTAGTTGGCCCAGTGAGATTCCGCGACACCTTATAGTAAGAGCGCGCTGCGGCCCTCGTCAGTTCGTTGTTGGAGTCGCCTTGATTGCCCATAGTGCCGAGTCTGCCACATGAATTTTCTTTGGCTCGGTATCGTCCACCTCATCGAGGATGGCAAAGACATGCATGCCTGCATATGGTGCGGCTTCGGCTCGGAGCACAGTCCCCGGTCCTACCCCTGATGTCGCCAAATAGCGCAGTAGTTCAGGGTCGGAGTCATTAATGCGATCGACTACCACCATCGCGCCGGCTTCGATATCCGTCAGGTCGGTGCGCACTGCGCTGGCGATGGTACCGCTTGCGCTGGGAATTGGATCGCCATGCGGATCGCGCTCAGGGAATCCCAGCATTGCATCAATGCGACTAATGAAATCATCCGAGACCGCATGTTCAAGCTTTTCGGCTTCCTCGTGAACCTCATCCCAGGTGTATCCCAGAGTCGAGACCAAGAAGCTTTCAATCAACCGGTGGCGACGCACCATGATTAGCGCAATGTCTCGCCCACGGTCCGACAGGCTAATGCCCCGATACGGCTCGTGGTTGACAAGGCCACGTGCAGCTAGCTTCTTTACAGCCTCGCTGGCGGTGGGCTTCTTTTCGCCCATCCGCTCAGCGACGTCGCCAAGTGCCACTTTTTCACCGGTGCGCTCGTGCAAATCCCAAATGACCTTGAGGTAGTCCTGGGTCTTTGCTGGTAAATCCTCCACGTGCATTCTTCAAACTCTAGCGCTATTGCGTGTTGACGCAATCTTGAGGGGGACATAGAAACAGCCGGCGCATACACCAATGCAGCCACCAACTGACAGATTCGCCGCCACCGCAATGAATAGCCCCACCAGGCCAATCGCGATACCCATCAATGGCGCCAACACGAATAGCAAACGGGTATCGTTCACTACCCCAACGAGCGCAGCTGCCGGGGCAGCTAGCAGCGCGATGGATAGAATCGTGCCGACAGCCGGAATCAGCGCCACCAGAGTCAGAACGATGAGCCCGCTGATGACCAGCTGTGCTTTTCTCCTCGAATGCGCGACTCCGAAAGACTCCGGGTCGAAGGTGAAGTAAATCAGCTGCCGCCACCGAGCCACCAGCACCAACGCCACCAGCAGCAAGAGGCCACCGGACAGCGCAATATCAATCTTGTTCACGTTGAGTACGCTGCCGACCAGGAAACTCTCTACCTTCACCGGCAACGGGGCGAACCACTTGTTCAGGAAGTAGCCCAGTGCGAACCCAAATGTCAGCACAATTCCCGCCGCCGAGGACGTCGTTCCCACCTTTGACAGACCGAACAGCGCCCCAATCGGAATACACATCAGAAATGCTCCGATAAAGAGGAACACCGAAATCCACGAGTGGCTCAGGCCGAGCGCTGCCGCAATAACAACGCCCACAACCGCGCCGGGAAAAGTCGCATGTGTAATCGCTTCTGCGAAGAACACTTGTTTTCCCAGCACCGCGAGCACCCCAACTACTCCAGCCAGGGCTCCTACCAGTATCAGTTCGATAATTGGCAAAATCAGGATGCTAGACACGGTCGCCTCCCAGCACGACGCGCAGCCCCAGTGCCATGAAATACAGTCCCACCGAGGTCAGCGCGACGACTGCCTGAGGCGACACCGGCCCCAAAGGCACCAGTGCCAAACCAACGATTCCGCTGAGGCAGCCCACTGCAATCGCGATCGGCACCATCACATGAACTCGGCGAGTCAGCAGTCTCGCCGCCGCTCCCGGCACGACCAGATATCCGACTACCAGCAGCACGCCCACTGCGCTTGCCGACGACACCACGACCGCAGCAATCGCCGCGTTAATGGTGAGGTCGGCGCCCCACACATTGACGCCTGCGGCTTTGGCACCGAAGCGATCAAAGGCAACAAACACCTGCTGGCGCCAGGTCACTGCGATAAGAACCAAGGCGATGGCACAGACAATCAGGGCGCTGGTGAGACGGGAGTCAGTGACTTCCAGCAGTCGCCCGAACATGAGCGCTTCCAGCTGTCCTGACTGGTCACCTTTCTTCAGCGAGAGAATCACGCCGATGGAAAAGAAGCTGGTCAGTACGACTGCTACTCCAGCTTCCGACATGTGCGAGCGCGATACTAAGGTCAGTGCTACTGCCACTACCACCGCAAATGCTGCAGCCACCGGGATAATCATGTCGATGCCGCCGAATACGGCACCGGCCACAATTCCGGGAAAAATAGAATGCACCATGGCCTCCGCATTGAACTCGAGGCCACGCAGGTTCACGATGACACCGACCAGGCCAGAGACCGCCCCGAGGGCAATCAGCAGCACTAGTGGCCTGAACATGAAAGGCGCTACCCCAAGCTCATTCGCAAGCTCAGTCCACATAGGCTGGCACCAACTTCGAGGTCGCACCAAAAGCTGGCTGCTCCGCCACGATTAATGTGTTTTCGCAGGTTTCCTCGGCAAGCACGAGATCATGGGTGGCCGCGATAATTGCCGTGCCATTTTCCTTCAGTTCGTTGAGGAGATTCAGCAGCATCGCCCGATTTTCAGCGTCGAGGCCGTTAAACGGCTCGTCGAGAAGCACGAGTTGCGGACGTGCGACGATGGCACGCGCCAACAGAACGCGTTGCTGCTGACCACCGGAGAGGTTGCCGAAACGTTCACTGGTGCGGTCGGCAAGCCCGACTTTGGCTAGCGCTGCGTGGATGCGTTCTTTGCGGTGTCCAAGCGGTTGGAAGGGGCGCAGTTCGTGCAGCACCCCCATGGCGACGACATCGAAAGCCGTGACCGGAAAAGTGCGATCGAGGTCTGCCGACTGCGGGACGTAGGACACAATCTTCGCGTTGTTGTGCATCTCACCAGCGAGAATACGAGTCCCACCCAGGATTCCGCGCAGCACAGTCGTTTTTCCAGAGCCATTGGCGCCGATGAGTGCAAGCCCGGTACCCGGCGCGACATTGGCGGTGATGTGATTGACGATGGGTACCGCCGTGTAGCCGAATGAGGCATCGCGGAGCGTGACTATGGGCTCGGCAGACATGGGGTTAGCTAAGTGGTTACGGCTCACTTGATGCCCTCTGGCAGCGGCGCGACAGTTCCGTCCCATGCCGTCACAACCTGAGTGACGTTGTGGATGATGGAACCGATGTAGGTTTCGCCATCACTGCCAGCCGGACCAAGGGAGTCGCCGTAGAGTGCGTCCTCACCAACGATGGCCTTGACACCTGCGGCCTTAGCGATCGCCTCAATTGATTTCGAGTTGTTCGAGTTCTCCGCAAACAGCGCAGTTGCACCCGAGTCCTTCACGGTCTTTGCCGCCTCGGCGATATGCGCGACCGTGGCATCCTGCTGCTCGTTGAAATCAGACAGCGCTGCACCGATGAAGTTGATATTGAACTCGTGGGAGAAGTATCCAAAGGCATCGTGGCTGGTAAACAGCACAGGGTCCGACACGGTGGCGATGGACTTATTTGCCCACTCATCCAGCTGATTCAACTTGTCCTGGTAGGCCGCAACGTGGTCGGCGATGGTGGACTTCAGCTCATTGTCGCCACGTTCCTCAGCGACCTGTTCCAGTGCGTAGCCGATATTGGCAACCTGAACCTTGGCGTTCTTCGGCGAGGTCCATACATGCGGATCGAAGCGGAATTCCGCCTCCTCACCGGGTTCTTCCGGCGGGAATGGCCATGGGGCGACATCAATCTTTTCCACCCCTCGGTCGATGGTGTAGTTACCATTCTTCGCCTTCTCTGGTGGCAGCGGCTTGGTTTTGTCCGTGTCCTTGGCTGCCTTCATGGCATCTACGTCACCTGCAGTGAGAACGCCACTGGTTACTGCCATCGTTCCGGAAAAGCCCGAGGACTCAATCGCCTGGTCCAGGAAGTGCTCCAAATCGACTCCGTTGACGAACAAGAGATCGGCGTTACCAGTCTTGGTCAGCTGCTCATGGGTCATTTCCAGCTCATGTGCTGTTGCATTCGGCGCCAACAGACAGGTCAAATCAACTTCATCGATGTCCAGCTGCTTCACGTAATCACAGATCTGTGTCGTGGAAGCCACGACGTTGATTGGGTTCTCGCCGCTGGCTCCCTCACTGCCATCGCCACACGCTGCAAGGCCAGCGCCCGCTAGCAAGATCGAAAGGCCCGCACACATGGACTTAGCTGATCGCGAAAGCTTTCCGGAAATTGTCATGTTGGTGTCCGCTCTTGATTGTTTGTTATTGCTTTACGACGGCTACGCTGACCGGCCGCTTCAGTAAATCTGGTCACCTTAGGGGCGGTTGGGGCGCACTTCGCCGTTCATCTATCACGTGCGAGAGTAAACCTAACGACAACTATTTTCAACCTATTGAACTTAAGTGTTGTTGGCTTTACGGCCCTTCAAGATAAATAATGAACAAGGTCTCACCACATACAGTTACGCCGCTCCGTCAACCGTCACACCACAACATCAGCCATGATGGAGACATGGAAGCGAAGATTTACCACAACCCCCGCTGCTCAAAGTCCCGCCAAGCTCTCGCCGTACTACGCGAGGCCGGAATCGAGCCGGAGATCATCAAGTACCTAGACACTCCTCCAACCAAGACCGAGCTGCGCTCGCTAATCGAGACGGCCGGCCTGAACGTCATCGATGCCGTGCGCACTAAGGAAGCAGAGTTCAAGGAACTGGGACTCTCTAAGGACTCCAGCGACGAGGAACTGCTGGACGCAATGGTCACACACCCACGCCTGATTGGGCGCCCGTTTGTCGTCACCAATAAGGGGGTAAGGATGGCGCGCCCCACCGAGGCAATTAATGACATTCTCTAGGCAGTGACAAGCATTAATTGCTTTTACGCCAACCCCCCTCAAAGACCCCCAAGGCCGGGAGGTTAACGCCCCATTAATAGAGACTGAAGTCTCTGTAAACTCAACGCTGAAACGATAAAGCTCTCCGCCTGCTGCCCTAAGCATCCGCACAGGTTGCATTAGAGGCAACGGCGGCCTTCAGCGAAAGGACTGTCATTATGAGCAGTCAGAGGCTCGGCTGGCTCAGCGCACCCGGCCCAGCAGCTCCCCTCCCCGAGGAAAAAATTGCCCCGACCTACCGGACCTGGCGATTCAACGTCTTCATGGGCATCTTCATCGGCTACGCGGGCTTCTACCTCATCAGAAATAACATCCCCCTGGTGTCCGCCGTACTGGAAAAGCACGACCTACTTGGCGCAGCCGGAATCGGCATCGTAGCCAATGCAGTTCTGTTCTCCTACGGCCTATCCAAATTCTTCATGGCCATGCTCTCCGACAGAGCCAATGCCAGGTACTTCCTCCCACTTGGCCTAGCACTGTCCGCGGTCGTAAACCTCTTTGTTGCGTTCGTCCCAGCCATCAGCGCCTCTGTTGCAATATTCGCGACAGTCATGTTCATCAATGGTTGGTTCCAAGGCATGGGCTGGCCTCCCTCTGGACGAGTTGTCGTCCACTGGTTCTCGACATCCGAGCGCGGCACTTTGATGTCGATCTGGAACACTGCCCACAATGTCGGCGCCGCCGTCGGCGGTGCTCTGGCAGCCTGGGGCTTGCATTCGTTCGCCACTTCCGACGCCGACTGGACTCCCGCATTCTGGCTACCGGCAATTGTCGCGCTCGCGATTGCCGCCATCGCATTCCTGCTGATTCGAGATAACCCGCAATCCATGGGCCTGCCTCCGGTCGAGGAATACCGTAACGACCCGGACAAAGTCGAAGGAACTAATGACGAGGCACAAGAACCCTGGTTCACAATCGTCAAGAACCATGTTCTTACCAATCCGGTTATCGTCATGCTGGCACTTGCCAATGTATTCGTCTACGCACTCCGTTACGGAGTTCTTAACTGGATTCCGATTTACTTGACAAACGAATTGCACAAGACCAACGTCACGGGCGGAATCATCGGATTCATGCTCTACGAGGGCGCAGCAATTGTTGGCACCCTGCTGTGCGGATGGGTCTCCGACAAGGTCTTCAAGGGTTGGCGCTCAGGCGCCGGCATGCTCTTCCTGATTGGCACCGGCATCACCATTTTCGCATATTGGCAGCTACCCGCCACGGCACCATTGTGGATGTTCTACGTGCTCATCTCCCTGATCGGCGCACTCATTTACGGTCCAATCATGCTTATCGGACTGCAGGCCATCGACCTCTCGCCTAAGTATGTTGCGGGAACCGCAGCTGGTTTCACTGGATTGTTTGGATACCTTCTCGGCGCAACACTCGCCTCCACTGGTGTCGGCCTCTTGATCGACTTCGCAGGCTGGAATGTTACATTCGCGACCCTCATTGGCGTTGTCGCTATAGCGTTTGTCCTCATGATTTTCGTCGGCAAGTACGAGCGCGATGTCATGCACAAGGCAGATGAAGCCCGCACCAAAACAGCTCAATAACTGTCGGTCACGGTGTTGCTAGTCGAATATCAACTTCACTCCGTGGGGCCAATACGGTCGCAAGGTCACCAATTCATCGGTACACTCTATGTCACAAACGAAAAAACGCGAGTAGACATTACGAATGGAAGGAGACTTCACCATGGGACTTATGGACAAGGCCAAGGAAGCACTGAGCAACGAAGAGAACACCGATAAGGTTCTGGACAAGGCTGAGCAGCTGGGCAAGGAGAAGCTCGGCGAGGACAAGGCCGACCAGATCAAGAAGGCTCGCGACATGGCAGACGAGCGCCTGGGCGACGAGAAGTAAGCTACAGAGCTTTTCACCCCGCATTAGCACCCCACTTTCACAGGGGAGCTGGTGCGGGGTTTTGCTGTCCTTAGGAGATCCCACAGGACCGCTGACGCGCCTTTATTGACAATTATTTTCACATTGTCCATCATTAGCCAAGTGAAAACTATTGTCGATAGAGCTTCTCTTCCGCGTCCTCGAAACCAAAAACTTCGATCCCGGCTCTTCGGCTTTCTGTTTTTCCTGGCCGTCCCCGCCACAATCCTCTTGGCGATCTCCATCGGCCCCGCGGGAACCGGTTTCAGCAACGGCATCGTCGCACTGCTCACTCCGCTCATCAATACGCTTTCCGACGACCTCCCAGCTCTCAACCACCTTCTGCCAGAGATATCCCCTGCCACGCAATCACTTGTCTGGAGCATTCGACTACCGCGCGTCCTCCTTGCGGGACTGGTCGGCGCCTCGCTCGCTGTCGCAGGCGCAACCATGCAGGCAGTCTTTCGCAATCCACTGGCGGAACCCGGTGTTACCGGTGTCTCCTCCGGTGCAGCAGTGGTAGCCGTTATTCTCATCGTCACTGGCGTGGCCGCGAAAGCGCCGTGGGTTCTCTCGGCAGGCGCGTTCATAGGCGCGTTGCTGGCTGTCATATTTGTCCAGATCGTCGCCGGTCTCAATGGCGGCAGCGGAGCCACCCTGTTGCTCGTCGGTATTGCACTCAACGCATTCCTCGGCGCAGTCATCGCCGCCACCAACGCAAACGCACCACACAGTGATGACGCACAACAGGCCATGTTCTGGCTCAACGGCGATTTAACTGCTGCCAATTGGCAGGACATTGCGCTAGCAGTCGGCCCCATTACCGTCGGCACGGTTATCTTGATGATGCTCATTCCCGAACTCAACCTGCTCCTCCTCGGCGAAGAACAGGCCGCTGCCACTGGTATGCGCACAGTCTGGATCCGGCAACTGCTACTCGCCCTGGCTGCTTTAGTCACGGCAGCGGGCGTCGCTGTCACTGGCGTTATTTCCTTTGTCGGATTGGTCGTCCCGCACCTGATTCGCCTTGCCATCGGCCCCGATCACCGCAGCCTGCTGCCCATTTCTATGTGCCTCGGCGCAGTGTTTCTCATTCTCGCCGACCTCGTCGCCCGCAGTCTCTTTCCCCAGTTGCTCTGCAAACTGGCACAGTCACCGCGTTCCTTGGCGCACCTGCGCTACTCGCGTTGATTCTTCGGCAAGGTGGTCGCCAGTCATGAGTCAGCAGACGCAAAATCTCACTGACCACGTCACTAAGCCAGACACCGACAGCACCGCGCTGCTGCGGGCTACCGACCTCAGTGTCGGTTACCGCAATCGGACCGTCGTAAGTGGCGTGAACCTTGCTATTCGACCTGGCGAAGTCCACGGCATCATCGGCTCCAACGGCACCGGAAAATCCTCCTTGCTCCGTGCTATGGCTGGCATTGTGACACCGAGTTTGGGGCAGGTTGAGCTCCTCGGCACGCCGCTGACGAAGCTTCGTGCCCACGAACGCGCCACTCGATTGGCGTACCTGCCACAGCACACACCGGCCGATGCTGCTATTGACGTTCGAACTGTCGTGGCACTCGGCAGGTACGCGCACCACCGTCGGCGTGACCGTTTCCGCAGCTCACTAAACTCCACGGACCACGACATCGTCGCCTACGCGCTAGACCGCGTCGGTGTCACCGCACTCGCCGACCGCCCTATCACGGCTCTGTCCGGCGGGCAGCGGCAATTGGTGTTCATCGCAAAGCTATTGGCACAACAGGCCAAGGTCATGCTTTTCGACGAACCCACTGCGGCCTTGGACATCGGGTTTCAGCTGGAAATCCTCGAGCTCCTCGGCGAGCTTGCCGACGAAGGCCACGGTATCGGAGTCGTCCTTCATGACCTCAACCTCGCGGCCCGCAGCTGCCACCGGCTCAGTGTGATTCACAACGGCGGATTGGAAGTCACTGGTTCCGCCGAAGCGGTGCTAACACCTCCCCGAATAGATGCGATTTATCGCATCTCCAGCGCTGTCGATACCGATCCGCATACCGGTTCGGTGCGAGTGACGGCGTTGGCTCGGGCTCGCCCGGCTGACTGATTGCGGCTAACTGATTCAGACTGACTGATTCAGACTGACTGATTCCAGCTAGCGATAACGCAACTGAAAACTTTCCCGACAATCAAAACTCAACATTCAAGGAAGTACTTTCGTGTTTTCACCAACTTCTCCTATCTCTGCCTTGAAGCGAAACTCTAAAAAGGCCTTCGCTCTGCCGTTGATTGCAGCGCTCCCACTCGCTGCGGTCGTCGCCTGTTCCTCTTCGGAGGAGGCGTCGCAGCAGCCGTCGTCAAGCGAAACTTCGACAAACCAGCAGGCGCAGTGGCCGCGGACTGTGACAGTCGGCGACCATGACGTTACGGTGCAGAGTCAGCCGAAGCGCATCGTTGCACTGTCGACCGAGGTTGCAGATCTGGCGCTGGAACTGGTTGGGCCAGAGCGTGTCGTCGCGGTGACGAAGAACGCGCTCGATGAGACCTCTGGTAATCAGGTTGAGCTGGCGCGTAAGGTGCCTAATGCAATTGCCAACTCCACGAAGCCGGATCCGGAGCAGATTCTGTCCTATGAGCCGGACATGGTGTTGATGACTAGCCGCCATGATCAGGAGCAGTCGGCAAGCAAGCTGCTGGGCGCCAGCGATGTTCCGACCGCTGCGTTTTCCAGCAGTGATTTCGCTTCGCCGAAGGCGCTGGCAGAATCGGTGACCACGCTCGGCAAGTTGCTGGGAGCTGAGGACAAAGCGGCCGAAATGGTTGCCAAGATTGAATCGGAAACCGAAGAGATTCTCTCGGGAATTGATTCCACAACTAAGCCAAAAACGCTGGTCCTGTTTGCCCGCGGTGGTCAGAAGATGATTATGGGAATGCAGTCGGCGACGACGAATCTCGTTGAGCTGGCCGGTGGCGAGCCGATTTCGCCAAAGGGCAAGCGCCCGGGTGCCGTTCCCGCTGATCCGGAGACAATTGTGCAGCTCAATCCGGATGTCATTTTGATTCAGGATTTCCACGGACAGGGCAAGGCTCCATTCCAGGAGTTGCTGGATAATCCGGCGCTTGCCGACGTCGCTGCGGTCAAGAATGATCGAGTGCAACTGATCGATGCGAAGACGACCTCTGGCACCGCCGGAATGCACATGCCCGATGGACTGCGTGAGATCGCTGACGCGCTGGCTAAATAGAAGATAGGTTTCACGTCGCTATGTGGATTCATGAAGCACTGACTTCGCCTCCCCGCGGAATGCACTGGGTTTTGTTATCCAGCTGGGGGCGTAGCTTTTCCTTCGCTCTCAGTGCCGTGTCTCTTGGACACGCGCTCGATGCTCTCAGCAGTTTGCACGGCGGTATGACATTCACCAGTGGCGGCAATTGGTTTGGGGATTGGGGGCTTCATGAATCCCTGGCCGCTACAATTGTGGCGGTCATTCTAGGAAGCCTCTGTGCTTATGTCACCGAGGCACTACCACCACGGCTAGCTGGGGAGCAGGAAAAGCTGTGGCGCTCGCATGTGGTTGGCAGTGTGCTGAAGCCGGAGTTTTCTGCTCCTGAACAGGCCACGAAGCACGCACATGGAAAAGGGCACGGTGGCGGGAAATCCGGTCACGCACACCGAAGCGCCTCTAACACTGGCGAGGGCCTACTCTTCGATGCAGCGACCGCAAGCGTCGAACAGACCGCGAATTACCGAGCGACATTTCTCGCTCCCACGTTGGCCTCGTTTAGTGCTCCACTGATTATTTTGGTGGTCTGGGCTTTGTGGGTGGATACGAAAACCGCCTTGTGGCTGGCACTATTTTTCATTTCCACGCCGTTGATCATTATTGGGGCTGGAAAAATCCTGCGGAAATCCAATGCGACGTATCGCCGAAAGCAAGCGAAGGCCACACATGCGTATTTGGAAATGCTCGAAGGGCTGGGCACATTCAAAGTTCTTGGAGCAATTGACCGGGTCATGACGCGTTTTGCCAGCCAAACTCGCACCGCGATGGCTGAGCTCACCGCCCTGCTCGCCCGCAATCAGCTGATGATTATTGTCAACGATGCTGTTTTTGGAATTGCAATGTCGACTACAGCAATCGGCCTTGTCCTGCTGCGTTTACAGGCCGGCGCAATCAGCGTAGGCACTGCTCTCGCAGGTGTTTTTCTATCCGTTCTGCTCTACGAGCCCGTTAATCGTGTCGGTCGGACCTTCTACATCGGACTCGGTGGACGCACCCATCGAAATGGAATTGTGGAGATGTTCGGTGAACCTCCAGCTGAAGCGTCCACAGCCGCAACAGCGCATTCCACCGATGCCTCCGCGCCGCAGGCACCGCACGCACAGCACGCACCGGAGATTTCCCTCCGCGATGTCAGCGTTGACATCGGCGAAAAGCGCATTCTCTCCGATATCAACCTGACAATTCCAGCCGGCAGCAGAGTCGGCATCGTTGGCCCCAGCGGTTCCGGAAAAAGCACACTCCTGCGTGTACTCGCAGGCCTGCAGCCACATTCCGGGGAAGTCTCCCTCGACGGCCACGCTCTTTCAACCCCGGAGTTGCTCGCCAACTCGCTACTCATCTCCCAGCAACCAGCCATTTTCGGCACCACCGTCGCGGACAATCTTCGCATCGCATGCCCGGACGCAACGGCCGTCGATATGCGAAAAGCACTTCGCGACGTGCACTTACTCACCGAAATCGAACAGCGCCCTGGTGGTCTCGATTCGGAAGTCGGCGATCAGGGCAATTGGCTCTCGGGCGGGCAACGACGCCGCCTGGCCATTGCGCGTGGTCTGCTCGGTACTGCTCCGATTGTGCTTCTCGACGAGCCGACAGCGGACATCGATCGCCGGACGGAAGGTCTCATCAAGGAGTCCTTGACCCGCCTCGCTGAAGGTCGCACGAGCATCATGGTCGCTCACCGAATGGAGGCACTATCGGACGTTGACCTGGTCATTGTCGTCGCTGAAGGCCGGATTGTGGCTGCGGGCAAACCCGACGAATTGAGCACAAGCAATGAGTATTACGCACGGGCGCTGACCGAGGAGAGCTGACATGAACAACATCATCTGGTTGCTGCGCTTTTCCGCACAGGCTCGCGGGGCGCTCAGCGCATCTATCCTCGCACGCGTGGTTGGGCACATACTGGGTGCATTAATGCTGGCCGTGCCTGCCTGGGCAATTGCCACAATTGCGCTGTTGAAGTGGGACGCAACCGGCTCGTCGCAAAGCAAGGGCATGACGTGGACCTGGGCGGTCATTGGCGTGATTGCGGGGCTGGCGCTGCTGAAAGCGATTCTGCGGTATGTCGAGCAGTACCTCGGACATTTGGCGGCATTTCAGCTGCTCGGCGAGCTGCGACTGTGGATCGTCGAGCGCCTTATCCCGCAGGCGCCCGCGATAACCGATGGGCTGGGTACTGCCAGGATCCACACGATTGCGATTCGTGATGTTGACCGTGTGGAAGTCTTCTTTGCGCACACAATTGCGCCTGCGGTGACGGCCGTATTAATTCCTCTGCTGGCAGTCGTGACAGCGTCATTGACTGCCGGAGCACTGCCTACGATTGTTCTGGCACTGACCTTTGCGGTTGGCTTTGTGATTGCGCTCGCAGGCGCTAAGAAGACGACGGCGGAGGCCTCCGCAACGAACTCCACACGCACGGAAGTTGCGCAGTATATCGCCGATACACTGCGACTTCGGGAGGAAATCCTCATCTACGGCGCAGCCGAGCAGCGGCTGCGGGGACTGCGCGAGCTCGACGAGCAGCTCACCCAGAAGATGCGTGCAGGCGGCAAGCGGGCTGGACTGCGCTCTGGTGCGACTGGGCTTCGGATTTGGGGCGGCAGCATCGCTGTCTTTTGTGCTGGTATCCCGGCGCTTTCAGCCGATCACCGCATGCTGCCCGCAGTTTTGGTGGCGACGTCCCTGGTGGCGGGAACAGCTGCATCGATGGATTCGATCGAGCGCCTGGCATCTTCTCTGCCAGCAGGGCTCAATGCAGTCACTCGGATTAGGGAGCTGGCCGCGCAGCCACCGACTGTGGAAGAACCGCGGCAGCCGGAGCAGCTGGAGATGCCGAATCAGTTTGAACCGCGACATGCGCAGGGCGCCCGGGCCAACTCCGCCGACCCTGTCCCTGCCCTCGAACTGAGCGATGTCAGCTATCACTACCCTGGCGCCGATAACCGTGCGCTGACCAAGATCAATCTGCGCATTGCCACAGGCCAGTTCATCGGTGTGGTCGGCCCCACCGGTTCGGGCAAGTCCACGCTTTCCCGGCTAATCCAACGGCATGTCGATCCGGATGCGGGAGAGGTCATCATCAATGGTCACAATGCCCGTGACCTCGGCTCAACCAATGCCTGCCGAGCTGTTGTTGTCGCAGATCAGAATCCTTTTCTCATGGAGGCCACTGTCGCTGAGAACTTGTGTCTCGGCGCACCTGATGGCTGCGAGGTTCCCGAATCGCTGATGCACTGGGCACTCGAACTCGCTGCCATCAACCCTGCTGAGCTACCGCTGGATAGGCCCATTGGCCGCCGCGCGCAGCGGCTTAGCGGTGGTCAGCGTCAACGTCTGGCGCTGGCTCGCACCTACTTACGCGCGGTACTTGCCGACGGTTCCGTGCCCAACGGCCCCGGTGCCAACCTCGCCGGAAAGATTGTCATTTTCGACGAAGCCACCAGCCACCAGGATCCACTGACGCAGGCTCGTATCGTCGACAATGCCCGCGCATGTGGCGCGACCTGCATCTTCATTGCACACCGGCTTCAGACTCTGACCGAGGCCGATGACATCCTGGTCATCGAAAACGGCCAACTCATCGAGTGCGGCACTTATGACAACCTCTTGAGCGCCGACGGCGCCTTTGCTCGACTTGCGCGCGCAGAGGTCTAGGCTCGGTCGAGCTCACCGCGCTAAGACTCAGCGCTCGGATACTCGCCTAGTGATCCTCGACGAGCTCGCGGAGCCGCGCAAAGATTGCCGCGCCATCGTGGCGAATACCGTCATGCTGGAATGCATTGGTCACATGTGGTCGCAGATCTCGGTAGCAGTTGGCTGTCCCCATCGAGTAATCGAACGGTACGAAAATGTCGTCGAGATAGATCGCGGCTGCCGAGGTCGGAGCGTCGGCAAGCAAGCGCGCGGAATCATACGGCGAGTTTTCCCAGGTGTGCTGCGCCAATTCTTCGGCCTTTTCCTTGAAAGGAATAAGCGCGGGGTCTTCATCGAATTGCCAGGGGAAAATGTGCTCACCGGTGAGGTAAAACGGCTCGTCTCCTGCGGGATTGGCATTTTCTTCGAAACCTGGAATTTCCTCGCGAATGCGGTGAGCTGCCCAATTGGTTGTGGGCTGCTCCCCGACACCGCCATAAATGGATTCGTGAATCGCGGCGTATAGCGGCCCCTCGGCGAAACTCACGCGGGATCCGACATCGGCTAGGAAATCAATGCGCAATTGCTTTTCGCCATTGCGAATGTGGAATGGCTCTTCCAACAAATACGCCAGATTATGGAATCCATCTCCGCGGCCCAATTCAATTCCGATGGTTCGGAATCGGCGAGAACTCAGACGCTCACCAGTGGGGAGAGTTTCTGCAGATTGCTCCAGGTGCGCGCAGATTTCTCGAATGCGATTCTCCACCCACGGGTATTCGCGATAAAAGCGCTCGTGGCGGGTGCGCAGCTTCGCATATGTCGTGCGATAAAGGTCGTCAGCGCCACGATCCAGAACGGGCAAACCACCCGTGAGGTAAGCGTGCTCCACGGATTGCGGATAGCGGCTGAGATATGAAGTAATGCAAAAACCACCAAAGGACTGCCCATACAGTGACCATCTCGCAATGCCCAAATGCTTTCGCAATGCTTCCGCATCTTCGACAATGTATTCCTGACGCAATTGCGCAAGCCGCGCGCCCGGAATATCCGCAATATTGGCCGCATCAATTCGATGCGAGCGCCCCGTGCCACGTTGATCCAAAAGAATCACGCGGAATTCCTTCAGCGCCTCACCAATTACTCCGCTAGTTCCCACCGGACGCGGTGCCGGGGAGCCTGGACCTCCCTGCAAATAGACAATTGCCGGCGCGTCCTCATTTCCTGGCGCACAGATCTCCCTTGCGAAGAGCTCAAATGTCGCAGCATCCGCAGCCCCGGTAAAAGGATCCCAGGGAACCTCAAGGGTGTGTTCCTTAATAATGTGCCCAAAATGCCTGCTCGCAGTACTCGTCGATGCCATGTCTCTACCGCTCCTCTAATCCCGCTGGTCGTATTTCTTCATTAGCTTTGCGACGAGCAAATCGGTCGCCTCATCGTCAGCAAGAATTTGATCCAACATCTCCCGGTATTCCCGCTGCCGCAGCGCAGTATCTTCCCCGTAATCGTCATAGGAATCGCCGGATAGGTCCACACCGAAATTGGATTCATCGCTTTCGTCTTGCTCTGTCTCCTGTTGTGCCGACGGAACTTCCAGATCCGCTGGGAAGTCCGCATTGAACTCCTCCAGGAATTCCTCCGCGTTGGCCTCTGCGTCGGAACGCGATACTCCCCTATCGACCTCAGCCTGAATGCGACGCTGCAGCGCCTTTTCCATCTGGCGGTGGCGCCAACTGCGCAGGCGCGCGGGCTCGAAGCGTCGACCGACCTCACGGCTCTTGCCCTCTGCGCGACGCGCGAGGACCGCAATCTGCGACGCGGTGTCGTTCAATGGTGCCCACTCAGAGCGTGCCGATACGCGCCAATTGCCCCAGTACCCCAGCAGCGACAGCAGAATGCTGACGACGGGACCGACGACCATGGACACGGCCATAAATCCCAGATGGTGGCCTCCGATGACAATAATTGCGCAAGCCACGGCGGGGATGACCGTGGGCTGATTGCCGCCGAAAACAGCGGGTACCCGTCCGGTAACAATGTCACGAATCATGGAACCGCCAGTGGCTGTGAAAACGCCCATCATGATGCACGGCAGAATGGGCAAGCCATACGTGACACCTTTGACCGTTCCCGTAGCGGCCCAAAGACCCGAAACCACAGCGTCACCGTGGACCTGAACGTATTCCCAGGTCTTACCTTTGAAATAGAAAAATCGCGCGATAAGTGCACCGGTGAATGCCAGGATTAGGTACTCCGGCTGACTCATTGCGGCGACGGTGCCCTGGTTAATCAGAACATCGCGAATCATGCCGCCACCCAGTGCAGAGAACAGTGCAATAAAGAAGAACCCGATGATGTCGTAGCCTCGTTGCCGGGCGATGGTGCCACCGATGATGCCCATGAGCAGGACACCACTGACATCGGACCACCGGTACATCGACTCGATGAGCGGATCTACTTCTGCGACGTTCATGATGTTCAAGCTTAGACGCTGCTATTTTTCATGCATCAACGAAAGGTCGGGATACCCATGGAAAACGCTGACACCTTTGCTTCGACACGCCCCAGTGGCAGGCTCATGCGCGGCATCGCAACTGCTTCCCGCGCGCACGATGGGCACTACCGAAAGGGATCTGGCGTTCCCTATATCAGCCATCCAATGGCGGTGATGTTGATTGCGGCGAGCGTGACTAACGACGAAGACGTGCTGTTGGCAGCCCTCTTCCACGACATTTTGGAAGACGTGCCGGAAAACTACTCACGTGCCGAGATGGAAGATGAGTTCGGACCTCGCGTGGTTGAGATTGTCGAGGGCGTCACCAAAGACTCTTCCCTGCCCTCCTGGCAGGAACGCGCCGATGCCTACCTGGAGCAACTTTCTCGTGGCAGCGCGGAGTCAATCATCGTGGCCGCTGCGGATAAGTTCCACAATCTCAACCAGACTCTGGAGGATTTGGACCGCGATGGCCACGCCTTGTGACAACGCTTTCGGTCAACTCCGAGCCAGCAATTGTGGTGGTACACGAGTGTCCGCAACGTAGTCGCCGAACGACTGCCCGACATGCCTCTGTTGGACGACTTGGACGTTCTAATTGAGCGCCTCGATTCCTGGGTACAGGAGACTTAACCTGCGATTTCCCAATCGCTTTAAGCTATAAAAACATATCCAGGCATAGCCTGAACCACTCCGGCAACGGTACAGTGGCAGCCTACGTGGCTCGGATATTTATCACGATATAGAGGCCACGCAACAACAATCCGACAATAGATCCAGGAATACGCAACAGGAGAAAAACAGTGACTTCCACTGATGCATCGTCCACAACCGAACTGCCCACCACCACTCAGCAGTGGGTTCTAGCTTCCCGACCGACCGGCCTGCCGACTGACGAGAATTTCCGCCTCGAGACCGTCGATTTGCCAGAGCTTAACGACGGCGACATTTTGGTAGCCAACTCGGTCGCTACCGTCGATCCCTACATGCGTGGCCGGATGAACGACACCAAGTCGTACGTTCCTCCTTTTCAGCTTGACCAGCCAATGACTGGCGGCGCTGTGGGCACTGTCCTTGCGTCCAAGTCGGATAAGTTCCAGGTTGGCGACGCTGTCCGCCACTCTTATGGCTGGCAGACCAATGCTGTTATTGCCGATTCCGAGGCAACACCGGTTGACCTCAACGTTGCACCGGCTGCTGCCCACCTGGGCATCCTTGGTCTTACTGGACTTACTGCTTACGTTGGCCTGACTGCTGTCGGAGAGATGAAGGAAGGCGACGTCGTCTTTATCTCTGGCGCTGCTGGTGCGGTCGGCTCGGCTGCTGGTCAGTTCGCCAAGCAGATGGGCGCAGCCCGTGTCATTGGCTCCGCCGGCTCGGACGAGAAGGTTGAGCGTCTACTCGAACTCGGCTTTGATGCCGCCTTCAACTACAACGACGGCCCGGTTGCAGAACAGCTGGCAAAGGCCGCTCCAGAGGGCATTGACTTCTACTTCGACAACGTCGGTGGCGACCATCTCGAGGCAGCCATCGGCGCGATGCGCACCTTTGGCCGCGTTGCTATGTGTGGCGCAATCTCCCAGTACAACAACACTGGAGCTCCGACCGGACCACGTAACTTGGCTCTGGCGATTGGCGAGTGCATTACTCTGCGCGGCTTCGTCTTGGGCAAGTACCTGCACCTGGCAGATGAATTCCAGGAGCGAATGGCTCCGCAGGTCGTCAGCGGTAAGGTCGCCTACGATGTCACCACTCGCCACGGTATCGAGAACATGCCAGCTGCATTCCTCGAACTGTTTAGCGGAGGCAATACCGGCAAGATGGTCGTAGAGTTCTAAATAACTGTCATCGAGTTTGGAGCTAATTCGTGAACACACAGAAACCTCGACTGCTTACGACCGACACACTGCTAGTTCAAGAAACACGCAACGTTATGCGCAGTGAATACTCTATTTTCGATGACAACGGCACCCAGATTGCCCAAATTACCCAAGCAGGATCACTGGGTCGACGCATGTTGGGCATCGGTGTCAAGTACGACATCTTCGATATGGACGAGGATGGCAAAGAGGGCGACAAGCTCCTCACCATCACCGACCCCGCGAACGTTTTCGGCGACACATACAAGGTTCTCACACCCAACGGCGCTAAGATCGCCACAGCCAAGACCAAACGATTCAGCCTAAAATCACGGCTAACTTTGTCCGTCAAAGGGCTTTCCGACGTCGATGTTGACGGCGGCTTCCGCGGTAAAAATTACGCACTGACCAGCAAGGGACGCCCGATTGCGAAGATTGACCGGAAGTACCGTGGTCTCAAAGGCGCTATTACCGGCAAGGACACGTACGCTCTGCATTTGGAGCCGAACTTGAACAAGGAAACGCGGGCTGCGGTGATCGGTACTGCGCTGGTTATTGACATTGTCAGGCGCAAGAACGATGAGGCTGTAGCGGTTAGTGTGAGCTAGCGCTTCCGCCTTGTTAAAGAACTGCCCTGCTAAGGCGTCACCTTGTGCGGCGCCGAGACTTCCTTCAGCCTGCTGGACATAGCGACACCAACCAGTCCCATTAGTGCCAGGAAGATTAAAGCTGCCGCAGGGCCGAAGCTGGCGATAACACCCGAAAGCGCACCGACGATGAGCAGGACAACGCCCATGATGGTGTTGGCTGCTCCGACATACTCGGTGCGCTTGTCTCCTTCTGCCATGTCCACAACATAGGTCGAACGAGCCACGCGAACACCGGCGTGGACGACGGACATCGCGAAGAAGCCGAGCGGGAAAATCCAAGCGTTCGCACCGGCGGAAAGCCAGTGAGCACTTGCGACCAACAAAAAGAGAACAATAGAACCGACCAGCGAAGAGTAGGTCAACACCTTCTTCGAGGATTTATCCGACCAGATTCCGGCGACTTTTCCACCAACCAAAGAGGCGAAGCCTGCGGCGAGCATGAAGATACCGACATTGGCGCTTACTCCCCCGCCGCTACCGTCAGAGGCTTCCAGATCAGCTCCCACCTGTGCACTTAGGGTTACGATGAACGACGTGGATAATGCTGTGACCAGCAACAAACTACGGACGATCACAAAGTCGCGGAAGTTCTTATCCTCTTTAAAGAGCCGCCAGGTGTCCTGCCACCAGGTTTTATTCGGTTCTTCCTTGTCCCCCTCGTTGGTGGGCTCAACAATCCCACGGAAAATCAAAACTGCTGCTACCCACGACAGTGCCGCAACAAAGATGAGCCCCGCCACGATTGGTTTGGTGACGTTGTCGCGGATAATCCACAACACTGCACCAACAATAATTGCGGCGACACCGCCCAACATCGCAGCTCGGCCACTAATCTGCCCGCGCTGCCCCTTCGGAATCGTGCGGCCCTGGACATCCTTTGAGGCCATCGAGCACAGGGCTCGGGCCGTTGCAAAGCCTGCAAGCGCGACGATGACAGCGACGCCGAGCGCGGTGCCTTCTAGGAACAACGCAGCCAGACCAATCAGCGCTGCTGCGATGGCTTGCCCCAAAGCACCAGCGATCCAGACGGTTGTGCGGCGCGGGCGAGATTTCACCCAAGGTGTGAGGGCGGCCTGCGGAAGCATCGAACCGGACTCGCGCACCGGCACAAGCATGGCGATGAAGAAGCCCGGCGCGCCAGCCGAATGCAGCAGCCATGGCAACAGCGTCTTCGCCGCGACGATTTGATCGCCGATATTCTGTAGTCCGTTCGCCCAAACGTAACGCTTGGCATTCGCGCGGGCGTGTTTTTGCACCGACTCTGGGGTGTTCCCTGCGTCCGTGGGTTTGTCAGCTTCCGAGCTATCAGTCATGGCTCTCACGCTACCTGCCTGTAGCAACGGCGCTACCGTATGCGGCAGCCCCGCTGTGTCGCCCGACGGCAATTCTCATCCGGCGCTCAGTCGCTACACTCGCGGGAAGAACACCGAATTCCCTCAACGAAAGTAGCAATATGTCCGCTGACCTTTATCGACGTCTTTCCAACCTCGATGGCAAGAGCTACGGTGCATACAAATCTCTTCGTGGCTCCCACGACCTGCCGGATCTCGACACGACACTGTTTATCGACAAGGTCCAATCCGACCCTTACGCCCCAGCATCACGGGCACGCGTCCACATTCCGCTGTCAGTGCTGGACTATCGCGGCGCATCCCGGTCACAACCGGGCAGGTTCAGCACGGCAGAGCTCGACTTATTGAACCGTCGCCTCGTGCGCGCGTTTAAGAAGTATGGCCGCGGTCTGTTTATCGATCCCCCAGGTCAGCAGGTTTTGCGTCGAGCAGCTGTCACTGAGCTCCGTGGGGATGCGCACGACGTCGATAAGCATGGCGATGCCCTCCAGATCTGCCTGGAAATCCAACTGCCCGCCCGCGGCCGACGCATTCTCGGGCGTGAGGCAGCGCGCTTGATTTGTGGGGATTTGTTGGACGCGCTTGACGACGCCATCGTGAACGCACCCATCGATGCACTCGAGGCAGCTGCGGAATTGGAGTATGACCAGAACTCATTGCGCCGTGCAGTGGCGGACGCGGACCTGATTGGGTTTGTGGCAGACGGGTCGGTGTTGCCCCGTCAGGCGGGAAATAGCCAGCTGCCGAAGCCCGGTGCGACTGCGTTTACCTCGCCGGAATCGTTGCAGCACAGTTTTCAGCTACCTTCGGGGAAAACGGTGCACGGCATGGGCATCCCGCGGGGCGTGACGTTGATTGTCGGTGGCGGTTATCACGGTAAGTCCACGCTGCTGTCCTCCCTGGTCACGGGCGTATATAACCATGTCGCTGGCGATGGCCGCGAGTTTGTGGTCGCCGACGAGACTGCGGTTGCGCTGCGTGCCGAGGACGGCCGGGCCATCACTGGTGTGGATATCTCACCGTTTATCAACGGTCTTCCCTCCGGTGATGACACGACCCGGTTTTCCACGGCGAACGCGTCGGGGTCGACCTCCCAAGCTGCGGGCCTGATGGAGGCGCTGGGTTCCGGTGCGCGAGTGCTGCTCATCGATGAGGACACCTCCGCGACCAACTTCATGATTCGCGATGAGCGTATGCGCCGACTCATCCCCGATGACCGCGAGCCGATTACTCCACTGGTCGCACGGGTCCGCGAGCTCTGGGAGGACCACGGGATCTCCACGGTCATCGTCGCTGGTGGTTCTGGTGCGTTCATCGATGTCGCGGACACCGTGATTGCTATGGATGCGTACACGCCTTACGACGTCACCGAGCGCGCCCGTGAACTTCGCGAATCTGCCACTCCGGCTGCACCTTCGCCAGCATTCGCGCAGATTGGTGAGCGTTTACTGCAGGCAGGCTCTCCTGCCGGTGAGAGCCGTGGCGGGCATGACGGCCGCAATGGTCGCGGACGTGGCGGTCACCGCGGCGGACGTGGCGGCGGGCGTGATGGTCGTGGCCGCGGTGCGAAACCGCCTAAGCCACCGCGTGCTCGTGGTCTCGAGCTGATTCAGGTGGGCAAGGACAATCTTGACTTGCGCGCTGTCAGTCAATTGATGGATTCCTCCCAAACAGAAGCAATTGCCCGGATTCTGGGGGCCGTCGTCAAGCAGCTCGATGGGCGTACTGACCTTATCGAGCTAATCCAGCGTGAGTACGACAATTTTTGTCATTCGCTCTTCGACGCGACAGCTGAGTTCAATAATTCAGGTCATCTCGCGGAGCCTCGTTTCCAGGAGGTGACGGCGGCAATCAACAGGCTCCGGCTCTTGCGGTAGGAGCCCGAAGGTTGGCAATCGCGGGAACGACATTCCTGCGGCTGCCGCAGCAAACTTCCTCATCTGATTCCGGCATCTGGCCTTGACCTTGACGCGACGTCAAACAGAAAGATGATTCCCGTGAGCAACAACGACAACGAGTACACCATCGGCGAGGCAGCCGAGCTCCTGGGCGTTACAACGCGCACGCTGCGACATTGGGATGCCATCGGGCTGCTCAGCCCGCAGTATCGCACGTGGTCCGACTACCGCCTCTACACCGATGAGGATATCGACACGGCATTGGAGATTCTGGTCTATCGCGCCGCTGGTGTGCCGTTGAAGACTATCGAGGAGTTCATCCACTGCGATTCCTCCTCGAGAAGTCGGAAAGATCGTTTGCTCGCACAGCGAACTGTTCTCACAGAGAAGATCGCTGCCCTGCACCACATGGTGCAGTCTCTGGACAAACTGATTGAGGAAGGACACACGATGGAAGCAAAGACGAAGGCAGAGCTCTTGGGCCGCGACTGGCAGAATCTAGAGGCCGAGGCTGAGGAGCGCTGGGGTGACACCACCGAGTGGGAGCAGTCCCAGCAGGCTCAGAAAAACATGACGGATAACGACTGGGCTGCTCTTGAGGCAGAGGCTAAGGATTTTGCCGATGCGCTTGCCGACGCTGCCGAGCGACACGTGGAGCCAGGTTCCGAAGAGGCGACCGAGCTAGTTGACCGTCACTTGGCCTCTATTACCCGCTTCTACGAGGCCGGTCGAGAAAAGCAGATTCTGCTGGCTCGCATGTACGTCGCTGATTCCCGGTTTGACCGGTATTACCGCGGCAATGCTGGCTACCTGCTGGAGTTGATTGAAGCTCAGGCCCGTAAGGAAGGTATTGACCCGGCAAGTGCCGAGTGGCGGTAGGTAGCGCTAGACACCGGACGGCAGCCGTTCATCCAGGCCTTTCCACTCGGGACGAAATCCGCTTAGAATTGGCTCATGAAATTCATCGAAGCCGCAGACTTCACCGCTGATCGCCCGTGGGGTGCACTGAATGTTGTCACTATGACTGGCGCCACAAGCGTCCGGCTCCACTGGAGCGATCAGCCATACAAGTGGCACATCAATGATGGCGAAGAGGTCTTTGTGGTTGTCGACGGAGCCGTCGACATGCACTACCGCGATGCGGGACAGGAATGCGTACGCACATTAACGCCTGGCACTATCTGTTTTGCAGAAGCCGGCGACGAGCATGTCGCGCACCCGCAGGGCGAGGCGCGCATGCTTGTCATTGAAAAAGAAGGCTCAGTCTAGCCCACAGCAACAGCAGCCGACAGTGCGCACTTCGGCATCCCCATAACTGCGTCATAACCCCGACTCGGGAAGGAATTAACTATGAAGTTCTCTCGCTCTCTCGCCGCTGTTATCATCGGCGCCGCTGCCGTACTTGGCTCCGTCGTGGCTTCCCCGACAATTGCACAGGCGATTAACTGCCCATTTGCTCCGGTGCACAAATACGAACAGCACCGTTTCTCAGGATCTTCGACTTCGGCCGATGCTTTCCAGGTTTGGTTTGACGGTGGCGTGTACGTTGAACCAATTGTCGAAACACTGGATTTGGTTGAGCTTCAGGTCAACGATACCCAAGTCGCTCAAGCTGGTGACATCATCTACAAGGACGAAGACGGCAATTTCTGGGTGAAGTAGCCCAGGGCCAGAAACAATACGCCCCCAACACACTCAGAGTAACGCCAACTGTGGCGTTGCCCTGAGTGTTTTTCGTTGCCCGGAAGAAGTTGATAAACAAGAAAAACAGAGTGTAATTACAGGAATTAACCAATGGCAGATTAACCTCATCTGAATAGGGCTATAGCGCTTAGCGTTGTGGAGTCACTGGTACTCTGTCTCGCACCTTTTGCAATTTCTGCCACTAGCCCTCGTTTTCTGGAGTGTTCCACCATGGAAATCATCATCGTCGATTCTGAGGCTGAAGTCGCGAGCATCGCTTCGGATTACCTCGCGCACTACGCCAACAAGGGTGCAAACCTCGGTGTAGCAACAGGATCAACCCCGCTTGCGACGTATCGGGAGCTGATTCGTCGCCATCGGGCTGGTGAAGTCACTTTCAAGGACTGCAGCTTCTTCGCACTCGACGAATACGTGGGCCTGCCCATCGAGCATGAGCAGAGCTACTACCACGTGATTCACAACGAGTTTTCCGATCACGTGGATGTCGACCCGGCGCGGGTCCATATTCCCGATGGTCTCGCAGACGACATTGGCGCTGCCTGCGAGGACTACGAACGCAAGATTATCGAGGCCGGCGGCATTGACATTCAGTTACTGGGCATCGGCACAAATGGGCATGTCGGTTTTAACGAGCCCGCCAGCTCTTTCGGTTCCCTGACTCGCATTAAGACGCTGCACCCGCAGACCGTGCTGGATAACGCCCGCTTCTTCGACTCCACCGAAGACGTGCCGTACCACGTGGTCACCCAGGGTCTTGGCACCATTTCACGTGCGGGGCACCTCCTGCTGCTGGCCACAGGTTTTGCAAAGGCGCATGCCATTGCCGCCTCCATCGAGGGCCCGCTGAGCGCTTCTATGCCCGCGTCCGTATTGCAGCTGCACCCACGGGCCACGGTTGTGATTGATCAGGCTGCAGCCAGTGAGCTGAAGAACAAGGAATACTACGAGTTCACCTACGCTCATAAGCCGCAGTGGCAGAAGGATATGTGGAAGTAGGCCCCAGCTGCCCCCCCCTACTATTGCCCTACCGCACCCCGCCACACACGACTAGTCTGCACTAGTCGTCGTCATCGTCATCCATCTCCAGCTCGGGGTCTTCGGCACGCGCCTGCTCGTAGACCTCCTTTGCGGCCGTGAGATTAATGACGCCGATGACAAGTCCTACGACGATGTCCGGCCATGCGCTGAACCAGAAAATGGTGACCACTCCAGCGGCGAGAATGAGCAGGTTCGCCAGGACGTCGTTACGCGCCGCCAACCACGCGCCGCGCATGAGCGCACTGTCGGCTTTGCGCAGGTTCATCAGCAAAATCGCGCAGACCAGGTTGATGACCATCGCAATAATCGCAGTCACCGACAGCGTTAGCGGCTCTGGCGGCTCACCGCTGATCATCTTCCAGATGGCAGTGCCGAACGCCGCAATCGCCGGAATCAGGATTAGCCCGGCAAGGCCGAAGCTTGCTTTACGACGGCTCGCCAGCGACCAACCCAATGCGGTGAGAACCAGCAGGTTCATGAGGAAATCTTCAAGAAAGTCTGCAGCGTCGGCGAACAGCGCTGCGGAGCCAATAATTGAGGCAACAATTAATTCAATGAAGAATCCGAGAAGATTCAGGCCTGCTACCCACGCAACAATTTTGCGGGCACGGTGATCCAAAGTCGATGAGGTAAACACGGGGGGGCATCGTAACGCCCGGCACGAGTACCATCGAAACCCATGACCCCCGCACAGAAATTTCACTCAGAAATGAAGGTTCCCGGCGGCAAATTGGTTGTTGCCGACTGCGAGACCACAGGTGACACGATTTCGTCGATAAGCATTTCGGGCGATTTTTTCCTCGAACCCGATGAAGCCTACGACATTATTAATGACGCTCTCCTCGGTGCGCCTGCCGGGGACAATACGGAACGCCTACAGGCTCGCCTCGATGCGGCGCTGAAGGATTTTGAGGATCAGTCTGGCCGCGAGGTGCGACTGCACGGTTTTGATACCCACATCATTGCGCAAGTCGTTCGACGTGCACTGACACAGGCCGTCGACTTCACTGATTTGGAGTGGGAGGTTTTGCAGCCGGGTGTCCTGCCGACGGTGATGAATGTTGCGCTCGACGAGGTCCTTCTTGATCAAGTCAATTCCGGGCAGCGCGGACCGACTCTGCGTTTCTGGGATTGGGATGATCGTGCCACTGTGATCGGTTCATATCAGTCTTATGTCAACGAACTCGAGCCCGAGGGTGTAGAGAAGCACGATGTGCAAGTGGTGCGTCGTCTCTCCGGCGGTGGCGCGATGTTCATGGAGGGCGGCAACTGCGTCACCTACTCAATCTATGTACCAGAGAAGCTGGTCGCTGGTCTTAGCTACGTCGAATCCTATGAATTCCTCGACCGCTGGGTCATCGCTGCACTTGCGCAGCTCGGGGTCAATGCGTGGTATGTCCCCATCAATGACATCACCTCCGATGGCGGCAAGATTGGTGGTGCCGCACAGAAGCGCCGTGGCTCAACAGTGCTTCACCACGTCACCATGAGTTATGACATCGACGCTGACAAAATGATGGAAGTCCTGCGCATTGGCAAGGCCAAGATTGCCGATAAGGGCCTGCGCAGCGCGAAGAAGCGCGTCGATCCGCTCCGTCGCCAGACCGGTGCCAGCCGCGCGGAAGTCATTGACACGATGAAGCAGACATTTATCAACCGCTACGGTGCCGCCGAGGCATCGCTTTCCGATGAGGACTTCGCTGCGGCGCAGCATCTTATTGACACCAAATACGGCACGGAGGGCTGGACTCACCGAGTCCCCTAATGCCCACGCCAACTATCTAAATGAAGAAAATCTTCGGGAAAGAGAGTTAACTGGATAAAAAGTAAACCAAGGAGACTCGGCGTGGACGACGAGAAGAAACGGCGTCAAGTGGAAAGAAATCTGACGATACGTCCACTCATTAGTGAGTGCGTCGCCGAATATTAGCTCTCCATGCCCACCAGTTTCTCCGCCAACTCCGCAACATCGTTTGGGTGATACTGCGCGGGCCGGTTTCGCTTCGGCGAGCAGGAATCAATGACATCCCGCCACCGCTGCGGAATGCCGGAGGCCCCAAAGACGCCACCGAGAAAAGCACCAACAATGGCCGCGTTAGTGTCGGTGTCGCCGCCACGGCCAATGACTCGGACCAGAGAGTCCTCAAAGGTCGTGGTTTTGTCTTCTACCCGGCGCAGTTCTTCATGCAGTGCCCACAGCGCAAAGCGCAGCCATCCCTGATGCACCGAGAAATCCGGCTCCCCGCTATCCACCACGGCACCGCTGGCCTGCCACTCGGTTTCCCACTGCGCGCGCTGGGAAGCCAGCCACTCCATCAGCGCACTCACGCCAATGCCGCGGCGCGGCTGGTGGAGGCCGCCGCTGATGACGTCGGCAAGCGCGGATGCGTAACGTGAATTGGCCTCTATGCACACTGGGTGCGGGTGCGTGATGGCGGCGTCCTTGCGGGCGAGTTCGCCAGCACGTGCGGGGTTGCGCCAGTACACGATAGCCAGCGGTGAGATACGCATGAGCGCGCCGTTAGCCTGGGAGTTCGGGTTCGGCGCGCGCCGGAGCAACGCTGCCGTGGTGGCCTCTCCGATGTCGAAAGCGTCGGAGTTTGCCCAGCGCACATAGGACTCGCGGACATCGGCGGCATCGTAGCCTTCGCAGCGCACCAGTGAGCGTGCCAGCGCCAGCGCCATTTCGGAGTCATCAGTGGGCTGGCCGGCGGCGATGTTGTGGGTGCCGCCATCGGCAAGTTCACAGACACCGTGTGGGTAGCGCTGTGCAATCTCCTCGGCACTACAAAACTCCACTAGCGCGCCGAGGTTATCGCCGATGACCTGGCCATAGAGCACGCCGCGGGCACGGTCGACTACGCGGGCGAAAGCATCGGAATTGTGATTCACAGGCACCTCTTACAGAGCTTGACGGCGTTGGCGGCTTGAATGGCATCGGCGAATTCACCGAGACACCTGTACAACGCCGCTACAATCCCCGCGAGAGGTTCCAGCGCAGAACCGCAGGTCGGTCATGGTAGCGACCGAGCACGGACAGGGATGCGGTATTCAATGGGAAGGACTGGCCAAGTGCAATGGGCAGTTCCAACCAGGCTGTGGTGAGCGCACGCAGCGAGTGACCGTGGGCGAACAGAATCGCCTTGTCTTCGCCCGATTCACGCACCCTTTTCACCACTCGCTCAACTCGCTCACGGACTTCCTCCGCGGTTTCGCCATTGGGCACACCGTGAGTCCAAATCTGCCAATCGGGAACGGTCTTTTGCACTTCCTTCGAGGTAATCCCCTCGTAGTCGCCATAGAACCATTCCGCGAGATCCTCTTCGACCTCGAAGTCGTGGAACCCCGCCAATCGAGCGGTCTCCTGGGCGCGCTGACGGGGTGATGCCAGCACTAGCCCAAAGTCCTTCGGATCCAGCCAGCCGTTGAGGGCCTTGGCTTCTTCCCGACCGTTGTCAGTCAGCGGAAGATCAGTTACCGATGTGTGCTGCCCAGTGCGCGACCACTCAGTTTCACCGTGCCGCACGAGATATAAATCAGTCATAGTTCCAGCTTAGGCTTATTTGAAAATGCTGTTAGCCGCGGTAACCCTGCTAGCCCATCACGGGGTCACGGACTTCCAAGCCATGCTCCGGGTCCTCACACACCGTTACCGCTCCCAACTCCTCAGACCTCGCCGCCGTCGGAGAGCTACAGGTCCAGTCCCCTACTTGAGCGGTCAGGGTGTTGCCACCGCCCTCAGTGTCCTTGATTGCGTCGTACCGATCCAACACATCCATGGCCTCAGCGCAGGTCATCTCACCCTTGACCACTTCCGCCAGACGATGGCCCTCCATGGCACCGCACATCATCGGCCCCTGAACAAGTGCATCCGTGCCCTGACTGTAGCCCCTCGCCGGCTCACTCCCCTGGGCCATGAGTTCCTCGGCGGAATCGAAAACCTTGCCGGAGGTGCGAATATTCTTGTCCTTGCCTTCGATGGTAAAGGCCGCGTTATCCGACTGGCACACCAGCTTGTTCGCATCCGTCTTCGCACACGCAGCGGTGCCGAAGCTCGTCCATTGGCCGTCGTCAAGCTCTTCCTGAGCCGGCGGTACCCCTTCGACGAGCGTGTACGCGGCACCTGAAGTATTCAGCATGATTGCGCCCGGCGACTGTGGTGGGAACGGCGGAACCTCCACGTCGGGAATCGACGAATCAGCCTTACCGATGCACGTCACCGCGCCGTCTGAGTAGAAACACTCGCTCTTTTTCCCGTCTAGCGTGACGTAGAACGCCTTGATTCCGTTCTGGCTAAACCGCTGAACGTCAATTTTCTGGTAGGCGCTTTCATCAAATCCGATGCTGTCGACGCTTGTCCCCTTCGTCGGCGACGGCATCTTCGGATTATCGCCCTCGCTTGCCGACGTCGATTGCGACTGTACCTCACTCTGATCATTGTTGCTTTGTGATGCGGCGGCATCTTCGGAATCTGAAGATGAGCAGCCGACGAGAGTTCCGAGCATGACAACAGCAAGGCCCGCGGTCATCCGAAACATCGCACTGCGACTGGATCGAATAGGACTCGCGGGCATCTGGTTTTGGGTGACTGACATGAAATCAGCTTATCGCCGAACGAATCGGCTGGCTTGTTGTTTGCCGTATTTAACGGATGCGACTAAGACCGCTGCTTAAGCGTCTCCACTGCACGGTCGGCGAGCTCCTCGCCAGCACCGTCGTAGAGGTAGACGGCCATGTCGGCACCAACGTTGAGAAGCTGATCCTTAAACCTCTGCACCTTAGTGGTGGTAGCAACCACGGCTTCGGTGTCCTGCTTACGGATGTTCTGAATCATCGCGTAGGTCTCAGCGTGCTCAGACAGCGCCAACACGTACAGCGCTGGTTTCTTCTCCAACTCGATGTGGTGCCAGAGCTCTGGGTCTGTCACATCGCCTGGGATGACCTGGTAGCCCTGCTCGCGCAGCTCTTCGATGCGATCCTCGTCGAAATCAACACCGAAGACGTTCATGCCGTACTCGTTGACCAACCTGCCGTAGACACCAACGCCGACTCGCCCCATACCCATGATGAGAGCATCGGCGTTATCAATAATGACCTTTGCCTCTTCTGGCACCAGGCGGTCCTCTGGGGTTTCTGGGACGAACTTCTGCAGGAAGCTGACAATCTTGTCTTCGTGCAAAAACATCAAAGAGCTGGCAATGAAGCTACCCGCCACGGCGACTGCCATAATCGAGGTCCATTCTTCCGGCAGAATGTCCTGTTGCGTCGCCGCCGCCATCACAATTAGGCCGAACTCCGAGTAGTTACTCAACGTCAGCCCCGCCAGCGCACTCGTGCGCAGCGACAGTCCCATGCGCTTGAGAATCCAGATGAAGATAGTGGCCTTGAACACCAGGAACAGCACCATAATCGCAGCGATGACGTAGCCGCCCGCGCTTGGCAGACCACCGAGACCAATCTCGATAAAGAACGCGACCAGCAGTAGCTCACGAATACTAATCAGTGCTTCCGACAGACGGTCAGAAATTGGGTGCGAAGACAGCAGAATACCGGCGACCAGGGACCCCAGCGAGCCAGAGAGCCCTGCCAGTTCGAAAGCCGAGTAAGAAGCCACTGCAATACCAATACCGGTGAGAACCAGCAGCTCAGTGCGGAACATGCGGTTGGGAAGCCGCGCCGCCAGCGGGCGAATGAAGAACAATAGTGGCAGCGCCAGCGCCCACAGCTCCGGGGTCTTACCCGACGATGCCACCAGCACGCCGACCGCAATGATGTCCTGCAGAATGAGTACACCAATCGCGATACGTCCGATGGCCGAAGCACCGCGGTTCTGCTCCTCCAAGTGGCTCATCACAAACACCGTCGACGAAAATGAAGTCGCGATGCCGATGTAAATTAGCGCGGTCACCGACAGTCCCGTGAGCTCACGCAGCGGCAAGAAACTGGCGACACCGAACAGCACGGCAAAAACTACCGTGTTTAAAAACGCGTGGCCAAGCCCCGAAAAGACCACTCGTGGCGCCACGATATCCTTCGGATTTAGCTTCAGACCGATTGTGAACAGCAAGGTGGTAACACCAAGCTCGGCCAGCGAATCAATGAACGGGATTTCCTCAAGCCCCATTGCATGAACGGCAAAACCGGCCCCAAGGAAACCAATCAGCGGCGGCAGCCGAAGCAACGACGCACCGAGTCCGCCGATAATCGAAAACAGTATTGCTGTTAGGTATACGGATTCCACCCATCAAAGATATCGGCTGACACTACCGATTGATGCAGTGGCTAACCATTAACAGATTTTTAACACCAAACCGGGGTTAGCTTCTTGGGAGTTAGCGCCGGTACGGGACCTCGCCCAACGCAATCGGCTGCGGGTGCTCTGTAACCCACTCGATTGTCGCCTCCGTCAGCGCATCAATGTCCGCCTCACCAGCTTTGCGCTGCTTTACGACGGCCATGGCATCCTCGGCGGCCCCAACCGTCTCCAGCCAGAAGTCGATCATCTTGGCATAGTCTTCGTCCCAGTTGACGTAGCCCATCTCCAGCGCTTCGTACCCGAGCCGGCCCACGATGCGGATAACTTCGCCCTGCACAGTCGCGGCTGGGCCACCACCCGGCACCAGGTAGTTCCAGAGGTATCGGAACTGGCCGTTGATCGACTTGTCTGCGGGGACAATAATGTCGCTGTGGCCGTCGTGAGGCGTGATTTCCTGCGGGCGGTCAGCACCGATGCGCTCATATAGTCGATCCATGACTGGCTGGTACTTGTCGCGCTGCTTGTCTGACAGGCGGTTGTAGCGGCGACCGAACTTAGTGAACTCTTCGCGAGCTTCGTCGTCGATTTCCGAACCCGCGTCCAGGAGCACCTCGATACTCGCTAGGACTCGACTGAGGGAATCGATATCGGCGGTAGCGACGGCCTCTTTGAACGCTGTCCGGTCGTGACCGAGGCGGTTCTCGCGGTGAAGGTCAGCGCCATTTTCCAACAGAAGCGCAATGGCCTTGGGCTGATGGCTCTTCGCTGCCATGAAAAGCGGCGGATAGGTGCCGGCTTCGATGTCTGCACCGCAGTCGAGCAGGAGCTTCATTTTGTCGGTATCACCCCGGTTGGCGTGCTCTGCCAGAGCAGTCCTACCGAAGCGGTTCTCGGTGTTGACATCGAGCCCCTGGTCAATCAGCCAGCGCATGAGCTCTGGCGGGGTGCCACGGAGCGCCAGTGCAGTGTCCTTGCTGTATCCGAAAACTGCGTTGAGTGCGCAAGCGTCATAGACGGCCTTCAGCGCATCCATGTCACCGGCTTCGAGCAGCTCTTCGAAGTCCTCGACCAGTTTCTTCCGCTTCCGTGGCATGCAGTTTCCCCTCTACTTACCGCCTTCATCAGTGGACAGCGCAGCCACGAATGCCTCCTGTGGCACCGAGACCGAACCGATGTTCTTCATACGCTTCTTACCGGCCTTCTGCTTCTCCAGCAACTTGCGCTTACGGGAAATGTCGCCGCCGTAACACTTGGCAAGAACGTCCTTGCGCAGTGCACGGATGTTCTCGCGGGCGATAATCTTCGAACCGATTGCCGCCTGAACCGGGACCTCGAACTGCTGGCGGGGGATTAGCTCGCGCAGCTTCTTGGTCATCTTGTTGCCGTACCACTGGGCGTTGTCGCGGTGGACGATCGCGGAGAACGCATCGACAGCCTCGCCCTGCAGGAGAATGTCCACCTTGACCAGGTCCGCAATCTGCTCGCCGGCGTCTTCGTAGTTCAGCGAAGCATAACCCCTAGTGCGGGACTTCAGCATGTCGAAGAAGTCGAAGATGATCTCACCCAGTGGCATCTTGTAACGCAGCTCCACGCGATCCTCGGACAGGTAGTCCATACCGCCCATTTCGCCGCGCTTCTGCTGGCACAGCTCCATGGTGGGGCCAACGAATTCACTCGGCACAACGATGGTGCACTTGACCATCGGCTCGTAAATTTCGCGGAGCTTGCCCTCCGGCCAGTCACTCGGGTTGTGAACGGTGACCTCAGAGCCGTCCTCGGTGACAACTCGGTAGACAACGTTCGGGGCCGTCGAAATCAGATCCAGGTCAAACTCGCGCTCTAGGCGGGCGCGGGTAATCTCCATGTGCAGCAAGCCCAGGAAGCCACCGCGGAAACCAAAACCAAGGGCCACCGAGGTCTCCGGTTCGAATGTCAACGAAGCGTCGTTAAGCTGAAGCTTTTCCAACGCATCACGCAGGTCGGGATAGTCAGCCTGAGAGATCGGGAACAGGCCGGAGTAGACCATCGGCTTTGGCTCTTCGTAGCCTTCCAGCGGCTCCTCCGCCGGTGTGGCGTTCAGCGTGACGGTGTCACCGACCTTGGACTGACGGACATCCTTCACACCGGTGATGAGATAACCGACCTCGCCGACGCCAAGCCCCTTACACTTCTTCGGTTGCGGCGAAACAATGCCAATTTCCAGCAGCTCGTGCTTAGTGCCAGTGGACATCATCTGAATGACTTCACGCGGCTTGAGCTGACCATCAACAACACGGATGTAGGTGACCACACCGCGGTAGGTGTCGTAGACCGAGTCAAAAATCAGCGCACGGGCAGGTGCCTCCGGGTCGCCGACCGGTGCCGGGACGAGCTCACAGACTCGGTCGAGCATCTCCTCAACGCCCTCACCAGTCTTACCCGAAACACGCATGACATCCTCCGGCTCACAGCCGATGATGTGCGCGATTTCCTCCGCGTACTTATCCGGATCCGCGGCCGGCAGGTCAATCTTGTTCAGAACTGGGATGATCTCCAGGTCATTTTCCATGGCCAGGTACAGGTTGGCCAGCGTCTGCGCTTCAATGCCCTGAGCAGCGTCGACAAGCAGAATCGCGCCTTCACACGCCTCTAGCGCACGCGAGACCTCGTAGGTGAAGTCAACGTGACCAGGCGTATCAATCAGGTGCAGGACAATCTCTTCGCCCGCGTGCTTACCTGTGCTCGGAACCCACGGCAGGCGCACGTTCTGAGCCTTAATGGTGATGCCTCGTTCGCGCTCAATATCCATGTTGTCGAGGTACTGATCGCGCATGTCGCGCGCCTCCACAACACCCGAGAGCTGCAGGATTCGGTCCGCCAGGGTGGACTTACCGTGGTCAATGTGCGCAATAATGCAGAAATTTCGAATCCGTGAGGGGTCCGTAAAAGTCTGCTCCGCAAAATTCTTGGTCACGTTGGGTCTACTCCGAAAAATAAAGACGTTATGGGCAGTGGGGCGCGACGTTGACCGACCCACATGCGCCGGCCTCGAAAACCGACCAGCCGGGCTTAAATACAATCACGCACAATCTTACCTATCGATTCCCTCCGCACTAAACCTCTAGACTTAGATTCCATGAGCTCCACTTCGTCCACCGATCAAAATGAACGCGAAAGCTGGCCACGCCGCCTGCGTAATCGCATCAGCGCGCGTCTTTTCGCCGGTACCGAGTGGTTCCGCGGCCCCGACACACTCGATGAGGCGCTGTTTAAGCTCAACACGCAACTTGGGCTCGCTCAGGACACCTCGCTTTCCGACGAGTCCAAGGAGGCCCTACTTCGCCTGCGAGACCCGGTGACCATCGCGCGTCCAACCGCGGAACTGGCCCGCACGATCGTGTACAGCCCCGACATGGATGGCCAAGCCGACCCAGGCGAAGTGGTGTGGATTCCATTGCAACTCGAAGGCGAAGACGCCGCCTTGCGGGAGCGCGCAGTTGTCGTGGTTGGCCGCCATGACCAGTACCTTCTGGGCATGCTGATTTCCACTCGCACCGAGCACAGCGAGCAACCGGAGTGGCAGTTTATCGGCAGCGGGTTCTGGAATGAAGACCCCAAGCCATCCTGGGTTCGCATGGACCGCATCTTGCTCATCCCGGAATCAGGCATTCGCCGCGCAGGTGCGATGATGCCCCGCAGGCGCTTCGAGCTCATCGCCGCCCGACTGCGCGGGGACTACGGCTGGAATTAGGCAGTGGCTGGTATTAGGCAGCGCTGTTTGCTAAGATTCTGCAAGTTGTTTACCGTTGTGTTCCTTTACGGCGAGCGCGGGCAGGACCTTGGGTTCGCGTTTTCATCGTCGTACAAGCGCAGTGCGCGGTGTGATCTCGCTGGTTGATTAGTTTGACCGGCGATGATTGTACAGCACGATATGCACTGTGATCAGGACTTTTCTTGGTGGCGGGCGGTAACAATTCCAACTACTACGGATACAAGAGGTATTCACGATGGCAAATATCAAGTCCCAGATCAAGCGCAACAAGACCAACGAGAAGGCTCGCCTGCGTAACCAGGCAATCCGCTCTGCAGTCCGCACTGAGATCCGCAAGTTCAAGGCTGCTGTTGAGACTGGCGACAAGGCTGCTGCTGAGGCTCAGCTGCGCGTTGCATCCCGCAAGCTGGACAAGGCTGTCACCAAGGGCGTCTTCCACCGCAACACTGCGGCTAACAAGAAGTCCGGTATGGCTAAGGCTTTCAACAAGCTGGAGGGCTAATTCCCTTTTGGCGCTGTGAGCTGTGCTGTTGCAGCGGCTGTTTCAGCGCTGCGCTTGCGTCGTGCGAGCACTGCTTTTACGCCGCGCTTGCACCGTGAAAGTTAACCGCTTTCTGCTATTTTCCGATTTTCAATTCGGAATGTGGCGGGAGGCGGTTTTTCTTATTTAATCCCAATGCGAGTTACTGACTGCGTTTATGTTTGGCGACGGCGGGCCGATGCGAGTTACTGAATGCGTTTATGACAAAAATGGCCTGAAAAATGGCTTGAAAGTGCTATAAACTTACACAGTTTCACATTTGCAGCCCGTTGGGCTGGCCGTGGACCCCGCCTCCCACACTGTTGGTTGTTGATTTCCATCGCTTCGGTTCCAGCACACCAACCTGCGGCCAGCACATGCGGACAGCACAATTTCTACAGGAAGGAAACTCATGCCGAAGACAACTTTCACGACCGTTGCGCACGCCCCTACCAACCTCGAAACCACGGTGACCTCTCGCGACATGAGCTTCACCCTGGACGAGCCGACTGACCTCGGGGGAACCAACAAGGGCATGAACCCGGTCGAGGCGCTGCTCGGAGCCCTCGGCGCCTGCAAGTGCATCGTCGTCCGCTCATTCGCCGCTGCCCAGGGCATCAAGCTCAACGATGTCAAGGTTGAATGCTCTGGTGTGCTCGACCCAGACGGATTCATGGGGAAGACCCCGGAGGCAAAGATTGGTTTCTCCGAGATCCACACCCGCTTCCACATTGATGCCGACAACACGAGGGAAGAACTAGTTGCACTCCTCGACTTTGTCGAATCCCACTGCCCGGTTCAGGACACGCTGTCTAACCCGGCTGCATCTTCCTTCGAGCTCGCATAGCGAAGAATCAACGTGACGTAAATGCGGCTAAGTATCGAGGCAAGTCACTGAACTGAAGCTCCCACGGGGACCCGAACTATTTAACGCCGATGGGACGAATACGCCAGCTCCGCGATACGAAGCACCGACTGTTCCAGCGACAGCTCCGGTGTCGACGAGGCTCCCTTCGTGTCCGCATCCAGCTGTGCCGCGACAACCACAGCGCGAGCAACCGCAGGGGTTGACCAGGCTGAAGCTAACCGCTGTGTTTTCTCCAACTTCCACGGCGGCATGCCATAGCGGTGGGCATCTCTACGCGCATTGACACCACGCGCGCCGTGGAGCCGAGCTACATCACCGACCATTCCCGTGATTGCAGCCGACAGCAGTGCCGGTGCCATGCCCAGCTGCAAGGCACGACGCATCTTGGCCAACGCTTCCCCACCGCGACCGCGCAGTGCTAGCTCGGCAATCTCAAAGCCCGAGACCTCCGCCGACGCGCCGTAGTAGGTGCGAACTGCTTCCGAGGTGACCTTGCCCGCAGTATCTGCACAGAGCTGGGAAATGGCAGTGGCCAACTCGCGGAGGTCCGAACCGACCGCATCCAGGACGGTATCAATGACGTCGCGACGCACCTTAACCCCGTGTGCAGCAAACTCTTCGCCGACGAAACCGGGCAAGTCGTTTCTCTTGAGCGGTTGTGCTTCGAAAAAGCGGACGCCTAGCTTACGCAGGTCAGCCACCATCTTCTTCTGACGTCCCTCACCGGTGTGAAGGAGAATCAACGTGATGCCCGGCGCGGGATCTTTAACAGAATCCATCAACAGCTTGGCGGGTTCTTTACCCGCATCCTGGCAGTCGGTGACAACCACAATGCGGTCATCCCCAAACAACGAGGGGCTGAAGAGCTCCACGGCATCGACAGTGGTCATGTCCCCTGCGCGGATGGTGGTCACAGGCACCGAGCGTCCGCCCGGATCGGACTCCGTTGCTGCCTGCGCGCGGACGGCAGCGACAATGGCGAGGCGGGCGCGGTCTTTCAGCAGCTCCTCTTTGCCCACAATCAAATTCACGGGTGCGACGGCGCTCAATCCCGACCTCTTTTCCGCGTTGATTCCTGCGACTGTTATTTCTAGCCTACGGGACAGCCCGGATTTCACCTCCCTCGCCAAACGTCACCATTCGAATAGAGAGCTTGTGGCCCATCTCGCTGTGGACACACCACAGGAATGTGCTCGGGGGTCATTACGATTTCTCGCACGCGCGGACCACACTCGCGGGCGACAAACCACTGCGGTGAGCTGCGTGTTTGGGGAACTCTGCCGCTCACGGCCTCAGCGATATACGAAGGGGACTCCACCACCACGGTTCCTGTCGTGGGATTATCAACGGCTGGATCGAGCCCCTGGGCATGCCATGTCATTTCCTCGGTGATTCTGAGGGCAATTCGGCACTGCCGGCTGAGCGAGGTTGGTGCAGAGCTGCTGTCCGGATTTCGCGCAGAGCGGTCTACAGAAGCGCCATGGCTGACGGGTCCTTCGACAGCGCCCGCGTGAATGAGAACAATCTGGTTTTTCTCAGCACAGGCGGCTAGCTTCCACCCCTGTGGGGCACGCGCAATATCGAGGCCGAACACCCAAATAACGGCATGGCTACCGGCTGCCAAGACAGCAGCACAGGCCCCAGCGCGAAGCGCAAGACGGGGCCACGCCCAAAGCGTCGTCAAGCATGTAAGTGTAAGCGTGCAGGAGACGACCAACGTGACCGTTCCAGTGGCGGGCGTGACGATATCTGCAGTAAGGCGTGCGACCTGATAGATCCACCACGCGCATGGTGCAGCACACCAGAGCAGAGCGCTGACCAGCCAATTGAGATGCAATGCGGCGGCAACGGCAGCGAGCGAACCAGCGATAGTAACGGGTGCGACGGCGGGCGCGGCGAGCAGATTCGCCAACAGTGAGATATGGCTGATTTCGCCGATGAGAAGCGCCAATACGGGCATGGTGACCACGTGTGCGGCAATCGATACGGCGACGGCGCGAACTACTGGGGCGGGCCAAGTCCCCATAACGGTGGTGGCGGACAGACGTCTGGCAAGGGGCTCGGCAAGAAGGACTAGCCCGGCGGTGGCTGCGACCGAGAGGGCGAAGCCCACTGATACCGATAGGTCTGGTGCCAGGAGAATCAACCCAATAATGCCAGCCGATAGCGCCGCGATCGCTTGGCCAGCTCGTCCTACGAGAATAGCCAACAGCCCAATGCAGCCGGTGACCACTGCGCGTAGCACTGAGGGTTCTGTGCCCACTATTGCTACAAACCCATACAGGGCAACCGTGGCGACTGCGACTCGCACTCGCGGTCCAGCCCAGGAGAAGACCGCCACGACAGCCCCGACAACAAGTGCAACGTTGGCTCCAGAGACGGCCGACAGATGTGAAAGCCCGGAAGCAGTCATCATGTCGCCGTCAGCGAGGGTGAAACCGCGCTCATCGCCGATGGCCATGGCGGGTATGAGGCGGGCGGGGCCAAAGGGGAGATTCTGCGCCGAGTCAAAGAGCTGCTGCCTCACGTCAGCGGCAAGCCCCTGTGGTGGCGCAATGACCTCAACATCTCCGCGTAGATTCAGCTGGATTCCGCTGATGCAGGGTTTGCTGGCCGCACGTATACCGGCTGTGGATTCAACTACGGTGTCTCTCGTGACCGACAACAGTGACTCGTCGCCAAAAACCGTCACCTGCCCAGGAAGACCCTCGATGCGCGCCTTTGCACTCGCCCCGAATTCGGTTGCTTTCGGCTCCGTGACCAGGCGCAACTGCACTTTCGCCATCCTGCCAATGTCGTGATGGAGCTCGTGGGCTCGGGCTCGCGCTATGCGGATTCGCGTGGCTACCGCAACGCTCGCCACCGACACAGCTGGCACCAGGATAGTGGCGATCGCTCGCCAGCCGGATGTCACCGCGCCTCTTCCCCATCGCCACGACCACCGCTGCCACGCCCACGGCAGCACCACCGCAGTCACGATTGCGCACGGTGCCACAACTATCGCCCATTCTGGGCGCATGATCACTGCCACCGCAGTCGCCCACGCCAACACCGCTGCTGGCACTAGCCGCACATCGAGCCCAGCACGAGCGCGCAGGTCAGACGGTGGCGACATCGCGCAGAGCCTCTACCTTCGCCGGGCCGATTCCCGGAACCTCCTCAAGTGCGTCGATACTCGCAAAAGGCCCGTTCTTTTCTCGAAAGTCGATGATTTTGGACGCCGTTGCGGGGCCGATTCCGGGCAATTCCTCCAACTGAGTAGCAGTAGCGGTGTTGATGTTGATCTGTCCGTCCGAGCCGCCCGGGCCAGCCCCGCCTGCAGCACCGGCGCCAGAACCGCCAGAAACATCGGCCCCGCCCTCCGCCGTCCCTGCTGGCAACGGCGCTGTCCCGACCACAATCTGTTGGCCATCAACCAACGGTGCCGCCAGGTTCACACTGGCAGGATTAGCCTCCGGTAAAAGCCCACCCGCACGCTCAATTGCCTCCACCACCCGCGCGCCCGCTGGCACCTCCACCACGCCTGGATTCACGACCAACCCCACCACCGACACAATCAACGGCCCCGCCTGTGCCTGAGCGTTAGTCTCCTTCCCCGGACCACCCGGCGTCTCCGCTGAGGTTTCGGTCGTCTCCGGTGTCGTCCCCGCGACAGCCGCGTCCTGCACCACTGGCATCTCTACCTGCGGCGACGACGGCCATAACACCGCCGCAATTGCTCCCAGGGCCAACACCGCAATCACAATGCACGCGGCCATCGCCACCCGCGGCGTCACCACCGTCCGGCGCACGGAAAAGTCCACCGCCATGCGCTTGTCTTGATCAATCGGCTCCAGGTAGTCCGCCAGCCGATTCCGCAAATTCGTCACGATGCGCACACTAGCGCCCCGCCCCACACCGCACTCCCGCGAAAGCACCTGTCGAAGCGTCATCTGTGGATAAAAAATGACCTGTGGAGGTTATCCACAGGTCACATCATCTGCTCAGTTCAGCCGCTATATCTTCGTCTCATCGCCGTCATCATCACGCTTGTCGCTTGACGACGACTCCTGCGATTTCTCCCCTTCGTTGCCAAATACAGCTCCCTCGGGATCGGACTTATCGCGCAGCGCCAAATCAGAGATAGCCTTCGCCAGGCGCTCAGCTTTATCCAGGGCTGCTTGGCGGTTCTCACTCCACGTTGGCAATTTAGAAACAGCCGTGGTGAAAAGCGGAATTCCCTGTTCATTAGTCACGACTGTGCGATGGATACGCTTATTGCGGTTGCGACTAGCCGCCGGATTCTCAACTACCTTCACCACAGCCTGATCGGTGATTGGTTCATCCGAGTCAGTGGTATCAGCAGTTTCAGCTGAACCAACGGAGCCATCCGCCCCTTCCATGTCAGCAGAGTCACCGGAATTGCCTATGTTCCCGGAATCATCTTCCACCGCGTCGGTAACCTCAGCTTCAACAGCAGCCGCGTCACTCTCCTCCACACTGTGGAGCAGCGCAGTTACTCCCATCTCTGCTTCAAAATCCATGGCATCCGAATCGATCGAGCCACCGGAAACCATGCCAACTGCATAGGCTCCCTGCCCGACATGAGCAGCAAGCGACTCCGGCAAATCCAGGATTCTAAACCGGGTATCGTCGGGTAGCTCTTCGGCAAGCATGGCCTGGAGCTCGTGGACGTCGTCAAGCGCGTCGGAATGATGCAGCAATACTGCAGGCGGACGGTTCGTCGATGACGCAGACCGCACCATCTTCGTGGCAAAATCCACCATCCGCTGCTTGACCTTCGCTTCTGTGCGGCACTTGGCGACGAGTGCCAGTGAGCCATCTTTAATGCCGACGATGGGCTTGATAGCGAGAGCCGTAGAGAGCATCGCTTGGCCCGCGGAGATGCGACCACCACGGCGCAGCGAATCAAGCTTTGGTACAAACAACCAGAGTCGATAGCGCTGCAGCACATCACGGGCTACATCGGCCACCTCATCACGACTGGCCCCGGCCCTCGCTGCCTTAGCTGCCGCGATGGCAGCGGCACCGACTCCAGCCCCTACGGTGTCGGTGTCGATAACGGTCACGCGGTCCAGTGCACCAGCAGCGGTGACAGCATTAGACCAGGTCGCGGACATTCCTTTGCCAAGATGCAGGGCAACAACGCCAGCGTCAGAGCCGTCCTGGTTGGAGCGTTCCAGCGCACGCGCATACGCGGCGCACAGCTTCAGCGGACTGACTGCCGACGTGGTGACGGCGTCTTCATTGATGTCATGGCCGATGGGAACCACGGTGATATCGAGCTTGCGGGCAACCTCGGGCATCAGGCACGCGGTGTCATCGACAACAATGCGAACGCGACCGTCACCGGGCATGGCGGCCCCCTGAAGAATCAGAAACCTGCGACTCCCGCGCGCGAACCTTCGCATTAAAAGCATTCAAGTACCAAGAGGTCTCACCATTGACGCGCGTGCGTTGCTCCATTTCAACCCACGCAGTGTTGCCCAGGCCGTTAAACGTGCTGAAATAGTCGCGCGGCAGCTGCAGCAGGGCTGCGGTAGCGGCAGCAATGGCACCACCGTGGGACACGAGCACAAAGGTGTCCGACTCCCAATCGGGGTTAGCTGCTAGCTCAGCAATGACTGCCAGCATTCGGTTGGAGACCTCAAAGCGGGTCTCGCCGCCCTTGGGTGCCCAGTTGAGGTTATGACGCCAGTGGTCACGCATACCGGGAAACGCGGAGTCAATCTCGTCATAGGTGCGCTCTTGCCATTCACCGAGGTTGGTCTCACGCAGGCGCTTATCAAAACTCAACTCTGCGCCGGTGGCCTCAGCTAGCGCGCGGGCGGTGTCAGCTGCCCGGGTCAGGTCGGAGGACACGATTTTTGTGATTCGCGGTTCAGCCTCCGCCAGGTACTGCGCCGCAGTACGGGCTTGCTCGCGGCCAACGTCGGAAAGCTGCGTGTCCAGCTGTCCCTGAATGCGACCGGTAGCGTTATACGACGTCTGCCCGTGCCGCAGCATAATCAGGCGACGTCGAGCGGCAACATGTGCCTCGCGTGAGCCCGCCACAGTTAAAACTCGTCCGTGTCCGGGTTTTCGGCAGCCAGCGGAATCTCGTCGATGGAACGAGCATGGCGGGCGAAATCTTCGCCGTCCTCGTTGCTCGGCTGCTCGACGCCTTCGACCTCGATGCGCGGGCAGTCGCGCCACAGTCGATCCAGGCCGTAGAAGTCGCGTTCTTCACTGCGGAAGACATGCACGACAATGTCGCCGTAATCCAGCAGCGCCCAACGTCCCTCACGGACACCTTCGCGGCGAACCGGCTTTGCGCCGAGGTCACGCAGATCGTCCTCAATTTCGTCGACGATTGCGGCAACCAGACGCTCATTGTCAGCACTGACCAGGACGAATGCGTCCGTAATCACCACTGGGCCAGAGACATCGAGAACAACGACGTCCTCACCCTTTTTGCTATCGGCGGCCTTAGCCGCGGCGGTCGCCAGCTCAATGGCGCGTGGTTGTGCAGTCACGAAAGACTTCAGCTCCTTGTGATTAAAAAAGTCGTGAAAAACAGCGTTTGTACTTGTAACTTACCGTCTCAGCGGGATTTTGCTAACTTTCAGTCGTCGGTATCGGACTTCGCATCCACCGATGCCGCACCCACCGGCGCCGTGTCCTCGGAGGTCGAGTTCACCGATGCGGGGCCCACAGAGCCAACTGTGCCCTCAGCAGACTGGTACAGACCACGCTTAGCGATGTACTGGACCACGCCATCCGGCACCAAGTACCACACAGGGCGTCCTGCCTCCGCCCGCTTTCGACAGTCGGTGGAAGAAATAGCCATCGCGGGAATCTCGATGAGGTGTAACCGCGAGGCGTCAATCCCCTCCAGGTCCTCTGCACGCAGGTGAACTCCTGGGCGAGTGACGCCGACGAACGTTGCTGCGTCGAACATCTCCTCCCAGTCCCGCCACGTCATAATCTTCTGCAGCGCATCGGCACCGGTAATGAAGAACAGATCCGCGTCGGGATAGATGACCTTCAAATCCCGCAGCGTATCGACGGTATAGGTCGCACCCGGCCGGTCAATATCAACCCGCGAGACCGAAAACTGCGGGTTTGACGCGGTGGCAATGACCGTCATCAGGTAGCGATCTTCGCTGTGAGAGACCTTTCGGCCGCGCTTTTGCCACGGTTCACCCGTGGGCACGAAAAGCACAAAGTCGAGGTCAAAACGATCTGCCACCTCGCTGGCGGCAACCAGGTGACCATTGTGGATGGGATCAAAAGTGCCCCCCATCACGCCAATGCGCTGCCGCGGCGCTTCCGCCGACTTTGCTGTCAACGCGGCATGTACTCGCGACCGCACACTTTTCTTGCGCTTAATCATGACTGGCACTTTACCTGGGCACTACGGACGAGTCTGTCCACGACCAGCCAGAACCCACTTGCTGCTGGTCAACTCCGGCAGCCCCATCGGGCCACGGGCGTGCAGCTTCTGAGTGGAAATACCAATCTCTGCGCCGAAACCATACTGCTCACCATCGGTGAACGCAGTGGAGGCATTGACGCTGACGGCGGCGGCATCAACGCGGTCGACGAACTCCTGGCACACTCCCCAGTCACGTGCAGAGATAGCTTCCGTGTGTCCCGAGGAGTACTCAGTGATGTGATCCGTCGCGGCCACCACACCGTCGACAATGCGCGCGGCAATGTCTAGCGAGAGGTACTCATCCGACCAGTCTTCCGCCGTCGCAGGAATAACCTCACCAGTCCACCCAGAGGCCGCCAGGTTATCGACATCGCCGTGGACCGCAACCCCCGCGTCGGCAAGCGCGTCCAAAATGCGCACCTGATCCTGCGTGGACAACGCCGAGTCAATGAGAACCGTTTCAGTAGCGTTACAGACGCTCGGACGGCGGGTCTTGCCGTTAATCATCAGCGCAATCGCCTCGTCAACGTCGGCAGAGGCATCGATGTAGATGTGGCAGTTACCGGTACCGGTCTCGATGGTCGGCACCGTTGCCTTCGTCACAACGGCCTCAATCAAACCGGCACCGCCGCGCGGAATCACCACGTCAACCAGGCCGCGAGCTGTGATGAGATCCTGCACTGAATCGTGGGTCTCACACGGCAGCAGCTGGACAAGGTCCTCCGGCGCATCGTGGTTGGCCAGCACCTCACGCAAAACCGCGACCAGCTGCGTGTTGGAATGGACAGCGGACTTGGAGCCGCGCAGCAAGGCCACGTTGCCCGACTTCAGCGCCAGACCAAACGCATCGACAGTAACGTTCGGGCGAGCCTCGTAGACCATGCCCATCACACCCAGCGGGACGCTGACCTGGGAGAGCTTAATGCCGTTGGGAAGAGTGCTTCCGCGCAGCACCTCGCCTACCGGATCCGGCAGAGCCGCAACCTGACGAAGCCCACCGGCAATACCCTCAACACGATCGGCGTCAAGACGCAGGCGATCCAGCAGGGAGTCACTAAAACCACGGGTCTTACCGGCCTCGATGTCCTTGGCATTGGCCACCAGAATCTCTTCAGTACGGGCAACCAGCGCGTCTGCTGCGGCCAGCAGGAGCTCGTTCTTGCGTGCCGACGTAAAGCGCGACAGCTCTCCCGCGACAGCCTTGGCACGCTGTGCCTTATCTAAAACCTCGGCGCGCTCAGCAGCACGCTCCGGGCTAAGAGCCGAATCCTCGGCAATGCCCTGTTGATTGGTGTTAGCAGTTTCGTTCGTTTGAGCAGTCATGCCTACCAGCATAACTAGAGTGAGACATCATTTGAGGGAATTAGCTCAGCAGCCCAAGGAAAGATGTAATTCATCAACAGCAGGAACACGATGACGGCAATCACGATGGTGATGATCGCTTTCACCCACCACGGCCCTGGCAGGGATCGCCAAAAAGCTGCGTACATCTAGTTGACCTCCTTGGTCTCAACACCGGCGAGAACCGCGTGAATAATGAGCCGATGAGTGTTGTCCCACTGCGGATGGCAGGTAGTCAGCGTAAGTAGAGTGGCGTCACCGACCGGATTGAGGACATCGGCCCGGTCCGGAGTGACAATGTGCTGGCCGGGAATCTCGGGGACGTTAGTTCCTTCTGGCACGCAGTCGAAGCTTTCCCCTGCGCCAGCCATACCGTCGACCGGCAATACCTTGTAGCGGTAAATAGCATCACGCGTCTCTACGGTGATGTCATCGCACGTCTGCAGGCGGTCAATGTTGTCAAAGGGAGCTCCGTGGCCATCACGGTGAGCGGCGTAAGAGCTGTTGCCCACCTGCCCCGGCAGGGCTGTGCCCGGATAATGGCCGGGGCCACTGCGCAAAACTTCCTGGGAGACACCTTCAAATACGACAAAATCGCTAAAACCGGCCTTCGGAGCGGAAATCAACGCCACCGCGGAGCCAGGCATCCAGGAGCCCTCAACAGCTGGCTCCGTGCCTTCTGGCGCCGGAGCTGGAGCCGACGCCGGTGTGGACCATGCCTGCTGCAGCTCATCACGAGCCTGCTGCTGAGCTTTCCCGGTCTCAAGACCAGACCAGTACAGCAGATAAAAGGCGAAGAGCGCCACCAGCACTCCAGCTGTCAAGAGCAACTCGCCGATGACGCCAATAATCTTCGATAACACACTTAGGATTATGCCCGAAAGTTCCTCACCCAGGCAGTCTGCACTCAGCCAGTCCTCCCCCAGCCAGTCCGCACTCGGCCAGTCTTTGCCGAGGCACCTCTATCCGGGCGCGCCGAGGTATGCGTCTTTAAGCGCTGCAGCTCTCAGCGCAACACCCTCCTAAGCGCGGGAAGCGAAATCCGACAGGTAGTCGGCATGGACGACAGGCTTCTGCATGTCATTCGGCAATTCTTCGGTGTGGTAGCCGATCATGCCCAGCAGTTCCTCGGAGTCATAATTGACCTCGCCGCGACCGATGACCTCACCACCAGGACCGATTAGATCGACGATGTCACCAGCGGAGAACTCGCCGTCAACCGAGGTAATACCGACCGGGAGCAGCGACTTACGCATGCGGGTTACGGCGTCGACCGCACCGGCGTCCAGGCGAAGCAGCCCCGAGCTGTCCGCTGCGTAGAGCATCCAGAACTTCCAGGCGCTCAGGCGGTTGTCCTTCGCGGCGAAAGCGGTTCCCACATCTGCTTGGTCCAGTGCTCGCTCAATGTTGGACGCCGAAGTCAGCAACACCGGCACACCCGCACGCGAAGCCAGACGTGCGGCAGAGACCTTCGAGGCCATACCACCGGTGCCCAGCGCACCGCCGTCACCAGCGATAACACCACGCAAGTCGTTACCGCTGCGCACCTCCGGCACAAAGGTTGCACCTGGATCGGCCGGGTTGCGGTCGTAGAGGCCGTCGACGTCGGAAAGCAGAATCAATGCATCGCAGTACGCCAGGTGACTGACCAGCGCGGCGAGGCGGTCGTTGTCGCCGAAGCGGAACTCCGAGGTCGCGACCGTGTCGTTTTCGTTGACAATTGGCACCGCGCCCAGCTGGCGCAGGCGGTCGATAGTGCGCTGGGCGTTGCGAGCACGCGAACGCACACCTGCATCGTCCGAGGTCAAAAGCACCTGTGCAGAAGTGCGACCATACCGCAGGAAGGAGCGTCCCCACTCCTGTGCCAGGCGCACCTGCCCCACAGCCGCAGCCGCCTGCTTGGTCGCTAAATCAGTGGGACGCGAAGTCAGCCCCAGCGGCCCCATTCCGGATGCCACCGCACCGGAGGACACAACGATGACATCGCTAATGCCCATACGCTTCTCCAAAGCATCGGCGATGAAGTCGATGCGCTCGGGATCGGTACGACCGTCAGATCCGGTCAACGAGGAAGAACCAATCTTCACCACGACACGCTTCGCGGTCCGAATTGCCTCACGAGTCTCGGAATCGAAACCGCCTTTGGTTCCCGGAGATAAATTCTCAGTCGCCTTTTCAATCTCAGCGACGGTGGACTCGGAATTGTCGTGAAGCAGCTCGTCGACCTCCTCACGGGAAATCGGCGCGTCCGATTCAGACTTCGGCGCGGTAGCTACCGGGGCATCTAATACATCTGCTCCAGTGACGTCAACATCGTTGGCAACGGTGTCGGAAGGGATAACTGACTCACTCATTTCACTGATGGAAAACATGACGGTCTCATTTAATTCTGACCATATAATTGTTTAAACAATCAATGGCAAAATGCAAGTTTGAAGTCTTCGCTTGCCGACGACGCTGGCGCCCGCGCCTATGAATACCGGTCGCGAATAGCCTCTTCGCCATCCCCGAAATCGTACTCGTCAATCAGACCACGGCGGGCCTGCGATGCACGCTTACGCTGCTCGGCGCTGGTGCGTTCGTTGACATAGAGACGATCGTCGGTACCACGACCACTCGGCACGAAGTCATCGGTGCCCGCGACCTGCTGCGGGTACCACTCGAAGGTGAGATAGGAAATCGTCACCGGGCAGCCAACTGTTGCCCCAGCCTTTGCCAGGGCATCTTCAACACCAAGCTTGGCCAGGCGGTCAGCCAAGTAGCCGACTGCCTCGTCGTTTTCGAAGTCCGTCTGGTTAATCCAGCGCTCCGGCTTACGCCCACGCACAATGAACCCGTCTGGGGTATTCGGATCGCGTTCGATGGTGAAGTCCGCGCCTTCGCGCTTTTTGCCACGCACCCCTTCCGGACGGATGACCGCACGGGGCTCCTGCTCTGTCGGCAACGGATGCGCCTTGCGGTAGGCGGCGATCTGATCCTTCAGGCCGTAGGTCAGCTCCTTGAGCCCCTCGTGCGTCACCGTGGAGATCTCAAAAATTGGCCAGCCGAACTTCTCCAGTTCCTCGCGCTGCATGTCAATCATTTCGCGAGCATCGGGCAGGTCAATCTTGTTCAGCACGATGACGCGGGGACGCTCTGCGAGATCCCCAAGCCCCACGTCGGCCTTCAGCACCGACTGGTAGTTGGCGAGTTCCGTCTCCAACGCCTTGATGTCAGAGACCGGATCGCGGTCGCCCTCCAGAGCAGCAGCGTCAACCACATGCACGAGAACAGCACAGCGCTCAATGTGACGCAGGAAGTCCAACCCAAGTCCACGGCCTTCAGAAGCCCCCGGGATAAGACCCGGCACATCTGCGATGGTGAAGGACTCGTAGCCAACGTTGACTACACCCAGGTTCGGCTGCAGCGTGGTAAATGGGTAGTCACCAATCTTCGGCTTAGCAGCGCTCAAGGTGCTGACCAGCGACGACTTTCCGGCCGACGGGAAGCCCACCAGTCCAACGTCTGCCATGGATTTGAGCTCCAAGACAAGATCCTTGGCCTCACCTGGCTCACCGAGGAGAGCAAATCCCGGCGCACGGCGGTTCTTGTTTGCCAGCGCTGCGTTGCCCAGGCCACCGTAACCGCCCTCAGCGGCAATGAAGCGGGCGCCCTTACCGGTCATGTCCGCCAGCACTTCCCCATCCTCGGTCATCACAACCGTGCCCTCCGGCACTCCGAGAACCAGATCCTCACCACGAGCGCCGTTGCGGTGATCGCCAGCGCCCGGCTTACCGTTGGCAGCCTTGATATGGGGGTGGAAGTGAAAGTCCATCAGAGTATGGATCTGGGGGTCTACCACAAGCACAATGTCGCCACCGTGGCCACCGTTACCGCCGTCGGGGCCACCCAGTGGCTTGAACTTTTCACGCAGCACCGAGTTACAGCCGTGACCGCCGTCGCCGGCCTGCAAATGCAGCACGACACGATCTACAAAACGAGACATAAAATCACACACACTTCCGAGCGGAGAGCCATCTTCTAGTGCCTGGAGTAATGCCCTAATTTAAGCGAGCCGACGGGCAGAAGTCTAGGCGGTAACAAAACGCTGCCTCGCAACCTAACGGCGCGAAACAGGACATAAACAACAAAAGAGCCGATTACCTTTCGCAGTGGGAAAGGAATCGGCTCTTCTGCAAGGCAGTTAAACCTGCCTCAAATTCAACGTTGCAGTAATCCTATGTGGACAACCGAAGGTTGTTCTTAGGAGTTGTTCTCAACGATGCTGACAATGCGGCGGTTGCGGCGGGTACCGAACTCGACTGCGCCTGCCTTCAGAGCGAAGAGAGTGTCGTCGCCGCCACGGCCAACGTTCTCACCCGGGTGGAACGAGGTACCGCGCTGACGAACGAGAATCTCGCCTGCCTTAACCTGCTGGCCGCCGAAGCGCTTCACGCCGAGGCGCTTAGCTTCGGAGTCGCGGCCGTTGCTGGTGCTGGATGCACCCTTCTTAGTAGCCATGATTTTCTCCTAGGGAAAAGCTAATTGGAATTTCGGCGGTTTACTTGGAGACGCCGGTGATCTTCAGAACAGTGAGCGGCTGACGGTGGCCGTAGCGGCGCTTGTAGCCAGTCTTGTTCTTGTAGTGCATGCCGCGGATCTTCGGGCCCTTAACGGCCTCGACGATCTCTGCGTTAACGGTAACGTTGGCAAGCTTGTCGGCATCCGCAATGACATCTGCGCCATCGACGAGCAGAACCGGGGTGAGAGCCACGGACGAACCCGGCTCACCCTCGATCTTCTCGACCTTGACGAGGTCACCTTCGGCAACCTTGTACTGCTTGCCGCCGGTCTTGACGATCGCGTACATAGGAGGGCTACCCCTTTATCTGAGAAACTCGACTCAAGGAATCTTTGTAATTCCTTGACTGGACAATGGAATTGCGATTAGTTGCGTGTGCAGAACACTTCAGGGACATACCCGAAAGCCAAATCCGAGTAGATTTCCCCGCTCTGGCCGTTTCCTTACCGCCAGCGCCTCAAGCACCAGTGGGCATGACCAGATACGCCTACTAATCAGCGACTGGTCAAGAGTAGCGAAAAATCCCCCTAAATTACAAACTGCCCGAGTAGGACCCTGTCCCCCATTGGTTTTCACGGTCTTCTCGGGCAGTTTCCGAAGCCACTTTCCACCCCCTGCTTTAGGGAACGAAAAACAGCCTCCTATCTGGCCTTATTCCAAATTTTTAATACTTAGTTCCGGCCGCTTCGGCGCACCGCACGACGCACTCGGCGGCGACGATTGGCCGGTTTCTTCTGCGTCGCCGCAGCACCGCGATTAGCCTGCTTCTGCTCTGGCTTAGTGGCGCGGTTTGAAGTGCCCTGTCGCTGCTTCGGCGCAGTCGCTCCAGCATCGCTTTGCGACGAGACCCTGCGCACCGCCCGACGGCGATTACGGCGAGCTCCCGTGCCCTGGACCGCTACCACTTCAACCCGCGACTTGCCCGAGCGACGGCCACCGCCACTGCGGTTGGCGCTGCGGTTGCTGTCATCGTGGTTGTCTTTTGCACGATCTCCGCCCTTGCTGCCTTCAGCGTCCGCCTTTGGCTTAGTGGACTCGAAGTCCTCGCGACGCGGTGCGCGATCCGAGCGGGAGTTACCGCGAGTCGGACGACGACGACGTGGGGAACGCTCGAACGCCTCCTTGGCCTCCTCATAGGTCTGGGACTCCGTGGCCACAGCCTTGGCGGTCTTGTTAGCGTTGCCGCCCTTGTCATCCTCGGCTGGCTCCCGCACATCTGTGGTGGAAGCTGCCTGGGACTCGGCCTGAGGCGCAGTGGTCTCATTCACAGCCGTACGGCGAACAGCGCGACGACGGCGACGTCGAGCACTGGCGCTGCTGGAGCGTTCAGCGTCGCCACGGCCTCCACCGGTGCCACCGTTATCGGTACGCTCGGCACGCTCAGCACGAGTCGGGCGCTCCGAACGCTTGCGGCGATCGCCATGTTCTTCGTCGCGGTCATCAGCGTCGCGTGCAGCCGAATCAACGGCGACATGCTCCGCTACCCGGCGACGCGTAGCCCGACGGCGGCGGCGCTGTCCCTCCTGCGGCATGTAACGGTCATCCGATGGCTCTTCCGGATCCTTCGCACGGGCTTCCGCAACAGCTGCGGCAGCCAGAGCAGCCAGATCATTGGAGTTGTCCGATTGCTCATCACGCTCGCGGCGCTCCTGACGGCCATTGCCGTCCTGTCGCTGCTCATCGTTTCGGCCCTGGCTCTTACGAACCCGGCGACGACGCGGTGGCTTCGGCTCATCGTTCCCAGAAGAGACGATGACAGCTTCGACAGCAGCTGCAACTCGCTTGTCGGCTGCCTCCTTATCGCGCTGGTTGGTTTCCGTGTCGTCGTCAAGCGTTGTCTTGGAAGTGCCTGCCTGGTCGCCCTGATCGCGGTGCATGGCCAGCGCCGCCGGGTGGTTGGCCGGATTGTGCTCCGAGCGCGACTTGTTGCGGCGCTTGGACTTACCCTGCTCTTCGTTGCGGCGACCGTTCTTGTGACCACGGCTCTGATTGTCCTGCTCGACCGGGTCGATGTGGATAATCAGACCACGGCCATTACAGCAGCTACACGGCGTGGAGAAGGTCTCCAGCAGGCCTGTGCCCAGACGCTTGCGCGTCATCTGGACGAGGCCGAGCGAGGTGACCTCGGAGACCTCGTGACGCGAGCGGTCGCGGCCGAGCGCCTCCTTCAGACGGCGCAGCACCAAGTCCTGGTTCTCCGGCAGCACCATGTCGATGAAGTCGACGACAATCATGCCGCCCAGATCGCGCAGACGCATCTGGCGGACGATTTCCTCAGCGGCCTCCAGGTTGTTGCGAGTGACCGTCTCTTCCAGGTTTCCGCCAGCACCGGTGAACTTACCGGTGTTGACGTCGATGACCGTCATGGCCTCGGTGCGGTCGATGACCAGCGTGCCGCCCGAAGGCAGCCAGACCTTGCGGTCGAGTGCCTTGGCCAGCTGCTCATCGATGCGGAAGTGCTCGAAGACGTCAGCGTCGCCGTGCTCCTTGGCGAAGTAGCGCTGCAGACGCGGCTCCAGCTCCGGTGCCAGGTCGCCGATGTAGTCCGTCACTGTGTTCCACGGACGGTCGCCCTCCACCACAAGACGCGAGAAGTCCTCGTTGAAGACGTCGCGGACGACCTTGACCAGCATGTCCGGCTCTTCGTACAGCGCAATCGGCTTTGCCCCGCGCTTCGCCTTCGCCGCCTCGGAGGCTTCCCAGATTTCCTGCCACTGCGATTCCAGGCGCTTAATGTCGGCCTCGATGGCCTCCTTGGACACGCCCTCGGCCGCGGTGCGAATAATCGTGCCCGAGCCCTCCGGCGTAACCTCACTCAGAATCGACTTCAGGCGCTTGCGCTCCGGCTCCGGCAGCTTGCGGGAAATACCCGCGCTTCGGCCGCCCGGCACGTACACCAGGAATCGACCAGCCATCGAAATGTGAGTGGTCAGACGCGCGCCCTTGTGACCAATCGGATCCTTGGACACCTGGACCAGAATCTGGTCGCCGGCCTTCAGCGCGTGTTCAATCTTGCGCGAACGCGATTTCGTGCCCAGCAGCTTCCAGTTCAGGTCACCTACGTAAATGACACCGTTGCGGTCGGTTCCGATATCAATGAACGCCGCTTCCATGCTGGGTAGGACGTTCTGCACGCGACCGAGGTAGATATTGCCGATCTGCGTAGTCTGCGTGTCAGAGGTAACGAAGTGCTCGACCAACAGGTCATCTTCCAGCACACCCACCTCAGTGACAATGCCCGCGTGGTCATGGCGCTTGCGCTCACGCACCACCATCGTGCGCTCCACCGACTCACGGCGAGCCAGGAACTCAGCCTCCGAGATCACGTGGCGCTTGCGCGATTCCTCACGACGTTCGATACGGCGACGGCGCTGCGCCTCCAGGCGAGTCGAGCCCTTAATCGCCTGTGGCTCTTCGACCTCCTCGCGGGTCTCCGCCTCCTCGCGCTCTGCGTTTTCGGTGGTCTTCTCCGCCTGCTGAGCATCATCATTACGACGCCCACGTCCACGACGGCGACGGCGCGGCCGCGGCTGACGCTCCGTTTCGCTTGACGACGAGCCGTCCTGCCCCTCCCCCGCGTTGTCATCGGAATCCTGGTTGGAGGCACCGCTGTCAGCCGAAGCTGCATCCTCGGTGGCCGAATTCTTGGCCGTGGCCGGCACAGCCTGCGGAGCCAGGAAGATAGGCGCAAACGCGGTCTGCTCTTCCGCAACCGGCGGCTCCGGGACTATCGGCGGCTCGATGTCCTGCAGGGCTTCGCCCTGAGTTGCCTGTGTATCCTGCGGTCCTTGCGCTTCCTGAGTTTCCCGAGTCCCCTCTGCCACTGGAGCGCTGGTCGTGCGGACCGCACGGCGAACTCGGCGACCACGACGTGTGGTCACTGCAGCGCTCTTTGCAGCAGGTGCTTCGGCGGACGCTTTCTCAGCGGAAGTTTTCTCAGCGGTCTCGGCTACGGTGTCGGCAGTATTCTTATCTGCAGCCTTCTTCGATGACGACTGAACTACAGCCTCAACCGCTTCCTCGACGACCGAGTTCGAGTCCTTCTGCTCGTCCTTCGCTGCGGTTTCTTCCGGAGCTCCAGCGGTCTTCTTCACAGCCCGCTTACGCGTTGCCCGCTTCTTAGTCGTGCTCTTCTTCTCGTCGCTCTGCTTCTCTTCAGTCTGCTTCTCTGCGCTCTGCTTTGCCGAGGATTTTTTAGCCGAGGCCTTCTTGGCGTCCTTCTTCTCGGTCACTTCCTCAGCAGGCGCTGCGTCCGACTCCGCTTCGCTCTGAGCTGCCTTCTGGTCGGCCTTCTTTTCTGCCTTCGGCGCATCCTTCTGGTCGGCCTTCTTTGTGGCCTTCTTCGCAGCCGACTTCTTGCTGCTCTTCTTAGCAGCTGATTTCTTCTCGGACTTAGCTGCGGTTTGCTCGTCCGACTTCTCATCCGCCGCGTTCGGCTTACCTGCCGACTGTTTTTCCTTCGCGGCCGACTCTTCGCCGGTTTGCTTGGTCGCAGCGGATCCGTCGTTAAGCGAGGCACCCTCTGGATGATCGCCGATGAAATTCAGCACCGCGTCGAGCTGATTTTGATTAATGGTGGACGCAGCGGACTTTACAACAATCCCCGCGTGTCCCAGAGCTTCGATGGTTTCCTTCGAGGTCAACCCCAAGCTCTTGGCCAGGTGGTGGACTCGGGTTTTCAGAGCCGCCGACTCGCGATCAAATTCGCGTGCCTTAGCGACAACATCCTGGCTGAAATTTGCCACTGTATTTGTTTCTCCTTGACACCCCACCACGCAAAACCCGACAACAGGAAGCGCACTCTTTGTCATTCCATGTGCGCCTACATCCGTTGTGGCCTTGGGAACCAGGCGGAGCAACGATGTTGCGACAGCCACTTCATTTGCACCATACGCGCAGATAGAGGGCCGAAAACGATGAACAATTATGAAAGTCTTATTGGCAGGCCTTCCGGCTGACTCGGGGATTCAGCGATCACATGCGGAATATCTCATCCACCGGAGCGAACTCCCGGGCACAACTGCTGCTGTCCATTGTCGCACATATCGAGCAGGTGGCGCGCACCGACATTGGTGGCGGCGGGCCAATCCGAGTTACTGACTGCGATTATGACAAAAATAGCTCGAAAAATGGCCGAAAGTGTCAGAAACTCGCACAGTTTCACATTTGCAGCCTGTGCCCGCATTCACACGTACAGCCCGCTGAAGGGCCACCCCACGGTCGTCGACAAGCAAAAAGCGCCGGACCGGCAAACAATTGCTTGCTCAGTTCGGCGCCAGTTCAACGCTTACGGGTCAATGCTGAACCGTCAACGTTTAGAGGTTCGGGAACCAAATACCAATCTCGCGCTCAGCGGACTCCGGGGAATCAGAACCGTGAACAACGTTGTTAGCAACCTCAAGTGCGAAGTCACCGCGGATGGAGCCCGGAGTTGCGGCCTCAACCGGGTTGGTGCCGCCAGCGAGCTGACGCCAAGCAGCGATTGCGTTCGGGCCCTCGATAACACCAGCGACCAGCGGTGCAGAGGTGATGAAATCAACCAGCTCACCAAAGAACGGCTTATCGACGTGCTCTGCGTAGTGCTCCTTCGCAGTTGTCTCGTCAGCAACACGGAGGTCAAGCGCGACCAGCTTCAGGCCCTTGCGCTCGATGCGGGAGATAACTTCGCCGACCAGACCGCGGGAAACGCCGTCCGGCTTGATCAGAATAAGAGTACGTTCAGTCATGGTGTGCATCATACTATGACAAACCCCGCTGCACCGGAGTGGTGGTGCAGCGGGGTGAAATGTGCAGCGTAACCCAGCGCGACTACGAGCGCGGGAAATCTACGAGTGCTGGGTGGTCAACAGACCGCGCTCCATACGCTGGATGAGGTTCTTCCGCAGGTGCAGAATGTAGGCCCACACTAGTGCGAAGAAGATACCCACCACGCCCATCGACACGTGTGTGAAAATAGCCAGCACACCAAAGACCTGCAGCACAATGTTGGCCTTCAGCGCCCAGGGCTGCTTCTGCAGGAAAGCCATCGCAATCAGAGCCAGGCCCAGGATGGTGATGTACGTAACCGAGAAGGTCTGGTTAATCTGACCGTCGGGAATGCGCGTAACCACAGTCAGACCAAGCAGCACCGAGATAGCCTGCATAATCAGCGTGCCGGACATAACACCGCGCAGACCCTTCAGCGGGTCCTTAGCCGGATCGTGTCCCGCACCGAGCGGGCCATACTTGCCGCCTTCACTCAGGTCACGCCCCTCGCGGTAGGCGCGCAGGGCCTCGCGGTCGGCAGCGGTGTAATCCTCCGCGCCATTGCCCTGTGGCTGGCTCGCCTGAGATTCACTCATTGCGGGTCCTTTCCAAATAGTGTCCGGGCCTCGCCCGCGGTAACAACCGATCCAGTGACGATCACACCGGAACCAGAGACAATACCGTCACCGGTGTCGGTTTCTTCAGCCAGCGCGACAGCTAGCTCAACGGCGGACGGCAGAGTTGGCACGCGATGCACGCGCTCCTCGCCGAAAATCTCCTCCGCAAGGTCAGCCAGGTCGTCGTAGTGCAGCGCACGCGGCGAGGTGTTCTGGGTGATTACCACTTCTTCGAAGTACGGCTCCAGCTCCACCAGCAGCCCACGAGCATCCTTCTCCCCCAACACCGACAGCACACCAATGACACGGCGGAAGTCGAACTCAGCGGAGAGCGCCGTGCGTAGCGCACGGGCACCGTGAGGATTGTGGGCGGCATCGATAAACACCGTCGGGGTCGAACGCACGCGCTCCAGGCGGCCGGGCGATGCGACCGTCGCAAAGCCTTCGCGAACCGCATCAATGTTGAGCGGACGTCCCGGACCTGCGCCGAAGAACGCCTCCACCGCGGCCAGCGCTGTGGCGGCGTTGCGCGCCTGATGCGGACCGTGCAGTGGCAGATGGATGTCGTCATACTCGCCGGCCAGGCCCTTGAGCGTTAGGTTCTGCCCGCCGACCGCCAGCTGATGGCTGACGACGCCATACTCAACCCCAGCGCGGGCGACCGAGGCATCCATTTCCACGGCACGGCGCAAAACGACGTCCATTGCTTCCGGTTCCTGCTCGCCAACAATGGCGACATTGTCCGGTGGTGTGAGCAGGTCGTCCTTGTTCCACCGCGACTTGATGATGCCGGCCTTCTCAGCAGCGATTTCAGCCAGGGTATCGCCGAGGTACTCCGTGTGATCGAGACCGATCGGGCAGATGACTGCCACGTCGGCCTCCACCACGTTGGTCGCATCCCATGTGCCGCCCATGCCGACTTCCACCACGGCGACATCGACAGGAGCGTCGGCGAAGGCAGCGTAGGCCATGGCCGTGAGGACCTCGAACTTGCTCATCTGCGGGCCGCCCTTTTCGGCGGACTTGGCGTCAACCATTTCCACGTAGGGCTGAATCTCGCGCCAGATGCGCACGTAGTCGCGTGGATGGATGGGCTGGCCATCAATGGCGATGCGCTCGGTAACCAGCTGCAGATGCGGACTGGTGGTGCGACCAGTGCGCCGACCGAGAGCTCGCACCAGCGACTCAATCATGCGAACAGTGGAAGTCTTGCCATTAGTGCCGGCAACGTGAATCACCGGAGTGGCACGCTCGGGATGTCCAAGGATGTCCATCAGCATCTCGATCCGCTCGAGTGATGGGTCAATCTTGGTCTCCGGCCAGCGCTGATCCAGCTCGGCTTCCACCTCTGCGAGCGCGCGCAGCTCCTCGGCGGTGGCCTCCAGCGGAGCCGGCTCGTTGACTGGGCGGTCCACATCGACCGGCAGGCTCAGGCCTTCCTCGGACACAGAGACCTCACTGAGGCGCATGTCATCGGGCATGCGGTCATCGGCCATCACACCGGCGATTTCGCGAGGCTCAAGGTCCTCGACGATCTGGGAGTCAGCCGGATCGAATTCGAACTCAGGCGCTGCGGTGGACTCTTCTCGCACCGCAGACTCTTCCTGCGCCACCGAATCGTCCTCGCCGCCAAGATTCAAACGAATCTCCCCTGCAATCTCATCGTGTGATTCAGCACCCCGAGGTTCGATATCCCGTGGTTCGGTCATGCCTGCGGAAGTCCCTCCAAACGAGCCTTAATGCGGTCAATTTCCTCCAGTGCGAACTGGTGGCGAGTCTTAATCTTCTCCACGACTTGCTCCGGAGCCTTGGACAGGAAGGCCTCGTTGCCTAGCTTCTTTTCGGTGCCGGCCAGTTCCTTCTCGGCCTTGGCCAGGTCTTTTTCCAGGCGCTTGCGTTCAGCGGCCACGTCGACGGTGCCGGAGGTATCCAGCTCGATCAGAACCGTGGCCTGAGACAGGCGCACCTCAATGGAAGCGGTAGCGGTGAATCCATCCTCCGGTGCCTCAGCACGAGCCAGCGAACGAATCATCTCTTCCTGAGCAGTCAGATCAGCATCCGCCAGGTTCATGCGTGCCGGCACGCGCTGCGACGGCTTCACACCCTGGTCATTGCGGAAACGACGCAGCTCGGTGACCAACTTCTGGGCATCGGCAATACGACGTGCGGCAACCTCGTCGACAGCAGCGCCGTCGGTGGTCATGGTGGCATCCGGCCAGGCGGAAATAACCAGAGAGTCCTCGAAGCCCTCCGCGCCGTCGGTAAGCGCCTTCCATAGCGTCTCCGTGACGAACGGCATGGACGGGTGCAGCAGACGCAGCAGCGTATCCAGCACGCGGCCGAGAACCAGACGAGTGGAGGCTGCGCGGGCGGCCTGCTCCTCGGTCATGGTCTCGCCGTCGTTCAGGCGCGGGAAGTCAACCTTGGTCATCTCCAGGTACCAGTCACAGACCTCGTCCCATGCGAAGTGGTAAAGGGCCTCGTTGGCCTTGGAGAACTCGTACTTATCCAGCGCAGCGTCAACCTCGGCGCGGACCTGTTCCAGGCGGTCCAGGATCCAGCGGTCGGTGTCGGTGAGCTGGTCGCGGTCCGGCAGCTCGCCCACGTGGGCCCCGTTCATCAGCGCAAAGCGGGTGGCGTTGAACAGCTTGGTAGCGAAGTTACGGGAGCTCTGAGCGGCGTCATTACCGACCGGCAGGTCAGAGCCCGGGTTAGCGCCACGCGCCAGCGTGAAGCGAAGTGCGTCCGCACCGTAGTCGCGGACCCAGTCCAGCGGGTCAATGCCATTGCCGAGAGACTTCGACATCTTGCGACCCTGCTCATCGCGGACCAGACCGTGCAGGAAGACATCCTTAAACGGCACCTGCGGACGACCGTCGCGCCCCTTACCCAGCGGTGAATCAGCCAGGGTGGCAGCAAAGGTCGAGAACATCATCATGCGCGCGACCCAGAAGAACAGAATGTCATAGCCGGTGACCAGTACAGATGTCGGGTAGAACTTCTCCAGCTCTGGGGTGGCTTCCGGCCAACCCATCGTGGAAAACGGCCACAGCGCAGACGAGAACCAGGTATCCAGCACGTCCGGATCCTGCGTCCAGCCCTCGCCCGTCGGAACCTCATCATCCGGGCCGACACAGACGACCTCGCCATTCGGGCCGTACCAAATCGGGATGCGGTGGCCCCACCACAGCTGGCGGGAAATACACCAGTCGTGCATGTCATCGACCCAATCGAACCAGCGCGGCTCCTGCGAAGCTGGGTGAATAACCGTGTCGCCCTCGCGAACAGCATCGCCAGACATCTTGGCCAGCTCATCGACCTTAACGAACCACTGCAGGCTCAGCAGCGGCTCAATCGGCTCACCCGAGCGCTCCGAGTGACCGACCGAGTGAACGTACGGGCGGACCTCCTTGACAATGCGCCCCTGCTCACGCAGCGCCTCCGTCAGCGCAGTACGGGCTTCCGCACGATCCATGCCGTCGAAACGCGTACCAGTGTTGAAGATACGGCCAGTGGTATCAATGACCTCCGGCATATCCAGGTCGTGGCGCTGGCCCATGGCGAAGTCATTTGGATCGTGTGCCGGCGTGATCTTCACCGCACCGGTACCGAACTCGCGGTCCACATAGTCATCGGCGATGACCTGAATCTTCAGGTCCTCGCGGAACGGGTGGTCCAAAACCTTGCCCACCAGGTGCGTGTAGCGCTCATCCTCCGGGTGCACGGCAATTGCCACGTCGCCCAGCATCGTCTCCACACGAGTCGTCGCCACAACAATGGAGTCTTCCCCATCGCCGTAGCGGAAGGAGACGAGCTCGCCTTCAGCGTCCTCGTACTTGACCTCAATATCCGAGATTGCGGTCTGCAACACCGGAGACCAGTTGACCATACGCTTGGCGCGGTAGATTAGGCCGCGGTCAAACAGTTCCTTAAAAATCGTCTGAACCGCACGAGACAGCCCCTCGTCCAGAGTGAAGCGCTCACGGGACCAATCCAGGGAGTCACCAATCTGGCGCATCTGGTTGCCGATACGTCCGCCGTAATCGTGCTTCCACTCCCAGACCTTCTCCACGAACTCCTCGCGGCCATAATCGAAGCGGTCCTTGCCTTCGGACTCCTTCAGCATCGCCTCGACCTTGGTCTGCGTTGCGATCCCCGCGTGGTCCATACCCGGCAGCCACAGCACCTCGTAGCCCTGCATGCGCTTACGGCGCACCAGCGCATCCATCAAAGTGTGGTCCAGTGCGTGGCCCATGTGCAGCTGACCCGTCACATTCGGCGGGGGCAGCACAATAGAGTAAGCCGGCTTGGAGCTAGACGGATCAGCCTCGAAATAGCCAGCGTCTACCCAGCCCTGGTACAGGTCCGACTCCACGTCAGCCGGGTTCCACGACTTGGGCAACTTATCTGCTCTGTTTAGGTCCACGTTGTTCTCAGTCACGCGTCACATCTTAGCGCCTTGCCCGGATTTGTTTTTCCAGGGGCTTTACGACGACCCTTGCGCCCCAACCCATATCTGCTATCGGCGACTTACGCACCGCCGAATTCAAGCTTTACTCACTCCCCGAGCCCATCCGCGATTACCGCAGTAAATGAAAAGGTGCCCTCTTGCGAAACCATCACAAGAGGGCACCTTTAAACAGGCGTTAAGCGGCCCTTAGACCAGCAGATCCTTAACTGCGTCGCGCTCTTCGCGCAGTGCCTTGACGTTGCGCTCGATGCCAGCGCGCTGCACCTCGGAGAGATCCAGGCCCTCAACGCGAACCCACTCGCCGTCCTTGGCGTAGCACGGAACACCAGCGACCAAGCCCTCGTCGATGCCGTAGGAGCCGTCGGACGGAAGTGCGACAGAGACCCACTCGCCCTCTGGGGTACCCGTGACCCAGTCACGCATGTGGTCAACTGCGGCAGCTGCAGCGGAAGCTGCGGAGGAGGAACCGCGGACCTCGATGATTTCTGCGCCACGCTTGGCGACGCGCGGGATGAAGTCCTGCTCGACCCATGCAGCGTCAACCTTGTCGGAGACCTTCTCGCCTGCAATGGTGGCGTAGGTGATGTCCGGGAACTGGTCTGCGGAGTGGTTACCCCAGACGATCATGTTCTTAATCTCAGTGGTCGGAACACCAATCTTTTGCGACAGCTGGGACAGGGAACGGTTGTGGTCCAGGCGCATCATAGCGGTGAAGCGCTCTGCCGGGATGTCCTTAGCGTGGGAAGCGGCAATCATGGTGTTGGTGTTAGCCGGGTTGCCGACAACCAGAACCTTGATGTCGTCTGCTGCGTGATCGTTCAGTGCCGCGCCCTGCGGGCCGAAGATCTTGCCGTTGGCGCCCAGCAGTGCGGAGCGCTCCTCACCCTTGCCACGCGGCTTTGCACCGACCAGGAATGCGGCGTTGGCACCGTCGAATGCCTTTGCCGGATCATCGGTGATGTTGATGCCAGTCAAAAGTGGGAAGGCGGAGTCAAACAGCTCCATGGCGACGCCTTCGGTGGCGTGCAGCGCCGGAGTGATCTCCAGCAGGTTCAACTCAACCGGGGTCTCAGGGCCGAAAACCGAACCGCTGGCAATGCGGAAGAGCAGGGAGTAAGCGATCTGTCCGGCGGCGCCGGTAACTGCAACCTTTACGGGAG
>NZ_KV836272.1:721441-758129 GCF_001838295.1 Corynebacterium sp. HMSC074C04
GGGGGCGACGGGCTCAGTACAATTCTGAAAAACGGATAGCATTAGGCATGACTTACGGTCGTGTACTCATTTCACTAGAAAGAAGTCCGCGACTGACCAATTTCACCCCCGTTAGATAGCCAAAACCCCGTAGTCGCTCTCTAGTCCAAGCAAAGGATTTTCATGAAGTCTCCAGGCTCCTCTGATGCAATCCCCCATGCAGTCTTGGTGGCAGCACTTCAAGAATTCACCGCAAAGGGGTATGCAGATGCCCGTCTGGATGCCATTGCTGCCGCCTCTGGTGTCTCCAAGCGCATGCTTCACTACCACTGTGGTGACAAGATGGGACTCTACAGGGCGACGTGGGCACATGTGCTGGAGACCGTAAGGCCTGACGACGACGCCCTGCGTCCGCACTCCAATGTGCCGGTGGAAGCCCTGCAGCATGTAGTCGGCGTTATCTACGACTATTTCTCGGCGAACCCACTCGCCGTGCGGTTCATCATCCAGGAAAACCTGCATCCGGTCCTCCCACTTGAAGGCGTGACTGGGCTTGGTGGTCAGAGCCCTATTGTTTTGGAGTTTGACCGCATCTTGTTGCTCGGCCGCGATTACGGTGCATTCCGCACTGACATTTCCGCACTTGATCTTTATATTCTCGTGCTGTCGCTGGCCACCTTCCCCACCCTGCACCAACGGACTTTTGAAAACCTCTACGGCATTGAAATGCAATCGACGGTGCTGTCGGACAAGCTGCGTGAGTTCGCACAGGACACCGTGACCAGCCTGTTGACATCCTCGCCTCGCAACGAACCGGGAAGCTCGTACACTTCCCTGCTGGCCTCCCATGGTGCGAACTCGTCCGCACTTGGCGCAGAGGTCTATGGCGATCAGCCCAACCCAGAGACTCAGGACTTGGCTGCTGATGATGCCCCGGATTACCGCGACATCTACGGCATGGACGACTAGGGCTCCATACAGACACCAAAACCCGGTTAGAGCAGGCGCTCTAACCGGGTTTTCAGCTACCTTTACGCAGTCTTCTTGTTCTCGCTACGTTCAACGAGTTCCGGCGCTGCACCGTCCGTGATGCACTCCTTGTGGACAATGACCTCCGCGACGTCGTCACGCTCTGGGACTTCGAACATCACGGGAACCAAGATTTCTTCCATGATGCCGCGCAGACCACGGGCGCCGGTATTGCGGCTAATCGCCTTGGCAGCAATGGCGCGCAGTGCCTCGTCGTCGATGGTGAGGCGCACACCGTCCATGTCGAACAGGTGCTGGTACTGGCGGACCAGGGAGTTCTTGGGCTCAGTGAGTACGCGAACCAGCGCATCCTCATCGAGGTTGGTGACCGATGCGATGACGGGCAGGCGACCAATGAACTCAGGAATCAGGCCGAATCGAACGAGGTCCTCCGGCAGCACGTCGCGGAATGGATCCTTCATGTCCGCGTCGTTAGCCGAGGTGACATCTGCGCCGAAGCCCAGCCCCTTCTTGCCGACACGCTCCTGCACGACCTTCTCCAGACCGGCAAACGCACCGGCAACGATGAACAGGACATTGGAGGTGTCGAACTGAATGAACTCCTGGTTCGGCAGCTTGCGCCCACCCTGCGGGGGCACGGCGGCTACGGTTCCCTCGAGAATCTTCAGCAGCGCCTGCTGCACACCTTCACCGGAGACATCGCGGGTGATGGAGGTGTTTTCAGACTTGCGCGAGATCTTGTCAATCTCATCGACGTAAATGATGCCGCGCTGTGCCTTCTCGACGTCGAAATCAGTAGCTTGCAGCAGCTTCAACAGGATGTTCTCCACATCCTCACCGACATAGCCGGCCTCGGTCAGGCTGGTGGCGTCAGCGATTGCGAACGGCACATCCAGCTTGCGAGCCAGCGTCTGTGCCAGGTAAGTCTTGCCACAGCCGGTCGGCCCCAGCAGGAGAATGTTCGACTTTTGCAGCTCGACGTCGTTGTCCGACTTGGTCTCCGCAGCACGAAGGCGCTTGTAGTGGTTGTAGACCGCGACGGCCAGCGTGCGCTTTGCCATGTCCTGGCCGATGACATACTCATCGAGGAAGTCGCGAATTTCCAGCGGACGCGGCAGGCGGTCGTCGTTGCCAGTTGCCTCGCCGCCGGGGTTAAGCTCCTCTTCAATAATCTCGTTGCAGAGCTCGATGCACTCATTACAGATGTACACACCAGGTCCGGCAATCAGCTTTTTGACCTGCTTCTGACTCTTTCCACAGAAAGAGCACTTCAGCAAATCCGCACTTTCTTGCATACGCGCCATGAGGCTCCCGCCGCCGCCTTTCCGCATCGTTGCCAATAACTGCTTCAGACCAGCCTACCGTGAGTGTGCGCAAATACCGGCTTCCACGCCAAGGACGAGGCGAATTTCACGCGATCTCGCCCGGCGCTTTACGACGGCCAGTGCGCAGCACTCCAAAGAGACCATGTCCCCTTTTAGGCGTTGTGCTTGCGGTACTCGAAGACCTGGTCGATGATGCCGTACTCGACGGCCTCTTCAGCGGTTAGGATCTTGTCACGGTCGGTGTCCTTGCGGATCTGCTCTGCAGTGCGACCGGAGTGGCGAGCCAACGTCTCCTCCATCAGCTTGCGCATGCGCTCGATTTCGTTCGCCTGAATCTCCAGGTCGGAAACCTGACCCTGGATGCCCTGGGTAGCCGGCTGGTGAATGAGCACGCGCGCATTCGGCAGAGCTGCACGCTTACCCGGTGCACCTGCAGCGAGCAGCACAGCTGCCGCGGAGGCAGCCTGGCCCAGGCACACGGTCTGCACGTCGGGACGCACGTACTGCATCGTGTCGTAGATGGCCATCAGCGAGGTGAAGGAGCCGCCTGGGGAATTGATGTACATCGTGATGTCACGATCCGGGTCCAGGCCCTCAAGCACCAGCAACTGCGCCATGATGTCGTTAGCGGCGGTGTCATCGACCTGGGAGCCGAGGAAGATAATGCGCTCTTCGAAGAGCTTGTTGTATGGGTTGGATTCCTTAGCACCAAAGCTGGAGTGCTCCACGAAAGAAGGAAGCACGTAGCGCGACTGCGGCATCTGCATATTGTTCATCTCCATGTTGATTAAATCGCCTCTAATTATTCGCTACTGTCCGCTTTTAGCGTGCGGTGTCCTTGAGAGCGGTCACGACGTGGTCAACCAGGCCGTATTCCTTAGCCTCAGCTGCGGTAAACCAGCGGTCGCGGTCCGAGTCTTCCTCAATGCGCTCGACCGGCTGACCGGTGTGCTGCGCAATCAGACGAGCCATCTCCTTCTTGGTGGCAGCGAACTGCTCAGCCTGAATGGTGATGTCGGATGCGGTACCGCCAATACCTGCAGATGGCTGGTGCATCATAATGCGGGCGTGCGGCAGTGCGTAACGCTTGCCCTTAGCACCTGCGGCGAGCAGGAACTGGCCCATGGAAGCTGCCAAGCCCATGCCGTAGGTAGCCACGTCGCACGGAACAAACTGCATGGTGTCGTAAATGGCCATGCCGGCGGTGACGGAGCCACCCGGGGAGTTAATGTACAGCGAGATATCCGCCTCCGGGTCCTCAGCTGCCAGGAGCAGCATCTGACCGCAGAGCTTGTTGGCAATCTCGTCGTCGACCTGCTCACCCAGCCAAATAATGCGCTCCTTGAGCAGCTTGTCGAAAACTGTGTTCGTCGACATCTGGGCGTTATCGCTCATCTGTGTACTCCTTCTTCGTACGTGTGCGAGTTTGTCGTTCACTAGAGGGTAACGAAAAGGGCCGTCCCTTTGTTTCAGGAACGGCCCTTGTTCGCTATAAGCGTTGCAGCATAAGGAATGCGTCGCGCTAACGGCGGGGCTTACTCAGCCGAGTTGTCCTCAGCCTTGTCGGACTCAGCCTTCTCAGCCTCAGCTTCGACCTCACCGAAGTACTCGTTCAGATCGATTTCGTTGCCCTCGGTGTCCTTGGCGGAAGCCTTCAGGATCGAGGTGGCCAGAGCCTTGCCGCGGCGAACGTCTGCAAACAGGTTGCCGAGCTGGCCGGACTGCTGAATCTGCTGGATGAACTGGTTCGGGTCCATGCCGTAGGACTGAGCAGTGAACAGGATGTGGTCGGTGAGCTCCTGCTGGGAAACATCCGGCTGGATCTCTTCAGCCAGTGCGTCCAGGAACAGCTGGGTGCGGACAGCTTCCTCAGCGGACTTCTTGGAGTCCTCGTCGAACTGCTCGCGGGTGGTGCCCTGAGCCTCCAGCATGGAGTTCAGAACCTTCTCGTCGCCACCGAACTGACCCAGCAGCTGCTGCAGCTGGCCCTCGACCTGCTCCTTGACAACACCCTCCGGCAGAGCGATGGTGGTCTGCTCCATAGCGGCAGCCAAAACCTTGTCGCGAACCTGCTGAGCCTGCTCACCCTTCTTGGTGTTCTCGACCTGGCGGGCCAGGTCTTCCTTCAGCTCCTCGATGGTGTCGAACTCGGAAGCCATCTGAGCGAAGTCGTCGTCAGCTTCCGGCAGCTCGCGGACCTTGACGGACTGAACGGTAACGGTGACCTGAGCGTCCTCGCCCTCGTGCTCGCCAGCAACCAGCTTGGTGGTGAACTCCTTGGACTCGCCCTGGGACAGGCCGACAACAGCCTCGTCCAGGCCGTCGATCAGGTCGTCGGAGCCAACCTGGTAGGACAACCCCTCAGTGGAAGCCTCTTCCAGCTCTTCGCCGTCGATGGTGGCGGACAGGTCGATGGAGACGAAGTCGTCCTTCTCGACTGCGCGCTCGACGCCGGTCAGGGTGCCGAAGCGAGCGAGCAGGTTCTGCAGCTCAGCCTCAACAGCTTCCTCGTCGGCGACCAGCGGGTCAACCTCAACTGCGATGTCCTCGAACTTCGGCAGCTCAATCTCCGGGCGAACGTCAACCTCAGCGGTGAACTCAACGAGCTCGCCATCTTCCAGCTTGGTGATGTCAACCTCAGGCTGACCGATAACCTTCAGGTCCTCCTCGCGAACGACCTCGTCGTAGCGGGACGGAACCATGTCGTTGAGCACCTGCTCCAGGATTGGGCCGCGGCCGAAGCGGGCCTCAATCAGCTTTGCCGGTGCCTTGCCCTTACGGAAGCCCGGAATCTGGACCTGCTGAGCCAGTGCCTTGTAGGCGTTGTCGAACTCTGGCTTCAGCTCATCAAACGGGACCTCGACGGTAATCTTCACTCGGGTCTCATTCAGCTTCTCAACGGAAGACTTCACTGGTGCACTCTCCTGCAACTCGATGATTAATTCATAGACCACGGGAGTGCCCGTGATACTGGTCGGGGTAGCGGGATTTGAACCCACGGCCTTCCGCTCCCAAAGCGGACGCGCTACCAAGCTGCGCCATACCCCGTATGCGTCATTCGAAACCTAGCAGAAACCCCTTTGGAGCATCTGCACCGGGGCCCTCATAGTCGCGAAATCGCGTTTCCACAACGGACCCGTATAGATTTACCTGACGATTAATGAAATCACAAAACCACGCGTTTAACCAGGCTAATGCTCTGTCTGAAAACGCTTTACGACGCCATCGAGAGCCAACCTGCCAACTACTACTGGTTTCATGAAATCCATGCATATCACCGGGCGTTTGCATCACCTCGGCACTGCTTTTGGCGGCCTCGTTTACTGCAAACACTCCATTCGTCGGCCGACTCCCCAAAGAAGCCTCTCAAACGACTGCCCCTTTGTTGAGTCGTGTGACAGTGTAATCAACGGCTATACGCCTGTTTCACATACCCCACGTTGCTTTAGCTTCATTTTCTGTTTTTCCCGGCCACAGCCACTTTTCTTTAAAGCCTTCGAGAAAAACCTGGCATCGATTTTTGTATGTGCGCTTTAACGGGTTAATATGCCTTGTACCGAGACACGGCCTGATGGAGACGATTGAGTTTCTAAGCCGGATTTCTGTCTATGGGGATGTCGTATAGTGGCTAATACCTCAGCCTTCCAAGCTGAAGACGCGGGTTCGATTCCCGTCATCCCCTCCACGTAACCGGGAGCTTTGCTCCCGGTTTTTGTTTTTTCCAAGCTGATGCCCGGGGCCAGAAATTCTTCTGCCCTCTGTTCAGGATCCAGTGCCACAGGTACTCTGGGCACCATGAAGCCCACCATTATCGATGCCGATACTGGACACGAACTATGGACCGCGGTCGAATGCGCTGCTTTTTCCGGCACTGCACGTGGCACTTTCACCAGCTACGCTGGCCGCAAAAAGGCTCCTGAGCCCGTCGCGAAGCTTCATGGGTTGACCCTGTGGGATTCCGAAGAAGTTCGCGAATGGCACGCCAACCGGAGGAGCCGCACCCAGCACAACGATTCCACCGAGTCATAAAACCTGCCCAAAAGCCCATTCATTTCCTGGTTCCCGAGCTGCCTCTGTCGCACAGAGATGTCAGCTCGGGAACTTTTTGCGCTCTACATGCGTTGTTTCAAGTAATTACTAGCAATACTCGCAATTTCCTTTTTGGAGGCCTAGCCCATGGGGGCGTTAATCCTGATTGCTATCACCGTCGGCGGCGCAATTATCATCGCGTCGATGGCTCAAAACCGTTCTAACAGGGCCTTTGATGCCCGCCAGAACAATCAATTGGAAGACGCCGTCGCAGACGCCCGCCGATGGATTGAGCGGCTGGGCTCACAGGTACTGAACCTGGCTGGCACCGATTTGGCTTCCACGCAGGCTCTTGCTGACGCATCCGAGCGCTACAACGCCGCTTCCTCGCAGATTTCTACTGCACGCACCCCGGCACAGGCCCGGATGGCGCGCGAATCGGCGCTGGAAGGTCTGCACTACATCAATGCGGCTCGCGAAATTATGGGCTTGCCAGCGGGGCCGACACTGCCGCCGCTGGAGGGCCAGAAGGCCGCTGGTTCTGTGACCGAAACCCGCACCATTGAGCACGAAGGCCACTCGGTTACCGCCTCGCCATACGCCACCCCGGAAACCCCGAACTACTACCCCGGTGGCCGTGTCGCTGGCCGTCCGGTTCCAGCCGGTTGGTACTCCGAGCCCTGGTGGAAGTCCGCACTCCGCACCGGTGTCTGGACCGCAGGCTCAATGCTGCTATTCTCTACCCTCTTCCACGGTATGGCCGGCGTTGCCTACGGCGCTGATGAGTTCGCCAGCGGCATGGGCACCGGCGCCGATGACTTCGGCGGCACCGAGGACTTTGGCGCCGAAGACTTCGGTGGAGATGACTTTGGCGGCGACTTCGGTGGCGGCGGTGCAGATGCCGGTGACGCAGGCGACGGTGGAGGTTTCTTCGACGGCCTCTTCGGTGGTGGCGACGGTGGCAGTGACGGTGGCGGATTCTTCGACGGCGGATTCGACGGCTTCGATATTTAGAAAAAGCCCGGCGCCGCTATTTCGCTAAATCCGCAAAAGGATCTACAGTGCCGTCTGTCTGGGGCCGATACTCAATTTTTCTGGCGGCGAATCGACCAGCTTCCTTGCCAAGGATGCTGCTAATTAAAGCAACAGCCATATCCATACCTGCTGCGACTCCTGATGAGCTCCAGCGATCTCCGTCTTCAACCCATCGAGCCGCTTTCACCCACGTCACTTCGTTTCCGAACGAGGTAGCCCAATCAAAAGCCAACTTATTACTAGTTGCCCGCTTTCCTTCAAGAAGCCCAGCCGCAGCAAGCAGTGCGGAACCTGTGCAAACCGATGCCACTAACCGCGCCCGGGATCCGAGGTTGTTGAGCCAGTCCAAAAACTCTGCATCCTCAACTAGTGTTCTACTCCCGGCTCCGCCAGGAACTAGAAGAATATCGACCGTTTCGAGGTCAGCGGCACAACGTGTGGCGATAACCTGCGCCCCCTGAGCGCTGGTTATCGGACCAGCAATGTTGGCGACATATTCGACCTCAATCTCTGGGACATGGCCAAAAAGGCCAACCGGTCCAAATACATCCAAGAGCTCGAACCCGGGGAATAGCACAACAGTTACTCGACGATGCGCTTCTGAAATTGTCATACGACAATTCATACTCCGCCTATACATAAAAATGGGCTGGTTCCAGAGTTTTCTGGAACCAGACCCTTTTATTCCTATCAACAGATAGCGAACAACAACCCTTTAAGCCTCCGGCAGCTCCGGAGCAACGCCAGTCTTCTCGTACTCTGCGAGGATGTCAATGCGGCGCTGGTGGCGCTCCTCCTCGCTCCACGGCTGGGAGACGAAAGCATCGACGATGGCCAGGGCTTCTTCCTCAGAGTGCATACGACCGCCAAGGCCAATCAGCTGAGCGTTGTTGTGCTCGCGGGCGAGCTTTGCGGTCTCCACCGACCAAGCCAGCGCACAACGAGCGCCCTTGACCTTGTTAGCAGCGATCTGCTCGCCGTTGCCGGAACCGCCGAGCACGATACCCAGGCTGCCCGGATCGGCGACGGTACGGGAAGCCGCCTCGATGCAGAATGCTGGGTAGTCATCTGCAGGGTCGTAGGTGTGAGCGCCGCAGTCTACGACGTCGTGGCCAGCCTTTTCCAGGTGGGCCTTAATCAGGTTCTTCATCTCAAAACCGGCGTGGTCTGCACCAAGGTAAATACGCATGGCAGCAAGTCTAGCGGTTCCCACGGATTAAACGGTGTCTGCACCCGTTTTAGGTATTGCTTGACGACGTCTCCTGCGCAGCCGAATAGGGTGAAAAGTGACTGTATTTGCGTCTCAGCATGTCTTCGAAACCGGAAATTGGGTGCTTTTACCGTGTCTCCTGCGCCGCAAGCTCACTTCCAAGTCGATCCGGAAGCTCATGGCTCCCATGGGCATCATCACGCACCGGTGGTGCGAACGGTTCGGCATGACATCAACAAGAAGCCATTTATCGTCATTTGGGAGGTCACGCGGGCTTGTGGCCTAGTCTGCAAGCACTGCCGCGCTGATGCGCAACATGAGCCGCATCCGCACCAGCTTTCGACCACCGAGGGCAAGATGCTGCTAGAGACCCTGGCGTCGTATAGCAAGCCGAAGCCTCTTGTGGTGCTCACCGGCGGCGATCCTTTTGAGCGTGATGACCTGGAAGAATTGGTGCGATTTGGCACTGAGCACGGCCTGAACATGTCGCTGTCGCCATCGGTGACACCGCGGCTGACGCCGGAGCGGATCAAGTCGTTGCGAGAGGCCGGCGGTAAGGCGATGTCAATGTCGCTCGATGGCGCGACTGCTAAGACGCATGACAAGTTCCGTGGTTTTTCGGGAACTTTTGAAAAGACGCTGGAGATGGCTCCGCACATCAACGAGGCCGGTTACCGACTGCAGATCAACTCGACCCTGACCAAGGGAAATATCCATGAGGCACCAGCGCTGCTGAAGACCGTCATGGAGATGCAAGCCAAGATGTGGTACGTCTTTTTCCTCGTCCCCACTGGTCGCGGTGCGGATTTGGGCGCTTTGTCGCCGGAGGAACGCGAGGATGTTCTGCACTGGTTGTCGGATGTGTCCAACCGAATTGCCATCAAGACGACGGAGGCGCCGCAGTATCGGCGCGTCGTTATGCAGCAGGAGGAGGCGATAGAAAAGGGGCTGCCACCCTATGAAGGCGGCGAGCTCTACCGCTACTTGACCGAGGAAACGACAAAGCTGCTCGGCGCTGTGCCGGAAAAGCCGCGCCGACCGCGCTCCCCGATGGCCGTCAATTCTGGTTCCGGTTTTGCCTTCATTGACCATATCGGCGATGTCTACCCCAATGGTTTCCTGCCGTTGCACTGCGGCAATGTGAAGGCCACACCATTCCAGGAAATCTATTCGAACTCGCCGGCTTTTAAGGCTCTCCGCGACCCGGACAATTGGCACGGCAAGTGCAGCGTCTGTGAATACCACAGCGTCTGTGGCGGATCCCGCTCGACGGCCTACGCGTTGACCGGGGATTACACGGCATCCGACCCGACCTGTATCTACATTCCGCCGCGGTGGGCTGCGATGAGCGAAGAAGAACGGCAGGCTTCCACCGGGCAGAATGCTGAAGCTGGGGCGGGTCAGCTCTCTTAGCCGCACGCCCCAGCTGCTACAGGTTTCTTAGTCGAAGCGCGGATCCTCAGTGCGAGAGCGCTTAATTTCGAAGAAATACGGGTAGCTGGCGACGGCAACCGAGCCGTCGAAAATCTTGCCGGCTTCTTCGCCGCGTGGGATACGGGTAAGCACCGGACCGAAGAAGGCAACGTCGTTGAGCTTGACCACCGGAGTGCCGACGTCGTTGCCGACCTCCTTCATGGCCTCTGCGTGGTTTTCACGCATGAGCTCATCAAACTCTGTGGTCAGAGCCTGGGCCAGACGCTCTTCCGGCAGGCCAACCTCTGCGAGGGTTTCCTTAATCAGCTCGTCGAATGCGTGCTCCGGCTCGTCGACATGCGCATGACGATCGATGCGGTTTTCGTTGTGAATCTTCGTGCCCAGCGCGGTGTAGAGCTTGTCGACGGCCTCCTGACCATCCTGGGAGAACACTGCATTAAACAGGCGTGCCGGGGTCCAGTTGCACTGCATCATGAACTTGTACTCTTCCGGCAGTTCGTCGCGGCCTTCATTGAGTACTGACAGGCTCATCGGCTTCCACTCGACCTCGATGTCGCGGACCTTTTCGACTTCCTTAATCCAGCGCGACGTCACCCAGCAAAACGGGCAGGAAACGTCGAAGTAGAAAGTGACCTTGTCTCGATTGCTCATGTGAAAGTCCTCCTAAATCATTGATTGACTTATCAACGACTATAGGGCGGAATTTTTCGGCTTGCATTCATGTTTTCCGCGCTCACTCAGAATCCTTCTCAAATCCGGGGTCGTGGTTACACTTGTCGCATGACTTCCACGAACCTAACCAGGACCGAGGCTGCCGACCGTGCGGCCATGCTCGAGGTGTCCCACTACGACATCTCTCTCGATCTCACCACCGCACCTGTCGGTGGGCCGCACAGCGCACCAACATTCGCTTCCAAGACCACAATTTCTCTGACGGCGAAGCGCGCTGGTTCCACCTTTATTGATCTGCGTGATGCTGTTGTTAAGAGTGTGACCATCGACGGCGTCGATGCCACGGAGGCCGCTCGCTATGCCAGCGAGACCGGCATTAACCTGGACCTGACCGACGGTGACCACACCATCGTTATCGACGCGGACTGCCGTTACACCAACAACGGCCAGGGAATTCACCGCTTCCAGGATCCTGCCGACGGCGAAACATACCTGTACTCGCAGTTTGAAACTGCCGACGCCAAGCGCGTGTTCGCCTGCTTTGACCAGCCGGATTTGAAGGCGACGTATTCAATCCACGTCGTGGCACCGAAGGGCTGGAAGGTTATTTCCAACTCGGTGGCCAAGACCGGCGCCACCACCGATGTCCACGGCAATGAGGCCGATACCTTCGACTTCTCGGTGGATGTTCCCCTGTCGACGTATCTCATCGCAGTCTGTGCGGGCCCATGGTACGAGGTCGCTGACTCGTGGACCGGCACTGTCGCACCGCACCCGGAAACCCCTGCCGAACACCAGCCGGAGGGCGAGCTGACCATTCCACTGGGGCTCTACTGCCGCCAGTCCATCGCCGAGTACCTCGACGCTGACACTCTGTTCAAGGAGACCAAGGAGGGCTTCGACTTCTACGCCAAACATTTCGGCGAGCCCTACCCGTTCGGTAAGTACGACCAGATCTTCTGCCCGGAGTACAACATGGGCGCGATGGAAAACGCCGGCTGTGTGACCATCCGCGACGAGTACGTCTTCCGCTCCAAGCCCACCCATTACCTCTACGAACGCCGCAACGACACCATCCTGCATGAGATGGCTCACATGTGGTTCGGCGATCTGGTCACCATGCAGTGGTGGGATGACCTCTGGCTCAATGAGTCCTTCGCCACCTGGTCGGCCGCCGCCGCTCAGGTCGAGGTTTCCGATTACAGCCACGCTTGGACCACTTTCGCCAACGTCGAAAAGGCCTGGGCCTACAAGCAAGATCAGCTACCGTCGACGCACCCGATTGCCGCCGACGCCAGCGACATTGACACCGTCGAGCAGAACTTCGACGGCATCACCTACGCCAAGGGCGCGTCCACCCTCAAGCAGCTGGCCGCCTACGTTGGTCAGGATGCTTTCCTCGCCGGTGCTCGTATGCACTTTGCCCGTCACCGCTTTGGCAATGCCACCTTCGCGGATCTGCTGGACGCGCTCTCCGAGGCTTCCGGTCGCGATCTGTCTGGCTGGGCCGATCAGTGGCTGACCACCACCGGTATCACCACCCTGGCACCGGACTTCCGCCAGTCGGCCGGTAAGTACACCTCCTTCGCAGTCACACAGGAAGGTGCCGAGCCGGGTGCCGGAGAACTCCGCGATCACCGAATCGCCGTGGGTATCTACAACCTGCGCGGCACCGAATCGGATGCCGTACTCGAGCGCACCAAGCGCGTGGAAATCGACGTCCGTGGTGCACGCACCGAAGTCCCAGAGCTGGTCGACACTCCAGTCGGCGATGTCGTGCTGGTTAACGACGACGACCTCACCTACAGCATGATCCGCTTGGACGAAGGCTCGCTTGCCACCGTCATCGACAACATCGGTGCCTTCACCGATTCAATGGCACGCACCCTGTGCTGGTCCGCTACCTGGCAGATGGTTCGCGCAGGTCAGATGCGCGCTCGCGACTTCGTCAACCTGGTGCTCCGCGGCATCCCGGGCGAGGACAAGCTCTCCGTCTTGGAGCGCGTCATCGCTCAGGCGGTCAGCGCCGTCAACGTCTACGCCGATCCACAGTGGGCTGATTCCACCGGCCGCGACCTGCTGGCTCAGGGCCTGTTGGACTACGCGAAGAAGGAAACCGACGCCGACCGCGCCCTGGTTTTCGTTAACGCTTTGACCACCGTGGGCTCGTCGAATAGCGACGTCGTTGACGCACTGCGCGCCATCTACGCTGGCGACGCAGACAAGGCTGGTTTCCCAGCTGTCACAGTAGACACCGACATGCAGTGGCGCGCCCTGAAGGCGCTGGTTTCCGCCGGTCTCGAAGGCGAGGAAGCCATCGCAAAGCTTGAAAAGACCGACAACTCGGCACTCGGTGCGCAGGCCGCCATCGCCTGCCGCGCCTCTGTGCCGACGCTCGCCAACAAGTCCCGCGTCTGGGCAGAGGCGACGGTCTCCGGCAACGATGCCCCGTCGAACCTTGTCATTCGCCACTTGCTGGCCGGCTTCAACGCGCCGGGCTCGGGTGAGGTGCTCGCACAGGCGCTTGACGACGACTCCCGCGCCACCATCAACGCGGAGCAGTCGGCGACTTCGCTGTCGGAGCACTTCTTCGCCGTTGCCAACAGCTGGTGGAAGCAGTTCTCCTCCGAGACGGCCCAGACTCTGCTCGAGGGCTTCTACCCCACCTGGGAGATCAGCGAGTCGGCAATTGCGGCCGCTCAGCGCCTGCTCGACAGCGATGAGACTGCGTCGCCGGTCAAGCGCATCATCTCTGAGCAGCAGTTCCTGGTGAAGCTCGCTCTTCGTGCCCGCGAGTTCGACGCGAAGTAGCAAGTGATTTCGGCCGGCACTTTGGCCGTTATCGTTTTCGTGGCATCAAGTCGATAGACTTGGTGCCATGACAACTTCTCAGACGCTCTTTGACTCCGTCGGCGGCGAGGATGTCTTCAATCGCATCGTCCATGGCTTTTACACGCGTATGCGTTCCGATGACCTCATCGGCCCGATGTACCCCAGCGATGACTGGGAGGGCGCCGAGGATCGACTCCGCATGTTCCTCGTCCAGTACTGGGGCGGGCCGCGTTCGTACAGCGAACAGCGTGGTCATCCGCGCCTGCGCATGCGCCACATGCCGTTTTCCATCGGCGAAGCCGAACGCGACCGCTGGCTGGAGATCATGAGCGCCTCACTCGCAGACATTTCCGATGAAGAGCTCCCCCGCCCTCAACGCGAAGCCATGTGGAATCACATGGTGCAGGTCGCTGACATGCTCATCAACCGCTTCGACGCGCAGTAGGAATTATGCTCCTACCCCGCTAGTTCAGCAGCGGCAGCACGCCAAAGGACTCGAGCGTAAAGATCGAGCCAAACCGCCCATCCAGCCGGTGCCACCGTCCCTTCGTGGACACGCGCACCGGCTCTTTTTCATCCGGTTGCTCCGGAATGAAGCCCATCGCACACAGCGCAAACACATCCCGCATGGTCACGTCCACCACGCTTTTCGACGTCTCCTGCGACTGCCCCTCCCCTGAGTCAACAGTGGCTTCACCGGCCTCGCCGCTGACAGTAAGAACCTTCTGATCTAGCAGAGATGGCGGCATACCCATGGGGCCGGAAGATTCCACCGCGACCGCGCGCCCCTGCTTCTCGAGAGTCCGGAAAGCAGTGGCCGGAACATAGTCGACAACCTGCCATCCTTCCGGAACTGGCAAGAATCCCGGCCAGGAGGACGCCGACTGCGCATGCACCCGGTACGGCAGCGCGGTGAGCGAAGCTTCCTTGTCCTCCGCATCGTCGGATGATTTTGCCTGCGCGAAGGCACGCACTGCGATGTCTTTAATCTCCGCGGCAGTGACGATGATGTCGTCGGGAAGCGCATGTAGCGCAATTGTGCGCATGGCGAGCGGGCCGATCGGGGTCTTCACCCATACCTGTGACATTGCTGGCGCAGCGGTGGGCTCGGGCGAGGAACTGATACCGGCGACGGTGGTGGTCTTTCGTGCGCGGATGCGAAGCAATGTGTTCTCGTCGAGGGCGTAGGCCTTATGGGCTAGGACGCCCAGATTCTTCAGGGCATCGGGAGTGCCGAAGGTCAGCTCGGCAGCGGGATGAGAAGTGGTCACGGCGAATTACTTGTCCTGGTCTTCCTTGTTGTCCTCGATTGCGGGAGCTGCAAAACGCTCCAGTTCACGGCGTGCAGACGGGGAGAGCTCGACTGCCTTCGCAGTCTTGAGATCAAACATCACCATCACGGTTTCAAGCACAGCCACGATGTGATCATGCTGGTCGGAGATAGTCTGGCGGAGTGTGAAAGAGGTGCGACCGAAGTTGATGATCTCGGTCTCAACCACAACTTCCTGGGTGTCCGGCAAGATAGCGCGGACGTAGTCGATCTCCAGGCGACGCACCACTGCCGCAGGCATCCCTGCCCCGCCGCCGAGACCGCGCATAACAAAGTCCAGACGAGCCTGCTGGGCGTATTCCAGGAATGCGGTGTTGTTAGCGTGGCCGTACTGATCGAAATCAGACCAGCGGATAGCAACGTTGGTACGAAATGGTGCTGATTCAGTCATACCCAGAACTATAGGCGTTTTCTGGAGCTACGAGCCTGCAAATAACGCGAAAGCCCGGGACCTGTGCACTGGTGCGAGCCAGTCCACACTGTTCCGGGCTTTGCCGTTGGCAAAAACCAGATTCGCGGGAAACAGATTAGCGGGTCAGGCGACGGTGAGTGACACGCGACGGGCGCGCAGCCTCCTCGCCGTAACGCTCAATCTTGTTCTTCTCGTAGCCCTCGAAGTTGCCCTCGAACCAGAACCACTTGCCCTCTTCGAAGTTGCCTTCCCATGCGAGGATGTGGGTACAGGTGCGGTCCAGGAACCAACGGTCGTGAGAAATGACCACGGCACAGCCCGGGAAGTTCTGCAGCGCGTTTTCCAGCGAAGACAGGGTTTCGACGTCAAGGTCGTTAGTCGGCTCATCCAGGAGGATAAGGTTTCCGCCCTGCTTGAGGGTCAGCGCGAGGTTCAGACGGTTGCGCTCACCACCGGAGAGAACCTTCGACGGCTTCTGCTGGTCCGCGCCCTTGAAACCAAAGGCAGACAGGTACGCACGAGACGGCATCTCGTTCTGGCCGACCACGATGTAGTCGAGACCATCAGAGACAACCTCCCAGACGGTCTTTTCCGGATCGATATTTTCACGGCCCTGGTCAACGTAGCTGAGCTGAACAGTCTGCCCGACCTTGACCTCACCGGAATCCGGCTGCTCCAGCCCCACGATGGTCTTAAACAGGGTGGACTTACCCACACCGTTCGGGCCAATCACACCGACGATGCCGTTACGCGGCAGGGTGAACGACAGGTCCTTAATCAGGACGCGGCCATCAAAGCCCTTCTCCAGGTCCTTGACCTCAACAACCTGGTTACCCAGGCGCGGCGGGGTCGGAATCTGAATTTCTTCGAAGTCGAGCTTCTTGTACTGCTCGGCTTCCTCCACCATCTGCTCGTAGCGCTCCAGACGGGCCTTGTTCTTGGCCTGGCGAGCCTTCTGCCCCGAGCGGACCCACGCCAGCTCATCCTTCAGGCGCTTCTGCAGCTTGGCGTCCTTCTTACCTGCAACCTCAAGGCGCTCAGCCTTCTTCTCCAAGTAAGTCGAGTAATTGCCCTCGTACGGGTAGAGCTTGCCGCGGTCGACCTCACAAATCCAGCCAGCGACGTGATCCAGGAAGTAACGGTCGTGAGTCACGGCCAGGACAGCGCCCGGGTACTTAGCCAGGTGCTGCTCGAGCCACAGCACGGACTCGGCGTCCAGGTGGTTAGTGGGCTCGTCGAGAAGCAGCAGATCCGGCTCGGAGAGCAGCAGCTTAGCCAGTGCTACACGACGACGCTCACCACCGGAGAGGTGAGTAACCGGCTCATCTGCCGGCGGGCAGCGAAGCGCATCCATTGCCTGCTCAATCTTGGAATCCAGCTCCCAAGCATCAGCAGTGTCGAGCTCCTCCTGGAGCTTGCCCATTTCTTCCATGAGCTCGTCGGTGTAATTGGTGGCCATCTCCTCGGCGATGGCTTCAAAACGAGCCTTCTTCTCGAAGATGTCGCCGAGGCCCTCCTCGACGTTGCCGCGAACGGTCTTCTCCTCGTTCAGCGGAGGCTCCTGCAGCAGGATGCCAACAGTGGCGCCCGGCTCCAGGAAAGCTTCACCGTTACTCGGCTGATCCAGGCCAGCCATAATCTTCAGAATCGACGACTTACCTGCGCCGTTCGGACCGACCACGCCGATCTTTGCGCCCGGGTAAAACGCCATGGTGACGTTGTCGAGAATAACCTTATCGCCGTGCGCCTTGCGCACGTTTTTCATCTGGTAGATGAACTCACCCATGATGGAATTTCGTCCCCTCGTAAAAAGGAAATAAGCAATCCCTGTAGAGGTTACGCATAGGAACCAAAAGGCACAATCTACATGGGCGTACCCGCAATCCTTTCCCACCAAAGTCTCTGCCAGGCTACTAGCAAAACTAGCTGCGAGATAACGCTGCCGAATCGTATGCGATCCCTCCCCCTTTCTCAGCAGCGTCACCTCACATGCAGCAAATACCCCTCCCCTCTTTTAGCGGCACCCCCCTTAATCCGCTCTAGAACGGCCAACTAACTCCTTGCCTGGAACTGGCCAACTAACTCCGTCACTAAAACGGCGCACTAGCTCCTGCACCAGCCATTTCTTGCTGCTCAGCACGAGCTGCACTTGTGTTCCCAGCCTCACTAGCGTCGCCAGCACCAGCGCTGAATGTACGCACTGTCTCGGTAACCGAGGCGTCCGATTCCCCAGCAGAAGCCTCACCAAGACCCGTCGGCGACTCATGCGGCTTCTCAGTCATAGTCTTGACCGTCGCCAGGTGACGACGCAGATTCGGCCCCACCGCCTTAGCAATGATCTTCTGGCGCTGATGCTTCGTACCATCATCGCCCTCCCAACGATCCGTACGAACGTGACCGTGGACAATAACGGCTTGGCCCTTCCACACCGTGTTATTCACGTTCTCGGCTAGTTTGCCCCAGCATTCAACATCAAAATATGACGTCTCCGACTGCTCCCAACCATTCTCCCCCTTCCATGACTTGCTGGATGCCACAGAAAACTTGCAGACCTTTGCCCCAGAATTGGTATTTCGATTTTCCACATGATGGACCACATTGCCCACCACGGTAATAACTGCCTCAGACATCGGGCTCCTCCCCCAAAAGAAAGCGTTTACCTACTGCGGCCGAATAATCCGAAGATGTCTCATTCGTGCCGTGCCAACTACTTTTCCGGCTCCGGGAGGCAAGCGAAAGAGGCAAACAAAAAGCCTGTGGATAGTTTCGTCTAAAATACAACTATCCACAGGCTTCATATGAAGGTGAGGGGCGAGGTCGCAGCAATCCTCGTCGTCAAGCGAACGAAATCTGCTTAACGACGCTACCTTCCGCGCCTCTTCGAGGCATCAATCGGATTGTCCATGTGCACCGGATGCTGCGCGTCAACCTCTGAGGTGTAGTAGTCGCACTCATCTTCGCCACCGACACCGACCTGCTGGCTCATGCGAGCGAGCATTTCGTTGTATGCAGCCAACTCCTCATCGTTGTTGCGGTCTGCGACACGGTCGTAGCGTGCTGCATCCTTCTCGTCAGAGCGTCGCCACTGCACAAACAGCGCAACGGTAACGATGTAGAGCGGAACCTCACCGGCAGCCCACGCGACGGCACCGCCGACATTCTGATCTTCCAAGAGATTGACTGCCCACGGGAGATCAAGGCTGGCGTAGTAGGTCTCGGCGAGCACCTGCTGCGACTGCATTAGCGAAATACCGAACCAAGCGTGGAACGGTAGCGACCCCATCAGCGTGACCAGTTTGACCGACGGCGCAATCTGCTGCGGTGCGGCATCGACACCAATAATGACCCAGTAGAAGATGTAACCCGAGATCAGGAAGTGGATGTTCATGAACACGTGACCTGCGTGCTCATCGGCCAGGAAGTCGTAAATCGGTGTCATGTAGAGCAGGTAGAAACCTGCAACGAACTGCACCGTCGCCACCACCGGGTGCGTGAGGAAACGCGACACCGGGTTGTTGATGAAGACCACCAGCCACTCACGAATACCCGGCAGACCATCACGTCCAGCCGGCTTCAGCGCACGCAACGCCAGCGTGACCGGACCACCCAGCACCAGCATGACCGGAATGCCCATCGAGTAAAGCATGTGGGCAATCATGTGCACAGAGAACAGAGCCGGCATGTACACACCCAGTGCGCTGCACGAAGTAAACAGCAAAGTTGCGCAACCGCCGAGCCACCACAGAGTGTTGGACAGCGGCCAGGTACCGCCGCGCTTCTTCAGCAAGTAGAGCCAATACAGGTAAATCCATGCGGCGATAATCGCGGCAGAGCCGAAGAAAATGTCAAAGCGCCACTGCGTGAACATGGCCTCCCAGCCGAATGGGATCTCCAGGTTGTAGCCGAGCTTGACCTGCATCTGCGTAATGGACGGCAGGCCCTCACCACCGGCCTGCTCAGAGAAATTCGGTGGCGGCGGAGTACGGCCGAGGGCCACGGCAACGCCAATCGTGAGCGCCATAATGATGACCTCAACAATGGCCAGTCGCCAGAACGGGCGATTCGACTGGGCACGCTCAATCTCCGGGATGGTGATCTTGCGGTGCACATAGCCACACAGGCCCAGCAAGATGGTGAGCACCGCCTTGACCAGCACCATGATGCCGTAGTTATTGCTGACCAGGTCAGACCAGTCAATATTGATGGCTGCGTTAATGAAGCCAGAGGCAGACATTGCAATGAATGCAACCAACGCCACGAAGGAGTAGCGCTTCACGACCTCTGGCATCCACTCACCACGACGACGCGCGTGGCCAACCAACGCCATCAAACCGCCGACCCAAAACACAGTGAAAGTCAAGTGCCAGATGTAGGAGTTGGTGCCGTAGTCATGCGCACCACCGGAGGCGTTGTGGCTCACAACAGCCAGCGGCATCATCGACACCAAGCTGATGGCGAAGAACACCGGCTGCCAAATCCATTTACGAGTCAGCGATGAGCCGAGCGCCACAATGCCCGCAAAAATAGCTACCCACAGCCACGCCAAGCCCTCCTTGGTCTGCTCCAAAGACACAGCCCAGTTACTCAGCTGAATCGTCGTTGACAGCGGCTGGCCCGACACATCGGAGAGAACCAGCGGAATCTCCATCAGCGCCATGAGACCCCAGCCGAGCATGGCCCACATACCCGTACGGGATGCCGTGTAGCCGTCGAGGCCCAAAGTGCCGTCGGCACGCTGCTTCGTACCGAAAGCAGCGAGCATAAACGAGCCGACACCGAGACAAGCGAGCAACTCACCGGTCGCCTTGGCGAACGGAAACCCGAAGGTAGTGATTGTGCCCGGATCAGGAATGCCCAACGTGGCGCGCGAATCCATGTTGAACGCCATCGAGAGCAAACCAGCTAGAACGCCGCCGATAAGCACAAAAACAACGTACCAACCAGCAGATTTACGGACTTTCTTATCCTTGCTAACAGGCGGAGAGGTCTCGGCCTTGGTCGTGGCAGTCATAGCCCTAAGCTTAGCGACCAAATTCCCTAGAGCAGAACCGGTAACACCACTGGGATTAGAACCGGTTGTGATTGGCTGTGCCAGAGACGCTACAATGCTTTTCTTAGCTGGCCTCCATAGCTCAGTGGACAGAGCAGTCGGCTTCTACCCGATTGGTCGAGGGTTCGAATCCTTCTGGGGGCGCAAAAATAACCCGCCTGGCCTGGTTTTATACCAGCATCAGGCGGGTTTTTACCTTTTAGTCCTTCTTGTTATCCGCGGGATCCGGACGCAAGTAGCGGTCAACCATGTCGACAACCTCTTCGACAGATTTCTTGTCTAGCGCAGCATCCTTTCCATCCGGACGCCACACCAGCACCATCGTCTGAATCAGACGGTAAATGTTGCGTGCCAACTGATATGGGTCGTGCTCGCGAATAGTGCCATCTTCCTGCCCGTGACGGACACCGGGGAGAATGAACTTCTCCACAATCTCCAGCTGAGTGTCGCTCATCTCTCCAGTGAGCGCTTCTAAGACGCGGTCGGGATCTGTCTTGACCAGGCCAGGGAAAAAGTCACTTTCGATGATGCGTTGAACGACGATTCGAATACGCAGCAACATACGAGCGCGTGAATCGCCAGGGACATAACGGAGCCCCTCAAGCATGTGCAGGATTTCGCGGTTGGTCACTTCCGCGAGAAGCTCGCCAATATCGGCGTAACGGCGATATACAGTCGGCCGCGAAACCCCTGCCTTGCGAGCAATTTCTGCAATCGAAGTCCTACGAAAGCCCACAGTCATTACGCTCTCACGAGCAGCGGCAATGATGACATCATCGACGGATGGTTTCTGTGCCGCGGTGTTGCTTTGAGCAGCGTCGCCAACACGGCTCGTCTCATCCATGTAACTATTTCTCCCGTTGGAATCCGAATTCAGAAGTAATTTTATCAGGCAAATAGGTCGATTTAGTTCATGCCCCGTTGTCCAATTCTAAAACCTCACTTTCCAGTTAATTTCGTTTCCCCACAATCCGCCTCAAAATCGGCACGCTAAACCACATCACAATCCACATCGCTAAGCTGGGCGTAGTCAACACGCGCCCCGCAGCCCAGTCCGGGCACAAAATAAGGCGCACTGCAGAAACATGCCGAATCTCAGCGAAAGGTGAAATCATGGCTCAGCCCAATCCCGATCTCCAGCTCTCCCCTGAGCTCGACCGGATTGTGTGGATTGACTGCGAGATGACAGGCCTCGAGCCCGAGCGCCACGTCATTGTCGAAATCGCGGCTCTCGTCACCGATGCCAACCTCAACGTGCTTGGAGAAGGTGTGGACATCGTCGTGCACGCGTCCGAGACTGAATTGGCACAGATGGACGATTTCGTCACCAAGATGCATGCAAAGTCCGGCCTGGATCAGGAAATACGCGCAAGCAAGACAAATGTCGCCGACGCCGAACAAGCTGTTCTGGACTACATCCACCAGTGGGTTCCCGAGCCCCGCACCGCTCCGCTGGCAGGAAACTCGATTGCTTCCGACCGCAAGTTCATCCACCGCTACATGCCAGAGCTCGATCAGCACCTGCACTACCGCATGATTGATGTCTCTTCCTTCAAGGAACTGGCCCGCCGTTGGTACCCCCAGGTTCTCAAGGGCGCTCCAGAAAAGGGTCTCGCTCACCGAGCTCTCGCAGATATCAAGGAGTCGATCCGCGAGCTGGACTACTACCGCCGCGCCATGCTTCTGCCCCACCCTGGCCCCGATGCCGACGCTGTTTCCGCCGCAAGCAAGGAATCCACAGAAAAGTACGGTGAAATTCGCGGCTAGCTCGCTTTACGACGGCCCCAAACCCTAACCCTCTCCAATTTTATCCGGGTTGACCTGCTGTTTTTGTTTCCAGCCCACTGTGGGCTACCATATAGTTCGCTGCAGAGATGAACTGAGAAAACAGCTCATTTAATGCGGTAATGGTGACTGTAGTTCAGTTGGTAGAGCACCAGGTTGTGATCCTGGGTGTCGCGGGTTCGAGTCCCGTCAGTCACCCCAAGTAGAACCCTCGGCCAGGATTTTTCCTGGCCGAGGGTTTTGTGTGTCCGCCTACCACGCGGGTCTCGGGTTAATAGACAAAGTGTGTCCACCCAGCGTGTCGCCGGGATGGGTCCTTTTGCTACTTATCCCCCCCCACAGTCACTACCGAGTAGCTACCAAACCTGCATCCGATACCTGCAGTTTGCCGTCGATCATCTCCACGATCCGGTCGGCACCGTGGAGCTGCCCCAGGTCGTGGGTGATGTACAGGGTGGCCACACCCATCTTCCGCGTCACATCCATAATCAGTTGCGTCACGGCCCCTGCGCTCTTCTGATCCAAGGCCGCGGTCGGCTCGTCGACTAGCAGCACTTCCGGCTCATTCATCAGTGCGCGCGCAACATTGACACGTGCCTGCTGACCACCGGAAAGCTGGTTCACGCGACGGTTTCCCAGCCCCGCCAGGCCGACTGCCTCGAGTAGCTCATCGGCGCGCTTCTCCGCTTCACGACGGCCACCCGCGAGCCAACCGAAGACGCGGCCCAGCCGCCGCATTGCGATGAGCTGCTGCTTAACCGTTAAGGCTGGTAGAAGATTCGGCTGCTGGAAGACGATACCGATATGTTCGCGACGAACCTTGGCAGCATCCGCGCCGCGAGCGCTCAGGTCAATGGCCGTCCTTTCCGCACTCTCGTCCGCGCCTGCACCGTTCGACTCCTGCTTGGTGGAGTACAGAGTGACGTGTCCGGAGTCGGCGCTCTTCAAGCAACCGGCAATGGTCAGCAACGTTGACTTACCAGAACCCGATGGGCCGACCAATCCAACGACCTCGCCAGCGCGAATCTTCAGCGAGATGTCATCCAAAAGAGTGCGCTTGTTTTCACCGTCCTGGACAGTCAACGAGATGTTTTTGAGCGCCAGTGCCACGGGAGCTTTGTTGTCGATGTAGGTAGTCATGTTGTCCTCAATTCCTCAGTTGCGTGATGTGCAGAGTGTGCAGGGCGTGCAGGTTGTACGGGATGTTTTTGGCGGAAAGTCGTTTTCTCAGATTGCCACTATGCGTTCGCCAGTGCGGTGGTCGAATCGACGCGAAATACCGGCACCAGTGCCAGCAGCGCACCAACTACGCCGGTCACAGCGAGAACGAGCCCCGGCACGACGGTCGTGGAAGCATCGACCACAATCGGCATGACGTTGGCGCTCTGCAGAGCCCAGCCCGCCGCTGCAGTCACCGCCACGCCGCCGCCGACTCCGATTGCTAGCACGGCCAGGACCTGTGCCAGAGAGTCAGCCACCAGCACGGAGCGGGACGCACCGAGCGCCGAGGAAATGGCCACACCACGGAGTCGCTGAACGGTCCACACGGTGAAAAATGCGCCTACTACCAGCGCGGAGATGACATACAGCATCGAGGTCATCGCGTTGAGCGAAGTCTGCTCGCCCTGGTAGGAAGCCGACAGGTTGTTGCGCTCGCCGTCGCGCAGAATGGTTCCTTCCGGGACATTCGGCAGCTGCGCCGCAGACTCGTCGACAACCATCGCCGCCGGCACCATCTGCCCCGGCGTCAGGTCTTCCATCACACCGCGCCCGGCATAAATGACTGCTTGATGGTCCAGCCACTTATCCCCCACCAGTCGTGCAACCGTGGCCTTATAATCGCCCATCGCGCCAGACAGGGTCAGCGAGTCACCTTCCGCAATGGCGGTTTCACTAACGCCGTCGGTGACGGCCACCTGGTCGTCGTTAAGCGAAAAATCGGAGATGACGGTGACGGGCGTTTCATCGACTCGTGCACGGCTGACGTAGACATCGCGGATGGCGGCGTTATTATCGTTCGCCCACGTTTGGATGCCCTTTCGCACTGTCTCGCCCATGCTTGACGACGACAACGACGTGGCCCCCTCAGCGACGACGACGGCATCGTTTTTGCCGTAGACCTCGTCAAGTGCGGAAACGGACTGGGAGGACAGGCCGGCAGCCAAAGCCGAGAGGAACACGACCATCACAGCAATCATGCCAACGGTGATGGTGATTAGTGCCGCACGGCCTGGAGCGGCCCGAAGTTCTTTCATTGACTGGTACATACTCATTATGGTCGTGGATTCAAAGGAGGATTTAATCGCCAGGGAGGTTGAACTTCGTCTCCAACTTTCGGTTGATGTTGACAATTCCGGCTCGTCAGCGGTGTTTTGGCAGGTGGAACTGTCCTAAGCTCGAGGGCGTGGATACTCCTGAGACCCTGAACCGCAACTGGCAATTACTGCGGTTTGCCCTGGATGTTTTGGTGCTGGTGCTGCTAGCGGTATGCGTGGTTCCGGACCCGCAGTGGCGAATCATCACCTATGCGGTGTGTTTTCTAGCGGTGTACATAGCAGGTTCGGTCGGGCCGATTGGTCGGGCTCGGCATGGCAACGTAGCCAACGAGGTCGCACTGACTAAACCGCACGGCCTACTACTGGGCTGGCTTGTGATCCTGCTGCTGTGCTGGGCTGCGTTGGCGTTTGCAACGCTGGACGCCTCGTTCCTGGTTTTCCCACTGTTTTTCGTAATTTTGCAGGTCACTGGCGGCCTTACGGCTGTAATCATGGTGGCGGCGACAACGGCGACGGCAATCGGCGCTATAGCCGTCCACACTCCCCTGACTTTTGGTGGGGTCCTCGGTCCTATCCTCGGCGGGACATTTGTGCTCACGGTGGGGCTGGGGTTTCGGCTGCTGCAGAGGGAGACTATCGAAAAGACCAAGGCGCTGGAGGAGCTCTCGGCTGCCCGCGCCCACTCGGAAGCACTGTCCCGTCGTGCCGGTGAGCTGAACGAACGCGCACGCCTCGCAGCCGACATTCATGACACCGTGGCGCAGGGGCTTTCCTCCATCCAGCTGCTGCTGCATTCGGTGGAGTCTCGCATGAAAAGTGCTCCCACTCAGCATGACCAGGCCTCGGTGGATTCGCTGCAGCTCGCTCGCAAGGTCGCGGCCGACAACCTCGCCGAAACTCGGCGCATTATCGCAGCACTTCAGCCGGCTCCTCTCGAAGGGGCTGACCTATCCGGTGCGTTGGAGAAAGTCTGCTCCTCCACGGTGCTGGGCGATGCTGTCAGCTTCTGCGTTGACGGCACACCCACGCGACTGCCGGCCACCGTCGAAGCCACAATTATCAGGGTGGCCCAGGCGAGCTTGGCGAACGTCGTCAAGCATGCACACGCCACGCGCTGTCGCGTCACTCTGACCTATCAGCCCGACGAGGTTCTGCTCGACTGCGTCGACAACGGCATCGGCTTCGACCCCACCGCACCAACCAACGACGACAGCGTGGGTATCGCCAACGCGCGCCGACGCGTGGAAAAGCTCGGCGGCACCTTCACAATCGAGTCGGAACCTGGGCGCGGCTGCGGTGTCAGCGTCAGCATCCCGCACGAGCTCGCCTCTTAAAGTCCCGCGCCTGGTATGCAGGTAGGAAACGACCATTCACATCACCCGAGGAGATAGCCAGGTGACCAAGCCCATCGGAGTCCTCATCGCCGACGATCATCCCATCGTGCGCGCTGGTCTTCGCGCCGTCGTTGAATCGGCGCCGGATATCGTCGTGGTTGGCGAGGCTGCCAGCGGTGACGACGCGGTCGAGAAGGTGCGCGCATCGCTTGACGACGACTCTTGCGACCACATCGATCTGGTACTCATGGATCTTCGCTTTGGCGAGGCCCCTGGCACCGCTTCCCGCGCAGGCGGAGTTGATGCCACTGCAGCCATCCGCGCACTCGCCGGGCGCGGCGTGAAGGCTCCGGAGGTGTTGGTGGTGACCAACTATTCTTCGGACTCCGATGTCCTCGGCGCTGTCACCGCTGGCGCAGTTGGTTATCTGCTGAAGGATGCCGCTCCGGAAGAACTCATCGATGGCATCCGTCGCGCCGTTCGCGGCGAGACCGTGCTGAACACGCAGGTTGCCGGGCGCTTGATGGGGCGGATGCGCAATCCCAATACGGCACTAACCCCGCGCGAACTCGAGGTGCTCGAGTTGGTCGCGCGGGGTATGTCGAATAGAAAAATTGCAGAGCAGCTGGTGCTCACTGAAGCGACTGTGAAGTCGCATCTGGTGCATATTTTCACCAAGCTAGACGTCAGCTCCCGCACCGCGGCTGTTGCTCGGGCGCAGGAGCTGGGAATGTTGGATGAATAGTAAGCGGTCTAACCCGTGTGACTTAAGTGATGGCCTCACTTAGAGGACAGGGGGTTACCAAGAGCTGGTCTCGTCGGCGTTGCCCTTCTTCCAGGTCTCCCACGGGATGTTCCAGTCACCTAGTCCATCAACACCGGAGAGCGTCTCGCCAACCGTATTCTTCACAACCACGATGTCACCGCGCTTAGTGTTGTCCAGGAACCACTTAGCGTTGGCGTCAGTGACGTTGATGCAGCCGTGAGACTGGTTGACGCTGCCCTGTGCCCATGTTGACCACGGTGCACCGTGGACGTAGATACCGGAGTAAGACATCTGCGTTGCGTAGTTAACCGGCGTGACGTAGCCACCGTTATCCAGAGACAGGCCGTAAGTACGGGAGTCCATCACCATAGTCTCGTTGCGATCACCGATGATGTACTGGCCATTCGGAGTCGGGTGAACATTAGACCCCATAGAGATAGGCATGGAGTTTACGACTTCACCGTTCTTCTTAATGACCATGGTCTTCGTCGCATCATCAGCGATAGCGATGACTTCATCACCGATGGTGAAGCTGGTTTCGGCGGACTCCGCACCGTACATGTCGTCACCGAGATCCGTGCCATAAATGTCGGACTTCACGGTAACCTTGGTACCCGGCTTCCAGTACTCCTTTGGACGCCAGCGCACCTCGCTATTATTCAGCCAGTAGAAAGCGCCTTCCACCTTAGGCTCGGTGGTCACCTTGATTGCTTCCTCAGCGGCCTTGCGGTCCGAAATACTCGCGCTGAACTTCACGGCAATAGTCTGACCGACACCCACGGTGGAACCATCCAGTGGGGACAGGTAGCCATTTACCTGAGAAGTCGGCTCAATAGTGGTGAAAGAAGTAGCCAGCTTTTCTGTGCCTGAGGTGGCGTTAATCTCATAGGTCTTTGAGTAGCCCAGGGGTTCTGCAGTGGACCACTTGGTACCACTGGAGTCGAGCTTGCCCTTTACCTCTTTGCCCTCAGGGTTGGTCATAACAACCTTGTCCAGGCGATGCCCCTCTTCCACCTGAACCGAAATCGGGTCAACCACCGAAACATCGGTGGCATCGTCCTTCACACTGGCGACAAGACCAACGTCCGACTTCTCCGCCTCTTGCTGCTCGGCATTATCGCCGCCGACGGTACAAGCAGCTAGCGAAATGGTGGCCGCAAATGTCACCACCGCCGTCGACAGGCGCTTAAAAGATTGCCGCATGATCGTGCTTCACTCCAACAGTGCAATTATTAAGTAGTAAGTCCCGGGGACACACTGTGACACACAGCGGAGTCCTGCTACAGCCCCTGGTGCGCCCTCGAAAAAGGTCAGACTACCCTGCAACGGCACTAGCCGCCGATAAAACGCCCGCCCTAGCTGAAAAAGCCGTAATGACTGCCCGATCACAGTTTTCAACTCTTCACAGGGCGCAGCACGCAAAGTAGCCCAACGGTTCCTACAGTTAACCCTCTGGAAAAATGCTGTGCAACCCCCAAAAACCGGGGCACTTCAACCGACCTGGGAAAACGATGCACCTTTGAGGCTGCGTTACCGAAAAGTAATCAGTTCGCTATTCAAAAGTGCCACCGGACGTTACCGGACGTTACTAAACACCGCCGAACGTCACCGAACGTACCTACGGCATCAATGCACGCTCCCGGCGTTGATGACCTTGATACAACCCCACCCCACTTTGAGGATTTTCAAACTTTTTTTGAACTTTTTTCAAACGGTTGCGCAAAACCCTTCAAAAAACATGCAAAAACGTCAGCTCAAAAACAGCACCTGACCAGCCGATTTTACAAACAATCAGAAACCTGGTTATATATCTTCTCGTTGCCGGGGAGGAGCTCACACAGAGAGCACCAAGCAGGAAACAGTAAGCGCCATTAGCTCAACTGGCAGAGCAGCTGACTCTTAATCAGCGGGTTCGGGGTTCGAGTCCCTGATGGCGCACGATACAGACCGGGAAGGTAGAAATACCTTCCCGGTCTTTTTGTTGCATAACAAGCGCAGTCGCCAACTTGTGCCCCACGCCTGACTCAAAAAGGGATTAGATACGCAAAAGCGCACGACCCCAGGTAACCACCCGAAGCACGTGCGCTAATTACTGAAAACTACTTAGCAGCAGTCTCAATCATCTCGCGAATGCGGTCGATTTCCTTGCTGCGATTGCGGTTACGACGAATGCCCATTGCGATGCCGCCAACAACGAGTGCGGCAACGACACCCAGTGCTGCCTGCACCTTAGGCTCATTCAGAGCATCGAAAACACGGGTCTTTGCGTCATCCGCAACGTTCTTCGGATTCGTTCGCACGGTTAGCTCGTCCAGAGTACGGGCGAGCTGGTTACGGTTACGCTCAATATCGCGCTGGATATCTTCAATGCTGCGAGCCACGTAAACTCCCTAAAAAGTTGAATATCTAAAGTGATTGTTCGCCTAAAAGACTAACACTTCCACTACAGCAACGTGGGCGAGCACGGGGAAAAACTCAACGCATTGCTTCAGAGTCGCCACGCACCGCTCCAGAGTCGATACGATTAAGCCATGACTACTTCTTCCTCCAGCGACAAAGAATACGGCCAGAACAACATCCGATTGGAAGCTGGCGATCCTGCCCCGGCGTTTACTCTTCTCAACGACGCCGAGGAGCATGTCTCGCTGTCGGACTACGCGGGCAAGCCCGTGCTGATTTACTTCTACCCGCGGGCCAACACCCCAGGCTGCACCACTGAGGCATGCGACTTCCGCGATGAATCCGCAGCCCTGAACGATGCCGGCATTCCTGTCGTAGGTATTTCTCCGGACAAGCCGGCAAAACTCGCAAAGTTCCGTGAGGACCACGGCTTGAACTTCACCCTCCTGTCCGATCCGGACAAAGAAACTATGACCGCGTTCGGCGCTTTCGGCGAGAAGAAGAACTACGGCAAGGTTGTTCAGGGCGTCATCCGCTCGACTTTCCTGGTTAATGCCGAAGGAGAAGTTGAAAAGGCCTGGTACAACGTTCGCGCCAAGGGGCACGTCCAGCGCGTGCTGCGCGATTTGGGCGTGGAATCTCAGTCTTCCGACAGCTAACTTGTCGCAAGACCTGCTCTGGTCCCGGTCCCAAACTCTCATCTCACATCATCCCGATTAGACGGTTTCGTAGTAGTGACTCAATCCCAGGACGCACCGAATATTCTTCGTCCCCGTCGCACTCCGGCTCAGCAACGCAGCCGAGAGCGGTACGCACGCATGCTCAGCTCGGCACGCTCCGTGCTCATCGAGCACGGGTTTGAGTCTTTTACTTTCGACGAAGTCGCTCGCCTTGCCGATATCCCCATTGGCACGCTCTACCAATTTTTCGCAAACAAGTATGTGATGATCTGCGAGCTCGACCGTCAGGACACCGAGGCCGTCATTGAGGAAGTCTCACGCTTCGGTGAAACAGTCCCCACCCTGAAATGGCCGGAGTTTCTCTCGGAGTTCATCGACCACCTGGCAAAACTGTGGCGCGAGGACGTTTCTAGAAGAGCCGTATGGCTGGCCGTTCAATCGACGCCCGCTACACGCGCGACCGCAGAAGATACGAAGGCACGCCTGGTCACCGAGATTTCAAAGGTGCTGCGCCCGCTGGTGCCGTCGTCAAGCGGTGCGGAACTGAATTTCATCTCCGACCTCATGATTAACGCGACGTACGCCCTGCTGAATTATGCGGTTGACCATCCGGGAAGTGATGCTGAACGGGAAGCTCATTACGAGCTGACGGTGCAGGAAATCAAACGCATGACTATCTCTTATCTCATGAGCGTCGCAGAAGCAGCAGACTAGAAAGCTCCCCTCCTCACCTCGGCAGGGGCATTTATTGCCCTTACCAATACGCGGAGGGTAGGCTTGCCTTAGTTTACGCTTTACTCTGGTCAGCGCGGTGGGGTTGCTTGTTTTTCGCCGTGCCTGCGCCGGAACTCCCAAACAGAATCAGAGGTTTACATGTCCACGACGCAGGGCGCTTTCCGACGGAGCCTGCTTCCCCGCTCTATTGTTCTAGCTTCGGCAATCGTAGTGAGTACGGGATTTCTACCCGCAGTCCCCGCATCGGCACAGTCGCTGCCATCGATTGGACAGCTCGGCGGTTCGCTCCCCGGCATCGGTGACCTTCTCGGCGGTAGCATCGATCAGTCTGAGCGCCAGCTCTCCGTGACCCCTGCCACTGATCTTTCCGACGGCGCCACCGTGACCATCAAGGGAGTCGGCTACCCCGCTAACGCAAATATTTACCTGGCCCAGACAATCGAGAAGCCAAAGTCGGGCTACCCCTCGACCTATGGCGAAGCGGCCAAGGTCACGGTCGGCGCTGACGGAAGTTTTACGCAGGAGATGAAAGTCGCGACCAGCTTTGGCGATGTCGACTGCACCTCCACCCAGTGCTACGTAGCCTCCTTTACTGCGTTCCCTAATCTTTCTGACCGCAGCAATGACCAGTGGGTCCCCATCACTTTCAAGGCGGGTGCTACTTCCCAGGCTGCTCAATCGCAGGGTTCCACCGGCGCGGCACCGAGTGGTGGCCAGAGCACTGGTTCGGGCGCACAGTCACCGTCGCAGTCACGAGGTAGCGCATTGGTGAGCCTGTCCAAGACCTCAGACTTGAACCCGAGCGGCGACACCATTCGAGTTGAAGGCAAGGGATTCAAGACCTCTGGACCGGGCATCTACGTCGGTATCGCGCAAAATGACCAGATGGATGTGACCAACGCCGATTCCTTCGGCCCGGATACCAAGTTTGTGTCTACCTCTCGCGGCAACCTGAAGTCCGACGGCAGCTTCAGCGTGGATCTTCCGGTCAGCGCGAAGTTCGGCACGGCAGACTGCATGCAGAACGCTTGCTCGGTCTACACCATTGCTGCTCACGGTTCTTCCGACCGCAGCCAGGACACAGCGACAGCAGTATCGTTTGCCGGCGGAGCTGCTAAGCAGGACGCTACCCTGCCGTCCGGCGGTGGCTCCTCACAGTCCGCCGGCAGCGCAAGCTCCAGCGCCAGTGGCAGCACAGGGTCTAGTGGGTCGAGTAGCACCACCGGTTCCAGCGGCTCTAGCAGCTCCAGCAGCTCCAGCAGCTCCAACGACAGCAGCTCCTCGACCGGAACCCCGGCGGTAAGCCTGTCCACCACGGAACTGAACCCATCGGGCAGCACCGCAATTACCGTCTCCGGCACCGGATTCAAAACCAGCGGCAACGGCATCTACGTCGCAGTGGCTGAGAAGAACAAGTTCTCCACCACCAACGCTGATGCTTTCTCCGCCGCTGAGTTTGTCCGCACCTCCCAGATGTCCTCCGACGGAAGCTTCTCTACCACGCTCAATGTCGAGGCCGTCACCTCGGCCGCCAACTGCGTCGAAAATGACTGCGCACTCTACACCTTTGCTGCACATGGTTCTTCCGACCGCAGCCAGGACACGGCCACGGATCTCAGCGTCGGTGGCTCCGCCAAGGAACGCGAAGAAGCTGTGAAGGCCGGTGCCTCCAAGACCGGAGAGTCCAAGGCCAGTGGCGCATCCAAGGCATCTGGCAAGGCTTCCGCAAAGTCCAACGCTTCCGGTAATGGGCTCGACGAAGTTGATGTGCAGACTCAGCAGGCCGCGACCAATTCCCCGCTCCAAACCGCCGCAGTCGCCGGAACCGGCGCAATCCTGGGCGCGCTAATCTTCGGTGCTGGCATCCTGGTCGGTCGCCGTCAAAAGTCCGTCGATTAGCACCGCGCCGGACTAGTCCAAGCGTACGACGGCGATTGCGTAGTCGCCGTCGTGCGAGATGCTTAACGACGGCCCCAGCTGCCACTCCTGATCGTGGAAATGGCGGCTTACAGCTCCGTGGAGACTGATGCTCACGCGACCGTAGGCATCCGGCTGCACCTCTATTTCCCGCCAGTCCAGCCGATCTCGCGCAATCAGCGGCTGGCTGCCGAAGATAGTCTGCGACCAGGCCTTGATGAAGGCTTCCTTCGCAGCCCAGCGGCCCGCTAAGTGACGCGCCAGCGCGCCGCCGACTGCTCCGCGGCGCTTTGCTATCAGTAGCTCAGCCGGTGTGAAAACCGCCTGCGCGAACTGACTTCCTGGCATATTCAGCTGCTCTTCGAAGCTCGGAATATAGACGAGGTCTACGCCAATCATGGCTGGAGGACACCATCGATCAGACGGGCGCCGTCGGAAAGCAGAACGGCCTTTTCCAATGCAGCGGGTGAACCGAACCGACCACCGTCCGCCAGGTTTCGCTCGCGTGGACGCTCGTAGAGAGTTTCCCCACCGTAAATAGCCTCATCAATGCGACGCAGACCAGCCGCTTCGCGGTTGTGCGCCGCGCTACGCCAGCGTTCCGCAGCCTCAGCGCCATCGTGCTGCACTATCGCTTGATAGAAAGCTTCCGGATGGACGACTGCCACCAGTGCCGAGACATGTCCGAACCCGAGCGAGGTAACAAAGCCAGCCTTCAGCGGCAACGTATTGCCGAAATTGACTGCCTTCGTTGGCCATACCAAACGAGAATGCTCAGCCAATGCGGGATCGACGCAGTCCAGCGATCGATTACCTGGCACAATGCCGCTACGCAATACTTGAGTCAGACCAATGATCTGGAACGCTGCAGCCCCACCCTTGGCGTGTCCGGTCAGGGATTTCTGAGAGACCACCAGCAGCGGGTTCGAGCGCTCGCGACCGAGTTCATCTGCAATGCGTTCATGCAGTTCAGACTCATTGGGGTCATTGGCATTGGTCGAGGTATCGTGCTTGGACAACACCGCGACCTGATCCCCAGTGACATCGAGTGATGCAAGTGCGCGAGCCAACCGAGACTTCTCGCCGCCCTGAGCTGCCGCTAGTGCACCCAAACCCGGCGCCGGGATGGATGTGTGCGCGCCGTCGGCGAAGGACTGGGCGTATGCGACGACACCGAGCACGGGGAGTCCCATGTCACGAGCGATGTCTCCGCGAGCCAACAGCACCGTTCCGCCACCTTGCGATTCCACGAAGCCTCCGCGTCGACGATCGTTAGGCCTGGAGAAGTACGCATGGTCGATACCCTTATCTTCCATGGTGGCGGAGTCAGCTGTGGCGGCTATGTCGCCGAAACCTGTGATCCCCTCTGCGGATAGGTCATCGAAGCCACCCGCGACAACGAAATCTGCCTTACCCAGGGCTATCTTGTCGACGCCCTCCTCCACCGACACCGCTGCCGTCGCACAGGCTGCGACAGGGTGAATCATCTGCCCGTAGCCGCCGACATAAGACTGCATAACGTGGGCGGCAATAACATTTGGCAATGCCTCCTGCAGGACGTCATTGGCTCGCGGTTGCCCCAGCAGGCCGTCGATGTAGAGACTGCGCAGCGACTCCATCGCACCAATACCTGTGCCCTGCGTCGACGACACTCGCGCCGGGTTGACCGCTTCCAGCAGTTGCGCTGGGCTGAAGCCCGATGACAGGAACGCATCAACAGTACAAACGATGTTCCACAAGCTCACGCGGTCCAGATTGTCCATCATGTCCGCCGGAATACCGTAGCGTGCCGGGTCAAAGCCCTGCGGAATTTGACCGCCAACATAGCGGCTCATCGCCATTCGGCGCGGAACCTGAACCGGCGTGCCAGCGGCTCGTGTCACAAGCCACTGCCCTGTCTCGGCATCGAAGCTCGCAGTGGTGTTGTCCGGGTTGGAACTGACAAAAGTCTCCGCTGCCGCGCGATCGCGCACCGCAAAGCTCAACGCTCGATCCAGGTAGACCGTGGTCAGCTCAGTCATCGTATTATCAACCAAATCGCCATCATCGGCGTAACGACGCACACCAACTCGCGCCAACACTTCATCGCGGTAGCGCGAAGCAATGTCGCTTTCTGCCAACGGTTGCCCATCGGCATCGCGCCAGCCGCCCTCATAGGAAATCAGCCCCATTGACCAGGCCAATTCCACAATTCCCGCTGCAGAAATATCATCGACTTCGGCCTCAAAGCGCGTCCGGGAAGAACCGTACGGTCCAAGCTCGCCGGCGCCCACGATGACCACCATGTCCTCCGGAGCCGCTGCGATGTCACCAAAGGTTGGTGTTGTCTGCGAAATCGGTCGACGCGGGCTTGGCAGGCTGCTTAAGACACGGCTTGACGACGGCTCCTGCGAGCGCGCCCCGCTAGCGACCTCGGAGTTTTGAGCTGATAGGCCAGCCGCCTGTGCAGCCTCCTGCGCCAATTGCGCAATGTTGAGGTCAACGTCACCCAATCCACCGGTGAGATCGGCCTGAATCGGGCGGGTTTGAGCATTCTTCCGAGTCTCCGAGCTAGCGAGCTCAATCAGTTCAGCTGCCATTTCTTCGGTGGAGAAGGTGCGAACTCCCTTTGCTTCCACTGCAGCAACCAGCGGATCGTTTCCACCCATCAGATTGGTTCCTCGGACCCAACCAATCTGTGCATGAGCCAGAGTGGTGCGGGTGCGCCAAGCGTCCTCCACATTCCAGCGCGCCACCACTGCGTCGAGGGCGGCCTTGGCTTCACCATAGGCACCATCGCCGCCGAAGCGACCACGGTTCGGTGAACCAGGCAACACCACATGCAAACGATGCTGCAGATTATTGTCCACGCCAAGTGCTGACATCCCTGCGATGAGTCGCTCCACCGACCACAGAAGCAGACGCATTTGGGTCTCGGACGCAGGACCGGCGTCGGCAAGCGAGCCCGAAACCGTAGGCGCCGCGAACGGGAATAGCAGCGTCGGTGACAGCGCGGGCTTGGTCACAACCACTTCCGCACCAATCGTTGTAGTCTGTTCGGTTCCAATCCAGTCGATAAGGGAATCCAAGTCCTGGAAGCTGGACAAGTTCGCCGGTACCACCCACAGCTTCGCCTCGCCCTGCGCATTCACGCGATAGAGCTGCTTGTAGAAGCTCAGGCGTTCGCGTCCAAGGCGTGAAGTGGTAACAACAACGGTTGCACCCTGAGACAGCAGCTGTGCAGTTACGGCGGAACCAATCGAATTTGGCGATGCGCCGGTAACAACTGCAATGTCGGAGCTCATCGGCAGTTCGTCCACATTCGTGATGACCTCGTCCGCCAACTGGCGGTAGATACTCGCCAACTGTGTCCGCCCTGCCTCGTCTGCCTTGGCAGCCCACCACTGTGCCTGCTCAACTGCGGTTTCATGGATACTGCCCGGCGCGGTGCCAGCCACATGCCCATCAGCGGCTACCCATAGGCGCGCAAGGTCATCGCGGGAGGTGGCCCAGCGGTCGTCGAGAAGCACTGCCTTGGTGGGCGTAAACGTCGGGGTGACCAGCTTCGGCCAGTCCGCGCCGAGTTCAGCGGTGACAAGATTTACCAGGTTGCTGTCGGCGTCTTCGGCATCGAAGTCAATGTCATCGGTAATCTCGTGGCCGAGTTGCTCCAGAATCGTGCGTGCCGCGGTAGCAAGAATGCCTCGCTGACCTGTCAGTTTATCTGCAAACTCAGTGAGTGCAGCCGAGTCGACCACCCCAGCACCACTGTCACTTGCCGACGGCTTAGCGACAGCTACACCTCGCTGCGTGGCGACCGCAAGGATCGCTTCATCGATCAGCTGGTTGAGTTCAGCAGTATTGGTTGGGGCGGCCGGAGCCAGATGCGCAAGATCGCCGCCGCGCAGGGATGCGCCCTCACGAGTACCGAGCATCACCTCAGCACTGACTGCGGTTGCCCACCCCTTGCCAAGCTGCCATTCACCCAGCACATAATCATCGAGGTAATTCGCGCCTGCACCGGCAGGACCGGTAATCCGGCGAATACCGTCGGCAATGGCTTCGGAGAGAATCGGACCGAATGCCGAATACGCACTGGCCAAGCTATCAATTTTGTCCTTTAGATCCGCCAGTTCCGCATCTGCTGCCCCCTCGATTGAACCGAGGTCGAATTCCACTCCGAGATCGAGCAGCAGTTGATTGCGTCGAGATGAGACTCCATCGACCAGAGTCTCGATGGAGTCAGCGGCACCGAGCTGGTCGGGGCGTACCTTCGTCCATTGGCAAATAAGAACTTCCAGCGCTTGTGCCGGGCTGACGGCAATATCAGCAACTTCGGTAGCCGGAGTGGCAGCACTCGTGATCGTAGTGGACTGTTCGGTCGCCGCGGATTGGTCGGGGGATACCGTCGGCGCCGCTGCTCCCGCTTCTCCTGTTTCTCCCGCTGCTCCTGATTCTCCAGATAGAGCCTGCGCCGAGTCCTGCTCCGTTGTCACCTCCGACTCGGGCTCAGTCTTT
>NZ_KV836272.1:758229-787717 GCF_001838295.1 Corynebacterium sp. HMSC074C04
TTTCCGGCTGAATTTGGTCGCGCATAAACACTGCATCAGCATCACGTTCGAGATTGAGTACTCGAATGTCGCGGCTTCGGTGGCGGGGCAACTGGCAGGTACGAGCGGCCAGGTTTGCCAGTGTGGGCGCTGTGCCTACACCGACTTCAACAATGCGGCTGACACCGAGATCCTCAAGCAACAGATCCTGCGTTTCAATCCACCTCACCGGTGAGCAGAATTGCCAGGCCAGCAACTCGACCAGCAACATGCGGGCCAGGCGCGCCGGGTTTTCAGCGGCAGAGTCGAAATCGGCAAGGATGTTTTCCAGAATGTCTGAGTCGACAACTGCAGCCATCTGGCGGACGAACTTCTCAGTCAGCTCAAAAGAGGTCGCAGTGAGATTCGGGATATAGCGTCCCACCAGGAGTTCTGGAGCGATTTCCGCTGGCAGCAGCCGCTCCAGGTGTTTACGGAAGGAATCCACACCGTCGCGTAGGACACTGGAGTGGAATGGCACGTCAATACCTGGGATACGCACGTATCCCTTGCCGTCCGAGCTGCGGCGCTCGCACTGTTCAGCCAGTGCTGCAAGCCCCGCGACGGTGCCGGCGACGGCGTACTGCTTGCCTGCCAGGTTGAGATTTACGACTTCGAGGAACTCACCGATTTCCTGCGACAACCGATTAACAAACTCGGTGACCTCGTCCTCGCCTACGCCAATCTTGTCCGGACGCAGGGCGCACAAACCATAGTTGGACCTCCCCTGCTCATCACGTTCGACCAGTTCATGCATGGTCAAACCGCGGCGGTAGACAACCTCTAACACGGCGTCTGCGTCAAGCGCCCCAGCGAGAGCCGCCAGCGCGTTGTACTCACCGACAGAGTGTCCCGCAAAGTGAGCTGTTTCATCCAGCAGCCCTGCTTCACGGAGCTCCGCAACCTGTGCCAGCCCCAACGTCGCCATCGCAACCTGGGTGAACTGGGTCAGATTCAGAACACCCTCTGGGTGGAAGTAGCGCACACCATCCACGACCACCTCTACCGGGTTGTCCCGGACAATAGCCAGTACGGAAAAGCCAAGCTTCTCTCGGGTCATCGCATCAGCCTGGTCCCACACGCGGCGGGCCGCTACGCTGCGAGTCCGAGCAGACAGCCCCATCCCCTGTGATTGAATCCCCTGACCAGGGAAGACATATGCGGTCTTCGGTGCGGCGATTACAGCAGTGGCGGTCAATACCAGCTCGCCATCTACTGTGGCCGTGACTTCGCGGACTTCACCGGCGCCTGGGCGGTCATCAAAACCACGGCGTTCGACAGAGAATTTCACTTCCTGTCCAGGCAGAACCGGACTCAGCATAGTCGCAGTGAACTCAATCACCCGGTTGCCAATGCCGGCATCCGACGTGGCGACAGCCGCATGCTCAGCCATCGCCGACAGCCACATTCCATGGACAATAACCCCTGGTAGACCAGCTAGCGCTGCTGCACGGGAATCGACGTGGATAGGATTGCGATCGCCCGTGACACAGCTAAATGGCTCCATCGCCTTAGGCGCTTCCACGGTCAACGCACCGCGGAAACTCCGTGGCGTATCCGTGACCGTTGGAAATGGCACAGTGTTGGTCCGAGCTGTCTCGCCGCCGTTTCGGCCACGAATGGCAAAGCGTTCACTCAAGGTGGCGAGCAGCGTATCGCCATCACGAACCTCCGCGCGCACCACAACTAGTCGCCCTAAGTCCGTATCAACGATCTCGTCGACACGCGCACTAATCCGCAACGTTGTGGTTTTCTGCGGTAGAGCTCCAATCATACGAATGTGATGCTCAAGGTGAACAAGCGCGAGCATGCCCTCAACAACATCAATGCCGGTCTCAGTACGCGCCTGCGCGACTGCCGCAAAAATCGCTGGCCAAGCATGCCCAACCAACGCGTCCGGCACCGTCGCCTGTGACTCATCGCCGGCAGCTGCAATAGTGACCGCATCGTAGTCAGCCATCGCCATCGGATCCCACACGGATTCCCACTCCGCGACCCCATCGACGATGTTTGCAAGCTCACCGCCAGCTGCGATTCGCGTCAGCTCCCGCATCGCGGCCGCCGCATCCTCATGCTTAACGACGGGCACTGCGCCCACCGCTGCACTCTGACACAGGCGAATTCGCAGTTTCGTATTCTCACCCGCAGCATCGGGTAGCGGAACCGTCAGCTGTGCCCATACGAGGTCCTCCCCGCCCTCATCATTGCTCCCATCAGCTCCAATGATCTCCAAAATGGCACCAGTACCTGGGTGTTCTAGGCGTTGCGAACGAGAGACATCACTTGCATCAGATACACATACCCACTCATGTTCCGCGCCAAGTGCCAGCGCCGGATTCGGCTGCTGTCGGCCAGCCCACCAAATCACAGGTGCTGCGAGCATCCGGCTGAGGGCGTCAACAGGTACCTCCGGCAGGTAGCCGGTATCCATCAATGCCTGTGCGGTAGCTTTTTCAAACCGACCCAGAATCTCCGCTACTGGCTCATTCGCGCGGGTAATGCCCGAAACAGCCTGCGGCCCAGGGATGATGCAGACTTGATCCGCATCGTAGCGAGAGTCATGCGCCTGCCATAGGGAGTCCGATCGCCACCAGCGACGAACCTCAGCATCGATAACCGGAACGAACGGCACAGGCTTGCCCGGGGTGCGGCAGAGCTCAGAGATAAAGAAGGTGACATCTGCTGGATGGAGCTGGGTATCCAGGTCTAGCAGGCCGGACAGTCGCGAGATTTCGCTGCGCGGCTGGGTGCGCAAGCTGTCGCCGTCGGCAAGCGCGGCAAACGTGCCCGCGTCGACTGCACTTAGTCGTGCCTCTACGCGGTCGACGAGTGCGACGAAGCGCGTCGACCACGTTGGATCGAGGAACGTCCCCTCGGGCGCGCACAATTCGAGATAGCGGTTCAGCACCTCGGCATACGTCATGGTGCTGACATCTCCGAAGTACGGCTTCGCGGTGGAGTTAATTGCCTCGATGATCTCCGCGCGTCGTTCGGTGACCTTAGTGAGGTCACCTGCGACTTCGTCAAGCAATCTGCCTGCGCGTGCTGCGGCGTTTTCAATTTCGTGGATATCAGCACCCAACTGGCTACGCCCCGACGCCATGCCATCCATGGCGCTACCGGCGGGAATCCAGTTGTCAGTGCCGACGGTGTCGACCAGCATTTGTTTCACGGACTCAGAGGAGGTCGACTCCTTTGCCGCCATCGCAGCTGTGCCGATGATGACAGCATCTACCGGCATCGGCGCCAACCCGTAACGTGTCGACCACGTGCCCATCAGATAATCACGGGACTGTTCTGGCTTGCCGATGCCACCGCCAACAGCAAGCACTACATCTCGCCTGCGGATCTTTGCGTAGGTGTTAATTAGCAGGTCATCGAGGTCTTCCCAGGAGTGATGGCCACCAGCACGCCCACCTTCAACTTGCATGATGATTGGATACGGCGTGCCATGCTGCGCCAAGGTATCCGCGATTTCGAGCACCGACTCGATTTGTGCGATTGTGCCCGGCTTGAAGGAAATATACGGAATTCCGCCCTCGCGCAGCTGCTTTACTAGCTCTACTGCCTCGTCCACCTCGGGGATGCCCGCAGAGATGGTGACACCATCAATCGGTCGACCGGCTGCCACCGCACGCGGGAGCAAACGCCGGCTTCCAATGTGCAAACCCCACAGGTACGGATCCAAAAACATGGTGTTGAACTGTGCACTGCGGCCCTCCTCGAGCAGTTCGGAGAGTCGCGCCACATTAGCCTCGAAGATTTCCGGCGTGACCTGGCCGCCACCGGCCAGCTCTGCCCAGAACCCGGCATTCGCTGCAGCCGCCACAATTTCAGGGTCAACAGTTGTCGGGGTCATACCGCCGAGCAGAATTGGCGAGCGCCCGGTCAACTTGGTGAACTTCGTCTCGACACGGGGCTTAACCCCAGTGACCAGCCGCGGTGCAAACTCCAGCCACGATGTCGGATACTCAATGTCGCTCTCAGACAGGATGCTCCTCCCCGCAGCTGTTGCCGCAGCAATCACCGCCACGCCGTACCCTTCAGCGTTACGTTCTGTCAGCTTGACGACGCCCGTGTGTGGCCCCAGATCCAAAATGGTGGTTGCCCCTTGGTCGATGAGCCCCCGCACCTCAGCGCTCCAATCGCTGGAGTCAACCAAGATTGCACGCGCAAGCCAGTCAGCTGTTTCTGCATCCAGCCCAATGCGCTCAGCTCGCTCCACTACCCATGCCGCAGCAGGCGCCAGTGCTGGGTGATGGAATGCGCCGCTAACTGGCAAAACTGTACATTCGACAGCCCGCCCCTTCTGCTGCTGCGCTGTGAGCTGCTCTGCCAGCTGTTCTAGTTCATCTTGCTTGCCGATAACTACGCTGGTGGTCTGCGTATTCTTCAGACCGATGACACAGTCCTGGGAGAGGAAAGGTTCCAACTCCTCGACCGTTAGGCCAGAGATACTCATCATCGGCGCGCGCCCAAATCCGGCTACTCGGCTTCCGCGCGCACACGCCACACCGATGAGGCGAGCTAGTGCAAGCAGTTCTGCTGCCTTCTCTGGATGAGCGACAATCTCAGCGGTAAGAACACCTTGCGAATGACCGGTTACCGCTATCGCGTCATCGATATTAATTCCCTGCTTTGCCAGCAACTCAACAATGCCCAACTGTGCTAATACGATGCCCGGCACGCTGACTGCAGGGTTGGTTGTATCTCCGGTAAATGGGTCGTCTGTCACGAGTGAGATTGCCCAACCAAAGGGGTCGAAACCTGCGGGAAGCTGGCCGATGAGATCGTCGTCAAGCGGTGCGAGCAGTTCCTCAGCGCGAGTGAAAACTTCCCGTAGTTTCTTTGAGTTGCCACTGGCCATGACGCTGGAGAGAGTGTCCAGCCATGGTTGCGATTGACCGGCGAAAGTGACTGCAAAAGTACCCAGATCTGGAGCATTTACGACATTGGTCTGCAAAGTGGCGAGTTTTTCGTATTTCACGTGGCTGAGGTCCTTGTCTTGTGGGGTACGAAATGAAAACATCTTTTGTTTCCAAATCCTTGCCAGGACACTATGCCATAAATCATGAGGAATCCATCATGTTTTTCTGATGCGGTTCTGTGGTCATGTCAGAGGGAAAATAGTTTGGCCCCCTAAAGTAGGGAGTCCGGAATAGCAACGAGGTCAACGGGTCCAGCACCCCAAAAGCAAAAGAATTCCGCAGGTAGGAAACAGTGTTTCCCCGCTGGGAAACTACTTGCGCTTCATCCCCGCGGCAGCATCGGCTACGGAAAATGAAGCCACGATGACTGCGTCGATTTACACCTAATCGGTGATGAACATCACACTCAGAATGAGCGTCAATGTGCGACTAGAACGCTCAGTTTTCGCCAATTAATCGCCTAGCGCATCCAAGATTGCGGACTCCGCTTCTTCTAAGCGCCGCTCTGACTCTTCAAGGTCCTGCTGCGACCTACCGTCGCGCTCGACTTTGCCGTCGAAGATTGCGCAGGGATCATCGTTGACCACAGTGTCGTCGGGAACTATGCCACGACGCGCCATGTACTCATCCAGATGCATCGAGATGCTCAAGTTGCCTCCCTGCTTCCACCTTACGATTCAAGTTACGATTCGAGCAGCGTCATTGTATCGACAGGTTCGATCGCCCTACGCAGTGGAATGAGCGAACAGAGGTTTCCCAGAATGGTACTCACACGCGCTGTGCGGCTGCCCCGTTTTGTGTTCCCGCCAAAAGAGGCGGGACTGTCGCAGGCCTACAACTGGTCTGGCGGCCAGGGCTTTCCATCGGGGAAATCCCGGTCATATTTCCAGCCCAGGCGAAAGGGGAGGACGTATTTCTGGGGACTGTTGTTCGCTTCCCACATTGATTTTGGCTTAGTCGCTTTCTCGGCTTCTTCCCGGTCGGTGTACACCCCGTAACAGATGGGGTCCCAGAAGTTGCTATCGGTGATTTCAAGAGTGGGGGTGCCGGTGAACACTCCGTAAAGGAGTTGGTCGCGGCTTTCGACCTCGACTTCGAAATCTTCCCAGGTGCCCATCATTCCGCCGGGTTGCGCGCGCCACCAGTTGTCAATCGCGAGGGCAGTTTCTTCGGATTCGACAAAGCCGCCGAGAGGTTCAGTGTTATCCGGGTAGCGGGGATAAACGACGCAGACAACAATTTTCATAGGCAATATTCTTGCGTTCTGCGGGAGGCCTACAGCTGGTCTGGTGGCCAGGGCTTTCCATCGGGGAAATACCGGTCAAACTTCCAGCCCAGGCGGAACGGAAGCACAAACTTCGGAGGGCAGTTGTTGGCCGCCCACATCGTCTTAGGTTTTGCCTCGCGCTCAGCTACCTTACGGTCTGTGTACACCCCGTGACAGATGGGGTCGTAATAGTCTGGCTCGTCAATTTTGTGGGCGGGCGTACCACTAAATACCCCGTAGAGAATCTGGTCGCGGCTATTGACCTCGACCTCGAAATCTTCCCAGGTGCCAATCATGTCGCCAGGTTGCGCGCGCCACCAGTCGTCTATCTTGCGGGCGGTCTCCTCGGACTCGACGAACCCGCCGAGAGGTTCCGTGTTATCCGGATAGCGGGGATAAACGACGCAGACAACAACTTTCATAGTCATGGTTCTACACCCTGCATGGGAGATTGGCGACCTCGGAGTAGCTTCGGGCGTAGTAGGTCTTCCCCCGATAGACGATAGTTCCCAACGTGACACCGATGAAGCGGGTATCTACTTTCCCGTTACATGTAAATGCAATGTTGTTCTGGTCTAGACGATTCGTGTTGTAGGCAGAATCGCGCACCCCGCTTAGGGCAAGCCTCCACGCGGTGTAGTATTTGTACCTCAAGTCGGAGCTGTGTTTGATACTCGTGACTGGGACGCTGCACTTTGTGTGTGGCTTGAAGCCAATGGTTCCCCAGTTACCTGACTTCCGTAGGTGGATGTAGTCCAGCCATAGGGTGCAGGGGCCATATTCCTTGACAGCCCGAACGGCGGTGGTGCCCTCGTCAAGTGGGGTATCAGATAGGACATAGGGAATCGCGATAGACCCAAGACTCTCGTCCACTTGGGCCTGGGCGGGCGCTGCTGTTCCTAGGCTGGCGACGCTGATTGCCACCGCTGTGAGTAGGGATATTGTGCGTGTGCGCATGGTTGGAGCCTTCCGTGAGTACGCTTACCAAACCGTTGGCGACAAGCTGCCCCGCGGTATTTTATTAGCTGGGCGACTGTCACTTATAGAATGGTTCACTTCCTGCCTCAATGAAAGACCTGTACCTTTCGGCTACCCCAAGCCGAGCTAGCCCGTGTCTACTCCTCTAGACACGAGCAGCTTGCCCCACGAAACTTGGCACATGCCTACATACACAGCAAAGGTGGAACGCTCCGGAGACCGGTGGGCTGTTGCAGTGCCCCAGGTTTCAGGACTATTCACCCAGGGTCGCAACCTTGTCGAGGAAAAAGACAGTTGCGCCGGGCGTTAGAGCTGTACCCGGAGATAGAGACAGACCCGGACACCGCCGAGATAGTCATTCAGATGGACACTCCCCGCGGGGAGGAGGCCGCCACAGCTATTGCCCGTAACCGTACCCTCCTCGTGGAAAAGGCGGCAGCCGCAGCCGCAACTGCTCGCGCCTCCCGCCACCTCGTAGACCGGGGATTGGCCTACCGCGATACAGCCACGCTGCTCGATATTTCATATCAACGGGTTGGGCAGCTCGTCACATAACCCACCTGCCACCTATCCACACACCCCGCCCGACGCGACTGTGCACCGCCCCATGCAGCAGTGCCCTCGCGCCGGGCGTTTCCTGTACGTGACCTAGGAAAAAGGAGACTTTTGATCGCGCCGAAGCGGCGTGCCAGGCGCTGTGACGGAGCGCACTGGTACCTACAACGAGGTGAAAGTCGAGCGTGAGCGGCGCATGACCGCGGTGGAGGGTAAGCAGGCACGTCAGCGTGCCACCCTTGGCGCAGAGATAGACTCCGACTACGCCGAGACGCTGGCCGAAGCAGACCGCACGGTGAACTCTGCGGTGGAGACAGTCAATGCGGAACTGGACGCGTGGCGCGAAACTGTCACCGCCGGGGTCTATTCCAAGACGGTCACGCGCTCGGAGACGGACCGCACGGTCATAGGCGAGACTACTAAGACTGGCGAGAGCGCACCATCTCTATGCCGCCGCAGGTTGTCGAGCAGCTGCGCCCACGGGTTGCAGGCCGCCACCCTGCCGAGCTGGTGCGGTGCACCCTCCACAGCGACCCGTTTACTGACCCGCTGCTCTACCGACGGGTTCACATTCCTGGTGGACCTCCACCATGAGCACGTGCGCGGATGACGATGACACGTTTCCTAAGAGACTAGGCTGTCATGACCTCCTCACACCTCTGCCTCACTGCTCATTGCCTCTAGTGCCAATGTCATGCAGGTGCATAGGCAGCTGGGGCACGCGCGCGCCCGTCCATCACCCTCGATGCGTGCTCTCATCTGTTCGACACCGGACTGGGTGAAATCGGGCGGGAAATGGGCCAGATTTTGGGCACGCGGCCTAATGAGGGCGGAAAATCTGACGGGCTGGAGAACGAAGATACCCCGTGACCTGCATAGTCACGGGGTATTTATGTGTGCGCCTGGGGAGACTCGAACTCCCACGCCCTAAGGCACTGGAACCTAAATCCAGCGCGTCTGCCAATTCCGCCACAGGCGCCCGTCGCGAATCCGTGACAGTTACGTACAGTCCCCGTAAGCATGGACTACTTATTAGCCACCTACAGGCACAACGAACTTTCACAGCTCATTTGGACTGTACACACTTTAACGGGTTCGCCGCAGATTTCCTAATGTCCTAGCAGAATTCGTAATGCCGGATCCCCTGCCTTATCCAGCGAGCGCGCTAGCTTGGCAGGTCACGGACTAGCTATGGTGGTTATGTGTCCACTTCACAGCATTCCAATACCACTGACAAGCCAGCGAAGATTCCCACTCGTACCCGCGTGGTGCAACTAATCTTCTTGGCTCTTGCAGTCGGCGCCACTCTTGCACTCGCCTACTGGCAGCTCAGCAGGTGGAACACAACCAGCTCATTCCAAAACCTGGGCTACGCACTGCAGTGGCCAGCTTTCGGCCTGTTCTTTATTTGGGCCTACCGCAAGTACATGGAGTACGAACGCGAACGCCTGAGCGGCAATAGCGAGGCCGCATTTGAGGCTAAAGACGATGTCATGACGGAAATTCCAGACGAATTCCTGCCGACCAACCCAGATGGCTCGCGAAAGGTGCAGCGTGTGGATGAGACACAATCGACGGATTCTGGCACCAACGCCTAGGCGATAACTGCTTATTCGAGAAAAGGACTTTTAGTGACCAACATCAATCCAGATCGTCAAGAGCGCGTAAGGAAGGCACTGACGTACTTCTCCGTCACCGCCTATTTCACGGGCGTGATGCTGCTCTTGCTGTGTGCCGAGATGATTTACAAGTACCTCATCCTCGACAACTCCGCCGACGCGCCGCGGTGGTTCTTCTACACCGCCCAGATTCACGGCTTCGGCTACATGGCATTCCTCATTGCCACCGTAAACCTGGGTACCAAGGCCCGCTGGGAACCAGCAAAGTGGATTATCACCGCGCTCGGTGGCGTAGTCCCGTTCCTCTCCTTCTTCGTCGAGAAGAAGCGCCGCGAGGAAGTCGAGACCGCTTTCCAGCTGAAGTAGCGGGCTCTCGGCAGCCCGAGGGCTCGCCCGTGGGCTCACCCCAGGGCTATCCCTCAGACTCTGCCTCAGCCAGGATTTTCAGCGCCGGAGTCAAGGCACGCAGTGCACGCCCCCTGTGACTAAAAGCGTCCTTGTCTTCGGCGCTCATTTGTGCCGCAGACAAAGTGGCCTCAGCTTCGTTGCCCTCTCCAACTGCGGGCGCGAACACCGGATCATAGCCGAACCCATTGTCCCCAACAGGCTCGCGCAGAATGGAGCCAGGCCAGCGGCCCTCTACAACCAGCAGCAGGTTACCGGCTTCATCGAGGACGGCTGGGAAACCGCCGTCGGCTAGCGCGGACGGCACCTCCTTGACACCGGGGACGACCAACGCGCAAGCGGTACGGAAGGACGCCGTACGACGCTCATCTGGGCAGTCCCCCATCTGAGCGAGCAGCAGCTCGTAGTTAGCGACATCGTCTCCGTGGGTGCCGGACCAGCGCGCCGAGAGCACACCCGGCATACCGTTTAGCTCATCTACGCTGAGCCCCGAATCGTCAGCCAAGCACGCGTAGCCGGTGTGTGTCGCACCATCGAAAGCCTTGATGTAGGCGTTGTCCGCAAAAGTGCGACCGGTTTCAGGGCGCTCTGGGTACTCCGGGACGTCGCTAAGCGAAAGAAGCTCCACCGAATCAATACCCGCCGCACGCAGGATGCGGTCGAGCTCGACTAGTTTTTTAGAATTTCGGGTAGCGACAAGGAGCTTCACGGCAGCTCACCCGGGTACGGCGCACGCAGAACTTCCTGCTGCAGGGCGATGAGCTCACGAAGACCCTTTTCCGCAGAGTCGAGCATGTCATTCAGCTGACCTCGGTCGAAGGTGCCTTCCTCGCCAGTGCCCTGGATTTCGACGAACTTGCCCTCTGCGGTCATCACCACGTTGAGGTCCACCTCAGCGCGGGAGTCCTCCTCGTAAGGCAGGTCCAGGCAGACGCGGCCGTCAATAATGCCGACCGAAACAGCTGCGACTGGCGCCTTCAGCGGAGTGCCCGGCACTGCGCCCGCTGCATGCAGGTAGGTCAGGGCATCAGCCAGCGCAACGTACGCACCGGTAATGGAGGCGGTGCGGGTACCACCATCCGCCTGCAGAACATCACAGTCGATGTTGATGGTGTTCTCACCGAGCTCCTTCAAGTCGATAGCAGCTCGAAGAGAGCGACCGATTAGACGGGAAATCTCGTGGGTACGACCCTTGACCTTGCCGCGCATCGACTCGCGGGGCATGCGCTCGTGGGTAGAGGCCGGCAGCATGGAGTACTCAGCAGTCAGCCAGCCCTCGCCGGAGTCACGCTTGAATCGCGGCACCGACTGCTCAACGGAAGCGGTGCACATCACACGCGTATTGCCGAAAGTAACCAGCACAGAACCTGCCGGATTGTCGGTGAAGCCACGAGTGATGGTCACCTTGCGCATTTCATCAACCGCGCGTCCATCGGCACGGCGAAAATCGGAATTAGCTGTAGTCATGCCAACTACCCTACCGCCCGGCGCGAAAGCGGTGCGACAGCTGTACGGAAACCCGATAATCGATGAGACTAGCCGCCTAGCTCCATGCCCAGGTAGGCCAATTCAACGTCACCGGCAAAGGTACTCTTCGCAGCACCCAGTGCTTCCTCACCGTCGGCGTATGGCGGAATGTGAGTCAGCACCAGCTTCTTGACCCCCGCCAGCGTCGCTGCCTTTCCGGCCTCATAGCCCGTCAGGTGCATGTCCGGCGGTGTGCCCTCTTCGTTACTGCACCATGTGGCTTCACAGATGAAGATATCCGCATTCCGCGCCAGCTCCACCAGTTCATCGGTCCACGCAGTATCTCCGGTGTATGCAATGGTCAGACCATCTGCTTCAATGCGGTATCCAACAGCTGGCACCGGGTGGACCATGTTATACGGCGTGACGACGGCGCCTCCGTCCGCTTCGCCCCCACCGACTAACAGTGGTTCACCGGGGCTACTCACAACCTGGTCAAAAGTGTCTTCCAGGTTGGCATCTTCTTCACTTCCCAGTGCTTTGCACATGGTGCCTATCCGGTCGTGAATGTCTCCGGGGCCAACCAGGAGATTCCGGGAACTCGCCGGGGCTGTCGGGTGGAAGCGACGCCAGACGAGCAGCCCTGGAATGTCTGCAGTGTGGTCTGGGTGCACATGAGTTAGTAACAAATCACAAGCTGCAGGATCAGAGATCTTCTGCAATTCGGCGAGGACACCGGGACCCAAATCAATGACAAAGGTTCGACCGTTATCCAGCTCAATGAGGTAGCCAGATGCTGGCGCCGATGGGCCACCCATGCTGCCTGTACATCCCAGAACCTTCAATCGCATACTTCAAGCTTGCCATGTAATTGATCAAAACCGAGCAAAAAACCAATGGAGTGTCTGGATTTAATAAGAAAGGTCACATTTGGGAATGCATAGTGACCTGGCTAATACCGGGCCCGAGGAAGCGCTTTGCCAGTGATGCAAAAACTTGCGGATCTCCAGTGGATTCAAATGTGCGCACAGGGGTCGGATTACTCTCCGGGTCAGCGAGCATGTCAGTCTTTGTGAGGATGCGCAGAACGTCCTTCGACGTCTCCTCCGCCGAGGACACTAGGGCGACGTCCTCCCCCATGGCCAGCTGAATCACACCAGACAGCAGCGGATAGTGGGTGCAGCCCAGCACGAGCGTATCTACACCATCGGCCTGCAACGGCGCGAGGTAGCCCTCTGCAAGTCCCAGAATCTGGCGACCGGAGGTGATTCCTCGCTCGACAAAGTCCACGAATCGCGGGCAGTCGACCGCGGAGACATCCACGCCGGGCACTGCATCAAAGAGATCTTGGTAGGCACGGGAGCGAATCGTGGCGGCGGTACCGATTACGCCGACTTTTCCGTTCCTGGTGGTCGAGACCGCACGGCGCACGGCGGGCAGAATGACCTCGACTACTGGGACTGGGTAGCGCTCGCGGGCATCACGCAAAAATGCGGCCGAAGCAGTGTTGCAGGCAATGACTATCATCTTGCAGCCGCGTGCAACCAGTTCATCGGCGATCGCTTCAGCGTGCTGACGAACCTCGGCGATGCGCAGCGGGCCGTAAGGGCCGTTGGCAGTATCGCCGATGTACATAATCGACTCGTGCGGCAGCTGATCCATGATGGCACGCGCCACTGTCAGCCCACCGACACCGGAGTCGAAGATGCCAATCGGCGCTGTTCGGTCGGGGAAGCCGCTATCCTCCGCCGTCAGCTGATTGACTGCCTGAGTTCCTGCTTCTGCTCCCACCGCTATCTGGACTCCTCATATCGTTGGTCAAACACCGAAGCTCCTATTCTAGGCCGTTTCCGCCAGGAGCTGATGCCGCTTACCTCGGGCTCTTAGCGATGTGCACTCTTAGCCACGCGCACGACCGCGCTTAAACATCACCGCAGCCCAGATGCCCGCAAGCCCACCGAAGAGGTGCATCTGCCAACTAACAGCCATCTGTGTTGGCAGCACTCCCCAGATAAGACCCGAATACATCGATGCCAGAATCACGCCCAAAATAATCTGCATCACCCGACGGTTCACGAAACCGCGCACGACCAAAAACGCCAGCCAGCCGTAAATCAGCCCGGACGCACCGATGTGGACGGTATTTGCACCGCCGACCAACCATGTCAGACCGCCACCAACGACCGTAATCAAGAGTGTGACCTGCCAAAATAACCGCTTCGACGACATTGCAATCAAACCGGCGAACAACGCCCCGGGCAGCGAGTTCGCCACAATATGCCCGTAATCTGCGTGCAGCAGCGGTGCGGTCAAGATTCCCCACAGAGTCGAGGTTTCGCGTGGGCGCACACCGAAGTTGTTCAGTGCCCCACCAAAGATGAATTCGTTGACCAGAAAGACCGTCCAGATAAGTACCAGGTACCCAATAGCCGTACTGATGGCCGCCCCGAGCCCGCCGTCGCGATCCTGTGGAACAATCTGATTATTCCGCCGCACCTGCACGGGACCGCCCATCGGGTACTGCGCATAGTTCTGGTAATTCTGCTGTTGTCCCGAGCTCCATTGCGCATTCATTGGCGAACTTCCCTCACTACTTGTCCAGCATCTCTGACAGCGCGGCTACTCCCGCGCGTCCCGTTGCACTCATCACGGCATCGACAATAGCCATCTGCACCGCATCGGCCGCCATCGCAGCCAACAGGGCCACCACATCCGAGCCCACGGGTTCAGCGTTTTCGCTATCCGCTGCCTCGGCCGAGCTGAGCGCAAACAGCGTGTCACCGTCCATCGGTGCATGAGCCGGCCGAATCGCTCGTGCCAGCCCATCATGACCGCACATCGCCAACCGCTTCAACTGCGCAGTCGTCACCGGCGCATTGGTTATCAACGTGCCAATCGTCGTGTTTCGCGTGCTTGCCGACGACTCCCCGTCGCCAGCCGCATCTGCGAGAATCTTGGTTCTACCGACGAAAATCTGGTCCAACTGGGCCAATGCCTCCTTGCTGGCACCGGCAGCCGCCGGCATTCCGTAAAGGTGTCCCTCCGGGTCAATGACTGCACCAAAGGAGTTAACCACCATTGCGGCAGCCACAAAGTACTTACCATCGGCGGAGGTCACACGGGCTTGTCCAAAACCACCCTTAATTGCCCCGGCCATAGCGCCAACACCGGCACCTACTGTTCCGGAGGGAGTGTCCTCCGGGACGTCGTCAAGCGCGTGCGACAACGCCTCGCGCCCGAGTTCAGCGGTGGGCAGCGTCGGCTCACCTAACAGCAAGTCGAAGATGACAGCACCGGGAACGATGGGCACGAGGATATCTGGACGAGTTGGAGTGACCTCAAAGCCAATGCCGCGGTCACGCAGTTCGCGCATAACTCCGTCGGCAGCTGCAAGGCCGTATGCGGAGCCGCCAGCCAAAACGACAGCGTGGGCGCGTTCGACGGTATTCTCCGGTGCGAGCAGGTCGGTCTCGCGAGTGCCAGGACCGCCACCGCGGACATCGACAGCGCCGACAGCACCGCCTGGAGCGGCGATGACGGTGACTCCGGTATCCCCCTCAGCAGCATGGCCGATGGAGATGCCGTCGATGGAGTCGAGACATCCTGCGCCAATGTCGATGCTCGTGCCCAGCGCAGCACTGCTGGCTTGGTGTCGAATGTCGGTGGGGCTGATTGCGAAAATCTCAGAATTCATTGTCGCCTACGGCACCTTTCACCACAGTTCATGGCAGTTAGCCTCAGTTGATTACTGCATCTTTCGGGGTTTTGCTCGGATTCGTTACTCGCTCATAAGCTGATCCAGCAGTGACTCTTGGTTGTAGGACAGCCACTGGTACATCGCGTCGGTCTGCTCAATCTGCTCGATGGAGCCATTGAGGTTCTCCATGGAAACGTGCAGGTAAATACGTAGGTCATTGATTCCTGCAACCCAGGCATGGGCATCGCTTTCCGAAATGGATACCTGCCCCGACTCGGCGGGCTCCAGTGCGTCGATAATCGCACGCAGGGAATGGAGCTTGCTCTCTACAATCTCCGACTCATGCAGCTGGCGCATGAGGGCGTTTTCCCCCTCCACGCTCTCCTCACCCGGCTTGGTGAAGTCCGGCAACAGTCGCGCAAGCTTCGGATCGGATGGAGCCTCGGAGTGTCCGACGGGCATTCCCGTCATTTCCGCGAGCTCATCCTTCGGCGCCGACCGGGCTCGTTCCATCAGCGAGTCCGCCACAGTAGCAGCCAGATTCAGCAGCAAATCCCGCTCCGTGCCTTCAAAAGCCGTGACGTACTTGACGCCACCGCCGAGAAGGGATCGCTTGCGCTTCCAAGGACGCATGTAAATTCTCTCCCGCTGTTAAATATCGGCTTAGTCAGCCTGCTCCATTGTTGCCCACAAGCCTGCCTTGTGGAGCTTCTTCACATCAGCCTCCACCTTGTCACGCTCACCGGAAGACACGATTGCCTTGCCCTCCGTGTGAACCGTCATCATCAGCGCGTGCGCCTTCTTTCGGTCCATGCCGAAGAGCATCTGGAACACGTAGGTGACATAACTCATCGAATTAACCTGGTCATCCCACACAATGCACTGCCAGGGTCGGTTCGATTCCGTCACGACATCGGCATCCATAGTGGGCATCGGTGTTGCTGCTGGCATGCTCATAGGCACCAGGATAGTACGGAGTGGCGCGCGCTCGCCGGAACCGACTGCCCCGGCCAGCTTCAGCCGACTAGACTATTGACCGTGATTGATAAGCATTCCTCCACCGCCCTTCTCACCGATAAGTACGAACTGACGATGCTGCAGGCATCGCTTGCCGACGGATCCGGCGAGCGCCAGGTCGCCTTCGAGGTGTTTGGCCGTCGTCTGCCGAATGAGCGCCGCTATGGCGTTGTCGCTGGGACAGCGCGTGTATTGGATGCTATCCGCAACTTCCGCTTCACCGAGGAACAGCTGGCTTCGCTGGACTTCCTCGACGACCGGACGCTGGATTACCTGCGTAACTATTCCTTCAGCGGCCAAGTCGACGGCTACCGCGAAGGAGAGCTCTACTTCCCCGCCTCGCCCATTTTGACTGTGCGGGGCACTTTCGCCGAGTGTGTCATTTTGGAGACTGTTATTCTCTCCATTCTCAATGCGGACTCCGCCATCGCCTCGGCAGCGACCCGAATGGTCACGGCTGCCGGTGGGCGCCCGATTATTGAAATGGGTTCGCGTCGTACTCATGAAGAAGCAGCTGTGACCGCTGCCCGCGCCGCCTACCTGGCAGGTTTTAGCGCCACCTCCAACTTGGAGGCAGCGGCACGGTACAACATCCCAGCCTCCGGTACCGCTGCGCACGCGTGGACTCTGTTGCACACCAACCCAGATGGCACGACGAACGAGGCTGCAGCCTTCAAGGCTCAGATTGACACGCTGGGAACCGACACCACTTTGTTGGTGGATACCTACGACATCACCGAGGGCGTTAACACTGCGATTGAGGTCGCAGGCCCGGAACTCGGCGGTGTGCGCATTGACTCCGGTGACCTGGGCGTTCTCGCTCGCCAGGTGCGGCAGCAGCTGGACTCGCTGGGGGCACACAACACCAACATCGTAGTGTCCTCTGACCTCGACGAATTCGCGATTGCGGCACTACGGGCAGAGCCGGTCGATGTCTACGGCGTGGGCACCTCGGTAGTCACTGGCTCCGGCGCACCGACTGCGGGACTGGTCTACAAGATGGTCGAAGTTGATGGAGTGCCCGTCGCCAAGCGCTCGTTGGACAAGCGAAGCCACGGTGGCGTGAAGGCGGCGATTCGTACCTGCCGCCGTTCCGGTACCGCCGTGGAGGAAATCGCTTTCCCGCTCGGCTCGGAAATCCCGGATGTGGGCAACCTGCACTACCGCGATCTAACCATTCCGATGATGCGCGATGGCGAGGTCGTCGATGGCCTACCGACCTTGGAAGAGTCCCGCGATCACTTGGTTAAGGCGCTGGTCAGCCTCCCGTGGGAGGGGCTCGCACTTTCCCGTGACGAGCCGGTACTGTCCGTCCGTTTTCACGGCGTTTAGGCGGCGGGGGAACTGTGTCGGATACTCCCGAGCACGCAGATTTTGCAGAGCTATCGGACGGCTTTGAGGACTTTGACGATGTTGACGATGCTGACGAGCTAGCTTCGCCGAGAGCCAGCGTCCATGACTCGGACAGCATCGAAGCTCTTCTCGATGCAGCAGTGAAGGGACTCGGCGGAACAACTCGCCCGAATCAGGTCAAAATGTCCCGGTCGGTGGCCTCCGCCTTTGCGCGCGAGCGACACCTAGCGGTACAAGCCGGTACCGGTACTGGTAAGTCACTGGCCTACCTGGTGCCCGCCATTGTGCAAGCAATGGAGTCCGACGAGTCGGTAATCGTTTCCACGGCGACCATTGCGCTGCAACGCCAGCTGGTCGAACGCGACTTGCCGCGGCTAGTCAGTTCGCTAGAGCCACACTTGTCCCGCACGCCAACCTTCGCAATCCTCAAAGGCCGCTCAAACTACCTGTGCAAGTCCAAGGTCGGAAATGTCATCAAAGATCCCGTCATCGACGGTGATGAATCCGAGCCGACCGGTATGGGCGGCCCAACTGCTCTACTCAGCGAAGCGCAGCTCAGCCGAACCGCTGCCGAGGTCATGCGGCTACGCGAGTGGGCCAATGACACCGACACCGGCGACCGCGACAGCCTGGACAAGGGCGTCTCCAACGAAGCCTGGCGGCAGGTCTCCGTCACGGCCCGCGAATGCGTCGGCGCCATTTCCTGCCCTTTCGGCGAGGAGTGTTTCGCCGAACAAGCCCGCCGCGAGGCCTCCAACGTCGACATCGTTGTCACCAACCACGCCCTGTTGGCCATCGATGCGCTCTCCGACGCCATGATCTTGCCGCAGCACGACTGCGTCGTCATTGATGAGGCTCACGAGCTCGACGGCCGAATCACCTCCGTTGCCACCGACGAGCTCTCCCCTGCCGGTATCACCATGATGGCCCGGCGCGCCCGCAAATTCGGCGCCGCAGAGCAGGTCGATGATGTCACCGATGCCACGGATCTACTCGGCGAGACCGTCGCATTGCTTGCCGACGCCTACAGCGGCGCACTCGAAGAAATTCCCGGTGAGCTGGGAGCGGCACTAGCTTCGCTCCGCGATAGCCTGTGGCAACTGCAAACCACGCTGGGCACCTCTGGCTCAGGCAACTCTGGCGGGTCGGGCTCCGGGGGTTCGGGTTCCGACTCTGACAGCACGGAGCGCCAGACCGTGCGCGCAGCCGTGGAGAATATGCACGATACTGTCGTCCGGATTCTCGAGTTCAGCAGCGACGATGTCGTATGGCTTGGCGAGAACAAGACAGTTTATGTCGCTCCCCTGTCCATCGCAGCACTACTTCGCGAACGCCTCTTCGGCGAATCCACCGTCGTTTTGACCTCAGCAACACTTGCTCTTGGCGGCAAGTTCGATGCTATGGCCGCTGCCTGGGGGCTTCCCTCCGGCGGGTGGGATGGCTTGGACGTCGGCACGCCCTTTGACCCGCAGAAATCTGGCATCCTCTACGTCGCACGCGACCTGCCTCGTCCTGGACGCGATGGCGCCACGCCAAAGCAGTTCGCGATCATGGAACGCCTCATCCGCGCCGCTGGTGGGCGAACGCTGGGGCTGTTTTCTTCTCGCCGAGGCGCCGAGGCAGCGGCGGAGGAAATGCGCAAGCGCCTGCCTTACGACGTCCTGTGCCAAGGCGATGACTCTATCGGCGCTCTGGTTGATCGCTTCGCAGCTAATCCACAGACATGTTTGTTTGGCACGCTGACGCTGTGGCAAGGCGTCGATGTTCCTGGCCCATCGCTATCGTGTGTCATCATCGATCGTATCCCGTTCCCCCGACCCGACGACCCGCTACTGTCCGCGCGCTCCGATGCGGCTAATGCCGCTGGCCGAAACGGTTTTATGGAGGTTTCAGCGACACATGCAGCGCTACTGATGGCGCAAGGTTCTGGTCGTCTGCTACGTCAAGTCGATGACCGCGGTGTCGTCGCGGTACTGGATTCACGGTTGGCGACGGCGCGCTATGGATCCTGGATTGCCGCATCGATGCCTGACTTCTGGCGGACGACTGACCTCAATGTCGCTGCTGGTGCACTGACTAGGCTGACGCGGGACAGCTAGCTAGGTAGTCATTTCACATAAGAAATGACATTTTTCCCAAAATCTGCACGAACTGTCAGCACACCTACTACTGTGATGTGAAACACAACGAAGCTAACACGGTGATCCTTGTTCAAGGAATTCATCTGAAGCCTGACGCACGTGCAGAAAGGTTGTTTTCCCCTATGCCGCTGACTAGCAGTCTTCCCAACATCGATATTCCGGAGACCTCTCTATTCGATTTTCTGTTTGGCGAAATCGAGCCTCGGCACAAGGATAAACTCGCAGTAGTTGACTCCGGCTCAGAGGTAACTTTCGGGGATTTGAAGGCCAGCATTGAGGCCTTCGCGGGCGCTCTTGCTGCACGTGGAATTAAAAAGGGCGATGTTGTTGCCCTGCACTGCCCTAACTCCACCACCTTCGCAGTCGCTCTGCACGGTGTTCTTCGCGCAGGTGCAATCTGCACGACTGTTGCCTCGCTGGCAACTGCCGAGGACGTTGAAACGCAGCTGCGTATCTCTGACGCCAAGATGATGCTGACGACTTCGTCGATTGGTTGGGCCGGTGCTAACGGCGCTGAGGCCGCTGGCCTCCCGGAAGAGATGATTATCGGTCTGACGGGGCTTCACGGCATGGGTGAGCTGCTTGCTGAAGGCCATGCGGGACCAGATGTAGACGTTTCTCCCGATGACGTTGCTGTCATTCCGTTTTCTTCTGGCACCACTGGTGTGCCAAAGGGCGTCCAACTCACGCATCGCAATCTTGTTGCCAACGTGGCTCAGGCAGGAGCAGCAACTGTCAAGGCATTGGATGAGACAACCCCGGCGGTTACGATTCTGCCGTTCTTCCACATCTACGGTTTGACTGCTCTGCTCAATCTTTGCCTCTGGCGACGCACTACCCAGTACACGATGGGCAAGTTCGACTTGCTGGATTTCCTTTCCATTATTTCGGAGCACAAGGTCAAGTTTGCGTTCATCGCACCGCCGGTCGCAGTTGGGTTGGCCAAGCACCCGGCTGTCGATTCCTTCGATCTGTCCAGTCTGGAGACTATTTTCTCCGGCGCAGCTTCGCTTCAGCTGGATTTGGCGGAGCAGGTGGAAAAGCGCCTCGGCTGCACTGTCGCCCAGGGCTACGGTATGACCGAGTCCTCCCCTGCCGCGCACATTCGTATCGGACACGACAGCCCACTGGATTCCATCGGTCGAGCAGTCCCGAACACCGAGTACAAAATCGTTGACCTCGATACTGAGGACCTCGATGAAATCCCAGTTCCTGAATCAGGACGTTCCAAGTCCGGAGAACTGTGGATTCGCGGTCCTCAGGTAATGAAGGGTTATCTCAACAATCCCGAAGCTACGGCTGCAACGCTTGTCGACGGCTGGTTGCGAACAGGCGACGTTGCGGAACTCGACAAGGAAGGGAATGCGTACATTGTCGACCGCTTAAAGGAACTGATCAAGTACAAGGGTTACCAGGTACCACCGGCAGAACTTGAGTCCGTGCTTCTCGAGCACCCGGATATCGCTGATGCTGCCTGCAGTGGTGTCATTCGCTCCGATGGTGAGGAAATTCCGAAGGCATATGTGGTGCTCAAAGAAGGAAAGTCACTCACTGCTGATGAGGTAATGGACTTTGTTGCCGACCGCGTCGCACCGTACAAGAAGGTGCGAGTAGTCGAATTCATGGATGAGATTCCAAAATCGGCAACCGGCAAGATCCTGCGCAAGGATCTTAAGGCCATGGAGGCAGCACGCGCTTAGCTGTCCGCTACTGCCCCTGTGCCCCTGGCGTGACCGACACGGTGATTGATCCAGGGGCAATCTCTGTAAACCCAGCATCCTGAACTTCTACAGCACGTAGCTCTGGCGCTGGCCACAGCTCCCGCGGTGTTTCTTTCACATCTAACGCGTAGCCAGTTTGCGCCCACGCCCACGCTTCCTCAACCGACAGGCTGGCCGCATAGAGCATTGAGCCGTGTCCAACTTGCGCGGCCACCTTTCCTACGGACATATTCAGGTTCTTGTCCACCCAAATCACTGGCGGAGCAAAGGTGTCAGCACTCCCACGGTTGCCCGAGTCGTCGGGAGATGTGGTCTCCGGGTCGTCGTAAGGCAAATCGGTGCCGGAAATTTGTAGTTTGGCAATCTCTGGGTAGGTATCGTCGACAGGAGTTGGCACTAGTGCGCGAGCTTGCGCGCCGTCGACATCTACGGTGACACCCGGTGCAAGCTGAGCGCGTTGCCAGCCGATATTGCGAGCGCGACGTGTGAGCTTGCGGATGCGCGCGCCGTACCAAGACACCAGACCTTGTTGATAGGCCGAAGTGTCATCGCCTGCGCGCTCGTCGAGGCAACAAGCAACAACAGCCATCGCGGCGGCGCGGAGCAGCGCAGTGCGCGAGGGGCGTTCCTTCTTCGGCACCTCAAGCACAATAGCCATTGCCCACGGCACATCCTCGCCATGGTCCTCCCTATCGGGTTGCGGCAGGAGGCTATGGGCAATGCGGAACCATTCCGGCACCGATGATGCGTCCGTGACAGCGGGATTCTTGTGATCCTGGCGTCGCACTACTGCTCCAACGGCACGCGGCGGAAGGTGCCATCTTCGCGGTCGGCATCGTCGATTTCATCGCGGGAAATACCCAACATGAACAGAATCGAGTCCATGAATGGAACGTTGACCGACGTGTCAGCGATTTCCTTCAGCGCCGGCTTCGCGTTGAAAGCAATACCGAGGCCCGCGACTGACAACATATCGATGTCATTGGCGCCATCGCCGACAGCGACGGTCTGGTGCATCTGAAGCCCAGACTCCGCGGCGAACGCCTTAAGACTGCGGGCCTTTTCCTGCCTATCGACGACACCGCCGACCACGCGACCAGTCAGCTTTCCGTCCTCAATCTCGAGGGTATTGGCCTTGTAAAAGTCCAGGCCGAGATCCTTTGCCAGTGGCTCCAGAATCTGGATAAATCCACCGGAGACGGCACCACACTTGTAACCGAGACGTTTCAGCGTGCGGATCGTAGTGCGGGCGCCAGGGGTCAGCTCGATGGAGTCGGTAACTTCCTCAAGGACGCTGACCGGCAGGCCTGCCAGAGCCTTAACTCGCTCGTGCAATGACTCAGCGAAGTCCAGTTCACCGCGCATAGCGCGCTCTGTAACCGCTGCAACCTCCGCCTCGCGACCAGCGTGGGCGGCCAGCATCTCAATGACCTCACCGGTAATCAAAGTGGAGTCCACATCGAAGCAAATCAAGCGTTTGGATCGGCGCTGCAAACCTGCGCGTTCAATTGCGATGTCAATGTCCTGGTCCTGTGCAAGCTCAGCCAGCGCCTTACGCAGCGGAATGCCCGCACCCGGCTTCGGGTCCGGAATAGAGACAAGCAGCTCCAGGCCAGTAACTGGGTAGTCGGCAATACCGCGAATGGAATCGATGTTTGCACCGTAATCTGCGAGAGTACGGCCGATACGGGAAATATCCTCAGCATTGACCGGATTGCCCAATACGACAAGTGCATGGGTAGATCCATCGCTGCGCTCAATCGGGGCATCAAGCTGAAAACTGACAGTCATGCCGTGAGGCTTCAGTGTTTCAATGAGCCCCTCACGCAGAACGCCGACCTTCTCTTCTGTAACGCCAACAAGCGCACCGAGACTCAAATTAGAGCGGAACACCGACTGCTCCACATCAAGAATCTGAACTCCGTGGGCCGCGAGCACACGGAAGAAGGCTGCCGAGACACCCGGGCGGTCTCGGCCAACGGCGGTAATAAGCACCGGAGCTAGTCCCGGTGCTAACGAAACCGACAAGGCATCGGTATCTGCGGACTGACTGGGAGAGGTAATTACCTGTTCATTCACCAATCCAGTATCGCATGAAGCCCCAGCAGAGTGCTCATCGCATTGCGGGATACCGCACTTCGGAGGGTGGCCAGTCACAGCCGTTAGCTGTCGCCCCCCCCTGCTCTCCGCTGCTCTCCCCTCCAGCTCCCTTGCTGCGCTCCCTGCCCCCCCCTTACTGCGCCTTCCCTAGGAAAGACTCTCAAAGACAAGACTACGGCCCCATCACGGAGATCCGTGATGGGGCCGTAGCTTCGCGTAGTTATTAACTCAGAGTTGCATCAGCCATGTAGCCACTAGCTCTTAGAGCTGGCGACCAACGTGGGCCTCTGCGCGCTGACGCTCAACCATGTGCGGGTAGTGCAGCTCGAACGCCGGGCGCTCCGAGCGGATGCGCGGCATCGAGGTGAAGTTGTGGCGCGGCGGCGGGCAAGAGGTAGCCCACTCGAGAGAGTTACCGTAACCCCACGGGTCATCAACAGTGACGACCTCACCGTAGCGCCAGGACTTGAAGACGTTCCAGACAAACGGGATAACAGACAGACCCAGGATGAACGCACCAACGGTGGAAATCATGTTCAGGGTGGTGAAACCGTCAGTCTCGAGGTAGTCGGCGTAACGACGCGGCATACCCTCGTTACCCAGCCAGTGCTGGACCAGGAAGGTCAGGTTAAAGCCGATGAAGGTCAGCCAGAAGTGAACCTTTGCCAGCTTCTCGTCGAGCATACGTCCGGTCATCTTCGGGAACCAGAAGTAAACGCCCGAGTAGGAAGCGAAGACCAGGGTACCGAACAGAGTGTAGTGGAAGTGTGCCACGACGAAGTAGGTGTCAGAGACGTGGAAGTCCAGCGGCGGGGATGCCAGCATAATACCGGTCAGACCACCGAACAGGAAGGTCACGATGAAGCCGAGAGCGAAGGTCATCGGGGCCTCGAAGGTCATGTGGCCACGCCACATCGTACCCATCCAGTTGATGAACTTAACACCGGTCGGGACCGAAATCAGGAAGGTCATGAACGAGAAGAACGGAAGCAGAACGCCACCGGTCACGAACATGTGGTGCGCCCACACAGCCATGGACAGACCTGCAATAGACAGGGTCGCGAAGACCATACCTGCGTAGCCGAACAGCGGCTTACGGGAGAAGACCGGAACAACCTCAGTAATGATGCCCACGAACGGCAACAGCAGAACGTAGACCTCTGGGTGACCGAAGAACCAGAACAGGTGCTGCCACAGCATGGCGCCACCGTTTGCCGGGTCGTAAATGTGACCGCCCAGCTTACGGTCGTACAGAACACCAAGAGCAGCTGCAGTCAGAATCGGGAAGATCAGCAGAGCCAGAATCGAGGTAACCAGGATGTTCCAGGTGAAGATTGGCATACGGAACATGGTCATGCCCGGTGCGCGGAGGCACAGGACAGTGGTGGTCATGTTAATAGCGGAAGCGATAGTACCGACACCACCGACACCGACACCGACAATCCACAAGTCAGAACCGACACCCGGGGAGTGAATCGGGTCAGACAGCGGAGAGTACATAGTCCAACCGAAGTCAGCAGCACCACCCGGAGTCAGAAAACCCGACAACATCAGAATGCCACCAATAGTTGTCAGCCAGAAGCCGAAGGCGTTCAGACGCGGGAAAGCCACGTCCGGAGCACCAATCTGAAGCGGCAGAATGTAGTTAGCAAAACCCCAAACAATCGGGGTACCGAACAGAAGCAGCATCACCGTGCCGTGCATGGTGAACATCTGGTTGAACTGCTCGTTAGAAAGGAACTGAAGTCCTGGGGCGAAGAGCTCAGCACGGATAAGCAGAGCCATCAGACCGCCGACAAAGAAGAACGAGAAGGACATAATGATGTACATAATGCCCAGCTTCTTGTGGTCGGTCGTGGTCAGCATTTCCCACGCCCAGCTGCCCTTACGCTCATGTCCGAACGGCTGCGGCCGTTCCGGCGCTACAACGCCATGATCTGGACGAGGCGCTACTGCAGTCATTCTTCCTCCTTACTACGCGAAGATTTCCTGTAACTCACTACAGGGATTTGAAGTTTTGTCCTTGTGAGAATAGTGCAGGTGAGTACGCGACGGCGAAACCACCTACCACTATGTGCCAGATTCTAGTCTGAACCTTGGAAAAAGTTAAGGCCAAGGAATTTTCCGGCCCACTTCCCCACTCAGCTAAGCACACTATTAGTTTCCTGAGAATTGTCTTAACCTGGGCTAACGCCTTTTTAGCAGGAACCGTCGAGGCTAGGGCTACTACCCCCGTGTGTGCTGTCACCAGAGTAGGGCTCGGTGCGGAATGTTCCCTACACCTGTGCTTTTAGAAGTCCCAGTCCTCATCCTCGGTTACTTCAGCCTTACCCATGACGTAGGAAGAACCGGAACCTGAGAAGAAGTCGTGGTTTTCGTCAGCATTCGGCGACAGAGCCGACAGGATTGACGGCGAAACTCGAGTCTCGTCGGCCGGGAACATACCCTCATAGCCCAAGTTGTTCAAAGCCTTGTTGCCGTTGTAACGCAGGAAACGCTTGACATCCTCGGTCCAGCCGAGTTCGTCGTACATCTCTTCGGTGTACTGAATCTCGTTGTCGTAGAGATCAAACATGAGATCGAAGGTGTAATCCTTCAGCTCGTCACGTTCAGCCTGGGTCAGACGCTCCAGGTTGCGCTGGTACTTGTAACCGATGTAGTAACCGTGAACTGCCTCATCACGAATAATCAGGCGAATAATGTCCGCGGTGTTGGTCAGCTTGGCATGGCTGGACCAGTACATCGGCAGGTAGAAACCCGAGTAGAACAGGAAGGACTCCAGCAAAGTGGAAGCGACCTTCTTCTTCTGCGGGTTATCGCCCTCGTAGTAATCGAGGATAATCTTGGCCTTCTTCTGCAGGTACTCATTCTCCTCGCCCCAACGGAACGCATCCTGAATCTCAGGGGTCGACGCCAGCGTCTGGAAAATCGACGAGTAGCTCTTTGCGTGCACCGATTCCATGAAGGCGATATTGGTGTATACAGCTTCCTCGTGCGGAGTCAGCGCATCCGGGATGAGCGATACTGCGCCAACTGTGCCCTGGATGGTGTCCAGCATGGTCAGACCAGTGAACACGCGCATCGTGGTGCGCTGCTCCAGTGCATTGAGTGTATTCCAGCTCTTGATGTCATTCGACAGCGGCACCTTTTCCGGCAACCAGAAGTTACCGGTCAGACGATCCCAAACCTCGAGATCCTTGTCATCAGGAATCGTGTTCCAGTCAATAGCCGCAACTGGGCATGCACGCGACTCTGGATTCTTCTCACGGTGGGCCGGAGTCGAGGGTGGGCAATCATCGAAACTCACGTGGAAACCTCTCCCTTTTTCATTGATCTTGCCGTTTCCCGAACACACCTTATATATAAGGAATGTCCTTCACTCTTTACGAGTTCGAAAACAGCGGCTGCAGCGGTGGCTATTCCAGCCTTGTCCCACTACAAAACGTCAGGCTCCCGATGAAAGGAGCCACTACCCTTAGCAGCTTACCCACACTGCCCTCTTTCAGCACACCACTGTTGGCTATCTCTCCAATGAACACCTTTTATTTGTGCCCCCTCTCCTCATGCACCCACGTCACACAAAGAAAAAGGCGCTTGACGACGCAATGTCCGTCGTCAAGCACCAGGTGCAAAATGTTGCGCGAACCTAGGCGTGAACCTTCTCGCGGTTTTCTGCGGTGTCGTTGATGAGGCGGTCGGAGATGACGTACACCAGCAAACCTACGACAGCCATGAGCGCGAGCAACCAAGCGATAGTAGCGGAGACCCCTTCTGCTTCAGACTGCGCGATGGAAAGGGCGCTGAAGAAGGCCGGCCGAGAATCAACAAGCATGGCCGTTAACGCAATGCCAACCGGGACGGCGATGTTGATAGTCAGATTATAGAAACCGATTGCGACACCAGACTTGGCCGCGGGAATGTTCTGCAGTGCGGTCGCGACCAACGGCGCATACATGAGCGCGAACCCTGATGGGAACAGAATCATGGACACGATAACCGTGGCAACACCGGCCCCCGGCAGCACTGCGGGAATGAGCAACGCCACGATAATGATGCTGATAGCTGCGACAATAGCCTGCCTCGAAGACAGGAACTTGGCAACCTTGCCGGACATTACACCGACGATGACCGCGCAGAGATAGCCCGGCGCGAGAATATAGGCAGCACCGTCGAGGTTAATGCCATAGAGCTCGTCGACCATATACGGCAATAGAATGGCCGAATACCCCAACTGGACCATGTAAACCACAAGCACAACAATCAGCGCGCAAACGTAGCGGGCATTGGTAAAGAACGACGGATTGACCACGGCGTTGTCGTATGTCCGGATGTGCGAGACAAAGAGCGCGACACCCAGCGCAGCAGCTGCCAGCCACCACCATTGGAACTGCTGCATAAACAGCATCAGCGCAGTGGCGATGACCGCGACGAGGAACAGGCCAGAGATATCCAGGTGACTCTTCTGCTGCTGCTCTTCCGGAACTGTCTTAATCAGGAACGGAATGGCAACTATCAGAATGAGCGAAATCAGGAACATAGCCGGCCAGGAAATGTAGGTAGCCACAATCCCCGAGGTCAACGTTCCAATCAGCAGCGCAGCTTGGAAGGCCGCGGTGGAAAAGCCGAGGTAGGTTTTCTGATCTTCTGGGCTTAGGTACTTGGTGACATAGATGACGTAGAGTGTCTCAGCCGCCGCCAGACCGGCAGTTTGAATAATGCGGGCAGTAAGCACCATTGGCCATACTCCCTGGAAGAAATAACCCAGTAGAGAGCCCACGGCGACAAAGCCAATACCGACAATCATCAATTTGCGGATACTGATGCTGTCCGCCAATGCGGCGTACACCACCGCTCCAATGCCAATCAAAATACCGGCGAGTGTCGCCTGCAGACTGGCCGTGGAGACACTGAGATCCAGAGATTCCGCAATCGGCTTGGTCATGAACTTAAAGCCATTGTCCAAGACCAAACAGAATACAAAGGAAAACAGCAAGACCGGGACTGCGGCCTTAGGGTTTGGCGCCGCAGCGTTGGACGCTGCGCTTTGAGAGAGATTCACGTTCAAGCTGGTATTACTGGCGGGATTGCTCATCGCACTGTACCTATTTCACACTTCAAGCCAATTGATTGCAGACCAGGACACTAGAGTCGAGCCAGCGGCAATGCGAGCTCCATCATCGTCGTGAAGGCCTTCTCACGTTCTTCCGGAGTGGTCTTTCCACCGGTGACGATGTTGTCCGACACAGTGAAGATTCCCATGGCCTCCACACCGGCCTCGGCGGCAGTGGCATAAAGGCCAGCAGATTCCATCTCCACCGCCAGCACACCCATGCGTGCCCAACGGTCGTTCACATCATCCTGGAAGTTGTAGAAAATATCGCTGGACAAGATGTTGCCGACGTGTGTTGTGATGCCCTGCTCGCGGGCGCGATCGCGAACATCTTCAATCAGACGGAAAGATGCGGACGGGGCGAACGTTCCCGGCAAGTTGTACTGCGATAGAAAATTGGAGTCAGTCGACGCCGTCTGGCCAATAACCACGTCATACAGGTCCAGCTCCGGCTGCAACGCGCCGCACGAACCGACGCGAATCAGCTTCTTGCAGCCGAAAACATGGATAAGTTCCCAGGAGTACAGCGAGATAGACGGAATACCCATACCGGACCCCATGACAGACACTTCCTGCCCCTGGTAGGTGCCGGTAAAACCCAGCATGTTGCGAACTTCGTTGAACTGAACGACATCGTCCAAATAGGTCTCCGCAATGAACTTCGCACGCAGCGGGTCACCTGGCAACAAAATAGTTTCTGCAATCGGCGCACCCTTTGGGTTGATGTGTGGAGTGCTCTTACCAGTGGTATCGGACATGGCTTCCAGCCCCTTCTCCCACTAGCCGTGGGTGAAAATTACGCGAACATTGGTGTACCACTGCGCAGGTTAATTACCTGCAGTACAACCGTCAATAGTAATATTTACATTTGTTCCCAATTGGGTGGAGTGACGAAAAAGGCGCGAGAACCTCCCGACAAAACTCGGGGAAATTCTCGCGCCTTCAATGCGCTACAGCTAAAGCATTAGATGCCTAGCCCTCAAACACGCTTGCTTAAAGCATGCAGGATACGCAGCCCTCAACCTCAGTACCCTCCAGCGCAACCTGACGCAGGCGGATGTAGTACAGAGTCTTAATACCCTTGCGCCATGCGTAAATCTGCGCACGGTTGA
>NZ_KV836272.1:787817-852117 GCF_001838295.1 Corynebacterium sp. HMSC074C04
CCTCCTTGCGGATCTCAATCTGAGACGCAATCGGGTGAATCGACGAAGTCGAGTTGTTGATGTAGGAAATCGAACCGGTCGGCGGCACTGCCTGCAGGTTGCGGTTGAACAGGCCGTACTCCATGACGTCGGCCTTCAGCTGCGCCCAGTCCTCAGCGTCCGGAATGTGTGCGGTGGAGTTCGCGAAGATCTCCTTTACGTGCTGAGTCTTCGGCTGAAACTCTGCCGGATCGAATTTATCGAAGTACTTGCCGCTGGCGTAGTCGGAGTTCTCAAAGTTGACGAACCTCTGACCGCGCTCACGAGCAATCTTGTTAGAAGCGCGCAGGACAGCGTAGAGCACTGCTGCGAAGTAGGCATTGGTGAAGTCCAGGCCCTCTTCCGAGCCGTACACAATCTTCTCGCGACCAAGGTAACCGTGCAGGTTCATCTGCCCCAGGCCGATCGCGTGAGATCCGTCGTTGCCCTTGCGAATCGATGGCACCGAGTCAATAGAAGTCTGCTCACTGACCGCAGTCAGGCCACGGATGGCAGTCTCGACAGTGCGACCGAAGTCCGGCGAGTCCATGGTCATCGCAATGTTCAGCGAGCCAAGGTTGCAGGAAATGTCCTCACCCACATGCTCGTAGGACAGGTCCGCATTGTAGGTCGATGGGGTGTTGACCTGCAGGATCTCCGAGCAGAGGTTCGACATGTTAATGCGACCCTCAATCGGGTTCGCGCGGTTAACCGTATCCTCGAACATGATGTACGGGTAGCCGGACTCAAACTGAATCTCAGCGATGGTCTGGAAGAACTGACGCGCGTTGATTTTCTGCTTACGAATACGCGGGTCCTCAACCATATCCGCATAGTTCTCGGTGATGTTAATGTCCGCGAACGGCTTACCGTAGACACGCTCGACATCGTACGGGCTGAAGAGGTACATGTCGTCGTTACGCTTGGCCAGCTCAAACGTGATGTCCGGAATGACAACGCCGAGCGACAGCGACTTGATGCGAATCTTCTCGTCCGCGTTCTCACGCTTGGTATCCAAGAAGCGCATGATGTCCGGGTGGTGCGCGTGCAGGTAGACAGCGCCAGCACCCTGACGAGCACCCAGCTGGTTAGCGTAGGAGAAGGAGTCCTCCAGCAGCTTCATAACCGGGATGACACCAGAAGACTGATTCTCGATGTGCTTAATCGGAGCACCCTGTTCACGCAGGTTGCTCAGCAGCAGTGCCACACCACCGCCGCGCTTGGACAGCTGCAACGAGGAGTTGATGGCGCGGCCAATGGACTCCATATTGTCCTCGATACGCAGCAGGAAGCAGCTCACCGGTTCGCCGCGCTGGGCCTTACCGGAGTTGAGGAATGTAGGAGTAGCAGGCTGGAAGCGTCCGGTGATGATCTCATCAACCAGGTGCTGCGCGAGCCCCAAGTCGCCGTCGGCAAGCGTGAGAGCAACCATGCAGACACGGTCTTCGTAGCGCTCCAAGTAACGCTTGCCGTCGAAGGTCTTCAGTGTGTACGAGGTGTAGTATTTGTAAGCACCCAGGAAAGTCTGAAAACGGAACTTGTGGGCATAGGCCTGCTTGAACAGTGCCTTGACGTCCTCAAATTCGTAATTCTCCAGAACTTCGGCCTCGTAGTATTGATTTTCTACCAGGTAATCGAGCTTCTCCCGCAAGTTGTGGAAGAACACAGTGTTCTGATTGACATGCTGCAAGAAGAACTGGCGCGCAGCCATGCGGTCTTTATCGAACTGAATCTTGCCGTCTTCACCGTACAGATTCAGCAGCGCATTGAGCGCGTGGTAATCCAGCTTGTCCTCACCCACCGGCTCCGCGACCTGCTTGCCCATTTCCGACACGTTGACTCCTTTAATATTCATTTGCCTGCACAGGGTCTGTTCAAACACTGCCCAGAGCAATCCAATCTAGCTATTTTCCTCGCACACCGCTTTACGACGGCTTCCGCGAGCGTATCCATTCGGTTGTCCTCAGTGCCCCTTCCCTCGACACTGAGGCTTGCCAACTTAGGCGCTGACTCTACCGTGGAAGAACTCCTCTAGCCCTTCTCGGACTCGCCGCACATCGTGGTCGGTTCCCATCAGCTCGAAGCGATATAGATATGGAACCTTGCACTTGTAGGAGATGACATCCCCTGCTTTACAGAAGTCCTCACCGAAGTTGAGATTGCCGGCAGCAATCACACCTCGGATGAAAGAGCGGTTGTGCTCATTATTAAGAAATTTGATGACCTGCGGAGGAACTGGCCTTGAGTTACCACCGCTGATGGAAACGCCACCACCATAAGTCGGACAAATGAGGACATAGGGCTCATCGACGATAAGCTCCGGCTCATTACGACGGATGGGAATGCGGGCATTTTTGATACCTAGCTTTTCAACAAACTTGTGTGTATTCCCCGTCGCCGAGGAGAAATACACCACCAGCATGAGAGCTTCACCCTTTACATCGCAAAACCCCCGCAATCTCCGTTTCCTGTGCGGTTAACGAAATCTGCGGGGAGGTGTGTGATTCTTAAGCTGCCTGGAGAGCCTTGATGCGGTCCGGGCGGAAACCCGACCAGGTCTCAGTGCCAGTGTCAACGACCGGCGCCTGGAGGTGACCGAGAGCCATGACGTAGTCCCGAGCCTCATCGTCCATGGTGATGTCGACGATATCGTAGGCAATTCCAGCCTTATCGAGGGCACGAGTGGTAGCGCGGCACTGGACACATGCAGGCTTGCTGTAAACGGTAACCATGACTCTCACAAACTTTCTGGCTTTGGGTAAGACCAATGAATCGGATCGACTTCGTACAAACAACGGAAGCGGCCGAGGAATCAGCGGATTGGTTGAATGACCGAAAGCTCCCAGGGTTCATGAGAAACCGAGTACGGGTGGCAGACAGGTCCTTTTAGCTCTCCTTGGCTCGACATCGAAAACACTACACTTGGCGCCTAGAAAACTCTAGTCATACTAGATGTAGTACTCACAACCATGGTATTCCCTGTTCGGAGATCTCTGGCGCACAAGATGTTGTACACAGACGCACCACAACCTTGTAATTTCACGCTAAAAATTCTAGAAAATCGTAGAAAAACAACTATCGGTCCATTTTGGTTAAACCAATTACTGCAAGACGGCTCGAGGCCAATCACACCAATACCAGGTGCCGCAGTGTCCCTGCTCTGCCCTATCCCTCCCCTACCCAACTTCGGATTCCGCAGCGATTTCAAAAATTACAGGCTGCACATGTGAAACTGTCCGAGTTTATGACACTTTCAGGCCATTTTTCGGGCCAATTTTGACATAAACGCAGTCAGTAACTTCCATCGCCCCATCGCTCCACCGCCCCCAGCCATAAACGCTGTCACCGCCTGAACCTGTCCCTCCAAAACCCAAAAACCGCAACCTTCAGCCACAGTAAAACTGCGACTTCAGATTGCGGTTTTGGCAATAAATGAGGAAGCTATTTGCTTCGCGCTAGCCTAAATAAGGCTTAGCCCTGGCGGGCCTTGAAGCGCGGCTCCTTCTTGTTGATCACGTAGACCTTGCCACGACGGCGCACGACCTGAGCGCCCGGCTTGTTCTTCAGCGACCGAAGGGACTTGCGGACCTTCATTCGGGCGCTCCTTTCTACTCGGCTCCGAAACGGGGATGTGCACACTGCACTCTCCCCGGACAATCACCCCAGTGACTGCCTGGCAACGCACCTTTCCTGATAATCCGAAGAAATATCAAAGAGTATGCGTTACGACACGAGTTGCCATACTACCTAATAAGCGGAATAACTCCAAAAATCCGGGGGAAACATGTTCTTTCACAGTCAACCCCAAGATCGTGACTCCCCACGTTGCAACTGCTTCCACTTCTCTACTTGGCAGCGGCAATCATGTACTCGCGGACCTCGGCAAGCGTCTTACCTGAGGTCTCCGGCACCGCCTTGATGGTGAATACCAGCGCAATTGCGCCCGTAATGGCAAAGAAGAAGAACGACCACGCACCACCGACAGCATCCACCATCGGAAGAAAAGCCTGTGCCACAAACCAGTTCGCAACCCATAGCGCGAGCCCTGCCAGCCCCATACCCAGGCCACGGGCCTCTGTCGGGATGATCTCGGAAATCAGGAGCCAGGTCGCCACCGACACAGCCGCCTGCTGGAACACGATAAATACGGTCATCAGCAGAAGCGACATCATGGCACCCGTCGAAGAGTTACTCGACAAACCATAGACGGGCGCCAGCACGAGCAGCGAGCTTGCACAGCCCACCAGACCGATAATCAGCATTCGCCGACGACCAACGCGGTCAATGATGCTCATACCAATTGCACACGAAATCACCGAAGCGATACCGATGATGATGGAGGTATAGACAGAGCTTTCCGTCGACAAGCCAACCTTGTTCATCATCGTCGGCGCGAAATACATAATCGCGTTCGCGCCCGTGACCTGTTGCGTCACGCCAATCAGCATCGCGATGATGACGGTGCGTCGCACCCACGGGGTTTTCACGGCCAGGCGCTCGGCTGCACGCTGATCGGCGCTTGACGACGCCTCACCAACGGCAACCTCAGCCAGGGTCGCCTCATCTCCCTGTATCTGACGCAGCACGGCCAGCGCCTTGCCCTCCTGTCCTCGACGGACGAGGTAGGCCGGAGTGTCCGGCAGAACCAGCATGCCGATGAGCAGCACGATGCCGGGGACAGCGCCTAATCCAAGCATGAGTCGCCAGTTACCGGAGGAGGCTAGGGCGGAGTTGGTGAGGAACGCCACCAGCTGACCAATCACGATCATCAGCGAGTTCAGGCTGACCAGGCGTCCACGCACATGCGGTGGTGCCATTTCGGAGATGTACATCGGTACGACGATGGAAACACCACCGATACAGACGCCGAGCAAAGTACGCGCAGTACCCAGCGAAAACGCACTAGTAGCGAAAGCACACCAGATACTGCCGATGATGAAGCCGACCGCTCCGAGCAGGATGGTGCCACGGCGCCCCAGAGAGTCCGCTACGCGACCACCCAGGAACGCACCGATAGCCGCACCGACCAAGAGCATGGCGGTGACAGTGGACTCCTGTCCTGGAGTCAGCTCAAAAGAGCGCTGGATATACAGCAGCGCGCCTGAGATGACACCGGTGTCGTAACCAAAGAGGAGGCCGCCCAGAGCGGCGATGATAGCCACGGCTATCGACCGAGTTGTGGTGGTTTCCCGGTTCGGTCCAGTCTTATTCTGTTCGGTTGTACTCACGCTGGAAATCTTGCCACCCTCCGGCCAAAGACCCCCTATCCGAACAGCACTTACTCGATAAAGATGAGAGCTTTGGCACTCTTCTGGCAGGAAAATCATCCCTTTTCCCGTCCTGAACTAGCGGTAGAGTGAGGCTCATGACACCAGTAGGCACACAGGATTTCCCACATCCCCTCCAGTCGGAGATTATTAACGACCTCCACGTCCAGCCCACCATCAATGCCGCCGAGGAAATCAGCCGCCGAGTCGATTTTCTCTGCGATTATTTCCGCGCCGCGCACGCCAAGGGATTCGTGCTCGGAATTTCCGGCGGTCAAGATTCCACGCTGGCCGGACGTCTAGCGCAGTTGGCCGTCGAAAAGCTTCGCAACGGCGGCGAGGACGCCACCTTCATTGCCATTCGCCTCCCCCACGGCGTGCAGGCCGATGAGGACGACGCACAGGTGGCACTGCAATTCATTCAACCTGACCAAAGGCTAACTATCGATATCGAACCGGCCACCGCCGCGATGACCGCCCAGGTCACCGATGCCCTGGCCGGCAGCGCTATCAGCGACTTCAACAAGGGAAATATTAAGGCCCGCATGCGCATGATTGCCCAGTACGCAGTGGCGGGTGTTGACGGCGCTTTGGTCATCGGAACAGATCACGCCGCGGAGGCTGTCACCGGCTTCTACACCAAGCACGGCGACGGCGCCTGCGACCTCGTCCCGCTGCAGGGGCTGAGCAAGCGCCAGGGCGCGGCCTTACTCCGTCACCTCGGCGCACCATCCAGTACGTGGGAGAAGGTGCCGACGGCCGACCTGGAAGAAGATCGCCCTGCGCTTCCCGACGAAGTTGCGCTCGGGGTGACCTATACCGCCATCGACGACTACCTCGAAGGCAAGGCCGTCTCAGATGAGGATGCCGCGCGAATCGAGCACCTCTACTCCATTTCCCGGCACAAGCGAGCCGTCCCTCCTGGACCGGCCGATTCCTGGTGGCGCTAAGCTACTGCCCCGGGTCGGCCCAGCAGTGAGCCCCCCCCCCTTAAGAGAAGGCCTCCGCGCCAGCGTCCCAAATAGCTCCAACTGCGGCCAAGCTGTCTGCCGCACCGGCTTCGGCACTTGGTTCCAGCGCAGGTGAACCATCCTGGACGAGTTCGGCGGTCACCAAACCGTGCGCGAACGCCCACATGGCCAATCCCTTAGGCTCATCGCCGGCAACCTTAATGAATGCATCGCGAATCCAGGCATCCAATGACGAAGGCGAGACGACATTCACGAAATTAGTGCGACTCATCAGCCGGTAGCCATGCGGATCGTCGAGAACTGCCTGGCGGGACGCCTGCAGCAGAGACGCCGAAGGGCATTCCTCATCAATGGCAGCATGAATACGCTTGCCCAGATTCTCGAGACTCTCGGTCAGCAGCAGCTGGAGGAGCTCTTCTTTGCCGCTGATGTGCTTATACAGCGATGGCGCCTTCGCATCGAGTCGCGCCGCTAGACGGCGCATACTGATTGCGCTCCAACCCGATTCGCGCAGCATCGCGCGCGCTTCATCTACGATCTTCTGCATACGTGGGGACTGCCTGCGCACATCGGGCTGCGCTGGCACCCCATCGGTCGATTCTATGGTGCACGTCACATTTGTGACTGTAACGCGTTGAATCTCACTTAGGGCGCTTTTGGGTAATTTAACCCAACAATTTTTAAAAAACAGCTAACGGCGGTGCTCAGTCACTAAATGCTGCCTTTGCACGCTGCTAGCTTTGCTTTACGACGGAGCCTCCACCGTCGTAAAGCAAAAGCACCGTATGCCGCCGCTACACTTCGTAGCGATTCGGCTCCTCACCGAGGTGGAAATGGCGACCGGAAACATTGTTCGGGGTAATGCGCACGTAGTTGTACTTCAACGTCGGCAGCCAGGGCTTCAGTGACAGCTCGTCTGCAGCGTTAATATCAGCGCGGGAGGTGAGAACCTCTGCGTCACCCTTTACGATGACCGACCATGCCTTCTGGGCATCCTTGTCAACAAAGTCGGCCTCAAAAAGAACATCGTGGTTCAGAGAAACAGTAAAAAGCTTCGACCCCTCGGCAGTGCGGAAGTAAATGCTCCCCTCATGAACGACGTAGTTCAGCGGGAAAAGATCCATATCATCTTTACGACGAACAACCAGGCGCCCAAAAGTCTGCGTAGCCAGCAGCTCGAGGGATTCTTCGGTGGACAGTTTCTGGATAACGGAGTCGTTGTGTGCCATACCCCCAGTATTCCACCGTTTAGACAAAGTTGCTACAGCCATACGGATTACCAATCACTGAGGTAAACGGCGAGCACACTACCCAGGGCAGATACAAGAAATCCCTCGGTCATTTCGACCGAGGGATTTCATACTGGTGGAGCTAACGGGACTCGAACCCGTGACCCCCACACTGCCAGTGTGATGCGCTACCAGCTGCGCCATAGCCCCAGAATCAACATCGAAGTGGCTTTCACCCTCCGCTGTGGACTCCTCAAAGGCTACATGGCACTGTCATGTATCACCAAATCCGCATGTAGAACACTCTTTTACGCATTCGCCGAGTACCCCAAAGCGGATCTGCCGAACATGAACTGAAGATGAATCGTGTGAGCGTGCACGGATCCTAGCGCAGGGCCACCTTGACCCACTGCCCCAGTCCGCCATTACCGGAAATGTTCTCCAGAATATCCTTGCCATCGACAAAGACATGCGGCGAGGAAACCTTGCCCAAGCGCTTCTCAAGGTCATCGAAGTTAGCGTCTGCGCTTGCCTTGGCCTCGGTGGTGTCGATGCCGGAGCGGACTTTGCTGACAACTTCGTCAGCGACACCGAGCTGCTCCAGACGGTCAGCCAGCTCGTCATTGCTCCACGTGACGGAGTTCTGCTGGTCAGCCATCATCATTGTGTGGAAGTTCCAATATGCGCGAGCATCACCGGTCTCAGCAATCTTGCGGGCAATCGCGTAGACGCGAGTGGAGTGACCGTCACGCTGCTCCTTCTCCTGACCATCCAGGAAGTTCAGCGTGCGGTATTCCGCGACAAGCTTGCCGTCGTTTAGCGCCTTGAGCTCATCATCGTGGCCCTCTTCGCTCATCTGAGCGCAGTAGTGGCACGAGAAGTCCTCAAAAATTGTGGCCGTCTTAGCCCCTTCGGCGCCATCCTTGCTTAGCCGGATGACATCACCGTCGAGTGCGACGGAGAAGTCGACGTCCTCATCTGGAAGTCCCTCAATCGGCTGCGACCGGCCGATGTAGATAACTCCGCCGATAACAACAACAACGACAGCAAGAAGGGCAATCAGGCCAACGACGAAGCCACTGCCCTTTTCATTTGGGTTCTTAATCTTCTGACTCACACCGCTTACGATAGCGGTGTTTTCTTGCCAATGACACAATTCCGCCTGAGAAAACGGAAATGGTTACTAGGCCCATCACTAGGCCCACCGCCTTGACCCCAGCCCCCCCCCCTTGTCCTTTCCCTCAGACTTCAACCTCTAGCCAGCGGGCTAGGCGTAAATGGCAAACTTCTTCCACGGCCATACGTACACAAATACAGCCAACGCCAAAAAACCTATGTCTCGGGCAATTGACTTGAGATATGAAACTGCGTCAGCGTTCTCGTCGTAGCCACCGCCACCAAAGCAACCGCAGTCAATCTGCAGTCCGCGCGCCCACGCCGAGATAATGCCTCCGACGAACACCAGCAAGAGCGCTCCTGACAATACTGCTACCGGACGCAGGAAAAGCCCCAATACCAGTAAGAGTCCAAGGATGACTTCGAAGGCGGGCAGCGCAACCGCTACCATCGGCACCAAGTCGCTCGGCAGCAGTTCATAAGCTTGCACTGCCTGACGCGATTCCAGCGGGTTCAGCAGTTTGATAAAACCCGAGTACAACCAAACTGCAGCTAGGCCGAATCGGGCCACCACGCCTACGAAATTCTTCATGCATAGAAATATTAGTACAGGCTAACTGTTTACAGCTAGCCCAACGGATACCGTTTACCCGTTCAGAACTGCCGAGACCACGTCCTGCGCCTCAGCCTGAACCTGTGCCAGGTGATCCGCGCCCTTGAAAGACTCCGCGTAGATCTTGTACTTATCTTCAGTGCCCGACGGACGCGCCGCGAACCATGCGTTTTCCGTAACCACCTTGAGGCCACCAATCGCAGCGCCGTTACCCGGCGCTTCGGTCAGTTTGGCTGTGATGGTCTCCCCAGCCAGGGTGTCGGCCTTGACCTGCTCCGGCGAGAGCTTCTTCAGGATTGCCTTCTGCTCACGGGTTGCGTCCGCATCGGTGCGGGCGTAAGCCGGGGCACCGTACTTATTGGCGAGCTCTGCGTAGAGCTGCGATGGAGTCTTCTCGGTCACGGCCTTGATCTCGCTGGCCAGGAGGTCCAGGATGATGCCGTCCTTATCGGTAGACCACACAGTGCCGTCGTGACGCAGGAACGATGCGCCGGCGGATTCTTCACCACCGAAACCGATGGTGCCGCCGAGCAAACCCGGGACGAACCACTTAAAGCCGACTGGAACTTCCACTAGCTTGCGACCCAAATTGGCGACGACGCGGTCAATCATCGACGAAGACACCAGCGTCTTACCGACCGCGGTGTCCTGCGACCAGCCCGGGCGGTGTGCGAAGAGGTAATCAATGGCAACGGCCAGGTAGTGGTTCGGGTTCATCAAGCCTGCGTCCGGTGTCACAATTCCGTGACGGTCCGAGTCCGCGTCATTGCCGGTGGAGATGTCGAACTTATCGCGGTTACCAATCAACGACGCCATCGCATTCGGTGAGGAGCAGTCCATACGAATCTTGCCGTCTGTATCCAGCGTCATAAAACGCCAGGTCGCATCAACCAGCGGATTGACCACAGTCAGATTTAGGTTATGCGCATCGCCAATTGCACCCCAGTAATCCACCGACGCACCACCCATTGGGTCAGCGCCGATACGCACGCCGGCATCACGGATGGCGTCGAGGTTGACAACATTCGGCAGGTCCGACACGTATGCGTTGAGGTAGTCGTGCTTTACGACGAGGTCAACGGCCTTATCCACCAGCTGGCGCTTAACCCCATCCAGGCCCTTAGCCAGGTATTCATTGGCACGAGCTGCAATCCAGTCCGTCGCATCCGCGTCCGCCGGACCACCGGTCGGCGGGTTGTACTTAAAACCACCATCTCGTGGCGGATTGTGGGAAGGGGTAATCACGATGCCGTCGGCACGCGCGGAGCTACTACCCGTCGGACCGCCCTCCACGTCGCGGTTATACGTCAGAATCGCGTGACTGACGGCCGGGGTCGGCGTGTAGCGATCCTGAGCGTCAACCATCACGGTAATGCCGTTGGCCGTGAGCACCTCGAGGGCGGAAATCATTGCCGGCTCGGACAGGCCGTGGGTATCGCGGCCAACGTACAGTGGGCCTTCAATGCCCTGGCCCTTGCGGTAATCCACGATGGCCTGAGTAGTGGCGTGAATGTGGTCTTCGTTGAAAGCGCCGTCGAGGGAGGAACCGCGGTGACCGGAAGTACCGAAGACGACCTTCTGGTCGGGGTTATTCGGGTCCGGGTGCTTTGTGTAGTAGGCAGTGACCAGTTCCGCGACATCGATAAGGTCGGATGGCTGGGCCAATTGCCCGGCGCGCTCATGAGCCATTGTGGGTATCCTCCTGCTAAATCGGCGAACTGCGCAACCGCCGATTTCATTGCCGACCAACCGGCCGAGACAAAGAAACCGAACTTAGATGCGCTTCCTCCTCTCCAGTGTCCCCGTTTTAGGGACAGCGCGCATGGCAAGAACCACTCGGTAAGGCAAACTCGCCCCTGCAATAGGGTGCATCAGATAGATTGCCGCGTGCCGACGGGAGCACCTTCTCGAAAGGATTCCGGGCTGCCGGCACCTGTCTCCTGTCCCCCCCCCTTTAGCCGCTGTGCTAGCGTTTTCACCGTGAATGAGGAATCTGTTGCTCCGAAGCTGCCATCAGCAGGACGAGCGCAGGGTCTGACAGCTCTGGCCGTGGCCGGCGGCGCCGCTGTTGGCGCAGTAGGTCGCTTTCTGTTCGGAGCGGCGATCGATGCAATCGTTGGCTCGGGAATTAGCGCAATCTCGACGACTGTCATCAACTTACTGGGCTGCCTTCTCTTCGGCCTGGTCAGCAGTATCGCGTTTGCTAATCCTCGGCTTTCCGCTTTCTGCGGTACTGGCTTTTGTGGCGGCTTCACCACTTTCTCCGCCTTTGTCATTCTCCTATTGGCACAGGCGGACACGTCAGTCGTGCTGATTGTGAGCGTTGGGCTTATTCACCTGCTGTGTTGTCCCCTCGCCTACTGGTTGGGAACCAAGTGTGCGCGGGAGGTTGCGGAATGACCGGCGATCTCCTCAGTTCTTTTCCCTCGGCGCTCTCTGCCATTCTCGCTATCGCAGTTGGCGCCGCAGTAGGGGGAGCGCTGCGCTATACGCTGGCCGAACTTGCGGTGAAGTGGGCTGATTCCAAACTGCCCGGAACGTGGACCGCGAATATGATTGCCTGCTTCGTCGCCGGTGCCGCTGCTGTGGTGTGGTCGCGGGGAACGTCGACAAGCGACGGCATGACCCCTGCCCTGGCCTATGCGACGGTGATGATTGGCTTCGCCGGCGGCCTGTCGACGTGGTCCACACTCGCCGGAGAGATCACACGCCTTAAAAACCAACACTTTTGGAGGGCATGTGGGTACGTTGCTCTCACACTGATTGGCGGAATGATCTTTGTTTTCGCCGGAATGCGTTTACCCCCACTTGTGGCGAATTAGTAGCGCAATAATCATTTTCTGAGAATTTAATGATTGGGTTTAGGCTTTCTACCAGTAAAGTTCCACAGCATGGAAAGCTTCAGCGATTTTGTCTCAGCGGCGGATAGTTTTATTTGGAGTCCGTACCTCCTCATCCCCGCGCTGATCGGCACCGGAATCATCTTGACCATTCGCCTGGGCGCAATTCACCTGGTCAAACTCGGCTCGGCACTGCGCCTCGGACTCATCGACCGTAACGACGACGACGCCGAGGGAGATATCACCAACTACCAGGCGCTGGCGACGGCTCTCGCGGCAACTGTCGGTGTCGGCAACATTGTCGGTGTCGCTACCGCAATCGGCTTAGGTGGACCCGGTGCGCTGTTCTGGATGTGGGTAACCGGCCTGCTAGGTATGGCATCGAAGTACTCCGAGGCATTCCTGGGCGTGAAGTACCGCCAGACCGATGCAGCTGGCGAACAGTCCGGTGGTCCGCAGTACTACCTGCGCAAGGCCATCCCGAATGGTTTTGGTAAGACGCTGGGCATTCTCTTCGCCGTCTTCGCTGCGCTGGCGGCGTTTGGTATCGGCAACCTAACCCAGGGCAATGCCGTGGCCTCGAACCTGGAAAACAGCTTCGACATCGATCCGACGCTCTCCGGCATGATTATGTTCATCCTGGTAGGTGCAGCTCTGATGGGTGGCATTAAGTCGATTGGCCGCATCACCGCCAGCTTTGTGCCGATGATGATTGTGCTCTACATCGGTGCGGCCGTGTGGGTGCTCGTCGCCAATGTCTCGGCGCTGCCCGAAACCTTCAAGCTCATCTTCACCGATGCTTTCACCGGCACCGCGGCCGTTGGTGGGTTCGCAGGATCCACGCTCATTCTCGCCCTGCAGATGGGTGTTGCCCGCGGTCTGTTCTCCAACGAGTCGGGCCTGGGTTCCGGTGCTATCGCCGCTGCCGCCGCATCGACGACTCACCCAGTTCGTCAGGGTTTGGTCTCCATGACTCAGACCTTCATTGACACCATCATCGTCGTGTCCTTCACCGGCCTGGTTATCATCAGCACCGGTGTTTGGCAGGATGGCAACGTCGACACTGGCGCTCTGACCGCTGAGGCATTCTCCCGCGGTCTGCCGGGTCACTGGGGTGGCACCATCGTCACGCTGTCGGTTGTCTTCTTCGCATTCTCCACCATGCTGGGCTGGTCCTACTACGGTGAGCGCGCCTTCGAGTCCCTGGTCGGTCGCCGCGGCACCGGCCTCTACCGTGCGGTCTTCACCTGCGTGGTCTTCGTCGGCGCGGTAACTCAGCTGGAAACCGTCTGGTCCGTCGCCTCGGCCCTCAACGGCCTGATGGCGCTGCCGAACCTCATCGGTCTAATTGTCCTGTCCGGGCTCATCGCGCGTGAGACAAAGGCATACCTCGAATTTGACCCTCAACTTCGAGCAACGGCTGCGGAAATCGACAAGTGGCAGTCTCAGCAAGACTTCGAGGCTTTCAGCAAGAACTAACTGAAACTACCTGCTGCCCGTAAGGGCTACGGCAAAACTACGAGCAGGTCTGCGCGGTCTCCGGCTTTTCGATTGCCGCAAGCGCGTCGTCAAGCACAGAGACCTTTACCAACTTCATATCGCCTCGGTCGGCAGTCACAGCTTCTGCGCAATTGCCTTCCGGCACGAAGAACATTTCGGCGCCCTCATCTCGGGCAGCCGAGATTTTGTGTGTAATGCCACCGATTTCGCCCACGTTGCCGGCAGCGTCAATAGTGCCAGTGCCAGCGAGGTGCTGCCCCTCGGTCAGATCGCCTGGACTCAGCTTGTCAATCACTCCAAGCGTCATCATGAGACCCGCCGACGGACCTCCAATGCCGCTGAGCTGGTACTCAACTTTGGTGTCGTCCGCGGATTGCGCCCCCATCCCCACGCCGAGCAGCGCGGCATTCTTTTGATGCGGGTTTTCCGCCAGTGTCACAGAAATATCGACGGCTTTCTCGGGGGCAGAGTCCTCGCCCTTAGCAGCCTTCTGCTTATCGACGGTCGCAGGCTTGACCCTCAACGTGACAGTATCGCCCGGGTTGCGTCCGGCAATAATCGCCTTGACTTGCTCGGGCTTGCTTACTGCCACCCCATCCACTGCGAGAATCACATCGTCTTCATGCAGTCGCCCATCGACGGGACTATCCGGCACTGTGTAGGCGACGGTGACTTCCATCGGCAACCCGAGATGTGCCAGTGCAGCGGAGGTGGCGTTGGCCTCCGACTCGGTGAATGCAGCCTTGTTCTCCTCTTCCACCTCGTCCTGGCTCTGGCCCGGAGGGAAGACCGCCTCAATGGGGACGATATCGTTGTCACGATCAAACCACAGGCCAATGACCTGCGGCAATGTCAGGTTATGCCTGACTGCGACGGTTGTCATATCCAGCGTGCCCTTAGAGCGTTCGGAGTCCGCAGCACTGCCGCTGACCGAGATAATGCTCTTTCCCTCGACATCGCTGAGGACGTCGAAGACCGGGCCAGGCCCCTGCGCGGCATAGGGAACTGTCAGCGTTGGCAGCGAAAGCACAGTTGCCAACGCGGCGATGGGCACAGCGCCCGCAACAAGAGTTTGGGTACGACGATTCACAAATAACACCCTACATTCTCGCTATCTGCCTACTGGACACCTGATGAATGTTGTTCGTGTCTGTTCGCTGGGCGCGAAGTTGCCAATAAAGTGGTGCTTTTAAGTACTCACGCGGGTCATTGCCCGGTACGGTGGGAGCATGAGTTCTAACGGATTTGGCTTTGGTCCGAACGACAATGATGACGATCGTGACGACGCTGGCAACAATGACTCCGGCCAGGGCGGTCAGGGCGGCCAGGGCGGTCCTTTCGGTTTCTTCGGGTTCCCCTTCGGTGGCATGGGCGGCGCCGGTGGCTTCGGTTTCGGCGGCCCCGGGCAGCCCGGCAGCGGCGCCTCTGGCAAAGGAGAACAGCCGAACTTGGGCGATATTCTCAACCAGTTCGGCGAGATGTTCTCCGGCATGGGGCAGCGATTCCAGGAGTCTAACTCTGGCCCTGTCAACTACGACGCGGCCGAGCGCGTTGCGCGGACCCGTCTTGGTAACCCAGCTCCGGTGAAGGACTCGGCCCGCGAGGCGCTGGCTGATTCCTTGCGCCTGGCCGAACTGTGGCTAGATGACGTCACCTCCCTTCCCGCTGGTGTCAACCGCGTAGAAGCGTGGAATAGCCTGCAGTGGTTGGAGAACACCAAGTCGACATGGACTCGCCTTGTCGATCCCGTCGCCAGCCGCATGAGTGATGCCTCCCTCGAGGGCGTTCCAGAAGAAGCTCGCGAGATGATGGGCCCGATGCTGGGCATCATGCGTCAGATGAACTCGATGAGTTTCGGTACTCAGCTGGGCAATGCGCTGGCTGAATTGGCACAGACGAGCCTGACTGGTTCTGACCTCGGGCTGCCGCTACACACCACTGGTGCGGCGGTACTGCTGCCAACACATCTAGTTACTCTCGCAGAGGAACTCGAGGTTCCAGCGCGCGATCTGTTTATCTACGCCACTGCCCGCGAAGCTGCACACCAACGTCTTTACGACCGCGTGCCATGGCTGGCTGAACGCATGATTTCCTCTGTCGAGGAGTACGCCGCTGGCATCGTCATCGACTACTCCGCGATCGAAGAGGCCGCCCGCGGTCTGGATATTGAGAACATGCAGGATCCGCAGCGTATGCAGGAGGCTATGAGTCAGCTGCAAAATATGGATCTGAGTCCGAAGATTCGTTCTCGTAACGAGAATGCTCGTACTCGTTTCCAGACGCTGCTAGCACTGGTCGAAGGGTGGGTGGACATGGTTGTCACCGATGCCCTCGGTGAGCGTCTACCGGGTGCCGCACAATTGGATGAAGCCTGGCGTCGTCGCCGCGCCACCGAAGGTGCTGAGCAGGCGCTGGAGAAGGCCACCGGCATTGACCTCGGCTCCCCCAAGGTGCGTGAGGCAACCAACTTGTGGCACCGCCTGACCACCGCTGTGGGCATCGAGCAACGTGACAAGGTCTGGGATCACCCGGACTTCCTGCCCGTAGCAGAAGATTTGGATGAACCCGCGGCCTTTATTGACTCGGTTCTTGGCGGTTCGGACAACGATGACTTCGACCCGATCGCAGAGCTTGAAGAGCAGCTGCGCAAAGAAGCCGAAAAACGCGCGGCTGAGGGCAAGGACAGTGACACCGACGAGGACAATTCTGGCGACACCGATGACGATAAGTAGCTAGTTAGCTCTGGGTTCCCCAGCGCTGATACGCCTCTAAATAGCCCCGTGCCCGTTCGTGGTACGGGGCTTTTGCCGCCCAATACCAGAACTCTTCGGTATGACCCCCGTCGACGAAAGTGTGCACCAGTTCGTGCACAATGACATCGTCGAGGACGTACCCCGGGACGTCGGCAAGCCTGTGCGAAATGCGAATACGTCCCGGACTATCAACGCCGCCGGTGACCGATGCCCACCTGCGCGACATGTTCTTGACCCATTTGATTGACTCAAACCGCGGGCGATCTTCCAGCACCGTACGCGAGAGCAGCCGTGCGCGGCGCTCCAGCTCGGAATTATCCAGGTTGCTGCCAACTTTCTTCCGCACTCGCGCCACAATTTCATTGACCTGCTGTTTTTCCGCAGCGGCGCTGAGGTCGTCCGGAACCATGACAATGATTCGGTTTCCCTCCGCGCGGGCGGACACAGTACGGCGGCGGCGCTTCGAGCGCCGAACCTCAACATCCGGGCCGTACTCAGGTCGCTTGGTGCTCATGCTTTTTAAGCGTATATGCTCTGCCCTGCGATTGCGTAAAAGCTGGCCCCGGGGTAAAAGATATTTTTATGGGGGAATACAGGGATACGTCTCGGGGGCGGGATGGTACGGCTGGCGTAATAGGTTCGGACGCACCCGCAGCACAAACGCTTGCCGCGCCTACCACGGACTACGCACTGCGCCCGGAGATACCGATTATCATGCGCCCAGGCGCGCGGATTCAGTTCGGCGTGGAACCGGAGCGCAGCATGATTCTGCCGCTTTCCGACGGCACCCCGCCGGGGCCTGTCTTCTCGGCACTTCTTGCAGCTCATAGAGGTAGCACCTTAAGCGAGGCCTTTGCTGACAGTCACGACAAACTGTCACCGCAGTTCATTACAGCACTTATCTCCGACCTTCACCGAGCAGCACTGATCCAAAAACCACCGACACGACGGAGGATTACGCTGATCGGTCGGGACAGTTTGCGCACTGGACTTTTAAAAGAGCTTCGTCGCACGGGTTGCGGTAGTTGGACGAAGGCAATGTCGCCCACTCGCAATGCGACGCTGAAAATATCTCAATCCACGCCGGAAGACATCGGGCTCGCGGTGGTCACGGGCATGGAAGTACCGAGCATGCCCTTGGTTCGCGCTCTGTTTCATCGTGGAATTGAGCATCTGCACACGCATTTCCGCGATGGAGCACTGATTCTTGGGCCGCTTGTTCAGCCAGGTCAAGGGCCCTGCTCGATGTGTTTCGAAGCTTATCGACGAGACCGCGACCCCGTCCGGGCACTGATTGCGCTGCAGCTTCGCACTTTTACGCCCGTGACCGCACCGGAATGGCTGAACACAGCGGTGCCGCTGTTGGTTGGGCAGCTGCGGCGACCGGACCTCTCAGATCTATGTGCGACAGAGGTGCGCATAGATTTGGAAAGCCTCGATATCACCCGCACTACGGTTGCTCCCCACCCGCAGTGCCCAGTGTGTGGTCATGGCAACTCGCAGATGCAGTTCATGTAATTCGAAGTGCCTTGAGCAGAATCTGACTAGGAATTCACAAAAGAATTGACGATTCCCAAGATGTCTTCGCCGAAATGATTGAGCTTCGCTTCTCCAATTCCGGGAATTTGCAGAAGTTCCTCCGGCGTAGTCGGTTGCTGCTCACCGATGGCCAGAAGGGTCGCATCGGAGAAGATCACGAATGCGGGGACAGTCATTTCTCTCGACATTTCCAGGCGCCATGCACGCAATGCTTCCAGTAGCGCAGGATCCGCACTGACCGGGCACTCTTCACAGCGCCCTGAGATCCGCTCCGCGTCGGTGTGCAATGGCTTAGTGCAGCCCTTGCACTGTTTGGACTGCTGACGCTTACCACGGGAACTAGAGCTCCTTGAGCTTCGCTGTGCCTCCGCCGAGTAGTCAGAGACATCAATGTCGAGTTCATCGAGGAATCGTGTGCGGCGACGTGACCTGCGGCCGCCTTCTGTCCTCGACAATGACCAAGATAGCTCCAGATGTTCACGGGCTCGAGTAATGCCGACATAGAACAGACGGCGCTCTTCTTCGATGGCTTCCGCTCCCTGTGCAGGAGATCGGTCGAATTTATTCAGCGAATGTTGGATAGGCAGCGATCCGTCGGTAAGCCCAACGAGGAACACCGCATCCCACTCCAGCCCCTTGGCTGCATGCAGGCTAGCCAACGTCACGCCATCCAGCGTCGGCGGATGCTTGGCCTGCTGCCGAGTGTGCAATTGGCCGAGGAGCGCCTGGATATTGACCTCGGTGTTGGCATGAACGATGTCCTTACACAGGTCGAATAGGGCGCGCAGTGACTGCCAACGTTCCCTGGCACCAGTGCCTTCCGGCTCTTGGTCAGTCATGCCAAGGCCCGCGAAAACCTGCTTGACCAAATCCAACAGATTCGTGCCCTGCAATGTCGGAACAGTCCGTGAGGAACGGGAAACTCGCACAAGTGCTGCGATGGCATCGCGGATCTCGGGACGCTGGTAGAAACCGTCCCCGCCACGAACCTGGTAGGCGACTCCTACCTCGGACAAAGCCTGCTCAAAAACTGCGGACTGTGCGTTGATGCGGTACAAAACGGCAATCTCCGATGCCGGCGTACCCGCGTCGATAAGTCGCTTGATGCTGCGCGCGGTCGCGCGAGCTTCCATCGGCTCATCGTCGTACTGATTGAAAGTCGGCTCCGGGCCGTCTTCACGCTGCCCAATCAGCTTCAGCCGCGAGCCGGCGATACGTCCCTGCGCACGGCCGATGACATTGTTGGCCAGCTCGACGACCTGTGGGGTCGATCGGTAGTCCCGCTGCAGGCGGACCACTGTGGCTTCCGGGTAGTCCCGAGAAAAGTTCATCAGGTATTGCGGAGTCGCGCCTGTGAAAGAGTAAATCGTCTGGTTGGCGTCCCCGACAACTGTCAGGTTGTCACGGTCTCCCAGCCAGGCGTTGAGAACTCGCTGCTGTAACGGGGTGACATCCTGGTACTCATCGACGACGAAGCACCGATACTGGTTGCGGAATTCCTCCGCCACTGCACGGGAATTCTCCATCGCACCGGCGGTGTGAATGAGTAGGTCGTCGAAGTCGAGCAATAGCCCGTCAGGGGTGGTTTTTATGTCCTCGTAAGCGCGATAGCAATCGACAATTTTCTCCGCAGACAGAGGCGCCGTGCGCCCATGCTCCCGCAGCGCGGCTTGGTACTGATCCGCACCGGCCAGAGTGGCCTTAGCCCACTCAATCTCGCCCATGACATCTCGGATTGTTTCCTTAGAGGTGTCCAAGCCCACTCGACGTACTGCTTGGGCGACAACACGGAATTTCTTGTCATCCAACAGCTGCCAGGGCATATCACCGGCGACTTGGGGCCAGAAGTAGCGCAGCTGGCGAAGTGATGCCGAGTGGAAAGTGCGCGCCTGGACTCCAGGCGTTCCCATCTTTGCCAGGCGGTCGCGCATCTCCCCTGCGGCACGCGAGGTAAATGTCACCGCTAATACCTTTTGCGGCTGCACAAACCCCTGGTCAATGAGGTACTTGATGCGATGAGTAATTGTTCGGGTCTTACCTGTACCGGCTCCGGCAAGAATGCACACCGGCCCCATCGGAGCCGTGGCTGCCTCGCGCTGATCTGGATCCAGCCCAGCTAGATATTCCGGCTCGTTCACATCCGCCTCTGAGTAAGTCAAAAGTTGTTAGACCCCATTTTTAAACTTGTCGAGTGCTATTCGTCATTGCTGTAGACACGGCGGACGTACAGCAGCCGGTCGCCTGGCTCCACCGATTCACACTCCGGTGAATCAATTCGGTACAGCTCACCCGAGCGCACCACACCGAGTGCAATATCCGCGAGGTGCCGTGGGCTGGCACCGATTTCCTCTTCGGTGACGAGCCTCTCTGCAACAGAGAATCCTTCATCCGGGCTCAGGAGGTCTTCCATCATCTCCACCACCGAAGGAGTCACCGTGGCCAGCCCCAGCATTCGGCCGGCGGTTTCAGAAGAAATGACCACTTGGTCTGCACCTGACTGCGTCAACAAGTGGCGGTTTTCTGATTCACGCACTGAAGCCACAATTGAGGCACCCGGTGCCAACTCGCGGACAGACAACGTGACCAGCACCGCTGTGTCATCTTTGTTCGGTGCAACGACTATAGAGCGGGCACGCTGAATACCAGCTAACTTCAGCACATCAGATTTAGTAGCCGACCCATGCACCGTCGCCAAGCCTTGATTCGAAGCGTGGTCGAGTGCTTCCTTGTCCGTATCAATAACAACGATTTCTGCCGGATCTACGCCGTCCGCGAGAAGAGCTGCAATGGCAGAACGACCCTTGGTGCCGTATCCGATAACGACGGTGTGGTTGCGCAACTGTCTCCTCCAGCGCTGAATTTGCAGGGTTTTCCGAGACTCTTGGGTCAAAACGGTCAGAGTAGTACCGACCAAGAGAGCAAGGAAGGCCACACGCAGTGGCGTAATGATCAAAATATTGAGTAATCGAGCCCTCTGTGTGACCGGCGTGATGTCACCGTAGCCCGTCGTCGACAGGCTGACAGCCGAGTAATACACCGCATCGATGAAGGTGAGAGGCTCCGTGTATCCGTCGTGATCGTAGTAGACCACGACGGATGCAATCAGCAGCAAAAACACGGCGTAGTTCAAACGACGTATGATTAGCCGCCAAGGATTCTTCGGCGCGGACTCAGGCAGACCAATGACTCCCAGCAGTGCATGCCCGGGAAGATCATTGAGCCCGGTTTCGTATCCCGAAGATTTCCGAATTGGATTACGCAACCGCTCCTCGCCTGCCTTTCATGAAAACTCCTCCCGGTGAAAAATAGCGCATACAAACTGCTGCTTTCACCTGGATAACTGGCCACGGCCACGCGGCAGTTACATACGTAGATGATTATCCAATCAGCTCGCGCATTTTCCTGTCCAACTCTATCCTGCTTGGCAGTAGCGCTTCATCTGGTATTAGCGTTCGTCCTGCCGAAACATAGAAGAACCCGGCTTCAATGTCTTCGGGGGCCGTTTCCACTCCCATCTCACGCAGCCTATCCGACCACGCCAAGCGGTAAATCGCCAGCTGTAGCGCCGCTACTTCCCTTTCCTTTCCGCGCGGCATCTGGCCTGTCTTCCAGTCAATGACGCTCCACTTCCCGTTGTCCTTAAACACCGCGTCGATTCGGCCGACGACCCGCCGTTGCCCAATGGCAATTTCAAACGGCACTTCCACATGCACTGGCGTGCGGTCAGCCCACTCGGATGCCTCGAAATTCGCCTTCAACTTCTCAAGTTCGCGTTCGGACGCGACTTGTTCTGTGCCGAGGAAGTCATCCAGTTGATTCCCGAAGAGATCCTCATCGTCCAGCAGGCTGTGTGCACCGAAGCGATTCTCCAACCAAGCGTGGAATGCCGTACCTCGGCGCGCGAATCGGTTTGGCTTAAACGGCACCGAGCGTGCTTTCCGACGAGCAAACGCGACCGGATCCGCAATCATGGCTTGGTATTCGCTAGTGGACATGCTTGTCGGCATTGGTAGATGAATCTCCGCGGCCTTAGCTCGACGGATTTCATCCACGAGAATGGTCGTTTCCGTTTCCCATACCTCAGACAGGTCACCTGCAATGGGGCGCTCATCCTGGTCTTCGCCCATGTAGCGCATGACGCTTTCGGCTGCTCGCTGCACACTATCTCGGCGGTTGCCCAGGGTATCGACGGGCCAGACCACCCCATCAACCGCAGTGTCGCAGTCCAGATCGACTTCGGTGTCCTCTACCTCAGGGTCCTCCCCATCTGTCCACGACACCACATAGTCGCTGAATTGCGTGGCGATGGCTGCGAAGTCCGCCGACACGTCGGTGGGTTTCTTCAAGCTCGGATTAGGCCGCCTGCTTGCAGTGACAATGAGCTTTTTCGCGGAGCGAGTCATGGCAACGTAGAAGAGGCGCTGTTTTTCTTCCCTCTCCACTTCTCGCAGCTCTTCCTTGTAGGCTTTGATTACCTTGTTGAGGTCGGTTTGGTTATCTGCGCCTGATATGTCCAGTTCGGGGGCATTGCTATCGACAGAATCAGCGACGGGAGCCCAATCGCCTGCTGCAAGCTGTGTTGCATCCCCTGTTGTTTCTGCACTAGCCGTTAGCGGATCCACTTGGGTAATTGCACCAGGAGGAAGCTGAACTGAATTGGTGAGCCACGATGACAAATCAACTCTGTCGAACTTGCTGGTGGTGATGCCCGGGACAGCAACCGTTTCCCACTCCAACCCCTTTGACTTGTGCATAGTCATGATTTGGACGCAGTTTTCCGGCATGTTCATAGGTGCCCGTTCCAAACCATCATCGTGTTCGACAGCGAACTCCAAATAGTTCAAAAACCCTGTCACATCGTCCGAGATATTTTGCGAATACGTCGCAGCGATATCGACAAACCTATCCAGATGCGCAGTCGTCGGCCTGGTTATCGCGGTAGCGGAACCGTACTGTCCAGCCGCTGCTTCTACGCGAATTCCAAACTCAGTAGCGATGTCCTCGACCAGTTCCGGTAGAGGCTTATTCAGCGAGAACCGACGTAGTTTTCGTAGGCTTGCACCCAACTGTGCGATGCGCGCCATTGCTTCATCTGTGTAGTTCAGTGACTCGCTGCAGACCAACCGCCCATTTTTTCCCACACTGCCGCGCGCTAGCGGGGTGCCGTCGTAAAAACGAATATCCGGGTCGGCGATGGCGTGCCCCAGCCCCACCGCGGACGATGCTGCTTCGGCATCTTCCACGAGCTTGTCATACTGGCGAGCGAGCTGGGAAAGCGGTGAGGAGTCTGAAGTCTCTTCGAGGTTGCCCTTCTTTCGGGCCAACTCGTCCTTGCCTGCCATTGCCAGCTGGTCTACACGAGTGCGAAGTGCCTCCACGTCTGCGGCACCCAAATTGACCTGTGGGCTGAGCAGCAGACGCAGAGCATCCTGGTCTGAACTGGGGTCGACCAATATCTTCATCACCGAGGTGATATCCATGACCTCGGGCAAATGCAGCAATCCAGCGAGTCCCACGATGATTGCAGGCACACCCCGCTCAGACAGTGCATCTAAATAGACAGCCGATTCAGCATTTGTCCGAACCAGGATGGCGGCATCGAGCTTGTTGCCAGCTGCTTCACATTCGCGTAATTGCGCCTCCATGCAATCTGCGATGTATGCAACTTCTTCCTCACCGGTTGCGGTGAAAGCAAGCTGCACTTCGCCCTGACCTGCTTTTGGACCGGCATCCAGTGCCTCTACTGTACGAGCCTGCCCCGCGAAAGCACGGTCGGAGACTGCGTTAGCAAGCTGCAGCACTGACTGCGGATTTCGCCAAGAAATGGTCAGTTGCTTTTTCTCCGCTGGCTTCCCATCCGACCGCGGAAAATCATTGACAAACTGCACAAGGTTTTCGGCAGTTGCTCCTCGCCAGCCATAAATTGCCTGCATCGGATCGCCGACAGCGGTGACACAACCACCGGAGAACAGCGCACGCAGGAACAGCCGCTGTGTGTGCGACGTGTCCTGGTACTCGTCGAGCATGATGATCTTAAAGCGACGCCGCTCCTCCTCTCCGACTTCCGCGAAGTCGGTGGCTAGTCGGGCCGCACGAGCCATCTGCATACCGAAAGTGGCGACATTTTCTTCATTGCACCGAGCTCGAACCTGTTCTACCAGCGGCAAAATCTCTAATCTCTCTCGCTGCTTATCGACGATGCCCTGTAGATCGCCAATTAGCCCCTCACGTTTACCCTTCTGCGGAGTCTGCTCAATATTGCTGATGAATGCTTCGGTTTCCTCGCGAATCGCCTGCGGTGAAGAAAGGTTTGAGTCGATGTTCGCCCCCAGCTCAATAATGCGACTGGCCAGAGTCGATGGCGCAATATCGACATCAATTTCCTTCACATTACGAGCGGTTTCCCAGGCCAACTGCCACTGCGTCGCGCCATCCATAATGGTGACCCCCGGCTCCGTCGGCAGCAAAAGACCATAATTGCTAACGACTTCAGAGGCATAGGCATCGTAAGTAAGCGTGGTTGGGGCAATGACCTCGAGGCTTGCTAGTACCTTTGGTGAAGCCTGTGCACGAAATGCGGCAGAGGAAGCAAGCGCATTGAGCTGTTGTCGGATACGGACGCCGAGCTCGCGCGCTGCCTTCCTGGTGAAGGTCAAACCTAGAACTTCTTCTGGGCGGATAAAGCCATTGGCGACCAACCACACGACACGGGAAGCCATTGTCGCTGTTTTACCAGCACCGGCACCGGCGACAACAAGCATTGGTTCCATCGGTGCACCGATTACCGCCGCTTGTTGCGGGGTGGGCGGAAAGTCCTGGCCCATCATCTCCGACAGGATGACGGGATCAATGATGGTTCGTTCCTCCGACATGGCTACCGATTCCCTTCTGCTGCCGGGCACGCCTTCGAAAGGGTGCAGAACTTGCAATGATCACCAGCGAGCGCCAAGGCACGCGGGCCAGACGTCGCACGTGCTACCTGCTCCACACGACGCTCCCAGTCAGCCAACTTGTCTTCCGTGAGCTTTGACTGTTCTCGACTAGTGATAATGGTCTTATTGTGTGACTTTCGCGGAAATACCAGGTATGCCCCTGATTGTTCAATGCCTTCGCCGTTGTCCACAGCAAGCCCATCTCCGCTTTCAACGAGCTTCCCCTTCGACAACGCCAGCTGATATGTAGCTAGCTGTGCATGTTCTTCTACGTCTTTACCGGAGGGCGCTGTCTTACCGGTTTTAATATCGACGATTTGAACTGCACCATCAGCGTCTTCAATCAATCGGTCGATTCGTCCGACAATCACGATGTCATCGTTGATGGTGACTTTTACCGGAACCTCGGTCCCGATATCTTTCTTAGTCTCAATCCACCGCTGCCAATCCTCCAGCGCTGTCAACCAGGTGTCTTCCTCAGTACGCTTACGCCACTCCGGATCATCGGACAGGTCACCAAAAACACGCCGGATTTCGGACTGCGCCTCAGGTACAGTCACTCCCTTGGCTACGGCTTCTACCGCCTGATGAAGTAGAGAGCCTAAATACATGGCCGATGTCGGTGCTGATTTATCCAGCATGGCCTTCAGCGGGCAACTCAGGGCTGCTTCCACCTTGGAAGGGTTGATTCTCATCGGCTTCTTGTCATTTACCGGCTTCGAGGTCGACGGTGCACGGAGCCCCCACCAGGTGTCTGGATGTGCGCCAGCAACCTCAACCTGCGCCAATCGCGCGAGTTGACGTGCAGCTTGTCGACGCCGCGTCTCAGTCTCCGCATCGTCTACAACGGCTGCACGCAGTTCTGCCAGCAGTGACTCCACAGAGAGCACCCGTGGCAGGCCTTCACCGGCCCATTTGGATTCTTCTGCCTCTGCAACATCCGGATTGCCGGTGTTTGCTTCATTAGCCGTAGCCCCGACTCCGTTCGCAGCCGAAGAGGCTTCCGACTGCTTCGCCAGCTCCGTCCCCGAATTACCGAGCTTTTCAACGAGCTCGATAACAAACGGACTGGGAACTCCAACATCATCAGGAGAATCGACTGCGGTCAGCAGTACCCTGTCGCTAGCCCGTGATACCGCGACGTGCAGCAAACGACGTTCCTCCGCTAGCGCATCCGCCATGGAATTGATGTACTCCCGCGGTGCAATCCCGTGGTCGACGAGACCGATGAACTCGTTCTGCTTCATCACCGAGCCAGTTACACCGAGGCTGGGCCACTGGCCTTCCTGTACTCCGACAACTGCTACTGCCTTCCACTGCCTGCCCAGAGCCGCATGCGCTGAGAGAATGCGCACGGCGTCGCGCTCTACCCCGCTACGGTCACGTGCGCCGATGGGCAGCTCCTGTTCTTCCACAGAAGCGATAAAACCGTCAACCGTCAGCTTTGGATTCAGCTCCACACGGTCACCAGCAAAGTCGAACAGTGCCATCACAGCATCCAGGTCGCGGTCAGCCGATGCTCCAGCTGTACCGCCGCGCAACGATGCCGCCACCAGATGGTCTGCCAAACCAGTGGACTGCCAAATTGCCCACAAAGTTGCTTCCACACCATCACGCAACGCTTCACGCGCTGCGCTCAATAGATCCAGCGGCACCTGCAGCGCCTGACGTTCACGCTGCGACAGAGACTCAATAAGTTCCAGCTGCTCTGTTGTGAGTCCATCTGCTTTCAAGATTCCGATGAGCTGAGTCATCGCGGCCCCGCCGAACAGGTCGGCCTTTCGGATTCCGCGCAGCAGACGCTCTTTGACAATCGGATCTATGTTGACCAGTGGGCCGGAGAGGAACTCGTCCCACTCCACGTCATCGAGCTGGTTCATAGTTGCCCGCAACGCCACCATCAGCGCTCGCACCAATCGCTGATGACTTAGCACGATGTCCGTTGGGTCAATCTGCACAGGCACACCCGCACGCGACAATGCACGGAACAGAGAGGACTCCCCTGCACCGGACCGGACAATGACCGCCATATCCTTCCATGCCACCCCCTCGTCAATATGAAGGCGCCGGAAGTAGTCCGCGACTGTGGCTCGCTGTGCACGTTCAGAGGGATGAATAGCTATTTTTACTGCACTTTTCGCTGCGTACGAGTTTTCCGCTGCGACGGTCTCACTGTTGTTTCCAACGTCGGATTCACTAGCTTCTTGTGTTCCAACTGAACCAACAATGCCGCGGTATGCAGGAGCCTTAGGCAAGCGCTGAGAAACTGCGTTGACTAAATCCGCGATATCAGCGTTACAGCGGTAAGACTGCTGCAAGTGGATTGCCTTGTACTCGACCTCACCAATCCCCCGGAGATAGTCATTATTAGCACCGCGGAAGTGAAATACCGATTGATCTTCATCACCAGTAATGACGGCCACCGCCGCCTGCGACACAAACCGATCCACAAGACGCGCAGCCGCCGGCGATAGGTGTTCGGCATCATCGACCAGCACCACCGACTTTCCCCACCGAGCCAGTGCTTGCGCGTCTGTATCCTGCTCCATCAATGCCGCAGAGACAATCTCTGCAGCGTTCAAGCTGGGCTCCCACGCCAACCGCATAGTCTGCTGATACTCCGCCATAAACTTGCCAGCCGCACACCACGACTCAATGCCATAGTCCACGCCGAGCTGCTGAAGCCTCGGGGCATCAATCCCCCGCTCAGCTGCACGCAGCAGAAAGTCACGAACCGCACGGGAAAAACCGACTAATGGAAGAGCCGGGCGCAACCGCTCTGGCCAATACGCACCACCATCTTCCGCATGACCGGCCAAAAGCTGCCGCACGACAGCATCTTGGCGTGCACCAGTGGTCAACGATGGTTCAGGCTCTCCCCGACTGACGGCGGCATCACGTACTACTGCATAGGCAAGTGAATGCACGGCACGCACCATGCCACCTTGACCTGCCCCGAACGAACCGCCTTCCCCCAGTTCAGAGGAAAAACGCCTGTCAATATTCCGCCTCAATTCCGCGGCGGCCTCTTTTGACTGTGACACCACCAAAATGCTGTCCGCCGGAATGCCCGAGTGCATGTAGTCCACCGCGAGATCTGCCAGCAGCGAACTCTTGCCAGTCCCTGGGCCGCCTAAAACGCGCACAACAGGCTGGTTTACAAGCTTGTTCGCTACCACGAGCGCCCGATTATGGGAAGGGAAAAGCGCCTCTACCGCAGTACCCAACCACTGCCGACGACAAGGCGGTTCCTCCTGGACGAACCGAACCTTCGGCATTCCATCTACGTTCATGTGCACCATTGTGGCACAACCTCCGGACAGACACTCGAACACCCATTCGAAATAGAGGTAAAAATACCCCCGCCCCAAAAACTCCCGTGAATACTGCCAGGCGTTACTTAGACACAAACGCGCGGACTAGCGAAGCCGCACGGAACAGGCCACGATACGCACCCGGCTGCGATTCTGGACTAACAGCGTGGACAAAAAGTCGATAGCACATCGCACGAACGAGCAACTGACCGAAATCCGGCAAATGATCGAAGCGTCGCAGTAGCTCTTCATCAGCACCCATCATGGACAGACAATCCACTGCCGCTAAGGCAGCTGTCCAACCACGGACACGCCATGCTGGCACGATATCGGTGAGAACTGGGGCGGCCGTGCCGTCGTAAAGCAGCGTGCCGACGAGGTCTGCGTGACAGACCTGCAGAAGCTCCGTTGGCACAACCATCTCTGCCCGCAACTGGAGAAGATCACCGGAGATTGTGAGAGCCTCGGCGCAATCGGCGCGGGGGACGCTATCCGCGTCGAGAAGCTGCTCGAGGATGCCGATTGGGTCAGATTCCCAAGCTGCGCGATTACACATGACAAAGTAATCGGGCTCCTTATCAAGGAGGAACTGCGGCCGTTCAATACTGGCAAGCGACTCTTCCACGCGACCAGCGGCAACAATGGTTTCATCGGCACGTGGCGCGAATCCCCCCGGGATGAAATGACGGGCCTGCCACCCAGCAATGACCAAGCGGCCGTCACTAGTACGCACGGATTTCGCTACTCGGACGCCATCGACATCTAGCGCGCTGCGAACCTTTGCAGACCACAGCGCTTGCGCCGAATTATGTACCGGCGAAAGGACAATGGAATCATCGTAGACCCAGCCATTGTCCCAAGCTCGCTCGGCACGATGCGGCTCACCCTCGGCACCAAAGGCCTCTAAAACACGGTCGGGAGGAGTGGCAATCATAATCTGCTACTACCTTGCTTTCTGAGTCGGTGCGGCCGTATCGTCGTCCGCCCCAAATGGATACGGCCAGCCGTTGGCAGAACACGTCTTGCCATCGACCTGATAGACCTCGCTGCTGTCGATTTCGTGCAGTTCATCGTTCGACACACTCAGGGTCTGCTGCATCATGATTGGCGCGACACCGCCGTCCCTCGGGCAGGGCTCGTGAACCGCGTACCCAAGTCCGTGACCAACCTCGTGATTAATAAGGTATTGGCGATACAACCCCAGGTCCCCCTCAAAAGGCAGGGCACCTCGAACCCACCGGGCGATACTGACGACCACGCGCCCAGGCTCACCTTCCCGCTGCCCAGACAGGTAACAGGAGGTCTCCATTCCCAAGGTGTTTCCGCACAGCTGATGTGCGGTTCCAGTCGCGGAAAGCTGCACGACAATCGTCGGATCCTGATCGCGAGGCACTGCCTCGAAAGAAAAATCTGGATTAGCTGTCCAGCCACGTGGATCGGCTAGAATCGAGTTCACCGTCTCCGCAAAGGCGCGCTCGCCACCAATTGAAGGAACATCAATGTTGTCTTCAATTTCCACGGAATACCTGATCGCATTGCGGCGCCCCTCCCCGACACGGGGATGCGCCACGGTGACATCTTTAAAATTTCCCGAGGGTTCCGTGGCAAAGGCCGGACCAGGTGGCAACTGCCCTCCCTCGTAGCCATCACCGTACCCCTCACCGGGCACCGGACCAGGGCGACTGTTGCCACTCTGCGAGGCAACAGTGCCATTGCCGGAACCTGAAGAATCATCTTCAGCAGTGAAGATGTCGAAGAGAATGATGACTGTGAGCACCACAAGTACGGGGATGGCATAGGCTCGCCACCCCCAACTCCTTGCAATGCGTACGAGAAAGGGTTCTTGCGTCATTAGGCGAAGAAGCCAACCTTACGGTCTGCGTTATTACCGGTACGGACGTAGGCAACCTTGTCAGCATTAATCAGGTACTCCTGACCAGCGCCGTCACTGAGCTCAATCACACCTTCGCCAGCAGCCAGCTTCTGGGAGATCGCAGCCTTGACCTCCTCGCCACCAGCGACGTTTTCAATGCTCAGCTCACGCGTATTGTCTGCAAATCCAATAGTGATGTCCATAGGTGACATCATAACCATTCCCAAAGCGGCTAGGATTAGAGAGACCGATTAAGCCGTCGTGTCACGTGAGGTTACAAACAGCAAAGGAGTCGCCGTGGCAGAGTCCCAGTCCCCGACATTCGTCGAATTGGGGGTCGCCGCGGAAATCTGCGACGCACTCGCCGACGAAGGAATCAACCGCACATTTGCCATCCAGGAACTGACGCTGCCCTTGGCGCTCGACGGCACGGACATCATCGGCCAAGCCCGTACTGGCATGGGAAAAACTCTTGGTTTTGGTGTCCCCCTCATTGACCGCGTCTTTGATGACGCCCGCATTCCAGAACCGGATGGCACTGCCCGCGCAATCATCGTCGTCCCCACCCGTGAGCTATGCGTGCAGGTCGGCGAGGACTTAGCCCGCGCTGCGCACTCAACCAATCTGCGTGTATGCACCATTTACGGTGGCCGCCCCTATGAGGAACAGATTGAACAGCTAGACCGTGGCGTGGACATCATCGTCGGCACTCCGGGTCGCCTCATCGATCTTTACCAGCGCAATAATCTAGAGCTGTCAGGCGTAAAAATTTTGGTTCTCGACGAGGCCGACGAAATGCTCGACTTGGGTTTCCTGCCGGACATCGAGAAGATTCTGGCTGCGGTGCCGGATGAACGTCAGACCATGCTCTTCTCGGCAACAATGCCGGGCCCAATTCTGACTCTCGCACGTACCTTTATGAATCGTCCGGTGCACATCCGCGCTGAATCAGGCGAGGAAGAGGCCACAGTCCATGAGACCACTAAGCAGATTGTTTTCCAATCGCACCAAATGGATAAGGTTTCAGTCATTGCCCGCATCCTGCAAGCCAACGGTCGTGGTCGCACCATCATTTTTGCTCGTACAAAGCGTGGTGCCGCTTCCGTTGCTGAGCAGCTCGGCGAGCGGGGCTTCCTGGTCACCGCCGTCCACGGCGATATGGGCCAGCCTGCACGTGAGCGCTCACTGACGGCGTTCCGCAATGGCGATGTCGACGTTCTGGTCGCAACCGATGTCGCGGCTCGCGGTATCGACATCGACGATGTCACCCACGTCATCAACCACCAGGTGCCCGATGACGAAATGACCTATGTCCACCGCATCGGCCGCACCGGACGCGCGGGACACAGCGGTGTCGCCGTTACGCTCGTCGGCTGGGATGAGACCGCAAAGTGGAAGGCTATTTCAGATGCTCTCGACCTGGACATGGCCGAGATTCCGACGTGGTTTTCCACCTCCCCCGAGCTCGCCGAAGCTCTTGACATCCCCGAGGGAATCGATGAGAAGGTCGGGCCAGCCCGCCCGGTGTTGGGTTCCCGACCACCTCGCGGGCGTGGTGGAAGAGGTCCGCGAAACAACCGCTCACAGCCTCATCATCGCAATCGCGGCCAAGGACGAAACTCACGGCGGGACGGCCACTCCAATTCTCATCGTCGCCGCTAAACTGCTGCGCGTGCCAACTCCCCCGCCTCACTTCTCTCCACGACCACTCGTCGACAGGACATTCCAACCGTGCTGCAGTCACCACAAGCCAACGCTGAGCCCACTACTGCAGAGACCCGACTGCGTCGAAATCGAATCGCATCAGTCATTCTCATCATCGCCGTAGTGCTAGTCATCGGTTGGACATGGTTCGCTTCCCCAGCCCGCAAGGTCGATCACACTGAAACGACGGCTTCTGCCGGCTCGGCAATGCAAGCCCCGGCTGCGAACGATCCGGAGGCAATGCCACATACTCTCCGGCCGGTGTGGTCCACCGAATCGTCGGCAAGCGCAAGCACGCACACCATCTCCCCGGCGCCACTGGTGATGGACAACTCCCTCATCGTTGCTGAGGACCGGGGCGTGCATGCTATCTCGCTTAACGACGGCACGGAGCGCTGGCACTATCGACGAGATATTCCGCTGTGTGCGCTCTCGGGCAGTGATGGCCAAGTTTTCGCGACTTTTCGTGGGGCAGCTGGCTGCGGTGAGACCGTTGCACTCAAACCCGATTCGGGGCAGTATGTCGCGACCCGAAAATCGATTGCGGCTGACAGCCCTGCCGCCGTGCGCTCGAATTCATACGCGGGTGTCTACGACTCTGGATTCCTGGAGCTGTGGCGTTCTGACTTGGTCCGAGTAGTCGAGTACGGCAAGATTCCAGCATCCCCGGAACCGAAGATGCAGCCACATCCAGAGTGTTCGATTATCAGTGCGCTCACACGCGTGGAGCTGCTGGCCGTTGTAAACAATTGCGATGGTCACGGACGCCTGGTCATGCAGGTGGCAAATCCGGAGGAATCGCGGAAACCAGAAGTCAAGAGCGATATTGACCTTGGTCCAGTAACTGCAGATATGTCGCTGGTATCGATTGGCCAGGACACGGCAGCGGTACTGGCAGACAATCGCATCCGCGTTTTTCGTATGGACGGCACGATGCTAACTGAATTGGCGCTGGGTGAGACTACCCTGCGTCCAGCACCGGCTGAAGCTAACTCCGACGGCGATGCCCCGCGTGCGCCTTTTACAACGGATCTCCCCCATCACATGACGTGGTGGTCGCCACGTGGATTACTTGGCTTCCGTCCGAGCACCCTGGCACCGGATTTCGAGTTTCCTGAGGCCACAGGGACCCCAGCTCCATGGGGTGAGCATGTTTTCATGCCAGTCGCTGACGGAGTCGCGGTATTGAATGCCTCAACTCTCGAAATTATCGGCACACTCCCGTTGCCTGCAGCTGCGAAGTCCACTCATGCAAATGATGCGGACAAGCCGGAACTGCCCGTGCGTCTTGCAGTTGTCGGTGACACGCTACTGGTTCAGCGCGGTGAGTCAGTCGACGCGTTCGTCATCGAAATTTAAAAAGAGCGGGCAGCCCAGTCAATCGCCTTCGGACTAAACATACAGACCAGCGCCGCAATTGAAGCTGCCGCCGTCGGCAGAGCCAGCAGAAAAGCGCTCGAGCGGAACATGTAATAGGCCACACCCAGCAAGCAGAGGTTGAGCATAATAATCGGCCCGCGCCCCCAACGGGCGCCACGCAGCAACATAATCGCACCAGCGAGAACAGAGCCAAAAATGAGAAGGAACCACAGCGCGGTACCCCAACCGGAAATGACCGCGACCTCGTCGCGGTACCCCATCAAATCACGAATCAGAAGGAAGACTCCGTAGCCCAGACCGAGGGTACATTCGGCGACACCGATCCACGCACCGACCACGACAACCTGAGGTGCGGCCATCGGCCCGTCAGTTACCGCAAGCTGGTCAGTAGTACGCGATTTGGACGCATTGCTGCTGTTTTTCTGGTTACTCACGCCCTACATGTTAGCCCGGTGAGAACCGATGAATACACTCTGGAGGCAAGTCGACCAATGCACCCATCACAGGTCTATTCATGCACTACTCTTGGTGCCTGTGCGTGCGTTGCTAATCTCCAATCCGAATTCGACCAGTAACTCTGCTCGACGCATGCCCAGCATTGTGCGGGCGCTTCGCTCAGTCGATGGGATCCGCTTGACATCCATGTTCACCGCTTACCCCGGCCATGCTGAGGAAATGGTCGCGGGAATAACGGTTCGCGATTACGACGTCATTATTTCCCTCGGCGGCGACGGAACCATTAACGAGATTGTCAATGGGCTCATGTACTCCAACCCATTCTCCGCACTGCCTGCCACTGACCTGCCTGCCATCGCAACAATTCCCACAGGCAGCGCCAACGTCTTGGCAGGTGCGGTGGGCATTCCCCGCGACCCCGTAGATGCCGCGTGGTACATCGCAAGCCTGCTGCGCTCCCGAACCCGCAGCGCTATTAGCGTTGGACATGCAGCAGAGCGATGCTTCGTCGTCAATGCCGGTATCGGCATCGATGCGGAAGTCATTTCCACCATGGAACAGCTCCGACATAACGGCACCCGCGCCAAAGCCGTGCGCTATTTGCCGGCAATTTTCACCGCATGGAACGAGTTGCGCAAAAGCCCGCCACAAATCACCGCAACTATCGACGGCAAGGAATTTGGCCGCGATCTCGCAATGGCTGTGGTGTCCAACTCCAATCCATGGACATTCCTCGGCGACCTCCCCATCGTCACCAACCCCACTGTGTCACTGCGCAGGGGCCTGGGGTTTTATGGCTTCACTTCTTTAAAGGGAGTGACGGGGCTTGTCGCCGCAGCCAATTTGGCCGGTTTCTTCACCCGACTGCGCTCCCCCTTCCACATAGAAGCCCGCGAACGACGCGTTGACAACGCTCAGCACATCCAGCTCACCGCTACTGCTCCACTTCGTCTCCAATTGGACGGCGAGTACATCAATCAGCGCGATTCCCTCAACATCCGCGTTAAGCAAGGCGCAATCAATTTTGTGGCGCGTGCCGACGATTACACCGAGGACCAGTTCACCAAGAAGGTCGCTACCCGCCCCGTGGACGAGCGCTTGCTCGTTGTGGTGACCAAAAAGGCCATGGATCGCACACGCCGCCTGTTCAGTACAAGCCAAAAGACCGAGGCAAACCCGGCTTAAGCTGTAACTGTTTACTGACAAGCCAACAAAAACGCGCCATACACCCTCACTACTGCAATTACCAAAACTAAAATCACCCCCACAAGAGGCTAGTTTTGACCTGGCGTTTTAACCAAAACTTCACTTTTCTGTGAGGTTTGGCACTTTTATTCATTTTGCTCTTTACGAACCGCTCCAGTCGTGAAAACATGTAAACCGTCAGCGAGACAGGCCCGCAGTTCACTGGATGTGCAACTATGCAAGTCTCGCCTTTTTAGGCGCAAACTCTTTGGTGAGTCCCCACTACCTTTCACGTCGCATAGGTGATGCAACAGGTAGCCCCTCCCAAGATGCCTAATACCCCTGGGCAACCGGGAATGAACCCCAACCCTCGTTGAGATACGGCGATTTGTCGTGTCTGACGAAATCCATTTCCGGAGCTGCCTTCCCGCAAGGAAATTTAACCCTGCCCTCACCCGGGGCTCGTAATGTTTTAGGAGTTTGTCATGGATTGGCGTCACAAGGCCGTTTGTCGTGAAGAGGATCCGGAGCTGTTCTTCCCAGTCGGTAACTCCGGCCCGGCTCTCGCCCAGATTGCTAAGGCCAAGGTCGTTTGCAACCGCTGCCCCGTTACCGCTCAGTGCCTGGCTTGGGCACTTGAGACCGGCCAGGATGCAGGTGTCTGGGGCGGCATGAGCGAGGACGAGCGTCGCGCACTGAAGCGCCGTCGCAACCGCGGCCGCACTCGTCGCACTCGCACCAGCACCGCAGTCTAATTAAAAGACTTACCCCTTACCGTGTAATCTATACCGGTTGATACCTGTTTAACCCGATAGAAAGAGAGCCCAGCTATGAGCAAGCGTGGCCGTAAGCGCAAGGACCGCCGTAAGAACAAGGCTAACCACGGCAAGCGTCCGAACAGCTAAGTTGCCCTTAGTTACAGCAGCCTTAGCCATCACTGGCTAAGACATCTCACTCCACCCCCGACACAACTCGGTATTGCATCGAAGGACGAGGTGGAGTTTTTGTGTCTCCAATGGAGAGCTCAACGGGTAGCAGGTCTGAAACTGACTAGGTTTATGACACGTGAATTGAATTCACCCGCGGTTTTTTGTCATAAACCTAGTCACTTTCTGCACCTTTTCGATACCTCTTCGATACCCCATCCTCGCTTTTCAGGATTAACCATCCGCCAGATCACTACCAGCGAGTTTGGAGCCCAAACCCCACCGGGAGTAACGTCTAAAAATAGAGCTTTTACAGGAGCTCCAGCTAGGTTGCTCGAAAGTAATGGGGCTATAGCTCAGTTGGTAGAGCGTCGCGTTCGCAATGCGAAGGTCAGGGGTTCGATTCCCCTTAGCTCCACAAATAATTCCACAAAAATATCCCAGGCCACATCTCCATGACCTGGGATTTTCCGTATTTCGCACTACCGCATTACGAAACATCGCATTAAGCATCAAAGGAATACACGCCAAAACCTAGCCGCCAGCAACTACCTGCGGTACTCCACCCGCGTATAGGACACGCGTATGCGGGTGGTAATGCGCTGGCGGAGGTCCTCAGGGGCAGGTTGCTGGCAGCACCGGCGCAGCAGCCGTCGGATAGCTTGCTCGGAACCGAACTCTTCTAAGCACTGAGGGCATTTGTGAATGTGTTCCTCGAGAAAGCGGCGCTCCTCCGAATCACACTCGCCATCCAAAAATGCGTGTAGGCGCGAGTGGACATCCTGACAGAAAGCATCTTCACAGGCGTGCCCGCGCTCTGGCGTCTGCTCCATATCTTGGCTCGACTCTCGGCTCATCGCGGAGAATCTCCCTTCTCTTCTTTCAAGAATCCACGTTCCACGGCTACGTTGTGCAACGCGTCTCGGAGCTGTTTTCTTCCACGGTGGAGCCGACTCATCACAGTTCCGATGGGTGTGCCCATGATTTCGGCGATTTCCTTGTAGGGCAATCCCTCGACATCGGCGTAGTAGACCACCATCCGGTAATCCTCTTTGAGACTCATCAAAGCGTCACGAATTTCCTCGTCAGGAAGCTTTTCCAGCGCTTCAACCTCAGCAGAGCGCAGCCCTATCGAAGTGTGCGACGCGGTTTCCGCGATCTGTGAATCGGTGATGTCATCGGTGGCGTACTCGGCAGGACGACGCTGCGCCTTGCGGTAGTTGTTGATGTACGCATTCGTCAGAATGCGGTAGAGCCATGCTTTCAGATTCGTGCCCGGCTTGTAGGAGCGGAAGCCCTGAAAAGCCTTTATATAGGTCTCCTGCACCAGGTCTTCGGCATCGGCGGGGTTGCGTGTCATCCGCAGCGCCGCTCCATAGAGCTGATCCAAAAGCGGCATGGCATCACGCTCAAAGCGCTGCGCAAGCTCCTCATCCGACTCATCAGTCCGGATGGCCGATGTTCCTGTCTGATCACCTGACATGCTACCTATCCTAAAACATCCGCACCCACGAGTCGGCAGACCCCCGTCACCAGGCATTTCGTAGCGTAATTGCGCTGATGTGCAACGATGGGAAATTATGTCGAAGAAGTCCGCCAAAAAATCCGCTGCCGCCACCCCGGCCATCGCCTTCTGTCAGAACGCCGGAATCGACTTCCACGTTCACCAATTCCCCCACGGCAGCGACAACTTCGGCGAAGAGGCCGCCTCTTGGCTGCTAGAGCACCTCGGCATCGAGCCCGAACGCATCTTCAAAACTCTCATTATCGAGCTATCCGGCAAACGCACTGGGCTGGCCATCGCCGTCGTTCCCGCCACCGGAATGCTCAACCTCAAGGCCGCCGCCGCGGCTATCGGGGCTTCCAAGGCCACGATGGCCGACCCCCATGACGCGTCACTTGCCACCGGCTACATTCCCGGCGGCATCTCCCCGCTTGGCGGTCGCCGCAAGCTCCCCACCGTCATTGATGAGACAGCCACTCTCTCCGACACTGTGTTCGTCTCCGGTGGTCGCCGCGGGTGGGACATCGAACTGTCACCCGCTGATTTGGTTTCGCTTTGCGACGCCACGGTCGCCGACATCGCCCGCTAATCCTGCGGCTACTCCTGCAACCTCCCCGCTGATACGGCCTTAAAACAGCTCCTCGTTGTGGCCGGGTACCGCGCCATCGGGCTCATCCAACAGGTGCGGCCCTTCATTCGCAACATTGCCGACGGCGCGGTTGACCGGTCGGATGGTCAGTTTGTCCACCACCTCGGCGCTGGTCACGCCAACATCTCCGTTTGCTGCCCAGGCCGAGAGATCCAGCCAATCGCTGACTTCGTCGTCGGCAAGCACGCGCGGCATACGATGATGCAGATCCGCGAGCTGTCCCACGGCGTCGGTGGTGAGAATTGTGGCGGAGACTATATCTCCCCAGCGTGCCCACAGACCCGCGACGGTGAAAAGCGGTGCATCATCACCGAAGCTGACGAAGTAGGGCTGGCGATTTTTCCATTCATACCAACCGTTCATGGGGATTGCGCAGGGAAGGCCGTCCCGGAAAGTCGGTTTGGACTGCCAGGTTTCCGCACGGGCGTTGAAGAAAGGTGTCGTTGGCACTTCGCGGGCCCACTGCGGAATTAAACCCCAGCGCACGGCGGCTGCAATGGTTCCTGTGCGGCCGGGATGCTCGCGGGCAAGAGCAACTATTGGCATGGTCGGGCCGATGTTGTAGCGGGAGGTGGGCAACGGGCCGTCGGCACGCACGGGCGCCAAACCGGGAATTTCAGCCGTGGTGCTGAGCAGCTTTTCGGCGACTGCGAAATTGACGAAACGACCACACATACCAACTGATTGTGCCGATGACTCCCCCTCTAGTCGAGGTATGGAGTGAAAGTGTTCCATAATTGGTTGTGTGTGTTCCCAAAATCAGAATTGGTCCGCCCCTACTGTAAGTGTCGACGGTGCCGAATCCGGTCGACAGCCTTTTAGCGCCACGGTGCAGATTGCCGGCTCGAAGTCGATTACGAACCGTGCTCTTGTCATCGCGGCGCTATCTTCGACCCCATCGGTTATCCATGGTGCTCTGCGCTCTCGCGATACCGATCTTATGATTCGCGCACTGCAGGCCTTGGGAACTGACATCAGTGCCGACTCGACATATTCGGGTGCCCCGAACCACACGCTCCGTGTCACTCCACGCATGCTCCGCGGTGGTGTCGTGGAATGTGGCCTTGCAGGTACGGTTATGCGCTTCGTGCCGCCTATCGCAGCTCTTGCGCAGGGGTCGGTGTTCTTCGAGGGCGACGTAGAGGCCAAGGCTCGCCCGATGTCGGCCGTGCTGGATGCCCTGCGCGGCCTCGGTGTGAACATCACTGGAAATGGGCTTCCTTTCACGGTCAATCCACAGGGTCCGAACCAGGGCAACCGCCTCGGTGACTCGGTCCAAGAGCAAGATCTGCCGGACATCGGCGGCGAAGTGGAAATTGACGCTTCGGCCTCAAGCCAGTTCGTCTCTGGCCTGTTGCTGTCAGCGCCGCGCTATGGCCGTGGCCTCGTACTTCACCCGACCGGTGAGATTCCATCCCGCCCGCACATTGACATGACCCTGGACATGCTTCGCGAGGCCGGTGTGCAGATCGAGGAGACCACGGCCGACGCACCTGAGGGATCACGCACAACGTTCACCATTCGCCCCACCGAAATGATGGGTCGTACTTGGCAAATCGAGCCCGACCTGTCCAACGCTGCCGCCTTCCTGGCCGCTGCGGCTGTCACTGGTGGCAGCGTCACCGTGCCCGACTGGCCAGAGCACACCACGCAGCCGGGCAACCGCATCCGCGAGATCCTCACCGCTATGGGCGCTACTGTGACGTTCAACCGTCACGAGGGCGGCCGCACCAGCCTCACCGTCGTGGGTCCAAAGCCGTCGGAGCTGCGCGGAATCACGATGGACATGTCCGAGATTGGCGAGCTGACCCCAACGGTCGCTGCCATCGCCACCCTGGCCACCACCCGCACCGAGCTGACGGGTATTGCACACTTGCGCGGTCACGAAACCAACCGTCTTGCCGCGCTCACCACGGAAATCAACCGCCTCGGCGGTCGCGCTACGGAGCTTGACGACGGCATTGCGATTGACCCCGTTCCGCTCCACGGTGGCCTCTGGCACAGCTACGCCGACCATCGAATGGCCACCGCTGGTGCCATTGTTGGCCTGCGCACGGAGGACGTGGAAGTCGAAAACATCAGTACCACCGCTAAGACCATGCCTGGATTCGACCTGCGCTGGCTGGAGATGCTCGGACTGGCCTCCCCCAGCCCTAGCTCGTTGGAAAAGTCGGTCGACACTCGACTTGATGGCATGGAGAACGGAACCGAGGCAGGGAAATAACAGTGGCGGCACGCAGGCGTGGACGGCAATGGGACGAGTCCGATGTACGCATCCGCCCCGGTAGAGGGTCTCGGCCACGGACGAAGGATCGCCCCAGCCACGCCGATGCCCACTGGGGCATGGTGGTGACCAAGGATCGTGGTCGTTGGGGTGTAGTCCTCGATAACAACGCTGATGTTGCAGTGACATGCATGCGTGCCCGCGAGCTCGGCCGCACCAATATCGTTGTCGGTGACCGTGTCGGTGTCGTCGGCGATGTCAGCGGCCGTGAGGGCACACTGGCCCGCATCGTCAAGCTGGCAGAGCGCAGCACGGTTTTGCGTCGCACCGCCGATGACAATGACCCGTATGAGCGCATTGTCGTGGCCAATGCCAGCCTGCTGCTCATTGTGTGTGCAGTCGCCGATCCTGAACCCCGCACCGGTTTTGTCGAACGCGCGCTGGTCGCGGCCTACGCCGGCGGTGTCCGTCCCGTGCTCTGTCTGACTAAGTCTGATCTGGCTGACCCAGAGGAATTTGCCGGGGAGTTTTCCGCACTCGGAGTGGATGTCGTTGTCTGCGGTATTAACGATAACTTGGCTCCTTTGTCAGAGCTCATCGATGTTCCAGGACGAGTGACAGCTTTGGTTGGGCATTCCGGTGTTGGGAAATCAACCCTCGTCAACCGGATTGTTCCCGAAGCCAACCGTGAGACCGGCGAAGTCAGTGGTGTGGGTAAGGGCCGCCATACCTCCACGCAGTCGGTGGCGCTGATGTTGCCGTCGGAAAGCGAAAACAGCGCGCCCTCGTGGATCATTGATACCCCGGGCATTCGTTCCTTTGGCCTGGCTCATGTGACACCGGAGACGCTACTGGCGGCGTTTCCAGATATCCAGGCGGCAACAGATGAATGCCCACGTGGTTGCACCCATTTGGGACCACCCGCGGATCCAGAGTGCGCCCTGGACAAGTTGGAGGGAGTTCAGCACCGTCGAGCGATGGCAGTGCGTCGTCTATTGATCGCTATCAGCGACAACGAGGACTGGGAGCTGGACATTGAAAGAGACTAGCCACACCAATTCTGCGGAGTCGTCCTCTGAAGCCTCGGCAAGTGCTGAGTCGAACAAAGAGGACTCCGGTCTCTACCCCGCTCCCGGCAGCTGGATTCGACTGTGCATCTACACACTTATCGTGGGTCTTGCGACGGGGCTCGGAGCAGCCGGGCTCGCGCTGATTATGCACGGAATCGAGTACGCGGTCTACGGGCAGCACGAGGGTGACGTAGCGGTCGTGACCGATGGCACCACCGGCCTACAGCGCTTTGTCGGGATCGTGTTGGCGGGGCTGATTGCAGGACCAATGTGGGCTGCTTTGCGCACAAAGGCGAAGCCCATTGAAAGCGTTGAGGCGGGCATGCACGGCCGTCTCATGCCTGTGTGGTCGACTCTTGTCAATGTGTTTTTACAGATGGCGACCGTAGCCGCAGGTGCATCCATGGGACGCGAGAATGCCCCGCGTGAGCTAGGTGCAATGGTGGCCTCGCAGATGTCGCATCGACTACGCATCGATCCGCTACACCGCCGTATTCTGGTCGCAGCAGCGGCCGGTTCCGGCCTGGGGGCGATTTATCACATCCCGCTGGCCGGAGCGGTTTTCTCGTTGGAGATTCTGCTGGGCTCACTGAGCATTACCGCGGTGATGGTGGTACTGGCGTGTTCAGCCATTGCCACGGTGACGTCGGGCATCGTGGTCGGCAGTAGCCCGCTCTACAGCCCAATCAATCTCTCAGACGGCTGGGGCAACCTCGGTGCGGCACTGCTCCTCGGCGTTATCTGCGGCGCCATTGGCTACGCATTTCGCATTCTCAGCTCGCGGGTGTTAGACAAGGCACCGACTGGCTGGCATTCTGCCTGGGCCATCCCCCTCGCGTTCACGCTAGTTGGTGTGATCTCGCTATGGATTCCAGAAGTATTGGGCAACGGCCGCATCGCTGCGACCACAGTTCTCATGGATCGCCCACTGCTGGGGTTTGCGGTCATGCTGCTGATCGCGAAAACTGTCGCGGTTCTAGTTACTTTTCGTTCGGGTGCCGTCGGTGGTCTGTTAACTCCCGGCTTTGCCCTTGGCGCGCTCAGCGGTTTCATCATCGGCTGCTTCGTACAACCATTGATGCCCTCAATTCCGCTGAGCGACTTTGCAATTCTCGGCGCGGCGGCCTTCCTGTCGGCGTCCATGGCAGCTCCACTTTTCGCACTGATCGTGACCGTGGAGTTTACCGGCCAGAATTCCTCGGCTTACTTAGCGCTCTTCCTCGCTGGTGCAACTGCGACACTAACTGTGACCATAATTCGCGCCTGGCTACGGCTCCCCCACAAACAATCAATGCCATGGAACCGCGAACCGGCAGCCGCAGCTGCAGTCCGCAAGCGGGTCGAGGGCTAACCGCGCCCAGCAGTGTGCGTTGAGCGACCTGTATAGGCTCGGACAATTTCCCGGACGCCTGGGCGAAGACGGCGGAGCATTCGCAGGCCCGTCGCTAAGCCCTTGCGTTGCGGGGAACTGGACTGGAGCTCCGCTTCAACCTGCGGATACTTCTTGAACGCCGCCTCCGAACGCACCTCTGGGGCGTTGTCCGGGTCAGCGACTAAGAAGCGATCCGGCAGCGACAACTTTAGTAGTGTGCGCTGGACCTGGAAGAACTGCTTCGGGAACGACCCCGTGTTGTATGGCAGGTCGTATTCTCGGCAAATCTGCTGAACCTGCTTCGAAATCTGCGCGAGCCTGTTGGATGGCATGTCTGGGAAGAGGTGGTGCTCAATCTGGTAATTCAGATTTCCCGAGAGCACCGACAACGCCAGCCCACCGTGGAAGTTCGCCGAGCCCAGCATTTGGCGCAAATACCACTCACTCTTGTCCTCGGTGTTGTACTGCTCCTTGGTGAAAGTCTCGGCATCATCCGGGAAGTGTCCGCAGAAGATGACAGCGTAGGCCCACAGATTACGGGCGAGGTTGGCCATCATATTCGCAAATGCCACTTCGCGGTAACGCGGACCCGCCATCGCCGGGAAGAGAACGTAGTCCTTGATCACCTGGCGCCCCGACTTGTTGAGAACCTCCATGAGCTGCGGCCGGGCCTCATCCCAGGATTTCTTGCCTGCAAACACACGCCCGAGCTCAACGTCGTAGAAAGCCACTGCCCATTGAAAAAGGCTGGCCAAGACCACGTTTGTCACCGGCTGCAACAGCGTCGATGGCTTCCAACGGCGGTCACGAGTCACCCGGAGAATGCCGTATCCCACATCGTTGTCCATACCTAACACGTTGGTGTACTTGTGGTGGACAAAGTTGTGGGAGTGCTTCCACCCGCTCGATGGGCAGGAATTGTCCCACTCCCAGGTGGCCGAGTGAATCTCGGGGTCATTCATCCAGTCCCACTGACCGTGCATGGTGTTGTGGCCGATTTCGAGGTTTTCCAAAATCTTTGCCAGCCCCAGCGCTGAGATGCCCGCCCATTTGAAACCCCAGTGTGCGGTGTTCTTCCACGACCTCGGCAGCAGCCCCAATTTGTTCAGGGCCATGCCTGCGGTCGGTACCATCAGCAGACCTCGACCAGTCACCTCAAGGGTGCGTTGAATGCGGATGAGCGTGCGGATGTAGCGAGCATCCTTCTGCCCCAGCGAATCGCGGTGTTGCTTTTCGATTTCCGCAAACCGACGCCCAATCTCTGCGACGTCTTCTTCGCTCAAGTGCGCATACGATGCGATATCGGAAATTGCCATGGGAAGGGTCCCAACTCCTTTAGGTAGTTTCTCCTGGTTAATGCAGGTTGAGATAGATGTGGGGCGAACTTACAGTTCGATACGCGCGTGCCCCGCCGGCGCACAGACGCACGTTCGGACCCGCTCGCCCGCCACAAACGTCGCACCGGTGCGGATGTCCCGCGCTGCGCCGTCGGAGAGTTGCTGCACGCAGGTCGCACAAATTCCCATCCGACAGCCGTACGGCAGGTCGACCCCGACGCGCTCGGCCGCCTCCAGGATGGTGGTTGCACCGTCTACGTCGACATCTCCTCGGCTGCCGAAACTCACCGTGCCACCGGCCTCCTCCGCCGCCGAGCGGTCAACGGTGAAACGTTCCGTCCGCAGCTCGGGGAACTCCGACTCAAGGCTTTTCAGCAGTTCAACCGGACCACAGGCATAGGCGCTTGCCGACGATGCCAGCGCTCCAAAGTCAGCAATGATGTCGGTAACCGCAGCAGCGTCAATCCGCGGCTGCGTCTCCGTATTCCAGGCATGCAGGCGATACTTCAACGCGCTAATAGCGCTGCGCTGTTCCAGCTCCCGGAGTTCGTTGACAAACACAGCTTCTGCCTCGCCGCGGTAGGAGTGAATGTGTTCGACTTCCACTGATGCATTGCGAGCTGAAAGATCACGCAGCATGGAAATCACAGGAGTTACGCCGGAGCCTGCGGTAACAAACGCAATACGGGCTGGGAGTGGCTCCGGAAGATGGAAATCCCCAGCCGGGGCAGCCAGGCGGACGACAGTACCCGGTTTTACATTGGCGACGAGATGTTGGGACACGTAGCCGTCGTTAAGTGCACGAATGTTGATAGTCAGCAGCCCATCATGAGGCCGCGGTGCATTTGTCAGTGAGTAGGAACGCCACAGGTATTTCCCCTTGACCTCTACGCCGAGTCCAATGAACTGACCTGACTTGAAGTCTGTTGGCATCCCCCAACCCGGACGGATTATCAACTCTGCTGAAGTAGGAGATGTGGGATTAATGGCCTCAATCTGACCGCGCAGCTCGCGACTTGACCACAGCGGATTTAGCAACTGCGTGTAGTCATCGGGCAAAAGTGGCGTGGATAAATGCTTGAATACCCGGGAAACTTTGGTCTTAAGTCCCATTCTTGACCCTCCTGACTGTCACGGGAGAACAAGTAATAACACTGTTCATCAGCGGGCAATCCCCGCCCAATCCATTATTACGTGCCCGTAGGTTACTTAGACGTAGACTACGGAGTGGTAAGTTATTGGTCAAGAGAAGCAAATGATTTTGACACAAATAGCGAAATTGTCATTACCCCCGCTTTCCTGCGAAGCGCCCCCTTTGACATGGAGCTTATCCACACAAAACAATCCCGCCTTATATACCCCCGCAGAAAAAACTTGTGCCATACAAAAAGGGACTGGGTTCCAAACCCAGTCCCCTTCTTCAACACCAAGCACGCGCTACTACAGGAAGTCGACCACCATGCCGAGCTCAGCTACGTCATACCACGCCAGCGGAATCTCCAGCGCATCGCCGACAGTGAGCTCCGCATCCTCGTCACCGAGATCTGCCTTATCGACGGCTTCAATTGCAGCCTCAACCTTGCTTTCCGCCTCTTCCACATCAATGTGGAGCGCTGCAACGTCGGCAAGCGAAATTGGGCCGCCGACCTTAACGACAGCATCGCCCATATCCGACTGCGGTTCCGCCTCCACATCGACGGAAATGACTACTCGGCGGTGCGGGAACTTCTCTTCTGCAGCATCGAGCAGACGGAGCGACGCACGCGCAGCCTCATCAAAGGCCACATCTGCCAGTTCCTCATCATCGCCCTCAGTAAAGAAATCGCGCAGCGCCTCAGTGACAGCAAAGCCCCAACCACCGCGGGCGTGGAAGAGCTCATCCTCCTTCAGCGCCTCAAGCATGGAGAAAGTCGCTGGGATATAGACACGCATTAGAACTCGCCCTCGAGCCCCAGTAGACCGGCAATCTCGACCACTGCGCGGTCGAACTGCTGATAGAAGACTCCCACCATGCCGTTAGAGACGGCAGCATGGATGTTCTCAATCGAATCATCCACCAACACACAGTCCCGTGCCGGCAGTTCAATAGCCGCAGCAGCTGCATTAAAAGCCTCTGCCGAAGGCTTCTCATGGCCAATTTCACCAGAGAGCACAACTGCGTCTACCAGGCCCTCATCTTCGAGCTTGCGAATCGGATCCGCTGATGGGCCACCTGGGTCATTCGACAGGACTGCCAGGCCAACACCATTTGCACGCGCCTCTACCAGCAAATTACGCCAACGTGCCTGGTCTTCATCCGTACCGTCGAGGACACCACAGTAATCGATAATCATTCCGCGCATGGCCTGTAGTTTATCGCATGACCTGCACGTTTGCCTTTTTTCCAGTTCAGCGTGTTAATTGGCTGTTCGTTACGCCAATTTATAGACGACCAGAACGGCTTTGACGGAAACCTATAGGGCTATTAACAGCGAGACACTCAGCCCACTTCGCGGCTGCATCTTCTCCCCACCCCCATGCCAGCCGTGAATTCCCCTTCACAAGCTGCACACTTAAAGCACTTGTAGGACAATGGTCTTCAGCAAGGGGGGAACTTGCCAATGGAGAGTTTTTAGGGGGATTAATCCATGGCACCTACGTCTCACGTACCAACATCGCAGGCGCCGATGCCTTACGCGCTGTCGCACGCCGCTGAGAACCGATCCAGTGACAGGGAATTCATCGAACCAGCAACGGGCTTTTCGCTTCTCCACACAATTCAACTTGGCCAGTCAGCTAATGCCGCCACTTCTCCAACCGCAAAAGTGGCACCGACCTATAGCGGATGTTCCGTTGCTTCCGGGACCGCTGTCATGACGGCATTACCGCCCGCCGTGGCCACTCCTGCGGCAAAAAAGACGCCGCAAACACCGCACGTCGTCCAGCACTGTGAGCAGAATCTGAGACAGGAGCTTGGCACGATTACTCGCCGCGTCTTCGACATTATCGCGGGTCGCCGGCGAGTCAACGATTTGCGTCGTATCAACATCGACCCGATTATTCACGCTGCGATACTCACGCTGTCGAAAAACACCAGCCTCAAAGGTGTCGCGTTGCAATCCTTCCACGCCAGCGCTTCAGCGGACGGCAAAAAGGTCGAATTCCTGGGTAGTTGCCGTGTCGGTCCGCGCGTTCGCGCGTTCACGGGCACGTTCCGCCGCGGAACAGCAAAAACGCGGCCATGGATCATGACCGCGTTTCGTGTGCTTTAGTGCTTAGCGACGGCGCTTGCGAGCCGCCTTCCGACGCTGCGCCCGGTTGCCCTCACGCTCTTGATCCATGCGCTGCTGCTCTGCACTGCCGTCCTCGCTGGGGCCGGAGTAGGTCATCTGCTGATTTTTCTCAGCAGCTTCCGTTGGCAGAGCCGGAGCCTGGTTTTCCTGCCCCTCAGTGTTTTCCACTGCGGGCATAACCTGCTTACGGATTAGGAACAGCTGACGAACCGATTCTTCCTTGATGCCGTCCATCATCGCGGTGAACATGTCGTAGCCCTCACGCTGGTACTCCACCAGCGGGTCAGCCTGGGCCATGGCGCGCAAGCCAATGCCCTCCTTGAGGTAGTCCATCTCGTAGAGGTGCTCGCGCCACTTCTGGTCCATGACGTTCAGGATGGTGAAGCGCTCAATGTTGCGCATCTGGTCGTCGCCACCAATTGCGGAAACCGCATCCTCAAGCTGGTCGTAGCTGGCGGAGATATCCGTGTGCAGAGCCTTGGACAGCTCATCGGCCGAGAGGTCACCCGGGGTACCGAAGTCAGAGCCATCGATGAGCTCCTGCGCCGTAAACGTCGGGCTGTAGAGCTGCTCAAGGGCATTCCACAGCTCGTCGAGGTCCCAATCCTCCACGTAACCGTCAGCGGTGGCACCGTTGACATACGCGTCGACGACATCGTCCTGCATGTCGCGAACCTGAGTCTTCAAATCCTCACCTTCGAGGATGCGACGGCGCTCAGCGTAGATGACCTTACGCTGCTGGTTCATAACCTCGTCATACTTCAGAACATTCTTACGGATTTCGAAGTTCTGGCTTTCCACCTGAGCCTGAACGCTCTTAATGGAGTTGGAGACAACCTTGGAGTCAATAGGAACGTCATCCGGGACATTCAGAGTGTTCATCAGCGCTTCCATGCGCTGGCCGTTGAAGCGAACCATGAGATCATCGCGCATGGACAGGTAGAAGCGGGTAACACCCGGGTCACCCTGACGACCGGTACGACCACGCAACTGGTTGTCAATGCGGCGCGACTCATGGCGCTCAGTGCCCAGGACGTAGAGTCCACCGGCCTCACGTACCTTGTCAGCTTCTTCCTTCGACTGCTGACGAACGCGCTCAATCTCAGCGTCCCACGCCTCTTCGTACTCTTCCGGAGTTTCCACCGGGTCCAGACCACGAGAGCGCAGATTCAGGTCAGCGATGATGTCCGGGTTACCGCCCAGCACGATGTCAGTACCACGACCGGCCATGTTAGTTGCCACGGTAACGCCTCCGAGACGACCCGCCACCGCAACAATCTCAGCTTCCTTCTCGTGGTGCTTTGCATTCAGCACAGAATGAGGAATACCTTCGCGCTGCAGGAGCTTGGAAAGGTACTCGGATTTCTCGACTGATGTCGTACCAACGAGAACTGGCTGGCCCTTTTCATGGCATTCGCGGATGTCCTCGACAACAGCGGCGAACTTTGCCTCCTGCGTCTTGTAAATCAGGTCGGGCAGATCCTCGCGCTGCTTCGGGCGATTCGGCGGGATCGCCATGACGTTCAGCTTGTAAATCTGGTGCAGCTCAGCCGCTTCAGTCTCAGCCGTACCGGTCATACCGGACAGCTTGTCGTAGAGGCGGAAGTAGTTCTGGAGCGTGACGGTTGCCAGCGTCTGGTTCTCGTTTTTAATCTCCACCCCTTCCTTGGCCTCAATTGCCTGGTGCATACCCTCGTTATAGCGACGGCCTGCCAGCACACGACCGGTGAACTCATCGACAATGAGAATCTCACCATTACGGATAATGTAATCCTTGTCGCGGGTGAACAGCTCCTTGGCCTTCAGGGCATTGTTCAGGTAGCTGACCAGCGAGGAATTTTCCGGAGCATACAGGTTTGAAATACCCAGCTGATCCTCAACGAATTCAACACCCTCTTCACGAATACCGATGGTGCGCTTACGCTCATCGACTTCGTAGTGAATGTCGCGCTTCATACGCGGCACAATCTTGGAGAACGCCAGGTACCAGTGCGGATCGCCATCCGCCGGACCGGAAATAATTAACGGGGTACGGGCCTCGTCAATCAGAATCGAGTCAACCTCATCGACGATGGCGAAGTGGTGCCCACGCTGCACCAAATCGTCGAGCGAATGCGCCATATTGTCGCGCAGGTAATCAAAGCCGAACTCATTGTTCGTGCCGTAGGTGATGTCGGCAGCATAGGCCTTGCGGCGCTGGTCCGGGCTGAGCTCAGAGAGAATCACCGAGGTCTCAAGCCCCAGGAAGCGGTGGACTCGACCCATCCACTCCGCGTCACGCTTAGCCAGGTAGTCATTAACCGTAACGACATGAACGCCCTTGCCTGCCAACGCATTGAGGTATGCGGGCAACACACAGGTCAGGGTCTTACCTTCACCAGTACCCATTTCGGCAACGTTGCCGAAGTGCAGTGCCGCACCGCCCATAACCTGGACGCGGTAGTGCTTCTGACCCAGCACGCGCCAGGATGCCTCACGCGCCGTGGCGAAAGCATCCAGCAGCAGATCGTCTACATCGGCACCGTCAGCCAGCTGCTTCTTAAACTCCTCGGTCTTGGCGCGGAGTTCATCGTCTGAAAGAGCTGCGTACTCGTCTTCCTTGGCGATGACCTGATCTGCAATATTGCCAAGCCTCTTGACAGCGCGGCCTTCACCAATGCGGAGCAACTTGCTGAGCGAAAACACTAAATTGGGACCTTTCCGGCCGATTCACGTCGAACTTTAATGTGCAACGGTTGATTATACGACGAACCCGCCTTCCCTTCTAAGAGAAGACGGGCTCATGTGAGCAATTACTTACCAATACACAGCTCTGTGCGGCATTGCGTGCTCTTTTTGATGAAGACTTACTTCTCGTCTTCCTCTGCCAGCTCAATCAGACCGTAGTCGTATGCGTGACGACGGTAGACCACGGACGGACGAGAGGTTGCCTCGTTAACGAAGAGGTAGAAGTCGTGACCGACGAGCTCCATCTCAGACAGAGCATCTTCGACCGTCATCGGAGTTGCGGAGTGCTGCTTGGTACGCACAACCTGGCCCGGACGTACGTCCTCAACCAGATCCTCGTACGGATCAGCCTTTTCCGGAGCCGCTGCCTCAGCCTCTGCAACCAGCGAAGCAGTTGCCTCGCCGACGGACATCGGTGCACGGTGGCCAGAACGGCTAATCTTGCGGCGAGCCTTCACCTTACGCAGGGAGCGCTCCATCTTGCCCAGAGCAGACTCCAGTGCAGCGTAGAAGCTATCTTCCTTCGCCTCCGCACGAGCCAGGTGCCCCTTGCCAGTAGCGGTGATCTGAATACGGTCAGAGCGGTCTGCACGGCGCGGATTCGGCTCGTGCTGGAGCTCCACGTGGAAGAAGGTCAAAGTCGGGTCGAGGCGCTCAATCTTCGCCAGCTTCGCCTTAACACGATCTGCGAAGTGCTCTGGAACCTCAACATTGCGCCCGGTGATGGTCACCTGAGCGTTCGGGCTGAGTACCTCGTTGTTGTCAGCAGGTGTGGACACTTGCTACCTACCTCCCGGTATGGCCACCGCCCTTCCGTGAGCGGGATTACTCACGGCGTCTACGGTGACGAGTCTTTCTGCACCCCCAGGATACAGTTCCGGGGGTAACCAATGCCACGTTCCCCTCGTTTATTTTTCGCTTGCCGACGACACCCCTGCGTCTACGCCCGGGCGAGTACCAACACCATGTCGATGCGAATCCCCAATGACGCTGCCACCAACTCGGTTTCCGCTGCAGTGGCACCAGTGGTGGCCACATCATCAACCAGAATCACTGTCACCTGGGCACACCGTTGTCGCAGCTTGCCACTAATTCCGTGCTTGAATTGCGTCAGCGGCACAATGTGGCCAGAAAGGTTTCGTCTGCGTTGAGAAGCCCCAAGCTCCGCGGAATCCCGCGTGCGCTCAGCAATGCGCACCAGGGGCAATACCGAACTAGAGGGGAGCTGACTGCAGGCAAAGTCGCAGGCAATTGTTACCGGATCCCCACCCCGTTGTCGACGGGATGACAATCTTGTCGGCGCGGGAATCAAAATGACGGGGGTAATTTCCGGGGGCATTATATGGCCGTCTGAGGCCAGCCTTCGTACCGCAGCGGCGAACACGGCCCCCATGATTCGTCTGGCTTCACCACTGCCCCGTTCTTTGGCCGACAAAATGAGATGTCTCCTCGCACCGGAGTACGGACCGCAGGTCCACGCTGCTGCGCGTAACGCAGCCCGCGGTGAAAACCGCACTGGAGGTTGCTGAAGATCGTCCTTGCAATCACGACACAGCGTCCCGGAGCAGCCGCACACCGGGCAGGTTTCCGGTATCACGAGGCCAATCGCATCGCGAGTGACGTCGTAAAGCACGCGTAGTACATCCTGCGATGATTTCCCCTGCGCCATTGATCCCCTCCCCGATTTGCGCTTACTCCACAGACACCGGAGCCATTCGACCACGCGCACCCGGAACCTGGCGCCAGAACTGCTGTTGCCCCTCGCTGGAGATCAGCTCCATAACACCGGTGGCATCCAATGCGTAACGCTTCGACGAGGTCGCGGTAACCACAGGAATTGGCGGTGTCAGGTTGAGCTTCGGCAGAACGGAGCTGGTCGCACCGTCCGGGAAGGCACTCCACATCGGGGTGTCTCCGCTGTAACCGCCCACCGTGACCGTTTGATTCGGCGACCACGTCAGCGACACCGGGGAAACGTTTTCAGGGAGCGGCAGAGCGCGCGGATGCGTCAACTTCCACGGTTTGTCGTCATGCCTTTCGATGGTGGCGATATAGACCTCACCAGCGATAATCATCGCTACCTGCGTGCCTGAAGAATCGACGCGGAATTCAGAAATACCGGCGCTTGGGTGCCCCGTGTCTTCGCCGCCGTCAAGAAGGTGACTGAGCTCAGAGGTATCAACCTCCTCCTGCTGAATCCGGGACGACGTCGACTGCCGAACCAGGCGTACGACGGTTGTACCGTCCTTCACTGTCCAGACCGCCTCGGCATCTGGCGACCATGTCGGACGGGTGAGACTCTCGCCAGTCAGCACAGGAACCGGCTGATCTTGTATTCCGCCGAGCATCAATGTGGACTCCCCAAGGTCATACGAACCGGTACGACCATCCACAGCCGAGCGGAACACGGCGGCAATAAGCTCGCTGCCATTGGGGTTGATGCCCACTGCCGCGGAAAACACCGCAGTGCTGCCGCTGGCAGTCCAGCCGCGTCCCACAGGTGTGGCGTGGCCGCCAGCAATCTCGTAGATACCGCTGCGGTCGACCGTCCGCAACGGCGCGTTATCAGCCGGTAGATGATTCGGGTCGTAGAGCTGGATTGCGTCGGTATCCTTCGTCCACGGCTCGTCGTGGCTGGCAATTAGTGGTTCGCCGTCGGCCATGAGGATCCACGGACCACGGAAATCTGCCGAGTCGAGAGTCCAGATAATCTGTGCCGCGAGCATGACACGCAGTTCCTCGGAAACATCACCCAATCCGGTGATTTCGACCCTGCGACCGTCCGAGTTGGACACAGGTCCTGCTTCCACCGCAATTGAGGCATTGGGCTTGAGCACTGTGGTGACGCCCGGTCGCAGTGGTGCTGATGGTCCGTTCTTCAGCTTTGTCAACAGATTGGTCGCGCCATCGGTGACGCCACGATAGAGCCAACGACGATCTGTGACCAAATGATTACCCGCCGGGTCGAGGAAATAGACATTGCGAGGCACATTGTTTTCCAGGAATGCCTGACGCTCCATGACAACACCGTCGGGCAGCGAGGAAATGCGCCACTGCCCATCCGAACCGAGCTTCATCTCCACGGTTTCCTCATAGTCACCGGACTGGGGCTCATAAGCACCATCAGTACCAAATTGACCAACGCTGCGACCTCGGGCAACGAAGGACTGTCGAGAACCTCCTTCATCCCGTTGAGCGATGAGGTTGACACCGTCGAGAATGCGGGCGCTTTCGTGCGGCTTCCAACTGGCCGCAAGTTCCGGGGTCATGAAGGCACGCATAGCTTGAAAATCATCAACCGGATGCGCGGCCGCGGCGAAAAAGTCGCGCAGGACAATGTCTGCATTGACATTCGGCCGTGGCTGCGGAACCTCAATACGAACTTGGGGCGGCTCAAACGGACGCAGCACCTGGGGGCTGGTGTTCCTCGGAATGGTGGTACATCCTGCGGCCGTGCCCAAAATGATCACTGAGCTAAGCGCCACTGTCTTACGCAGGACGCGACGAGCCTTTGACTGTTGCTGCGCCGTCATTTAAATATCCTCCTCTCGTGCCTGTCGGGATTCGCTATCGCTAGTCCGCTGCCCCTTATCCTGATCCTGGCTCTTGACTTGCGGTGCAATCGAATCCGATTCCAACTCCCGTGCACCAATTTCCTGCTGATGCGGAATCTGATCGGGCAGCGGCGGAACTTCTAGGCCGAGCGGATGCTCACCGAAGCTCGCATCAGGCTCCAGTGGCACAGTCAGGCGGAAACAGCTACCGACCGTCGGCACGCCAAATGCCTCCAGTTCCCCACCATGCAATTGTGCGTCCTCACGCGCGATCGCCAAGCCAAGTCCGGTACCGCCGGTGCGTCGGACACGCGAGGGGTCAGCGCGCCAGAACCGGTTAAACACCAGCTCTTGCTGCTCCGGCTTTAGCCCCACACCGTGGTCAACGACCGTAAACGAGACCGCGGAATCGCTCGCCTGCACTGTGACATCCACCGGATTGCCCTCACTGTGGTCAACAGCGTTGGCCATAAGATTGCGTAGCACGCGCTCGATACGACGCGAGTCGACTGTTGCCATTACCGGTTCATCGGGCAGGTGGAAGCGAATGGGTGTACCGGTCTCCTTAGCCACGACCGTTACCTGCTGATAGGCAGCATCCACGCAGCGACGGACATCGACCTTTTCTGCGGACAGGTCAGCAACGCCGGCATCGTGGCGTGAGATCTCAAGCAGGTCATTGAGAAGCATCTCAAAACGCTCAAGCTCCTCATTCATCAGCTCAGCTGCGCGGCGAGTCGCCGGATCGAGGTCCTCAGCGCCGTCAGCAATAAGATCGGCGGCCATACGCACCGTGGTCAGAGGCGTCCTCAACTCATGCGAAACATCGGAGGTGAACTGTCGCTGCAGACTGCCGTATTCCTCCAGCTGTCTAATCTGCGTCGACAGCGATTCGGCCATCTTGTTAAAGCTCATGGCCAGTCGCGCCATGTCATCTTCACCCTGCACGACCATGCGTTCGCGCAAGTGGCCGTCGGCAAAGCGTTGGGCAATCTGGGCGGCGGAACGCACTGGTGTCGTCACCTGATTGGAGAAGAACCAAGTAATACCGCCGAGAAGCGCCATGATGACTACTGTCGCACCGGCGAGCAGACCACGAACCAACTTAATAGTCGATTCCTCTGCAGCCATAGAGGTGACCAGATAGAGCTCGAGCCCATCAACCGAGGTAGAAGTAGGGCTACCGATAATTAACGCCGAGTACGTATCGCCGCGGTTATCAGTGACTTGACGTACCTGATACGCAATTTGCCCTTGTCGGACTACTTCATGCAATCGTTCTGGGACATCGGCCTTAATCGGCGATGAAGCCAACACCGTGCCTCGTGGCACCGGCGCCACGAGCAGCGGTTCATAACTTGTCAATGGCGCAGCACCGGAACCGGCTGCACGGTTCACAAGGGCATCGCGCCCCACGTTGAGCAGAGCTTGCAGCTCGTTGGACGAAGAGTTCTCAATCGCCTGCTCCACCACCGCGCGAGCACGGTCAATTTCCTCGTCGGCAGCGGTAACCTTTGCGTCGATAAGCCGCTGGGTAACAATAGTCGCCAGCGCGAAACCGAGTACCGCAATCACCATCGCGCTCAGTACCACGACAGAGGTCAGAATGCGCGCTTGGATAGACGTACGCCAGAGCGTAACCGCCCAGGTCACTCCCCTATTGGTGAAGTCTCGAAGCTTCGTTATTAATCGACGCAAGAATCGGCTCCCACTAAAGCTGACTGACCTTGATTAGTCACCCGTCTTGTACCCGACACCGCGGACGGTCAGCACAATCTGGGGGTTTTCCGGATCCAGTTCAATCTTCGAGCGCAGACGCTGAACGTGAACGTTGACGAGTCGAGTATCCGAGGTGTGCTGATATCCCCAGACCTTTTCCAACAACTCATCACGGGAAAAGACCTGCTTCGGACGGGATGCAAGAGTGTGCAATAGGTCAAACTCCAACGGGGTCAGAGAAATCTCCTTGCCATCGCGGAACACGGCGTGACCGGGCACGTCGATAGTCAGGTCGCCGACCTCGAGGGTCTCACTCGGGCTGTCCTCTTGACGACGCAGCCGAGCGCGCACACGCGCCACGAGCTCCTTCGGCTTAAAGGGCTTCGTGACATAGTCATCCGCACCGGATTCCAGGCCGAGGACCACATCGACCGTGTCGGTCTTCGCAGTCAACATGATGATCGGCACCGCCGATGTCTCTCGCACAGTGCGACAGACATCGACACCACCCATGCCCGGCAACATGAGATCCAGCAGAATCAAATCTGGATTCTCCCGCTCTGCTGCCTTGACAGCTTCGATGCCATCGTCGACTACTACTGTGTCGAAGCCCTCGCGCTCCATCACCATCGTGAGCATTTCGGCGATGGCCGGATCATCATCAACAACCAGGATTTTTGAGCTCATGCGTCATATTCTAAACGTAAAGCTATCTAGTTCTGTAGTTTCCAGTTGAGGTGGCTAGCGCAGGCGTGCACTGATCCATTCCACAAGACGGTCCGCCCCATCATCCCCCGTAAGCATCAACCATGGTGACTGCCACGAGCCCCCCGCGAACTTCTGGTACGCCGCCAGCGTGCGCTCCTGCAAACCCGAGTCCTTTTCGTAGGTATCCCTAGTTCGCTGCGCATCAGAGGCTTCCCGATTGCGTGCGCGGTCGGCTGCCACTCCCACCGACGTGGCCAGACAGACCTGAACGTCGGGAAGCGGAAGCTGGAAATCTCCGAATTCGGTCTTCTCAATCCACTCGACGATCGCCGGATCCTGCGTGCGAGCCAGGGAGTAGGCCGCGTTGGACGCGACGTAGCGGTCGATGATCAGAACATCGTTTTCGCGCGCTGCATCAACAATCGCTTCACGACGTTCTTTGCGGTCCAGAGCGAACAGGAGTGCCATTGCCCAAGCGGAGTCCGCAGTGTCGCCGAGCTGACCGTGCAAAGCTTGATCGGCGAAATCAGCGAAGATCGTCTGCCGGTACGCCGGAAAGGTCATCGATGAAACGGAGTGCCCTTGACTTCGGAGTTGATTGGTAACAGCTGTGACAAGCGTGTTCTTGCCAGCACCGTCGATTCCTTCGACTGCGATAATCAAATTTTTCTCCTCGCACACATGGCTACGACCAAGCCTTGGCTAGAACTAGTAGCGGTAGTGCTCTGGCTTATACGGACCCTCGACATCAACGCCGATGTATTCGGCCTGTTCCTTGGACAGCCGGGTGAGCTCGCCGCCAAGTGCCTCGACGTGAATGCGAGCGACCTTCTCATCCAGAATCTTCGGAAGACGGTGGACAGAGTTGTCGTACTTTTCGCCGTTGCAGTAGAGCTCAATCTGAGCGATTGTCTGGTCGGCGAAGGAGGTCGACATTACGAAGGACGGGTGTCCGGTGGCATTGCCCAGGTTGAGCAAACGCCCCTCGGAAAGCACGATCAGAGAGCGCTCTTCGCCGTCAGCATGCGGGAAGATGTACTCGGTGACCTGCGGCTTGATCTCCACACGACGGACATCATCGCGATGGTGCAGGCTGTGCATGTCAATCTCGTTGTCGAAGTGCCCGATGTTGCCCAGCAGCGCGTGGTTCTTCATCTGCTGCATGTGCTCGAAAGTAATGACGTCCTTGTTGCCTGTGGCGGTGATGACAATGTCGACATCTGCGATGACGCTCTCAGTAGCGACAACGTCGAAACCGTCCATCAATGCCTGCAATGCGTTAATCGGGTCGGCCTCGGTGACCTGAACGCGAGCGCCCTGGCCAACCAGTGCCTCTGCGCACCCCTTACCCACGTCACCGTAGCCACAGACCAGTACGTTCTTGCCCCCAACCAGCATGTCGGTACCGCGGTTGATGCCGTCCAGAAGGCTGTGACGGGTGCCGTACTTGTTATCGAACTTGGACTTGGTGACCGCATCGTTGACGTTCATGGCCGGGAATGGCAGCACTCCCTGCTCTGCGAAGGGGTAGAGGCGGTGGACACCAGTGGTGGTCTCCTCTGTGACACCCTTCACCGACTCTGCAATTCGGTGCCAACGGCCGGCATCCTTCTCCAGGCTGGCGCGAAGCATGTCCTTGAAGGCAATAAACTCATCCGAATCCGACTCTTCTGCAGGCGGCACCAGGCCAGCATCCTCGAATTCCATGCCCTTAATGACAGCCATGGTAGCGTCGCCGCCGTCGTCCAGAATCATGTTGGCATCTTCATCGCCCCAGTCGAAGATGCGGTCGAGGCACCACCAGTACTCTTCCAGTGTCTCGCCCTTCCAAGCGAAAACCGGAACACCCTGCGGGTCCTCCGGAGTGCCGTTTCGCCCAACGACGACTGCCGCAGCGGCCTCATCCTGGGTGGAGAAGATGTTGCACGAGGCCCAGCGGACCTGTGCGCCCAGCGCCGTCAACGTCTCGATGAGCACTGCGGTTTGAACCGTCATGTGAATGGAGCCGGAAATACGGGCACCGGCCAGTGGCTGCTGCTCCGCGTACTCTTCGCGCAGCGCCATTAGACCTGGCATCTCGTGCTCAGCCAGACGAATCTGGTGACGACCGGCCTCAGCCAGGGAGAGGTCTGCAACCTTGAAATCAATGTTCTTCGAGGACATGTAACGCTTTCTCTAGATTCTTTGACGTGAGATTCTTCTTAAAGAATTACTACTGGGGACGCGAGAGTTACTCTACCGCTTCGACGCAGTTTTCCAGCGCCGCCTGGTCAGACTCACTGAGTTCCCCCAGAAGACTATCGAACACCTCGGATGCGATAGCCAACGCATCTTCCTCGCTGCCGTGCGCCTCGGAGATTCCCTCCCGGATGAAGCTGTAGTCCTCCACAATGTCACCGCCGCTAAATGGCGCACCATTCCAAATTGCAATGATCACAGCCGCCGCGAGTGCGCATGCTTTCTCATCGCTATTTTCGGAATCCACCCCAATGCGGCCAGCATCAATCAATGCACCAACACGATCCTGTGAGTCGAGATCCTGAACCTCATCGAAGAGTTCAATGACCGAATCGCTACCAAAAATCTCAGTATCCCAGATGGACATGATAGGTGGCCACGCTCCTTTCGCGCTTCGAACCAATAGCCAGTTTTCGTCTATCGACGAGCGCTTTCCAAAGAGCGCTTTTCGACGAGCCCACGGTAATCTGGCCGCCGACCTAAAAGCTGTCGCCTGCACGTACCGCTAGCCGGAAAACCGCATGTGGCCTTACCGAAGTTCTACCCGACTTTTCGTCACTTTTACAGTTCGAGAGACATATTTAATCCCTTCAACACAATTTTCACCCTAGAGAGAAGATAACGGGCATGTTAAGTTAGTTCCCAGACCTCGTAATGCAACTGTTATCTTTTTCGTTACAGGGCGACCTCACGCATGACACGAAAGGAGTACCTACCATGGTGAAGAAGGCTTTTGGAGCTCTTCTGCTCGCAGCCCTTCCCCTGAGCGCTTCGCTCGTAGGCTGCTCCGATAGCAGTGCCGCCAAGGGGGCGAATCCGGAAAACGCCGGCTCTCAGTCGAAAATGGAGACCTCTGCTCCACTGCCTCCAGTTCCTAGTGATGCCGAGCTGCAGCAGACCACTGAACCGAATTCAGATTCCTCGCTGACTGAGACGAACGGCAGCCTAGTACCTCGTCCGACCACGTCATCGAGCACCGAAATCGTTGAGGATCCGTACCTGCCACCGCAGGCCTACATCCCCCCGACTTCCACAAGCTCAAGTGCGACAACTCCGACGTCGACGACATCGACACCTCCGACGACCACAGAGACCACAGAGCCCACCTCTGACGACATATCTTCGCCGACGCCCAGCAAGCCGGTGCCACTGCTACCGGAAGATAACTCGGAAAAGCCGAACGACAGTCTTCCGGAAGGCGACGGTGGTGCAGCAGCTGAGCCGAAGCCGCCTTCATCGCAGGCGCAGTCCCAGTCGGGTACGCAAACTACAACTCCGTCCGAGACTCCTCAGAAAACTCCTTCGAAGGAACCGACACCTCCGAAGAGCCAGACCTCTTCGAAGGACCAGACCCCTTCGACGGAGAAGGACACCACTGGCGGCAATGGGGCTAGCAATAGCAAGATTTCCCCAATCCCGGAAAAGCCGAAGGACTCCGGATTCCTGGGAAATTTCTTCGATAACGACGAGGACTAACCCACCCGCGGGACGGTCGCGACAAAGACGGTTGCCCCGTCTTGGCGCGCAGTCAGCTCAATATCAACTGCGTCGACAGCCGGAACCCAGGCCGCATGGCCGCTGGGAACCTCAACCACGGAGTCGTCGTGACGCAACGCCACCGTGCCCGCTGTAGACAACACAACCGTGGCGGATTCTTCGTCGAGCAGAACATGTTCGCCCGGCTCCAGGTCCCGCGAACGAAGGCGGAACTCGCGCACCGGCGCGTCATAGTCATTCCAGCCGTCATCGGTCAGCCACGACTGCAGCACCGGATCTGGCAGCGGTCGGAAAGAGAGCACGCGCAGTAGCTCCACGACATCGACGTGCTTAGAGGTCAGCCCTCCGCGCAGCACGTTGTCGGAGTTGGCCATGATTTCCACGCCCATGCCATTGAGGTAAGCATGCAGCTGTCCCGCACCAAGGTAGATGGCTTCGCCCGGCTGTAAGCGAAGGCGATTAAGCAGCATCGACCCCAGGACTCCCGGGTCCCCCGGATACTTTCGAGCCAGTTCGCAAGTGGTCTCGGCCACTCGCGAGAACTCCTCGTCATCGCCACTGTAATCCGCGCACTTGGCAGCCACGGCCTCGACCAGCTCATCGAGGACATCCTGGGGCAACGTCAACCACGTTGTAAACAATGCCCGCAGAGCACTCTCGTCATCGGCGGCATCGAGCAGTCCCATGTAGTGGTCGAGCTCCGGTACCGCCAGCGTCGCGAGCAACTCCTTCGTGCGCTCCACCGGGCGGAATCCGGCCAACGCGTCGAAGGTAGTCAGGGCGACAATAAGTTCTGGCTTGTGGTTGTTGTCCCGGTAATTGCGGAAATGTGCAGTGGCCGGAATGCCCTCCGCATTTTCGCGTGCAAATCCCTCCTGAGCTTCTGCCAAGGTGGGGTGTGCCTGCAGCGATAGCGGCTCATCGGCTGCGAGCAGCTTCAACAGGAACGGCAGCCTGCCGTTGTCGGTGTCAATTGCATATCCGAGCGCAGCTGCCGGATCCTGCGCAATGAGCTCATCCAGCGGCGTGCCGGCCACCGTGGCCGATGCCAGTGCATGCGCACCAAACCACAGTTCCGCCCAGGGCTTCGATGTGGGAGCGTCCGCACCGGTGATTCTCGCCAAATGTGTACGAGACCCCCAGGGGTACGACTGCAGCACGGGGTCCAACAGCTCCATGCCCGTATCACTCCTCTAATAGTCATTTCTGGCGCAAGCACGCCAATCTCACCGAAGTCCCAAAAGCCTTCGGTGACACCCGGCGATTACGCAGAAAACGCCGCAATCGCACCAACTCTGGCTGCAGCAACACATACTTCAACCAATGGATGATGAGTCTCCGCATCGAGCGCAGGGCACTCCACACGAGCCCATCCAACCTCGCCGTAGTGGTCCCGGTAGTGGCCCACATTGTTCGGCGCAGCTAAAACAATCGCCCCCAACGGTAGCACTGTCGCCCCTTCATCCCCACCATCAATGAACGGGTCATAGAAAATATCACGGCTTTCCTGGGGTTCTGCAGCGAGCAACGCGCCCACACTAAGAGACAATTCGCTTATCGACGACGCTGCCGAGACCACGCCTGCCTCAAGCATCTGTAACGATGCCAGTTCCGCTACCGGTGCCAGCGCCGAGGTCGTCGACACTGCAAGCATTCTGCGGCCTGCCACCCACTGCGCTACCTGCCGCGCGGGATTAACTGTTTCATCTCGCTGCGGAGCACAGGCGGCAATATCGGCGTCCACCGCATCAGCGACTTCCTCCACGACCCCGGCCGGAGCCAGGGTGGTGGCACCACATTCGGTGAGCGCGCTGGCGATGGCACCGACATAGGCGGTAAAGGACGCGGACTCCGCCATCGCCGGGCGCGGAACCACAACCGTATCGGGGCTACCGGCGGCACGCAGTGGCCCTTCACCGGGATCCACCACGACCGTGGCAGCACCTCGCCTATCAGCTTCAGCCAGAGCTGCCCCCAGTGGGCTGCCGGGGTTGTCGTCACAGACGATGACCAAGTCGAGGGCACCGACATAACTGGGCAACTGATGCGCAATTACCACCGGGCAGCGGATGTCGTCGGCAAGCGCGCGCACGGATTCGACAGCGAGCTGCGCCCGACGATTTCCCACGAGGATGACCGCACTGCGCGGCAGTGGAAGTTGAGCAAACGCACCCCCGCGAGTCGCGGAAGCAGCAGCTCTGAGACCTGCACCGGCAGTGGCCATACGGTAGAACAGGGCCTCTTGGCGCGGGTTATGGGAGGAGTCGAATGACGAGGTCATACTCCCAAGCATGCCTGAAAACGGGCGCGTGGGGTTGATTAACCGCGGATGATGCCAAGAACTTCGTCGACAAGAGCGTCGACCTCAGCACGCGTCGGAGCCTCGACGTTCAGACGCAGCAGCGGCTCCGTATTGGAGGCCCGGACGTTGAACCACGCCTTGGAGTCTGCCAGCTCAATGGTCAGGCCATCCATCCAGTCCGAGGACTCCGTGCGATCGGCAAACGCGGCCTCGATTTCCTTCTGCTTGGCCTGCTGCTCCTCGGCGCTGCCCAGGCGGGAATTAATCTCACCGGAGGCCTCGTAGCGATTGTACTCGGCCATGAATTCACTCAGCGGCTTGTTCTGCTCGGCCAGTGCGGCCAGGACATGCATGGCAGCCAGCATGCCGGAGTCTGCGTTGAAGAATTCCTTGAAGTAGTAGTGCGCTGAATGCTCGCCACCAAAAACAGCACTGTGCTCGGCCATTTGCGCCTTAATAAAGGAGTGCCCAACACGGGTACGAACCGGAGTTCCGCCGTTTTCCACAATCATCTCCGGCACGACGTGCGAGGTGATCAGGTTATGGATGATAGCCGCACCCGGGTTCTGCTCCAGGTAGCGGGTGGCCACCAACGCACAGATGGCCGATGGGCTGACCGGGTTGCCCTTCTCGTCGACGACGAAGCAGCGGTCAGCGTCGCCATCGAAGGCAATACCGATGTCTGCGCCCTGCTCCACCGTAAACTTCTGTAGGTCAACGAGGTTGGCGGGCTCCAATGGATTGGCCTCGTGATTCGGGAAGTTGCCGTCGAGCTCAAAGTAGAGGTCAGCAACATCCATGTCTTCTCCGAGCACTGCCGGAACTGTCAGTCCCCCCATACCGTTACCGGCATCGACTGCAACCTTCAGGCGACGGCCGGAGCGGATGTCGACCAGCCCATGGAGGAACGCCGCGTAATCCTGCAGAACATCCTCACGATCAATTTCGCCCGGAGTGCCGGTGTACTCCGGGATTCCGCCGACAAGCAGATCCTTAATCTGAGCAAGCCCGGTCTCCTTCCCGATTGGGCGGGCCAGCGAACGGCACATCTTGATGCCGTTGTATTCAGCTGGGTTGTGGCTGGCAGTGAACATCGCGCCCGGGCATTCCCTTACTCCGGAGGCGAAATACAGCTCGTCCGTAGAGGTCAGGCCGAGCAGGGTGACATTGAGCCCCTGCGCTGCCGCGCCATCGGCGAAACTAGCCGCCAACTCCGGCGAGGACTCACGCATATCGTGGCCAACTACGGCACGCGTTGCGCCCTCTGAACGCATGATGTGCCCAAAGGCGGCGCCGATGGCTCCGACAAGGTCCGCGTCGATGCCCTCACCGACAACACCGCGCACGTCATAGGCCTTGATGACGGCATCCAAATCGGAACGATTGTAAGTGCCCACGAAAAACCTCTCTGGGTAAGTATCAGTGTTGTGAAAAATGATACTAGCCACAGAGAGGCTCTCACAAAGAAATGCCGCGGCAAGATGGCATGAGCTGGGGCACGGCGCCCGCCCCGTTAGTCGTCCGAATCCTCCGGATCGCGAACTACATGCAGGTGACCGCGCGCGGATTTCCGCGTCGACGGGTGACGGCTGGAATCAATCTTGTAGGTCTGCGGACGGTTGTCGACCTCATCCCGCAACACCAGGCCAGTCGCGTTGCGGCCAGCTTCACGGACGGCTTCCGCCAATGCGGTCAAATCATCATCGTCCTGGGCGGGCGTCGGCACGTCGTAACGCACGAGCTCCCAACCCAGCGGTGCGGTGATGGAACGCGCGTGCTTCTCACAGAGATCCCAGCTATGCGGTTCGGACGCGGCGGCGAGCGGACCCACCACAGCCGTCGACTCCGCGTAGGCATACGTCAACGTAGCTACGGCAGGTTTGCCACAGCCGGGCCGGCAACAACGTCTAAAAACACTCACGGCATCAAAGTCTAGACCCTAACTTTAAGTTTCGATAGTTTTTCTCCCACTCCGGGCGTTTTCGCTTTCCGACGCTCCCCCGGAGCACCCCAGCCTTACCCAGCAAACCCGCGACATGGCCGAAAGTTGACCTCACCCACGTTGACAGGCCGACCGATTATGCTCAACAAATATGAATTCATCGGCTTATACTCCGCGCTCGTTGCGACGCTCACTGCGACGCGGTCGCGGACCTCGGGGACCTCTGCTGCCGCCGGAAGTACCTCGTTGGAAGAGCCGTTCAGAAGCTTTTGACCAGGCGGTTATTGACGCCTATGCCCCATTGGATCAGCGCTGGTCCCGACAACTGTCGCATCTGGACATCGCCATCGATACGATTCCTCGCATGCAGTTGCGCCCGGACATGTACTTCCCGGAAGAGGTTGTCGCTGACGGACCTGTCCCACTGGGACGGCTTATCCCTGCTGGCATTGACCGCATAGGCAACCCCACCCGCCCCTGCGTAGTAGTGTTCCGCCGCCCCATTGAGCGCCGTGTGTCGGGCCGAGTGGAACTGGACCGGATGCTGCAATATGTACTGACCCGCCTGG
>NZ_KV836272.1:852217-861139 GCF_001838295.1 Corynebacterium sp. HMSC074C04
ATCCGGTTGAGGTGGACCCTAGTTTCGACGAAAACTTCCTGTAGAAAGCTCTCTTCTAAGGAGCTCCCTAGAGAGCAGAAAAACCGTTCAACGAAAAATCCCCCAGGGTATTACCCAAGGGGAAACTGCGAGGTCGAGAGAAGGATCAAAACCGACCCCAGCCTTCCTAGCCAATCTGCCGCTTCAAACGGCGGCGCTCACGCTCAGAGAGGCCACCCCAAATACCGAAGCGCTCATCATGCTCGAGAGCAAACTCCAGGCATTCATCTCGCACACCACAAGCACGACAAATACGCTTTGCTTCGCGAGTGGATCCACCCTTCTCAGGGAAGAAAGCTTCTGGATCAGTCTGGGCACACAGAGCCTGCTCCTGCCAGTCCTGATCGACGGCTTCAAACAACCCCGAAAGGTCATCTGCCCACTCTGTCAACGGCCGAGGCTGGTTTTCAGAGGAGCTATCGTTCACAGCGATGTCACCCGCATTCGTCTCACTATCCACAGCAGAGCCGCCATCAAACATGCTGGACTTTTCCATGCCGAGGGCCTCCTGATGGTTGTTGCTGCGGGTCTTTAAATTGGGCTTAGTGTGCGAAACACACATTTGTGATTACACACGTGTAACCCACCATCGGTCAAGCCGAATAGAGAATTTGCCCCAATACTTTTCATTGCCCCTGAAGCCCCTCCCCCCGCGTTGGGGATTAAGTTCAGGTTGAAGGATGGTGCCTGAACCCTAAACCTGCCACCTGAACTCAACCACATTCACCACATGCCTCTCACCAGCAACTTTGGCGATACTTCGGCAATTCTAATCAGATATTGCCGACAAAAGTCTGACACGCCGAAGGCTGCAGACTAGACATCCGTCGAAAAACGTACTCCGTGATCGGGGATCCGGACGCCCGGCCACACACGGATACCGTTGATCAATTCACAGCGCGCACCAACGACGGCACCCTCGCCGATAATGGCATCACTGATGACCGTCCGCGGGCCAATATCGGCGCCATCGGCAATCACAGAGCGCTCAATCACAGCACCGGCACCGATGCGTGCGCCGTCGAAGATCACCGATTGATCAATCCGAGCTCCCGCACCAATCTCCGCCCCACGGCCGACGACAGAGCCACCGTAGAGAAGAGCGCCGCCACCGACCGACGCAGATTCGTCGACAAGCGCTTCGCCGTGCTTACCCTCTAGAAGTGGTGACGGCGCGATACCGCGGACCAAATCGGAGGAGCCGCGGACGAAGTCACCCGGAGTCCCCATGTCACGCCAGTAGGCGTAATCAACGTGACCGTAGACGTTCATACCGCGGTCGAGCAGCGCTGGGAAGATTTCACGCTCAACGCTAATAGGACGACCAGCCGGAATCGATTCGATAATCTCGCGGCGGAACACGTAGATACCGGCATTAATCTGATCGGTTGGCGGATCCTGGGTCTTCTCCAGAAACTCCAGGACGCGCCCATCCTCATCGGTCGGAACACAGCCGAACGCGCGTGGATCCGGCACACGTACGAGGTGCATCGTGACGTCCGCGTCCTTCTCCGCGTGAGTACCCAACACCGCGCGCAAGTCGGTGCCGCCGAGGACATCGCCGTTGAAAATCATCGCGGTGTCATAGCGCAGCTTGTCGAGGACGTTTCGGATACCGCCACCGGTCCCCAGCGGCTCAGCCTCAAAGACATATTCAATTTCGAGACCCAAATCCGAACCGTCGCCGAAGTGTTCTTCAAATACTTCAGCACGGTAGGAGGTGCCCAATATCACGTGCTTCATACCTGCTGCACGAATGCGGCCAAGCAGATGCTCCAGGAATGGATGTCCTGCCGTGGGCAGCATCGGCTTCGGCGTATTCACAGTAAGGGGACGCAAACGCGTACCTTGCCCGCCGACCAGAATGACAGCGTCAGTCTGTTCAGCCAACGTGGCTCCCGCCTGCTGTGCAGCATCCGCTCCCGGCTGGAAAGCGGAGCCATGCCCAGCACTCGGACGAACTTCGGTAGTCATGAAATCGGTAACTTTCTTCGATGGATCATTCCAACAGTCAATTAATTCCTACGCTTTTTGACCGCGATTATGACTTTGCCACGCAGGAACAGCCCCAAACGCAATGCCAGTCGCACAGGTGCCAACGCCGGCCCCGGCAGGCGATCTGACATAAAGCGGTAGGCCGACTCGTGATGGGCCTTTACGGTAATTTCTGGGTGCTTACTGGCAGAATGCCCCTGCGCGTGACGAATCTCTGCACGAGGACAGAAAATATTCCTCCAACCAGCCTTGCCCAGTCGGTCGCCCAAATCCACGTCCTCCATGTACATGAAGTAGCGGTTATCAAAGCCATCAATCTGGTCGAACGCATCCCATCGCAGCAGCAGGCATGCGCCCGACAACCAGCCGGCCGGTCGCTCGCGATCCATATCCGCGTCATCCCGGTAGCGCCGTGAGAAAGGGTTAGTAGGCCAGATATCGGCGAGCAGCGCGTGTCCGATACCACTGACAAGCTCAGGAACCGCGCGTGCCGACGGGTACACGCTGCCATCCGCCTCGCGAATCAGCGGACCAATCGCTCCGGCTTTGGGATTGCGCTGCGCGCATTCCAACAGAACATCGATTGCGCCAGGGGCAAACACCACGTCAGGGTTGACCAGCATGACGTAATCAGGATTAATCTCACCGGCACGGCGAGCCCGTCCCAGCTCCGCAATGCCACGGTTGGCGGCCGCGCCATAGCCAATGTTGCCGCCGGTGCGCAGAAGCTGAACATCCGCTCCGGTCTCCTTGGCCCGAGCTTCTTCCTTCTCCACGGAACCATCCGTCGAGCCGTTGTCGGCCATGATCAGACGCGTGGAGGCACTGGCGGCGGGGCCCAGCGAATCCACCAGCTTGCTCAGGTGCTCACCGGGCGAAAAGGTCACGGTGACCACACCGAGCGGAAGCTGTGAGGATTGCGGGGAATTCGAGGTTGCATTCACAAACCTAGACCCTAGGTCAGGACTGCACGCAAAGTGTCCTGCCACTCCGGAAGCGAATGTAGACCTACCTCACTCCATGCGGAACCATCCAACACGGACCAGGCCGGACGCAGGGCCGGACGAGGGAACTCACTGCTGGTACACGCCACCACACGCTGTGGATCGTGACCGGTGAGCCGAAACACTTCGCGAGCCACCTCGAACCATGTTGACTCACCGCTGCCCGTGACATGGAAGGTGCCGGTCGGTGCGCTGCTCGGTTTGGACAACACGCGATCGGACAACTCCCAGATAGCTCCGGCGAGGTCACCAACAAAGGTGGGGTTGCCGTGCTGATCGTCAACGACCTTAATAATTGCCGGATTGCCCTTGTCATCAGTCGCCGTCTCCGCCAGACGCATCATCGTGGAGACGAAGTCCTTGGCCTCTGGCTGTGTGGGCCCCGACCAGACCCACGCCGTACGCAAAATAGCGGAACGCGCGCCCGAATCACGCACATTGTTCTCCCCCACTAACTTGGTACGTCCGTACATAGTCTGAGGCGCGGTGAAATCATCAACTCGCAGCGCTCGGCGCTGCCCCGTCATCTCATCGATTGCTACATCACCGAAGACATAGTCGGTGGAGATATGAATGAGATACGCGTCTTCCTTTTTCGCCCGAGCCGCCAAGTACTTCGGTCCGAGTGCATTGATTAGATGTGCCGAACCGGGATCGGATTCTGCACCATCGACATCGGTCGCCGCTGCCGCGTTAATGATGATGTCGACGTCGTCAAGCAGAGGCGATGTCTCCACAGCATCCGAATCAGTGATATCCAACTGTGCCCGAGTGAGAGGGCGCACCTCAACATCGGCGGCGAAAGAATCACGCTGAAGCGCAGTACCCAGCTGTCCAGCCGCACCAGTTATGACAATAATGGGACGCCGCGAGTTGCTGTGGGTTGGTCCATGAGTGGCGAAATGCGAGACTGATATTTCAGACATATTCTTCTTTATCACTATCGTAGATACGATTGACACTGTGTTGAGGTGTAACCGGATACGGATTGACACTGTGTTGAGGTGCAACCGCACACGGTTGGACGGCTAAGGTTTATGTAGTTTCCGCAGCTGCTTACTGCCCTCCACGATGTGTGGAATGCCCACGCAGACATGCAGCACAAATTATATTTTCGAAAACGGTTTAAGAGGAGCCCCGGTTTGAGCAGCCACACGCCACGCGCGCGTCACGCACGCGATATTCAAGCGCCACCGTCCTCTGCAGAGAGTACCGCCCAAGCTTGGCCGCCGATGCTGCGCAATGCGCTTGTACTGCTCTCGGCCATTATCCTGGTTATTTCCGCAGTTGGCTGGTGGACACTCGGTAGGACCACCGACAACTTGGGTTCGGGTGGCGACTTCGGCCTGGGCAGTGAGAAGGACGGTGCAACCGATATTCTGCTCGTCGGCTCAGACTCCCGCACCGATGCCCAGGGCAACCCGCTGACTCCGGAAGAAATTGAGCTTCTGCGTGCCGGCGACGAAGAAGCCACGAATACAGACACGATTATTGTGATTCGTGTTCCTGCCGATGGCTCTTCCGCGACGGCGATTTCCATTCCGCGCGATACCTATGTCCACACCAATCGCCTAGGCAACACAAAGATTAATGGTGTCTACGGCAATACAAAGCAGATGGTGGAAGAGGAACTCGCAGGAAGCGGGGCTTCGCCGGATGAGATTGAGCGTCGCTCGACTGAGGCCGGACGTAGAGCTCTGATTGAAACCATTAGCGACCTCAGCGGTATCACCGTTGACCACTACGCAGAAGTTGGCCTGCTCGGCTTTGTCCTGCTCACCGATGCCATCGGTGGTGTCGATGTATGTCTGAATGAGGCTGTTTACGACGAGTTCTCTGGTGCGGACTTCCCGGCGGGCTCACAGACGTTGATGGGTGCCGACGCGCTGTCATTCGTCCGCCAGCGCCACGGTCTGCCCCGCGGTGACCTCGACCGAATTACTCGCCAGCAGGTCTTCATGGCCTCGTTCACCAATAAGCTGCTCGGCGCTGGCACACTGTCCAATCCCGCGAAGCTGTCTGAACTGGGCAACGCTGTCCAGCGCTCGGTGGTGCTCGACGACAACTGGGATGTCACCGGATTTGCTACCCAGATGCAGGGCCTCAGTGGTGGCAACGTGAAGTTTGAAACGATCCCGGTGACCTCGATTGACGGTGTCGGCGACTATGGCGAGTCGGTGGTCACAATCGATAAGGGCCAAGTCCACCAGTACTTCGAGACCCTGCTGGGCACCAAGGAAGAAGAAGCTCCGACGAAGGAAGAAGACGATAAGAAGGCTGACCCCAACGCGGCTGAAACTACAGTCAGCGTTTACAACGCCACAGGCATTGAAGGTTTGGCCAGCGGCGTCTCAGGTTTCTTAACGGAAAAGGGCTACACCCAGGGAGAGGTCGGCAACGCTGAGTTCGCCGGCGTTGCCTCCAGCCAGATCAATGCGGCTGACCCAGAGGATCCGGCAGCTCAGGCCATTTCTGAAGCACTCGGTGGCGTACCGATTGTCCACGATCCATACCTCGATCCGCACCACATCTCAGTGACGATTGCCGGTGACTACGACGGCCCAGGATTGACATCAGAGGGAATGGACACTGATTCGGGCGAGAGTGCCGAACCCGCACCTGACGTCGAAGATGGTTCCAATGGCGACATCATCGGCCAAGAGGGCGGCGAAATTCCGCAGGAAGATCGCCCCGCTATCGACGCCGCTGGCGTGACCTGCGTGAACTAGGTCCGTCTCTTCGGGGAGACCTCAGCGACATGTTCGATGAGGTTATATTCCTCAATTGCGGCTAAGGAGTCCTTGGCCTCCTGTTCGTCCAGCACGTTCATGATGAACCCGTTCTGGACGAACACCCAATCACCTACCACCAGCTCAGGCACGTACATTGCCGAGCATTGCCGCTTCTGCCCCGCCATATCCACCATCGCCATCGGCAGTGGACCATCGGCGATTGCCAAAACCTTGGCAGGAATTCCAAGACACATCGTGTTACTTCGTCCTCTCCACTACGGTCGGGGCATCCGCCGAACTACGGCTATCCGTTGTCATATTGTCCGCAGGTGCACCGGCATGTTCCTGCATCTTGAATGTCATCACTCCCGCAGGTGCCGAGCTACACGGTAAGCACGGATCAGCGGCCCAGATGGACTTCTCGACCCCCGCAGTCTCCCCGCCACCGCACATCTGCTCGGTGAGCATACGCGTCAGCCAGGGTTCATTCTGCGCAGTTGGCGTCATAATCTGACAATCCGTGATGATGCCGTCAGCCCCTGCCGTATAGCGATGTACTAACAGCCCACGCGGACCGTCAATCATCCCGACACCACTGCGATGCCCTTCAAAGTCAGCGTTCTCAATCGCTGTCGCGGCATTCGGATCGCACACATGCTCGCCGAGTAGTTCCCCGTCGGCAAGCACCCGCCTCGCCCAAGCCGCGGTGTCGGCGAGGAGCTGGCGTTGGGCGTCGCGTGGGCTCACCCCACGCTTATCGACGACAACCTGCCTGGAGACCGGCCCCACCCGGTAGAAATCGGCCCGATGACCTTCACAGCCATGTTTGCCCAGCTGCTTCGAGGCATCAAACACCGGTCTGGGAGCGGCATCGCCCGGACGGGATTCACGAACACGTGTGGGCCAATCAGCAGCCGGGAAAATCTCCGCCGCGGTATCGGTGTCATGCCGCGCGACTGCCAGGTAATTTCCCAGCGGCGCAAGCTCACCGTCGGCATCGACAACTGCCACATCGAGGCCGTCAAAAGTATCTGTCCAAGCATCAGGAGCATCGGGAGTGGGAAGAAGCTCCACTTCCTTGATTACCGCCGTCTCAGCCAGTACCTCCAGAGCAGTTTCTGCCTCAGAAACCAGCGTCTTATCCACTGTTGCGCGCACACCGCCGGGGACGGCGACATCCGGGAAGTGCGACGGTGCCCCCGCTGCACGCATCAGAGCTTTTCCGGCACGCTTCATTGCCCGCGCCCCCTCGCGGTCGACGGCCACAAATTTGGTCGATAGATTATCCAAGGTCGACCCGGCCGCCAGCAGCTCTCGAATCAACTGTGCGGTTCGAGGAATGTCGGAGATCCCGTATAGGTCCTCTACCGCCCGCACGCCTGCAAGATGATGCACAACCGGGCACAGGCCACACAGCCTCTTGGTGATATCTGGTACAGCCAGCGCCTGCTTGCCCACGAGCATCCCGTCGATACGCGGTAGCCCTGAAAGGTCGAAGGCCACCTGTGTGATGGCGCCGTTGTCATCGCGATAGACATCCAGTCGTGCCTCGAATGGGTCAACAAGCTCATCGAGCTGGATGTGCTGGGTAACCGGAACGGATTTGGATGACATGGTCCGCCTGCGCCTCCTTTGCGCTGAGTGCTTCGCCATAATGGTATCTGTGCATGAGCTTGGATTGTTGACCAGCGTGGTGGAAAAGATTGCCGAGGTCTGCCCGGGACGCACCGTGACAAAGGTGTCAATGCGTGTGGGCGACCGCTCCGGAGTCGTCTACGATTCCCTCATCGCCGCGTGGCCCGTGGCCAGTGCCGCGACGCAGTGTGAGGGCGCCGAGTTAGACGCCGAGCTCATTGTGTCGACGGTCTACTGTCCCACCTGCGAGGCCGAGCATGAAATCGATGAATTCTATGCTCTAACCTGCCCCGTCTGCGGCACTCCAACTGCGGATCTACGGCACGGTCGCGAGTTTGAAATCTCCAGTATTGAGGTCAACGCTGAGGGCGAGAGTTAGACGCCGCTGTCGTGCTCGTCGGCAAGCCAGCTGTCGATGAGCTCGCGCGCAACCTCAGTCGCTTCCTCAATGCCGACAAGTGCCGTGTCACTGAGCCCCACCACCATGTCAGCCGACTCGTAGACCACTCCCACCACACCGACGCGCGCAGGCTCCTGCCCCAACAGGCGCGCCGCGGTGAGCAAATCCAACAAGCCGACCTGGTGCGCGGACAGCTTTGCCGCCAATAGTCGAGGAATCTGGTCACCGACGAGCTTAACGACGGTACCGGGATCCCCCGGACCAGCGAGAGCATCGAGCAACAATAAGTTCTTGGCCTCCTGCACGATGGGCAGCAACTCCATACCGCAGGTGCCGCCATCGATGTAGGCAACCGCACCCGTCCATTCGTCCCCCCGCCCGGCGATGTTCGCAGGATCATCGAGATTAGAGGGCGACCAGACCAAATGCGCAGAATCTCCGGCCTGAGTTGTCTGCCTCATGCCTGCAGATTCCAGTTCCGGGGCGAGGCGCCTCAGCAGTTCGAGACCAATGCCGTCGTCGCCCATGACGGGGTTGCCGATGCCAAGAACCGTCACCAACGGGGTTCCAGTATCGGCGCCGGTGGCTGCGTCAGACGTCTTATCGTTACCCAATGATCTCCTATCCAATGCGTGGAGAGTCAACCGGTTGCGTGCCGCGCGGTAGCCAGACAGAGCCACCAATCATCGAGGACAGACCACCGTGGTTGTGCACCGCATCGGAGCGGATGACCAGGTAGACGTGAATGATGGCGAAGAGCCAAATCAGGTACATGATGATTGTGTGAATCAGGCGGAAGTAACCGATGCCAATCCAGTGCGTGGGCATAGCCAACAGCTGGAAGAACCAGTTGGACTGATCCATCATCGCATATAGCGACAAACCTGTGAGCATCTGGATGAAACACATCGCGTAAATACCGGTGTATGCCAGCTGCTGCAGCGGATTGTGCGCGAAGTAGAACGGCCCTTCCTTGCGCAGGAAGAGGTAGTACTGCATCGTGTGCCAGAGGTCTTTAACATCCTGCTTGTTATAAATCGGCCATAGCGCACGCCATCGTGTTTGTCGGTCGTGGGTAACAAACAACAGAATGGCACGCCACAATCCCACCGCAATC
>NZ_KV836272.1:861239-922354 GCF_001838295.1 Corynebacterium sp. HMSC074C04
ATCCGGCTAAGAAGTGCGCGAAACGCACATACCCCATCGCAAAACCCGCGGCCGTGCCGTCATAGGTGCGCTCGGTCAAATAGGGCTGCATGATGTACCAGCCAGTAAAGGTCATCACCAACATCAGCACCAGGTTCAACCAATGTTGAACGCGCAGCGCCCATCCCCACAGGTGAACCTCGACCCACGAACCGGAACCCTTCTTGTTCTCCGCAATGGCCTCGTCGAGTTTCCGCAGCCCCATTGCCACGAATCCTTCGAAGATGAACTCTCCGATGATATTTCCGTCTTTGTCAATGGGCGCGAGAGCGACCCCCATGCTGCGATGACCGCGGCCATGGTGCATGTTCGCGTTACGACGAAGTAGAACACCTTCCTCGCGGGACATCGTGGATGCCTCTACGACTGAGTCCAGTTCACCACGCATGATTGCCACATCGACCGTTTGATCGGCGATATTGAGACCGTGCACCTTAGCGATGGAGTAACGGCGATCCGGTGTTGCCGGATCGTACGAATCCGGGGTCAATTTCATCAGTGGCGTGCCGTCGAGGTGGAAAAGATCGTCACGACGACGACGCAAGCTGACCTTCAGCGCAAGGTCGACAGGATCGCGGGACTCGTCCGGGACAATTGCTGCGGCCTGAATGACCTCAGATGGCGACAACCAGTGGCTGGTGTGTGCGTCAATAACCGCAATAACCAGGGGGTTGCCCTTGGAATCCTTTAGTCGCAGTTCCGGATTTTCACTCACTGAGGGGGTCATGCCGTCGTCACCTTAAACATCTCCTGACCAGACGGATCCAAAACATGGACTGCGCAGGCCATACATGGGTCGAAGGAATGAATCGTGCGAAGTGGCTCAAGCGGCTGCTCAGGATCGACCAGCGGATGCGTGCCATCGCCAGCCAGCGCGTGCTCGTACGGGCCAAGCTGCCCCTTGGGGTCACGGCCACCGGCCAGCCACGTGGTAGGAACCACGGCTTGGTAGTTGGTCACCTTGCCATTTTCGATTTTGACCCAGTGGCTGAGCATGCCACGAGCGACCTCGAGAAAGCCCACGCCCTGGCACTTTTCCGGCCACGAGGACGGCTCCCAACGGCTGTTGTCGAAGACATCAATATCGCCGTTCTTCAAGGCCTCAACGAACTCTGGGAAAATGTGATCTGCCAAGTAATTGGCGGTAGTCACAGATTCCACGGCACGAGCGTAGGTGCGTCCCGCAGTGGAGTTCATCTGCTCAATGCGTAGGTCGAGCTTGTCCATAACCTCGTCGACCAGGCGCACCGTCTCCGACTCCTTCTGCAGGTACGCCAACAGCACACGTGCAACCGGGCCGACTTGAACAGCGCGCCCGTCGTAACGCGGCGCTTTCGACCAGGTGTACTTTTCATTGTCGGACAGCCACTCGTACGGCGGTTTCGGTCCGGTGTAGTTCACTGTGGTTTCACCGTCGTACGGCTTGAGGCCGACATCGTCGCCTGCTTCCTGCGTGTACCAGGCGGAGTTAATGAATTCCTCGATCTTCTCCGGCTGGAATGGGTGGAGCTTGGTGTAATCACCGTCGAGAATGACACCGGGCTTGATGTTTGGATGCACGGTCTGGACACGGGACTTAGCCGGGTCGCCGGAGTAAGTGGCACCGGCCATGCCGACCGCCAGGAAGCTGTCGGAGGAGCGACCGATGTCGAAGTAATCCTTGTAAACGCTCATAATGGCGACTGCATCTGGGTAGAAGCAGTCATTGACGAACTCCACGATCTCATCGATCCAGGACTTGATCTGGTCAATGCCGACTTGGTTGACCGTCTCCGAGCGTTCCGGGTCTATGGAGCACGCCATACCTCCGACCAGGAAGTTCGGGTGGGGATTCTTACCGCCAAATACGGTGTTAATGCGGATGATAGAGCGCTGGAAAGCCAAGGCGTCGAGGTAGTGCGACACTGCCATCAGGTTGGCCTCGGGCGGCAAGCGGTAGTCCTCATGCCCCCAGTAGCCGCCGGTGAAGATGGACAGCTGGCCGGAGTCCACAATGCCCTGCACGGTGTCCTTGACTCGGGCGAAGGTTTCTTCGTTATTGCCCTTCCACGTCGAGCCGATCGACTGCGCGAACTCAACGGTCTTCTTCGGATCTGCCTCGAGAGCCTTCGTGACATCAATCCAGTCCAACCCGTGAAGATGGTAGAAGTGCACGACGTGGTCGTGAATCTCCTGCGAGCCAATCACCAGGTCGCGAATACGACGTGCCTGCGGGGGCGGTGTCGAGCCAATGGCATCTTCGACCGCAGCAATAGATGCCACCGAGTGAGTACCCGTGCACACACCACAGATACGACCAACGAACGCCCAGACATCGCGAGGATCGCGGTTTTTCACAATGGTTTCGATGCCGCGGAACTGAGTGGTCTCACTCCACGCGGTTTTAATCTGGTCTCCCTCGCGTTCCAGCTCAATGCGAAGGTGTCCCTCGATTCGGGTAATCGGGTCAATTACAACTTTTTCCGTAGCCATGTCCTATGCCCTTAGTTGTCCTTCGAATCGGATGCTGTCTCACTCTGCGTGCCCGGTGAGTTTGAAGGAAGGTCGACCATCGGAGGCTTTCGGCCTTCCACACCACCAAACGCAGCCAACACCTTTTCTTCGCCGTTGGAGCGCCTTATCTTCAGTTCCTTCACCAATGTAAGTCCGCCATGGACTGCGGTACCCGCAGCAGTAGCAGCCAGCAGTCCAACGCCGACCTTGTTCACACTGGACTCCACCCCAATACCCGGGATACCCGGCAGCTTGTCATAGAACGGAGTGAACTGGTCGAAGAAGTCCTTCTCAGTACAGCCAATACATGGGTGACCAGCACCGATTGGCCAGCCAGACTTAAGGTTCCACTGCACGATTGGGCATGGGCTAAACGTGGATGGCCCCTTACAGCCGACCTCGTAAAGGCACCAGCCGTTGCGTGCACCCTCGTCATCGAAGGTTTTCACGAACTGACCGGCATCATAATGTGCGCGGCGCGGACAGGAGTCGTGAATACGCTGGTCGTAGGCAAACTTTGGCCGCCCCTCAGCGTCAACCTCCGGAGTCTTGCCATAAGTGAGCACGTACGTCAGAGTGGCGGTAATAACCTCACCAATCGGCGGACAACCAGAGACATTAATCACCGGCTTGTCCTTGATAATCTCATCGACGCCCTTAGCGCCGGTCGGATTCGGCTTAGCGGCCTGAACAGAACCCCAGACAGCACAGGCACCAACGGCCAGGATTGCCGTGGCCTTCTCAGCAGCCTCGAGCAGCACTTGTTCTGCCGACTTACCGCCGATGGTGCAATACGCACCGTGCTCGCCGGTCGGGATCGAGCCATTGACCACCAGAATGTGGTCCTCGGCATTCATGTCATCCAAAGCCTTTTCGGCCGCGTGCCCGGACGGCGCCATGAGCAGCTCGTTATAGTCCATCGAAACTAAGTTCAGCACCACGTCTTCAGCAGTAGTGCCTCCGGAACGCAATACGGATTCCATACATCCGGTGCACTCCTGCAATTGCAACCAAGCCACCTTCGGCTTCTTTACAGCTGAGAGCTTGTCTGCGATTTCCTCCGCCGAGGGAGTCAGCGACTGCGCCGCGGCCTCACCGACATTCGGAGTTCCCGCGGCAAAAATTGCCGCCATGGTGCCACAAAACTTCATGAAACTGCGCCGTGAGACACCAGCTCTAGCGAGGTTGTCGCCGAGGGTGCCTTCCTGCCAATTCGCGCCACTAATCATTTTTTCGCTGCGCCTTCTGCTTAGTTATTAGGAATATTGGTTTCGAGGTTTTACAACTACCCAGGCCCATTGCCTATACATGGCCAAGTATAGCGACCTAAGAACAACCTGAATAATGGCGCTGCGCTGCGGTTATAACAAAATAATATGCAAGATAACTGTTGCGTAAATATAGCTCCAGGTACAGGGAATGAACGTGAAAAACCGCCGCAGATTACAGCGGGATATCACCTATACCCCACTAAGGTGGAGCGAAACGAGGGGGTGGCGGGACCGTCGTCAAGCATGCCGTAATGCCCCCCCCATTGCTTCACGACGCCCCCCCCCGGCGCGCGCTTAATCAACCAGCGCAGGGTTGACCCAACGGAGCCATTCGTCGATGCCCTCCCCGGTCTTAGCGGAGACCTCAATCACCTTCACCCCTGGATTGACCTTTTCCAGGTTGGCGCGGAAGAGCTCCATGTCGAAGTCAAGGTACGGGGCAAGATCCATCTTGTTGATAACCACTACCTGCACAGAGCGGAACATCACCGGATACTTGACCGGCTTATCCTCACCTTCAGTAATGGAGTAGACCATTGCCTTGCGAGTCTCACCGACCTCAAACTCAGCCGGACAGACGAGGTTTCCCACATTTTCAATCATGACCAGGTCAAGCGTGTCCAGATTCAGCCCCTCGAGCGCGCGGGAGACCATGGGAGCATCCAAGTGGCATTCGCCACCGAATCCGTTGCCCGTGTTCAGCAGCGAAATCTGTGCCCCGTAGCCCTCCAGGCGATCGGCATCGAGGGCCGTCTCAATATCGCCCTCGATAATGCCGACGCGCAGCTTGCCCTGCGCAGCCACCAGTGTCTTCTCCAACAGCGCGGTCTTGCCTGAACCCGGGGAGCTCATCAGGTTGATGGCCTCAACACCATGTTCGGCAAGCAACTCGCGATTATGCTCCGCGCGGTGGTCGTTCTCGCTGAAGATGTCCTCGAGGATGGTCACGCGTTCCACACCAGTTTCATAACCCGAGTGGTCGCCGTGGCTGGTGTCATTGGGGTCGGCGAGATGAACGTGGTCATGGCCGTGGTGGTGGTCATGGTCATGATGATGGTGGTGGTGTGCGTCATCGCCGTCGTGCCGGTGGAAACGTCCCATGATTAAACCGTCTTTCCTACTTGTGCGCGTCGACGTCGATGTCGACGATTGTGAACTCTTCCCCCGAGATTACGCGTCCGGGCTTTCCGCACGTGGGGCACAGCAGACCGTCGAGTGGCCCGACCTGTTCGCGATGGCCGTGCGCGCATTCGACAACGGCAGGTACCCAGTCAATCTCCAATTTCGCGTGCCCCAAACCGGTATCGCGACTGACGAAATCCCACGCGTATGAAAGGGTTTCTGGAACAACCTGACGCAGAGCGCCTATCCGCAGGTGCACAGTGCGTACATTCCGCCCCTCGGCTGCTCTCGTGACAACCTTCGCCAACTGCATGCTCAACGCTACTTCGTGCACAATCTCCAAAGTAGCAGTGCGAACGGACCCGAGTCGCTTACGTAAAGTTGAACGCATGGAAAAGGCAGGCACGACCGGGGCGGGGATGGGCACGGGCATTCAACGCATTCGCTGGCGTATCGAAGGAATCGTCCAGGGGGTCGGATTCCGCCCTTTTGTGGCCACCATCGCCCGGCGCGCGGGTCTCGTCGGCTTCTGCGGCAATGATGAGCAGGGCGTATTCATCGAGGTAGAAGGCACGTCGGACGCCCTCGCGGCCTTCCGCAGCCAGCTTTTCACCGAACTGCCGGCGCTTGCCCGCATCATCAATCACTCCGCCGAGCACATCGCTGCGCTGGGCCATGAGCGCGAGTTCACCATCGTGTCCTCTCGCCACAGCTACCCCGGCCGCGCGCTGCTTCCGCCCGACACCGCACTGTGCCCGGACTGCCGCCGTGAGTTTTTCGACCCTACCAACCCGCGCTACCTCTACCCTTTCATTTCCTGCACCAACTGCGGGCCGCGTCTGTCCATCATCACTGAACTGCCCTACGACCGCCCGCGCACCACTATGGCGGCCTTTCCGATGTGCACCCCGTGTGAGCGCGAATACACCGACCCCACCGACCGCCGCTATCACGCCCAGCCAATCAGCTGTTTCGACTGCGGACCGCATCTGAGCTGGCACGATGCAGGCGGCACCACCACCGCTACCTCCCGCGAGGAGGTTCTCGCACTCTTTCGTCGCGCACACGCGCTGCTTGACGACGGCGCCTTGCTCGCCGTCAAAGGTATTGGTGGTTTTCACCTGGTCTGCGATGCCGCCAATGGCGCTGCCTGCGAGAAACTACGGATGCGCAAGCGTCGACCCGACAAACCGCTGGCGGTAATGGCTCCCACTGTTGACACCGCTGCCCAACTGGTTGAGTTAACTGAGCAGGAGAAGCGTTTCCTCGACTCCCCTGAGGCACCGATTGTGATCGCGCCGAAGCAGCGGTCGGGGCCGCTTTCCGATCTCATCGCCCCTGACCTCGACAGCTTCGGCATTATGCTTCCATACTCAGGCATTCACCTGTTGCTTTGCGATCGCCCGCTCGTGGTCACCAGCGGCAACCTCAGTGGCGAGCCCGTGTGCACCGACAATGCCGACGCGCTGAAGAAGCTCGGTCACATCGCCGACGCTTTCATCCTCCACGACCGCGAAATCCACGTCCCCGTTGAAGATTCGGTTTTCATCGGCACCGCCCCATCGCGCCGGTCCCGTGGCTTCGCTCCCATCCCCGTTTCAATCACGGCCACCGATTCTCGTAGCCACACGGGCACTAGCACCGGCACCAGCGCCCGTAGTACGTCGCAACCCACCATTTTCGCGACTGGCGGGGAGCTGAAGAACACTTTCGCGATCGCGCATGGGGACCTCGTTCACGTCTCCGCACACATTGGTGACATGGGTTCGTGGGCCAGTCAGAAGGCCTACCAGAAAGCAGTTGATCAGCTCCTTTCCATGCGTGACGCGACCCCGGATTTTGTCGTCTGCGACCTTCACCCGGACTACGCCACTACCGCCTTCGCCGAACGCTTCGCTGCCGAGCACGACATCGAACTGCTCTCGGTTCAACACCACTTCGCCCACGCGCTCTCCCTACTCGCCGAACACCGCCTCCTTTCCCCCAGTGCCGGTCGCGCAGTCGTCGCTACCCTCGACGGCACTGGCTATGGCACTGATGGTTCCATCTGGGGCGGCGAGATCCTCACGCTCAGTCGCAGTTCCGCAAACTGGGAACGCACCTGGCACTGCCCCTCTTTCCCATTGGTAGGCGGCGATCGTGCAGTCACGCATCCGTGGCGGCTAGCCCTCGGTCTCGCGCACGAGTGGGAGCTTGACGACGACCGTCTCTTGCGCAACCTCTCCAACGAACACGAAGTAGCGCTGGTTAAAAGCCAGCTGGCGACGGGAATTGGCACCGTGCAAACTTCGTCTCTAGGCCGCATATTCGATGCCGCCGCAGCTCTGCTGCTGCCTCGCTGGCGCGGTGGCGCGGCCATCAGCTACGAGGCGCAAGCGGCCATGGAGTTGGAGGCAGTGGCGACTCGCTACGTGAGGTCACATGCGGAAGCGCTCGGAGCGATCAGTTCAGAGACGAAGCCGGTGCCCCTCCAGGACGTCATCCCGGAGGCGGCAGCATCGCCTGACGCTGAGCAGGCCGCATTCTTGTTTCACAGTGGGGTTGCGGGCGTCGTCGGCAAGCGACTGGTGCAGGCGGCGGAGGAAGCTGGAACCGATGTTGTCGGTGTCAGCGGGGGTTGCGCGAATAATGCGCTGTTAATGGAGTTGCTACGGCGCGAAGTTGCAGCTGAGGGCTTTACTCTGTTGCAGCATCAAATCGTGCCGCCGGGCGATGGCGGCTTGAGTCTTGGCCAGGCGGTGGCCGGTCGCCTGCTGGCGGCAACCGGCATGGATGTCTAGCAGATGCGCGGCAGCGGGTCGCCGACCAACATGTCCACCATGCGGGTGCCACCGAATCCGGTGACCAGCACCACGGAAGCGGCGGGATCGTCCTCGATGGAGCCGATATCACGAGCCTCGGAAGCCCCGGCTGCGTGGAGCGCACTGAGCGCTGCCTCGGATTGCTCAGCCGGGACAACGGCGACGAAGGTGCCTTCATTGGCGACGTAGAGCGGATCGATGCCGAGCATGTCACAGGCGCCACGGGTCATTTCACGGACTGCAATGGATTCGTCGTCAAGCACGACACCAAAACCGGTGCCACGGGCGAGCTCGTTGGCGACCGTGCCGAGGCCGCCGCGGGTGGCATCGCGCATCCAGCGAGTGCCGGGTGCAGCTTCAAGTAGCGCTTCGACCAGACCGTTGACTGCGCGGGTATCGGTCTCGATAGGCGCGGCCAGAGCCAAGTCGCCGCGGGCGAGCATGACGGCCATGCCGTGATCGGCGATTGGACCGGAGACGAGGATGCGGTCTCCGGCCTCGATGTTTGTGTAGACAGATCCTTCCGTAGCGGCACCTGCGTAGTCGCCGCGGACCACGCCCACCCCGGCCGTGGTGATGTAGACCTGGTCACCTGCGCCCTTCGGCACAACCTTGGTGTCGCCGGCGACGATGCTCACCCCTGCGGCATCGGCAGCGGTGCGCATACTCGCCACGATGCGACGGAGAGTCGCGATCTCCAGCCCCTCTTCCAGGATGAACGATGCGGTCAGCGCCAGCGGCCTGGCTCCGGCTACCGCCAGATCGTTGATCGTGCCGTTGACGGCCAAATCGCCGATGTTGCCGCCCGGGAACTCGATGGGATTGACCACGTAGGAGTCAGTGGACATTGCCAAACGCGCCCCGCCATGTGCAGAAGCTGTCGCAGCCTTGACGACGGCATCGGCAGCGAAGAGCCCGGAGTCGCCACCCTGCCCTAAAATTTCATTGCCATAGGCATCGAAAAAGACCTGTTCAACCAGAGCTGCGGATGCCTTTCCGCCGGAGCCGTGTTGCAGGGTGACGTAGTCGTCGAGAAGCCTGAACGGACGTGCCCGAACGCGACCAATATTGGTGTTTACCTTGGCTTCGTTGGTGTTCAGACGATTCTTCGGCTGCATGCTCACTATCCCTAACTTCACAGCTGCTGGCGGACAAAACTGCTTGCGTCACTCGTCCTTCGAAAACGAGGCTCGCTGCTCCTGATGGTAGTCTCGAAAAGTATTGCAAACGAGGAGAAGCGTATGTGTCTTGGTGTCCCCGCCGTCATCACGGAAGTCCACGATGCTGCCCGTGCAACAGTGGAAATTGGTGGCGTCGCACGCATGATTTCCACCGATTTACTTATTGACGAGAACCTCACCGCCGGTGATTGGGTTCTCGTACATGTCGGTTTCGCCATGAGCAAGATCGACGAGGAAGAGGCCAGGCTCTCGCTCCAGCAAATCAAACAGCTAGGTGGCGACGCTTACGAGGATGAGCTGGAATCCTTCTCATCGTCACAGATCAACTAAGGGGCTGGACGGCACCATGAGATACGTTGACGAATTCCGCGATCCCGCCGCTGCGAAGAAGCTGCTCGCACGCATTGAACGCGAGGCCACCAAGCTGGAAAAGCCCATCGCACTGATGGAAGTCTGTGGCGGGCACACGCACACCATTTACCGCTACGGCTTGGAAAACCTCCTGCCGGAGAACATCGAGCTGATTCACGGACCCGGCTGCCCCGTCTGTGTCATCCCCATGGGGCGCGTCGACGATGCCATCTGGCTGGCACAGCAGGAAGACGTCATTTTCACGACCTTCGGCGACATGATGCGCGTGCCGGGGTCCGAAACGTCGCTGATGCAGGCACGTGCGCGCGGCGCCGATGTACGCTTTGTCTACTCGCCTCTCGACGCGCTGAAAATTGCCACCGACAACCCCGATAAGCAGGTCGTTTTCTTCGCCGTCGGGTTCGAGACCACCGCCCCGTCGACTGCCGTGACCGTTGAGGCCGCACGCCGGCAGGGTGTGGAAAACTTCTCCGTGTTTTCCAACCACGTACTTATCGAGCCGCCGCTGCGCGCCATCGTCAACGGCGGCGAAACCAAGGTTGATGGGTTTATCGGCCCAGGCCACGTGGCCACCACCACCGGCACGGACGCTTTCGAGTTCCTGCCGCGCGAGTTCAATCTGCCAGTGGCGGTCACCGGTTTTGAGCCATTGGATGTACTCCAGGCCGTCGTCATGCTGCTAGATCAATTCGTCAGCGGCGACGTTGCTGCCGGTAAGTCGCGGGTGGACAACCAGTACGCGCGCGTTGTGCGCTCCTCCGGCAACACCACCGCGCAGAAACTTATGGACCGCGTCTTTTCCCTCCGCGACATCTTCGAGTGGCGCGGCCTCGGCTGGATTGAAAACTCCGGCCTCGGCATCTCTGAGGAATACGCAGCATTCGATGCCGAGCGCCGTTTCCAGGTGCCGGGGCGCCGGATCCCAGACCCCGTGACCTGCGAATGCGGATCTGTGCTCACCGGCCACATCAAGCCGTGGCAATGCGCGGTCTTCGGCACCGCCTGCACCCCGGCGACCCCCATCGGCACCTGCATGGTCTCCCCCGAAGGCGCTTGTGCGGCGTACTACAACTTCGGCCGCATCGACCGGAAAGTCACCGAGAACCTGGCGAAATCCCGCCGCTAGTTACTCCGTAATTCCCGCACGCGCGAGCGCTGCCACCGCCTGCTTTACGACGGGCGCGTCAATCATCTCGCCATCGAGCTGGAAGGCGCCAGTGTGCGTACCTGCGTGATCGACAATCTTCCGGGCGCGGGCGAGCGTTGCTTCCGACGGCTTATATGCCTTGCGCACCGGCGGCACCATCGCCGGGTGGATGCAGGCCGTAGCCAAGAAACCACAGCCCACGGCATCGAGAGCCTCTAGGTACTGGCCGCGCTCATCGCGAAAGTCAGTATGAACGGCATCAATGGCGGCAATACCCGCTGCAGCTGCATGCACCTGAACGAGTGCACGAGCCAATCGCTGCGGATCGCGGTAGTGGCGACGAGGGTTTTCATCCACACTCTGACGCGAGGACGCCCCACCGAGTTCGGCGGTCAGGTCTTCGGCACCCCAGAACAGCCCCACAACGTCCTGGTGCGTGGCAATCTGCTGGATATTAATCATGGCCTGCGGGGTTTCAATCATCGCGATGATCTTCAACCCTTCGAGCTCTGCGGGAATGGAGTCTCGAATCTTGGGCACCATGACGATGTCGTAGTCACATGTACGGGCAAAGGCGACATCCTCCGCGAAGGTCGGAGTCCCAGGACCGGTAATCCGAAGAATAGTCACCTCCGGGTCGAGCGGATTGTTGATGATGTTCGCACGTGCCTGCTCGTGATTGTCAACGGCAGCGCCGTCCTCCAGGTCAATAATGACCATGTCCGATCGTTCAGCAGCTTTCTGGAAACGTTCCGGACGGTCAGCCGGGGCGAAGAGTAGCGCCGGGCCAGAGGGAAGCCAAGGGAAGGTCTGTTCACCATCGAGGGAGCTAAAGCCTGTCATAGCTCCTAACCTAATTGAAAACTCGAATCACCTTCGCGCAGGCTCTCCCAGGAGACAACAAAACCCGCGTTGTGGGGTCCATAGAGTGGAAACCACAACGCGGGTTTACTGAGTTTTTAACCTATGCGATTAGTCGCGGTACAGCAGCAGCGCGTCGCCCTGGCCGCCGCCACCACACAGGGACACACCAGCGCGACCCGAACCGCGACGGTTCAGCTCCATTGCAGCGGTCAGAGTCAGGCGGGCACCGGAGCAGCCAATCGGGTGGCCGAGGGCAATCGCGCCACCGTGGATGTTGGTCTTTTCCAGCGGGTAGTCCAGCTCACGCAGGGACTTGACGGCCACCGCACCAAATGCCTCGTTGATCTCGATGAAGTCAAGCTCCTGCGCGTCCCACTCAGCGCGACGCAGAGCCTCCTTCAAAGAGTCCGCCGGCTGAGCGTGCAGGGAGTTATCCGGACCTGCGGTCTGGCCGGCCTTGCCCACAACTGCGAGGTAGTCCAGGCCGTGCTTCTCTGCGTAGGCACGCGATGCCAGCACAACTGCTGCGGCACCGTCGGAAATCGGCGAGGAGTTACCGGCAGTGATGGTGCCGTTTTCCTTCAGGAAGACCGGACGCAGCTTAGCCAGGGTCTCCACAGTGGTCTCCGGGCGAATGCCCTGGTCGGTGTCGACAACTACCGGGTCACCCTTGCGCTGCGGAATCTCGATTGGAGCGATTTCCTGCGCGAAAATGCCGTCTTCCTGCGCCTTGGCTGCACGCTGGTGAGAAGCGGCCGCAACTTCGTCCTGCTGCTCGCGGCTAATGCCGAGGTCGCTGTTCGGACCGTCGGTAAGCGTACCCATGGACACACCATCGAAGGAGTCGACCAGACCGTCGCGCTCCAAGGTGTCCTCCAGCTTCAGCGCACCGAAGGACTTGCCCTGACGAACACCGCGTGCAACGTGCGGAGCGTGCGTCATGGACTCCTGACCACCTGCAACAACAACGTCTGCATCACCGAGACGAATCAGGCGAGCAGCGTGAATGACAGCGTTTAGGCCCGAGAGGCAGACTTTGTTAACGATCTCAGCGGTCGTATTCCATGGCAGACCTGCCTTAATGGCGACCTGTCGGGCCGGGTTCTGGCCAGCGCCTGCGAGAATCACCTGGCCCAGAACGACGTGCTGAACCTCTTCCGGGGCAACGCCGGAACGCTGGACAGCGTGCTTGACAGCATGTGCGCCGAGTTCGACGGAAGTAAGCGGTGCCAGCTGGCCGAGCAGCTTGCCCTGCGGGGTGCGGGCACCGGCGAGGATAACGACATCATTCGGGCTGGGAGCTGGAAGGTTACTCATGGATGGATTCTCCTAAGTCAAATCTGATGAGTGTGGACTGACCATGATTGCTGCGTATTTAATTCTCGAGGTCAACCACGTATGCGGCTTCGGTGTTGGCCTCGATATCGGCTAGCGTCACCCCAGGTGCCAGCCTGCGTAACACCAGGTGATCATCAGCGACATCGAAGCTTCCCAGGTTGCTAATAATCCTTTTCACTACTTTTGCACCTGTGAGGGGCAGTTCGCAGGCTTTTACCAATTTTGGTTTGCCATCTTTGGAAACGTGATCGGTCAAAACCACCACTCGAGGGGTACCAGCGACTAAGTCCATCGCGCCGCCCATGCCCTTGACCATCTTTCCTGGAATCATCCAGTTGGCCAGGCCACCGCACTGGCTAACCTCCATTGCACCCAACACGGCCATTTTCACAGCACCGCCGCGAATCATGCCGAAGCTGGTGGCGGAGTCGAAGATTGCCGCGCCCGGCACCAATGTCACGGTCTGCTTGCCCGCATTGATAAGGTCGGCGTCCTCTTCACCTTCATATGGGAAGGCGCCCATTCCCAGAATTCCGTTTTCACTCTGCAGCAGAACACGCACACCTTCGGGAATATGGTTTGCCACCAGTGTCGGAATGCCGATACCCAGATTCACATAGTCGCCATCGCGCAGCTCTTCGGCGGCCTGCTGTGCCATCTCGTCACGGCTCCAGCCCTTGTCCATAATTGTCTTCGCAGGTGCCATTTAAATCTCCTCCCCTGCTGCCGCGTCACCGGCATCGTGGCTGGAATCGGTATTGCGTGGCCGAGTTGTGCGCTTTTCAATGAGCTTCTCACGGCCGTCACCGCGGACGATGTGCTGGATATACACACCCGGAGTCATCACCAGATCCGGGTCGATCTCACCGCGGCCAAGCAAGTGCTCCACCTCCGCAACGGTCACCCTGCCGGATGCTGCGCACAGCGGGTTGAAGTTCTGCGCGGTCCGGCGATAGACAAGGTTGCCCTCGATATCGCCGTGGTAGGCGTGCACCAGGCCAATGTCAGCAACGATGCCACGCTCCTGCACGTAGGTCTGCCCGTCGAAGTCGGCGTGGGGCTTGCCCTCTGCAACGAGCGTGCCGACGCCGGTTGCGGTGTAGAACGCGGGAATACCTGCGCCCCCTGCGCGAAGCCGCTCAGCCAGAGTTCCCTGAGGGGTGAACTCCACCTCGATTTCTCCTTCGAGGTACTGGCGGGCAAACTCCTTGTTCTCGCCGACGTAGGAGGCCACTACCTTTGCCACCTGTTTGTTCTCCAACAGAATGCCGAGTCCAGTACCGTCAATGCCCATGTTGTTGGACACGATGGTGAGGTCTTTTGCCCCGGAGTCGCGCACGCCTTCGATGAGGGTATATGGCACACCACACAGGCCAAAGCCGCCAACTGCCAGGGTCATTCCATCAGTGACAAGGCCTGCGACAAGCTCTCGGCCGGTCTGATCAGTTGTTTTTGACATTGTTCTACACCCAGCCCAGGATTCGCGGAGCCATCTCACGCATCTCGACCTTGCGGACCTTGCCCGACGCGGTCATCGGGAACTCTTCGACGACGTGGACGTAGCGCGGAATCTTGTGACGCGACAGCTTGCCGTGGGCAAAGGCCGCCACATCGTCAGCGGTGAGGTCTTCCACATCGTCGTGCAGAATTACCCATGCCATGATCTCTTCGCCGTACTTGTCATCCGGCACACCGATGACCTGCGCATCGACGACAGCCGGGTGGGTGAACAGGAACTCTTCAATTTCGCGCGGGTAGATGTTCTCACCGCCACGGATGAGCATGTCCTTAATACGTCCGGTGATGGACAGGTAGCCCTCGTCGTCAAGCACACCCAAGTCGCCGGTGTGCATCCAGCCGTCGGCGTCGATGGCCTCGGCGGTTTTTTCCGGGTGTTCCCAGTACTCCTTCATAACGGAGTATCCGCGAACGACAACCTCGCCCTGTTCGCCTCGCGGCAGCGTCTCACCCGTTTCTTCACAAATGATGCGGGCTTCCAAGTGCGGCATGATTTGGCCGACGGTGTTGACGCGCTTTTCCAGCGGAGAATCCGCGCGGGTCTGGAAGGACACCGGCGAGGTCTCCGTCATGCCGTAACAGATGGCAATCTCGTGCATATTGAGTTTGTCCATCACATCACGCATGGTCTTCGACGGGCACGAGGTACCTGCCATCACACCTGTGCGCAGCAGCGACAGGTCGTAAGGGGATCCGTATTCCTCCTGATCATGAGCTTCTTCAAGCTCATTGATGAACATCGTCGGCACGCCGTAGAGGCTGGTGGCCTTGGCCGAGTGCACAGCCTTGAGTGTTTCACGCGCCTTAAACGACGGGGCCGGGATGACAATAGCGGCACCGTGGGTGAAGGCGGCGAAGGTGCCAATCACCATGCCGAAGGTGTGGAAGAACGGCACCGGCACACAGATGCGGTCGGTCTCGGTGTAGCCCAACAGCTCACCGATGAAGTATCCATTGTTCAGCAGGTTGCGGTGCGTTAGCGTAGCGCCCTTGGGAAAGCCTGTCGTGCCCGAGGTGAACTGGATGTTGATTGGATCATCCGGTTTCAGCTGGGAGGTGTACTCGCTCAGGTCGTCGATCTCGCTGTGCATGTGCTCGTACCATTCGGACGAACCGAAGTAGATGACCTTGTCCAGGCGCACACCGCGCTGCTTGGAGGCCTCGATCAGCATGGTTCGGTAATCGGAGTCCTTGTAGCGGCGAGCGGCAAACACCATACGCACACCTGCCTTTTCCAGCACGTAGTTCAGCTCGTGCTGGCGGTAAGCCGGGTTGATGTTGACCAGCACCAAGCCGATGTGGTGGCAGGCGTACTGCACCACGGTCCACTCCCATCGGTTGGTAGACCAAATGCCGATGCGGTCTCCTGGACGGTAGCCCTCCCGGATGAAAGCGCTGGCCAGGCGCAAAACTCGGTTGTAGAAACGCTCAAAGGTAAAGGAGACATCCGCGTAGACGTCAACGACGGCGTCGCGGGAAGGGAATTTCTCCACAATCGCACGCAGGTTCTCACCGAGGGTCTCATCGCGAAGTGGAGCGGCACCTTGCTCGACACCGGCGCCGAACACGTGGCTCATCTTGTTGCCATCGGCATCGACAACATCCTTGCCGTATGGCGCCGGCACAGTGGTGAAGCCCTCCGGCAGCTTCGAAGGATCAGCAGTGCGCTGTTCTGCGTGGTTCTTCAATGTCGCGGTCATGGGGAGTTCTCCTTGGTTTAAGTGACTCCGCAGAGTGCGGAGTGTGTGAGAGGAAAATGTGTTCTTTAGGGGGATAAATCAGTGGTCGTTACCGGCCGTGGGACTAACCGGTTACGGCAGCTCGCCGAGCAATGGCTTCTGCTTGACGGAAGAGCGGCGCATCCACCATCTGGCCGCCAAAGCTGAAGGCGCCGGTGTTCTCTTCCGCTTCCGCCAAGAGCCGACGCGCCCAGTCAATCTCCTCGTCGCTGGGGCGGTAAGCCTGGCGGATTGTCGGGACCTGACCGGGGTGGATACAGACGGTGGCGGCAAATCCCAACGCAGCGGCATCTGCGGCCTCCGCAGCTAGCCCATTCGCGTCGGAGATATTGACGTAGATGGAATCCAGACTGGCCTTACCGTGCGCCGCTGCAGCCAGGTGAACGTGGCTGCGGGTATGTACCGCCACACTGCGGTAGCTACCCGCATGGATACGGCCCGGCACGAGTGCAGCCTCTGCTTCGCTAAAGCGTGATGACGTTCCCGCCAATCCCGCCACCAGGTCCTCTGCGCCCCAGAACAGTGCAACGACACCATCGGCCCGTGCCAGCTCTTCGGCGCGCATGACCCCAAGCGGAGTTTCAATAAGGGCAATGACCTGGGTCTTCTCCCCCAGTGCCGCTACCAACTCATCCACTTGCTGAGCCGATGAAGCCTTGGGCAGCATCACCTGGCGGAAAGCGGTGCCACGCAGCATGTCAATATCCGCTGCGTAGTCCTCAACCTCCGGTGGATTGACACGCACAATCGTGCGGGCCGGGTCGAGGTCACAGGAGGCGATAGCCTCGCGGGCGGCCTCACGGTTTTCTGCGCGACAGCCGTCCTCCAGGTCCAGAATCACCATGTCGGCACGGTCAGCAGCTTTAGCGAATCGTTCCGGCCTGTCTGCCGGCGCAAACAGAATTGCAGGGCCCAGCGGCTGCCAGGAGTTATGCGTAGACATGAGCCACTCACTTCCCCGCTGAAGCCGCGTTCTCGGAGCCGTCGTCAAGCGAAGTCGGTGCGCATTGGACGAGCGTGGACCGGACGGCGCGGCAGACGACGGTGCCGTCCTGATTGCGTCCGATGTGCTCGAGCTCGACAATGCCCTGGTTGGGGCGGGACTTGGACAGACGCTTGTTACGACAGACGGTCTCTGCATACAGGGTGTCGCCGTGGAACATCGGTGCGGGAAACGCCACTTCGGTGAAGCCGAGGTTGGCGACGATGGTGCCGAGCGTCAGCTGCCCGACGGACAGCCCGACAACCGTCGACAGCGTCCACATGGAGTTGACCAGCCGCTCGCCGCCGAATCCCGGCTGCTGGCTCGACCAGTGCGCATCCAGGTGCAGTGGCTGGGTGTTCATGGTCAGCGTCGTGAACAGGACGTCATCGGTTTCAGTGACGGTTCGCCCCGGTCGGTGCAGGTAACGCGCGCCGACCTCGTACTCTTCGAACCACAGTCCGCGCTGGACGACGTCGTGGGTGACTTCGGTTACGTTGTTGTCAGCCATTTTACAGCCCCAATCCGCGTGCGATCAGCATGAGCTGAACTTCGGTGGTGCCCTCGCCAATCTCCAGAATCTTGGAGTCGCGGTAGTGACGTGCCACGCGGTACTCGTTCATGAATCCGTAGCCACCGAAAATCTGTGTCGCGTCGCGCGCGTTGTCCATCGCGGCCTCGGAGGCAATCATCTTGGCGATGTACGCTTCACGACGGAAATCTGCGCCCGCGGCCATCTTTGCGGCTGCGTCGTACCACGCCATACGTGCGGCATGCGCACGCGCTTCCATTCGTGCGATCTTGAAGGAAACAGCCTGGTACTCACCAATCGCTCGGCCCATGGAGTGGCGTTCCTTTGCGTGGCGAACAGACTCGTCGACACAGCCCTGCGCAGCACCAGTGGCAAGAGCTGCAATCGCGACTCGGCCCTCCGCCAAGATGGACAGGAAGTTAGCGAAGCCGCGACCACGGGTGCCCAGCAGGTTCTCCTGGGGGACGCGGACATCGGTAAAGGTCAGTGGGTGGGTGTCGGAGGCATTCCAACCGACCTTGTCGTAAGCCGGTTCCGCGACAAAGCCCTCCGTGCCACTCGGCACGATGATGGTAGAAATCTCCTTCTTTCCATCGTCCTTCTGGCCGGTGACTGCGGTGACAGTAACCAGCGAAGTGATGTCGGTACCGGAGTTGGTGATGAACTGCTTGGCACCGTTGATGACGAAATCATCGCCGTCTTCACGGGCTGTCGTGCGGGTGGCACCGGCGTCGGAACCTGCATCCGGCTCGGTGAGACCAAAACCGGCCAGCTTCTTACCAGCAGTCAGCTCGGGCAGGTAGGTCTCCTTCTGCTTGTCATTGCCGAAGTGGAAGATTGGCATGGCACCTAGGCCAACGCCCGCTTCCAGGGTGATAGCGACCGACTGATCGACTTTAGCTAGCTCCTCCAGAGCAATACCGAAGGACAGGTAGTCACCGCCCATGCCACCGACTTCCTCGGGGAATGGCAGACCGAACAGGCCCATTTCTCCCATCTGCGAGACAATCTCGTACGGGAAGGTGTGGTTGCGGTCATGCTCGGCAGAAACCGGATCGACAACTTCATTGGCAAATTCGCGAACTACTTTCTGCAGTTCGACGTATTCGTCGTCGAGGATGGCGGTTGCAATCTTGGTGCTTTCGGACATGATGAGTGCTCCTTAAAGATTTTGTAGGTGTGGGACCTGATTGGTGCGTTTTGTGTGGGTTTTTATTCCTCGGCTTCGGCTACGGTGATGACGGCCAGCTGCTGGTCACCGGTGACCTGATCGCCCGGCGCGACGGTGAAGCTAACCTCACCTGCAATTTCGGCGGTGAGAGTGTGCTCCATCTTCATGGCCTCCATGACCAACAGAGCGTCACCAACTTCGACGCGGGTTCCCTCCTCCACCGCCAGCGCGATAATCGCGCCGGGCATCGGAGCTTGGATAACTCCTGAGCCACCGGCATCGGCTTCGGCGCCGGTGGTGACTACCTCGGTGCGGGGCAATACCCAGGTGCCGTGGGCACCGGCGACGACGTATTCTTCGTGGTTCGCTGACCCAGCGTTGTCGATGGTTTCGACCAGGAAGTGCTGTGCAACTCCGTCGCGGACGATGCGCAGATGTTCCCCGTCGCGATAGACCGAAACTTTGTAATTTCGCGGTTCTGGAACGTCGATATCTTCGTTCTCCGCTTCGGCCGACAGACCTGCGACTACGTCACCGACAACGACGTCGGTACTCGACGGGGTGCCCACAATCGAGATCAGACGCGAGTTCTCCCCTGCCCCGAAGCGAATGCGCTGCGCGGCAGGCGCACTGGCACGCCAGCCATCCGGGGTGAGCCACGGTGAGTCGGTGGCCTCTTCAAAGCGAGAAGCCAGCCAGTCCATCGCGGCGGCGAGGTACACATCGTCCGGCGTTTCGGTGGTGGCGAAGCCTTCCGCCACGCGGTCGAGCAGTCCGGTGTCAAGATCGCCGGCGCGAACCTCGGGGACGTTCAGCAGATAGCGACAAAAATCGATATTGACTCCGACACCTGCGACAACGGTGTCCCCCAGCGCCTTGTCCAGCCGCTCGAGCGCCTGCTCACGGTTTTCACCGTAGGAGATGATCTTCATCAACATCGGATCATAGAGAGATGAGACCTCGGAACCGTCGACAATGCCGGAATCCACCCGGATTCCCACCCCGCTCGGCTCGACGACACGTGTGACCGTGCCACCGGTGGGCAGGAAACCCGCCGCCGGGTCTTCGGCATACACGCGAGCTTCAATCGAGTGACCGGTAAGAGTTACATCTTCCTGAGCAACCGGCAGTGGGCGTCCCGAGGCAATGTCAACCTGCAGCGCCACCAGATCCAGGCCGGTGACCTGCTCAGTCACGGGGTGCTCAACCTGCAGGCGCGTATTCATCTCCATGAAGAAGAACGACGACGGGTCCTTCGCCGGCACAATGAACTCCACCGTGCCCGCGCCGACGTAGCCAACCGAGCGTGCCGCGTCACAGGCCGCTTCACCAATTGCGCTGCGCGTTTCCTCATCCAGCAGAGGGCTCGGCGCTTCCTCGATGACCTTCTGATGGCGTCGCTGCAGCGAGCACTCACGCTCGCCCAAGTGGATTACATTGCCGTGTTTATCTGCGAGAATCTGCACCTCGATATGCCGCGGGGTGTCGACGAAGTGCTCGATGAACAGGGAGTCATCGCCGAAGGCACCCGCCGCTTCACGACGAGCTGTTGCGAGTGCCGCCGGCAGGTCAGCAGCATTTTCCACGCGGTGCATCCCCTTGCCACCACCGCCTGCCGACGGCTTAATCAGTACAGGAAAGCCAATCGATGGGGCTGCCTCAATGAGGTCCTCGTCGCTAAGCCCGGGGCGAGAAAGACCCGGCACGGTGGGAACATCGCGGGCTTCGACGGCAGCGCGGGCGGAGATTTTGTCACCCATGATGTTGATGGCGCTGGCCGGTGGGCCAATGAATTCAATACCTGCTTCCTCACAGGCGGTCGCGAAGTCTGCGTTTTCAGACAGAAAGCCGTAACCGGGGTGGATTCCGTCTGCGTCGCAGCGGCGAGCGGCATCGATAATCTTGTCGATAACCAGATAGGACTCGCGTGCCGGAGATGGGCCAATGTGGATGGCCATATCCGCCATGCGGACGTGAGGGGCGTCGGCATCGGCATCCGAGTAAACCGCGACGGAGCGAATTCCGTTGTCACGAAGGGTTCGAATAATGCGGCAGGCAATCTCCCCGCGGTTTGCGACCAATACGGTACTCAGGCTGCCGCCAGCTGCGTGGGGCTGCGTGTTGTGCGCTGTCATGTGCCCTGTGTTTCCTTTCCAGAAAATGCGGTGTCGAGAGTTTTTAGCTGGTTACTACATGCGGAAGATGCCGAAGCCCTGTTCATCCAGGGGCGCGCCACTTGCCACATCGAGGGCCATGCCAAGAATTCGGCGGGTATCTGCGGGATCGATGACACCGTCATCCCACAGGCGAGCCGATGAGTAATAGCAGTGCGACTGGCGCTCAAACTGCTCGCGGATCGGAGCTTCAAACTCCTCCTGGTCTTCCTGCGACCAGCTCTCACCTGAGCGTTCAATCTGGTTGCGACGAACCGTCGACAGCGTCATCGCCGCCTGTGGACCGCCCATGACGGAAATGCGAGCATTCGGCCACATCCAGAGGAAGCGCGGCGAATATGCGCGACCGCACATGGAGTAGTTGCCGGCGCCGAAGGCACCGCCGATGACTACGGTGAACTTGGGCACGCGGGTGGTAGCCACGGCGTTGACCATCTTGGCGCCGTGCTTTGCGATACCGCCGGCCTCGTATTCGCGACCAACCATGAAGCCCGTGGTGTTCTGCAGGAATACCAGTGGGATGCCGCGCTGATCACACAGCTCGATGAAGTGCGCGCCCTTCTGTGCAGATTCCGCGAAGAGAATGCCGTTGTTGGCGATAATGCCGACGCGGTGCCCGTGAATGCGGGCAAAAGTAGTGACCAGGGTCGTACCAAATTCGGCCTTGAACTCCTGGTATTGGCCTCCATCCACAATAATTTCAATGACCTCGTGAACGTCGTAAGGCACTTTGGCATCGACGGGGACGACATCGTAAAGATCGGTCTGGTTGCGAGTCGGCGCGACGGTGGGCTCTGTGTCCCACGGAACTTCCGGGTCCTTGGGGAGCGTTGCGACGATATCGCGGACACGACGCAGTGCGTCGGCATCGTTAACTGCGAGATGGTCAGTAACGCCGGAGGTCTTGGAGTGCAGTTCGCCGCCACCGAGTTCCTCTGGTGTGACATCTTCACCAGTTGCAGCCTTAACCAGTGGTGGGCCTGCCAGGAAGATGGTGCCCTGGTTTTTCACAATGACCGCTTCATCGCTCATCGCCGGCACGTATGCGCCCCCGGCGGTACAGGATCCCATCACGGCGGCAATCTGCGGAATCCCGCGAGCGGAGAGGTTGGCCTGGTTGTAGAAAATGCGACCGAAATGATCGCGATCAGGGAAAACTTCATCCTGGTTGAGAAGCATGGCCCCGCCGGAGTCGACCAGGTAAATGCACGGCAAGTGGTTAAGGCTGGCAATCTCCTGTGCGCGCAGGTGCTTCTTGACAGTCAACGGGTAGTACGTTCCGCCGGAAACGGTTGCGTCATTGGCTACAACCAGGCAGCGACGACCTTCGATGATGCCAATGCCGGCGATGACGCCAGCAGCCGGAACCTTGCCGCCATACATTTCGTGGGCCGCTAGAGGTGCGACCTCAAGGAAAGGGCTGCCGGGGTCAAGCAGTTGGTTGATGCGCTGACGTGGCAGCAGCTTACCGCGGGAAATATGGCGAGCACGGGCACGTTCGGAACCACCGCGTGCTGTCGTGCTGAGCAACTCTTTGAGCTCTGCGACGAGCTCTTCGTGGCGCTGTCGGTTGGTCAATGCTGGGGCGTGAGTCATGGGCGAAATACTTTCCGTTAATGACTATTAACTTTCTTGACGGAAAGGTTAATGTGACCACAGTCACTTCACAACAAGTTTTGTTTCCTAGGTCATACTTTTACCCCCGGATGCCTTTCAGACAGCTTGAAGTACACACCCCTCCCTGAGGTCACAACATGTTTCCAATAGAGATTTAAGTTTGTCCTAGAAATCTGTTTCGGGGGTAAATTCACTTGGATAAGACCGACCGCTCCACACAATAAAACCGCCTGACCTCACACTGCTGAGCACAGTGAGGCCAGACGGCACAAGAATAAATACGGATTATTGGTTGTTAATGCCCAGCGCAGCAAGGGCCATCTCAAAGGCATTATCCCTTGTCGCCTCGGGACCCGCCCATTTGAGCACATGTCTGGAAGAGTTAATCAACCCAGCGGTGAGCTGGACTTTAAGCTGCGCCTCGTCGGAGGTGAGTTCGGGCTGTAGTTCACGCAGAGCGTCCACCCATAAGACCATGTAAAGACGCTGCAAGGAACGCACTTTTGCGCTCTGCTCTGGCGCTAGATTTCCGCCTTCGCGTTCTTGGACACGAATGCGATCGGGCTCCGTGACTGCAAAATGCACGTGATGCGCAAGGAGGCCCCGAAGAGTCTCCTCTGGACCCCAATCATTGCTCTTTGCTCGATCGAGAACTGCTCGCGCACCATCGACAAGTCGGATAGAAATATCGATGAGGATCTGCGCCAACAGCTCTTCCTTGCCGCTGAAGTAGCGGTAAAGAGCTGGGCCAGAAATGCCAACAGCGGAGCCAACATCCTCCAACCGAGTCTGATGAAACCCTCGGTCGGCCAGGATCGCAGCAGCAGCGGAGAGAATCTCTGCTTCTCGACGCCGTCGCGCTTCGGTTCTACGTGACATAAGCCCTTATGTTAAACGCATTGGAGCCATTTCGTCTGCATAATTACCACCAGCGCCCGCCCTCAGCGTGTGTTCACATAGACCACGGCTCGACAACAGACACACATCCTCGCCCACAGGTCCCCACACGTCCGGGTAGAGAAAAACCGCCGAGGTGATAGTTAGCACCGCGGCGGTTAGCCCCTAATCCAGCAAGGAATTAGTGGAAGAAGTGGCGAGTACCTGTCATGTACATAGTGATGCCAGCTTCCTTGGCAGCAGCGATGACCTCTTCGTCACGGATGGAGCCACCTGGCTGGACAACTGCCTTCACACCGGCATCAATCAGGACCTGCAGACCGTCAGCGAACGGGAAGAAGGCATCGGACGCAGCGTAGGCCCCCTGGGTACGGTTTTCTCCGTCGGCAAGCGTATTTGCGCGCTCAACGGCGAGCTTTGCGGAGTCCACGCGGTTGACCTGGCCCATGCCGACGCCGACGGTGGCGTTGTTCTTGGACAGCAGGATGGCGTTGGACTTCACAGCGCGGACGGAGCGCCATGCAAACTCGAGCTCAGCCAGCTCTTCAGCATTCAATGCCTCGCCGGTGGCCAGCTCCCAGTTCTCCGGCTTATCTCCCTCTGCCTGGTAAGTATCCGGATCCTGGGTAAGCAGACCACCCGAGATGAACTTGTTCTCGGTGGTCGGTGCTTCGTACTCGGCGACGAGAATACGCAGATTCTTCTTGGCCTTCAGTACCTCAACGGCACCGTCTTCGTAGGACGGAGCGACGATGACCTCGGTGAAGATGTCCTTGACCTGTTCGGCCATCTCAACGGAGACCTCGCGGTTGACGGCGATGACACCGCCGAATGCGGACATCGAGTCACATGCGTGAGCTGCGCGGTGAGCTGCGGCGATGGACTCATCCGAGACTGCGATGCCGCACGGGTTAGCGTGCTTGATGATTGCCACACACGGACGCTCGTGATCCCAGGCGGCACGCCATGCGGCGTCGGCATCCTGGTAGTTGTTGTACGACATCTCCTTGCCGTTCAGCTGCTTGGCGTTTGCCAGCCCCTTGGTACCAATGCGGGTCAGAGTTGCCGACTGGTGAGAGTTCTCGCCGTAGCGCAGCGGGGTCGGCGTGGATCCCTCAGCGCTACCGAGCTGCTCAACAAACCAGTTGGACACAGCTGCGTCGTAATCAGCGGTGTGCAGGAAAGCGTCGCGAGCGAACTCACGGCGCTGCTCGAGGGTGAAGCCGCCTTCCTTCACGGCGGTAGCGACATCGCCGTAACGAGCCGGGTCGACGACGATGGCGACCGACGGATGGTTCTTCGCCGCAGCGCGAACCATCGACGGGCCTCCAATGTCGATCTGCTCCACGCACTCGTCGTAGGAAGCGCCCGAGGCAACGGTCTCCCGGAACGGGTACAGATTAACGACAACGAGCTGGAAAGCCTCCACACCGAGCTCCTTCAGCTGAGCCAGGTGGTCTTCCTTGCGAGTATCAGCCAGAATACCGGCGTGAACACGCGGGTGCAGCGTCTTCACACGGCCCTCGAGACACTCCGGGAAACCAGTGAGATCCTCAACCGGGGTCACAGGCACGCCAGCTGCAGCAATCTTGCCAGCCGTGGAACCGGTGGAAACGATTTCCACGCCAGCCTCGTGCAGGTCGCGAGCCAGCTCCTCGAGCCCAGTCTTGTCGTAGACGCTAATCAGAGCGCGCTTGATCGGTTTACGCTGCGTGTTGTCGTTGGTCATTTCAGATAAGCCTTTCGTCCGTCACGCTCAATTCCGTGATCGGCAATCGAGTGCAATACATCAACCAGGAGTCGGCGTTCGACAACCTTGATTCGTTCGTGCAGGGTCTCCACCGTGTCGTCGTCCTCGACGGCCACTGGCTGCTGCGCCAGAATCGGCCCGGTGTCCACTCCATTATCAACAATATGCACGGTCGTGCCGGTGACCTTCACCCCGTAGTCAAGTGCATCCGGTACCGCACGCGCCCCTGGGAAGGACGGCAGCAGCGCAGGGTGCGTATTAATGATGCGATTGCTGTAGGCCTCCACAAATGATGGCCCCAGAATGCGCATGAAACCCGCCGAGACAACGATATCCGGCGAAAAACTGTTCACGGCCTCTAAAACACGAATATCCCAACCTTCTCGGTCCTTCTTTGCCTCAGCATCGAAAGGCACCCGAAAAGTTGGGATATTGAGGTTTTGAGCCCTCTCCAGCGCCGGACAATCCTTGTCCGAACCAACCGCGACAATCTGAACTTTTTCAGCGTCCAGCAGTTCCAGCATCGACTGCAAAAGGGAGCCCAGGCCAGAGGCCAGGACTACGATGCGGAGCTGCTTGCTGGAGGAATTATTGTGCGAAATTTCTGCGACGGGCTGTGCTTCAGTCACGGCGTTTAGCTTACCCAGCCCGACAGAGACCCCAAATTCCGCTCCCCCTAAGTTGGCTTAGCTCTTTTGGCTTGACGACGGTTCCCCGTCGCCGCCCTCCTCCGAGTCTTCGGTGTCCTCATCGGATTCACCCTCATCGGTCGCATCTACTTCGCTCGACTCTCCTCCGCCTGCGGCGCTTTCCGAATCCTCTTCAGAGTCGTCCGATTCCTCAGCGTCTTCTGAAGCATCTTCAGACTCAGCACCGGACTCTGATTCCTCCTCTGTGTCGGACTCGACTTCATCTTCGGAGGTCGCTACGACTTCCCCGTCGACAATCTCCTCCGACTCCTCTGACTCCTCCGAGCTGTCCCCGTCATTGTCGGACTTATCGGCGTCGCCGGCATCCTCAGCCTCAGCATGACCGTTTCCATCTCCCGCAGGCTTCGGCGGGAACTTTTCTGCGGCCACTTCCGAGACTCCCTTGTCCCTACCAAGTGACGGCACACCGGTCATCGCAACAACCACGATGGCCCCCGGAACAACCAGCCACATCGAGCCGAGCAGTCCAGTCAGCCACCAGGAGGCACCGGCCCACCCAAAGATGCCAACCTCACCGCCGAGCAGCCAAGCCAGCCCCATGAGGAACATGATTGACCACACGGCAGCGAGAACGACGACCAGGTAGGGCTGCTTCGGTGCAGATTTCTTCAGGAATGCCACGACGCGCCAAGCTGCGACGGCTGGCGGTAGCACAATCAGCACTCCGAAAGCCCAGTGCGCCAGCGACTGAGGCATGGCAGCCAAAATCGGCAGGGGTGGCAGCTGAGCCGGGTGCACTGCGAATAGTCCAGCCTCCGCAGGCCCGAAGGTCGATTTTCCACCTACCAGCACACCGACAGCACCGAAGGCTACATTCGGCAGGTAAAGCAGCGAGAGACCGCTGACCGCAACACTTTCACCGGCGGTATCCGTGATTGCAAATGTCTCTGCCAGCAACTCTCGATGCCAAATCAGCGAAACGAGTGTCACCGCAACACCGCCCAGCCACAGCCATGCCACGTAGCTGACCGCCAGTCGCGCAGACCCGAGCAACCATTCCGGCAACTTCCGGCGCAGCAGTAGTGCACGCAGCAACCGCTGCCCCATTCCCAGCACCAAGGCCACGAGATTTACGAGCAGCGCAGCCGCAATCGCCAGACCGAAACTGGGGGTCTGAACGCGGGGAAACACCTTCGACGCGTCGTAAAGCATGAGCCACGCGATGATGGTGAGAACAATGGGCGTGCCCAGATACGCGCCGACCAACGCGCGCACGTCCTTGATGCTGATGCGGTCAGCGACCTCGCGGCGCACCCGCCAAGCGATGAATGCCACCGTCAGCACTGCGGGTAGCGCCGGCGTGAGCCCCAGCGTCGTGCCGTTAAAGCGGAACGGGGCAAGGTTAAACATCATCCACAGCGACGCGATACTCGCTGGAAGCGGAGACATTCCAGCGCCGCTGACGATGACGCCAATCAGAGCTACCGAGATGATGAACAGCAATACGACGCCGTAAGAACCGGCAACAGACAGCCCAAACCGGCGCACACGGGGAGAGTTAATGAAACGACGGACCCCCGAGGGACGCCCCTTGCGTGACGACGTTCCGGAGCCCCCCGCTTTCATCTTCGTCGTGGCGCCTCGATTGCTGTCGGCACCGACGCTGCGCGCACCGCCAGTCCGGCCGGCCTGCGTGTTCTGCCATGCGCGGGCAGTGCGCTCACTGTGCTCACTGCGGACGCTACGGGAACCACCGCCGCTGCCACCGGCACCGGTGCGGCTTCGCCGATTTCGATCGCTACCGGAGGAACCTCTCCGCGAATCCGCGCCTTTCACAGTGACATCGTCCTTCCCGCGTCTAATCATTGACAGCTGATTGCCCACCTATATAGATAGGGTGCCACGCAAGGGTGCGTCACAGCCATGGCCATATAGTGCCATACATACAACGCCTCTTTGTTTAGGCATTGCAGAGTCTAATTTGAAGGTACGGATCCCAGGACGGACGGTATCCGTTGAGTCCGACCTCCTCCGCTGTCCCCCCCCCAAAGTGGCTTCGCCGTTGGTTTCCATTTGTCAACGTCGATGGGTTACCTTTTGTCACCCCCGCTACCACACCCTTAGTTCACCCGGAAACTACTTGCCGACCTCCCTACCCACCCCCTCGATTAAGGGGCATCCGCCATAAATCCCCTGGCAACACACCGGTTGCGCTTCACCGGATCCGTGATACAAGACAACAGCCCCACGGTCGCAGCACGGCTCTATTGAACTGAAACTGACAAATTAGTGAACAAGTTCTCTAAATATGAGTTGCTTGCCCTATATCGAACCGTTATTATCGCAGAAGTTAGATAACAGTTGGGTTACAAAGAGTTTCGTTGGCAGGGAGATTGAAGTGACGTTTTTCAATGCTCGTCGCGGAGGCGGAAAGCACCGCAAGGTAGAGGTTTCCGCAACTTCTCGCGCAGCACTGGTCGCACTGTCCGCATCGACGATTGCTTCTTCCAACGCGGTCGCCCACGCAGCTGAGACCGAGAATAAGGCTCCGGAGAACTCAGCTTCGACTCAGACCCGCGCTGCTCAGCCGAAGAACAATGCTCCGATGGTGCTGGCCTCCAGCTCCTTCAATCCGAGCACTAACCTCAGCGACCACCTCGCTACGGCGTTGCAGTACAACCAGGAGCGCGTTGCTCGCGACCAGGCTGCCCGCGCTCCGAAGCTCTCCATCCCGACTGTGGGACTGCTGACCTCACCGTTCGGTCCACGCTGGGGAACCTTCCACTACGGCGTCGACCTGGCTAACGTCACCAACACCCCAATCATGTCCGTCATGGACGGCACTGTTATCGATGCAGGCCCGGCTCAGGGCTACGGTCAGTGGATCCGCGTTCGCCATGACGACGGCTCTGTTTCCGTCTACGGCCATATTGAGTCCATCTACGTCGCTGTCGGCGAAGCTGTCCGAGCTGGCCAGGTCATCGCCGGTATGGGTAACCGCGGCTTCTCCACCGGTACGCACCTCCACTTCGAGATTCACCCGGATGGCACCACCCCGGTCGACCCGGTGACCTGGTTCATCCAGCGTGGTCTGAGCCTGAACTAATCAGGTATCGGCACAGGCACGAGCAGGCCTGGCCGCTCTACGAAGGCCCTACTTGTGCACCGGCCCCCTGTTTGACCGTGGCTGAAAGCCTCGTCTAATCAATTTTTCAGAAACCGGCATCGCCGCCGGCACTGGGGCTTTACCCTTGACACATGGCAGAGACTCAAACATTCCGCATGTGGAAGAAGTTGGCTGCGACTCCGGTCGTCGGCAAGCGTCTATTTTCCTTAACCGCCGCATTGACGGCGCCATATTTCCGCACAATCTGCCCCAAGCTAGAGACGATGCAGCCTGGACTGGCGGTAGCGCGCATGCCCGCTTGGTGGGGCGTGCGTAATCACATTAAGTCCGTGCATGCGATTGCTGCGTGTAACCTCGCTGAATTCGCGATGGGCATGCTCTGTGAGGCCAGCGTACCGACAACGCATCGCTGGGTTCCAAAGGGCATGACGACGAACTACAAGCGCATCTCCGTTGGTGGCCTGACGGCTGTGGCCAAGGCTGAGTTGCCGGACTTCTCCACCATCACACCGGAGACTGGCGGGGTAGATTTTTCCGTCCCCATCGTGCTGACCGATGCCAACGGCACCGAAGTGCAAGATGCCACCATCAACTGCTGGGTGACGGCGAAGAAGCCTAAGTAGCCTCCACGCGATAGTGGCACGTGCACGGCCGCAGGTAGGGACGGCCAATCGGGCGGTGGTTGTTCTTTTACAACTTCTCCATGGGCACGCCGCCGATAAGCATCATGCGGACCTTACCTGCGGATCCAAAGTCAATCATCGCAGTTGCCCGGGGCGCGGCCCCTTGGACCTCAAGCACAGTGCCTAAGCCGTACTTGTCGTGAACAACCTTGTCACCGGGCTCTAGGTGCAAGACCTGATTCTTCTTTCGGGATGACGCACCAGAGTTAGAGGATCCACCAGAGCCGAAGCCCGAGCTGGAACCGAAGCCCGACGAGGCACCATGGCCACGACCAAACGCGCTGCCTGCGCCGTAGCCTCCAGAGCCGAAACCACCAGAACCGGAGCCCCAGCTTCGAGCCGGAGCCTCGCGCAGCCAATCAATCAGGTCGCTTGGGACTTCCCCCAGAAAACGTGAGGGCGGATTATTCTGCGGCGAACCCCACGAGGACCGAGTCACAGCGCGCGTGAGATACAGCTGCTTGCGAGCTCGGGTAATACCCACATAGGCCAGACGTCGCTCTTCGGCCAGCTCCTTCGGATCGCCTAGGGCGCGCAGGTGCGGGAACAGTCCGTCTTCCCAACCAATGAGAAATACCACCGGAAACTCCAGGCCCTTGGCCGTATGTAGCGTCATCAACGTCACTACACCGGTGTCATCATCCGGAATCTGGTCCGCATCCGCGACCAGAGAAACTCGCTCGAGGAATGCCTGCAGACTTCCCGGCTCCGCTTCCCCATCGTTGTCGAAGTCGGCCGTGAAATCACGCGCGAGGTCATTCGCGATTCCAGATTCCACCTCGGACTCGCCACTAGTATCAGCACCGCTTTCAGCATCAGTTGCAGCGCCAGAGCCTTCATTTACATCAGCGCTAATATCCACCGACGCCATCATCCGCGCCTCTGCAGAGAACTCCCGCGCAACGCTGACGAGCTCATTGAGGTTGTCCAGTCGCGTGGCATCTTGCGGATCATTGGAGCGCTCGAGCTCCGACTTGTACCCACTGCGATCAATAATCGCGTTGACCAGATCACCGATATCGGCCAGCTCACCGGATGCCATATCCGCCGCCAAGCCATCAATCATCTCGACGAACGCCGCCATCGCGTTTCGACTCCGCGCCGCCACCGCCGGAACCTTGCCCTCCGCTACGGCACGTAGCGCCGTGCCGAACGAGCATCTCTCGTCCTCGGCATAGAGAGACACATGCGCCACCGCACGGTCACCGATTCCGCGGCGCGGCGTATTGATAATGCGACGCAGCGAAACATCATCGTCGAAGTTCTCGATAACGCGCAGGTAGGCGACAATATCGCGTACTTCCTTACGCTCATAAAACCTGGTGCCACCAACCACCGTGTACGGCACGCCCATACGAATGAAGACATCCTCTAGCGCACGGGAGGAATTATTGGTGCGGTAGAAAATCGCCACATCCGAATACGAGTACGGCCCGTAGTCGACCAATTGCTCAATCTCGTTAGCGATAAACCGAGCTTCATCGTGCTCATTGTCCGCCACGTAGCCCTTGATCTTGCCGCCCTCACCGAGATCGGTCCACAGCTTCTTCTCCCGGCGATTCTCATTCCGCGCAATCAACGCATTGGCCGCCGACAGAATCGTCTGCGTCGAGCGATAGTTTTGCTCCAGCAGAATCGACGTGGCCTCGGGATAGTCCTTTTCAAACTCTTCAATATTTCGAATAGTCGCACCACGGAAGGCATAAATGGACTGGTCCGAATCGCCCACCACACACAGCTCACTCGGAGGCACATCTCCACCGGGTTTGCCGACGAGCGTCGAGACCAAAACATACTGCGCATGGTTGGTGTCCTGGTACTCATCCACCAACACATGCCGGAAGCGGCGACGGTAATACTCTGCAACCTGCGGGTGATTGGTGAAGATCCGAACGACCTCACCGATTAGATCGTCAAAGTCCACGGCATTAGCCGCCCGCAGCCTGGTCTGGTACTCCAGGTAAACTCGTGCAACGACGTCATCAAAAGGATTGCGCGTCGTCGAGGCATCCGCGATGGCCTTCTCCGGGTCAATCAATTCATTCTTGAGATTGGAGATACGCGACGAGAGCACGCGGCCGGTGAACTTCTTGGCATCCAGGTCCATGTCCTTAGCAATCATGGACAGCAAACGCCGGGAGTCGTCCGAATCATAAATAGAGAAATTGGAATTAAGCCCCGGTACTAGCGCATGCTGCATGCGCAGGATGCGCACACACATGGAGTGGAACGTGGACACCCACATACGCTGCGCCTGGTCACCAACCAGACCAGCCACACGCTCGCGCATCTCGGCTGCGGCCTTATTGGTAAAAGTAATAGCCAAAATTTGACTTGGCAGGACCCCACGCGCGCCAATCAGGTATGCAATCCGGCGCGTCAGCACAGACGTCTTTCCCGAACCCGCTCCAGCCACAATCAACAGTGGTGAGCCAATGTGCTCCACTGCTTGGCGCTGCTGCGGATTAAGCCCCTCTAACAGCGACTCTGAATCAAAACTGGGCTCGAAGCCACCGCCAAAACCGCCGCCAAAGCTGGCAGCGCCACTCGGCGCGCTATTGCTACCAGCGCCGGCGAAGTGGCCGAACCCACCACGGCCAGGCGTAGCACCGCCCGACTCACCGTGGTTCGAACCACCATGGCTATCACCACGACGGCCATCGTCAGCATTGAAGGACCCGAACAACATTCCAGTTTCATTTCCCATGATGGCTACTACAGTAGCCGAGCCCCCGGATTGGACTGTTCGAATCCTTTGGCACAATAAGAACTATGAGCGAAAACCCTGCGGACACTCCCGCCGCACACACCGACAACACCAACGGCGCTGAGCACAGCCAACAGGCTGCGGCAGTATCCCCTTTTGAAGTCCGCACCCCCACCGGCACCGATGACCCGTTGAGCTCCGCGGAGATCGAACAGTACCGCAAGGAAATCAACCGCCTTGACGGGCTGATTATCGATGCCATTCAACGCCGCACCGCAATCAGTAAGGCCGTCGGCAAAACCCGCCTGGGATCTGGCGGCACGCGTCTCGTGCACGGCCGAGAGGTGCAGATCATCAACGAGTTCCGTGACGCCCTTGGCCCAGAGGGCCCAGCGATCGCATCGGCTCTGCTGCGCATGGGACGCGGTCGCCTGGGCTAACCCTCGCCAACTACCTGTCCGGCTAGCCTTCCAGGGAAATCAGCTTTTCCTCTAGGAACTCATCGATACCGGTGAAGCCGCCCTCACGTCCAAGGCCGGACTGCTTGACACCACCGAACGGCGCCGACGGGTCCGACAGCGAGCCCTTATTGACCGCAACCATGCCGGACTCCACTGCCTCTGCCGCACCGAGCGCCTTGGTCAGATTCTCACTGAACACATATGCAGCCAAACCAAAGATGGTGTCATTTGCCTGCTCAATCGCCCGGTCATCGTCCGTGAAGGTCGTCACCGCAACCACCGGACCGAAAATCTCTTCGCGGACAATATCCGCATCCTCGGGCACATCGGTCAGAACTGTGGGCTCGAAAAAGTAGCCGTCGGAAAGCGCGCCGCCGAGATCTGGAATCTTGCCGCCGCACTCGACCTTCGCACCGCGCTTGACCGCATCGTCAACCAGATCACGAACCTTTTCCTGTTGATCGCGCAGCGCGAGTGGCCCAAGGTCCGTCGCAGGGTCGGTGCCCTCGCCCAACTTCAGCTCCGCAAAACGCTTGACGACGCCCTCGACGAACGCATCCTTCTTGGATTCATGAACAATAAAGCGATTCGGGGCGATACACACCTGGCCGCCATTGCGGAGCTTGGCGTCACTGACTGCCTGCACAGCCTTATCGACATCGCCATCAGAGAGAATGACAAACGGTGCATTTCCGCCGAGTTCAAGGGAGACCTTCATCGAGGTTTCCGCGGCCTTCGCGGCGAGCATCTGGCCAACTTCGGTGGAACCGGTGAAAGTGAACTTGCGCAGGCGGTCATCGGAAAGGAGGGCCGAAACGTTGGCTGAGTGTCCTGTTGGCAGCACGGAGATCACGCCTGCGGGGACGCCGGCCTCGGTAAGCAGTTTGCCCAGGTAGAGCATGGTCAGAGGAGTTTTGGACGCGGGCTTAATAATGACCGGGCAGCCGGCGGCGAGTGCCGGGGCGATCTTGCGAGTACCCATAGCCAGTGGGAAATTCCACGGCGTAATAGCCAAAACCGGGCCGACCGGCTGCTTAATCACCGCGACGCGCGAGGTCCCGCTCGGAGAAATTCGGTAATCGCCGGAGATACGCACGGCCTCCTCAGCGAACCAACGAAAAAACTCGCCACCGTAGCCGACCTCAGCCTTGGAATCCGGCAACGCACGGCCCATCTCCAGGGACTGCAGCTGGGCCAACTTGTCTGCATCCCGACGGATGAGTTCAAAAGCGCGGTACAGAATCTCGCTGCGCTTGCGGGGCGAGGTTACCTTCCACTCCTTCTGGGCTGCGACGGCGTTGTCAAGCGCCCGCTGAGCGTCCTCTTCGGTGGCAGATGCGACCTTGACCAGCGGTTTATCGGTGGCGGGATTAATGACATCGAAGGTCTCGCCATTCGACGCGGGACGGAACTCGCCGCCGAGGAGAAGGCCTGTGGGGACGTCTTTGAGGATGTTGTCGTAATCAGGGGTGAAATCAGTCATATTTTCCAGGGTAGGTGCCTTTGCTGAAGCGGGCTAGGGGCTCGTAGATGGCGGATAGTCGACGGATGGTCGGTGCATAGGCGAAGCATAGGCACCGCGGAATCGAGTTGCTGGCAGATTGCGGTCACGCCTGGTCGAATCCTGCCGCCCGGCGAGAGCGCCAAAACGTAACTAGTCTGGGGAGGTATAAAGTGCATTTCGTCAAAAATTACCTGGGAGCAGGAATGACTGTAGATATCACCGCAACCGAACAGTGGGCTCAGCTAGCTAAGCGCGTGGACAATGTTCGCGCCACCTCGCTGCGTGAGCTTTTCGCCAATGAAGATGGCCGCACTGAGAAGCTGACTTTCGATGCGGGCACTCTCCACGTTGACCTTTCCAAGAACTTGATGTGCCTCGACGGTTTTGCCGAGCTGGTTGAGCTCGCTCGTGCAGCTGGCATCGAAGAAGCACGCGAGAAGATGTTCCGCGGTGACAAGATCAACACCACTGAAAACCGCTCCGTGCTGCACACCGCGCTGCGCCTGCCAGCAGAGGAAAATCTGACCGTCGGTGACCAGGATGTCGCTGCCGACGTGCATGAGGTGCTCGGCCGCATGCGCGATTTCGCTCGCAGCCTCCGCAGTGGAGACTGGCTGGGATACACGGGTCACACTATTAAGACTGTGGTCAACATCGGCATCGGTGGCTCCGACTTGGGCCCGGCAATGGTGACCAAGGCGCTGCGCACCTACGCCACTGCCGGCATTGATGCCCGCTTTGTCTCTAACGTTGACCCGTCTGATCTGCAGGCAGTTCTGGATGAGGTCGATCCGGAGTCCACGCTGTTTATCGTCGCTTCCAAGACCTTCACCACGCAGGAGACGCTCTCCAACGCTCACGCAGCTCGCCGCTGGCTTATCCAGCAGCTGGGTAGCGAAGAAGCCGTCGCCAAGCACTTCGTTGCCGTTTCCACGAATGCCGAAAAGGTCGCCGAATTCGGCATCGACACTGAGAACATGTTTGGCTTCTGGGACTGGGTCGGCGGCCGCTACTCCGTCGACTCCGCCATCGGCCTGTCCATCATGGCCGTCGTTGGTCCGATGGACTTCATGCGCTTCCTGCAGGGCTTCCGCGCAATGGATGAGCACTTCCTCAACGCTCCGCTGGAGCAGAACGTGCCGGTGCTGATGGGCATGCTGAATGTTTGGTACTCGAACTTCCTCGACGCTCAGTCGCATGCCGTGCTGCCCTACTCCGAGGATCTCTCTCGCTTCCCGGCGTACCTTCAGCAGCTCACCATGGAATCGAACGGTAAGTCCGTGCGTACCGACGGCAAGAGGGTGGACTACAACACCGGAGAAATCTTCTGGGGTGAGCCGGGAACGAACGGCCAGCACGCTTTCTTCCAGCTCCTTCACCAGGGAACTCGCCTGGTTCCGGCTGACTTCATCGGCTTTGCCCGCCCACGCCAGGATCTGCCGACGGCATCTGGCGAAGGTTCCATGCACGACCTACTGATGAGTAACTTCTTCGCACAGACCAAGGTGCTGGCCTTCGGTAAGACCGCAGAAGAAATTCGCGCAGAGGGCGTTGCCGAGGAACTCGTAGAGCACAAGGTCATGCCGGGTAACCGTCCGACCACGACCATCATGGCCGAGGAACTGACCCCGGACGCTGTCGGTGCGCTGATTGCACTCTACGAGCACATCACTTTCGTCGAGGGCATTGTCTGGGGCCTGAACTCCTTCGACCAGTGGGGCGTGGAGCTGGGCAAGCAGCAGGCCGGTGACCTGCTGCCTGCGGTCACTGGTGAAGTAGCACCGGATTCTGGCGATACTTCCACCGATGCGCTGCTGACGTGGTACCGAGATAAGCGCTAGCGGCTCTTAGACAGCTGGCCTAAATAGCTAACAGCCCGCCCTCGGCTTCTCGCTGCGGGCGGACTTTTGTTATTTGTATCCCCCTAAATCTTCACCGCGTAACCGTCAGCGCGATAGCCCTTAACAATCTCCTTGCCAAATGGGAAGCAGGTCACCGGGATCATCTTGACATTGGCCACAGGCCACCGAACAAAAGCCAAATGATATTCAGCAAGGTCTTCATGCCACTTAAGTCTAGTCAGGATGCGTAGTCGGCAACTGGAGCTAGCAAGGCTCAACTAACACCTGCGCAAGGTCTGGAGCTAAGCCAATGAGGCCACCTGGCTGCGGTGAGAATAAGTCGCGGCATCTCGTCGTAAAGCGGGGTTGGGAAAAAGTGAATAGTATCTAAGTCATGTCTGCCTACATTGAAGATGATGTTCTTGCCTATCGACTTGCCGTGGGCGCCAGTGAAATTCTCAAGGGTGTCCGCAACGTAGGCCTGCTGCGTGGCCGCATTCTGGGAGATGCCGGCGACGCACTGGCACAGGAGTGGATTGCCCGCGTACTGGAGCAGCACCGTCCGGACGACGGACTGCTGTCGGAGGAAGCCGCGGATAACCGTGAGCGCCTGGACTCAAAGCGTGTGTGGATCATTGACCCACTCGATGGCACTCGAGAGTTTGCTTCGGGCCGTCAGGACTGGGCAGTTCATGTCGCTCTGGTAGAGGACGGTCAGCCGACCCACGCTGCTGTTGGTCTGCCGGATCACGGCCAGGTTTTCCACACGGGTGAGGCCAAGGCTGTGCAGGGGCCGCGTGCGGGCAAGATTGTCGTATCGCGTACTCGCCCACCGGCTGTGGCGAAGTACGTCGCTGACAAGCTGGGCATGGAGCTGGTGGAGATGGGCTCCGCTGGCGCGAAGGCAATGCACGTGCTGCTCGGTGACTACGACGCCTACATCCACGACGGTGGTCAGTACGAGTGGGACTCGGCAGCGCCGGTTGGTGTCGCTAAGTCCGCCGGTTTGCATGTCAGCCGCCTAGACGGCTCCGCGCCGACCTACAATAATGTCGATACTTTCCTGCCGGATATGCTGTTCTGCCGACCGGACCTGTCGGAGGAGATTCTGGCAGCGGTGAAGGAATTCAAGAATCAAGAGCAGAAGTAGGTAAGTTAGGGCGGCTATGACCGACTCCACTGACATCACGACACAGCCTCATCAGGGCATTAAGACTCCGTACGAGGATTTGCTGCGCGAAATTCTCGCTGACGGAGCAGCGAAATCAGACCGCACTGGCACGGGCACTCGCTCAGTGTTCGGCCGCCAACTGCGCTTTGATCTGAGCGAGGGCTTCCCGCTGATCACCACTAAAAAGGTGCACCTGAAGTCCATCGTGTACGAGCTGCTGTGGTTCCTCCGCGGCGATTCAAACGTCCGGTGGCTCCAGGACCGCGGAGTGACTATTTGGGATGAGTGGGCAGACGACAACGGCGACCTCGGCCCGGTCTATGGCGTGCAGTGGCGCTCCTGGCCCACTCCGGATGGGCACCACATCGACCAGATTGCACAGGCGCTGGAGACTTTGAAGTCCAACCCGGATAGCCGCCGTAACATCGTCAGCGCCTGGAATGTCTCCGAGATTTCCAATATGGCGCTGCCGCCATGCCATCTGCTGTTCCAGTTCTACGTCGCAGATGGCAAGCTCAGCTGCCAGCTCTACCAGCGCAGCGCGGACATGTTCCTGGGCGTGCCATTTAACATCGCTTCCTATGCACTGTTGACGCACATGATGGCGCAGCAGGCGGGCTTGGATGTTGGTGAGTTCATCTGGACCGGTGGTGATTGCCACATCTATGACAACCACATTGAACAGTGCGAACTGCAGGTCTCCCGTGAGCCACGCCCCTATCCCACGCTGAAGCTTCGGAAGGCCGACAGCATTTTCGACTACGCTTACGAGGACATCGAGGTCATCGGCTACGACCCGCATCCTCTGATTCGCGGTCAGGTGGCTGTCTAAGTCAGCGAAAGGTGAGTGTCGACATGAACGAGTCCACCGCTTCCACCAGTGCAAGGCCCCCGTTTGTAGGGATGATTTGGGCGCAGTCTCGGGCCGGCATTATCGGCGACGGCGCGACTATGCCCTGGCATCTGCCTGAAGATCTCCAGCATTTCAAAACAACGACGATGGGCGCACCAGTCATCATGGGGCGCCGCACGTGGGACTCGCTGAATCCCAAGTTCCGTCCACTCCCGGGTCGTCGAAACATCGTCCTTTCACGCTCCGTGTCCGATTTCCCCGGCGGTGAATCCGCAGCCAGTCTCGAAGCGGCACTCGCAGCCGTCGCCGACGAGCCCGCAGCATGGATTATCGGGGGCGGACGTGTCTATCGCGATGCACTTTCGCTTGCCGACGAATGCGTGGTCACCGACATTGATACTGATGTCAATGTCCCGGTACCGGTCATGGCTCCCGACCTCTACGACTGGGTCCGCATTGAGGATGGCCCGTGGCAGACGTCAACGACCGGCCTACGCTACCGCTTCTGCACATGGCGGCGCATAGAGGATTAGCTTCCTTTAAAAGCCTCGGAAGGAAAGCCTCCGAAGAGCATCTGGGAAGGCTGCCTAGCAAGGCTCTGAGGTGGGGCTACTGCCCGGCGGACGTATTGCGCAATGGAATATCGGCCTTGGTCCGCGCGTTGGACTAAGTATGACTGATGTGAAGACTCCACAGACCACCGAACACGTGACCATTTACGCTGCGGCCTGGTGCCCTTTCTGCCAGAACCTCATTGCTGGCCTGAAGGAAAACGGCACTCCGTTTGAGGCTTGGGACGTCGAAAAGCACGACGACCTTTCGAAGTGGGTTGAGTCCGTCAATGACGGCAACCGCGTTGTGCCGACTGTGCTGTACTCCGATGGCGAGCACGCCACGAATCCGTCTGTGGAGGAAGTCACCGCTAAGTACGCTGAGCTCTCCAGCAAGTAAGCACAGCATAAGCGCATCGGTACGTTCTTATTGCACAACCAAAAAGCCGAGCCCCACTTTCGGGGCTCGGCTTGTTTTAATTACGAGTGCGGCCGGTCATGCTGCCAGTCGCGATACCAGCATTAATCCAAATCGTCGTGTGCCATCAGCTGACGAGCAGCCTCAGTAATCGAGCCAGACAGCGACGGGTAGACAGAGAAGGAGCTTGCCAGGTCATCGACGGTGAGCTGGTTGGAAACACACACAGCAATTGGCAGAATCAGCTCCGAGGCGGTCGGAGCGACCACCACACCACCGATAATCATGCCGGAATTCTTACGGCAGAACAGCTTGACGAAGCCGTGGCGCAGCGAGCGCATCTTCGCACGCGGGTTACCTGCCAGCGGGAAAACCTCAACACGAGCGGAGACCTCACCGGACTCAATCTGAGCCTGGGAGACACCAACAGTCGCAATCTCCGGGCGGGTGAACACTGCCGAGGAAACGGTGCGCAGGCGAATTGGCGAAACACCTTCACCGAGGGCGTGGTACATCGCAATACGACCCTGCATAGCTGCAACGGAAGCCAGCGGGAACAAGTCGGTGCAGTCACCGGCAGCGTAGATGCCCGGCACGTTGGTGCGGGAAACACGGTCAACGTGAATGTGGCCAGACGGGGTCATTTTCACACCACTTGCGTCCAGCCCCATATCCGCAGTGTTCGGAATCGATCCAACGGTCATCAACGCGTGGGAGCCGAAGACCTCACGGCCGTCGGAAGTGACGACGCGAACGCCGCCGTCCTCAGTGCGTTCGACAAGATCACAGCGGGCGTTCTTCACAACGTCCACACCGCGCTCCAGCAGGACCTCCTCCAGGGCATCTGCAGCGTCAGCATCCTCGTGCGGCAGGATACGGTCACGCGAAGCGACCATGGTGACCTTCACACCCAACTCGGTGAAAGAGGATACGAACTCAGCGCCGGTAACACCAGAACCGACCACAATGAGGTGCTCCGGCAGCTCCTCCAGTTCGTAAACCTGACGCCAGGTCAAAATACGGTCACCATCAGGAATCGCACCCGGCAGAATACGTGGGGACGCACCGGTGCAGACCAGCACCAGGTCGGCTTCAAGAGTGACCTCGCCGCCCTCGAGCAAGTCGACGGTGACGTAGTGAGTTACACGGCCCGGGTCGTGGTCATCGAGACGACCGCGGCCCTGCAGCATCTTGATGCCCTCGCGCTCCATCTGTGCGCGAACATCGTCAGACTGCTGCTGCGCCAGGCGCTTAACGCGCTCGTTGACCGCAGTGAAGTCGATTTTACGCTGGGAGAAGTCCGGGCGAAGACCCATCTCGTCCGCACGGCGCATATCGGTACGAACGCCCGTCGCCGCGATGAAGGCCTTAGAGGGAACGCAATCCCACAGGACGGAAGAACCGCCCATACCGGCATCCTCAACCACAGTGACTTCAGCACCGTACTTGGCGCCAACCAGCGCTGCTTCGTAGCCGGCTGGGCCGCCGCCAATGATTACGATCCTCTGTGCCACAAATCCTCCAAAGTTGCCGTGGATATCACAATGTAACTACCGCGGGAGGCATTTTCCCCGCTTTGCCCCAATATTCTAACGGACAGTCATGGTTGGCTGCGCGCCATCCTCATAGCGTGCGACGATGCCAGCGAAGAGTTTCACACCAACGCCCAGGCAACGCTCGTCCACGATTAGATCATCTCGGTGCAAATCGTGCTTGTCTCCACGACCGGACCAGCAGCCCAGACGAGCCATCGCACCCGGGACGTGCTCGAGATACCAACCGAAGTCCTCGCCGCCGGACGACTGTGGGGCCTGAATGACAGCATTCTCGTCCACTCGTCGCACCGCTTCCGCAATCAGGGCGGTGCAGTATTCGTCGTTAAGCACAGGCGGCACGCCACGCTCGTAGTTGATGGTGCAATCGGCGCCGGTCGGAGCGAGGACCTGTTCAATCAGTTCGCGCACAAGTGGATCGATGTCGCGCCAGGTCTTGATGTCCGCGGTGCGCAGGGTGCCACTGACGCTGCCTTCCGACGGAATCGCGTTGTGCGCGTACCCGGAGTGAACGGAGCCGAACGTCAGCACGGTGCCCGTACGAGGATCGACGCGTCGCGACAGCAAGCCCGGCAAATCTACAATCAATTTACCCAGCGCATAGACAACATCGGCCGTCATCTGCGGACGAGAGGTATGCCCGCCCGGACCATGCACCTGAATCTCCAGGGTGTCGGCTGCAGAGGTGATGGCACCTGTTCGAACGCCAACGTGACCGACACGTAACTTCGGCTCACAGTGGACAGCAAAAATACGTTCAACACCATTGAGCGCACCGGCAGCGATAACTTCGGGCGCACCGCCAACCATGACTTCCTCTGCCGGTTGGAAAATGAAACGCAGCGGAGTAGGCAACGTGTGCTTCTCGTGGTACTCAGCCATGGCCAATGCCGTCGCGAGCGTAATCGCGGTGTGAAAATCATGCCCGCAGGCATGCATGACGCCATCGTTGGTGCTGGCAAACTCCAGCCCCGTGGTCTCAGTAATTGGAAGCGCGTCTATGTCACCACGGAAAGCGAGACGCCCTGGGAGTTCACCTCCGGCGTCACTACCGGCGAGTTCGGCTTCACCAATGTCAACCATCAAGCCGGTGTTGGGAAACAGCACTGGTTTCAGCCCTGCAGCACGCAGCTTCTCCTCCACAAAAGCCGTGGTGGCGTGCTCCATGTGAGATAGCTCTGGGTGCGCATGAAGATGCCGCCGCCACTCGAGAACCTCGTTCGCATGCTCGGCCCACCAGTGCTTAATAAACTCCTCAATCACAACTCTCCAGTGTAAGCGCTCCATCGACAGGCCGTAACAAGAGGCCTACCGACGACTGGGCCAGCGATAGCAGTGGCCGGCAAGCGCTTGAATGTCAGCGCCAGACGTACACATGACCAGGAGTCACTTCTTTAACTTTGACCTCTTCAATTATCAGATGTTTCACATTTTGAGGAAGTCTGCGATGATAATAGGCATGTCCGGCAATGGCACACCTAAGTCTCTCAGCATCCCCATCATCATCGTGGCCACAGCACTCGTGGTCGTCATCGGCATCGCCATCGGCCTGTCGCTGAACAATAGTGATGAGCCCCAGCGTCCGGAGGTCCCCTCCTCCTCGCAGCCGACGTCGCCCAGTTCGACACCGCCGTCCTCGACGAGTTCGACTTCTACGAGCAAGACGACCACCACGACGACAACTACGTCGAAGACCTCCGAGACGTCGTCAAGCACGCCGAGCACTTCGACATCTTCCTCGTCGTCGACGCCGAGCACCACGTCTTCGTCATCCACGACGACGAGCTCCGAGCCGACATCAGCTCCGGAGGGACAGGACTTCGGCACTGGGCGCTCCGACCTGGACGGCCTGGGCTTCGTGGGCAGCTCCGCACGCTGCGACAGCGGCGACCGAGCTTTTGCTGTTGTCGCCGCTGAACAGGGAATTAAGGCTGCTGCTTGTGAGACACGCTCCGGCGAGAAGTACTACCGCTCCGATACACCACAGGGTTCCGGATCGATGGACATCATCGTCGATGAGGGCGACCGCGTTGTTGCACAAAACGGCTCGTACAAGTACCAGATGTCCCCCGACGGAGTTCTTGTGACCAAGGACAACGAGGTCGTCAAAAAGTACGCTGCAGAAGCCTGGGGCACTGCCTAAGAAATCAACTTAAAGATCAATGTTGCGGGGACCGTAGAGGCGGTCGCCCGCATCTCCCAGCCCCGGCACGATGTAGGCATCCTCGTTAAGATCCGGGTCCACCACAGTGGTGACAAGACGCACCGGGAAACCGGATTCCTTCAAGGCGTCGACACCCTGCTGTGCGGAAATGATGCACACGGCCGTGATGTTGTCCGCTCCGCGATCTGCCAACAGCTTCAGGGCATGCAGCAGTGAACCACCGGTTGCCAGCATTGGGTCGACCAGGAAGACAGTGCGCCCGGACAAATCCTCCGGCAGCGCCTCGAGGTACGGCACCGGCTCATGGGTTTCCTCATTACGAGCCAAGCCAATAAATCCCACCTGCGCATCCGGAATCATCGACAGCGACGGATCAATCATGCCAAGCCCCGCACGAATGACGGGAACAATAATCGGCGGATCCTGCAGACGGTAACCCGGCGCGGTGGTGATTGGGGTCTGAACATCGAAGTTATCGACGGGCAGCTCCCGGCTTGCCTCGTAAATCAGCATTGCGCCCAGATCGGCGAGTGCCGCACGGAAGCCCGCGTTATCAGTGCGCGCGTCGCGCAGAATGGTCAAACGTGACTGTGCCAAGGGATGGTTGACAACGGTAATCTCCATGCCTTCCAAAATACATTGCTTTGCTTTTGCCGCTCTGGTGCCGGCATCGCAAGTTTCTGAAAACGCGTTCCGCAAAAAAGATGGAACCGAATCGGCCTTTTTCGCGCCTAACAATACGAGGGCTTTTTACTGCGCCCCATTTGTGTAAGCCCGCTTACTACCAAATCCACTTGCCACTCAGTCGCCGTCCGAACCTCGCTAGCCGTTCTGCCACAGCACTGAGTGTTTAACCACACGCGAATTTCCTAGAGAGGCCGTAAATCTTGTCCCGTCCATCACCGCACAGTCCCCACAGCCAATCATTTCTCTCTCCGGCCACTAGCGGGAATGACTCAGTCTTTACGCTGGTGCCAGAGCTTATTTCTGCCAATGCCGCGCGCCTTGACGCATTGTCGCAGCAGGACAGCGGCACTGCCTTGGACATCAGCGCACTGCACTCGCTTGGCGACGTCCCGTTTGCCGGCCCCTTCTGTCACGCTGCAGCCACTGCTCTACAGCGCCAACATGAGCATGTGGCTGAGCTGAATGAGTACGGCACCAGCGCTGCTCGTGCACTGAACGCTCTTGTCTCTGCGGTGTCCACTGCTGAAGATGCAGGCGCACATGCGTTGCAGTCCATTTCACCGAAAATGGGAGCCGTTGCAGCTCGCGGGATTGGCGGTGCGTGATGCTTCCCACCAATCTACTTACGGAAGTCCCCAGCGCGATTGCACAACAGCTAAGTCCTGCCATCGCGCCCGCACTGGCAGGACTTGCTGGGGCCGCAATCCCCGCCGCGAGTACTGCCTGGCGCTCTGTGGCAGATTCCGTTGACCGCAACTGGGGCGATGGTGCTCGTTCCGGGGCAGGAGCCGCGGGAACAAGCCTCAAACAGGCTGCAAATGCGGCAGCCGACTTGGAAGCTCGCGCCGGAACCATTGACAGTGACATTGCCAAGGGCCTAGCCGCAGTAATGTCAGCGGCCACTGATTTGGCCCGGATTGCCATGGATTTTGTTACTTCCGCCATGGGCTCGCTGACTGCGACGGCTGCGGGGCCCGCAGGTCTCGCCGCAACCGGTGCCAGCCTAGTCTCAGCGGCCAGTTCCTCGATCTCACAGGCCATTGCGCGGCTCATGAAACTAGAACAAGAACTGCGGCCTCTGGTGCAGTCGCTGATACAGCAGGCAAGCACCGCGGTGGACACCCCTGCCCCACCCCGTCCGACGCAGTTGGAGGCCCCAAGCCGCCTTCGCTTCTACGTCTACGAACACCCCAGGATTGGCCAGCGCTACCGACGCTGCAGATGGTTCGTGGGCGTCGTCCGATTCGGGCGGCGCGCCGGTGCCTGCGGATGCGGGGCTGGCGCGCCGACACCAGAAGCCCAAGCTGCGGTGAAAGCTGCACTCAGTGCCGTGGGAACGCCCTATGGTTGGGGCGGAAATACTCCGGGGCAGGCGCTCGATTGTTCAGGCTTGACGCACTGGGCCTACGGGCAAGCTGGTGTTGATATTCCCCGCACGGCAGAAGCACAGGCCGTCGGCCGACAGGTGAGCCAGGATGAACTGCTGCCTGGCGATCTTGCAGTGTGGGACGGCCATGTCGCCATGGTTATCGGCGACGGAAAGATGGTCGAAGCGGGCGATCCGGTACAGGTAAACCCCGTGCGTACAACCAACATCGGCATGCCGTTTAAGGGGTTCTACCGCCCGACCGGATAGTGCGGTGGGTATCTGCGTCGTAAAACTTCTAAGATAGGACTACGCAAACTTGCCACCCGTGGGGGCGCTGCAGGTATGACAATTTTTGAGTTTTAACAATCACCGACAAGCAGAAGGGCTGCGACGAAAACTATGGCCAGGAAAGGCATCGTTCCTATCGAACTCGAGCTGACCTCGGGCACCTTTTACACGTTGTGGGCTCCAAGCTGGCGTGAAGGTGGCTCCGAGTGGCAGGCTCTGCTCGGCCGCGGCGATGACATCTATTTGTTCTCATCAGCGGCAAAGCTCCTGGCTTTCCTTCAGTCGGATGCTCCTCACGACTTCACGCAGCACCCCAGCTGGCGCAACTTCAACCAGCAGCTACCGGGAGCGGCCATCGCGGCGCCACGCCACCGCTATGACCTGATTGGGCTGCCAGAAATTTTGGCTGGCCGGGCCGACTACGACCATGTTTCGCGCGCAGACCGCATTCTTGCCATCACTCGCTCGATTGGTGCGATCGCGGATCTCAATCCGATCAACCAGATGTTCGCCTCTCACTCTGTCCTGGCTGCCACACAAAATGGTGCTGATCACTTCCAGGGCGGTGGCGCCGCTCAGTGGTCAGCTATCGGCAGTGTCATCTTGACCAACTGGGACAATTGCATTGACGCTATCGACGCCATCGGCGCAAATACTCCGAACATCGATGAAGAGTCTGAAACCACTGCTGCAGTCGCACTAAAGGAAGCAGAGGCCGCGGAGCGTGAGCGTCGTGAAGCAGCGGAGAAGAAGCGCGAAGAGGAAAAGAAGGCCGCAGAGGAGACCGCCGGCGATCCGTACGATCAGACGGTGTGGGCCAACGCTGGCATCGACCCGATCAAGATCTCCATCGCTGGCCGCACGCTCTACACCTTGCGTTGTTACATGGGGCGTCGCCCGCTATTCCTGGGCAGCGCCGGTGAGATTCACACGTTCTCGCAGCCACGCACGATGGTACGTTGGCTGCTGGAGAACAAGCATCACGACATGTCGGCGCTGACGACGTGGGATGAAATCATCACTGCAGCCAACGCAGGTGAGCTAGAGGCCGTGGTGCACGAGGACAATGAGTACTCGTTTACCGGTCTGGCCGAGGATATTGAAAAGGGCCCGAACGCCGTGGACACCGCCCAGCTCGCCCGCGCGTACGAGCTACTCGCAGATGCCGCTGACTGGGCTGGTGATGATGCCGTGAACGAGGTACTGGCGGGCAATCAGCAGCTGCAGTGGCTGCTGAACTTCCTGCTGGACACCGGAGAGCTGTCCGAGCCAGTTCCGCCTTACGACGATGAGGCCAAGGGCTGGAGGCAGCTGGAGAAGGACTTGGCCGCTCGGTTTACGACCAAGATCTAGCTCCCACCCAGCAAAGCTGGCCGGCGCTGGCTAGTCCAGCGTCAGGTTCAGCTCGTCTTCGGCACCGAAACCCGCACCGTTGACATCAGTTTCGATGTCCTCGTCGCTGTTGTCGATAAGCTGCAGGTAAGCGGGGTAAATAATGGTGTCCATGATGTGTTCGCGGGTCGGCAGATCCACGAATGCATTGTTTAGCGCATTCGAGGTCAGTTCGAACAGCTCGCTGTAGCCGTAGCCGAAGTTCTCCACCAGCTCCATGCACTCCCTGGTCATGGAAGTCGCACCAATCAGACGGTTATCCGTGTTGACGGTGCAGGCGAAACTCATATCGTCGAGAAGCGAGAACGGGTGATCCGCAACGCTGTCACAGACACCCGTCTGAACGTTGGAGGTCGGGCAGATTTCCAGCGGAATCTGGCGGTCACGAATAGCGGAGGCAACCTCCTGACATTCGATGCCCTCGAGGGAAGCACCGAAGTCCTCGTAGATGCGCACACCGTGCCCCAGGCGGCGAGCACCTTGCACGACAGCGTCCTGCAACGAATCCACACCGGCGTCTTCACCTGCGTGAATGGTGACCGGAATGAGGTTCTCCCGCAGCATAGTGAATGCTTCGGCGTGGTTAGCCGGCGGGAAGCCGTTTTCCGGTCCAGCGATGTCAAAACCGACAACGTACCCGTCGGAGTTCTTCCCGTAGTTGTCGATGACCAGCTGTGCGACTTCCTTGGAATTGTTATTCTGGCGCATCGCACAGACCAACAGACGTGCGGTGATGTGCTTTCCCTCAGCGGCGGCATGGGCTTCACCCTGCGCCAGGCCTTCGACCAGAGCGTCGATAACAGCCTGCATATCCAGGCCCTTTTCCAGATGGTTTTCCGGAGCGAGGCGCAGCTCAGCGTAGACAACGTTGTCGGCAGCCAAATCCTCGACGGCCTCACGCGCCACGCGCGTCAGCGACTCAGCGGTCTGCATGACGGCGCAGGTGTGCGCGAAGGCAGTCAGGTAGCTCGGCAACGAGCCAGAGTTGCCGGTGTCAATGAACCACTTCTCCAGTTCATCCACGTCGGTGGTGGGCAGCTGATCGGTGTAACCGCAGTCCGCGGCCAGGTCGATAACGGTCTGCGGGCGCAGGCCGCCATCAAGGTGATCGTGAAGCAGTACCTTGGGCAGGCTGGCGACAACCTTGCGCATCTCATCGAGATTCGATGCCGAAGACTGTGTGTCCAGAGACTGAGCATCACTGTGCAAAGAATTAGTCATAATGGCCAGACTATCGGTACTGCGCCCTCCGCTTCTACTTCACTGCCGCGGAATCGTATTTCTGCTTTGCACAAAGGCTTTCCCTCCCCCGTTTTCCCCCATCCACACACGAGAAATACGTCATTCCGAGTGACGTTTTACTACCCTTATTTCATCATGTTTCCCTCTCGCCGCTACTCGTCTGCCGTTACGCTGCTAGCCACCAGCGCTTTGCTTCTGCCGAGCACTGCCCCCGCAGCCATGGCGCAGAGCACCTCGCTTACCGACGACACTCCGATTGTCGGCCCCGCACCTGACATCCGTGACACGGAGGGCTGCCCCTACAAGACCCTCCCACCAGCACCAGTGGACTCCTCGGAGGTTCCGGCTCCCGGCGAAACATCTCCCCCTCCACTTCCGGTTCCCCAAAAACCGACTGGAGGTAGCAAAATGTCCGCCTGCGGCATTGTCAGCGGTGAGGGGTTTGACGTCCCGAAAGACCTCTCCGCCTCTGCATGGACGGTGTTCGATTTGAAATCCGGCGATGTCCTTGCGGCGAAGGACCCGCACGGCCGCTACCGTCCGGCATCGATTATTAAGGTGTTGCTGGCGATGGAGGCGCTCGAGGATTTGAAACTCGACACCTCGGTTAAAGCGACATTCGAGGACGCGAACATGGAGGGCTCTCGTGTCGGCATCGTCGAGGACGTGAACTACTCGGTAGAAACGCTCCTGACTGGCCTGTTGCTCAACTCCGGCAACGACACCGGCCACGCGTTGGCCCGCGAACTTGGTGGCATGGATAAGACCACCGAAAAGGTCAACGCCCTGGCAAAGAAATTGGGGGCGACGGATACGCGAGTGGTCAACCCGACTGGTCTCGATGCCCCGGGCCAGATGACGTCGGCATACGACATGTCACTGTTCTTCCAGCACGCATTCAACAATGAGACCTATCGCAAACTCTCGGCCACCCGCCTGGCCACCATCCCCGGAGACAAAGCTCTCGAGGTCGATGACTTCGAAATCGCCAACGACAATCAGCTGATTGCCCAGGACTATCCCGGCGCGCTTGGAGGCAAAACCGGTTTTACCGACGATGCCCGTCACACCTTCGCTGGGGTGGCTGAGCGCGACGGCCGTCGTCTCGGCGTCATCATCCTCGACGCCACTGTGGAGGATTCACCGCGCCCCTGGGAGCAGGCAGCATCGCTTCTCGACGCCGGCTTCGCGGCCCCGCAGGACAGCTCTGTCGGTGTCCTCGAAGCGGAAGCGACTGAGAATACGTTGGTAGAAAAATTGCCCGATATCCTGGACGACGAGTCAACAGGAACCGGGCTGAAAATTACTGTCAGCGCTGCCATCGTAGGTGTCATCGCATTGATTGCGATGGTCACCTACCGCTTCGGCAGACGCGATCGCGGCTAATTATTTCGAACCGAGCAGGCGGTTCAATCCGGACGGGTTGGCCGCTTCCGCACGGACGTTAATGACAGCAGGAGCAGGCGCATCCAGCTCCTCGTCGGCAAGCGCTTCTTCGGTCGTCGCGGTCCAGGCAGTGGCGTACATAGTGATGCGCCAGATGAGGTAGAAGACGACCATCAAACCGATGACCGGACCGAAAACTGCACCGGCCGGGTTCGACAGGGCGTTGGAGAAGAAAACGCTACCGAGCTGCTTGACAACCTCAAGGCCAATCGCACCGATAATCGCGCCCTTTGCCGCAGAGCGGAACGGGGCACCCCCGCGTGGCAGGAAAGCGAGCATCCAGAAGAACAGCAGCCAGTTGGCGACGAGACCAATGGCGATGGCAATCAATCCTGCGATTATTGTGATTCCCGGGACATGGGCCAGACCAATCTTGTCCAGCAGGGACTGTGTCAGTCCGGAAGAGCCGGCCGCGGTGACAGCGAAGGTCAGCAGGATCATAACCAGCATGCCCAGCAGACGCAGCAGGTCGCGAACCTTTCCCATCACGAAGTTGCTAGCGCCTAGCGGGCGCTTCCACAGCTGTGTCACTGCGTTGGAGAGGTTGCTCATCCAACTAAGACCCGACCACAGGGTGGCGATGAAACCGACGGTGAAAACGCCACCGGCCTGATCGATCGCACCTTCAATAATTGCGTTGATGGTGTCGCCCATCGACCCATCGATGGAGTCTGTGATAGCGGACTGAATTTGCTCGAGCAGTTGCTCACTACCACGCAACACAAGCGCGAGGATGGCAAATGCCGTCATGATAAGGGGGAAAATCGACAGCACGGAGAAGTACGTGACAGCGGCGGCAAAAAAGTTGCCACCCTGCTCAGAGTAGCGCTCCTGCATCCGCATAATGTGATCGAACCACGTCCACTTTTCGCGGAGGCGGTCGATTGCGCTCGGTTCATCGGCGTGTACACGCTCGATGCCATAGCGGTCCGTTCTCTTCGGATCTTTTTGAGTAGAGGTTGCCATGTCCTCTACCTTAACGTGCCAGCTTTCGGTACGGAGACTGAAGCGCAGAGTCTACAGCTGGATTAACGGTTGGCAGCCTTCAGGAACCCGACGCGCTCGTACACATCTGCAAGTGTCTTGGCGGCAACTTCACGGGCACGGTCAGCGCCTTCGGCCAGGATTCGTTCCAACTCACCGCGATCAGCCATGAGCTCCTCATAGCGAGCACGCAGTGGCGTGGTGAATGCTTCCAGCGCATCTGCGGTATCAGCCTTCAGCTGGCCGTAGCCTGCGCCTTCGTAGCCGGCAACGAGCTCGTCGACAGGCTTGTCGGTCAACGCCGACTGAATGACCAGCAGGTTGGATACGCCCGGCTTGTTCTCACGGTCGAAACGAATTTCGCCATCGTTGTCGGTAACGGCCGAGCGAATGCGCTTGGCAGAGACCTTTGGGTCGTCCAACAGATTAATAATGCCCTTCGGGTTTGCACCCGACTTGCTCATCTTCGAGGTCGGACCCTGCAAGTCATAAATCTTGGCGGAGCCTTCCATGATGTGCGGATCCGGCACAACGAACGTTTTCTTGTAGCGGGAGTTGAAGCGCTGCGCCAGGTTACGCGTCAGCTCGAGGTGCTGGCGTTGGTCCTCGCCCACCGGCACCAGCTGTGGGCGGTAGAGCAGAATGTCGGCGGCCATCAGCATCGGGTACGCAAACAAACCAGCGGAGGTGTGTTCCGCGCCCTGACGAGAGGACTTGTCCTTAAACTGCGTCATACGGCTGGCTTCACCAAAGCCAGTCAAGCAGGTCAGCACCCATCCGAGCTCCGCGTGCTCGGGCACATGCGACTGCACGAACAGCACCGACTTCTCCGGATCAATACCAAGTGCAATCAGCTGTGCGGCACCTGCGATAGTGCGCTGACGCAGCTCCTTCGGATTCTGCTCGACAGTGATGGCGTGCAGGTCTGGAATGAAGTAGTAAGCGTCGAAGTCATCCTGCAGATTAATCCAGTTCTTCAATGCTCCCAGGTAGTTGCCCAGGTGGTAGGAATCTGCGGTCGGCTGAATGCCGGACAGAACGCGCTGCTTACGAGCACTCGGTGCAGGATTAGTTGCTTCAGGACCCTTGCTTTCACTCATAGCCAATAAGTTTAGCGCGAGCTTCATAGTGGAGAGTCGGCGACGTACCCATTTCGACGACATCGCAGGCTTTACAGGAACGCCAATCCTTAATATCCGGTCTTTAAATCGACGTCGACTACCGGGAAAGCGACCACCAAAAACTAGTCCTGACGGCCCTTGTACCCTTGCTCCACAAGCATTCGATCGGATAGCAATTTGACGGTTCGCGCTGCAGCGGCTGGCGATTCCTCGGGGTACAGTGCGCGCACCAGCGTGACAGCCGGGCGGATGCCGTGTTCAGAGAGAACACGTCGAACACGCTCGCGCTCCCCCTGGGTCAACTCCAGTGGAGCTACGGGAGGCCTGCGGGTGTAGGACACGACCATGACGACTCCCAGCAGAACAATGAGTCCGAGGGAAATCCACAGTGGCCACGCGTAGGCAAAAGACAGCACGATAAACGCAACGATGACACCGGAAGTCACGACCACCGGGACATTGACAGCAGTACCAGGATCGTTCTGCAGGCTCCGTGCGATGGCTTCCAAATCGGCCATCTGGTGCCGCTTGTTATCTCTCTCGCCGTTTTTCACTGTGAATGTCCTCTCCTTTCCGGGTCCGCACCGAGCTCGCTTCAAGTCTCGCGCAAATTCGCGCTTGGGCTTTACAGCAGCTGAAGTCTCATCAGCCCTTCTTCAAATCTTAGGCGCTCGCGTCCCAAGTGCCGAACTAACCCACAGGTATTATTGGACTAATTCAATTCTCTTATCCGTCAGGAGTCCCATGCTCGCTGCCATTGCGGTTGCCGTCTTCATCCTGCTGATCCCAGGCACAGTTCTCGGTTGGGTCAGTGGGCTACGTCCCACGCTCGCGTTGGCATCTGCCGGCCCATTAACGATGGGTGTGATCGGTTTTTCCGCATGGTCGTCTCACGCGCTTGGGCTGGATTACACCTGGCTCTTCGTGGCCGGCATGTGGGCATGGTTCTGTGCCATTGGCTATCTGGTGCGCAGATTCATCCCCCGGGCAACGCCCGAAGACGGCTTCGATTCCGGCGTTGTCACCGCGATGATTGTCGCCGGGGTCACGGTAGTCGGCTCGATGCGCGCCATGCTCGTGCTTAACGACGTCCCCGGTGGCCCCGGCGCTATCCGCGAGGCCTGGGATATGCTCTGGCATACCAACTTTCTCCGGTTCATTGACGAGCATGCAATAGCCTCGCCCACCGCGGCCGGTGACCTGATGAATCAGGAGACCGGAGCCGAAATGTTCTACCCCACCGGCTGGCATGCCGTGGCGGGGCTGCTGCCCGGCTCGGTTTTCCTCGATTCCAACGTGTTTGCGTTCTTGGCCCCGGCGCTGCTTCTGCCCGCAGCAACTGCGGTGCTAGCCCGCACCGCAGTTGGCCCTAAGTGGGCGGCCTATGCCGGTCCCGCAGCTGCCGTCGCGACGCTGATGCTTCCGGAGATTTGGGTGGCTCTTTGGCGCACATCCTCCATGCCGTATCTGCTCGCGGTGGCCACTTTGCCGATCGCTGCGGCTTTGACCATGCGGGGCTATATTGTCCCCGCTACGCTTGCCCTGGTCGGCACGTTTATCACCCACCCGGCCGGCGCAATTGCTGCTGTGCTCTTTGTTGGCTTGTGGTTGATCACCCAACCGAGTGTCAGTGGCCTCGCTCGCACACTAATTATCGGAGCGCTCTCACTGGTGATGACTCTCCCGGCAGCATTGTCCGCTAGCGGGCAAGGTGAATCCGTTGCGGGCTTTACCGGCCAAATTGAGATTTCCCGCTCCGAATCACTGTGGCGGACTCTTATCGGGTTTTCCCGCTATGCTGACGAGCCCATCTTTTCCCAGACTGTTCTGGTTCTTGTGCTCATCGGCCTGGTGGTGGCGCTGGTCTCTCGCCTACCAGACAGCCCGTGGGCGCCGTGGCCGGCACTGGCTTTCGGGCTGCTCTTTGTGGTGTCCGATAGTGCGCAGTCCCGTTGGGATGAGCCGTTCGGCACCTATCTGAAGTTTATTGGCACTTTCTTCTACGACATGCCGTACCGTATGCAGGCGGTTATGGGAATTCTGCGCGCAGTGCTGGTCGGCTACGCAGTCGCGGCTGCCGTTGTCGCGATTGTGGCTGCGGCGCAGTGGATCGTCGCAAAGCGAAATCAGCCGGTCAAGTCGTGGAATCCTGCGCTGGCGATGGGGCTCGTAGCGGCACTGGCGATTGTGCCTGCGACCTGGGTGAGTGGGCCTGCTCAGCGCGAGGCAATTCGTGGAAGTTTCGGAAGCACGTTTGTGACCGCTGCGGACATGGAAGCTATTGATTGGCTGTCCGAGCAGCCGCATGCGTTTGAGGGGCATATCCTCAATGACCGTCGTGACGGTTCTGCGTGGATGTACGCCATCGCTGGGCTGCCGACGCTGTTCCGCCATTTCTCCTTCTCCGACAAAACTGCCGAGGCAAGCAAGAAGCTGCCGACAAACGTTGACTTGCTGGGCTCACATCCGGAATTCGATGCCATGGCGAAAAAACTGGGCGTGCATTACATCATTAGTTCTCCGCCAGGTGTGAACACGGATGGCACGGAGGCGCTGTCGATGCGTTCCTGGGCATGGCACGCGCCGGGGCTCACGCCCGTGTATCACGACGGTTCTGTGATGATTTTCGCGGTCAACAAGATGTTTTCACCTGAAGAGTTGCACGCTGTTGTCAACAGTTCCCCACACCGCCCGGCGCGCCCCAATCCGCTGTGGATGCCTCCGCGCCAGCCGATCATCCCCTCCCCCGACGAGGCTGCCGATCCGCTCGCCGGCGCGCATATCACCGTCGACTCTCGCCGCGGGGCCATCGAGACTATCAACGCTGACCTGCCTCGCGCACTGCGTTTGAGTGGGGATACTTCCGCTCACATCGACAGCATCGTGCAACGTGCCAACGAGAAGCTCCGTCAGCGCGGCGCAATCGTTGGCGCGCATTCGCTTGCCGACGGCACGGAGAGCGCAGCCACCGTAATTGTCGGTCGCTCATCAGAGGACCAGACCCTTTCTGGGGATAACATCGGCGATCGTGGTTTTTCGGTATCCGCTGTGGTGGAGTCCCTCGAGCCAAAGGACGATGACCCTGCTGACTGGCAGCTGGCGGCAGGTGTGCGTGACGGAATGGTGTTCCGAGGTTTCAATCCGCACAGCAGTTACAGCACAAACGGGGTGCCAACAGAGTTTCGTACCGGTCTGGCGCCGGCAGTGGCGGTGAACCAGAGTTCGCGGTCGCATGCGCCGACGGTTGCGCTATCGCTGGGAGCGGTGGGCGCTGAAAAACTCACCCGCGATTTGGCCGACCCGGCTATGCAGGACAAATGGGCCGACGCCATCGTTGACGGCATTGCCTCCATGTTGCGGCAGAACCGACATCTCGTAACCGCTCCCGAGCCGGAGTTGATCCCAGAATTCGCTGGAGTCGGAGCATACTAGTCCGCGGCCTAGGCGCGTGCCGAGTCTAGGCGTACTCCACGATCACCGGCGCGTGGTCCGTCCAGCGAAGATCGTAGGCGGCAGGCTTGTCCACCACCGAGCTGACGGCACGCTTGAGCATTGGTTCGGTTGCCGCCTGGTAGTCGATGCGCCAGCCGGCATCTGTATCGAACGCCTTACCGCGGTAGGTCCACCAGGACCAAGGGCCGTCGGCCTCTGGGTGAAGACGGCGGGTGACATCAAACCACACCGGATCTGCATTGGGCGCCGGGGCCTCCCACACGGAACCATCGGAGAAGGCACCGGATTCCAGCTCCTTGTCGCTGGCCTGAACCTGCGAATCCTGGGGAACCTCATCGGGCCAGCAGCCGAAGACCGAGTCCATCCAGGCGCGCTCCTGTGGCAGGAAGCCGCTCTTGCGGCGGTTGGTCTTCCAGTTCTTCAAATCCTGTTCGCGGTGACAGATGTTCCAGTCGCCGCCGATAACTGCGTGGTGACCGTCGCGCCCCTTGGCACCCAGTTCCGCCAGGTAATCAGAGAAGGCATCGAGGAAGCGGTACTTCTCATCCTGCTTCTCACTAAGCGCGGCACCGGACGGCAGGTAGAGGCTGGCAATCTGGACATCCGCATCCAGGCCGGTATCCGCTGCCGGGGCAACCCCACTGATAAACCGACCGGATTCTTCGAACTCCTCCGAGCCGATGCCCACCTGGACGTCGTTAAGCGGAAAGCGCGAGAGAATGCCCACCCCGGCGCGCCCCTTGGCACCCAGGTTTTCAGCGCCGACCCAATGCCATCCGGCATCGAAAGCGGGCGCGAGGGCCTTGCGTGCCTGGTCGTCGGTGGCGCGGACTTCCTGCAGCAAAACGACATCGGAACTGGTGTGCTTCAGCCACTCCAACAGTCCGAGGTTGGTTTCGCTGCGCTCTTTGACGGCGGCGCGGATGCCGTTGACATTGATTGTCGCGATTGTAAGGCTCATGCCCTCATACGTTACCTATGCGTACGCTACGCCTTGTAGACCTCTAGCGCAGTTCGATGCGCTCGGACTTCTTCGCCTGTGAGCGGCGGTACAGAACAATGGTCGGCAGAGCGATGAAGATAGCCAGCATCGCCAACGTTGCGCCGCCCAAAGCCGGTGCGCGGTAGCCATAACCGGAAGCGATGACCCAACCACCGAGCGCGGCTCCGAATGCGTTGGCCATGTTCAATGCGGCCTGGTTGAGAGCTGCCGCCAGCGTCTGTGCGCGACCTGCGACATCCATCAGACGGGTCTGCAGATTCGGTACCAATACCGATCCCAGCAGACCGATAAGGAGGAAGTTGATCGTGCCCAGCACAGCATTCTGCGAGGTGAAGTAGAAAGCACTGAGCATGATTACCATCAGCACCAGCGCAACCATGATGCCCCACTCCCCGATGCGGTCGGAGAGCCATCCGCCAATGTAGGTACCGACTACCATGCCGATGCCGTAGGCCATCAGCACAATCCAGATGTGGTTTTCGCTCATGCCCGCTTCGCGAGTCATGGTCCAAGTGATATAGGTGTAGACCGCGAACATTCCGCCGAAACCAACGGTGCCGATTGCGACGGTCAGCAGCACCTGCGGTGTCACCAGGGCGGAGAGCTCATCCATCGGACGCGTCTTCGGCATACGGTTCATATGCGGCACAGCGAACCACAGCGAAACAAGTGCAATCAGGCCGATGACCGCTACAAACGCGAAGGCACTGCGCCAACCGTACATCTGCCCCAGCACCTGCGCGGCCGGCACACCTATCACAGTCGCCACCGACAGCCCCACGCCCGACAGGGCCACCATCTTTCCACGCTGCCCTGGCTTAGCCAGGGAGGCCGCCACCAGAGCAGCCACCGAGAAATACGCACCGTGCGGCAAACCGGCAATGAAGCGGGAGACCATGACAGCTTCGAAAGACCCCAGTGTGCCTGCCCATACCGTGGCACCATTGCCGATGGTAAATGCCGCCATCAGCAGCAGTAGCATGCGCCTGCGCGGAATCGAACCGGTCAGCACGGTAATCAGCGGTGCGCCCACGACAACACCGAGGGCGTACATCGAAATCATGCGCCCCGCGGCATCCTCATCGCGTCCGAAGGCGTCAGCGATGTAAGGCAGCAGGCCCATGGCCACAAACTCAGTAACGCCGATGCCGAATGCACCGACCGACAGAGCCACAATCACCAAGATTCGGCGTAGATCAGAGATGTCGTCCTGCACCGGAACAGGACGGCGATGCGAGCTAAACGCTCCCACACGACGTGCACGCGGTTTGTGGTCGTCGTTGTGGGTTGTTACTTCGCTTGACGACGTCATTGCGACCGTCTCCTTTTCTCTTCTTACGCCAGTTGGTGGGCTCTCAGTTCCCCTCGATTTTCGACCCAAGACGGGCTCGCAAAACCGCGAGGGGAGTCGAAAGGGAAAAATGAGACTCTACTCCGCAACACAAAAATTTCGCTATTCAATCCGTCTGTTCCCCGGGTATTTGTGCGCGGAATAACATCTACAGCCATTGGCGGTAGTCACTCACTCACGTTCTTCTAATACATTGTGCAATCGGCATTGTTTGCCGAGGGCTACCAATGCCCTCCGAGCGCCACGGACTTCCTACCATCGAGCGCTCCGGGTCTTCGATGCTGCCGTACTAGCTACCGGGTAAATTGTTTGAAAAGATATTTCGAACTGCAATACCGATAGGATCTTGAGCCGCTATGGGCGACCGCTATAACCTCTACGAGTCTCTGAAGCTGGATAGCGCAGCCAGCACCGAAGAGCTCCATGCAAACCTTTCTAGTCAGCTCTCTGAACTGCGGGATGCTGGTGTCTCGGAGTACTCCGGCGAGTTCCAGGAGAAGCTCACTGCGCTGCAAGTGCTAGGCGATGAGGGACGTCGTCGCGAATACGACGCTTTGCTGGCCGATGAGAACGCCACCATCACCATCGCGACGCTGCGCGGGCTGGCAAATCGCCCGGTACCCACTGCGCAGGAATCCTCGTTCCAGACACAAGCCCAGCAAGCCCAGCAAGCCCAGTCGCAGCCGTCATCGGCACAGCAGAATCAACAAGCACAGTGGTCCGCCCCAACTCAAAACGGACCTGCGACGGTAACCACCACGGTGACCACGGATGTACCGCCACTGCCGGCAAACGCCACACTGCAGAACATGTGGCAGCGCATGCCGCTCATTCCCCGAATTACTACCGGCCTGGTCGGTTTTTCAACCTTGATTGGCATCATCACAGTTCTGTACGCAATCAAGCTCAGCATCCAGGGCGCCAACAATCTCGGCAGCCTAGAGTCATCGTTGGGTGATTCTTGGGAGGGTATTGGCTACATGATGGGCGCTGCAGCCGCCCTCGTTCTCGTTCCAATCCTTTTACTGCTGGGAATGATGCTTGTCACCTTGACCGCATACTGGATTCACTCCATTCTCCGCGGCGAAGACTCAACGGCACCAATCTTTTTCTGCGTCACCGTGGCACCACTGGCGTTGACTATGACCATCATCCCCCTCCTGTTCTTGAGCTCCTGGGTGGATGTAGTCCTCTTCCTCGCAGGTGCCATGCTGATCGCCGCTTGCGTTCTTATGTTCCTCAAGGACATGCGCGCATGGTTCCGCGGCCAGAAACTGGTCAGGACTACCCAGTCAGCCCCGGGGCAGGTATATGCGCCGCAGCACCCCCAGTCTCAGAACATTCAGGGCTACCAGTTCGGCCAGAACAATCCTCCGAACAATACGCAGAACTAACTAAGCTGTCCTGAACCACCGCGCCGGCGTGCACGACACCCCAGCGCGGTTTTTCGTATTTGAGGGGCCTGAGCGCGGGGACCGTCGTAAAGCGAAAAATGGAATGAAAAGCGGTGAATAAGCGACAAATAAAAACGCATTTCGTGACTTACCTCACATAATTGCGTTATTCATATCACTATCACTGTTTTTGCGCTATGCCCCGACACAACCCAAGATTCAAAACTGGGTTATCGTGGAACAAAACAGATAGGAGACATGAATTATGGCGACAATTATTTGGACCCGTACTGACGAAGCCCCTCTGCTGGCGAGCTACTCGCTGAAGCCAATCGTGGAGGCATTTGCAAGCCAGGCTGGTGTCAATGTTGAAACCCGCGACATCTCCCTCGCAGGCCGCATTCTGGCTCAGTTCCCGGAGCGCCTTTCGGACGAGCAGAAAGCTGCCGAATATCTCTGCATCCGTCCCGCAGATTAAGCGCGCTGTCGCAGAGCTGCAGGAAAAGGGCTACGACATTCCGAAGTACAAGTCGCAGCCGGAAGGCGACGAGGAGACCGCCGACCGCGCAAAGTTCGACAAGGTCAAGGGCTCTGCCGTTAACCCGGTACTGCGCGAGGGTAACTCCGACCGCCGCGCTCCGGAGCCGGTGAAGAACTACGCCCGCAAGCACCCGCACCGCATGGGTGCTTGGTCCGCAGACTCCAAGACCAACGTCGCCACCATGGCCTCCAACGACTTCCGCCACAATGAGAAGTCCATTGTCATGCCGGAAGACGACAAGCTGACTTACCAGCTCGAGTCCAACGACGGCCATATCATCACCCTGAAGAAGGACATGCCGGTCCTCAAGGGCGAGATTATTGACGGCACGGGCATGAACGTCCACATCCTGGACAACTTCCTCCGCGCTCAGATCCGTCGCGCAAAGCGCGAGAACATCCTGTTCTCCGTCCACCTGAAGGCCACCATGATGAAGGTCTCCGACCCGCTGATTTTCGGCGAGGTCCTCAAGGCCTTCCTGCCATCTGTTTTCCCGAAGTTCGAGTCCAAGCTGGCCGCTGCCAACCTGACTCCGGACTATGGCCTCGCCGCTATCCTCGACGGCCTGCACAAGCTTGACGACGCAACCGCTGCAGCCGTCAAGTCCGCGATTGAAAAGGACCTGAAGGAGGGCCCGGCCCTCTACATGGTGAACTCCGACAAGGGCATCACCAACCTCCCCGTTCCGTCCGACGTCATCGTTGACGCCTCCATGCCTGCACTAATCCGCAACGGCGGCAAGGGCTGGGGCCCGAGCGGCGAAGAGAGCGACACTCTCGCTGTTATCCCGGACTCTTCCTACGCCGGCGTCTACCAAGCGGTCATCGATGATTGCCGCGCCAATGGCGCTTTCGACCCGGCAACCATGGGATCTGTCCCGAACGTCGGCCTGATGGCTCAGAAGGCTGAGGAGTACGGCTCCCACGACAAGACTTTCCAGGTTCCGGTTGACGGTGTCCTGCAGGTCATCAACTCCGCTGGCGAGGTTCTGATTGAGCACCACGTCGCCGAGGGTGACATCTGGCGCTCCTGCCAGACCAAGGACGCCCCAATCCGCGACTGGGTGAAGCTAGCCGTTAACCGCGCTCGTATCACTGGTGACCCTGCAGTGTTCTGGCTGGACCCGCAGCGTGCGCACGACAACAACCTGATCAGCAAGGTCAACGAGTACCTGGCAGATCACGACACCGAGGGTCTGGATATCCGCATCATGGATCCGGTGTCCGCCACCAAGTTCTCCCTCGAGCGCATCCGCCGCGGCGAGAACACCATTTCCGTAACCGGTAACGTTCTGCGTGACTACCTCACCGACCTGTTCCCAATTATGGAGCTGGGCACCTCCGCTAAGATGCTGTCGGTCGTGCCGCTGATGGCCGGCGGCGGTCTGTTCGAGACCGGTGCAGGCGGTTCCGCCCCGAAGCACGTCCAGCAGGTTCAGGAAGAAAACCACCTGCGCTGGGATTCCCTGGGTGAGTTCCTGGCACTGGCCGAGTCCCTGCGCTATGCCGCTGAGGATGACGACGACTCACGTCCGCGCGTCCTGGCCGAGGCCCTGGACAAGGCAACCGCTACCCTGCTCGACGAGGGCAAGTCGCCCTCCCGCAAGGCTGGCGAGATCGACAACCGCGGCTCCCACTTCTACCTGGCTCTCTACTGGGCACAGGAGCTGGCCAAGCAGGACGAGAACTCCGAGCTGAAGGAAGCTTTCGCACCGGTTGCTAAGGCCCTCACGGAGAAGGAAGAGTCCATCACCAAGACCCTGATTGATGCTCAGGGTTCCCCAGCTGATCTGGGTGGCTACTTCCTGCTGGACGATGAGAAGACCTCCGCAGTTATGCGTCCGTCCGCTGAGTTCAACGAGATTATCGACGGTTTGAAGAAGTAGGACTAACTGCTTGCCCCTGGGTGGTCTGGCTGGTCTGGTTGGCCGAGGCTGACCTAGACTGCCCGCCGATTTCAGGCGATAGCCCCTCGCTCATGTTGCATTTGATGCACATGATGCGTGGGGCTTTTTCTGTGCCCTGACCTCCATAACGGCCTTGACAACTTCGAGCGCCCTTCGGCGGTCTCCGGTACTTTTCGCCCATATCCAGCCCCCAGCTTGGCTCAACCCGACACTCGACACCGCAGCGCCCAATGCCCAGCCCCCCCCC
>NZ_KV836272.1:922454-949832 GCF_001838295.1 Corynebacterium sp. HMSC074C04
CCCCCCCCCACAACTAATCACACCCCACGACTAATCAAACCAATCCGTACTAAGCGGGCTATCGCACTCTCGACACAGATGCACACACCCTCTTACCTTGGGTTTTTCCAAAACTTTGCAATAGACAGCTTGGTTCACTATTGTTTGTAAGCAACGTTTTGAACAACCTCAAAAACCGCAAGGAAGTATCTGAAATGACCACCAAGTACGACAACAGCAACGCCGCCAACTGGGGCCTGTCCACTCGCGCTATTCACGCCGGCTTCGCTCCGGACGCACAGACCTCCGCGCGTAACCTGCCGATTTACAACACCTCCTCCTACGTCTTCGATTCCGCTGAGCACGCTGCCAACCGCTTCAACCTCTCGGATGCAGGCCCGATTTACTCCCGCCTGACCAACCCGACTGTGGATGCCGTCGAGCAGCGCATCGCCAGCCTTGAGGGTGGCGTCGCAGCCGTACTGTTCGCCTCCGGCCAGGCAGCTGAGACCGCTGCTGTTCTCACTCTGGCTCGTGCGGGCGACCACTTCGTCGTTTCGCCGCGCCTCTACGGTGGTACTGAGACCCTGTTCAAGGTCACCCTGCCGCGCCTTGGCATCGACTGCACTTTCGTCGAGAACCCGGATGACCCGGAGTCCTGGCAGGCAGCAGTTCAGGACAACACCGTCGGTTTCTACGGTGAATCCATCGCCAACCCGCAGATCGACATCCTGGACATCCCGGTTATCGCAGAGGTTGCACACCGCAACAACGTTCCGCTGATTGTCGACAACACGGTTCCGACCCCTGCCCTGCTGCGCCCGCTCGAGCACGGTGCTGACATCGTGGTTTCTTCCACCACCAAGTTCCTGACCGGTAACGGTTCCTCCCTCGGCGGTGTCATCGTCGATGGTGGCAAGTTCGACTGGACTCAGACCCGCAACGGCCGCTCTATCTTCCCGAACTTCACCGAGGCCGACGAGGCTTACCACGGCCTGAAGTTCGCCGACCTGGGCGCCCCAGCCTTCGCACTGCGCGCCCGCGCTGGCATTCTCCGCGACACTGGTGCTACTCCGGCTCCGTTCAACGCGTGGGTTCTGGCTCAGGGCCTCGACACCTTGTCTCTGCGCATCGAGCGCCACAATGAAAACGCCAAGGCTGTCGCTGAGTTCCTCGAGAACCACCCGCTGGTCGCCAAGGTCAACTACGCTGGCCTGCCGAGCTCCCCGTGGCACGAAACCCTGACCAAGCTGGGTCTCTCCGGCGCCAGCGGCGTGCTCTCCTTCGACTTGAAGGATGCCGACACCGCCAAGGCTTGGAAGTTCATTGACGCTCTGAAGCTGCACTCCAACGTCGCCAACATCGGTGATGTCCGCTCATTGGTTGTCCACCCGGCCACCACCACTCACTCCCAGTCCGATGAGGAGGGTCTGACTCGCGCCGGCATTTCCCAGGCCACCGTGCGTCTCTCCGTCGGTATCGAGAACATCGATGACATCATCGCTGACCTCGAGGGCGGCTTCGCAGCACTCGCGTAGACCGTTTGTACACAGACATATGACGGACTAAGTAGTCTATAAGGCATGAGCTTTTCCCCATCTACCCCGGCCGCCCTCCCACCCGAGGGCGAGCCGGGGCGTGTCTTTATCGGCGATGTCACCACCGAGGCCGGCGCGGTCATCCCCGACGTCACCGTCGAGTTCGAACGCTGGGGCCGGCTTAACGACGACTGCTCGAATGTCATCCTCCTCGAGCACGCTCTAACCGGCGACGCCCACGCTTCCGGTCCCTCGGATGAGTACCACCCGACTGCGGGTTGGTGGAACGGGATGATTGGCTCTGCCCGCGCACTGGATACCGACGAGTACTGCATCATCTGCACCAACGTCATCGGCGGCTGTCGCGGTACAACTGGCCCCTCCAGTCCACATCCGGACGACGGCAAGCCCTGGGGCTCTCGCTTCCCCGCCATCTCCGTGCGCGACACGGTGACAGTGGAGCACCTTGCGCTGCAAGAACTGGGAATTTCCCGCCTCCAAGCTGTCATTGGTGGCTCCTTGGGTGGGGCCCGCGCGCTTGAGTGGTCACTGATGCACCCGGATTTCGTCGGCAAGGCATTGGTGATGTGTGTCGGCGCACGTGCGTCTGCTTGGCAGATTGGTATTCAGTCTGCGCAGATTCAATTCATTGAGTCCGATCCCGATTGGCATGGCGGCGACTACTACGACCGCGGTGTGACCCCGACCCGAGGTCTGGGGTTTGCACGCAGGGTCGCGCATTTGACGTACCGTGGCGAGCTGGAGATGGATGACCGCTTTGGTGCGGCAGCGCAGCCCGGTGAGAATCCGCTGGGCGCGATGCGCACGGAAGACCGATTCCAGGTAGAAAGCTACTTGGATCATCAGGCGAAGAAGCTGGCTCAGCGTTTCGATGCCGGGTCGTATGTCGTGCTCACCGATACCTTGAATCGGCACAATATTGGCCGTGATCGCGGTGGCCTCAACGAGGCGCTGCACTCGTCAACCGTTCCGACCATGATTGCCGGTGTGGACACGGATATTCTCTACCCCTTCCACCAGCAGGAGCACCTCGCCCGCAATCTGGGCAACTGCATGGGGCTAGAAAAGATTGAATCCGCCGTGGGTCACGACGGATTCTTGACGGAGTTCGAGCGAGTGGATTCGATTGTGCGTAATTTCCTCTCTCGCGATGTCAGCTAGCTTCCCAGCGCATCCACGCTGACTGCGAGGAATACGATCCCCATCCCGATTATGGAGCAAAACCATAGGTCAAAGGTCCGGGATCGTACAGAGAACACACCTAAAATACTGTCCGGCAGGTACTGCCTAGCCACACCGAGCAGCACCATTGTGCTTCCCAGCATGAATGTGGCGCGTCGCCAACGCTCCAGCCCCAGGAACACGACGAAGGCGGACATGCCGAAAAAGAGCGCGCCGTAAATCGTATACTGCACCCACATTGGCCACGATGCCCCCGGCGGCGGGGTCTTCGGGCTATGCGGGTTCAGCATTGGATCCGGCAGATCTTCCCGCCGGGCACGCTGCGCAATTTCCCTTTTCGACATGACTTCTTCCTCCCGGCTGACTAGGCCAGGCCAGCGAGCTTTTCAGCGCGCTCGACGACATTGCGTACGAGGAAAGCGCGAGTCAGTGGGCCGACACCACCTGGGTTCGGGGATACGTAACCGGCAATGTCCCAGACGTCATCAGCAACGTCACCGGCCAGCTTGCCGTCGACACGCGAAACTCCCACGTCGAGTACAGCAGCGCCAGGCTTGACCATGTCTGCCGTAAGCATATGAGCGACACCAGCGGCTGCGATGATGACGTCAGCCTGACGGGTTTCAGCGGCCAAATCCTTGGTGCCGGTGTGGCACAGCGTCACGGTGGAGTTCTCGCTGCGGCGAGTGAGCATCAGCCCGATTGGGCGACCGACGGTGACACCGCGGCCGATAACAACAACCTTGGCTCCATTGAGCTCGACGCCGAAGCGTCGCAGCAGGTGGATACAGCCGTTTGGGGTACACGGCAGTGGCGCTGGCTCGTTGAGAACCAGCTTGCCCAGGTTTACCGGGTGGAGCCCATCGGCGTCCTTCTCCGGATCGATGAGGCCCAGAATACGGTTTTCATCCAGGTGCTTCGGCAGTGGCAACTGAACAATGTAGCCTGTGCACTCCGGGCTTTCGTTCAGCTCGGTGATTACTGCCTCGAGTTCTTCCTGCGTGGTGTCAGCTGAGAGATCACGGCGGATAGAGGCGATACCAATCTGCTCACAGTCGCGATGCTTCATCTTGACGTAAGAGTGGCTGCCTGGATCATCACCAACCAACACGGTGGCCAACCCCGGGGTGTAGCCGGCTTCCTTCAAACGCTCAACGCGCTTTTCCAGGTCTTCAAAGATTTCGTCTCGGTAGAGTTTGCCATCAAGCTTTGTCGCTGCCATGGCATTTATCTTAGGCACAGGAGCGAATAATGCCCAGAAACGCCCTGTAACCGCCCTCGCCTTTGACCCTATTTACCGCCCATAAAGCCCTGTTGACGCCAGACTTCATAAGCAGCCACTGCAGCGGCGTTGGAAAGATTCATGCTGCGACGAGCGGGCAACATGGGAATTCGGATCAATTGCGTAATTCGCGAATCATCGAGCACTGACTGTTCCAACCCGGTTGGCTCCGGGCCAAAGAGCAGTACATCGGTGTTCGTGTACTCAATGTCTGTGTGCCAAGTGTCAGCGTGTGCGGTAAAGGCAAAGATGCGGCACCCTTGGCTGGCAAAGGTCTCCAACGCTTGATCGATGGAATCGTGAATACGCACATCGGCCAGGTCATGGTAATCCAGCCCGGCGCGACGCAGATTCTTGTCATCGAAGTTGAACCCCAGTGGCTTGGCCAGATGCAACATAGCTCCAGATCCCGCACACATGCGGATAGCGTTTCCGGTGTTCGGCGGGATGACAGGCCGGTCAAAAAGCACGTGGCAGGTGTGGCTCTTAATCCAGTCTGTGGAGTTGGTTGGCTCGGCGTTCGTCGGCTCGGTCGTGGCGCTATTCATTTCTTCTGTCAGTTCTTTTCCGCTGCTTCTATTACTGATCGTTGTTAGTTTCTACTGCCGTTGACGCGCTGGGCACCGCATCACACACGCCGTACTCGGCGAAAAACGCGATGATGGTCTCACCGATGAGCGCTCGGCTCCTCGGCTTCGAGAACTTATGGCCCTCTCCCTCAACCACCAGAAAATCAGTGGGCACACCATAGGCATCCATGGCGTTGCGCATCTGACCGGACTCTCGCGGAGGCACGTTGGTATCCCACTCGCCGTGGATGAATAGGGTTGGAGCCTTCATTTCCTCCGCACGGTGCAGTGGCGAGATATCGCGCAGAAGCTCAGCATCCTGGTACGGGTAGCCGTATCGAGGGAACGCGGCCTGCGCCAACCAGGGTTCTGTGGATTGGTAGTAGGTTTCAAAACTTGTCATTCCGCAGGCATCGACGATGGCAGCAAACTGATCCGGGTACCACGCCGAGGCCAACAGCGACATGAAGCCACCGTAGGATCGCCCACCCAGGGCAATGCGTTCTGGGTCCGCCAACCCGGCATCAACGAGGAAGGCACGCGCCGCTGCGATATCCGCAATAGCGGCAAAGCGTCCATAGCGGTCGCCCGCGTGCTCGAATGACCTACCGGACCCCGAGGAACCGCGCACATTAGGTGTGAACACCACGAAGCCCGCCTCCACAATGCTGGCTAGAACATCGTGGTGAATGGGTTTCGCCTGCAGTTCTGGGCCGCCGTGGATATGGATGAAAGCCGGCGGTAGTGCGTTTTCGGAAACGTCATTAGAACTATTGCGCACCGACTCTGGAAGGTAGAGCCAGCCAGAGAGTTCCAGCCCATCGCGGGAAACAAAGTAGACCAGTTCTGGGGCCGGCATGGTCTCCAGATTCTTCTCTTCCAGAGCCAAAATCCGTTCGGTGCGTTCCATATCCAATGGCTCAATGACACCACCGATATTGCGCAGAATCTCCACCGTTGGCGCAAGGCCTGGCCCTTCTACTGTCAGGGAGATCAGCTCACCGTCTCCGGAGATTGACAGCTCGCGCGCAACCATGCCCGGCAATTCCACGTTGCGGCGCACCATCACCCGCATGTCGTCAGTCTGCGGGTGAAAGCCAAGGGTTAGCACCTCGAGCGTGCTGACCCCACCGCTATTCCACAGCACAGCCGCAGTGGAGGAATCCTCACTAATGACGAATTCTTCGACGTCTTGATCCGGATTGCCAATGAACTCCTCGACATCGACTTCGATGCCGATCTTCATATCCAAAATCTCCGCTGCGGTCGATTCCGCTGTACGCGGCTCCGTGGTGCTGATACCACTATCGGGAGTAATACCCAGGCGCAGGATGCGACGCTGTTCCGCGCCATGATCTGAGAGCACGAATGCGGTCAGCTTCTCCTGCCCCGTATGCGCCAATAAGACACCGGCATCCGTGGTGGAGCCAGGATCGGATGGCAACAGCGGCTGCCACTGCTGCCCCGGCCCGACTAGTAGTAGCTCCCGGTGGCCTCGCGGACCCACCCGCACGAGGCCAAACCCACTTTCAGCCGCTACCAGCTGGCTGTCGGTGCGTCTATCAATGACCTCATACTTTGAGTTTGTCGGGTTGACCAAACGTGCATAGTTAATGCCCTGGGCATCGACCGCGTTCATCGCCAGGAGATTGTTATCCCATTCCACCAGTGTGGCGCGCATATCCGCATCCATGCGCAGGGGGCGGGCACCATCGACCTCCGGATCGGTGGATACCAGCCAGGTCTGCAGTCGCTCCGTACCGTACGGAGAGACCTCGCAGGCAATCCACTTTCCATCCGGGGAGTGCAGCACTCTGGTAACCGGGCCTTCCACCGGCAGTTTCACGGGGCGCTCCTCCCCTAGCCCCTCCGGAGTAATCTCCTGCTGTACCGCACGCGGGTAGCCGCTATCGCGGACAATAAAGGCGATTGCACTCCCATCCGGTGCTAACGAGGATTCATAGGTCTGGCGCATAACAATCCATTCTAATAGTCAGCGAAAATCTCTACTTCGACCTGCCACCACCGGCCGCCCCAGAGCCTCGGACATATCCACCAGACGATCGGCCACGATTGTCACCGCACCAGAGGCTGTCTGCGCGATACCGCGCACCACCATCGCCCGCGAATTCACCGCTACCGGCCGAAAACGATTCCACAGCCCCGGTGTACACAGCACATTCACCAGCCCAGTTTCGTCCTCCATTCCCAAAAATGTCACTCCGCCAGCTGTCCCTGGACGTTGCCTATGTGTCACGACTCCCGCCACTTCTACTCGTGTTCCATCGGGCACTGCTTTCAGTTCCGCCGCAGGCACCACTCCACGTTCCTGCAGGTCTGCCCGCAACGCAGCTACCGGGTACTGCCCCGGGGTCACTCCCGTTGCCATCAAATCGGCAGCTGCCAGCTCAAACTCCGTCATGCCGGGCAACGCCGGTGCGTCAGCAAGCGTGAGCCCCGGCAGCATGCCCTCACTTTCCGTCGCCGCCACGCCCGCCGCCCACAGTGCTTGACGACGGTCAATCCCCAGCGACCCAAGTGCTCCTGCGCGCGCCAGTGCTTCCATGTGCCCAACACCCAGCCGAGCTCTGCGGGCGACATCTGCTGCGTTGACAAATGGCCGCGCTGCGACGATACGTTCCGCCACGCCATTGCCCACACCGGCAATGGCACCGAGCCCCAAACGAATACGACCATCGATGACGCTGGCTTCCACGCCTGAAACTGCGATATCCGGACCATCGCAGCCGATACCGCGCCGGCGGGCATCGGCAATCAACGACTGCGGAGAGTAAAACCCCATGGGCTGAGCACGGAGCAACGCTACACAGAACTCCGCCGGATAGTGGTACTTAAACCAGGCCGAGAAATACACCAAGGAGGCAAACGACTGCGCGTGTGATTCAGGGAAACCGTAGGCGGCAAAGGCCACTATCTTGTTCCACAGTTGTTCCCCAATATCCGCATCAATGCCACTGGTGCGCTCCAGCCCAGCCAGAAAACGGGCATGGAGCGCTTCCATTTTGGCCACTGAGCGCTTCGACCCCATAGCGCGGCGCAGCGAGTCCGCTTCCGCCCCGCTGAAACCCGCCGCATCGACGGCCATTTGCATCAGCTGCTCTTGAAATAGCGGAATGCCCAGTGTCTTCCCGAGAGACTTCTCCAACACCGGATGCTCATAGGTCACCGGTTCGAGTCCATTTCGGCGGCGAATGTAGGGGTGCACGCTACCGCCTTGAATGGGGCCTGGGCGAATGAGTGCCACCTCCACCACCAGATCAAAGAACTCCCTCGGCTTCAGTCGGGGCAAGGTGGCCAGCTGCGCGCGCGATTCCACCTGAAACACGCCCACCGCGTCCGCGCGTGCCAACATCTCGTAAACCTCCGGTTCAGCGACATCTATTTCCCACAGGTTCACTCGGCGCCCGTGCTGTTCATAGACCAAGTCAATGCAATGGTGGATGGCCTCCAGCATTCCGAGGCCAAGCAGGTCGAACTTCACCAGTCCCGCTGCCGCACAGTCATCCTTATCCCACTGCACTACTGAGCGCCCCTCCATGCGTGCCCATTCCACTGGCACGACATCCGCAATCGGCCGATCACAAATCACCATTCCGCCAGAGTGAATGCCTAAATGACGAGGCTGCCCACGAAGCTGCTCTGCCAGTTTCCGCACCGGCTCCGGCGGACACGCTTCTCGGTCTCTGCCCCACGCATCGATAACGCCCGGCGAGTATCGCAACACCCGCGCCGCATCGCGCAATGCGCCGCGCCGCCGGTAGGTAATGACATTGGCCACCTGCGCAGCATTGTCACGACCATACTTTTCATAGACGTATTGGATAACCTCTTCCCTACGACCAGACTCGATGTCTACATCGATATCCGGCGGACCATCCCGTTCTGGCGACAAAAACCTCTCGAACAACAGCCCGGCGCTAATGGGGTCAACATTGGTGATCCCCAGCGCAAAACACACCACCGAGTTAGCGGCCGAACCGCGCCCCTGCGCCAGAATTCCCGCCCGGCGACAGAACTCACAGATGTCGTGCACGATGAGGAAGTAGCCCGGAAAGCCCAGCTCTCGAATCACAGTCAGCTCATGTTCTAACTGCGCCCACGCCCGCGCTTGCACGGAGCCGTCCCCAGCTCCATCGACCGGACCATACCGCCGCCGTGCCCCCGCACGGGTAATTTCCCGCAGCCAGGAGTCCTCATCGTGGCCCTCTGGCACTTCCCAGCGAGGCAACTCAGGCGCAATGAGGTCAAGCGTAAAAGCACACTCACCTGCAATGTCCTGTGTTGACTGCAGCACCTGCGCCCCCAGATACCGTGTTGCCGCCGCTAGCTCCTCCCACGAACGCAACCAAGCTCCGCCTGCCGGCTCCAGTCGTGACTCGAACCCGTCTAAGTCCTCTCTCACAGCAAGAGCCTGTTTAGCCCCCGCCAACCGGCTTGTCGCAGGCGAAGCCGACGTCGCAGCAGAGGAAACCACCTCCCGCAGGCCATACTTCACAGCTGCGGCTGAAATAGCTTCCGCGTCATCGGCCGCCTGCGCGGTGGGGCTCACGCGGTGTTCGAGTGCCACATTCTCCGCACCGAAGGCCGCAATAAGTTCTTCCAGGTCGCCGAGCCAGTTAACGTCGGCAAGCACCTGCCAGAAACCACCTGCGGCCTCCCCCAACTTTGGCAGTGGAGGATAGCGGACGACGGACTTCTCCCCCGCAGACATATGCGCATCACACAGCGCGTGACTCAGGCGCCGATAGCCCTCGGGACCCCGCCCCAGCACCGTGAGGGGCCGCTGCGGAAGCCCCAGCTCCGCGCCGATAATTGTGGCAATACCAGCCTCCGCTGCAGCCTCGGCAAAACGAGCGATTCCATAGAAACCATCGCGATCTGTCAGCCCCAACACGTTTAACCCCAAACGCACAGCCTCGGACACCAATTCTTCCGGATCCGATGCGCCATGCAGGAAGGAATAACTCGAACGACAGTGCAATTCCGCCTTAATATCCGCAGGCGTAAATGACATGCCACCTCTGCCACCAGCGCCGCTTTCCGGAGCTTCAAAAGCCCCAACGATGGAATCTGACAGCTGCCCCCGCCAGCCGTTGAAGCTACCATTAGGCTGTAGTTTTCCTGAAAATTTACCCGATAGAATACGCTCAATCCGCGACCAACTCAGTGGTCGACCGGACCGCTCCGACTGCCCGTCCGAGATGTTTTCCATGCCACGAACATTAACCCACACCGCGGACTGAATTCAAACGTATTTTCGACTGCCATCTGCATTAAACGTCACCCCCGGGACGCATCCGTAAGTCACATCTCAGCCACGTTCGACTGTTTAGGCTGAAGTTGAATTTTCAGCACCACCTGGGCAAGTGCTAGCCTTAACCCCAGAATTAAAGACAGCTTGGTCTAGTTCTGCCTTAAAACTTCAGCTAACAAATCCCATTAAATAAGGAGACCCCTCGATGAACCTCAAGCGTTTTTCCGCCGGTGTACTTACTGTCGCGTTCGCCGCAACCGGCCTTACTGCCTGTGGCGGCTCGGATGACGCCATTCGTATCGGCACCACGGATGCCGGCAAGAAGGCCTGGACCGTTTTCGAGCAGAAGGCTTCTGAACAGGGCATTGATCTGGATGTTCAGAACTTCTCCGACTACCAGACTCCGAACCGCGCACTCGATGAGGGCCAGCTCGATGTCAACCTCTTCCAGCACATCAAGTTCCTGGCTGAGTACAACGTCGGCGCTAAGTCGGACCTGACGCCGATTGGCTCGAGCGAGATTGTCCCGCTGGCTCTGTTCTGGAAGGACCACAAGTCAGTTGATGAGCTGAAGAAGGGCACCGAGGTCGTTATCCCGAACGACCCTTCCAACCAGGGGCGCGCTATTAACGTGCTGGCTCAGGCTGGCCTGCTAAAGCTGAAGCAGGATGACCTGCTGACTCCGTCCCCGGCCGACATCGATAAGGAAGCTTCCACAGTCACGGTCCTGCCAGTGGATGCTGCTCAGACCCCGGCCGCTTACGGCGAGGGTAAGCCTGCCATTATTAATAACTCCTTCCTGGACCGCGCCGGTATCGACCCGAACACCGCCATCTTCCAGGATGACCCGAACTCCACGGAGGCAGAGCCGTACATCAACGTCTTTGTCACCAAGGCTGAAAATGCTGACGACCCGAAGTACGCGGAGCTCTCCAAGATCTGGCACTCCAAGGAGGTCCAGGACGCAGTCGCAGAGGACTCCAAGGGCACCTCGGTTCCGGTTGACCGTTCGGCTAAGGAGCTGCAGGACATTTTGGACCGCGTCGAAAAGCAGCAGCGCGAGCAGAACTAAGGCCACTGCCGCTTAAGCACCGCCCACCACCAGGGAACACAGACCAAGGGGCACTGATTCATTCGTGACCAACAAGGGAACGAAGCTCGAATTCCGCGAGCTGAACAAGCAATTCGGCGACGTCACCGCGCTCGCCGACATCAACCTGACCGTTGAACCCGGCGAAATCCTCGGCGTCATCGGTTATTCCGGCGCCGGTAAATCAACGCTCATCCGTATGATTAACGGCCTGGAAAAGCCAACATCAGGGCAGGTTTTGCTGGACGACACCGACATCGTCGGCATCTCCGAGCGCCAGCTACGGGGCCTGCGCCGCAATATCGGCATGATCTTCCAGCACTTCAACCTCTTCCATTCGCGCAACGCGATTCGCAACGTTGAATATCCGCTGGAACTGGCCGGTATGCCGAAGGCCAAGCGCCGCGCTCGCGCCCAGGAGCTGTTGGAGTTCGTCGGTCTCGGCGACAAGGCGGAGTCCTTCCCAGAGCAGCTCTCGGGTGGACAGAAGCAGCGTGTCGGCATCGCCCGTGCGCTCGCCACCGAACCGACGCTCCTGCTTGCCGACGAAGCCACCTCGGCACTCGACCCGGAAACTACTTCTGGTGTCCTGGATCTGCTGCGTCGCATCAATCGCGAAATGGGTGTCACTATCGTGCTGATTACCCATGACATGTCGGTTGTACGCGGTATCGCTGACCGCATGGCCATCATGGAAAATGGGCACATCGTCGAAACTGGTACGGTCCACGGGGTCTTTGCCAATCCCAAGACTGAGGTTGGCCGCCGCTTCGCCACCACCGCGCTGCGCGATGTTCCGATTGGTCGTGAACGCGATTCGGTGAATCAGTCTGCCGAGAGCGCAGCGGCTCGCCTGATCACCATCACTATCAATGACGGTGTTGACCTCGGTGCTCTAGCACAGGCCACTAGTGCCCACGGTGTCGCCGCCTCGGTGGCACACGGTGCAGTCGCCAATGTGCAAGCGAAGTCCTACGGTCGCCTTACTTTGCGGTTGACTCCGCTGACAGGTGATTCCGCCTCGGATTCCTCTGATTTCGATGCCGCCATTGCTGCCATTTCCGAACTGACACAGGTAGAGGAGCTTGCATCATGATCGGTCTCTTAAACTCTCTGCCATCGGTGAGTGGCAAGGACACCAACTGGGATAGCCTCGGCCCAATGCTGGGCGAGGCATTCGGCCAGACGCTCTACATGGTCTGTGTCGCCATGCTGATTGGTGGTGTCGCAGGTCTGGCAATCGGCGTGCTGCTCTACACCACCCGCGACGGTGGCGTGTTGCGCAACAAGTTTGTCTACCAGGTCCTCAATGTCCTGATTAACTTTGTCCGCCCAATCCCGTTCATCATCTTGGTTACGGCCATTGGCCCACTGACAAAGAACGTGGTCGGCACCACGATCGGCACTGAAGCCGCGGTGTTCGTCATGTCGATTGCCGCCACATTCGCCATCGCGCGACTGGTGGAGCAGAACTTGATGTCCATCGACCCCGGCGTGATTGAGGCCGCCCGTGCGATGGGCGCAAGTCCGTGGCGCATCATCCGCACGGTCGTCGTGCCGGAGGCACTGGGCCCACTGGTACTTGGCTACACCTTCGCATTCATCGCCGTGGTCGACATGTCGGCTATGGCCGGCTACATCGGCGGCGGCGGACTGGGCAACTTCGCAATCACCTACGGCTACCAGGCATTCGACTGGAACGTCACTCTGGTGACAACCCTGGTCATCATCTTCATCGTCCAGTTGGCGCAGATTTTCGGCAACTGGCTCTCCAAGAAGATTATGCGCAGGTAGCCGCACACATTAGCTAGCCGCTAGCTAGCGGCGGGTTACTTCGACCGCAGCCCAGCCCTTCTTTGGCCCTGGAGCATCACCGCAGGAAGACACAACACCTTCTGTGGTGATTTTCTCCAGGGCCACTTCGTATTCCACGACCTTGTCGCGGTCGCTGGGGCCGTCGTAAAGCGCGACGACTGCAGTCGTACCGTCGACGTCAACGCGTGCGACGTCGTCTACGCCCCACGCATCTGCTTGACGACGCGCAGCCAACTCGGCTGCCTGCCCCTGCGGGGTGTAGATACCACGGCCGCGGCAGCCCCCTGCATGCACGATGCCCCGCTGAGCGTCTTCGATAACCCCCTTGGCGTCCACCGCACTCAGACGTCCAAAGCTGTAATTCCATGGCAGCAGTACGCTAGCCGGCGCAAAGCGGTGCCCCTTAGAGTGGGAAGTTTCCCACACGACCTCTGGGTAGAGGTTGTGCATCGCCGCAGCGAGCGGGCGACCTTTAACCGCACAGCAACGATCGCGCTTACCGTGCGTACAGATGAGAAACAGTGGATGGTCTAGACGAGTGGCCCCCTCGGTGGACTGTCCAAGCCGGATATCCAGAGTCATCAGGTCTTCAACATCGGCAACCATGCGATGTTCGAGGAAAACCTCAGAGCCATCCGCTGACTCGCAATGCGCGATATAGACGTTAACGCCATCACACGGCTGCTGGCCGATTCGGCCTGGTTTGCGAATTAGCTGCAACGCGCCACCGCGCTCAGATAACCAGGCTTCTACCTGACCGGTGATCTCTGCTCCCCATACCCCGCCGTCAAAAATATCGTGCGACCAACCGAGTTGGTGCTCCAACGCAATAAAGAGCTTTCCGGCTTTTGCAGTACCGGGAAGCGGCTCAGCCATCTGAGCGGAACAGGTGGTATCAAATTTGGCCTGGCTCATACGCCTAAGCGTAATTGAGTACCTCTGCGATTGGGTCTTAGGTCGCAGCGTTCACCCCTGTTTTATTACTATTGTGCAACACTTTGACAACAAATAACTTTGACCTCGACTTTTGCAGTTCAACTTGTTGAAATTCCGCAACCGCGCACATACCGTCGGACGTATGAATACGAAATCGCTGGATGCTTCGCGCACTCGTACCCGTATCGCGGCATCCCTGTGCCTCGCATTGGGTCTAGCTCTCGGTGCCTGCTCCTCTGACTCCTCCTCAGACTCGGCTGCTGCACTGTCTATGAAAACTGACTCAACCGCTGGCACCTCCGATTTGTCGAGCAGCTCTAGCAGCTCCACTAGCTCGTCTGCGGCGGCGCAGACCACCATGGATGACGATGCTGCTCCGGCGGGCGATTTCAATAGCTCCTCTGCAGAAGCTGCTCCTTCCGATGGCGCTTACTTGGGTATTCAAGATGTCCGCGTCGGTTCCCACGACGGTTATGACCGCATTGTCTTTGAACTCACCGGCGAGGGCACACCGGGATACTTCGTCCGTTACGAGGATGTCCCAACCCAGCAGGGCTCCGGCAAGCCGATTTCTGTCGACGGTACAGCCAAGCTGGTAATCGACTTGCGGGGCATGGGCTACCCCTTTGATTTCCAGATGGAGGACTTCCCCTCTGACTCGGTCAAGCCGACATCGACTTCCGTTATTAAGGAAGTCGTCGGTGCCGGAACCTTCGAGGGGCAGACTCAGTATGTCGTCGGGCTCAAGGGAGATAAGACCCCGTTCAAGGTTTTCTCGTTGAGCAATCCAAACCGCCTGGTTATTGACTTCCAATCGAAGTAATCGGTTTGCACACCGACGCACTCCTCCTCCACTGCGTCTCTACGCGTAAGCACCCTCGATTCTCCATGCGCCGGCATGCCCTATGAGCAACCAGGCGGCGATGGTACCGTCATTCGCTACCGCACGGATTTGTATTCTTGCCGCTCGGCGAGCCTCATCGGGTACCCACCAGCGCTCATCAATCGGCCAGGGCCCAGCCCACGATGACACGCGATACGTTGTTACTCCATGTCGCACCAGGGACGGTTCCGCCGTCATGGTCGCTCGCCCAGTTACGCCCACGGTGTGCCCATCGGCGTCGAGCACTTCCACCTCTGCATTCGCAGTCGCGGGAATAATTGCCGGATTGGGGGCAAGAACAGCTCCCGGCCATGGCTGATTAATTTCCGCGGTTTTTGTGTTTTTGGGGTTTTCTCCGAAAGCGACAAATCCCACTCTTTCGCCTGGGCCACGCCCGCCTTGCATGATTGGTTGCTGTACTGCCTCTGGCCCCAGTAACCCCTGCACACGCTCTGCAGCCCGGCGCGCTTTAGCTCGCGCATCATCACTACCGTGCCACAAATCCTGCTTTACAGTCCCGGCGGCGACCACATCCAGTGGCTCTAACTGCAGCTCTACGATTCCGCGGCTATCATCTCCGTCATTTTCCTCAGCGCAGCCAACAACTCCAGCACCAGTGTCGCTGTTCCCTCGTGGCTGCTGCCGATTCCTGTTATTCAGCCAGCCATCGAGCTGCCACCGAACTCTGTCAGCCGTAGTCTGTTCTGCCAGTGGCTCAGTGCAGCGCCATACTCTGCGCACCTCTGAGCCGTCACTAAACTGCGCCACCACCGCTAAGCGGTAGCACGAATACCCATGGTTAAAAAGCTGTTCATGCAGTTGCCCAGCTAGAAAACGCGCCACGAATGAGGCCTCGTCCACTCTCCGGAGTGGACTCTCCCAAGACTGGTAGCTCGCAGCCAATCCTGGTGGCAAAGATCGCGGCGCTACCAACCGCACTTCCCCACGACAGGCCAAATCATGCCATCTAGCCCCCTGCACCCCAAACCTGTTGGCTATATCCCGCTTCGGCAACGCAGCGACATCTCCCAATGTGCGCAGACCGAGTTCCTGCCACGACTTCGCAAGCTCTGCGGGCATCTCCAGTGCACTTTCCGCCCTAAGCTCCACCAGAGAGATTCCCTGCCGAAATCTTTTGCCTTCATCCTCCCCGGGAGCTACCAGCACTCCCCGGCGCGCTGCCAAAATAGCTGTCACAATATCGTCCGCGAGCCCCAAGCTGCAGTCCACACCCGGTACTGCAGCGGCATCAAGCAGCTTTTCCAAGGCCACATCCTGTCCGCCGTAATAACGCATTACCCCTCGCGCTGCCACAACCGCCAAGCCTGGCCGTAGAGCTTCGACACCAGCTGCCACCGCCTCCAACCGTTGCAGCACGGACTCGAATTCCGCAGCGTCGCGCACCGCACTTTCCTCGACAACCTCCAGTTCCGGGCACAACGCTTCCGCATGACGACGACTTTGCCCGCGCCGTACCCCTGCACGGCGTGCACTTGGAGAACAAGCAGCGACTCCGCTATCACCCACAATTGCAACTGGACTGAGCGGATTAGCCTGCGACGTCACAGATGCTAGATGCGCTGCCTGCACTGGCCAATCAGGAAGCCATAGCGCCACCACACGGTTCGATTCCGCCGCTGCCATTAGGACCTCCTCTGTGCGGGAAAGGCGACCACATTGTTCTGTTCCACCTGTTCCCCCACCCGCCAACGGCACTGCCTCCGCGGAAACCGCGTCCCCGACACACTGACGTGGTAATCCACTGCCCGAATCCGGCCATACCCAGTACCAATCCCGGAAACACCAGCAACAGAGCTGGAAATTTCCGACTCAGCGCCCGGCCACTGCTGCCCGACAAAAACCAGAGCACAACCACTCGTGCGCAGTCGTGCCTGCAGCGGACGTGCCTGCGACGGCGGCGGAGTGGGTGCCAACGAAGCCACCACCAAGTCAACGCCGTCCGCCAGCAGCCCAATTACTTCAAGTGGCTGCATTCCAGGATCTGGCACACAGACAATGTTCGATAGCTTCCCGCCCAACTCCACCACGGAGAGCAACCCCTGCTCGGAGAGCCCAACTAGCGCAACATGACCTGTCTTCGTAACTTCCGCGATTAGGCCTGCTAATACCGCACCGGGCTGTTCAATGACACTGACAGCCCCTTTTCGCACTGCTCCCGCCAACGTATTTTCCAACGCCACCGGCACCGGCAGCGCCTCACCGAGCCCAAAGGTTGCACCAGTTACAGTCCCACCAGACTGGGCTGCCATCGCCTGCCGCAATGCCGCAATAGTCTGCTCCCTAGACTGCCCCGCAGCAATATTGACCGCCGTTGTCACTTCTTGTTCCACCTCATTTCGTTGTCATCCCGCTGTCGACCCTCTGTCGACTCACTGCCATGCTCACCACGAACCCTGCTCGAATATTCTTTCCCAACAAGCGGATTAAACACTACCTTAAATAGCACGTACGTTCGATATTAATGTGCGAAGAAAAGCGCCGCACACCACCGCGCGACGCTCTAACCTCAGCCGAACACTACATTGCGTAATGCTTACGCCTTCACATCCAGGACTACATCGAATTCGAGCAAATCAGCCGACGACGACACCGGCTTGCGCTTTTCGCCCTCATGCGATGCCTTGAAGGCACGGCCCTCACGCCACCCCTGGTAGGCCTCCTCGCTCTCCCACTCAGTGAAGACGAAGTAGCGGCTCTCCCCTGCGGTTGGACGCAGCAGCTGGAAACCAATAAACCCCGGGACATCGGTCATTTTCGAAGAGTTAGCGGAAAAGCGACGTTCGAGCTCTTCTCCCGCACCCTCAGGAACGGTAATAGCGTTAATTTTTACAATGCTCATAGTCATAACACTAGCCACACGACTCTCAACAATCTATAGTTCCACCGCTACTAAACTTAAGAAGTATGACTGAATGCAGCCGATACCAACACTCTTCAGGGTCTTACCCAGACGCGACTCAACGCACGACAAAATTTATCAATAATCCCGTGCGGCTGGGGACGGTGATTGGCGTCATCACCGCAGTGATTACACTGCTCGCGCTGCTTAACGCACATATCATCGGCTCCATTGGCTGGTGGATCATGATAGCGCTTTTACTGGCTCTCATCGGCGCCACTCTTTTCGTGCGCCAGGCAAAAACACCCACCAAAGAAACTCGGCCGTCCTATTTCGCCGAGCCGATGCGTGAGTCACCAAACGACATCTCTTGGACCTCCAGCGTAAGCGTGCTGCTGATTTTCCCCGGCGCATGGATTATTGCGGCTGTCGCCGAACGAATCTCCTCTACACCGATCGCCTGCATAGTGACCCTAGTTCTGTCCGCCATCACCGCTACCTGCGCAATCCTGCCGCGGCAATTCGGCTTCCTCCCGATGGCCGCACAACTTCCCGACGACTTCTCCCAACGCTGCCCTTATCCCGCCGACTCACCAGAGGCCCGCATCCTCGCGGTCCTCTTCACCGCACGTCTGCGCGACAACTACGTCTTCTTCACCGACCAGCTGCCTTACTTCGCCATGCTTGACGACGATGCCGTGAGCGCAGCCCTCCACACGCTCGTGGCCGATAAGCGCATCACCATCACCAGGAACAATTCTGCCCTGACGGAAAAGGACCGTGCCCGCGAGTTTGCACAACTCACAGACACGGCCCTTGCCAACTAGTGGCTTACTCCCACTCAATGGTTCCCGGCGGCTTGGAAGTCACATCCAGGACCACTCGGTTGACCTCTGGCACCTCGTTGGTAATACGGGTGGAAATCTTCTCCAAAGTGTCGTACGGAACGCGAGTCCAGTCAGCGGTCATCGCATCCTCAGAGGAAACCGGGCGCAGCACAATTGGGTGGCCATAAGTACGACCATCGCCCTGAACACCGACCGAGCGAACGTCGGCAAGCAGGACGACCGGGCACTGCCAGACAACCTCATCCATACCTGCGGCCGTCATTTCCTCGCGCGCAATGGCGTCGGCACGGCGGAGGGTATCCAGGCGCTCCTCATCGACAGCGCCGATGATGCGGATACCGAGCCCCGGACCCGGGAACGGCTGACGAGCAACGATTTCTTCCGGCAGCCCCAGCTCACGGCCGACCGCACGGACCTCGTCCTTGAACAGCAGGCGCAGCGGCTCAACGAGGGTGAACTCAACGTCATCCGGCAGACCACCGACGTTGTGGTGGCTCTTGATGTTGGCAGTACCAGAACCGCCGCCGGACTCCACCACATCCGGGTACAGGGTGCCCTGAACCAGGAAGTCCACGGTCTCGCCCTCCGGAGCGCCCTCCAGTGCCTGAGCGACAGCGCGCTCGAAGGATCGGATGAACTCACGGCCGATAGTCTTACGCTTGGTCTCCGGATCGGTGATACCAGCCAAAGCATCCAGGAAGACTTTGGAGTCGTCGACGGTGATCAGCTTCGCGCCAGTTGCAGCAACGAAATCCTTCTCAACCTGCTCGCGCTCGCCCTGACGCAGCAGCCCATGATCGACGAAGACACAGGTCAGACGGTCACCAATAGCGCGCTGCACCAGCGCGGCGGCAACTGCGGAGTCAACGCCGCCAGACAGACCGCAAATTGCGCGACCGGTCTCACCGACCTGATTACGGACCTGCTCAATCAGCTCTTCCGCGATATTAGCGGCAGTCCAGTCCGGCTCCAGGCCAGCAATCTCGTACAGGAACTTCTCCAGAACCTGCTGACCATACGGCGAGTGGTTGACCTCCGGGTGGTACTGCACACCGGCCATGCGCTTTTCCAAGCACTCGAAAGCGGCTACCGGAGCACCCTTGGTGGACGCCGTAACGGTGAAGCCCTCCGGTGCCTCAGACACCGCGTCACCGTGGCTCATCCACACCTCGTGCGTCTCCGGCACACCAGCGTGAGCGACACCGCCACCGTCGACGACGTTTAGCTGCGTGCGGCCGTACTCACGGTCACCGGTAGCAGCGATCGTGCCGCCGAGCACCTCAGTCATCACCTGGAAACCGTAGCAAATACCAAACACCGGAATGCCCAGCCCAAGCCACTCTGGGTTGAGCTTCGGGGCACCTTCGGCGTAGGCACTGGACGGGCCGCCGGACAGCACCAGCGCGGCCGGGTTCTTGGCCTTGATTTCTTCGGTCGTCGCATCATGCGAGACCACTTCGGAATAAATTTTTGCCTCGCGCACACGTCGCGCGATGAGCTGTGCATACTGCGCACCGAAGTCCACGACGAGGACGGGCTTAGTCACCTGTTCAGACACGCCCTAAAGCTTATCAAGACTTACGGACTGCAGGCATACCCAGGTTCAGTGCAGCCGGAGCATCTTCCGGCACAGCCGGGTTCACCGGAGCAATCGGCTCCAGTCGCACGTAGGACTCACCCTGCGCCGGACGCTGATCTTCCTCACCCTTATTCGGCCACAGCGACGTTGCACGCTCCGCATTCGCGGAAATCGACAGTGACGGGTTCACCCCCGGGTTGGCTGCCATCGCCGAGCCGTCGTGAATCGAGAGCGTCGGGTAGCCCCACACGCGCAGGTACGGGTCGACTACGCCGTTTTCGGGCGAATCCGAAATCGTCGCGCCACCAATGAAGTGAGCTGTCAAAGGAATATTTGCCAACTCACCGATAGTGCCACCAGCCAGCACACGACCATTCCGACCACGTGCATTGAGCTTGTCCGCCGCACGTTGCGTAGCTTCGTTGCCCGACGGAATCCACGTCGGGTTCGGCTCCCCCTCGCCCTGCTTACTCATCAGGAAACGCACCGGCCCGATCTTTTGCAGGTACGTCGTAATCGAGTTGTCGCGATTCTGCATCACCAAAGAAATCACGGTGCGCTGCGACCACTTACGCAGGTTCAGGAGTTGTGTCAGGTAGTTCGGGTGCTTTACGACGATCCCCACAGCCTGTAGCCAACGCGGAGTTGCACGACCCCCTTCGGTCATAATCATCTGCAGCATTGCAATGGCATTAGACCCCTTGCCGTAGCGCACTGGCTCGATATGGGTGTCCTCGTCCGGGAAGAATGACGAAGTGATAGCTACACCGTTAGAGAAGTCATTTTCCGGGTCCACCTTCGTACCCATCGCGCCCAAGATAGCCTCGGAGTTGGTGCGGGTCAGCTTGCCCAAAGACTTCGGCAGCAGCGGCAAGTACCCATCGGCCTGCTGCCGGTGCAGCAAATTCTGGGTTCCCCAGGCACCGGCGGCGAGAATAACGCGCTTAGCTCTAAACTGCTGCTTGCCCTTAGCTACCCAACGGCCACTGCGCTCAGTGTCAATAACCCAGGAGCCATCAGCCTGAGGATGCAGGCCAGTAACGGTAGTGCGGTCAAAGACCTGCGCACCGAACTTCTCCGCCAAGTAAAGGTAGTTCTTAACCAGGGTGTTCTTTGCATTGTGGCGGCAACCAGTCATGCACTCACCACATTCCGTACAAGCAGTGCGGTCCGGTCCAACGCCACCAAAGTAGGGATCGGAAACTGTTTGCCCTGGCACACCCTGACCACCAGTCTTGGCACCGAAGAACACGCCCACCGGGGTTGAGCGGAAAGTATGGCCCACCCCCATATCTTCGGCTACCTCACGCATGACAACGTCGGCAGGCGTGTCGGATGGGTTGGTGACCACCCCGAGCATGCGAGATGCATTGTCATAGTGCGGAGTGAGTTCTGACTCCCAGTCGGTAATGTGCCCCCACTGACGGTGCTGGAAGTACTCGGTACCCGGCTTATACAGAGTGTTTGCGTAGTTAAGGGAACCACCGCCGACTCCAGCACCAGCGAGAATCATGACATCTTTCAACATGTGCACGCGCTGGACGCCAAAGAGCCCCAGCTTGGGAGCCCACAGGTACTTATGAAGCCGCCAGCTGGTCTTGGCAAAGTCTTTATCTTCGAACCGTCGACCGGCTTCGAGAACTGCCACTCGGTAGCCTTTTTCGGTCAACCGCAAAGCAGAAACAGAGCCACCGAAACCGGAACCGACGATTACAACATCGAAATCACGTTGTTTACTCATGGGAAAAGCCACCTTCTCTAAGGGCGTAACACTAATGCGCGGAACTCATGTTCCTAACCCTAAGCGGAGGTGGCTTTTCAGTAAGGTAGTTTTGCGAAAAAACTATCCGATTACTTTAATTACAAACCCTTTGGACGTACCGACAGCTCAACGCGGTGGAAGGACTTCAGGTTGGTAAAGCCGCACTTGGCCATTGCGCGACGCAGGCCACCGGCGAGATTGCGGTCACCGAACGGCGAGGCGGACGGGCCAAACAGAGCCTCTTCCAGGCTGACCAATTCCTTCTCATCGTCGACAACCGACCACACCGCACCTCGCGGGTACTTCGGGTGTGCCGCAACAGACGGCCAGACATAGCCCTGCCCCGGGGCTTCGTTGACGGTTGCCAGCGCACTGGACAGCGCCACAGCATCCGCACCGCAGGCGATTGCCTTGGCAATATCACCGACGGTATCAATGCCGCCGTCGGCAATGATGTGGACGTAGCGGCCCTCGGTCTCATCGAGGTAGTCCTTACGAGCAGCTGCAGCATCCGCAATAGCGGTAGCCATTGGCACATCGATGCCGAGCGCATCCGGGGACGTCGTAAAGCCTGTACCGACGATTACACCAGCGGCGCCTGAGCGCATCAGATGCAGCGCAGTCTGGTAGTCGACAACGCCACCGGCAATAACCGGAACGTCCAGGCTGCCGATGAAGTCCTTGAGGTTCAGCGGCTCACCCTGAGCAGTGACGTGCTCTGCGGAAATCAGCGTGCCCTGGATAACCAACAAGTCAATGCCAGCTTTAATAGCCAGCGGCGCCAACTCACGGACGTGCTGCGGGGAGACACGAACTGCAGTGATCGCACCGGTTGCGCGGATTTCCTTGATGCGCTCAACCAACAGCTCCGTATCAATCGGAGCAGAGTGCAGTTCCTGCAGCTTGCGGTTCACTGCCTCGGATTCGCGCTTGGTGGCGGCATTCTTTGCCAACTTCACCAGCTCGGCAATCTTGTCCTGCGCATCGGCGTGACGGGCCCAGATACCCTCGGCGTTGAGAACCGCCAAGCCGCCCAGGCGAGCAAACTCAGCGACGGATTCCGGGCTGGCGATGGCATCTGTCGGATGCATCATCATCGGGAGTTCGAAATCGTAGGCGTCAATTCGCCAGGAGGTATCGACGTCCTTGGACGACCGAGTACGACGAGTGGGAACGAGTGCAATATCGTCCAACTCGTAGGTCCGGCGTGCCTCGCGGCCAATACCGATTTCAACGATGTCGCGCATGAGCTTTCCTCACATGCCCTTTCCGTGGAATTTAACTCGACTAAGCCAGTTTAGCGCTGGTAGTAGTTCGGCGCTTCGACAGTCATCTGGATATCGTGCGGGTGCGACTCGCGCAGGCCTGCAGCGGTGATCTGGACAAACTGTGCGTCGTGCAGCTGCTCGACGGTAGCGGAACCGGTGTAGCCCATAGCTGCGCGCAGACCACCGACCAGCTGGTGAACGATGGAGTCGATGCTGCCGCGGAACGGAACACGGCCCTCGATACCTTCCGGAACCAGCTTCTCTTCGCTCTTGACGTCAGCCTGGAAGTAGCGATCCTTGGAGTAGGAGCGCTTCTCGCCGGTCAGGCCGCGGCCCTGCATGGCGCCCAGCGAGCCCATGCCGCGGTACATCTTGTACTGCTTGCCGTTAACGAAGGTAACCTCACCCGGAGCCTCAGCGGTACCGGCCAGCATCGAACCGAGCATGACGGAGGATGCACCGGCCGCCAGAGCCTTGGCGATGTCGCCGGAGAACTGCATACCGCCATCGGCGATAATCGGAACGCCAGCCTTCTTAGCTGCGACAGAGGCTTCCATGATGGCGGTGATCTGCGGGGCACCTACACCTGCGACAACGCGAGTGGTGCAAATCGAGCCCGGGCCGATACCGACCTTGATGGCATCTGCACCCGCGTCAATCATGGCCTGTGCAGCACCACGGGTAGCTAGGTTGCCGCCGATAATCTGGATGTTCTCGCCGAATTCCTTCTTAACGCGGGAGACCATCTCAAGTACACCTGAGTTGTGGGCGTGAGCGGTATCAACAACGAGCACGTCTACGCCTGCGTCAGCCAATGCGTGTGCGCGCTTCCAGGAGTCCTCGCCGGTACCGATGCCAGCACCGACCAGCAGACGGCCGGAACCATCCTTGGAAGCATTCGGGTACTGATCCTTCTTGACGAAGTCCTTGACGGTAATCAGACCAGTCAGACGGCCTTCGCCATCGACGATCGGCAGCTTCTCCACCTTGTGAGCGCGCAGCAGGTTCACCGCCGCATCGCCAGACACACCCTGCTCAGCCACGACGAGCGGCATCGGTGTCATGATTTCGGAAACCTTGCGGTTCAGGTCTGCCTCAAAACGCATGTCGCGGTTGGTGCAGATACCGACCAGCTTGCCGTCCTCGTCGACGACCGGCAGGCCCGAGATGCGGTAACGAGCGCACTTGGCATCTACTTCGGCGATGGTGTCATCCGGGGAACAGGTCACCGGGTCGGACACCATGCCAGCCTCAGAGCGCTTTACAATCTCGACCTGCTGAGCCTGCTCCTCGATGGACAGGTTGCGGTGCAGGATACCCATACCGCCCTGGCGGGCCATGGCAACAGCCATGCGAGCCTCGGTGACGGTGTCCATAGCAGCGGACACAATCGGAATGTTCAGACGCAGCTCACGAGTGAGCTGCGTCGAAGTATCAACGCCGGAGGGGATAACGTCCGAAGCGTCCGGCAGAAGCAGGACGTCATCGAATGTAAGGCCGACTAGTGGAATCTTGTTGGGATTGTCTCCGCCGAGGCTAATTCCCGTGGGGTTGGTCATGGACTCCTCCTGCTCCACCCTTGCCGACATCCGGCCAGGGGCGCTATCGCTTCGTGGTTGCCAAACGTTATATACAGGGTAGTCCTTAAGTGATAGAACGCGACAATTAGACGGAGCGACAGGCGCCCGACAAGGGTTAGCCAAAAGCTAGCTGAGGGTTATACCAAGGTGAACTAAACCCCAACTAAGTAGATTGCCAATCGTCAGGATTGCCGTACAGAGCTGTTACGGTAGTGATTGTGAACCATAACTTTTTCTCATCCATGCCGCGGGATCCGTTCGAGGGAGATCCCAATGACCCGGCAAGCTTTCTCGAGCCGGATGAGCCGTTTGCTCCGCTGACAGACCAGGAACGTCGAGAGGTTCTTGAAGATCTGGCCGCAGTTCGCCTATTCCGCACCGCTTTGAGCCCAGAGGGATTACTGGGTGTCTGCATGTTGTGTGAGGACTGCGGTGACGAGCACTTTTACAACTGGGAAGTTTTGGAAAACCACTACCTGATGCTCCTGTCTGGACAGGCGTCCCCGGTTCACGAGCCACAATTCGATCCAGACCCCTCCCGTTACGCTCCATGGGACTACTGCGCAGGCTTTGTCGACGGTCTGCGTTCTCGCCGACCTGGCCGTTTCTAAAAATTTGGTAAGAGTTTCACGGAATTGTTTGCGTAGTATCCCGGCTGGCCTCCTTAGGTTTACCAACCGTTCATTGTTGGCCTCCACACTTGAGCTCACTGCTTCAAGAAAGCTCAATGAAGGAGACATCAATTCCGATGACGTACATCGACCACTTGCCCGGGCCCAATGCGGATTTGTGGGATTGGCAGCTGCACGGCTCTTGCCGCGGGCAGGACTCCGCGACCTTCTTCCACCCGGAAGGCGAGCGCGGACGCGCACGCAGCCTACGCGAAGCCCGTGCGAAGGCTATCTGCCGTTCTTGCCCCGTTCTTATGCAGTGCCGTAGTCACGCACTCAAGGTTGGTGAGCCATACGGCGTCTGGGGTGGTCTCAGCGAATCTGAACGAAATGAAATCCTTCGAGCTAAGCCGGCCTCACGTGAACGCGAACTTGAACGCGTTCTAGTCGCTGCCATGTAGTCCCTCCCCTTCTCTCGGACTCCAGCCAGTTCCAGTTCACATAAAACCAAAATGCTCCCCACCCTCAGATTGAAAGGCGGGGAGCATTTCACGTACTAGCAGCTAGCACACTAGCTCATTAGCAATTAGTGAGCGTGATCGTGCTCCGGCTCCTCTTCCGGCTTGTCCACAACGGAAGCCTCAGTGGTCAGCAGCATGCGTGCCACGGAGGTTGCGTTGACGACTGCGGAGTGAGTGACCTTGACCGGGTCAATGACACCGGACTCAATCAGGTTCTCGTAAGTGTCAGTAGCAGCGTTGTAGCCGTTGCCGTTCTCCTGCTCGCCGATGTGGTAAACGACAACTGCGCCATCCTTACCAGCATTCTCAGCAATCCAGAAAGCCGGGCGGATCAGAGCCTTGGCAACTGCACGGACACCGACTGCCTCGTCACCCTCGAACTCGTCAGCAAATGCCTCGAGTTCACGGGAAATCTGCACCAGTACGGAACCGCCACCGGCGATGACGCCTTCCTGAGCTGCTGCACGAGCAGCGTTAATGGCATCCTCGACGCGCAGCTTGCGCTCGTTGACCTCGGTCTCGGTTGCAGCGCCGACCTTAATAACAGCCACACCGCCTGAGAGCTTCGCCAGACGCTCTTCCAGCTTCTCGCGGTCCCAGTCAGAGTCAGTGCGCTCAATCTCGGCACGAATCTGGTTACGACGCTCTTCCACGGCCTCAGCGGTGCCGGCACCGTCAACCAGGACGGTCTCGTCCTTGGTAATGGTGATGCGGCGTGCGTTACCCAGCACCTCAAGTCCAACGTCCTTCAGCTGCATGCCAGTGTCAGCCGTAACGACGGTTGCACCGGTGACAACTGCCAGGTCATCCATGAACGCCTTACGACGGTCACCGAAGTACGGTGCCTTCACTGCGGCAACCTTCAAGGTCTTGCGCATAGCGTTGATAACCAGCGCGGACAGAGCCTCGCCCTCGATATCCTCAGCCATGATCAGAGTCGGCTTGCCGGACTCGGCAATCTTCTCCAGAATCGGCAGGAACTCCGGCAGGGAGGAAATCTTCTCGCGGACCAGCAGCACCTGTGCACCGTCGAGAATTGCCTGCTGAGCCTCAACGTCGGTAATGAAGTACGGCGAGAGGAAGCCCTTGTTGAAGGACACGCCCTCGGTCACGGACAGCTCGGTGGCAATCGACTGCGACTCCTCCACAGAGACGACGCCGTCCTTGCCGACCTTGTCCATGGCACCTGCAACCAGGTCACCGATTTCAGTGTCGCGCGAGGAAACGGTTGCCACCTGTGCGATGGCAGCAGAGCTGCTGACCGGGGTGGCACGCTGCTTCAGCAGCTCAACCGCCTTGTCGGATGCAGCGTGAATACCGCGATTCAGAGAAATCGGGTTTGCGCCAGCTGCAACGTTGCGCAGACCCTCGTGGACCAACGCCTGTGCCAGCAGCGTTGCGGTAGTAGTGCCGTCGCCGGCAACGTCATTGGTCTTGACCGCAACGGACTTAACCAACTGCGCGCCGAGGTTCTCAAACGGATCCTCAACGTCGATGTCGCGGGCGATAGTCACACCGTCATTGGTGACCAGCGGACCGCCGAAGGCCTTGTCCAGGACTACGTTGCGACCCTTCGGGCCAAGCGTGACCTTGACTGCGTCGGCAAGCGTGTCCACACCGCGCTTGAGGCCTTCGCGAGCCTCTTCGTTAAAAGCAATAAGCTTCGCCATGTGTGGGTACGTCCTCCCTTTAGTTCTCGATAACAGCCAGGATGTCGCGCTGCGACAGCAGCAGGTACTCCTCGCCCTGGTACTTCAGCTCAGTGCCGCCGTACTTGGA
>NZ_KV836272.1:949932-991068 GCF_001838295.1 Corynebacterium sp. HMSC074C04
GCAATGCGTGTCTGTGTCTCTCTCTTAAAAGGGTTGGGTCGAAATACCACAAAATTACGAAACATCGCCGAAATGTGAGGTGTCTGTGCAGGACACAGCGTTATCGGGTGTTTCGTATTTTTGTTCTTTTCGTTTGCGGAAATCACGAAACCGCAGGTAGAGCGTTTCGTAATTTTTTCGTATTTTGATCGGCAAATTACGAAACGACACCAAAACTACGAAACGAGCACACTACAGACGTGTCACAGGTCACAAAAAGGCGCGCCCCTTGCGTGTCACCGTGACGCCACGCAACAGCTGCCCCACCACAACACCTCAGCCGTGCCACGTGGCGTGTAGAAACGTGCTCGGTTCGATTCGTAAAGATTAGGTCGCAGGCTATTGTGCGCGACACATAAGTTCCGTACGATGGCCCCCAGACCGTATGTGGCGTTTTAATTCGTTTCTGGTCTAGCCAGCCGCATACGGGGGATAACCCCGAGGATAATTCATAAAGAGATAGCCTCTCGACCGTGATAGGCGCGGTTCCTCCGACGAGATAGACCGGTCGGCAACGGCATTGCCAACCACAAAAGCGGTCAGGTAGGGAGTAAGCGCTCCCATAAAGCGATGGGACGGCAGACCACCGTTCTAGCGAGTCGAGCACGGCACTCCAAGCCGCCTGAATAGCAAGCCGGTAAAGCACCCCGCTCCGGGACAGATCAATCTGCCCAGGAGCGTTTTTCTATGTCCGAAAAGGACACGACTACCGCCGTCGCGCCACGCTTTTACACGCTGCAGGAACTCGCCGATCTCGGCGTCGGCTCCGAGTCCACGTTGCGAAAAGCTATTAAAGAGGGCCGTCTTTCATTCCACCGTTTCGGCACCGCCTATCGGATTCGCCAAGACGATCTCGACGCCTACCTCGCGGCCGCACGCCGCCCTGCCCCGCAGCTATTCGGCGGCTTCGTCGATGCCGTCGTGGATGCAGCTCCCCAACTGACTGATGAGCAGCGCCAGCAGCTCGTCACGGTGCTGGGTGGTGCGAAGCACTAATGCGGACACACCCACCTACGACGAGATCCCGCCGCTTAGCTCAGCTAGTCAGGCTGGGTCTTGGACTGAGTGCGAGGGCTGATCGGTGATGACCTCGAAACTGCACACACGCGCTCCACCGTCGTACCCCGAGCTCAAACAGAAAATTCACTCAACCAAGGAGAACAAACCATGTCTTTCAGAGACGATTACGCAGCCGCGCTCCGCGATGAGCAGCGAGCAAAAGATTCCGTGAACGAGGCGCGCCGTGCGCACAAAGCAGCAAAGGAGCGTCTTGCGCAGTTGCGCAAGTACGCCAAAGAGTTCGAGGTGAAACTCGACGACGACAAGCCCGCCGGGACCGAAGATGACGGCGATACGCCTAAGAACGGTGACGGCAATAAGCCTGAGAGCACCGAGGACAGTAAGCCGAAGCGGCATCTAGAAGTTGTACCCGACTAACCCTTTAGCCGTACACGCAATCACCTCATGCGTGTACGGCCACGCGGCGTGACGACGTACAGCCGTCACGCTTGATGTCGCCACACACCCCGCTCGCAAGGGCGGGGTTTTCGCGTGTGTGCGGGTGTCTGCGGCACCGCTGCACGGGTGTCAGCGGCGAAGCGGCAAGTGCAACAAAAGCAACGCCGGGGTGGAGAAAACAAAGGGGTCGAAGACCACTTTTTCACCCCGTGAGCTGCAGCGATGCAGCGTTTGCAGAAAAAAGGGGCCGATTTCGGCCCTAAAGTGCAAAACCAGTATAAGGGGGTCCGACGCCTGGCATGCGGTCTTAAAGTGTGCATCCATGCAGGTCATGGTGCGAAAAAACGCCGCACTAAGACCGACGTCAAGGGCGTCGGGGCGAAAAAGTGCAAACCCAGTATAAGGGGGTGCGACGCCGCCCTTTTTCAGCGATTGGCGTTTGCGCTGCACAGCAGTGCAAATGACACACTCGGAGACCGGCATACAAAAGTGTGCCGGTGAGAGGCATGTTCGTGAGTGCAACGAACGAAATGTAGCAGTGGCGAAGCGGGGCGCCAGCGCCGCGAAGGCCACTGCCCTGCTGCGTGACCAAGGAGATCGCCACAGCGATCTTCGCAGGTCACGCAGCGTTTCTCGAAAAGGCGAAGCGGAAAAAGCCGACCGAATAGGGAGGGTTTTTCCGCGAGCCATTGCCCGCTGCAGGCGCCCCCTCAAGACCTCAGTTCTCCGAGCTTGCGAGGTGGCTAGACTGAGGTCTTTAGGGGGCTAAAGAACTTGAGTTTTTTGGGGTAGAATCGTTTGGGACGGCGTAGCTAAGGGACCCGAACGATTCTTAGGGGTCCCCAAGAAACTCAAGTTCGTCATGTGGGCGCGTACATGGAGGGGTCGAAGACAGAGGCTCCGTGTACGCGCGCACATCTACAGGAGGTACGCGATATGTCGAAGACATCGACTGCGAAAGTTGGACGCGCTGCGTTCAACCTGAAACACCTCCGCCGCGACCGCTGCGGCGGAGATACGACACGGGGAGACCGCAAGCGTCTCCTCCGCGAATGCATGAGGGAACTCGATCAGAGAGACCTCATGCACCAGGCCGCGATGAATTCAAACATTGTCGTGGCTGACGCTCATCTGAACGTACCGTTCGTGAACAACGGTGACGGTACATTCAGACGCGCAACGTCCGTGGAGGAAGTCCTGCAGTACCAGGACGCCCGGATGGACGGTGTGCGCGTGCAGAAGAACAGTTTTGAAACGTCATTGTTCGTCGTGCATCTGCCGAAGTCGATGTGTGTGGAGGTCCCCGACTTCTACGCCAGTGAGGTGGACGGCCGTGAGGTGAAGCGAGCACGGCTGGTAGCGCGCGACTACGACGAGGCGAAGCAGTACCTCGAAGAGTCAATGCGTTGGCTCGCCGAGAACTTCATCCCCGGCGGCATCGATGCAGTGGCCGGTGGGGATATGAACTTTGATGAGTCCACGCCTCACATCCAGTTCCAGGCTGACACCCTCTCCCCTGACCCGAAAGACCCTGACAAGCTCCGCTGCCGCCCCGGCATCGCGTACAACACTGACACCTCAGTGCGGTACAAGTCTGGCCCCAAGAAGGGCAAGCAGATTAGCGGAAACCAGAAGTTCATCGACGCGCAGCGCGGACTCCGCGAGCACATGTACGCGCTGGGTTATCCGGTAGAGCTAGATGTGTCTGAACGGCACGACGAGTCACTGAGTCCTGACCGTTACGCGGAGCAACAAGACCGCGAGCGCGACCTTGCCAACCGCGAGGGCGAGGTGGAGGTCAAGAAGCGCTCCGTACAGCGTGACATGGACCCGATTGACCGTGATCTCAAGCAGGCCGCAGAGGAACTTAAGCAGGCCAAGGCGGACCGTGAAGCAGCGCAAGGCGTGCTGGAGAACGCTGAACAGCAGGCGCGTGTCGTGGCCGAGCGTGTACTCAGCGAAGAACGTGAGAAGGCCGAGCAAGAGGCCGAAAAGATCCGCAGTGAAGCACGCAAGGAAGCGGAGCGAGACGCGGAGAGAGTTCGTAGTACGGCACGTGAAGAGGCCGAACGTGACGCAGAGGCCAAGCTCAAGCGTGCAGAGCAGGATGTAGAGAGCATCCGCAGTGAAGCACGCAAGGAAGCAGAGCGTGAGGCTGAGGGTATCCGTGAAACAGCACGCAGCGAGGCTACGCAGGACGCTGAAAACATCCGCAGCGCGGCACGAGATGATGCGAAACGTGAGCGTGAACAGCTGGCTAGTGAACGTGCAGCGCTGAACAGTGAGCGTGAAGCCCTTGACACGGAGAAACGTGCTTTCACCGAAAGTCTCGAAGCACGCCGCGCAGCTGCTGAAGAGGAGGCCGCCATCATCATCGAGGAGGCAACTGAGTCTCTGCAAGAGATTTCACACGTGGACCGCGATTTCTTGCACGTCGAGCTTGATAACAACCCTGAGATGAAGCAGCGGTATCTGATTGCTGTTGAACAGCGTATCCAGCAGGAGCGAGTGGCCGCCCGCCGCCGTGCGCAGGAGCGCGTCAACAAACGCCGACAACAGCAACAGCAGCGCGACCGTGATGGTGGCATGGAGCTGTAAGGCCACTGCCCTACTCCAGCGCCTCTGTATGGCCTTGTAGCGGTCCTGCAGGGTGTCGCCGGGGTTGGTGCCCAGAGGCGGCGCTAAAACCGCTCTAATTCAGCGAAAATCGAAGAATTAGAGCAGTGTTTTTTGTGTCGCGTTAATTCTGCAGTGCAGTGAAATGGCGTGTGTAGTTGTACGTCTGTTGCGCTGTTGATTGTGTAGTAAAAGTGCGTGGCTACAGTGCTGTTAAGCGGACAGTAGATAAGCACGTAGGAAGAGCAGTAAAAGTGTTTACATAATGCACTGCAGAGTTACAGCGTCATTTAACTGCGCAGTAAATGTGTCAATGAAATGACACGTCATTAAATGTGTCATTTAAGTGGTCGATGTAGTGACACACCACTTAACTGCGCATTAAACGTGCCAATTAAGTTACACACCACCACAGAGTGCAGCGAAGTGGGTGATCTGGTGGTGAGTAAATACGTCAGTGCAGTAGGCAGTGAAATGGCCTGTACGGGGTTCAATGAAAGAGCACGTGTAGTGGTGCGTGTATTGCACTGTGAAATGACGGTACTGTGTAGGCAGTGCTTGAGCCTCTCTGCCAGGGTGTTGCTGTCCGACACCCTCGACACCCTCGGCGTTTGAGGTGCTGCCACTCTCCCCTAGCGCGTCGCATGCACAGTGTGGTAGCGTGTCAGTGTTGGTAATTGTTATTCACGTCCGTATCTGTCATTACCGGCCTGAACAACCGGTAGGGCCGTGAACTCGAATACCAACCCTCCATGAGAAGAGGGAATATAACAGCAGATAAGCCCTGGTAGATGTTTCTATCAGGGCTTATTTGTATGTACGGGCGCAATAATTATTGTGAATTGTTATTTCCACGGGTAATGTAATTCTTGGCTGTGAATTGTTATTCACGATTTCAAGGTGAATGACGTTTTCCTGCACGCAGTGCCGGGACAGCTACGTTTTATCCACTTCTTTTCTTGGAGGTTTCGCCATGTCTATGGCACAAACACGTAATAAGTTCTCTCGTAAGACCATTGGAATCGCTATCGCTAGTGCTGTAGCAATGGGCGGCATTTCTATCCCGCAGGCTGGTGCTGTAACCGGTATTGACGGTATCGGTTACATCGCAACCGCACCCAAGGCGGATGAGCAAGGCAACCCAATTCTCGATGAAAACGGACTTCAAATCCCTGATATGGAATATCCCGGTATTGAGTACATGGGTGGGCCTACAACTGGATTCGCAATGCCCACATGGGGCGGCATTTACGGCGGTACCTACAACAACGTCAATGTAATTGATAACGGTAAATCCGCTAAGACTTCCGGCTTTGGTTACGAAAAGACTTTGACGTCCAAAGAAAGCCCCGGACATTTCGTATATGACACCACACGCACTTATGGCGACGCTATTGATCTCGCAGATCTTAAGCTCGGTGACATCGCAAATCACTTCGGTGAGGACGAACTTAAAGAAAAGCTGTCTACTCCAACACTGAAGACCATGGCAGTCATGGGCGCTATCGCTAAGGACGTTCATACCAACGGAACCATCTCCCCAGAGGTACGCACCAAATTCGCAGAATTTGGTTACACCGGTGACTTCTTCCATAATGCGCTAATTGCTATTAATGAGGCTGACGGTGACATTCACTATTATCAAACCGGTGCTGCCAACGAAGAAGAGATGGCAAAGCGATACATCAATGGCGGAGGAGGAACTCAGCGAACCTCCGCTGATTTTCTCCTTGATGTTATGGCGGGCTATCTCTCGCAAAATACCCTTGGCACCAGCAACGACGGAGATCTTACCTTTAATGATCTTATGAACAGGCTCGCCCAAGGAAACCCGTGGTCGGATAACGAATATCTCGGTGAAGAAACGAATGACGTTCTTGCTGCTATCTTGAACATGGCTGCTGCACTCCCTGAGTCTACATTCCGTAAACCAGGTAACTTCCTTGTTCACCCTGTGAAGTGGGATTCTCTTGACGATGATTTCAAAGATCATGGGTTCTTCTCACCACTGATCGACATCAACAACCCGAACATGCCAAAGGTTGAGGATCTGCACCGTACCAAGGACATTTACGTCGATAGTGTCAAGAGGCTGGACAATGGGAATATCGAAGTCACCCGTAACGACGGTGAAAAGTGGGTCATCGACCTGTCTGACCTCAGCAAGGCCAAGAAGGACATCGAGGGCCTTGCGGCTAAGGACGAGGCAACCCAGAAGGAACTCGACAAGATCAAGGAAGAGATCACCAAGCTGGAGAACTCCACTATCAAGGAGGTCGTCAAGAACGGCGACGGTACCTACACGCTCATCCGTGTTGATGGCACTAAGGTGCCAGGCAACATCGACACCACCGACGGTTCTGTCACTGACGTCAAGACCGATGGCAAGGGCAACCTGATCGTCACCATCGATGGTAAGGACAAGACCGTGCCGTTGAAGCAGGTCAAGGTTGTAGAGGAAAACGCAGGTACCCCGAACCACACGGTGACGATCACCACCCCGGACGGTAAGTCTGTGACCTTCAACGTCTTCGACACCTATGTCACCGACATTAAGTGGAACGAAGAGAAGGGTCTTTACGAGATCTACCGCTCGGACGTGGATGGCGGTAAGACCGTCTGGAAGACCATTGACCTTTCTGACCTGCGTAACCGCATCGACGCGCTCGAAAAGAAGGATTCGCCGTCTCGTGACGAGTACAACACGCTAGTTAAGGAAGTGCGTGAGAACCGCGAACTGATCGAGAAGCTCAAGGAGCAGATCAAGAACCAGAACGCTGCTGACCAGGAGAAGATCACCTCTATCCTGGAGAAGATCACTCAGATCGAGAAGCAGCTGACTGACATGCAGGCGGATCTTGATGACATCAAGGCGCGTCTGACCAAGGTCGAGGGCCGTACTGACGACATCACCAAGTGTGTCGCCGGAGCCGGCATGGCTGGTATTCCGGCTCTGCTTAGCATCCCGCTCATGGTGATGACTCAGCTCAACATCCCGGGTATTAAGGACCTCAACACCCAGATCCAGAAGCAGATCGGCATCTACAACCCTGAGCTGGCACGCCAGTGGGAGCGTAACGGTGGTGTGCTGCAGGCCGGTGCTGTCCTGGCAGGTCTGGCTGGCATGATCGGTGGTATTGCTTACCTCGCTAAGCAGTGTGATCCGATGATGCAGTCTGATGCAGCGAAGGAGACTGACCTTGGCAAGCTCAGCTCTAAGCTGGAGAAGAAGGATCTCGGCTCTTCCAAGAAGGACACGGGTGCAACTCGGCCGTCTGAGCAGCCCGGTGAGCAGGACGCCCCTGCTGCGGATGCTCCCGCAGACGCTGATGCTGAAGCTCCTGCTGAAGGTGCTGTAGAGGGCGCTGCAGAGGCTGCAGAGCAAGTCACAGCGCCGTCTGAGGACCTCGTGGCTGCGCAGTAGTCACTGATCTCGTCAGAGCATAAAACACCCTGTAGCAGGCTGCTACAGGGTGTTTTCGCGTTGTTGCAGTTCTTATCTCCGGTACTGCTCAAGGCTGTCCTGTACGACCTCAAGTTTCGGCCAGAGCTGTAATCCCAGCGCTATCTCACAGGCTGCTAGGTGCTCAGCGCGCGGCCACTGCTCACCGGTGACGATTTTGCGCAGTGTCACGTAGTTAACTCCGGTCAGCGAATCCAGCTGTCGCCAGGACAGGCCCCGGGCTTCACGCTCAGCGCTTAAGCGCGCAACAGCCAGCCTCACGCTCTCCACGTGGGGTGCTTGTGTGATACGCGCTGTATCCGCTGCCTTACGTTCAGGCCAGTGTGGGTAATACTCCAGCGGCAGCACGGTCACGGGACGTGCCATGTAACTATTTCCTTTATGTGTAGGTACTGCGTTCTCAGTCTAGTAGAGGCGAAAAAATAACCCCGTAGCGTACTGCTACGGGGTGTTGTTGTTAGAACGGAACTTCTTCAGTGTCGTTGGTAGCAGCGTTGTCACGGCGTGCTGCACGTGCTGCAGACTCCTTCTTGGAGTCAATCAGCTGCACCGTGTCGATCCGCGCCACCAACGGGTACTGCTTGTTCCCGTCCTTGTCGGTGTAAACGTCCGTCTTCAGCGAGTACGAGACTGCAACGCGATCACCAGCGTTGATGCAACCGAAGACACCGAGGTTCTTAGCATTCTGAACGTAGCCGGTGAGTTCTACGATCTCGCTTTCCACCTTGCCGGTGGACTTGTTCTTGAAGGTGTTACGGGCGTAGACGTTCAGTTTCACCGTTGCACCGCCGTTAGCGTGCTCGAATACCTTCGGCTCGCGTGCTGCGTTGCCAACGATGGTGCCGGAGTTGAAGGGGTTAGACATGATGATTTCTCCTTTTGAGTGAGTGTGAATTGTCTTTCAATTGTGTGTTTGAGCAGCGGCTTTGCTGCTGCTGAGAAAAGTGCTGTTACAGCACTGCCCAGGGCAGTACTCGCCCTTCTGCTTCCAAGTCGCGTAGCTCTTGGGTTGCACCAGGATCAGCGTCTTCGCCGTCGATGCCGTCGGACATGAGATAGAGCAGCTCCAGGTCTTCGTTGGTGTAGTGGTACATGAGTGCCTCCTTGTGGATCGGATATTCAATCCGTTCTTTGAGACAGCTCTGCTGTCTAGACACTGCTCCCCCTGCTCGGTGGTGATACATTTCTTTCCTGTTCACGGCACTGATAGAAAAAGAAACCCCGCTGCAGCGATGCTGCAACGGGGCGAAATTCTTTAAGCGTCGAACAAGAGGTAGTGTGCCTTCGACGCGCCTTGACGCACGCTCGTGATGAGCTTGCTGCCCAGGCCGAGGCTGATGGATCTGTCCACCAGGTTCGAAAAGTTTTCTGTCTCGTTCAGCTCAGTGGCCTTGTGTGCCGCCACTCCTGCCAGGCCAGTCTGCCCTGTGGCTTGTGCGAGAACAGCGACGGTCGCGGTTACTTGTGAGCGCATCTTGAGCCAGTTTTGCGGCACGGTTCGCATAAGACGTTCTGCGAACACCAGGCCCTGCTCCGGCTCGTCCAGCAGCGCGCCAAGCAGCGGATCACGCAGCATGGGTGTTGTAAAGCACCGCAGCGCAGCACGGATGGCCTGTGTGTCGGTGGGGTCAGAAACACCCTTTGCAGCCTTCTCGTATTCATGCTGCAGATCGTCACGGAGGAAATGAATCTCGTTCTCGTACCCCTCGACGTCGGCGATGATGTTTCGGTATACAGCGTCGTCGATACCGTGAGCTGTGCTGTCCAAACGCTCTTCTAGCTCTGCGCGAGACAGCGCTGGAAGCTGCCCAGTGTCCAACACCATCTGCTGCAGCGCAGCAGAGCCGGCGACCTCGCTGACAACCCCGGTGCGCGGTGCTGACAGGCTTAGCTGCTGGTACACCGTCCACCAGCCCGTCCCAGAAGTAAGCTCTGGGACCTGCACGATCGCAAGCACGGTCGGTAGTGGCGAGTCCTCGCTGAGCAGGAACCCAGCCAGGTCATCTGCTGCTGACGGATCACTGTTGACCACATATGCGATGACAGCGTCAGCGTTGACGCGGCCAGACCATGCAGCGAACTGCTGTTGGTTGGCGGTTAGCGTCTCAACAGCGTCATCGAGATCGAGCCGGGCAAGAGGGCCTAGGTGCAGACCAGGGGTGTCGTCATTGCGGTCGAAGAATGCGAGCACCAGCGAGTCCTGCGGATAAAAGCCCAGGATGCCAGGGATGTTGGCGAGGATCTCGCCGTGGGATGTAAGAGTTTGAGAGTAGGCGGACATGTGAGCACTCCTTATGCCAAATACGGATGTGTGAGTTCATATCCGTATTTGGCCCCGGCTGTGCCGGGCAGTGCTATTACCGCGCCCTGCAGCACCCCCACGTACTCAGTGCGTCGCTAGTGCTGCTAGGTGCTCGGCTTGCAGGGTGCGAGCGCTAGCGACGCAGGTAGTACTAGGTCTCGGCTGTTATGCGTCAGCCTCAAGGCGCTCGATGGCACGGTAGATCGTTGGCCGGGAGACGTTGAACGTGCGGGCCACGGCGCTCACTGATTTTCCGCCGTCGATGAGTTCCTTGGCTACCTCTGCTTGCTCGTTACTGAGCTTCGGCTTCGGTCCAGCGACACGGCCCTGTGCTCGGGCGTGTGCCACACCTTCACGGGTGCGCTGGATCAGTAGGTCGCGCTCCCACTCAGCGAGTGAGGCCATGACGTTGATGACCACTTTGTCAGCAGGCCGTGAGGTGTCGAGCGCTGGCTCTAGCACTTTGACGTTAATATCACGTTCCGCGAGGTCAGCAATGGTATTGACCGTCTCAGCGAGGCTGCGACCAAGACGGTCGAGCCTGGTCACAACCAACGTGTCGTCGGGACGCATGTACGCCAGCGCGTCATCAAGGCCGGGGCGCTGCCACTTCGTGCCCGAGATGGTGTCGGTGTAGATATGATCCGGGTCGCAGCCAGCGTCGATGAGCGCCTCACGCTGGGTGTCCAACGACTGCCCCTGTTTAGAGGTCGAAACGCGAGCGTAGCCGATGAGCATCTAGATCGCCTCCTACACCTCAGACTGCGGTAGCAGCTGTTCTAGAACATCAAGGTCAGAGGCCTTCTGTTTCAGCAATGCCTTCATGACGGATTCCATGTAAGCCCAGTCTGGGGCGCCGGTTGCGTCTACAGGAAGCTTGATCTTCGCAGCCTTCATGTCTGCAAGCTTCCATTTGTCTACGTAGGCGTAGTTCGACCCAACTTTTTCGATGATGGGGGCAAGGAACAAGAGAGTTTCCGGCGAGACCGTGTTTAAGGGATACAGCACGTTTACATCGTCGGTAGCCCAGAAATCATTGGGTTGATAAAAGGTCGTGCCAACAGGCCCGTTGTAACAGACGGTCAGCACGCCGCCCGGATGGAGATGTTCGTCATTACCGATGTAGTGGGTGATGCCGTTGTTGAACTGAGAAGCACCCACGTAGGGAGTGTTACCAGGTGTCCGGTCGGTAGACCTTAACCGTGACCCCTTAACGACATTGAACAATTGGTCGATACGGAAATCAGCCCACTTTTCAATATCAACCGCCCTCAACTGCAATGTGCTTAGTGAAATCACCCGTTCCAGCTGGGTTTCTTGGTGCTGAAGCAAGTCCTTTATATAGCGCTCCATGAAATCCCAATCAGGAGCACCTTGCGCTGTTGCCGGCAGTGGAATCGAAATCTCGTTCTGCATTTGCAAGACTTTGACCTTGTTTACATAGGTAAACTGTTTGACAATTTTCTCAATGACAGCAGCGATAAAAAGCCCACAGCCATCGGAAAGCGACACGGATTTGTCAAGCAGTTCCAATCCCATAACCGTCTCGCCAACGAAAACCTCATTCGGGTGATAGAAGGTCGCACCGACACTGCCAGAATAAGCGACAGTGAGAATATCCGAATGGGTTTCATAGTTCGACCCAGGAGGGAACGAAACATGGTCGGAGATACCATTGTTGAGAGCCGAAGTACTGACCAAAGGAATGTCGCCTGGCAAGCGATTCTTCATAACGTATTTCTTACCGTTAAACACGCGAAACAGGTGTCCTACACGGAAATTAACCCAATCAGAGGTGTCAATGTTTTTCACTTTTCTACCTCCAGGTGAAAAGCGTCCTCGGTTTCAGTGATTTCAGCACCGTAGGTCGCTCTGATACCGAGCAGGTCCCGGGTTTCGCGAGCATCGATCCCACGTTGAAACATAATGAAGTCCATTGTCGTTCGCGCGAGATCTTCATGATTCAAAACGAAAGGTTTTTCTGGTGCCTGCCAGCTGAGACAGTCATCTGTTGAGTGCCATTGCCCAGTACCAAATCGACTTTCGTTGTGTCGTTCGATCGCATCAAGCCAGTATTCCTCAAGGTCAGGCCATTTTCCATGAACGTCGTGGCGACCCATATTTTTGACAGTAACCAGACCGTCTTCTTCGATATTGACGGCGTAGAACTGCTTGCCGTCTTGAGGAACACCTGATTCAAAAATGAAGATCGAAGTAGTCACACCGATACCGAAGAAGAGATTCTCAGGCAGCTTCACAACCTTGAGCAGACGGTGATTACGGAGAATCCGGTTCATCTGCCCCTTCGAGGTCTTCTCTAGCTTCTTATCCGGGAGAATGAACCCACAAAGCACGCCACGATCGACACTGTTCAGCACGTTTTCGACGATCTTCATGCATCCGAACTTGTTCTCATACGGAGGGTTCATCAAGACCTTGGTAGCGCCAGTGGCCTTCATCCAATCGCTAGCGCTGTCGGTACGCGCATCCATGTGTGCGAGATTCGTCTTACCGTCCTTGTGGATGAGCATGTTTGCACAGGCCAGAGCGAAGATCTCACGGTCAAATTCCATACCGTAAAGCTGTTCCTGCTTAATCTTCCTCGCCTTGCGAGTCTTTACGCCACCAGCTTCGCGGATCATGTTACTCATGGACTTCACCAAGAACGAGCCGGAGCCTGCACACGCGTCGAGCACGCGATCATCCTTGTTTACGTTGAGCAGGCGGTACATAAAGCCAGTGACATGGTCCGGCGTGAACACCTGGCCTGATTCAGACTTCTTCTTGTAACGGTTGAACTCGTTGAAGAAGATAGCCATGACATCTTCGCCGTCCCACGCGGAAGAGTTAATGAGGCCGGAGATCTCAGTAACCCAGTCGATGAAGTCGCCGATCAGGTTTGTCAGACGCGCCACGGCTCGGGGGTCGTCGTCATCCGTGGATACATTCATCTTGATTTCCGAGTACACGTCGGAAAGCAGCTGAAGCTTGGCGTTCTGTTCACGATCAGAGCGAATGGCCTTGTTCAAGGCGTTCAGGATACCCGTGTGGAAGTCTGAGTAATCCATACCGCGCACGAGGATCGCGTCGTAACGACGTGCAACGAGTGCACAGGCAGTGAAGATCATGCGGTGGTAGAGGTTTTTGATACCGAAGTCACCGTGCAGTGAGTTATTAATCCGCATGGTCAGCGCATAGATTCGCTCCTTGTCAATGGGGCGTTCCATGAGCTTGTCGATGTAGTAGTCCTTGGACTGCAGTTCATCAGGTACATCCAACGGCTGCCCGTTAACGTAGGCACGGGTTCGTTCGCCGTCGTAGACAATTCCGATAACAAGGTCGTAGCGAGTACGTATGACATCGCAGTACCGCTCCACCTGTTCCTTGAGCGCCGGTGAATCAATCGGCATACTGTCGCGCGCCTTGGTTTCCAACGCAATGGCAACAAGTCCACGGTCATGAGGTAAGTACCAGCCATCGGGCTTAAGAGCCGAACCTTCACCGTTGAAGCCCAAGGACTTCAGCGTCGTGATTTGCCCTACACCGGAAGTGGCGTCTTTGGAGTGCGAGGACCCAAGTTCGAGAATCTTGCCCGCGTAGTCGCGAACCTCATCTTCTGTTGTGGGGAGATATGCCATGTCGTTGTTTCCCTGTCAGTAATAAATCGGTCGAACTTGTACAGCCCCTAAGTGACGCGCTGTTATGAACACATAAAAGCAGGACAGGGGTGTACGAGATCGTTGTACGTTATAGATAGTGTAACACAACTAACCAATTAACGATACCGTACAACAAAGTTTTTCTCCCCATCGCTCGACATGCGCAGTGATGAGAGCTGTGTCATAATTCACTCGGAACGTCACGGTTGAGCGGTATCCCCCCGATACAAAGGCAGGTTCCCCCCCGATTCTGCTAGCTCCCGTGGCGTTCCCTCGTAGGTGTGCCCCGCAGACAATCACTGCCGCCAAGTGATCTTCACACGGTGCGGATCGAACTTCTTCGCCCCAGCCTTACCGGGCAAGATACGTATTTCCATGAGCAGACGGGTTAGCCTGCGTTTGTCTTCAACGGACGCACCGCTCCACCACTCAGCGAAGTCTGGGCCGTCGGCAAGTTCTACAGCAAGGGGATCGGCGTCGCGGCTTGTGGTCAGCTCGCGCATCTTCTCGTCGATAGTGGAGATTTGATCTTCGATCTTCTTCGACACGCGCGCGAATGTGGACATATCAACATCTGCAGCGATGATCGCTTCTTCGATCTGTTCGCGGCGCGCTAGTAGTGCATTCCTCTCGCCTGCCAGCTCCTGCAACTGTTCGGTGAGACCGTCATCCTCAGGTGAGAGTGCTTGCTGCAGCGCTTCTATGGCATCAGGCTGCGCCATACGCTTGAGGATGACAGCTTCGATGAGGTCGTCCACCTCAGCGCCGATGGACACGTGTTTACCACCAGGTTCGGACCGTTTGCACGTGTAGTACCGGCGCGGCTCGCCCGCCTTATTCCTTCGGCTGCGCGCATACATCGGATCACCGCAAGTGCAGGTAAGCACCGATGCTAGGAAGTAGCGTGGTGCGTTGCCGCTATGCGAGCGTCGGCGCGACGGGTCACGCAGTACTGCGTCGAGCTTCTTGCCAGTGGCCTCGTCGATGATTGCAGGCCAATTGCCCTTGCCGATGATCTGACGGTTCTTTATAAGACGCTTCCTCGTTTTGGGATCGGTGGGGTTGAACGTACTTAAGCCACGCACACGAGGGTTGAGGAGAATGTCACGCAGCGTGGGTGCCGTCATGGGTCGCCCGGTTGTAGCAGTCAGGCCTCGTGCATCAAAGATCTCGCGCACGGTCTCGCGCAAGGTCTTGCCAGCAATGACCATGGCAGCGGCATCGAGGATGGCCTGGGCTTCTTCGTCGATGACAGTTACAGCATCAGCCTCGTAACCGAACATCCGCCGCCCGCCTGTCTTTGGCCGTCCTGTACGTGCACGGTCCTCGTAGGCGGCTCGGATGCGTGCAGCACGGTCGATGGACTCCTGCTCAGCAATGAGGCCGAGAATGACAATGGTAAGCCGTGATGCTGGATCTGAGGGATCAATGTTGTACCCCCGGTTCGCTTTGACGGAGACGTTGTGCTCCTCGCACAGCTCAAAGAGCGTGAGAGTGTCTTTGGTACGGCGCGTCAACCGATCGAGTGCATACACGTAGACAATGTCAATCTCGCGGCTCTCAATAGCGTGAATCAACTTGTCGTACTCAGGTCGGTACTCACCCGAGAAGGCAGAGACGTTGTTGTCCACGTAAGTAGCGATGATCTCAGCTTCGTCAGCCTCAGCCTGCTTGGTAGCGAGGTGGATCTGCCGCTTAACACCGGCTTCTTCCTGCTTATCGAGCGAAATGCGTGCGTAAATGGCCGCACGCTGCGTTGTGGTATCTGCCATGCGGTTATCGTACCCTAAACCCCCGTTCGGAATTACCCGATCCTGTGGCACCAACGCACAGACCGTGTGGGCCCATGCCGCCCTCGGCGCTCTCCTTAAAATCCAGATAGACCGGCGCGCCGCCGTCATCAGCCCCAACGGGAATACGCAGACGAGCACTGCCAGAGCGCGGTCGGTAGCGCAGAGTTGTCGGAGGCGGATACAACCCGAGCTCCTCCATAACCGGATCTCCCGAGGTCTTAACAGAATCATCTGCGCTTGTTGGCACTTCAAAACGCGCCAAGCTCCGCCCAAGAACCTCCGCTTCTGCTGGACTCAGCTGATCAGGTACACCAATCTCCTCCCTTCCGGACGCGGTTTCCGCATGCACAGCAGTAGTGGAAACGACCAGCGCGATGCCATGGTTAACCGCGGCCTCCCACAACGTTGACTGCGCTTCCACGACGGTCAGCAGCACTACCGAGGTCTCCGACCCCGCCGCGTCAAAAATCGGTGTCAGTTCAGTGACATCGAGCTGCCCGCTCGAATCCGCCAGCACAATCAACACTGCAGCTGGCAGTGTGTCGATAGCCGTGAGTAGCTCCGTCAGCTGCGCACACGTCGCTGCCCGCAACCGCGCTGAGCCACAGGCATCAGTAACTGCGGGGTGTCCGTGGTGTGGTGTCCATTTCAGCCATTCCCACCCATCTCCCACAACTGCAATCAGGCAATCCTCCGGATGATGCAGCGCAGCGGCTTGGGCGACCATCGCTCGAGCCAGCCCCTGCGCCGCGGTATCTCCAGTGAGGGCGATAATCTCAAAGGCCGACACATCTATGGCAAAGGGCACTCCCTCAACCTGACGAGCCGATCGAATAACTTCCCGCAGTGCTACGGCGGAAACCGGATCCAGTTTCTCGGGCGCCGGAATTGCCGGCGGTGTCACAGGCGTTGCGGGCTGCTGCGTTGCCACCCCGATGCGCAGCTGCAAGAAATCCGGGTCCCCCTTTCGGCGTTCGCACGCCCGCCCCATCGCCCCCAGCTGCCACAGAGTTCCAGGCCGAGGGTGGATAAACTGCGCCGATTCACGCTGCATCCTCGCTGCTTTCGCCACCGCCCGGCGAATACTGGACAAATGCCTCTGATAGTCCTTCCGCGCCGGTGCCATGTCCTTATTTCCCGCCCCTCCCGACACCATCATGCCCACAGTGGAAAACACCATCATCAGCGGAAACATAAACGACATCGGGTTACGTCCCATCCCAGAGACAAACATCAACACCACCATGCCAACCACCGCCACGACCATGATCAACGGCATGAGTGCACGCATCAGCGGCACCGGCTGTGGCTCCGGCGCTTCCGGTGGCGCATCCGGCGCGATTGTGCCCGTCATAGGCTGCGGCCCCGCTTTTCGGGTAGCCGAAATCCCCGCCCGTGCACTAGTCACAAAAATCCCCCCGCTATGTGTCGCCCCTTGTGTTCACTCGACGGCCAATCCCCCGACCAATCGGTGTGCACATAGCTTAAAACACACTCCGGATTCTCGCAGCGCATGGCCGAGACTGTTAGCGGGGGCACGCGCAGTTACTACCCCGAGTAGCGCTCTAACGAGTTGTACGCCACTCTAGAGGGACTAAAGCATGCAGAATTCATGGGGGAAATACATGCTGGGGGAACTCATTCGCGTGCGCATTGATGCCGCACACATGCCCGAAGACGCCAACCGAGCACACGCAGACCTTGCATTACCGACCAACGTCGCAATCGCCGCACTCGTACCGGATATCCTGCAAATTTTCGATATCGACATTGCGGACTTCCCGCTGGCACAGTGGCAGCTACGGACCGCCGCCGGCACGATATTGCTTGCCGACGACACCCTGAACGATGCCGGTATTGCGCCAGGCGAACGCCTGGTTGTTATCAACGACCCAGGGCCCGTGCCCAAACCTCGGCTCTTCGATGCCGCCGATGCTATTACCGACACCACCTATACCGACGGTATCGGTACGGCTGATTTAGTTGTTGGCTGTACCGCCGCCCTCGTAGCCACAGCTTCAATTGCAGCTGCCTCACTGAGCTTGAGCAGTACCGATTCCACACTGGCCGCGGCAATCAGCTTCATCGCACTGCTGGCAGTAGCCGGTGGACTGCGCCTGGCTCTGTTGTGTAGCGCAAAACCGGCGATTGTCATGTCCCTGGAGCTGCAAGTGCTCATTCTGGGCACCGCTTCGGGGCTCTGCTTCGTTGGCCTCGACCTACACCGCATACTCACCGACTGGCCGCCGACTGCTGCGATTAGCGTCGCGCTTGCCGTCACCGGTTTGGTTTTTCTCATTTCCAACACCGACGACGGCGACAACCGCATCACTGTTACCCTGGGCGCCGCGAGTCTCAGCGCTGCAGTTACCTTCGGTATTTACGCTGCGGCTGTCGCACTTTTCCAGAACTCGGTTCAATCAGGAGCACTCACCGCTGCTAGTGCAGTCATCCTGATACTGCTGGCACCTTCCCTGGCTATCAAGGCTGCCGGTATTCGCGTACCCAAAGTCCCTGCCGCCGGAGAGAGCTTCGATGACAGCGACACTCCCGAAATATCCCACAACGCACCTAAGCGAGCGGGTTGGATTCTCGACGGCATCGTCTGCAGTGGCACCGGAAGTCTCAGCATTTTCACCCTGGTGGTACTTTTCTCCGGAGCCTATGCGAACAGGTGGTGGCCTCTGGGCATGGCTGCTGCTGTCATAGTCTTTTGTGCAATTCACTCCCGTGGCCAAGCCCGGAAAGTAGCTTCCACCTGCACTGCTTTAGCTGGTCTTGCCGTCATTGTGGCTGTCGCCTTTCAACAGTGGTTCGAAGGCAATTGGCCAGTTTCCGCTGGCCTTGTCGTCCCAATGCTTGCAGCCACCGTCTTAGCCGCATTTCCAGCGTCACGCATCTCACCTACAACGCGCCGCATAGCTGAGCTAACCGAGGCCTGCAGCATCGCCGTCATTCTGCCCATTGCGGCCATCATTGCCGAATTCCCTGAGTTCGTAAGTGGGTTCTTCCAGTGAAAAACCCACTTTTCATGAATGCCATAAAAACCCGTCTCACCGCCACGACCGCACTTTCCACGGTGCTTATCTCCACGTTGACGGCGGCCACCGCAGTAGCACCGTCGGGCATCGCACCAATAGCGGCTGCCCAGAACAGCCAGGACTGCGTGGCCACGATGCTGTCGTCGGAAAGCGCACTGCGTGAACCGACAGTGATCGAAAAAACTCTTCGGTTTCGCCAAGCATGGCAACTGACGACGGGTGCGGGGATTACGGTGGCGGTGATCGATACCGGGGTCTCACCCAATGAGCGCCTGGGCGAGGTTCTCGACGGTGGCGATTTTGTCGACGGCGACAGCGGGTTCGTAGACTGCGACGGTCACGGAACTCTAGTAGCCGGCATTATTGCAGGCCGGCCCGGTGCCGATGGTTTTGCGGGACTGGCGCCCGACGCGCACGTGTTGTCGATAAGACAAACGGCCGATGGCGAAGGCAATTTGGAGTCGCTGGCACAAGCTATCGACAGGGCCGTCGCGGAGGGCGCGAGGGTTATCAATATCTCACTCACATCGTGTGCCCCGGCAGGTGTAATGCCCCAAGGTGCAACGGATGTTGCCGAGAGCGTCGCACGTGCGGAAGTCTCAGGCGCAGTAGTGGTCGCAGCGGCAGGAAATAAGGGCGATAGTTGTCAGGCCGGATCCGTAGCGTGGCCCGCAGTCCTGCCGGAGGTAATCGCAGTATCAGCAGTACAGTTCGACGATGCTGGCCAAGCACAACCCGCGGAGTATGCAATCACGGGACAATGGGTCAATGTCTCCGCTCCCGGCGGTCCCGTACTCGGTCCCGATCCGCGCACCCCTACCGGCCTCATAGACCGCCACGTGTTCGGGTCCGGGGATAACACCCGAGCTCAGCAAATCGCCGGCACCAGTTTTGCCACGCCAGCCGTGTCGGGAACGGCTGCCCTGCTGCTGGCACGAAACCCAGAGCTTTCCCCAGCACAGGTTCGCGACATCATCCTTAATTCCGCGAGCCCAATTAGTTCCGGGCTTGGCCTTGGCCGCGGCATCATTGCACCGTATGACGCTCTGATTTGGACCACTGCGGACACCGCCGCGCAGCACGCCGCCAATCCCGCTGCCGCGCCGGCTCCACCAGATCTGCTTTCTTCGCAGGAGCGCAATGCACCGCTCCGGGCGACTGGGCTGCTCCTGATATGCGCACTGGGCCTAGGTGCCTGGCTGCTCTCGCGCCCCAGACAGCGGCCCTAGCGCCGCCTGCTTACTCAGCTCAGGGCCTCCACGCAACGCGGCCAGAACTTCCCAGTCCACTGGCCGCGTACCACCGCTGTCGGCGTTGGATGATGCATTAAACCCGAGAGCAGCCAACGTCGTGCGATCGTGCACAGCAAAGCGCATTCCCTCTGGCGAAATGACGTGTACAGCCCCATTTACGCTTACTGCGATCGAGCTGCGCTCACGACTGCGGCCATCCACGAAACCGTCGACGGCCACACCCGCCCCGTCAGCATGCGGGTAATCCACGTGCCGCCCCTCCGGAGCATGCTGCGACCACTGCACGAGAGCTTGCAGCCGTCCTGCTATCCGGCCGGCACACAACCAGCCATCAGCATCGGCAAACGTCAACGACTTTTCAGGTAGTCCCGGGACTGCTGGTGCATTCGCAACGGGTACTGCCGCCAGCTGCCCTTCACTGGCCTGCAGAACTGGGCTATGTGCAGCTAATAGCTCTCCTAGCACCGGGGAGAGAATCGCGGCACCGTCGTCAAGCACGATAACGCGCCGCTGCCCGACCTCGACCACATTGCCGACTGTGTCGAATGGTGCGGCGAAGTGTGTGGGTGCACCGCGGTTTGGAATTGCTGGCGCGGCCAGAATCGGAACCTCCGGAATCGCTCTGAGCAACGCAGGGCTAACAGGCCGGACTGCGGCGCGCTCCAAACCCAGCGCTCGAGAAACAGCGGCGTGCTCCGGGTGGTTGACATCCAACCGTGAGCGGTAGCCCTGCGTAATCAGCCAGTGGTTTTGGCCATCGGCAACAACGGCACTGTCCGAGTGGGTCCGGGTAAGCTGCTGCGGTTCCCCACGTACTTCCTCAAGACGCGCAAGTGACTCTGCAACAATCCACGGTTGCCCGAGGTCTTGCACCGTCCGCTCGCATAAAGACAGTGCCAGCTCCGGCGCACCTACGCTGCCCGTCTTGGCAGCTCCCGAGGCCCCAGAGCCTGCCGGCGTGGCCGGAACTGCTGGTGCGCCCTCAATCCCGACAGCAAAACTGATGTCCTCTTTGTCCAACTCGCTACTGCGCACCCGTTTCGGCTCAGCAGGATTGCCCAAAATTAACCGCGCCGATGCGAGATTCGCGACTGGATGCAATCGACCATTGACACGTACATGTAGGCCCTCCGACCCTGACACGACAATCAGCTGCTCATTGGAGCTAGAACCGCCCTGCGGTCGCACCAACGACAGCACCGCAGTACCGGCGGCCAGTAAAACCACCAGCGCACAGCCGATAAACAGTGCTCGGGTTCGCGTGCGCAGAGGGTCGTGCAGCATTCGCGAATCCGCACGCACAAGCGCATGCTCAATCCGACGAATCAAGAATCGATGACCGCTGACCTGGCTAGGCGTGGTCGGTGTACGTGGCATGAGTTTCCCCCAAAACTATTCCCCCAAATAATCTCTACCCTGCAGAGTAAGCCAGGCCGCGCTACTGTGCGACCAGGGGAATTTTAGTGGGGAACATATTGGGGGGGATTTTCACATGCCATTGTCATTGTGGCTGCTCATTACAGCAATAATCATCACTGCAGGCGCGCATGTCCCTGTGCGCGGACGCAGCCTTCGCGACCGGCTGCGACGCACCGAACCAGGACAGTTCATCGGACTACGTCTCACACCAGGTCTGCGTAGCCAGCTAAGCGCTGCGGATATCGTCTCGCTTGCCGACGACAGCCCAGTGACCCTGGATGCGCTGTGTTTTTATCACATTGCGCCGGAAATCCGCGGAGAGCATGCGCACCGCTACTTCCGAGCGGCCGAACGCTCCGGCACAACCCCTGAGCCCTGGACACATCTGGTGGCAACTCTTCCGGTGGAAGCCTCCACTGACAAAGCCCTACGCTTCCTCATCCACAGGCTGGGGACCCTTGGCATTCGCGTACGGCGATTAACGGCACAGGAGTGTGCTCTGACTGAGAGCTCTGCGGAGGTAGTACAGCTGCGCCGCACTGGACGCTCTCATCATGTGGCGGCGTTGGGGCGCAAACCGCACCTGTGGTTAAGCCGACAACGTGACGTCGCTATCACTAATGGTCCAGCGCAGGTCATAGGGGTCGGGAGCAGTGGACAAACCATCACAATGTGTCCCGCGAACCTTCCCCGATTGGAGGTCGACTGCGGAAATCAGGACATTTGTGAGTTGCTCATCGGAATGCTCTCGCTCGGCTATCGAGTAGGAATTCGCACGTCCCGTCCACATTTCTTTACTGTGGCTCTTGATCTGGGCGCAGTACTTCTCGCGCGAGCTGGAGACGACACCGTCGATGTGGTTGTCGTCGAAGAGTATGAGCCCGACCTGCGTACGGGAATCGCGAGAATCATCGAGGTCAGTCGTGCAGGTTCGCCCACGGCAGCAGCATCGGAAATGCCAGCTTCATGCCCTCGACTGGTGATGGGCGAATTCACCTGGACGCTATCTACCTCCCGCACTACCGATGAACTGCAGCCACTGGCTATGCGGGCAACTAGCGGTTCAGTCCCGGAATCAACGCGCCCAAATCTGGCAGACCGCCCGGCGCCGGGGAGCCGTCAGGCTCACCCTGCTGCGCTGGGTCATTCGGAGCACCATTTTCTTGGCCACCCGGCTGACCGCCTGCTGCAGGAGGCACATCCTCCTTCGGCATCTGTGCACCGGTGACATTGCCATTGTCGATAGTGGCAGCGCCCGCTGGTCCCGAGCACTCCAGAGTCGACGGGCCATAGGCCGCGCAGCTGTATCCGAATGCGCTCAACTGAGAATTCGCTGGCAGCGTCTTCATCTCACCCGCCGGCGGGAAAGTAAGGACCTCGTAAGTAACTCCTCCCGGATTCCAGGACACAGCATTGGCGGGAACCTCGTTCCCCGTGCCGTCATCGACCATCGGAGGATTGGCAAGATTCACCTGACAGGCCAAGTAGGCGTCACCGCTCAAATCGTTGAGGAAACAACGTGTCGTGCCATCCTCCAACTGAAAGAGTCGAGTATTTGGGCCGTCCGCCGGAGTGTAATCCGCATCATTGACCTGGGTGATTGCAGGAGTCTCCGTCGGCGTCTCTGATTCTGTCGATTTCGTCGACTCCTCAGTCGGTTTCGGCGGAGTCGAGGATTTAGTCTTTGCGGAAGAACTGACGGAGCGATTCGAGACTTCCGGCTTAGCCGGCTCGTCGTCTCCACATCCGGCCAGCGCGAAAGTCATCATCACACCGGCTGCGATCGTTGCCATAAATTTATTCATCCGCATGGTGTCCTAACCTACCCGACCATCGCTCCATCCCCTAGTAGCCGAGGGAGGAATTACTTCCGGAGAACTAGCTCGCATCTCGTCGATGCGTTCTGGCGTGATCACATCATTGAAAGCGAAGATGGTTACTTCCCTATCTCGATAAACAGGGGTTACCCCTGGAGCTACCCAGAGCCCTTCACCAGGAAACTCTAAATCCTCCTTGGAATCCCAAATACCCGGGGGTGACAAATAGATGAATCCCACGTTCAGCTTTCGGGCTGAGCGGTCGACATCGTTCACCCCATCCGGCCGATCGGGGTCTGGAAAACCGAGGTAATCAGCGTGCCAATACAGCATTGAGGTGGCAGTCCACTTATTCGCAACTGGCCAGTCATAGTGCGGGAACACTACCGGCAGATCATTGCGAGCGTACATCCAGCTGGACCCCTCCGGCGGATTCGTAAACGTGCGGTACTTATGTGCCTCCGGCTGCTCGGCCAACCAATCAAATGCCTTCAGGTCAGCATTGGAAATGATTTGCCATTCTCGAGGGCTCTTGTAGGCGAAATCTGCAGCGCTAGCATTAGACGCCACTCCATAGACGACGAGTACAGCAGAGCTCACCGTCGCTAAGCTCAACCCCAGAACCCACCCCGTCGATGGCACCTTTGACTCACTAATTCGAGCCGCCCACGCGCAGCCCCACGCCACGGCGATACCCGCAAACGCGGAATACAGATACGCGGTGACCATCACCAACCGGTGAGGCGTGGAATAGTGAAGCTCCGTGTACAGCGCGAGAATATCGCCCGGCACACCACCAAAATGATTGAGCGCGTGGGTCGTCATCAACACCGAAACAAACCAGGCCGGTACTACCCACACCCGTCGGCGCGAAGTACCTGCGAAAACCAAAACCGCCATCCCGATGAAACCGAGGATAATAATTGGCCAGAACGGCCGGAATTCCTCAGTGTGGCGAGTCAGCATTGTGGCGCCTCGATACCACGCATCGAAACGATCGAGGTCGTCTACTTCAGCGCTAACCGCGCGCACATCCTCGGTCTGAGAAGTTCCCGTAAGCCACTGCGGCAGTAGAACTGCCACTGCTGGCACAAAGGCGGCTGCAATCACCGCGACGTCGTAAAGCTTGGCGCGAACCGCACCCAGTTCAGGATGCGCGGGACGCGGCAGGCGGTAGCACAACCACCAGATTGCACCGAGCATAACAACTGTAGGCACCGATGCCGGATGGAGCTCTCCGATACCGATTATTGCAAGAGCGGCGCTCAAGATGCGCTGAGGTGCGTGTGGGAGCGACGTAGCAAAGGCAAAAACGGTAATCGCTAGCGCAATCGAGACCTGGTACGGCCAAGCCCCCACGAAGACCCCGACGGGCATCAATACCGGAAGCGCTGCGGAAACAAGCGCCGCAACCCCCGCGGCAACGGCGGTGGACAGCTTTTGGCGATCAATAATTCGCCAGGTCAGCGCCGCAGCAGCCGTGGGTATGGTCACGGCCGGAATGATAATGCCGAGGTAATTGACCGCCTCGGTGATTGGTAGACGGACAATCAATACCCAAAGCGCACCGAACGCATGCCATGCGGCGGGATAGTAGGACACCGCCTGAGTTTCCACATTCTGGATCTCGCCCATCCTAGTGGCCGAGGCCATGCCATCTTCCGTAATCGAACGGAGCACACTTGCATGCCAGAGTGTGTCCCAGCCTTGCTGGATGGTCGCCATCCCCTCGGACATTGAAGCGATGCGGCCGATAGCGGTCCACGTGAGAACCGCCGCTGCGATGATGACCCCGATACTTGCGATTAGCCCATAACCCAACTCGCGCCATCGACTTGCGGCGAGCGGCTGCGCCTCGGCCGACACCGAGCGATCGACACTACCGCGCCGTCGCCGAATCAAAGCGCTGCCGCCACGCCAGCACAGCGCGAGAAGTAATGTCACGGCGCAGCAGATAGACGCACTGACCAAGGTGAAGCGCACATCGATAGCGCCGAGCACCCACCCTGCGGTGCCTGCGATACCAAACGTCACCGCAGGACCGAGGGCCAGCGCCCACGGTGTACGAACGCCGCTGGCTCGCACTACAACAGCGCCGGGGATTACGAGCAGCGCAACCAAGCTAACAATTGCCCACACCACTACCGAACACTCCTCCTACGGTCACTTTCTTCAGGGAATTTTACCGAGAGCTTGTACATTTAAGCCTCGTCCACATCTGTCCGGGCATCACGACGCTCACGGGTCTGCTCCGCCCTGGCCGCCAGATCAGCATCGGCGGGGTAATCAACACCTACCAGGCTGAGCCCACGCGCCTCTGCCACCGGGACCAACGGGGAACGCTTCTCTTCACTCAACAACTGTTCAGTGAATCCAACCTCACGCCGCCCTTCACCGACGCTAAGGCAGGCCCCTACCAGTGAGCGCACCATAGACCAGCAGAACGCGTCGGCAGTCACATGGGCCTCGTACAGCTCCGGTTCTTCCCGCGTAGATACGTCGAACCACTGGAACCGCTGTAAATCTCTAGTGGTTGTGGCATGTGGCTTGTGTCGACAAAAAGCGGCGAAGTCATTGAGCCCCAGTAGAGCATCAGCTGCCACCTGCATACGGTCGATATCCACTGACCGTCGCCAGTGGGCCGTATCGCGAGCACGGGTAGGAAGCGGGCCACTGACGCAACTAGTGACACGATAGACATAATGCCGACGTAACGCGGAAAAGCGGGCATCGAAACCCGGGGGCGCAAACGAGGCGCCCCGAAGCGTCACGTCCGCGGGCAATAGTCGCGCTACACGACGAACCAAATTACCCGGGTCCCCTGCGATAGAACGTGTGTCTAAACAAGAGACAGGAACATCTGCGTGAGCCACCTGACCGGAGGCATGAACGCCGGCATCTGTACGACCGGCCACAGTCAGTTGCACTGGAGTGCGCAACACCTTCTCCAGAGTGGATTCCAACGTCGCCTGCACAGTCCGCACCGGTTCTCCCGTAGGCTTATCGCGCTGAGCAGCCCAACCGTGGAAATCTGTCCCATCATAGGCAATGTCAAAACGCAACCGAACCAGGTCGGAGGCGGTACTCCCCGTAGCGGCACGATCGGGAGAATCGCACGGGGTATCCGGAGTCGTTGGCGTAAGTGATGTCACGGTTAACAGATTGTAGCCGCGACCCCGGATTAGAAAATCACCAGTTTCCACCGAAGGGCCTCCGTACAGCTCCCAATGTTGGTACGTAATCTTCGGTGTAACCGGAGACAGAACTGGGGTCGGGCGCTGTGCGCCGTCGTCAAGCACAAAGAACCCCCGGTAGAGAGTTCAGATATGAACTACTCGACGGGGGTTCAAAGCTGTGACGGCCAAAAGCCGTCGGCGAGGGGATTTACTCCTCCTCTGCAGCCTCAGCTTCAGCAGCCTCAGCCTCGGCCTCTTCGGCCTTTGCCTCTTCAGCCTGCTTGGAAGCAGCGGCGCGAGTTGCGCGAGTTGCCTCAGCAGTTGCGGTCTCTTCCTCAACCAGAGCGATCAGAGAAATCGGGGCGTTGTCGCCCTTGCGGTTACCCAGCTTAATGATGCGGGTGTAGCCGCCGTCGCGATCAGCGAACTGCGGACCGATCTCGTCGAACAGCTTCTTAACTGCGTAGTTGTCGTTGAGCAGCTTTGCAACGTTGCGGCGATCTGCGAGAGTGCCGCGCTTTGCCTTGGTAATCAGCTTCTCAACGTACGGACGCAGCAGCTTGGCCTTGGTGTCGGTGGTCTTAATCTTGCCGTGCTCGATGAGCTGCTTCGCGAGATTGGCCAGAATCTTCTTCTGGTGCGAAGCGGAGCCGCCGAGACGGGAACCCTGCTTAGGGGTAGGCATAGGTATCTCCTCGTTTTAATGAAGTCGCGTCGGTGAACTACTCGTCGTAGCCAGCGCTTGCGCCATCAGTCCAGTCAGCGTCATCGCCCGAGGCAGCGTCCAAATCAGCGACAGCAGCCGGGTCGAAGTTGTTCGGGGAATCCTTCAGAGCCAGGCCAAGCTCAGCGAGCTTTTCCTTGACCTCATTGATGGACTTGTCACCGAAGTTGCGGATATCCAGCAGATCCGACTCGGTACGAGCAGCGAGCTCACCGACAGTGTGGATCTCCTCACGCTTTAGGCAGTTGTAGGAGCGCATAGAGAAGTCCAGATCCTCAATCGGAGTCTGGTACGCAGCGACATCCTCAGCCTCGCGCGGGCTCGGGCCAATCTCGATGCCCTCAGCAGCCTCGTTCAGCTCGCGTGCCAGACCGAACAGCTCAACCAGAGTCTTGCCTGCCGACGCCATTGCGTCGCGGGCGGTGATCGAGTTCTTGGTCTCGACATCGATGATCAGCTTGTCAAAGTCGGTGCGCTGCTCAACACGAGTAGCCTCCACCTTGTAGCTGACCTTCAGAACTGGCGAGTAAATCTGGTCCATCGGAATGCGGCCAATTTCGCCACCGGAGTTCGGGGTCGCCGGCACGTAGCCACGACCACGTTCAACGATCATCTCAATATCCAAGCGACCGGATTCGTTGAGAGTAGCGATGTGGTGATCCGGGTTATGAATCTCCACACCTGCTGGGCACTCAATGTCTGCAGCGGTCACCGCGCCTGCACCTTCGCGACGCAGGTAAACGGTAGCCGGCTCGTCGAACTCGCTCGAGAGCACCAGACCCTTGATGTTCAGGATGATGTCGGAGACATCTTCCTTCACGCCCGGGATAGTGGTGAACTCGTGCAGCACACCGTCGATGCGGATGCTGGTGACTGCAGCGCCCGGAATGGACGACAGCAACGTACGACGAAGAGAGTTACCGAGGGTGTAACCGAAACCCGGCTCCAGCGGTTCGATAACGAACCGGGAGCGAGAGGAATCAATGTAGTCCTCAGTCAGCGTTGGGCGCTGGGAAATGAGCATTTTCGAAAATCCTCCAGGTGGCGACCGCTATATGACGCCATAGGGAATGAATGGATGCAAGCGAAGTTAGTTATTACTTCGAGTAGAACTCGACGATCAGCTGTTCCTGAAGCGGAATGTCGATCTGTGCGCGTTCCGGGGTCTGGTGCACGAGGATGCGCAGGGACTCAGGAACAACCTGAAGCCATGCCGGGACGACAGCGTCGACCAGGTTCTCCTGTGCCTCTTCGAACCACATCATCTTCTGCGACTTCGGGCGCACGTCGATGATGTCGTACTGGCTTACCTGGAAGGACGGCACGTTGATCTTCTTACCGTTAACGGTGAAGTGGCCGTGGGAAACCAGCTGACGAGCCTGGCGACGAGTACGAGCCAGACCAGCGCGGTAGACAACGTTGTCGAGACGCGACTCCAGCAGGACGACGAGGTTATCGCCAGTCTTGCCCGGACGACGGTGAGCCTCGGCGTAGTAGCGACGGAACTGCTTCTCCATCACGCCGTAGGTGAAACGTGCCTTCTGCTTCTCCTGGAGCTGGAGCAGGTACTCCGACTCCTTGATACGAGCGCGACCAGCCTGCCCCGGAGGGTAGGGACGACGCTCGAAGTTCATGTCGCCACCGACGAGGTCGACGCGGAGACGACGGGACTTACGGGTTGCGGGACCGGTATAACGGGCCATTTCTGTTCTCTCCTTACCCTATTCCTAGACGCGACGACGCTTCGGCGGACGGCAGCCGTTGTGCGGCTGAGGGGTCACATCCGAGATCGAGGACACCTCAAGGCCAGCAGCCTGGAGGGAACGGATGGCGGTTTCGCGGCCCGAACCCGGACCCTTAACGAAAACGTCAACCTTCTTCATACCGTGCTCCATGGCCTTACGAGCAGCGTTCTCGGCAGCCATCTGGGCAGCGAACGGAGTGGACTTACGGGAGCCCTTGAAACCGACGTGACCCGAGGAGGCCCACGAGATAACAGCGCCCTTCGGGTCCGTGATGGACACGATGGTGTTGTTGAAGGTGGACTTGATGTATGCGTGGCCCTGAGCCACGTTCTTCTTTACAACGCGACGGCCGGTACGACGGCCGCGTGCGGACTTCGGAGCTGCCATGTTTTACTTCTTCTTTCCGGCGATCGTCTTCTTCGGACCCTTACGCGTACGAGCGTTGGTCTTGGTGCGCTGACCACGGACCGGCAGGCCACGACGGTGGCGCAGACCCTGGTAGGAACCAATCTCAATCTTGCGGCGGATATCAGCCTGAACCTGACGGCGGAGGTCACCCTCGACCTTCCAGGTGGCCTCAATCACGTCACGCAGCGCGGCGACCTGCTCATCAGTGAGAGCATCGGTACGCAGGTCCGGAGAGATGCCAGTCTTCTCCAGCAGCTCATTGGCACGGGCAGGGCCGATGCCATAAATGTAGGTAAGAGCGACCTCCATACGCTTGTTGCGTGGCAGGTCAACTCCAGCAAGGCGTGCCATACGGCAATTTCCTTCCGGTTGATGCGGTGGTTTACTCCACTGCCACCCTTCCCAGGCCCGGCTTACTCGGTCGGACGCCGAGTCGCGCAGGTGTTATAGAAAGGCTCCAGCCACCGTTGCCGGAGGTAGTCTCGCTTACTTCTGTGGAAAAGCTTTCATAAAGAACCGCCGCGCCAATCTGCTGAGACGCCAGGCCTCAACATCACGCGGCCGTCACCAGAAGCAGCTAGGACGGTGGAGTTTCTGTCTAGTTAGTAAATAAGCCCATAACCACTACCAACAGTGGTCAGGTCGATTTACTTGTAGCGGTAGACGATTCGCCCACGCTCGAGATCGTAGGGAGAGAGCTCCACTACGACTCGGTCTTCCGGGAGAATACGGATGTAGTGCTGGCGCATCTTGCCACTGATATGGGCGAGCACCTTGTGCCCGTTGTCCAGCTCCACTCGGAACATCGCGTTCGGCAAGGGCTCGACGACGCGACCCTCAACCTCAATTGCGCCTTCCTTTTTAGCCATGTCCTCCACGTCTCTCTGGCGGATACCCGGGACAATCCCGGCACCAGTTGGGAAATCTCTACTCTGCCTGGTGTTTTAGCAGTTCCGTGCAGGGATAATCATCACTGCAGCGACACTGCGCCCACACCATCGCCCAACTTTACACGCGACCTGCGTTTTTACCAAATACGACCATTATGGGACCGGTTGCAAGCGACGGCAGGCTGGTTCGCTCCACCCGTTCAGAATTCATCGCAGCCTTTATGGCAACATTCTGACCTTTCGCTTGGCCCTCACGCACTAGTTATTCGTATCGAGGAGTCAAAATACGGGGGCCGTCCGCCGTGGCGGCAACTGTATGCTCCCAATGGGAGGCCGGCATTCTATCCGCGCTGACGACCGTCCAGCCGTCGTCAAGCTCATCACTACCCCACTCGCCGCCGAGAATGAGCATCGGCTCAATGGCCAATACGGAGCCTTCGACGATGCGGGGGCCCTTTCCAGCTTTGCCCTCGTTGGGCAGGAAGGGGTCCATGTGCATCTCCCGCCCAATGCCGTGCCCGCCATATCCATCTACGATGCCGAGCTCAATATCGTGGCGCAGTTCAGCCTCACGGGTGGCCATTTCAAGCGCATACGAAATATCGGTGAGGCGAGCGCCCGGAACCATGGCCTTAATACCTTCGGTGAGGACCTCTGATGTCGCAATGTTCAGTTTTTCGACATCTTCACTCAGCTTTCCGACGCCGAACGTAAGTGCCGAATCACCGTGCCAGCCATCCAGGATTGCGCCACAGTCAATTGAGACTAAATCACCATCGGCGAGAACCGTAGAGCTTGACGGAATGCCGTGGACAACAACTTCATTCACAGATGCGCAGACAGACGCCGGAAAACCTTCATAGCCAAGGAAGGACGGCGTTGCGCCAGCATCGATAATGACCTGGTGCGCGATCTCATTGAGATCTGCCGTGGTCACCCCCGGCTTAGCAGCGTTTCTGCAAGCCAGCAATGCACGACCGACAATCTCGCCGGCCGCTTGCATCGCATCCAATTCTCCCTCGGTGCGGGCAGGAACTACTTTGCGGCGGCGTCGAAAACTCATCACGCTGGTTGAGTCTACTCTGACTTAGAAGGGAACCACCGGCTAGCCGAATCCCGCCACCTACGAGGGCATCGCTCCCCCAGCCAGCGCTCTGCTTCATGTATTTCTACGAGGCGTTGCATGGGAATCTTTATGGATGTTCATTCGTGACGCTTAATCTGCAATCGGCTTGCTTCGTTTTTCGGGCGGTTTACACCCAAAGTTGAGCTGCCCTACGATAACTGGCATGCATTCACTGTTGAAGTCCGCGCAGACTGCGGGCGCTGTTATTGTCACCAGCTCACTTTTCCTGGTTGGCGCTTGCTCAAGCAATCCCGAACCGTCGCCAGCGCCGACTATCCCCTCCACTTCCCCTGCCGCGGAATCGCCGGAGACCCCTGGAAGCACCTCGGGTTTCATGGGCACCTCTGCACTGCCTGAGTCAATCCAAAACTTCACACCTGATGCAATTAAGGAGGCGATTGGCAGCTGCGTCGAGTCGGATGACTCTAAACCCGTCATTTTTGGCAGCGAGAGCGTACATGGCTTCACCTGCGTAATGGCAGTTGGAGACGGTGGCACCGCAATGCTCAGTACGGCCGAGGACCCGGCCACTGTCGAGCGCATTAACGAAAAGGCTGAGTCCGTCGAAAACTACGTACCATACGAGCTACCCGGCAAGCACGCATTTAGCGGCATCAACAAGGGGTCCCCTTTCGTTATGGTCATTGACGAGGCCAACCGCATCTACCAAGAGTTCGTTTTCGCGAATATCAGCGCTGAGGCCGCGCAGCCACTCATCGACCAGATTATTCAGGACTTCCAGTAGCCCTCACTATCGGCTGCCCCCCACCCCCCGCCCCAGACCCCAACAGCCACACACAAAAGCCGCCCTTCCAAACCTCAACGGTTCGAAAGGGCGGCTTCAACAACCATCTACAACCGGCAAACCCATCGGCTCCAGCCAGCAAAAAAGCTAGAGCGTCTAGTTATCCGGCGCGCCAGGAGCTTAGTTCAGCTTCTCCAGCTCAGCCATCGTGCGCTCGTTAATCTCCTCAACGGATCCCTCAGCGGCAATCTTGATGATCTTCTCCGAGTAGTAATCCAGCAAAGGAGCGGTCTCATTGGTGTACACATGCATGCGGTTGCGGATGACCTCTTCAGTGTCGTCTGCGCGACCACGGGCCAGCATGCGCTCGACTACGACATCCTCAGAAACGTCGAACTGTACGACCGCATCCAGCTCAGTGCCGAGGTTGGACAGCAGACGCTTCAGCTCTTCTGCTTGACCAACAGTGCGCGGGAAGCCATCCAACAGGAACCCCTTGGCAGCGTCGTCCTCGTTCAGACGGGACTCGACCATACGCACAGTCACGTCGTCCGGAACAAGGTTGCCGGCGTCGATGTAGGACTTCGCCTCAATGCCGAGCGGAGTACCTTCACCGATGTTTGCGCGAAACAGGTCACCGGTGGAGATGTGTGGGACACCGAGCTTCTCCGAGAGGATAGCTGCCTGAGTGCCCTTGCCTGCACCGGGAGGACCTACAAGTACGAGTCGCATTACTTCAAGAACCCTTCGTAGTTACGTTGCATCATTTGGCTTTCAACCTGCTTGACCGTCGTCAGCGCAACACTGACCAGAATCAGCAGGGCTGTACCTCCAAACATACCGCCTCGACCAGCGTTCGCGTCGCCAAGCCCCATATCAAGAGCGACATTTGGCAGAACAGCGATCAGTGCCAGGTACAGCGAGCCGACAGTCAGCAGGCGAATCAGGACGTAGGACAGGTATTCAGCAGTCGGACGCCCCGGGCGGAAGCCCGGAATGAATCCGCCGTACTTCTTCATGTTCTCCGCCTGCTCGTGCGGGTCATACTGCACGGAAGTGTAGAAGAAGGAGAAGAAGATGATCATCAGGAAGAACAGCAGAATGTACTGCCAACTGGACGGCGCCAGCAGGTACTGAATGACATTGCGCTGCCACCAGTTGTCCATGTTCGGATTCGACTGACCGGACTGAACAATCTGGGTAATCAGAACCGTCACGTAAATCAGAGAGGACGCGAAGATGACCGGGATAACACCGGCCTGGTTCACCTTCAGCGGCAGGTAGGTGGAAGATCCGCCGTACTGGCGACGACCAACCATGCGCTTTGCGTACTGCACCGGAATACGGCGCTGTCCCTGCTCAATGAAAATAACGCCGATGATGAGAATCAGCACGGCAACAATCACGGTGGCGAACACGACACCGGTAGTGGAGCGCAGAATGTTCGCTCCCTGCGCCGGCATACCAGCGGCGATACCGGAGAAAATCAGCAGTGACATACCGTTGCCGACGCCTCGGTCAGTGATGAGCTCACCCATCCACATGACCAGCACGGCACCGGAGGTCATCACAACGACCATCACCACGAGGTCAAAGACACCCGCATCCTTTACCAGCAGCGACTGCGAGCCGCCCAGCAGGGCGCCGCGGTCTGCCATGGCCACAATGCCCGCAGACTGCAGCAACGCCAACGCCACTGTGAGGTAGCGGGTGTACTGGGTCATCTTTGTCTGACCCGACTGCCCTTCCTTCTTCAACTGCTCGAAGTGTGGAATCACCACCGTGAGCAGCTGGACGATAATCGAGGCCGTAATGTACGGCATAATGCCGATGCCGAAAATCGCCATCTGCAGCAGAGCGCCACCTGAGAACAGGTTGATCAGCGAGTAAACGCTGGACTGATCTTTCGAAATCTGCTCGAGCTGCGCGTTGACCAACTGGTAGTCGATACCAGGGGTTGGAATCTGCGAGCCGATTCGGTACAGAATGATCATCGTCAGAGTGAAGAAGATCTTCTTACGCAAATCGGGATCGCGCAACGCCGCAATGAGACCGGAAGCCACGTGCATCCTCCCGAGGTCAAGAAATCCGCTTCTTCCACGCTTTTCCCGAAAGACTTACCCGCTTAGCCGCCAGTAGTCTCCCGCTTTAGTTAAGCCACGCGGATGACGTATTCCTCAAACCTTTAATTGACAGTATTTGACGTAGTGAGTCTACCAGCGTTTCTCCATATCGTCGCAATACGCCTCTATATCACCGTTAGTACAGCGCCCCGTCAATCACCCTCTTTTCGCTTGACGACGATTCCAGCGCTCATCCCCTCTGAGCCCCCGCCCTCTCATGTGCTCCACCCAACCTTCTCAAACAAAACTTGAACAGTGTTAAAGTTTTGCTCTGTGAGTACCTACAGCATCCGCATGCGCTCCAGCGCCGATGGCTGCCATATCTCTGGCGCTGAGCGTCTTGCACCGGCCACCGAACTACCTCAGTTGGCTTCTGCTATGACTAGCCGTGCACTTCACCACGACAAGGGGCGAGCCGACACAATTCACATCACTGCGGACAAGATTGATGAGTCGACCATCAGCACCGTGCCGGCGTTAGTCCCCTTTCTAGAGTCGAACTCCAGCCCTGGGGACGCCCGCAAGCTCATTACTCAACGCCTACGCGCTGCAGGTATACAGGCAGCTGATATCGCCGTCGAGATGGCCTATTCACTCACAGGTCTCCGCGGCGCCGCCCTCATCGACGCCTCCTCCGGTGAGCGGCTCGACCCAAACCCTGCCCGCGGTGTACGGGTTTCCACTTTTGATGCCATCTCGCACCCCAGCAAGGACTGCACCAAGGATCATTTTCACGAGGCACTCATCCTCGCATCCAAGGTTCACAGCGCCCCGGGCATCGTTGCAGAAATCTGCCTCTCCGACGATCCCTTTTACACGCGTGGCTATCTCGCACTGGACGGAGGCTTCCACCGTATCCCAAATATCAAGGACCACGGCAGCACTCTTGGAACTCGCATCTTCATCGTTGAACCCGGCACCGATATCCCCGAGCTAATCGATTACCTGGAGAACACGCCGGTCTATATCGAGCTCCCAGCTGACGCCAGTTTTTCGACGGACACTACCGGCCTCAGCAGCGACCTCTCAGCAATCGCCGCCCAAAGAAACACGGCCTGGGCCGGTGCAGGACTTGCCCGCACACTGCGCACTTTCGAAACCGCACAACTACCGCATAGCCGAATTGACGGAGCCGACTACCTATTGTTTTCTTCTTCGGACTACCTCGGCCTGTCCACGCACCCTGAACTCGTCTCAGCTGCCACCGAGGCAATTGGGCATTTCGGCACCGGGTCCGGCGGGTCTCGCCTGACCACCGGCACTAGCATCCACAGCGCACTTGAAAGCGAACTCGCGCAGTTCTTCGGTTTCGACGATGCCGTTCTCTTTGCGACTGGCTACCAGGCGAACCACTCAACCATCGCTGCCATCGCCACCGCCGACGTTGAAATCTTCTCCGACGCCGCCAACCATGCTTCCATCATTGACGGGTGCCGCAATGCCCGAGCTAGAGTCACGGTCTTTCCGCACACTGACTACCAGGCACTCGACCGTCTCCTCGCAACATCGAGCGCCCGCCACAAACTTGTCATCTCCGACTCCGTGTTCTCTATGTCAGGCGAGGTCATCGACGGCCCAGCACTCGAGCGCACCTGTCGCCGTCGCAACGCATGGCTGATGCTTGACGACGCTCACGGCGTCGGCGTTATCGGAGAACACGGTCGTGGCACTGCAGCACACCTGGACATTCGCCCGGACATTGTGGTCGGCACCGCGAGCAAGGCTCTCGGTGCCGAAGGAGGATACGTTCTCTGCTCGGCACCAGTTGGCGAACTGCTACGCAATCAAGCCCGTAGCTTCGTGTACTCAACGTCCATGAACCCCGGTTCCGTCGCAGCTATCCGCGCCGCGTTGAAGCATTTGGAGGCTGGGGACGTCGTCAAGCGATTGCAACGTAATATTGCGTGCGTCCGCTCCCTGGTTGGCGCGCAGTCAGACCCCGCATCTGCCATCATCCCGCTGCCCGTCGGGGACGAGACCGAAGCGATGGACGCCTCAGCACAGTTGGCGGAGCTAGGCGTGTTTATACCTGCAATTCGCTATCCGACGGTGCCCCGTGGTGAGGCAATGTTGCGATTGACCATCACCGCGCTGCACACCGACGCTGACATCGACCAACTGGAGTGGGCTCTGCGAACCACCGGCCTGCTGTAAGCCAGCGGTTTGCGCTGCCCTCCCCTCCAATTTCCTCCCTCTCAATACAAAAAAGCTCCTAACCACATGGGTTAGGAGCTTTTCTATTAAAGCTTAAATGCTTTAAGCCTCAGTGACAGAGCCGCCTGCAGCCTCGATCTTGGACTTTGCGGAGCCCGAGAACTTGGTTGCGGTGACGTTGACGGAGACGTTGATGTCGCCGTCGCCGAGGACCTTCACCGGCTGGTTAGCGCGGACGGCGCCCTTTGCAACCAGGTCGGCGATGGTGACGTCGCCACCGTTCGGGAACAGACGCTCCAAATCCGAAACGTTGACCACCTGGAAGGTGACCTTCGCCGGGTTCTTGAAGCCCTTCAACTTCGGCAGACGCATGTGAAGTGGCATCTGGCCACCCTCGAATGCTGCCGAAACCTGCTTGCGGGCCTTGGTGCCCTTGGTGCCGCGACCAGCGGTCTTACCCTTGGAAGCCTCACCACGGCCGACGCGAGTCTTCTTCTTCTTAGCACCCGGAGCCGGGGCCAAGTCGTGGAGCTTAATTGGTTCGCTCATGGTTTACCTACTCCCCCGCTACTTCTTCAACCTCGACCAGGTGACGCACAACGTTCACGAGACCGCGCACAGCCGGAGAATCCGGGCGGACGACGGAATCGTTGATGCGCTTCAGGCCGAGGGTGCGCAGCGAATCCTTCTGCTTCTGCTTGGTACCAGCGGTACCACGGACCTGGGTAATCTTCAGTGCCATGGAAATCACGCTCCCTGACCTGCGCGTGCGCGCAGCATACGTGCCGGGGTGACCTCTTCGAGGGACTTGCCACGACGTGCGGCGACCTCTTCAGGGCGAACCAGCTGCTTGAGAGCATCAACGGTTGCGTGAACAACGTTGATGGAGTTGTTGGTACCCAGCGACTTGGACAGAACATCCTGAACACCGGCGCACTCGAGAACCGGGCGGACAGCGCCGCCGGCAATCAGACCGGTACCCGGAGCAGCCGGGCGCAGCAGCACGATGCCAGCAGCGGTCTCACCCTGAACCGGGTGGGTGATGGTGCCAGCAATCATCGGGACGCGGAAGAAGTTCTTACGAGCCTCTTCAGCACCCTTCTGGATAGCTGCCGGTACTTCCTTGGCCTTGCCGTAGCCGACGCCGACCATGCCCTCGCCGTCACCGACGATGACCAGAGCGGTGAAGCTGAAGCGACGACCGCCCTTGACGACCTTGGAAACTCGGTTAATAGTTACTACGCGCTCGATGTACTGCGAACGCTCGTCCTGCTGGCGACGGTCGTTACCGCGGCCACCACGACGGTTGTTGTTCTTGTTGTCAGCGGAGTTACGTCCGCCTTCGCGCTTATCGCGTTCCGACATCACGCATTCCTTCCGTTGGACTTGTAAGTGCGCATTAGAACTTCAGACCACCTTCACGGGCAGCCTCGGCCAGAGCAGCAACGCGGCCGTGGTACTGGTAGCCACCGCGGTCGAAAACGACATTCTCGATGCCAGCATCCTTAGCGCGAGCAGCAATCAACTCGCCGACCTTGGCGCTCTTGGCCTTCTTGTCGCCCTCGAAGCCACGGAGATCTGCGTCCAGAGTGGAAGCAGCGGCCAGGGTACGACCGATAGAGTCGTCGATAACCTGAGCGGTGATGTGGCGGGAAGAGCGGTGCACGACGAGGCGCGGTGCCTCGGAGGTGCCGCGGACGTTCTTGCGCAAGCGTGCGTGACGGCGGGCGCGGGCGACACGACGACGAGTCGAGATGTCCTTGCCTACCGGGAGGCGCTTTTCGTTGGTGTTGCTCATTACTTACCCGTCTTTCCGATCTTGCGACGGATCTGCTCGCCATCGTAACGAATGCCCTTGCCCTTGTAAGGATCATCCTTACGCAGACGACGGATGTTAGCTGCGAGCTGTCCGACCTGCTGCTTATCAATACCTGTGATCGACAGCTTGGTGGTGCCGTCGACATCGAAGGTGATACCTTCCGGTGCTTCGATCAGGACTGGGTGCGAGTAGCCCAAGGAGAACTCGAGGTCCTTGCCCTTCTTGGCGACACGGTAACCAACACCGAAGATTTCCATCTTGATGGTGTAGCCCTCGGTCACACCGACAACCATATTGTTGATCAGCGAACGGGACAGGCCGTGCAGGGAGCGGCTCTTGCGGTGGTCATCCGGGCGGTTGACCACAATCTCATTGTCCTTCAGCTCAACGGTAATTGGAGCCGGGATAGAGACAGACAGCTCGCCCTTCGGGCCCTTGACGGAAACGTCCTGGCCGTTGACCTGTGCAGTAACATTTGCCGGGACAACGACAGGGTTCTTACCAATACGAGACATTGTGTAGTTCCCCCTTTACCAGACGTAAGCGAGGACTTCCCCGCCAACCTTCTTCTCGTAAGCCTGACGGTCAGTCAGCAGGCCCTGAGACGTGGAGATGATAGCCACGCCCAGGCCACCGAGGACCTTCGGCAGGTTAGTGGACTTTGCGTAAACACGCAGACCCGGCTTGGAGACGCGACGCACGCCAGCGATCGAACGCTCGCGGGATGGGCCGTACTTCAGGTTCAGGGTCAGGGTCTTGCCGACCTTGGCATCCTCGACTGCGTAGTCCGCAATGTAACCCTCAGACTTGAGGATCTCGGCGATGTTAGCCTTCAGCTTGGACGACGGCATCGAGACAGAGTCGTGGTACGCGTTGTTAGCGTTGCGCACGCGCGACAGCATGTCGGCGATTGGGTCAGTCATGGTCATGGTTAGTGACCGCTTCCTTTCTCGCTGCGGTTCCTTCTCACCTCGTGGCTAACTCCAATGACCGCGCAAACAGCAACTGTCACACGGCAAAAGCTTAAGATGGAGCGACTACCAATATCGTGATTCCGGCGATTTAAGGGCTACTGTTCGCCAACTCGGTTCAATAGCCGAGTCAGCTCGCCACCCAGGTGACGCCAGAGACGATGCGAGGCGAGGGGGCCTACAGCAAAGTTCTTACATTTTTACTGCCGCACCTCTTACAGAGGGCAGACCTGGTGATACTAACAAATACCGACCGAAATGCAAAAACGCCGCGGCTGGACGTTAGTCCGCTCGCGGCGTGAAGCCCCACCAATTAGCAGTGGAACTCAATTTCTAGCCGATATGGCGCCGGCTAGAGGAAATTAGTAGAGCTGGTCGGCGATGATGTTACCCATAGCCTTTTCGCCAGCCACCGTCGGGTGATTGGTCATCGGGCCCATCACCGGATCTGCGAAACCGGCGACGAAGCGCTCATCCGGGTTTGGGTTGCAGGTACCGTGGCCGAGGGTTGCCTCGTAGACGTCGATGAAGCCGGCACCTACGTGCTGAGACGCGGAGCGAATGCTGTCGCGGAATGCCCCCTGAATCTCGCTGGCACCCGGTGCCGGGATCGGGAAGGTCTGGTTCGGGGCGTTCACCAGGCACAGCTGGTCATTGGTAGCGTACTCAGGGTACGAAGCCAGGACGACCTGAGCACCCGGAGCAACCTGGTGGACGCGGTCAGTGAACTGACGCAGCGTCTGCTTGAACAGCGACGGAGCCTTGGGGTCCGGCTTTGCGACCAGCTCGCCTGCCACGTCAACCCACTGGACCCAGTCCATGCCGCCGTACATCAGGACAACCTTCTCAGTGCCCTCTCCGATGTCGCCGTACTGGATGGAAGCTTCCAGGTATGCGAGGAGCTGACCCGGGAAGCCACCAAGACCGTTACAGGACCAGTCACCCAGGGACTTGTTCAGCTTCGACGCTGCAATCTTCGGCCAGTTTTCCATGTCGGTGGCACAGTTAGCGACCAGCACGTTCTGCCCCGGCGCCAGGCCACGCGGGCCACCCTTACCGGCATTAGCGGTGAAGGAGTCACCGAAGGTGACGATCTGCTTGACGCCCTTCGGGCCGGTGTCGCCGATACCCGGAATCGGAATGTTCGGCATTTCCGGCAGTGCCGGCTGTGCGTTGGCAGCACCTGCGCCCAAGCTCAGACCCAGAGCCGCAACAGTTGCAACAGCAGCCGAGCGGACGGCCACGGAGAAGTTCTTCATGTAGTTAATCCCTTTGCGTTTTAACTTAAGGACCGCTCTGTGTAGAACCACTGGCTCAACCACACAGAAGCTGAAGTCACTTAAATCTTGCCCAAATTGATAACGACCACAATGCATTTTGGCGGCCGTCACTATGACGAATGGCAGTTTACAACGAAATCATCACGAACGCCTAACTTTCATTTAAGAAAGCTTGTGACTTTACTAATTTTCAACCCCCAAAAAGGGTCAACTTTCACACCGGCAACACTGGTAACTTTTGCGCAGGCCCCGCACAGCGACATCCCCCCATGAACATAAGGGTTAACGGAGCAGCAAAAAGCCCCGGAGGCCAAGCGGCATCCGAGGCTTCAGACAGAAGCTACCGAAGAGGCAAAACTACTTCTTGAACGGGAAGCCCAGCTCGCGCAGCAGCGCGCGGCCTTCCTCATTGTTGGTAGCGGTGGTCACGACGGTGATGTCCATACCGCGCGGGCGGTCGATCTTGTCAACGTCGATCTCGTAGAACATGGTCTGCTCAGACAGTCCGAAGGTGTAGTTACCGTGACCATCGAACTGCTGATCAGACAGACCGCGGAAGTCGCGGATTCGCGGCAGAGCCACGGTCAGCAGACGATCCAGGAACTCCCACATACGGTCGCCACGCAGGGTGACGCGAGCGCCGATGGCGTCGCCTTCACGAAGCTTGAAGTTAGCGATCGACTTGCGAGCGCGACGGGTCTCCGGCTTCTGACCGGTGATCAGAGTCAGGTCGTTGATAGCACCGTTGATCTGCTTCTTGTCCTGAGCAGCAGCGCCGACGCCCATGTTAACGACGACCTTGGTAACGCCCGGAATCTGCATGACGTTCTCGTAGGAGAACTCTTCCTGCATCTTGCCGCGAATCTCATCGCGGTAACGGGCCTTCAGACGAGGGGTGTAATTTTCGCTCATGCTTAGATGTCCTTCCCGGTACGGCGGGAGATGCGAACCTTCTTGCCGTCCTCATCGAAGCGGTAACCAACGCGAGTCGGGGTACCATCTTCGTCGACCAGCATGACGTTCGACACGTGAATCGGAGCTTCCTGAGTGACAATGCCACCCGAGGATGCACCGCGCTCCGCAGCGGAGTTTGCAACGTGCTTCTTGATACGGTT
>NZ_KV836272.1:991168-1002563 GCF_001838295.1 Corynebacterium sp. HMSC074C04
TCGATGACCTTGCCCTGAGCACCCTTGTCCGGACCGGAGATAACCAGCACGGTATCGCCCTTACGGATCTTCACTTAAATCACCTCCGGTGCGAGCGAGACAATCTTCATGAACTTCTTGTCACGCAGCTCACGCGCGACCGGGCCGAAAATACGGGTGCCCTTTGGCTCACCGTCGGCCTTGATGATGACAGCTGCATTCTCGTCGAACGAGATGTAGGAGCCGTCCGGACGACGGGTCTCCTTCTTCGCACGGACGATGACTGCCTTAACAATTTCGCCTGCCTTGACGTTGCCGCCCGGAGTAGCTTCCTTGACAGTTGCGACAATGGTGTCGCCAATGCCAGCGAAGCGTCGGGTCGAGCCGCCGAGAACGCGGATGCACTGGATTTCACGTGCACCAGTGTTGTCGGCAACGCGCAGACGGGATTCCTGCTGAATCACTGCGTTTCTCCTGACCTGGTTGCATTGTGCGTCAGATTTCCGTCCTAAACGCACGCGGTCTTTATGTCTTGTGTTTACGCTTTACGACGAAAGCACCTGCTAGAGGCAACTTCATATCGCTTTGACCCCATGCTAGCTACGGTCATAGACCGTTGAGAGCAGCACGCAGCCACTTCGCGCAACCTGTGTATTATGGCACGTTCGTGCGGGACAACAAAATCCCTTAGTTTCATGCCCCCAACATGGTTTATACCCTCCGCAGCAACCCTATTCCGCGGAAACCCTAGACTGAGACAGTGACAAATCCACATTCCGAGAACGCTCAGACACAGCCAGCACAGACGCTTCCGGTATCGCTACTTGCCGGGTTAGCCTTATTATCCGCCGCCGCCCCGTTCGGCGCAGATACATACCTGGCCTCCTTCGTGGAGATAGCCAAGGAGTTCTCCACAACCGAGTCAATGGTTCAGCTCACTCTGGCAACCTTCATGATCGGTATGGCTGCAGGGCAGCTCGTCATTGGCGCTCTCTCCGATAGTTTGGGCCGTAGGAAGTTGCTTCTCATTGCGACTTTGGTGTTCTTGGGCTCGTCAATCCTCTGTGCAATAGCACCGAATATTGGCACGCTTATTGCAATGCGCCTGTTCCAGGGGTTAGCTGGTGGCTCCACAGTGGTTCTGGCTCGTGCTGTAGTCCCAGACCTCTTGAAGGGCAAGGCATCAGCGAGAGCTTTCTCGACGCTGATGGGCATTTCCTCCATCGCCCCGGCAATCGCTCCCCTTGTGGGTGGCTTTCTGGGCCCCGCATTCGGCTGGCGCAGCGTGTTCTGGTTTCTCGCAGCCATCAACGTCGCGATGGTCGCGATTGTGTTTCTGATGGTTCCGGAAACTCTACCGCCAGAGCGACGCTCCACAGGCTCTCTGCGCAATCTCCTGCCCAATATCGGCAGGCTGCTACAGCGGCCCGTATTTGTCGGCTACTTGTTAGCTTTCGCTGGTGGCTTCTCGGTGATGTTCTCCTATATCGCTGCGTCACCCTTTATCTTCCAGGAGCTGCTGGGGCTCACCCCTACTCAGTTCTCTCTCGTGTTCGCATCCAATGCAGCGATGTTGACCTTTGTGTCAATCCTCAACGGCAAGATGATCAACCGGCTTCATCCCCGCAAGGGCATTTTAGTTGCACTCACGGTCATGCTCGTGACGTCGATAGGCCTGATTGTTAATGCCATAGTCGGGATTAACTTCTTCACTACTTGGCTGTTGCTGTTCATTACGGTACCGATGATGCCGCTGATCTTCGCCAATGCCACAGCACTCGGAATTGAGGAGGTTCGAGATATCGGAATTGGCTCAGGTTCCGGCCTCATGGGCTTCGCACAGTTCCTCGCGGCCGCCACGGTTTCCCCGTTGGTGGGGCTTGGTTCCAATCTGCCTTTATCAATGGCCATATCAATGTTGACCTGCGCGCTGATTGCGCTGATCGCGGTATTGACATTGACGCACGACGGCCTCCGCAAACACCCACATAAGCTGGCATAAAACTACATACGAGAGGACTGCCCTCGTTTCACTTCACTGGTTGAGAATGTGCCCGAATCGGCATTAAATCGATGGTGAGGCCTCGTACCACCCGTAGGCGTGAGGCTGACATGGGAGAAAGGTCCTGCCATGACCACGTACGCGCATCCTCATGAACCGCATAAGTCTTCTGAGACGTCGAAGCTCAACTGGCTTCGCGCCGGAGTCCTCGGAGCCAACGACGGCATCGTCTCCACTGCTCTAATCTTGCTCAGCGTGATTGCAGCAGGTTCTTCTCGCGAAGCCATTCTGACTGCTGGTGCCGCCGCCGTTATCGCTGGTGCTATCTCGATGGCTCTGGGGGAATACGTCTCGGTTTCAACTCAGCGCGATACTGAGCGAGCACTGATTGCCAAAGAAAAGGCCGAGCTCAAGGACTTTCCAGATGAAGAGCATAAGGAGCTCGTGGGGATTCTCTCTGGCTACGGCATCCCACAACATATCGCCGAAGATGCTGCCCACGGCATCGCACAAAATGATCCGCTGGCAGCTCACCTAAAGCTGGAATTGGGCATTGACGGCGAGGAACTTACCAACCCCTGGGCGGCTGCTGGTTCTTCGGCACTGTCGTTCCTACTCGGCGCCATCCTGCCGATGATTGCGGCTCTGGTGTTCACCGGCCCCACCTCCGGCGCGATTGCGGTCACCGTTGTCACCATCGTGACGTTGGCCTTGACCGGCTACATCAGCGCCAAGCTCAGCTCCACGCACTCCGGCAAGGCTGCGCTACGTCTGGTCATCGGTGGCGCGCTCGGTTTGATTGTGTCCTACTTCGTCGGCCTGCTCTTCGGGCAGGCCGTCGGATAGCCCTTGAGATAGGTCGTCGGATAGGCTCCGGCAAAGCTCAAAAGCTAATCAACATAGCTGGTCTTCGTCTGGTTCAACCAGGCGTAGACCGCGCCAATTCCCAGGCCACCGCCTACGAAGTTGCCCAACCACACTGCCACCCAGTTGCCTGTAATGTGCAGGCCATCGAAGCCGGCAGGACGCGGATCGGCGAAAAAGGCCAAGGAAAACAGCGAGAAGTTCGCAATCACATGCTCAAGCCCGAGCCCAACGAACACCGCAATAATCGGCAGAATCACAGCGAACTTCGAAATGATTTCTTTGGCTTGTAGCGCGCCTAAAACAGCCATATTGACCACGAAGTTCGCGCCCATCGCCTCTACGAAAGCACCGAAGAACGGCTTGGCCAGCTTCCCCTCGGTCAAGGTGGAAATCAGATGTGTGTCATCAATCCCACCGAGTTTGGCGCTCTGGCTTAGCACCAGCGCCACAATCGCGGCACCGATGAAGTTGTAGAACGTGGCGACGGCCACCATCCGAAGAGCCACTCCCCACGGCATGCGACCGCGTGCAGCGGACCAGGACACAAACATCATGCTGCCAGTCGCCAGCTCTGCACCGAGCACCACAATGGCGAACAGTCCAAGCCCGAACAGGCACGCAAAGACCAGTCCCCCAGTGCCCGGAGCAACAGCTTCGGCCACTTGGCCAGCTACCGCTGCAAAGGCCGTTCCCAACGTCAGATACATGCCCGCCAGGACCGCTCGAACCGCAAAACGCCCGTAGTCCTGCGTCATCAGTTCCTGTTTTTTGTCACCAGCCGTATCCAGCGTTTCGTATAGCGTCACCGCCGAAGCCTTCCCTGCGTGCCGTTAATTGCAGTTATTCGCATAAAAGAATAACGATAGTCCGGCACGGAATCGCAACCGCTTTACGACGATCACAGCTCTCTACCCCCGTTCAAGCACTGCAACCAGGAACTGAGACTCATCCTCAAACGGACGAAGATCCCACGTCGAATAACGCTGAATCACGGTGAGCCCCGCCTCCTGCGCAGTGGTTTCAAAATCCGCAAAGTCCCAGCCACGGCCGGCACCGAAGCCGATGATGGCACGACCGCCCTCCGGATTCAGTGCCGCTGCGAAGGCCTGCAGTACCTTCGTGCGGTCTTCTGGCGCTACGAAGGTCAGGACATTGCCGGGGCAAATGATGACATCGAAAGCGGATGCCGTGTCATCGTGGGGCGTGTTCTCGAGGCCGTCGTCAAGCACGTGCGCCAATTGCGCCAAATCCCCTACCAACCACGTCGCGTCCGGGAACTGGCGTTTCGCCTCATCGATGAGATAGGGGTCGACATCGACGCCCATGACTCGGTGCCCAGCCTTCGCCAGGTAACCGCCCACGCGCCCCTGTCCGCAGCCGGCATCTAGAATTCGAGCGTGGCGTGGCGCCATCGCATCCACCAGCCGCGCCTCGCCATCGATATCGCGGCCCTCGCGCACGAATCCCCGCCACCGGTTGGCGTAGCGCCGAGAATGCTGCGGATCGGCGGCAATAATTTCTTTCCAAGTGCGGTGATTGTGGGTGCCATTGCTCATGGCCACCATTATGGCGCAGCTGGACACTTTTTATGTATCGGTGCAGCTGCGCACCGTGGGGTCTAAATCCCCAGTACCGACTTAGCGATCAGGAAGTAGATAATCAGACCGGAGGCATCAACAAGCGTCGTAATAAACGGGTTCGCGAAGACTGCTGGGTCAATGCCGAACTTCTTACCAATCAGCGGCATGATGCCACCGACGGTTGCCGCGAGGGTACAAATACCCAGCAGCGTCAGGCCGATAACGAGGCCGATGTCCCAACCGTAGAACAATCCAGCCAATAGTAGGCCTAGAGAACCAAGCAATAGACCGAGGAACGCGCCGACCCTCACCTCTCGGAGAATGACCTTGAATATATCTCGCGGTTGGACATCCCCCAGCGCCAACGCACGCGTAATCGTAGTTGCAGCCTGGTTACCGGTATTGCCACCTGTACCAATCAGCAGCGGTACGAACACTGAGAGAACGACCATCTGAGACAGAGTCTCTTCGAAGGTTTCCAGGACTTGCACGGTCAATGTCGCACCGATTGCCAGCACGAGCAACCAGACCACACGAGAGCGAACAATCTCAAAGATTGGCGTAGCAAGGTACGGCAAGCGCAGTGGCTCAGAACCGGAAATACGAGCTTGGTCCTCGGAATCTGCTTCCTCCAGAATCCGGAGTGCGTCGTCCACCGTGAGCAGGCCGATAACACGCTGCTCGCTATCGACGATCGGTAGAGCTAAGCGCTTACGATTGGCGCACATGCGAGCCACCTTCTCTTCGGACTCGGTGGCCTCTGCGTAGTCGGCCTTCCTCAAAATTGCCGACACATGGATATCACGGTCGGCGCGCATCAAATCACGAAGACTTACCACGCCCATCAGTCGGCGATTCCGGTTCGACACCGGCAAGGTGTAGATAGACTCGGCATCATCCAGATGCTTGCAGACGGTCTCGAGGGCTTTCCCCACCGTCATGTCGTCGTGAAGCGATACCAGCTCCGGGCTCATACGGCGGCCAATGGAACCGTCGGGGTAGCCGAGAACAATGTTGGTGAGCTCGCGCTCATCATCCGGCAAATCGGCCAGCAGCTTTGAAGCAACCGAGGCTGGTAGCTCATCGAGCAACTCAGCTCGGTCGTCCGGTTCCATCTCCGCAAAGACTGCGGTGACTTCAGGATCACGGAGGCTGTCGATCAGATGCGCCTGCAGCGCTGAGTCCAGCTCATCGAAGGTTTCAACCGCCGTGTCTTTCGGCAGTGTGCGGTAGAACAGCGCACGTTCCTCATGGCTGAGGCGGCGCATCTTTCGAGCGGCAGCTTTGGGCTCAACATCAGTTAAGAGCCGCGACAATGTCGCCACGTCGTGTGAGCGAAGCGCGGACTCCAGGTCTCGATCATCAATCCTGGTCACGTCAGTAGTCACCGAACTTCTCCCCTCACAAAGCACAAATCGTCGCCAATGCTATCAGAGATAAAACCCAGCAAACCTGCACTGAAGAGACTAGAAACACGAAGAAACATGGCTTGCCAAAAACAAAACCCCGCCACAGAAAACACTTGCGTGTTTCCCGCGGCGGGGTTCTCGTTGTAAAGCCCTAGCTGTTTAGTTAGCCAACGGGTCTTACTTAGCCTTCTCGACGATCTCGATCAGGCGGTAGTGCTTGTCCTTGGAGAGCGGACGGCACTCTTCGATGCGGACGCGGTCGCCCACGCCAGCCTCTTCGTTCTCGTCGTGCGCCTTGACCTTGGAGTTCGTGCGCATGATCTTGCCGTACAGGGCGTGCTGCTTGCGGTCCTCGAGCTCGACAACGATGGTCTTCTGCATCTTGTCGGACACGACGTAACCGGTGCGCACCTTACGTGCGCCAGCCTCGGTGGTGTTCATGTTTTCCTCACTCATGCTGCATCACCATCGGTTGGTGCAGCAGACAGGCCGAGCTCGCGCTCACGCATAACGGTGTAAATGCGAGCAATATCCTTGCGGACAGTGCGGAGACGGCGGTTGTTGGTCAGCTGACCGGTAGCGCTCTGGAAACGGAGGTTGAACAGCTCCTCCTTAGACTCCTTGAGCTTGGCAACCAGGTCATCGTTATCCAGCGAGCGAAGCTCGTGGGCGGGAATGCCGTTCGACATCAGTACTGATCCTCCTTCCGAACGATTCGGGTCTTAATCGGCAGCTTAGCGCCTGCGCGCTTCAGTGCCTCGATAGCAACTGCCTCGTCCGGGTAGGACATCTCGAACATGATGCGACCCGGCTTGACGTTTGCAACCCACTTTTCGACCGGGCCCTTACCGGAACCCATACGAACACCCAGTGGCTTCTGGGTCAGCGGGCGGTCCGGAAAAATCTGGATCCAGACCTTACCACCACGCTTGACGTGGCGGTTGATGGCAATACGCGCTGCCTCAATCTGACGGTTGGTGATGTAGGCCGGCTCGAGAGCCTGGAGACCGTATTCACCGAAAGTCACCTTGTTGCCGCCCTTGGACATACCAGAACGGGTCGGGCGGTGCTGACGACGGAACTTAACGCGCTTCGGGATGAGCATGAATTAGCCCTCCTTCTTCTCAGATGCACGCTGACGACGCTTGCCACCGCGACGCGGGCGGTCGTTGCCGCGACGCTGGCGGGCGTTGCCGGCGTTGATCTCGGACTCGCGACGGCCACCGATCACGTCACCCTTGTAGATCCACACCTTGACGCCAATGCGACCGAAGGTGGTGTGAGCTTCGTGGGTGCCGTAGTCGATCTCCGCACGCAGGGTGTGCAGCGGAACGCGACCCTCGTGGTAGCGCTCGGTGCGGCCCATCTCGGCACCGCCGAGACGACCGGAGCAGACAACCTTGATGCCCTTGACGTGCGGCTGACGCATTGCAGACTGGATAGCCTTGCGCATTGCACGACGGAAAGCGACACGGTTGGCGAGCTGCTCAGCGATGGACTGAGCAACCAGCTTCGCATCCGCGTCAATGTTCTTGACCTCGAGGATGTTCAGCTGAACCTGCTTGCCGGTGAGCTTCTCGAGCTGGCCGCGAATGCGGTCAGCCTCGGAGCCACGACGACCGATAACGATGCCCGGGCGTGCGGTGTGGATGTCGACGCGCACGCGGTCACGGGTGCGCTCGATAACGACATCGGAGATGCCGGCGCGTTCAAGACCGGTGGACAGCAGATCGCGGATCTTGATGTCCTCGGCCAGGTAGTCAGCGTACTGCTTGTCGGCGTACCAGCGGGACTTCCAGTCGCTGGAAATACCGAGGCGAAGACCGTGTGGATGGATCTTCTGTCCCACTATCGGTCACCTTCCTTCTGGCTCTCGACGACCACGGTGATGTGGCTGGTGCGCTTGCGGACGTGGAAAGCACGGCCCTGCGCACGCGGGCGGAAGCGCTTCATGGTCGGTCCCTCGTTGGCGTAAGCCTCGGAGATGACCAGAGTACGACGGTCCAGGCCGAAGTTGTTCTCAGCATTTGCAGCTGCAGACGCAACAACCTTGGCAACTGGATCAGCAGCACCCTGCGGTGCGTACTCCAGGATGTTCAGTGCCTCGTCGACGGACTTACCGCGAACGGTGTCCAGGACGCGACGTGCCTTCATCGGAGTAACGCGGACGAAGCGCGCAGTTGCGCGTGCAGAAGTAATGTCGTTGCTCATGGCTTATCGACGTCCCTTCTTGTCATCCTTGACGTGACCCTTGAAGGTCTTGGTCGGGGCGAATTCGCCCAGCTTGTGGCCGACCATAGAGTCATCCACGAACACCGGCACGTGCTTGCGACCGTCGTGAACGGCGAAGGTGTGGCCGATGAAATCGGGGAGAATCGTGGAGCGGCGAGACCAGGTCTTGATGACCTGCTTGGTGCCCTTCTCGTTCTGTGCATCGACCTTCGCGAGGAGGTGCTCATCGACGAACGGGCCCTTCTTAAGGCTGCGTGGCATTCTCAGTTCCCTCCTTAGCGCTTCTTATTCTTGTTGGTACGACGGCGACGAACGATCAGCTGGTCGCTCGGGCGGTTCGGCTTACGGGTGCGGCCTTCCTTCTGGCCCCACGGGGAAACCGGGTGGCGACCACCGGAGGTCTTACCCTCACCACCACCGTGCGGGTGGTCGACCGGGTTCATGACAACACCGCGGACAGTCGGGCGCCAGCCCTTCCAGCGCATACGGCCGGCCTTGCCCCAACGAATGTTGATCTGATCCTGATTTCCGACCTCACCGACGGTTGCGCGGCAACGAGCGTCAACGCGACGAATCTCAGAAGAAGGCATACGCAGAACTGCGTACTTGCCTTCCTTACCGAGAAGCTGAATAGAAGCACCAGCAGAACGTGCCAGCTGTGCACCGGCACCCGGCTTGAGCTCCACGCAGTGAATGGTGGAACCGGTCGGGATGTTACGCAGCGGCAGGTTGTTGCCAACCTTGATGTCGGCATTAGCGCCAGACTCAACGATGGCACCCTGCTTCAGGTTCTTCGGAGCGATGATGTAGCGCTTCTCACCGTCTGCGTAGTGCAACAGTGCGATGTTGGCGGTACGGTTCGGGTCGTACTCGATGTGAGCGACCTTTGCCGGAATGCCGTCCTTGTCATTACGACGGAAGTCGATGACACGGTACTGGCGCTTGTGTCCGCCACCCTTGTGGCGAGTGGTGATGTGGCCGTGTACGTTACGGCCACCAGTCTTCGACAGCGGGCGCAGCAGAGACTTCTCAGGAGTCGAGCGAGTAACCTCGCTGAACTCGGAGACGGAGCTCTGGCGGCGACCCGGCGTAGTCGGCTTGTACTTACGAATAGCCATACTTTTGCTCTTCCTTAACTTCCTCGTCGGCTAGCGGCTAGGCTGCCGAACCGCCGAAGATGTCGATGGGATCGCTGCCGGCCGCGAGAGTCACGTAGGCGCGCTTGGTGTTCTTGCGCTTGCCGTAGCCGGTGCGGGAACGCTTGCGCTTGCCCTCACGGTTGAGGGTGTTGACGGAAGCGACCTTGACACCGAAAATCTCCTGGACCGCGATCTTGATCTGGGTCTTGTTAGCGTCGGTGTGAACCAGGAACGTGTAAACGCCCTGCTCCATGAGTCCGTAGGACTTCTCAGACACTACCGGTGCAACAATGATGTCGCGGGGATCTGCGATGGTAGCCATTACTTCTCCTCCTTACCGGCGGTGCGAGTGATGAAGTCATTAAGCGCCTGAACGGCGAAGATGACGTCATCGGCCTTCAGAACGTCGTAGGTGTTCAGCTGATCCTCAGACAGGATGTGGACACCTGGCAGGTTACGAACCGACTTCCACGAGTTGACGTCCTCGCGTGGCAGAACGACGAGCACGTTGTTGCGCTCAGTCAGACGCTCGACGAAAGTACGAGCTGCCTTGGTGGACGGGGTCTGGCCTGGGACCAGTTCCTCGACAACGTGGATGCGGTCGTGGCGAGCACGGTCAGAGAGTGCGCCACGCAGTGCAGCTGCAATCATCTTCTTCGGGGTGCGCTGGCTGTAGTCGCGCGGCACCGGGCCGTGGACAATGCCACCGCCGGTCCAGTGCGGAGCACGGATCGAACCCTGACGAGCGCGACCGGTACCCTTCTGGCGCCACGGCTTGCGGCCACCGCCGCGAACCTCGCCGCGGGTCTTGACCTTGTGGGTGCCCTGGCGAGCTGCTGCACGCTGCGCGACAACAACCTGGTGCATCAGGGCGATGGACACCTCCGCGTCGAACACGGAAGCAGGAAGCTCAACCGAACCGTTCACGCCGCCTTCAGCGGTGTGTACGTCTAGCTTGAGGTTGGTCATGCGTGAGCACCACCCTTCGTGGCAGTCTTAACAACCAGCAGGCCGCCGCGTGCACCCGGAACTGCGCCCTTGATGAGCAGCAGGTTCGCGTCAGCGTCAACCTTCTGGATCTTCAGGTTCTGGGTTGTGACCCGGTCGTTACCCATGCGGCCTGCCATGCGCTTGCCCTTGAAGACGCGTCCTGGCGTGGCGCAGGCGCCAATGCCACCAACACGACGGTGAGCAGCCTGGTTACCGTGAGCAGCACCCTGGCCAGCAAAGCCGTGGCGCTTCATACCACCGGCAAAGCCGTGGCCCTTGGAGGTACCAGTGACGTCGACGTACTCAATTTCGCCAAAGATGTCGACACCAACGGACTGGCCGACCTCGTAAGAGGAAGCGTCCGGGGTGCGAATCTCGACGCTGTGGCGACGCGGGGTCACACCGGCCTTCTTGAAGTGGCCGGCCTCCGGCTTGTTGACCTTACGTGGGTCAATTTCGCCGTATGCAATCTGGACGGCGTCGTAGCCGTCGGTTTCCTTAGTGCGCACCTGAGTCACTACGCACGGCCCAGCCTCAACGACGGTAACCGGAACAACGCGGTTTTCCTCGTCGAAGATCTGAGTCATACCGAGCTTCGTGCCCAGGATGCCCTTGATCTCGTTTTCACTCATTTATCTTGTCTCCGCTACCAAAAGTCCAGGATCACTGAATGTTCACATCGACACTTGCCGGAAGGTCAATGCGCATAAGTGCATCGACGGTCTTCGGCGTTGGATCGAGAATGTCGATCAGACGCTTGTGAGTGCGCATCTCGAAGTGCTCGCGCGAGTCCTTGTACTTGTGCGGCGAACGGATAACGCAGTAAACGTTCTTTTCGGTTGGCAACGGCACCGGGCCAACGACGCGTGCACCCGTACGGGTAACGGTCTCCACGATCTTTCGCGCAGAAGCGTCGATAGCCTCGTGGTCGTAGGCCTTGAGCCTGATGCGGATCTTCTGTCCGGCCACGCTTGTCCTCTCCTCGGTCGGCGCGCCCCAATTAAAGGGGCGTCGACCCTGTCAATGTTTCTCGACGCCGTCAGCAACTATGGCCAGCGCCAGAAATTAAAACTGGGTTGTGCATTACTTCAAAGCGATTTCGTCTTCGATCGTCATGGCAAATTAACTTTTGGCCATGACCCGAGCGGACGAATAACGCCTTGCACTCAAATCCCAGTGGAAAACATGTCCCCCCCC
>NZ_KV836272.1:1002663-1056092 GCF_001838295.1 Corynebacterium sp. HMSC074C04
CCCCCCCCTCGTGGGGCTCTTCATTTTGCCTACTGCCGCTGTTAATTTGCCATGCCACCTCCGACCCCCGCGGTCGGGCGTGTCGCCCGTTTTCTCCGTGAGGCACGATTGGGAAGAAACTTCCCTACGTGGTCATGCTCGCCTTACCATAGGCGCTAAGTCCAATTTCGTACTGGTTCCCAGCTGGGCCTGATACAACAATTGGCGCGAACGCCTTTGTTAAAGCAACCTCCGTATTAAAGCACGACCACACTGCAAATGTAAAATCGCGATTCCAAAGTGCAACGTACATCACACCCATTACGGAACAGTCTGCTTAACGACGGCTATTGCGCCGGTCCCATCCCGTCTAATGTCGGCTATGTACAGATACAAAGAATCCCGACTTCCGCTTACGCGGAGTCGGGATTCTTCTAAGACCTAGCTAAAGCATTTCCCCATTGGGGAGAAGACTTACTTAATGATCTTGGTAACGCGGCCAGCGCCGACGGTGCGGCCACCCTCGCGGATAGCGAAGCGCAGGCCCTCGTCCATTGCGACCGGCTGGATCAGCTTGACAGACATGTCAACGTTGTCGCCCGGCATGACCATCTCGACACCTTCCGGCAGGGAAACGACGCCGGTGACGTCGGTGGTGCGGAAGTAGAACTGCGGACGGTAGTTGTTGAAGAACGGGGTGTGGCGGCCGCCCTCATCCTTGGACAGGATGTAGACGGAACCCTCGAACTCGGTGTGCGGGGTGTAAGCGCCCGGCTTAGCAACGATCTGACCGCGCTCGATGTCCTCACGCTTGGTACCGCGGAGCAGCAGACCACAGTTGTCGCCAGCCTCAGCGGAATCCAGCAGCTTGCGGAACATCTCGATACCGGTAACGGTGGTCTTCTGGGACTTCTCCTTGATGCCCAGAATCTCCACCTCGTCGTTGACGTTCAGAACGCCGCGCTCAACACGACCGGTAGCAACGGTGCCGCGACCGGTAATGGTGAAGATGTCCTCAATCGGCATCAGGAACGGCTTGTCGGTCTCGCGGACCGGGTCCGGGATGTTGTCGTCACAAGCCTGCATGAGCTCGACGATGGACTCTGCCCACTTCTCGTCGCCCTCAAGAGCCTTCAGAGCGGAGATGTGAACAATCGGAGCCTCTTCGTCGTAGTCCTGCTCAGCCAGCAGCTCGCGAATCTCCATCTCGACGAGTTCGATGATCTCTTCATCGTCAACCATGTCGCACTTGTTCAGTGCAACGAGGATGTACGGAACGCCAACCTGGCGAGCCAGGAGAACGTGCTCACGGGTCTGCGGCATCGGACCGTCGGTAGCGGCGACAACCAGAATCGCGCCGTCCATCTGAGCAGCACCGGTGATCATGTTCTTGATGTAGTCGGCGTGGCCCGGAGCGTCGACGTGAGCGTAGTGACGCTTCTCGGTCTGGTACTCAACGTGCGAGACGTTGATGGTAATACCGCGCTCCCGCTCTTCCGGCGCCTTGTCAATAGCGTCGAAAGCGAACGACTGGTTCAGGTCCGGGTACTTGTCAGCCAGAACCTTGGTGATAGCGGCGGTAGTGGTGGTCTTACCGTGGTCAACGTGACCAATGGTACCGATGTTGACGTGCGGCTTCGTACGCTCGAACTTCGCCTTTGCCACTTTTAGTCCTCCTGGAGGTCTAGGTGGCCACGACTCTCGCAGCCACAATTTTGTGGTCACTCAATCCGCCTTCACAACATCAGAAGCTTTCAAGCTGTTCGCTTACGACTTCGGAACGTGCGCGCGCAAAAGAGCACTATTCTTTCACTGTGCCAGTTACTCGATACTAGGGCAGGATACTGGAGTTTTCCAAACCAGACCAACCCCCTAGTTAAGGGTGGGTAACGGCCAGCAACTCACATCGTCATTTACCTGCATAAATACTAGATATTTGAGTTGCGATCTAAAATCGCCCAACGATATGAATTGCGAGCAGCTACCCCCAAGAGCTTGCCTGTGCTAACACGAGCCAAGAGTCTGGCGACATCTCAGCACAGTCAAATCTTAAGGGAATCTACTAAAAAGCTGCAGACCCTCGCACTGCACCGTCTAAAAAGAGTGACAGCGCAGTGCGCACAGAGATGGGGTCAGCCCTGATAGAGCGCCCCACCCTGCCGATGCAATTTAAGCGCCGGTGCGCGCTGCAATGATCTCCTCGGCCACGGAGGAAGGAACCTCAGCGTAGGAGTCGAAGATCATGGTGTAGTTAGCGCGACCCTGGGTCTTGGAACGCAGGTCACCAACGTAGCCAAACATCTCGGACAGCGGAACCAGAGCCTTAACAGCCTTGACGCCCGTACGGTCCTCCATGGAGTTAACCTGACCACGACGGGAGTTGATGTCACCGATGACCTCACCCATGTACTCTTCCGGAGTAATGACCTCAACGGCCATCATCGGCTCAAGCAGGACCGGCTTAGCCTTCTGGACAGCTTCCTTCAGAGCCTGCTGACCAGCAATCTTGAAGGCCATTTCAGAGGAGTCAACCTCGTGGTAAGCACCGTCGAGCAGGGTTGCCTGGATGTTCACCAGCGGGTAGCCAGCCAGGGTACCGTACTGCATTGCGTCCTGAATACCAGCGTCGACAGATGGAATGTATTCCTTCGGAACACGGCCACCGGTCACCTCGTTGACGAACTTGTAAGTGGTGGACTCACCCTCTTCAACCTCGTCAGTAGACGGAGCGTAAGGCTCCAGAGCAATGATGACGCGGGCGAACTGACCCGAACCACCGGTCTGCTTCTTGTGGGTGTACTCGAACTTCTCGACCGGCTTGCGGATGGTCTCGCGGTAAGCAACCTGCGGGTTACCGATGTTTGCTTCGACCTTGAACTCGCGCTTCATGCGGTCAACCAGGACGTCAAGGTGGAGCTCGCCCATACCGCCGATAACGGTCTGGCCGGTTTCCTCATCCAGGCGAACGGTGAAGGTCGGGTCCTCTTCAGCAAGACGCTGAATAGCGGTACTCAGCTTCTCCTGGTCAGCCTTGGACTTCGGCTCAATAGCAACGGAGATAACCGGATCCGGGAAGGACATGGACTCCAGAACGATTGGAGCATCCTGTGCACACAGGGTGTCACCAGTGGTGGTGTCCTTCAGACCAATGAAGGCGTAGATGTTACCTGCCACTGCCTCGTCAACAGGGTTCTCCTTGTTGGCGTGCATCTGGAACAGCTTACCGACGCGCTCCTTCTTGTCCTTGGTGGAGTTCAGGACCTGCTGGCCCGGCTCCACGCGACCGGAGTAAACGCGGACGAAGGTCAGCTTACCGAAGAACGGGTGAGCAGCGATCTTGAATGCAAGAGCAGAGAACGGCTCATCCTTAGACGGCTTACGAACCATATCGACGTCCTCGTCGCCCATCTGGTGGCCGTGCACCTCACCGATGTCCAGCGGATTCGGCAGGAAGTCAATGACAGCGTCGAGCAGCGGCTCAACACCCTTGTTCTTGTAAGCGGTACCACAGTAGACCGGGTAGACCTCAGAGTTCAGAACCATCTTGCGGATGGCGCCCTTAATCTCGTCCATGGTCAGCTCTTCGCCACCGAAGTACTTTTCCATGAGCTCCTCGTCGGACTCAGCGACGGTCTCAATGAGCTTCTCACGGTACTCGTTAGCCTTGTCGACCAGGTCAGCCGGAATCTCCTCGACCTGCGCAGGAGTGCCAATCTCGACCTTGCCCGGCCACATGAGGGCCTTCATCTCCAGCAGGTCAACAACGCCGTCGAAGTCATCCTCAGCGCCAATCGGCAGCTGCATAACCAACGGCTTAGCGCCCAGGCGGTCAACGATGGTGCCAACGGTGTAGTAGAAGTCAGCGCCCAGCTTGTCCATCTTGTTGACGAAGCAAATACGTGGGACATCGTACTTCTGAGCCTGACGCCAAACCTGCTCAGACTGCGGCTCGACACCTTCCTTACCGTCGAAGACTGCGACGGCACCGTCGAGCACACGCAAGGAACGCTCGACCTCAACGGTGAAGTCGACGTGACCCGGGGTATCGATGATGTTGATCTGGTTGTCGTTCCAGAAACAGGTCACAGCAGCGGAGGTAATGGTAATACCGCGCTCCTTCTCCTGCTCCATCCAGTCGGTTGTGGACGCACCATCGTGAGTCTCGCCGACCTTGCGGTTAATACCCGTGTAGTACAGGATGCGCTCGGTCGTAGTCGTCTTACCAGCATCGATGTGCGCCATGATGCCGATGTTGCGGACCTTGTGGAGGTCCTTCTTAACGGGAAGTGCACCTTCAGCCACTTGATTCCCCACTCGTTTCAAATCGGTTTGGCGGTGAGGCTCAATTACGGGATTGCAATTGGCCGTCAAATCCGCCGTCGGTCGGGTTTGCTTTATCTATAATGCCACCGTCTTGGCGCGAAGTCGCGCCGTGACGTACACCTTTTGCGTAAATTCTACGCAAGACATCAGGTGTAAGCGCCGGGCTGGCCCTATTTGAGTGACCCTTAAAGATCCGTGGACCGCGACCGACGCGCGCCGTTGACATACCGGCAGCTGCTTTACGACGGTGACCACTCGCGGCCCCGTCGATAAGCGATTACCAGCGGTAGTGAGCGAATGCGCGGTTTGCTTCCGCCATCTTGTGAGTGTCCTCACGACGCTTGACGGATGCACCCAGGCCGTTGGATGCATCGAGGATCTCGTTAGCGAGACGCTCGGTCATGGTGTTCTCACGACGCTGACGCGAGAACATCAGCAGCCAGCGCAGCGCCAGAGTGGTGCCACGGCCCGGACGAACCTCGACCGGGACCTGGTAGGTGGCGCCACCGACACGACGGGAACGAACCTCAAGAGCCGGCTTGACGTTCTCGATTGCGCGCTTCAGAGTCAGCACCGGGTCAGTACCGGTCTTCTCTTCGCACAGCTCAAGTGCACCGTAGACGATGCGCTCTGCGGTCGACTTCTTACCGTCAATCAGAACCTTGTTGACCAGCTGCGACACCAGAGGGGAGCCGTAGACCGGGTCGTTGACGACAGGACGCTTCTGTACTGGGCCCTTACGTGGCATGGCTTACTTCTCCTTCTTTGCGCCGTAGCGGGAACGAGCCTGCTTGCGGTCCTTGACACCCTGGGTGTCGAGGGAACCACGGACGATCTTGTAGCGGACACCCGGGAGGTCCTTAACACGACCACCGCGGACGAGCACCATGGAGTGCTCCTGCAGGTTGTGGCCCTCGCCCGGGATGTAAGCGGAGACCTCGACGCCGGAGGTCAGGCGCACACGAGCGACCTTACGAAGAGCCGAGTTCGGCTTCTTCGGGGTGGTGGTGTAAACACGGGTGCAAACGCCGCGACGCTGAGGGGAACCCTTCAGAGCTGCGGTTGCAACCTTAGCCTTCTTGTCATGGCGGCCCTTACGGACCAGCTGCTGAATAGTGGGCATGAAGCCTCTTTCTTCTTTCTCTCGCCGCCTGAGATTCTCGTGCCCGATGCCGACCGCAGCGGAGTAACCACCATCCGTGTGAATGCTTCACAAGAAAAGTTATTACTCATCCAGTGGTGAGCCCATCGGTTTAACACGAGAAAAGCGGAGGGATTTTGAACGTGCGAAACCCAGTCAGCCGCTCTCGCTGGCCTACTGGGTAATGTCTCAAGTTCCCAATTCTTTTCTGGGATCGTTGTATAACAGTACGCGAGCTGGGGCTTTACTCCAAACACCCAGGTAATAGCGTAAAAATTTCAGCCACTTTGATCAGTGCGAAGGCCGACTCACAAATTATCGTCGTAAAGCACGGCGCGCCTCCCCACGCGCTCTCTTTCGTCACTGCAGTCACGCGCATGCTTTACGACGACTAGTTCTGTGGCCTTATTTATAGCCGGTTTTACGCCTCTAATTCACTTCGATGACACAGTTGCCGGCGAGCCCCACTCGCCCATCGGCTTCCACCTGAATGTTCGGAATGGTGTCGTTGGGGATGTCTGTTGGAATTTGCATCTCGGTCAGCGTGCTCGAAAGCTCAAACCCTTGGGTTTCTGCTTCTCGCTCCGGACTATTGCTATTAATGGTCAGCTTGATGTGGTCACCAGGCTGACCGTGATATGTGATCCGCGCTGTGGGCTTTTCGTGGTCGATTGCGATGACGCTTTCATCACAGGCGCCATTAGGCCCGATATTGCCCAGAATCGGCTCATCGGGCTTTCTGCTGTGCGCATTATTAGCACTCGGGGCAGGCGTTGTAGGTGCCTCCGACTGCGTATCATGACTGCCGTCATCGGCCTCACGGCCGACCTGTTGCTGGTCCTGTCCCCCACAACCAGCCAGGGCAGCCGCACATACAACTGCCGATAATGCGATTACGCCAACTTTTTCTACCTTCATATACTTTCAGGCTAGCTAGCGGACATGAGAATTATCGACGCTTAAGACAATTAGTCTTTCCACCACTGACGCTGCGGGACATCACCACGGGAGCCGTCCGGGAACACCTTTACACCCAGAACCTGGTGCAGCTGGATCTGGTTACATGCGAAGTTGTACTCGGAACCAGCCATGTACATGCCCCACAGCTTTGCGGTCTGCTCACCAACCAGCTCGACGGCCTTGTCCCAATCCTTGTCCAGTCGTTCACACCAGTCATAGAGAGTGTGCTCGTAGTCGAAACGCAGGTTCTGCTGATCGAGCATCTCAAAGCCCTGATCCTGCATTGCTCGCATGATAGTTCCGACACCGGTGAGCTCACCGTCTGGGAAGATGTAACGGTCGATGAAGGTGCCCTTGCGGGTGCGGTGGTTATCCCAGTAGGTGATGCAGTGGTTCAGCATCAAACCGCCTTCTTTCAACTTGCCATAGAGGAAGCCGAAGAAGCTCGGGTAGTTCTCCACACCGATGTGCTCCAAAAGACCGATTGCGGAGATGGCATCGAAGCCTTCTTCAGGAACATCGCGGTAGTCCTGGAAGCGCACCTCAGCAAGATCTTCCAGGCCCTCTTCCTTAATCTTGGCCTGTGCGTACTCTGCCTGCTGCTTCGACAGAGTCACGCCGATGGCCTTAACGCCGCGCCTTGCCGCATAGAGAACCATGCCGCCCCAACCACAGCCAACGTCGAGAAGCCTATCGCCTTCCTTCAGGCGCAACTTATCGAATACCAGGCGGTACTTGTTTTCCTGTGCTTCTTCGAGCGTGGAGTTCTCATTCGGGTAGTAGGCGCAGGTGTACGTCATCGATGGGCCCAGGATGATCTCGTAGAATTCATTACTGACGTCGTAATGCGACGAAATCGAGTCTGCGTCGCGTTCCTTAGAGTGACGTGCTAGACCGTTTTGCAGGCGCTTCTTCCACCATGCAGTACGTTCAATCTCGGGCACAACAGGAACATATGGCAGCCCCATCGAACGCAGGGAGCGAACAATCTTCGCCAAAGTTGCTGCAGGTGGCATCACGAATTGTTCGTGCAATTTCATCAGAGCGTCGAACGCTTCAATTGGGTGTCCGAGACGGACGCGAGTCAGCTCGATCTCACCGGTGACGAATGCGCGACCGAATCCGACATCATCACGCAGATGAGTAACGATGTAGTTCAGCGCATCGAGCGAGCGGACGTTCAAGCCTACTTTTGCATCGTCGGGGCCAGCGACTGAACCATCAAAAGCCGTCAGGCGAATTGGCAGAGGCTTCTCCGAGGTATCGATGAAGGCCTCGAAAATCTCTGCAACGTTCATTGGAGTAAATGCCATGGTGAATCCTTGCTATTAACTGGCTATTTCGAAGAATTGGAGAAAAGCCGCTTGAAGTGGTTGGGCTTCTAGTTAGGCACCAGTGACGGTCTTGTCATACAGCCGCGGGAACCGGGAATCAGGGTCGTAGATTGCTTTGAGCTCATCGGGTAGGTTGCCACCGTAGAGTGCTCCGAATTGTTCTGGTGAGTAGAACGCCTCGGAATACAGTGACTTGTGACCGCCCAAATCGCTGACCTTGGCCTCAATAACGCGGTTGAACGCGCCGAGGCGAGTATCTCCTGGGACATGGTTGTTCGGCACTGCAGACCAGAACCCGACATTGATCCAGGTGGTCTCGGGATCTAGCGGATACAGTGGCCAAGCACTGCTGCTGCCAGCGAGCTTGTCGCCAGTACCAATTAGCTCGCTGGAGCCATCACGAAGGTGAATCGGGCATAGCCACACAGGCTGGATATCGCAGGCTTGGAAAAACCAATCCAGGTATTCAGCCAAGTGGTCAACAGTGACCTCGATATCTTGGACGACGCGCTCATTGGCCGGCAGGCCTTTTCGTGCTTTCATTTCGCGTCAATGTCGTACTTGCGATCGAGGCCGACGAACTTCCAATACACCGAGGATCGTTTGAGCTCGCGCGGCCACATTGCACGAACTGCGGGATTTTGGGTACCGAAGGCTCTAGAGCACCAGAACCAGTCAATATCCCAGCGCCAGATGTAATCGCGAATCTTCAGGCGATCTCGAGTAACGCCGGAGGGGTGCTGCAGGGACCTGTAGTAGATCTTGTCTCGGGAGTAGTCCGAGACGGGACCTTCCTCATCAGTTTTGCGTCCCAGCACCAGGTAAATCTCATTCGGCGAGAAAGCGACACCGTCAAGGAAGTGAACAGGCTCGCCTTGGAACTCCTTTTCCACGGAAATCTTTGCCAGATCCTCTGCCGCTTCCGTCGTGGAGTTGTACCGAACGTGTCGCAGCTCGACGTATGGAAGTGCTTCTTCGAGCTCGATTTTTAACCGTACGGTGTAGCCGAGGGAACCATAGGAGTTTGGAAAGCCACGGAAAAGATCGACATTTTCCGTGCGCGAGCAGGTCACAATTTCGCCGGTACCGACTAGGACATCCATCTCGATGACGGACTCATGTGGCAGGCCGTTACGGAAACTCGTTGGCTCCACGCCAATACCGGTCACAGCTCCACCGAGCGTAATTGTCTTTAGCTCTGGCACAACCAAAGGCATCAGACCGTAGGGCAAAGTGGCATCTACCAGGTCTTCGTAGGTACACATTCCCTGCACGTCGGCAGTCTTTTCAACTGGATCGACGGCGATTACTCCGCCGAGACCGCTGACATCTAGACCTGGTACGAGAGTTTTACTACGCCCGCGAAAAAGGTTTGATGTGCGCTTCGCCAACCTGACCCGCTGGTCAGCAGGAATAGCTTGAAAGCTATCAACTAGCTTCCGCACGCCTTCTTCATGCGCATGCCAGCCCACAGGCTCAATGCGCACTGAATCAATTCCTCGCCCCGGCGCCATTTGCGCCACCGTAGAAGTAATTTTTCCGATTAGTCGTGGCAACGTGCCGACATCAGAATTTGGTCGATGAGCCATGGTGAATACCGCAACGGCATTTCACAGGTATTTTCTACGCGAATTCGCCCTAATTTTGTCTTTTTGGAAAAACTAAGGGCCTCTGCTGGGCTACCAATATCGAAAAATACCCGGATTGAACAGGTAAATTACGTCTACATATATAACTTGATTTAGGACGACTTAACTAGGCGTTCTTGTACCCTGCAAATGGGGTGGCAAGAAGTACGCCTCGCCATACTCAGCGCTCACCGTTCGTCGCTCACCGTTCGTCATGTTCACTGCCAGCGAAGGCAACTGCATTGCTAGTACCAGCGAGCTGACGTATAGGTGGGGCATGGCTAAAAAAGTTATTGTTATCGGCGGCCACGGCAAGGTGGCCCAAATCGCTACTCCCCTACTCATCAATGAAGGCTACGAAGTAACCTCAGTTATTCGTAACCCTGATCAGGTCTCGGACATTGAAGCGCTCGGTGCCACCCCAGCTGTCTATGACATCACCGAGCTCTCGACCGAGAAGTTCGCTGACCTGCTACGCGGCAATGATGCCGTCGTTTGGTCCGCTGGCGCAGGCGGCGGTTCATCAGAGCGCACCTACGCAATCGACCGCGATGCCGCAATCACCTCGATGGCAGCTGCCAAGGCCGCCGGAGTTAACCGCTACGTAATGGTGTCCTACTTTGGTGCCGGCCCGAACCACGGAGTTCCTGAGGATAATTCCTTCTTTGCCTACGCCGAGGCCAAGGCCGCCGCGGATACAGCTTTGCGCGAATCTGACTTGGACTGGACAATCCTGGGACCGAGCACGCTGACCTTCGACGAAGGCCAGGATTCCATTGACACCGATGCCACAAAGGCCACAAAGGTTGCCCGTGCAACGGTTGCCAATGTCATCGCGCAGACCGTATTCAACGATCAAACGATTGGTCGCACCATTAACTTCAATGAGGGCGATACCCCCATCTCAGAGGCGCTAAAGGCCTAGCGCCTCCTCTCAGGACGTTCGCACTGATGCGCTACGCCCCCGCCGCGATTGAGCCGGCATAACATGTCGGCCGTCGCGGTCCATTGTCAGTGCGAGCGAGGATATGTACTGCTCCGCGCCATCGTCGCCACGCTCCGCCGAAAGGATTACATCAGGTCGTTCGACCTGTTCACCGGTGATGACACAGGTGAAAGACTCATTGGATGGGTTCCCGTGCTCGTCGAAAAGCGGTGCGGCGATGCCGTCGTCAAAGCGACGTCGGTAGTAGCGCCCCTTAGTCAGAATTGCCATCGTCGGCGTGACGACGAAGGCGATTGCTGCGGCGACGAGTGCGGAGTACGGCACCAAGCTCTCGCCGAAAGCGCCGAAGTACATGGCGATTGAGATTGTCGCGGAAGCAACGAGCGAGGTAATGCCGACGGGGTTGAAGTCGTGAATCATTCCGCGTCGGTAGTCGGGATAAATCGGCGAGATCTTCAGGACCCACTTGTTAATTGCAATGTCCGTAGCCACTGTGAAAATCCACGCAATGGCGAGGTTTGAGTAGAACCCCAGAACCGCATTGAGCATGGAGAACATGTCGAACTCCATAAGCGCCAGTGCGATGCCGAGATTGACGAAGACGAAGACAATGCGTCCCGGATAGGACTTTGCCACTCGCGTGTAGGCGTTAGTCCACGCCAGCGAGCCAGAGTATGCATTCGTGGCGTTGATCTTGATTTGGCTCATCACCACCAAGACGACCGCCAGCGTGATTGCCAGCCACGTGGGCACCATTTCCTGGTACACCGTCATGAACTGATGCACTGGCTCAACGGCTTCGGTCATGCCGCCGCCGACCACCGAAATCATGTAGACCGCGAGAAACACACCGATAATCTGCTTAGCTGCACCGAAGATAACCCATCCCGGCCCAGCCATGATGACCGAGGCCCACCACGACGTGGCGTTGTCCTTTGTCTTCGGCGGCATGAAACGGATGTAGTCAATGTTCTCGGCAATCTGCGCCACCAGCGCCAAACACACACCGGCAGAAGCCATCATTGCCGCCAGGCTAGGACCTTCTCCCTGCCCCTGATAATGCAAGAAAGCGTCCACGGAGTCAGGGTGCCTGACGACGAGATACACCATCGGTAGCACCATCATGACTAGCCAGAGTGGGTTGGTCCACGTCTGCATCTTCTGTAGCGTCTTCATTCCGAAAACCACTACGGGGATGATGATGAGCACGCTCACCAGGTATCCCAGCCAAAGTGGTATCCCGAGCCCGAGCTTTAGGCCCTGGGCCATAATTGCGCCTTCGGTGGCGAAGAAGATGAATGTAAAAGTCGCGAAAATGACGTTGGTGATTACGGAGCCGTAGTAGCCAAAGCCGGAACCGCGTGTGATGAGGTCGAGGTCGAGATTGAACTTTGCGGCGTAGATTGCCAGCGGCGCGCTGGAGAGAAAAATCAAGACTGCGGCGATGAGAATGCCAACCACAGCGTTTGTTGTTCCGTGAGCAATGCCGATTCCAGCACCGATGGAGAAGTCAGCCAAGTAGGCCATTCCTCCCAGTGCCGAGCTGGCAACTGCTACTGGTGTCCACGTTCGGTAGTGTCGTGGCGCGAATCGGAGCGGATAGTCGTCACCCAACTTCGATGACGACCCAGTATTTCCCGCCCTCCGCTTTCCCTGCTTAGCGTCGGCCATTGTGGTCGTCATGAGATACCCCTGATGTCAGTTCACGACAGCTACTTCCTTCAGCTACCCCACACCAGCCGCCCAACTATAGGCCGGTCATCAGCTGTAATGCTGCCCAGCAAATTGCTGCCTCAGCGCCGAAAACCCATACGGCTGGCTTAGGCATAGCCTGCAAGTAACCAGTCATGATTCGGTAGTGCAGCAATTATTTGCTGTGAAATCAGATATAGTACGAACTGGCGTTGAGTCTCAATGAGCACACATTTTGAGCAGTTAGGCAGGTAACACATGCGCCTCACCCCGCGCGAGCAAGATAAACTCATGCTCTTTCTTGCAGCTCGTGTCGCCGAGCGACGAAAGAACCGCGGTCTAAAACTCAACCGGCCCGAAGCAGTAGCACTGATTAGCGATGCCGTCGTCGAAGCCGCCAGAGATGGTGTGACCGTGTCCGAAGCCATGACCATTGGCACCGAGGTACTCGGACCTGACGATGTCCTCGATGGTGTCCGCGAGGCAATCATGCTGGTACAGGTCGAGGCCACCTTCACCGATGGCACAAAGCTCGTATCCGTCCATGACCCAATTGGCGGCAAATAGATGGCAGCCCAGACCCCACGTATCCTCATCGCTCACTGCGGAGTCGATGCCAGCCCAGAGTTCATCACCACCGCAGTAGAGGGCCTCGACACTTTTGATCAGACCATCGTGACCTCCACAGGCACCGAGCTGCGCAGCACACTGGCGGATTTGGGCCGCGAGGACACCGAGAATCTCCATATCGTCGTTATGCCCATGACAAGTGGCCGCAATCTGCCACTCATCGCCGACACGGCCAAGACTTGTCAGTGGTTCAAGCGCAATCACTCGAATGTGCGCATTGCACTCGCGGCACCGCCGCTGGGTGCCACCACCACGCTGGCGTTTCTACGCGCAACGCTCCGGCGCGAGACCTCGGCCGACGATATCGCGGTCATATGTTCCGCTGCCATCGATCCGTTCGCGGACGCGGAGCTGTTCCGTATCGCTCGTCTGGCGTGGACGCACAGTTCTGGCGCCGATGTAGTGGTCGCGTTCGACGATGTCTACCCATCCGTCTCGCAGACGCTGGCACCGTATAAAGCCACGCTTGACGACGAGTCCTTGCGCCCAACCCGTCGGAGCACAGTAATCCGCGCTGATTTGCAGACAGCCGAGAATCAAAAACCACTCATCACCAGTACTGCACTGGCGACGGCCATCTCCCAGTCTGCTAAAACCGCTCTGCATCTTTTGCAGTCGCATGATGATGACGGCATTGAGGCAGCATTACTTGCCGATCATGAGCACGGTTATGCCCATAGTCACGGCGAGGAGGATGGCGGCCATGGACACAGTCACGGCCACGTGCATGGCCACGGTCATCATCACCACGGCCACGTGCATGGGCACAGTCACGGTCATGGTCACAACCATCATCACCACCATCACAGCGCAGATGTCCACACTGAGTTTGACCTAGGAAATATCGATGCAGATGCAACCGAGTAACAACACAGATTGTCGACAAATAGTTCTGAATAAAGGCCGCCGCGCTCTGCGACTAAAGGTGGCCAATACCGGCGACCGCGCAATCCAGGTCGGTTCTCACTATCACTTCTTCGAAGCCAATGCGGCCCTTTGCTTTGATCGCTATCAGGCCTGGGGAATGCACCTAAATATCCCCGCCGGCCTGGCAGTGCGCTTTGAACCCGGCGATACCAAGACGGTCACACTGGTCGACTTCGGTGGAGACCGCATTATCCACGGCTTCGCGGGGATGACTGAGGGCCCGCTGGATGATGAAGCCACTCGGGAAGCTGCCTTTCAGCGAATTGCCGACTACGGTTTTGCGCACGAGCCTGCAGAACCGATGCCAGTTGCCGCGGATGAGGAAACGACGATCAGCTCGTCGAGATACGCGGAGCTCTACGGCCCCACAACCGGCGATGTAGTACCGCTGGCGGATACCAATCTGGTCATTCGAATCGAGAAGGACTACACGGCCAACTTCCCCGGCGACGAGTCCATCTATGGCGGCGGTAAGTCCATCCGTGACGGCATGGCCCAAGATCCGCAGGCAACTCGCGCACAAGGCACGCCCGATACGGTTATTACGAGCGCGATTATTGTTGATGCTCTCCTGGGCGTCGTCAAGGCAGACGTGGGTCTGCGAGATGGCAAGATTGTCGCAATTGGTAAGTCGGGCAACCCGCATACGCAGGACGGAGTTCACCCCGACCTGGTCATTGGTGCTGGTACCGAGGTTATTGCCGGTGAGCATCGACTGCTGACGGCCGGTGGCATCGATACGCACATCCACTACCTGGCACCGCAGCAGGCCGAAGAGGGTCTCTCCAACGGCATTACGACGTTCTTCGGTGGCGGTACCGGGCCTGCGGAGGGGTCAAAGGGCACGACGTGTACGCCTGGTCAATTCCATATTCACACCATGCTGCGCGCGGCAGAGGGTCTGCCGGTCAATGCTGGTTTCCTGGGCAAGGGTTCGGGCAGTCAGCCGGACGCGCTGGTTGAACAGCTACTCGCTGGCGCTGCCGGGCTCAAGATTCACGAGGACTGGGGCGCGACACCTGCGACTATTCACAATGCGCTGGACATCTGCGATAAGTACGACGTTCAGCTGGCCATCCACACGGATACGCTCAACGAGTCAGGTTTCTTCGAGGACACGCGCAAAGCCATTGGTGACCAGACCATCCACACCTTCCACTCTGAAGGCGCCGGTGGCGGTCACGCCCCGGACATTTTGAAGGTCACGGCGATTCCGAATGTTCTGCCGGCTTCGACGAACCCGACGCTGCCCTACTCCATCAACAGCGCCGAAGAACTGCTGGATATGGTGATGGTCTGTCATCACCTTTCCCACTCGGTGCCGGAAGATGTCGCTTTTGCCGATTCGCGTGTTCGACCTGAGACCATCGCAGCTGAAACCGTGCTCCATGACATGGGCATCATTTCCATTTTCTCCTCCGATTCGCAGGCGATGGGACGAGTCGGCGAGTCCTTCACGCGCGCATTCCAGACTGCTCATCACTGCCGCGCCCAGCTCGGCCCACTTCCCGGTGCTGATGAAACCAATGGCGATGACAATGAACGCGTCCTGCGCTACTTGGCGAAGCTGACCATCAATCCCGCCATTTCCGCTGGAATTGATGACTATCTGGGTTCGGTGGAAGTCGGCAAGATTGCGGATTTGGTGCTGTGGCCAATCGATTCCTTTGCCGCAAAACCGGATGTGGTTCTGCGCTCCGGGGTAATCTGCTGGTCACAAATGGGCGATCCCAATGCATCCATCCCGACTCCTGAACCCTGCTATTTCCGCAATATGTTCGGCAATTACGGTTCCGCTCTCACGGCTACTCGCATTACCTTCATGTCCCAGGCCGCAATTGATGCCGGTGTGCCGGAAGAGCTCGGTTTGCAAAGCCGTGTTCTGCCGGTAAAGGACTGCCGCGGAATTGGCAAGGCAAACATGGTGCGAAACAACACTCTGGCCAAGATTGACGTCGATCCGGAAACCTATGTGGTCACCGTCGATGGCGAGCCCGTCAGCATCGAGCCTGCCCAGGAGCTTCCGCTAACGCGCCTGCACTATCTCTTCTAGGCTCTGGTGATGAGCTTGACTTCGTCGTTTTACCAGGCCTTGCAGTGGTCTGACACCGCATTCCCCTCCGGTCGCTATACGCTGTCGCATGGTCTCGAGGGGCTGGTCGCCGAGGGGATCGTCGGCAAGCGTGACGAGGCAGCACTTGCCACCGTCGCCGAGGACATGTTGCGTTATTCCTTCGCGCCGGTCGATCTGGCTGCGCATTTTCGCACGTGGGAGCAGGATTCGGTCGCTGGGATAATGCGAATCGACGCGATGGTGCATGCGGCACGACCGACGTTTTCGCAGCGGAGGGGCAGCGTGCGCGTCGGCAAGCAGATGCTGTTTATGGCGCGTGAGTTAGGGCTTGACGACGATACCCTGCGCGCGTATTCGAAAGCGGTGAGCAGCCCGGATGCGTCCAGCCGCTTGGCGTATGGGCACAGCCCGGTGGTGATGGCGTTGATTCATCGGTCCGCTGGACTGGATTCCGATGAGGCGGCGCAGGCCGAGGCCTTTGGTTTCGTCTCTGCTGTGGCATCAGCGGCGGTGCGATTGCAGGTGGCTGATTTTGTCGGTGCGCAGCGTCTGATTCGACAGCTGGCTCCAGTGGTCACGGAGGTTGTTGAGACTTCGCGGACGATTGGCACCGACGATATTGGTGCCTGTACGCCGCTGTTAGATATTGCCTCTGCGCGCCACGAGACTGCGGCGGCCCGATTGTTTATTACCTAAAGCTCGGCTTTTGGCCTCTGACAAGCAACTAGCAAGTTAACTATTAAGAAGGAATTTTTGACAATGGTTTTTCACGTTGGCATTGGTGGACCAGTCGGCTCCGGCAAGACGGCCTTGATTGAAACGCTCGTACCTGAGCTGATTTCCCGTGGTTTCACACCGGGCATCATTACCAATGACATCTACACCCAAGAGGATGCTCATCACATCCGGCAGGCGCTGGACGGCGTGGTCGACTCCTCGCGCATTATCGGTGTGGAGACAGGCTCGTGCCCACACACTGCGGTGCGCGATGATCCCACTATGAACCTCATGGCCAGCGCCGAGTTGCTGGAGGAGCACCCAGATATCGACATTGTTTTCTACGAATCCGGTGGCGATAACCTCACGCTGACTTTCTCACCTGCACTGGCGGACCTATTTGTCTTTGTGCTCGATACCGCCGAGGGGCAGAAGATGCCGAAGAAGCGTGGCCCTGGCATCACGGACTCCGATGTTCTTGTCATTAACAAGATTGACATCGCGCCCTATGTCCGCTGCGATGTGGACCAGATGCACACTGATGCGCTTGCCGTGCGCTCTGACAAGCCGGTCATGCTGACCAATTGTCTAGACGGCTCCGGCATTGCGGAGTTCGCCGATCTCATTGAGGCTGCGGCGAAGTCTGCGTCGGTTGATTCCTCCTCTGACCAGGCATAACCATGCTACGACCTGGCAAGGACGGCTTACTCGACCTGGAGATTCTGCCTGCTGGCCCCGGTACCCGGCGTGTTCGTGCACCGCTGTCTCTGGGGCGCATTCTCCATTCCGACCCGTCCTTCCCCGATGCCCACGTGGTCTATATTCGTGCCACCGGCGGCGGTCTCGCCCAGGGCGACCATGTTCGCCAGCGGATACAGGTTCGAAGTGGCGCACATGCGATTGTCACCTCTCAGGCGGCTACTCGAGTGCACTCAATGACCAGCGGCTACGCCGAACAGCTGACTGAATTCACGGTTGAGCCGGATGCCGTCCTCGAATACCTGCCGGACCCGGCAATTCCTTCGCGTGATTGCCACTTCCGCCAGCACACAAAGGTGACTGTCTCCCCCGGTGCTACTGCAATTGTCGGCGACTGCTTTACCGCTGGTCGCGTCGCTCACGGAGAGCTCCACGATGCCGCCGAGATTGATCTGCGTGCAGAGTTACACGCGCACGACAGTGTTCCCGCATTTATCGAAAAGGCTCACTATCTCGGCAAACGCGACCTCTCCTCGCCCATCGCGCATGGCAACTACCGCGCCTGGGCAAACCTCTGGGTCATATGTTCGCCACCGCTTGTCGACGATGTCCTTACCTCTTGGCAGGACTATCCACACAGCGACACTGCCCCGCTTATCGGCGCGTCTTCACTTCCCGATGGCCTTGGCATCTGGGCCAGGTTCATGGGCAATTCAATCGAGCATGTAACAGACGCTCAACATGATTACTGGAATCTAGCGCGGCGCATAGTCCTTAATGCACCGGCGTTTTCGCTGCGCAAGATGTAGCACGTCGCGAGTGCCGCGGTAGTCATCTGCTTTCCCGCCCCCACCGCGGCCCCGGGGTGCGTGCTGTGTCTAATCAGGCAGCCTGCTTAGACACCCGCATCAACACTGCAGGCACGCTTGGGCTGATTGGCACCCACCTGCTCGACGAATGCCGCAATCAACGCACGCCCATTGGCTTCCACCTGCTTATCGACGGCTCGGAGCTTGGCCACAATCGCCTCCGAATCCGTGCCATTGGTCTTTGACCATTCCTCCACTAACTCTGGGGTGGCCTCTGGGTGGAACTGCACACCGACGATGCTGCCAAGCCGGAAGGCTTGGACGGGGCATGGCTCACCAGTGGCCAGTAACGTCGCCTGCGGTGGGAGTACATCGACTGCGTCAAAGTGGGACTCTGCCACCTCGAAGGTTGTAGGTAGCGCACCGAGAAGTGGATCGCACGCACCTTCCGAGGTCAACGTGACCTCCGCTGCGCCTTCTTGACCTTGACCAGGTGCTGCCACTGTCACCGTACCGCCAAAGCAATTGGCAATGATTTGGTGTCCGAGGCAGATACCGATAACGGGAATGTGGGTGGTAAGAGCGTCGTCAAGCAGTGTGCGTAGTGCGGGCAGCCACGGTGCCTTTTCTTCATTGAGGGCGTCCATTGCGCCGCCCAGAATGATAATGCCCTCGCCGCAGTCAGTGATTGCCGGAACTGGTTCGCGACATAAGCGGACGGTGGTGTACGTTGCTCCGATTTCTTCGAGCCATGGTGCGATTCGGCCGATGGGGACTGTCGGATCGGGTTGGATGATGGTGATTTCAGTCATGGCGGGCACCTCTCATGCGCGCTGCTATGTCTACCGTACGAACGTACTGTTTATTGTAGCCACAAATTACGCATTTCAATAGCAAATTACTTAAGTAAATAGCAAAAAATCCCCCAACACCTTTTGGCTAGCTGTTTAAAAACAACTGACCAACTGTGGTGTCGGGGGAATTTTTGGGTTGCCGCCTAATGTCGGGCTCGGTTAACCGCGTATTGCTAACCAGTAAGCCCTGTTAGGAGCGTGGCTCTGCTCAGCGGTGAACTGGGGGATCTCAAAGGATTGCCACCCCCAGCCGCGGCCGCAAAGCTATTGATTTTTACTCGAAGGTTCCGATGTCATCCAGCGGAACTGCGGAACCAACCTGGTCGATGCCGTAGGTGTCCTCGGCACCGTAGAAGCCCTCACCGAAGGAGGCAAATGGTGCGGCTGCCTGGCGGGCAGCTTCCTCAGTCGGCTCAACAGTGATGTTGCGGTAGCGCGAGATACCCGTACCAGCCGGGATTAGCTTACCGATGATCACGTTCTCCTTCAGGCCGATGAGCTTATCCGAGCGCTTGTTGATAGCGGCGTCGGTAAGCACGCGCGTCGTCTCCTGGAAGGAGGCCGCGGACAGCCAGGACTCGGTGGCCAGCGATGCCTTGGTAATACCCATCAGCACGCGACGGCCCTCGATGACGCTGCCGCCGGAGGCAACAATCTCGCGGTTCTTAGCCATGACCGTGGAGCGCTCGACCAATGCGCCTGGCAGCAGGTCGGAGTCACCCGGCTTGGACACAATCACGCGGCGCAGCATCTGGCTGACAATAACCTCGATGTGCTTGTCGTGAATGGCCACACCCTGGTCACGGTAGACCGACTGGACTTCCTCAATGAGGTGACGCTGGACACCGCGGCGCCCCAGGACCTCGAGGACCTCGTGCGGATCGGCAGCGCCCTTGAGCAGCTGCTGCCCCTTAACCACATGGTCACCATCGCGGATGGCGCGACGACGGCCATCGACGGTGATTTCAGCCAGACCCTGACGCTTGGACAGCTTGTCGTAGACGACCTCGTCCTCGCTGTTGGCATCCGGGATGAGGGTGAGCGTGTAGAAGTGCTCGTCCTCCTCCAGGCGCACGCGACCGTTTTCGCGAACCAGTGGAGCCTTGTTCTTCGGCACTCGGGCCTCGAACAGCTCCTGGACACGCGGCAGACCACCGGTAATGTCGCCACCGACACCACCCTGGTGGAACGTACGCATGGTCAGCTGGGTACCCGGCTCACCAATGGACTGCGCAGCGACAATACCGACAGCCTCTCCGATGTCGACCAGCTTGCCGGTTGCCATCGAACGACCGTAGCACTTGGCACAGACACCGGTTGCGGTGGAACAGGTCAGAACCGAGCGGACCTTGACTTCCTTGACACCGTGGCTGAGAGCCAGGGTGATGTGGTCGTCGTTCAGGTCGGTGTCAGCCTCGATAAGGACATTGCCCTCAGCGTCGGTGACATCTGCTGCCAGTACGCGAGCAATCGCGGCGGTCTCGACGTACTTCGCACGACGGATCTCGCCGGTCGGGTTGCCGGTTGCGTCCAGAACATCCTCGCCAATCTCGACAACGACACCGTCGTGGGTGCCACAGTCCTCTTCGCGAACGATGACGTCCTGTGCAACGTCGACCAGACGACGGGTCAGGTAACCCGAGTCAGCGGTACGAAGCGCGGTATCGGCCAGACCCTTACGGGAACCGTGCGAGTTGTTGAAGTACTCGAGAACCGACAGGCCTTCGCGGAAGGAGGTCTTAATCGGGCGGGTGATGTATTCACCACGCGGGTTCGTAACCATGCCCTTCATGCCGGCCAGCGAGTGAATCTGGCCCATGTTACCGGCAGCACCCGACTTCACGATCATCGGAATCGGGTTGTCATCCGGGTACAGAGCCTCGACCTTTTCACCGACCTCAGCCGTCGCAGCCTTCCACAGGTTAACCAGCGACTCGTGACGCTCAGCGGCCGAGAGCTTACCGCGGCGGAACTTCTTCTCCACCGTGGCGGCCTTCTCTTCGTAGCCGTTCAGGATCTCACGCTTGTTCGGGAGAACCAGCACGTCAGACATAGCAATGGTGACACCAGAACGGGTAGCCCAGTAGAAACCAGCATCCTTGAGCTTGTCGACGGTCTGAGCGACCGTAATCATCGGGTACTTGGCAGCCAAGTCGTTGATGATCGCAGCCTGCGGCTTCTTAGCCATAACGCCTTCGACGTATGGGTAGTTCCACGGCAGCAGGTCGTTGAACATAACGCGGCCCAGCGTGGTGGAAGCCAGCCAGGTATCGCCCTTGTTCCAACCATCTGGAAACTGCTCGGACTCAATCTCGGCCGGCGGACGCAGGTGGCTGATGCGAACCTTAATTGGGCTCTGCAGGCCAATTGCACCGCGGTCGTAAGCCATGATGGCCTCGGCCGGGCTGGTGTAAATACCCTGCTCCGGTGCGTCCTCGGTGGCATCCTGGTGTCCACCCGGCAGCTCCGGCTTCTCCAGTGTCAGGAAGTACAGGCCAGTGACCATATCCAGACGCGGCATAGCCAGCGGCTTACCGGAAGCCGGCGACAGAATGTTGTTCGAGGACAGCATCAGGACGCGAGCCTCGGCCTGTGCTTCAGCGGACAGCGGCAGGTGAACTGCCATCTGGTCACCGTCGAAGTCGGCGTTGAAAGCCTCACATGCCAGTGGGTGCAGCTGAATTGCCTTACCCTCAACCAGGACCGGCTCGAACGCCTGAATACCCAGGCGGTGCAGCGTAGGTGCACGGTTCAGCAGGACCGGGTGTCCGGTAATGACATCTTCGAGGACGTCCCACACCTCTGGGCGCTGACGCTCAACCATGCGCTTCGCGCTCTTGATGTTCTGCGCGTAGCTCTTGGCCACGAGCTCCTTCATAACGAACGGCTTGAACAGCTCAAGAGCCATCAGCTTCGGCAGACCACACTGGTGCAGCTTCAGCTGCGGGCCGACGATAATAACCGAACGGCCGGAGTAGTCAACACGCTTACCCAGCAGGTTCTGACGGAAACGACCCTGCTTGCCCTTGAGCAGGTCGCTCAGGGACTTCAGCGGGCGGTTACCCGGACCAGTGACCGGGCGGCCACGACGTCCGTTGTCAAACAGTGCGTCAACGGATTCCTGAAGCATGCGCTTCTCGTTGTTGACGATGATTTCCGGAGCGCCCAGGTCAATCATGCGCTTCAGGCGGTTGTTTCGGTTGATGACACGACGGTAGAGGTCGTTCAAGTCCGAGGTCGCAAAGCGGCCACCGTCGAGCTGCACCATCGGGCGCAGCTCCGGCGGAATCACCGGAATGCAGTCGAGCACCATAGCGGCCGGGTCGTTGCCGGACTGCAGGAATGCAGTGACAACCTTCAGGCGCTTGAGGGCGCGCATCTTCTTCTGTCCCTTGCCGTCGCGAATAATCTCGCGCAGCTCCTCGGCCTCCTTGGCCAGGTCGAAGTTGCGGATCAGGGTCTGAATAGCCTCAGCACCCATACCACCGGTGAAGTAATCCTCGTAGCGGTCGACGAGTTCGGTGTAAATACCCTCGTCGATAATCATCTGCTTCGGCTCGAGCTTGATGAAGGTGTTCCAAATCTCGTCGAGACGATCCAGCTCGCGCTGGGCGCGCTCACGGATGTGGCGCATCTCGCGCTCGGCTGCGGACTGAACCTTCTTACGGGCATCAGCCTTGGCACCCGCTGCCTCGAGTTCAGCCAGATCCTCTTCCAGGGTCTGGGCACGCTCGGCCAGCTCCTGGTCACGATCGTCCTCAACCAGCTTCTTGTCCACGAGCATGTCTGCTTCGAGGGTTTCCTGGTCGTTGTGGCGAGCCTCTTCATCCACGGAGGTGATGATGTTGGCAGCGAAGTAGATGATCTTTTCCAGATCCTTCGGAGCCAGGTCGAGCAGGTAGCCGAGGCGGGACGGCACACCCTTGAAGTACCAGATGTGAGTGACCGGAGCGGCCAGCTCAATGTGGCCCATGCGCTCACGGCGAACCTTCGACTTGGTCACCTCAACGCCACAGCGTTCACAGATGATGCCCTTGAAGCGAACGCGCTTGTACTTACCACAAGCACACTCCCAGTCACGGGTCGGGCCGAAGATACGCTCACAGAAAAGGCCATCCTTTTCCGGCTTCAGCGTACGGTAGTTAATCGTCTCGGGCTTCTTGACCTCACCGCGAGACCAGCGGCGGATGTCGTCGGCGGTAGCGAGCCCAATCCGGAGCTCGTCAAAGTTGTTGACGTCGAGCACCTGTTTTCCCTTTCCCTCCGCATCGAAGTAATGCGGAAACCAAATTCTCTGCGGAGGTTTTTGTACGTTGTCGTCTGTGTTGGGTTATTCGCGAGTTAGGGCTTCCCGACCCTGATACTCACGCAATGTTTCGTCGTTAAGCGAGAAACTATGCGGAGTCAGCGTCGGAACGCTCATCGCGGGACAGGTTAATGCCGAGGGAAGCGGTCGCGTGGTCGAGTTCCTCATCGTCGGAGGAGCCCAACTCAACCGGAACGCCGTCGGCCGAAAGGACCTCAACGTTCAGGCAGAGCGACTGCAGTTCCTTCAGAAGCACCTTGAACGACTCCGGAATACCCGGATCCGGAATGTTGTCGCCCTTCACGATTGCCTCGTAGACCTTGACGCGGCCAACCACGTCATCGGACTTGATGGTGAGCAGCTCCTGCAGGGTGTAGGCAGCGCCGTATGCCTGCATTGCCCACACCTCCATCTCACCGAAGCGCTGACCACCGAACTGAGCCTTACCACCCAGCGGCTGCTGGGTAATCATGGAGTACGGACCGGTGGAACGAGCGTGAATCTTCTCGTCGACCAGGTGGTGCAGCTTCAGCATGTACATGTAGCCCACCGAAACCGGGAACGGGAACTTTTCGCCAGAGCGGCCGTCGAACAGCGTGGCCTTACCGTCAGCGTTGACCAGCACCTCGCCGTCACGGTTCGGGCGGGACGACGCGAGCAGACCAGCGAGTTCCTCGTTCTCAGCACCGTCGAACACTGGGGTTGCAACCAGGGAGTCGGACGGAACGTCGTGCAGGTCGGCCGGAAGACGCTTAGCCCAATCCGGGTCGCCCTCAATGCTCCAGCCGGCCTTCGCCAGCCAGCCGAGGTGAACCTCGAGGACCTGGCCGATGTTCATACGACGCGGAACACCGTGGGTGTTCAGAATGATGTCGACCGGGGTGCCGTCCGGCAGGAACGGCATGTCCTCCTGCGGCAGGATCTTGCCGATAACGCCCTTGTTACCGTGGCGACCTGCCATCTTGTCGCCGTCCTGGATCTTGCGCTTCTGCGCAACGTACACGCGGACCATCTCGTTGACACCCGGTGCCAGGTCGTCATCGTCTTCACGGGAGAAGACACGGACGCCGATGACCTTGCCGGACTCACCGTGCGGAACACGCATGGAAGTGTCACGGACCTCGCGGGACTTCTCGCCGAAGATAGCGCGCAGCAGGCGCTCCTCCGGAGTCAGCTCAGTCTCACCCTTCGGCGTGGTCTTAGCGACCAGGATGTCACCGTCGCGAACGTCGGCACCGATGCGGACGATGCCGCGTTCATCCAGATCCTTCAGCATCTCCTCGGACGCGTTCGGGATGTCACGGGTGATTTCCTCCGGACCCAGCTTGGTGTCGCGGGCGTCGATCTCGTGCTCCTCGATGTGAATCGAGGTCAAGATGTCCTCCTCAACCATGCGCTGGTTCAGGATGATGGCGTCCTCGTAGTTGTGACCTTCCCACGGCATGAATGCCACGAGCAGGTTCTTACCAAGTGCCATCTCACCGTTGTCGGTACCCGGACCGTCAGCGATGACCTGGCCGGCCTCAACACGCTGGCCCTCGTCAACCAGTGGCTTCTGGTTGTAGCAGGTGCCCTGGTTGGTGCGCTCGAACTTGCGCAGCAGGTAGGTGTGGCGCTGGCCTTCATCGTCCATGATGGTGATGAAGTCTGCCGACACGGTCTCGACCACACCGGCGGCCGAAGCGACAATGACATCGCCCGCGTCGTAAGCAGCACGCTGCTCCATACCGGTACCGACGAACGGAGCCTCCGAACGCAGTAGCGGCACAGCCTGACGCTGCATGTTCGCACCCATCAGGGCACGGTTAGCGTCGTCGTGCTCGAGGAACGGAATCATGGCAGTAGCCACGGAGACCATCTGACGCGGGGAAACATCGAGGTAGTCGACCTCATCAGCGCGGACGGACTCGACGTCACCACCCTTCTTACGAACAGACAGGGTCTCCTGAACGAAGTGGCCGTTCTCGTCGATCGGAGTGTTGGCCTGCGCAACGACGTAGCGGTCTTCCTCATCAGCGGTGAGGTAGTCGACCTCATCGGTGATGACACCATCGCGGACGCGACGGTACGGAGTCTCAATGAAACCGAACGGGTTCACGCGTGCGTAGCAGGACAGCGAACCAATCAGGCCAATGTTCGGACCCTCTGGGGTCTCAATTGGACACATGCGGCCGTAGTGGGACGGGTGAACGTCTCGAACCTCGAGACCAGCACGGTCACGGGTCAGACCACCCGGACCCAGTGCGGACAGACGACGCTTGTGGGTCAGACCCGACAGCGAGTTGTTCTGGTCCATGAACTGGGACAGCTGGGAAGTACCGAAGAACTCACGGATAGCCGCGGAGACCGGGCGCACGTTAATCAGAGTGGTCGGCTGGATCGACTCCACGTCCTGAGTGGTCATGCGCTCACGAACCACGCGTTCCATGCGGGACAGACCCACGCGAACCTGGTTCTGAATCAGCTCGCCTACGGTACGCAGACGACGGTTACCGAAGTGGTCGATATCGTCGGTCTCAACCGGGATCTCGACCCCTTCCGGCGAGGTCATAACATTCTCGCCGTCGTGCAGGCGCACGAGGTATTCAATGGTGGTAGCGATATCCTGTTCGGTCAGGACCATCTCGCCAGAGACCTCAGTACCCAGGCCCAGCTTGCGGTTGACCTTGTAGCGACCGACCTTGGCCAGGTCGTAGCGCTTCGGCTTGAAGAAGTTGTTCTCCAGCAGAGCCAGCGCGGACTCGCGCGTCGGCGGCTCACCCGGGCGCTGCTTGCGGTAAATCTCCAGCAGAGCCTCGTCGGTGTTTGCAACACCGTCCTTCTCCAGGGTGGCCATCATGATCTCAGAGAAGCCGAAGCGCTCCTTGATTTCCTCAGTGGTCCAGCCGAAAGCCTTCAGCAGAACCGTGACCGGCTGGCGACGCTTACGGTCAATACGAACGCCGACGGTGTCCCGCTTGTCGACGTCGAACTCCAGCCACGCACCGCGCGACGGAATAATCTTCACCGAGTGCAGCGGGCGCTCGGTGGACTTGTCGATGGTCTCATCGAAGTAGACGCCCGGAGAGCGCACCAGCTGAGAAACAACGACACGCTCAGTTCCGTTGACGATGAACGTACCCTTGTCCGTCATCATCGGGAAGTCACCGATGAAGACAGTCTGGCTCTTGATCTCACCGGTCTCGCGGTTGGTGAACTCCGCGGTGACGTAGAGGGGAGCCGAGTAGTTGATGTCCTTATCCTTGGACTCATCCACGGTGTTCTTGACGGAGTCGAACCATGGGTCCGACAGCGTCAGGGACATCTTCTGGGAGTAGTCCTCGATCGGAGAGAGCTCTTCTAGAATATCTTCGAGACCGCTGGTAACCCGAGCGTCTTCTCCGAGCTCCTCCTGGCGACGAGCGCGCCACTCAGGCGTGCCAATGAGCCATGCGAAAGACTCACGCTGCAGGTCGAGCAGACCAGGAACCGCAATCGGCTCCTGAATCTTTGCAAACGAGTACCTCTTCGAAGCTCCGGGAATACCGGTTACTGCCTTGGTCTGGCGGGAGACTGCCAAGATGCGTCCTTCCAGCACCTCACGCGGTGAAGCACACCGGCAACCGGTGGTGCGCTCCGCCCGCTTGGTTTATACGCGATTCAAGTTGCAGGAATTATTTCTGTTGCGCACCGGGATACTTTGCGTCTAACCTTTGGTCACACACGAAAGTGATTCCCCCGCCGCTTGGCCCCCAAGACCAGCCTTTAAAAGGCGAGCCCCCGAGCCCTAACGGCGGCGCCGCGGCAACTCCTTTAACAGCTAGATGCACGAAAAACGGTGCTAAATAATAGCCCCGAGCCCCGAGCGCAAACTATAAAAGAGCTGGCGACAGATACACTAATTCCAGCGCAACGATTTAGCCTATATCAAAAACTGGTAGTTGTCTAGTACAACTTGACAAATCGGGCGTGTCGCATTCACCCGTCACCGATATAAAGGGTGAGGCCTGGGCGCTATGGCCGTCGTAAAGCGTTACTCTGCTTTACGACGGGTCGAAGGACGCACGATGCCCACGATTGCGATGAATACCAGAATCGAACCGGACGTAATGAGACCGATTGACCTCGGCTCTAGAGCTGGGCGCTGGAAATTCTGTATTGCGCCAAAGAGAAGCTGATTGGAAAGGCCTTCGTCCATCTTTCCGTTGAAGCGCAGGTAGTCCATGATCGGCTCGCCGTCGCGAGTCTCCCACCAAAGGTGGATGTCCTCGGCCATATCGATGACCGAGCCAGACTTCGGCTCAACCCACAAATCACGGGTGCCCTGGTACTGGAGGAACCCGGATTTGTCATCCTGAGTTAGCTGAGAGACGTAAGAACGGTACTTCTGGGCGAGATTCGTCTTCTCAATATCCTGACGGAAATGCAGAATGCGGTTGCCACCGCGCTCCTCTTCCCCGACAAACTTTGCCGGCAGGGAATCGTGGAGGAAATCATCAAAGATCAGGTATTCTTTTTCCTCAGTGTCGGCCGGGAGCTTCACCCAGTTCCCCTCGAAAGCCACTGATCGTGGAACGCCCGCCATGCGGTCGACAAGAGTCGCAGGAGCCAGCGCCTCGCCGGTGAGTCGGTCGATGGTCACTGTCCAGATATTGGCCTCGATAAGCTCGGTCAGCGGGTCGGTACCCATGACCTCCGGGGGAAGCTCACGCATTTCAGTCACACCGACACGGAGCGAAACCTTGTCCGCATCGGCGGGTTCGATGAGCACGCCGTGGAGCTGTCGCTGCAGCGGCGAGTGCACTTCTTCCCGCTTGCCTTCTTCGTTAATCCTGGTGGACACGCCGTCTTCCGCCCGCAGGGTGTACGACACCGGCGGCAGGTCAAGCGGCATTTTGGGATCAACATTGAGCACTTTGGGCAGCAAGATGCCAGCAGCAAGCAGTGCGGTGCCTAGACCCAACAGAAGGATAGACAGAATTCTCGGCCGTGAGAGCATGTTAGATACTTTACAGGCCAATAAGGGCAATCAAGACAATGAGTGGGCTGGTTTTTGCCCCAACTTCCTGTGACGGGTGAGATTAGTGAGGTTTTGCCCGGGTCAGGTGGGTTAGCAAAGGCCCCAGAAACAAAAGAACCGCCAACCCCGGGCAAGAAGCCCAGAATTGGCGGTCAGAATTGGCAGCTTTAGGCCACTACCGGGGCCGAAGCAAGTAACTGAATTACTTGAGGGAGACCTTTGCGCCAGCCTCTTCCAGCTTAGCCTTAGCAGCCTCAGCGTCGTCCTTAGAAGCACCCTCCAGGATAGCCTTCGGAGCGGACTCAACCATCTCCTTAGCCTCCTTCAGGCCCAGGCCGGAGACGATCTCGCGGACAGCCTTAATAACGCCGATCTTCTTAGCGCCAGCGTCCTCGAGGACGACGTCGAACTCGTCCTTCTCCTCAGCAGCAGCCTCGCCGCCAGCAGCGCCTGCAGCAGCAACTGCGACCGGAGCAGCAGCGGTGACGTCGAACTCTTCCTCGAAAGCCTTCTTGAACTCGGTGAGCTCAACGAGGGTCATTTCCTTGAAAGCCTCGAGCAGTTCCTCAGTGGTGTACTTAGCCATGGATATTCTCCTATGAGTGTGGTGCGGCCGCTCCCCTCAGAGATCCCTGGGGTCGAAGCCGTCAAAGTGATATTTAAAAGTTTTTCGCGTGATTTAGTTCGCGTAGTTCGCGAGCCGCTCGGGATTACTTCTTTTCCTCGAGTGCCGCTGCAAGGCGGGCAACCGAGGAGGTCGGAGCATCGAGCAGGCCAGCGACGTTCGCCAGAACGCCGTTGAAGGCACCAGCCAGCTTTGCCAGCGTGGTCTCACGGTTATCCATATCCGCAAGAGCCTCGAACTGTGCTGCATCGATTGCAGCACCGTCCATGTAGCCGCCCTTGATCACGAGGTTCTTGTTGTCACCGGCGAACTTCTTAATCGCCTTAGCCGCATCCACAGCCTCGCCCTTGATGAAGGCGACTGCAGTCGGGCCGTTCAGGTGCTCATCAAGACCCTCAATCCCTGCCTCGTCGGCAGCGATCTTGATCATGGTGTTCTTGGCGACGGAGTACTTAACATCAGCACCGAGGGCGCGACGCAGTTCCGTGATTTCCGCAACGGACAGGCCGCGGTACTCAGTCAGCACGATAGCGTTGGACTCTTCGACGTCCTGCTTCAGCGCTGCAACAGCTGCAATCTTCTCAGTATTTGCTGCCATGTGTACTCTCGCCTCCTTCCTGGTCTTTGCAATTTTCCGCTCGGCCAAGTGAAGGATTCTTTTGCGCAAATACAACAAACGCCCCAATCCTCGCACAAGGATGGGGCGCACAATTCTTTTGGCATGTTCCACTTCAACTCCGCCGACCCCAGGGCCAGCAGGTGAAGCCAAACTGCGCAAGCGCTTCCAAGTCCTCCTGCGTGGGCCGCTCACTGTATTCCTACAATGAAACCTTCAATCCGCTTCTTTCAAAGCGAATGACCGACGGTCTTCGGTGAAACTTGAGTACCAACCTCCATCGTCCCAACTTAATGTTGGTGCCGATTGGAAGCCGGTCAAACTTCGTGAAGAAACTCTATACCAGACCCAGGCAATTAATCAAATCGCCTATCCAAAGCGCGCCGCACCAGGCTCTCCAAAGCGGCCGAACTCCAGGTCCTTCTCACGTTGCTGCACAATCATCTCGAGCTCGGCAAAGTACGCATTCAGGTCATCGTCGGCAAGCCAGAGCACTTGGTCTGCATAGTCGAGTACTACGCGCACCATGTCGTCGGGATGCGCGTCCAACCTGGCGGCATCGAGAATATCCACGGTGAGTGTCAATGCCACACGCACGACCGGCGGGATCTGCGATGCCAGGCACTGCTGCGCCACGGCGTTGCGAAGCTCCACGGCCTCCATCCGCGCAATGATGCGCAGCAACCGCACGACCACGACCTGCGCCGCCCGAGCTTGCAGAGCTTCCTCCTCGCTCATCCCCGCAAGCACCACAGAATCCTGGATATTGCGGCGAAGCACCTCAGCTACGCGCTCGTCCTCCCCTAGCCCCGTCAGTACCTCGCCCAGCAGCGTCTGCCCCGCGATGCGCAGGCAAGGCATGTCATAGGCGTCGTCGCCCAACGAGTCGAGGTACGAGATGAGCTGCGGTTCAATAATTCCGGAACCGTCGTCGAGCTGCGCCAGGCGATTAATCTCGCCAAGCGCCTCCAGCCCTTCTTCGGGTTCCAAAATCAACGTCATAGTCGCGATTTTAAGCAACAAACTTTGGCTGTGAGTCCATTTCGGCTCGATTAGTTCTTTGGATTAGCAATTCGCTTTACGACGTCTACCGCGCCCAAACCCCCACCGCGCTATCGGTATCCCTTATGAGAATGCAAAACCGCCGCCTCACACACCGGGAGAAAGTGCGCGTGGCGGCGGTTTTAAAGAGCTTGGCTCTGAGTCACCCTCGAGCGACTTGCGAAGAGCACACTCGCCTATCGGCTGATGCTGATTTAGGCGGTGTAGTCCTTGATCACGCTGGTGTCAACCGGGATGCCCGGGCCATTGGTGGCGGAGACGGTGATCTTCTTCAGGTACTTACCCTTAGCAGCGGATGGCTTGAGACGCATCAGCTCGTCGATAAGCGCACCGTAGTTCTCGGCCAGCTTCTCGGCGTCGAAGGAAGCCTTACCGATAACAGCCTGCAGGTTTGCAGCCTTATCAACGCGGAAGGAAATCTTACCGCCCTTAATCTCGGTGACAGCCTTAGCGACATCCGGGGTAACGGTGCCGGTCTTCGGGTTCGGCATCAGACCACGCGGGCCGAGGATACGAGCCACGCGACCAACCTTGGCCATCTGGTCCGGGGTCGCGATTGCAGCATCGAAGTCGGTCCAGCCACCCTGAATCTTTTCGATCAGTTCCTCGGAACCGACGAAGTCAGCGCCGGCCTCTTCAGCCTTGGTGGCGTTCTCGCCAGCGGCGAAAACGACGACTCGAACGGTCTTACCGGTGCCGTTCGGCAGGGAGACAGTGCCGCGAACCAGCTGGTCAGCCTTGCGCGGGTCAACGCCCAGGCGGATAGCAACGTCAATCGTGGCGTCGTAGTTCTTGGAGGAGGTCTCCTTGGCCAGGTTAGCGGCCTCGAGTGGAGAGTAGATGCGGCCGGCGTCGATCTTCTCGGCGGCGGCGCGGTATGCCTTAGAGTTCTTGCTCATGAAAAGTCCAATCTCAATTAAGTGAAATGGTTGGATTGTGGTGTTTAGCGGGCCGAAGCTGGCCCTACCACTTGATGAAGGTGCAGCTAAACGCTGACGGTTTACTTAGCGCCCTCGACGGTGATGCCCATGGAGCGAGCGGTACCGGCGATGATGCGTGCACCCATCTCGATGTCGTTAGCGTTCAGGTCCGGCTTCTTCAGCTCGGCGATTTCCTTGCACTGCTCCCAGGTCACGGAACCGACCTTGTTGGTGTGCGGAACGCCAGAGCCCTTCTGAATGCCAGCGGCCTTCAGCAGCAGCTTAGCTGCCGGCGGGGTCTTCAGAACGAAGGTGAAGGAGCGGTCTTCGTAGACGGAGATTTCAACCGGGACAACGTTGCCACGCTGGTTCTCAGTTGCTGCGTTGTAAGCCTTGCAGAACTCCATGATGTTGACACCATGGGCACCCAGTGCCGGACCAACCGGCGGAGCCGGGTTAGCCTGACCAGCCTGGATCTGCAGCTTAATGATCGCAGAAAGCTTCTTCTTCGGAGCCATCGGATTAACCTACTTCCTAGTTACCGGGGCACGCCGCCCCGATGAAAAGGCGACTCACCCCGTCCGGATGCCGACGCTTTGCGACGACCCTTGCGCCCACGACCATCATGGCCGCTGGCGCTGGTCATCGAGTTGGTGCCAGCCACCGGGGATACGAATTACTTGGCACATCTGTGCTCAAGGCACAAAAATGCACGCCTGGCTACGTTACCGCAGCGTATGGCGTGCATCAAAATCCGTTACCAGATTGGTTGCTCGAGAGAGCTAGCTGGTGCCTTTGCTCGGCGCTTGGCTTGCCGCCCGGCTTAGTGCGAGGTCCGCTTAGTGCGAGGCCTAGTTCAGCTTCTCGACCTCATCGATGCCCAGCTCGACCGGGGTCTCACGGCCGAAGATGGAAACCAGGGCCTTCATGCGGCCGGTGTCCGGGTCGATCTCGGAGATGGTCGCAGCCACAGATGCGAACGGGCCGGACAGGATGGTGACGGACTCGCCGACCTCGTAGTCGATGACTACGGCCTTCTTCTCTGCCTGCGGAGCCGCTGCGACAGCCAGCTCACCGTCGGCATTTGCAGCTTCCTCAGCGGCGTCCGCGGTGATGGTCTCCTTCGGCATGAGGAACTTAGCGACCTCACGAATCTTGACCTTGGACGGCTGACCCTCGCTACCGACGAAGGAAGTAACACCCGGGGTGTCGCGGACGACGGACCAGGACGGGTCATCCAGGCTCATGCGGACCAGAACGTAGCCCGGCAGCAGCTTGCGCTTAACGATTTTCTTCTTGCCGTCGTCCTTGCGCTCTTCGACTTCCTCAACCGGAACGATGACCTCGTGAATCTGCTCATCGACACCCATGGTCTGGGCACGCATTTCCAGGTTGGTCTTCACCTTGTTCTCGTAGCCGGAGTAGCACTGGATGATGTACCAGTCGCCCGGACGACGCTTGAGCTCACGCTGGAACTCGCGCAGGCGCTTACGGTACTCGGCGTCTGCGTCAGCAGCTGCTTGCGCCTCAGCGTCAGCGGCGGTCTCCTCTGCCGGCGCTGCTTCTGCTGCGGCAGTGTTAGCTGCGGCTGCGTCGGCTGCGGCTGCACCCTCGGCCGGAGCTTCTACCTGAGCCGGTGCGCCCTGCGCATCCTGCTCAGTTGCGGCAGCATCCGCGGACTGGGCGTCGGAGAAAATATTCTGACCATCATTCATGTCGTGCTAACCCCTCTTGTATCTACATCAACGGTTCGCGACATTGGCATCTTCGCTCAAAGAGTCTTAAGAGCCAATATGCCATCCGCAATCACTTCGCACAGCAAGACACCAGCTGCGCTAACGAATAATCCCGCCGTCCGGAACTCGGAGGCGGGATGAAAAGCATCACTGCGAAACAGTATAACCGATTACTTGCCCAACACCGATCGGACACCCAGACCGGCCAGCGTGTCCACACCCCACACGAGAGCAATCATGGCAATCAGGAACAGGATCACGATGATGCTGTAGGTGACCATCTGGCGGCCGGTCGGCCAAATCACCTTGCGCAGCTCGTCAACAACCTGCTTGATGAAAACCAAAGGGTTACGAGTCGAAAGCTCGTTGGTCTCCTTCTCACGCGCAGGCTTCTTCGCCACGGTGGTCTGCGCGCCCGTCGCCTGGCGCTTACCGGACGGGCGAGCCGCCGCCTGGAAAGTCTGGTTTTCCTCAGACACGATGCTCCTTCGCTACTTCGTGCATATGAGACCTAAAGATACTGCACAGTGAAACTCAAACGTGAATTCTTCAAGAGCAAACTCCAGGGATAATCTCCGGAGCCGAGCCCCCACTGTGCAGAGCAAGTCTGGTTCAGTGCGTAAATTCTAGCCGATTATCCACACTATCGAAGAAATGCGCTTCGTGGGAACCGCAGGCTTCGAGATTCGATTCCGCTGCTGGCCTTGCAGCGATACTCACTGACGGCCACTTCACTGCTGCTTCGCCCTAGCTCGTGCTGCAAGCCTGGGCTGCTCGCTCGTGCTGCAAGCTTGGGCTGCAAAAAGGACGACCCACCAGACTACGGGCTGCAAATGTGAAACTGTGCGAGTTTATGACACTTTCAAGCCATTTTTCGAGCCATTTTTGACATAACCGCAGTCAGTAACTCGCATTGACCCACCGCCGCCGAATATAAACGAAAAACCCGCCACCCAGACGCATTTTCATACGCCCTGGATGACGGATACTTGCAGGGGCGACAGGACTCGAACCTGCAACCTGCGGTTTTGGAGACCGCTGCTCTACCAATTGAGCCACGCCCCTTCACCACCAGCAAAAGAACTTTCCAGCCCTTAGCTGACAATGTCCCACCTTACTGCATTGCTGCATAATCAAGGCGGGGTTCGACGAACATCACTGTCCGTAGTAGCGATGGGGGGGATCGAACCCCCGACCTCACGATTATGAGTCGTGCGCTCTCACCATCTGAGCTACATCGCCCCTATTCTCTACCGGACATAAGTCCGTATAAAAGAACAGAGCCCCCTGACAGAATCGAACTGTCGACCTTTTCCTTACCATGGAAACGCTCTGCCGACTGAGCTAAGGGGGCATCAGCATCCATTGAACTCAGCACGTAACTCCGTGGCCAATTGTTGACCGCTTCGTTTCGCTCTGTGCTCTCCGTGAAGCCTTGCAAAGATTAACCCGAAATCACCACTGAGCACAAATCAGCAGGTAGGCGGCGGTATTTCTTGTCACGTTTGCTGACATTTTGGCGCGCACTTATGGATAATCTATTCACTTATCGATGAGCCCCACCGGAACCATAAGTGAATAGCTCATCGATGGGTGGCCGCCCCTAACCCAAACCCCTAGCCCGAACCCCTAGCCCGAACCCTGCCCCGTATCCCCACCAACAGCTCCTACAAACAAAAAATCACCGCGAGAAAAATCTCGCGGTGATTTCACTGTGCCAGATGATGGATTCGAACCAACGAAGGCAATGCCGACGGATTTACAATCCGCTCCCTTTGGCCGCTCGGGCAATCTGGCGTGCACTCTTAAACGGTGCGAATGGAATGCTACCCACTACTCTGTCATTTACACAAATCGGCAGGTAAGGAGGACATTTTCCTACTTGGATTCACCCCTCAGCAGGGGTCACCCCCAGCAGGGCCCAACTTTCAGCAGAGCTCGCCCCTAGGTTCGTCTCGACAGTGGAGCTCAATCCACTACCCCACGCGCTCCACGGTGTAGCGAGCAACGTGACGCAGAGCATCCTTGGCCGCACAGTCGGGAAGGTCAGCGATGACGCGGTCGGACTCATCCAGCAGTTCATTGACCTTCTCCATCGCGCGAGCCACGCCGTTGGTCTGAGCCAGGAGCTCGAGGGCCTCGTCGACAAGCGCGTCCTCGGAGACTGGGCCGACGAGAATCTCACGGAGGCGATTAGCGGCTGGGGTGTCCTCCTGCAGCGCGTAGAGAACCGGTAGCGTGAAGACGCCCTCGCGCAAGTCAGTGCCCGGAGTCTTGCCGGACTGATCTGTGTTGGAGGAGATGTCGATGATGTCGTCGACGATCTGGAAAACGATGCCGATTAGTTCGCCATAGCGGCGCAGTGCGTTGGAAATATCGGCGGACGCACCGGCGTGATAAGCACCGAGATAACCAGCCGATGCGATGAGCACACCGGTCTTTTCGGCAATGACCTTCAGGTAGCGCTCGATGCGCTCTTCAATCGGCAGGTCCAAGTCGTTGAGGCACTCACGCATCTGACCTGTGACAAGAACACCGAAGGTCTCGGCGAAGTGGGCTACGCTCTCGGAACCGAGCTCCGCCAGCAGGCGGGATGCAGCAGCGAAGAGGTAGTCACCGGCCAGAATGGCGACGGTGTTGTCCCAGCGCGAGTTTGCGGAGGGCACACCGCGACGCTTGTCCGCTTCATCCATAACGTCGTCGTGGTAGAGCGTCGCCAGGTGCGTCAACTCCAGCACAGTCGCAGCCGTGATGACGTTATCGTTCTCGGGCTGCTCACCGAACTGCGCGGACAGCATGGTAAACATTGGGCGGAAGCGCTTACCACCAGCCTGAGCTAGGTGGGAAACCCGCTCGGCTAGGAAGTCCTCGCCGCGCCCCAGCTCAGTAATCAGGAGGTCCTCGCTCTTGCGCATTCCCTCGGTGATTGTTGCTTCCAGCGCCTCATCAACGAAGTGAGAACTAGTGGCGGTGTGCTCACCAGTGCCCTGAGCACTTCCGGAACTAAGCCCGGAGTAGTCTCCAGTACGCATTCGAGACCTGCCTAACTGACGATAAAAGATAAGAAACTGCTAAATAAACTACCCTACGAGCATAGTGGCTAGCAGACCAGTTCCCATATTTGTTTCAACGTCGTTATACGCTGGGGCAATGACCTCAAGCCCGATTTCGCGAGTTTCCCCCACGTTCGACGGCGCCGTCGCTCTACCCAGCAGCACTGACGTGCTCATTGTTGGCGCTGGCCCCACCGGCTCCGCAGCCGCAATTCACGCCGCCCGCGCCGGTTTTTCGGTCACTGTGGTCGACTCGCAGCGCTTCCCGCGCGACAAGACTTGTGGCGACGGACTCACTCCTCGCGCTATCGCTGAGCTACGTCGCCTAGGGCTTGACGACGAGCTCCTGCGCCGCAACCGTAACCGCGGACTCAAGCTGCACGGCTTCGGCGGCTCCATCACCGCACCTTGGCCAGATGATGCCTCCGGCACTTTTCCCGCTGTCGGATCCGCGATGCCGCGTGTTGAGCTCGACACTTTCTTGCTCAATGCCGCCGCTGATGCCGGAGCACAAGTCTTTGATGGGGTCACTGCGCGGAAGGTGGTTCTCGGAGCGCTAAGCAGTGGTGGCACGCGGGGTCACGGCGTGCGCGAGGTGGAACTTTCCGACCGCGAAGGCAAGCCACACACCATCTCGGCCCGCTGGCTGCTCGTGGCCGATGGGGTCCGAAGTACCGTCGGTAAGCAGCTGGGGCGTGCGTGGCATCGCGACAGCGTCTTTGGCGTGGCCGCGCGGTCATACGTCAGCTTCGACAGCGCGGACGTAGCGGATGGCTGGATTCACTCGCACCTGGAACTGCGCGACTCCGAGGGGCAGACGCACCCGGGCTATGGCTGGATTTTCCCGCTGGGAGAAGGCCGGGCGAACGTGGGGTGCGGGGCGCTGGCGACGTCGGCACGCCCGGCGCGCGCGAACGTGAAGAAGTTGCTACGCGAGTACCACGGGCAGGTGCGTGAGCAGTGGCAGATGAGCGAACCGGAGCACGTGACGTCGGCGCTGCTACCGATGGGTGGTGCCGTGTCGAATGTGGCGGGGCCGAACTGGGCGTTGCTCGGTGATGCTGCGTGCCTGGTCAACCCGCTCAACGGCGAGGGCATTGACTACGGCATGGAATCGGCGCGGCTAGCGGTGGAGCTGATGAGTTCGATTGGTGCGGGTCGCGATGGGCTGACTCACTCCTGGCCCGCCCTGCTTCGCGAACACTACGGCACCGGCTTCTCGCTGGCTCGCAAGTTGGCACTGACGTTGACGTACCCGAGCTTCCTGCCGACCGTCGGCCCGCTGACCATCGGCGCCCCGTGGGGCGGCCAGTTCATGGGTGTTGCCGCACGCCTGATGGGAAACCTGGTCACGGAACACGACCGGGATGTGGTAGCGCGACTGTGGCGCGCTTCGGGGCAGGCGGCGCTGGCCTCCGATAAGTGGTTTGGACGCCAGCCCTGGCGGTAAAAACTGCTTTACGACGGGCCCCGCGCCCCAGCCCGATTGCGAGCTCGCGAGCTACTGCACGGGCTTGGTTGCCGAGTGCAGCGCCGCGATGCCAAAGGTGAGATTCTGCCAACCAGCATCCTCCCAGCCCGAGGCATTGATGTCGCGGGCGAGCTGCGGCTGATTTGGCCAGGCGCGAATCGACTCCGCCAAGTACACGTAGGCCTCCGGGTTCGAGGAGACGACCTTGGCGATCTGCGGCAGTGCCCGCATCAAGTACTCCTTGTAGAAGGTGCTGAACACTGGCACCACAGGGGTGGAGAATTCACAGACTGTTAGCTGGCCACCGGGCTTGGTCACGCGGGCTAGTTCGGCGAGGCCCGCCTTGTAGTCCACGATGTTGCGAAGACCGAAGCTGATGGTCACCGCGTCGAAGGTGTTGTCCGGGAATGGCAGCTTCATGCCGTCACCGCAGACCTTGGGAACATTGCGGTGCGCACCGGCCTTGAGCATGCCTCGGGAGAAGTCACAGGCAACGACGTATGCGCCAGACTTTGCCAACTCCACTGAGGAAACAGCCGTACCGGCGGCCAGGTCGAGAACCTTCTGGCCAGGCTGCAGGTTCAGGCGCTTTGCCGTGCGCACGCGCCAGTAGTGGTCAATACCACCGGTGAGCACGGTATTGGTGATGTCGTAATTCTTTCCCACGCCGTCGAACATCGAGGCGACTTCGCTGGGATTTTTCGTTAAATCAGCCCTAGACACGCTGTCCAGATTACGCGACCGACTTCTGACGCGTAGCAGCACCTGTACGGGAAGCGTCCATCGTATCTGCTGCGACCTTGCTTGACGTCTCGGCCGCGGAGACCCCAGAAACCTCCTCATAGTGGCGAACAAGGTCTGCACACAGTGCTCCCCAGGTACGTTCGGTCACGGTGTCGCGGCAGCGGTTGCGCAGCTGCTTGCGTGCCAGCTCATCGTCGACGAGCAGTAGCTTGTCGACCGCCTCAGACAGATTGCGGGTGAAAGTCTTGGGCTCCAGCAGATAGCCGTTGACGTCGTTAGTAATCAGGTCGCGCGGGCCACCTGCGTTCGGAGCGATGGCCGGAACACCGGAAGCGTGGGCTTCCTGTACGGCCTGGCAGAAGGTTTCAAAGTCACCGGTGTGGACGAACACGTCCAGGCTGGCGAATGCCGCTGCCAACTTATCGCCGGTGAGCTGCCCGGTAAAGACGGCATTCGGCATCTGCTTCTGCAGCTTCGGCAGCTCCGGGCCATTACCAACAATGACCACCTGGATATCATCGCGGCCGTTCAGCGCTGCCAGCCGCTCCACGGATTTCTCCGCCGCCAGCCTGCCGACATAACCAACAATCGGCTTGCCCTCCGGGCTCCACTGCTTCCTGAGCTCTTCACTACGCTTTGTCGGAGTAAAGCGAACCGCATCAACACCACGACCCCAGCGGTAGACATCACGAATCTTGTGATTCTGCAGGTCTTCGATAGTCGGTGACGACGGCGCCAGCGTTCGGGCGCAGGAGTTGTGAATCACGCGCGTCCACAACCACGCTGCCGTGGAGAGCCCCGCCAACTTGTAGTTCTTGGCAAAACCCGCAACGTCGGTTTGATAAATGGCAACAGCCGGGATGCCCAGTGCCTTGGCGGTCAGCGCGCCCGCACCACCGAGCACAAACGGTGAGGCCAGGTGAACCACGTCCGGCTTAAACTGCGTCAGCGCCGACGCTACCCGACGGTTCGGCACACCAATCGGTAGCGAATCAATCAACGGCACCATCACGGTGGGCACACGCTCAATGCGGTAGTCGCAGTAGAACTCTGCTTCTTCTTGCCAGTCCCGAGCACCCGGCGCAATCACCAGCGCCTCGTGCCCCTCACGGCGTAAGTGTTCCAACACCCGCAGCACGGAGTTTGTCACTCCATTGATGTTGGGCAAGAAGCTTTCAGCAATGATGGCAACGCGCATGGTGCTAGTTTTCCATCTCGTCGGAAAGCGAAAGTGACCCTCTGTTTACCTTTTGGGGATCTCTTTGTAAACGACGGGTTGCGCGCAACGACAACCACCACAACGGCGCGACGACGATAAACGCAACCACAGCGATGCTGGCAGCCGGGAGAAGCGACAGCGTCCAAGTGCGTCCGGCGACGCGGACGACATTGGGGTCAGTGCGGTCGTATTCGACGCGGACGCGCTGCCCCTCTTCCAGACCAACGGGATAGAGCAAGCCGGTTGGTGGCGACTGAAAGTCACCATTCTCGTCGACGAAATCGACCGTGGTGCGAAGAAGCTCGACCGAGCGCACATTGGCTACGGACTGCCCCATGTTCGACTCGATATTGCGGTCATTAATGAAGCAGCCAACCACCATGGCCAGGCACGAAAGTAACAGGCAAATAATTACAAAGAGCAGCACCTGACGAAGGAAGCGCGGCCAATTGGCCAGGGCAGTTTTCCACTGCATGGCGGTCGCGACCTCCTTATTCTTCTGTCCTTGATTGTTTCCAGCTCTAATCTGATGCTGCCGGCCAGCTAGTTCTTGTCCAGCAAGCCTTGTCCAGCTAGTGCTTGTCCAGCACCCCAATCTCCGCATTGTATGCCAGCTTGTGATGCAACTGCCGACGTGTCGCACGCGTGGTCGCCACCTCGATGACGCGAATGCCGTCGACGTCGGTATCCGGGTGCAGCTGCGCGAGCAGATCTGGGAGGCGGTCAACGCGCACGTGCTCGACCCCGTAAGCCTGGCAGATGCCCTCAAAATCCACGTCCTGCGGGGTGCCGAAGATGCGCTCAAAGCTTCCCCGCAGAGCCGGGCTGCCCGCTTCCAGCGTCTCGAAAATACCGCCACCGGCATCATTGGCCACCACGATGGTGAGGTTTTCCGGCCTCGGCTCCAGCGGCCCAATCGCTAGCGCTGCGGAATCGTGCTGGAACGTCAGGTCCCCCATGAGCGCAATCGTCCTTGGCGGGCGGATCTCGTCGGCATGCTCGCGGTCGGACGCCAGCGCAATACCAATCGCCGTCGCCACCGTGCCGTCGATGCCCGCGGCACCTCGTCCCGCATACGTGTTCACCCCCGGGAAAGGCAGGCCCGTGTACGACGCATCGCGCACCGGGTTCGACGCACCCAGCACCACATTGTCACCCGTGCGCAGGCTATCCGTCAGAGCCGCCGCTACATGAAATCCGGTCAGTGGCTCCTCCGCTTCAATCGACTCGGTAAGCGTGTCTCGCACGGACTTCACCGCCAATTCGCTGGCAGCCTCACAGATTTTCGTCCACTGCGGGTCCTGGTCCCCCACAGTCTGCACATGCTTTACGACGGCCCTTGCGTTCGCTGTCACATCCGGGAACTCCACTCCAAAGCCGTGGTTTTCCGCATCCGAGACAACAGTTAACTCGATATCAGGATTGGCCAGCAGCTTAGAGATCCCTCGGTGCAGCGTCGGCCTGCCGACTAATACAATCTGCTCCGGCGGAATCTGCGCAAAAGTACCCGCCGCAAGCGGGTGAACCGGGTGCGCCGGCGCATATGCATTCGGCTCAGCGATGGTTGGCAAATCCTCCAACTCTGGCAGATGCGGGGCATTCGAGCCCGCAATCACGAGTGTGCGGCGGCTGATGTCAATTGTGGCTGTGCTAGCTGCGTCGGCCGGGCTGGTAGGGGCCGAGTTGGCTGAGTGGGCTGCGATGGCAGCTGCGCCGACGTTGTTGCTGTTGGTAGGCGCAATCGTGGTCCAGGGGCCGCCGTCTGCGCGGCCCTCGGGGATGTCGGCGACGGAGTCGTCGCCAGGCACGAGCGGTTCGACAAAACGAACGTTGAGGTGGCCGGCGCCGGATGCCATGGCAGCGACGACGCGGTCGATGCGGGCACGAATCTGCGCGGCGGTGGCCTTCGTGACCGGGGCGGTGCCGTCGAGATCAAACTCGACTACGGAGGCATCGGCGAACAGGCGGTCCTGGACGATGGTCTGGTTCGCGCCGGTGCCGCGATAATGCGCGGGGCGGTCAGCGGTCAGTGCCAGCAGCGGAATACCCGACGCGGTGGCTTCCACCATGGCGGGAACGAGGTTCGCCACCGCCGTGCCGGACGTTGTAATTACCGGGGTCACCTTGCGGGTGCGCGAGGCCAGGCCGAGGGCGAGGAAGGCGGCGGAGCGTTCATCGATGCGCACATGGAGGCGGACCTTCGCCGCATCGGCGGCCTGGACCAGAGCGCGGGCCAGCGGGGCGGACCGGGAACCCGGGCACACTACGGCATCGACCATGCCGAGACGCAGCAGCTCATCGACGATGAGGCCCGCTACCACTGCGGATGGGGCCGTGGGGGTTGTATGGGCTGCGGAGGTGGGGGGCGTGGCGTCGGTTGCCGAGGCTGGGGTGCCAGCATCGGTGCCGGCGGCATTGGTGATGTTGGCGCCCTGAGCGTGCGAAGTCTGGGAGGTGTCCTGGTTGTCGTTCACACTCAATAGGCTACTTGTCAGGCCGGATATCGGGCTCGTTGGGAGTTACTGACCCCGTTTATGACAGTTTGGAGCCGTTTTTCGAACTCAAAGTGTCATAAACGGGGTCAGTATCTCTGGATGCTCCGTGAGTTGGAGCAGATCGTGAGCCGCCACTGCACTGCGCCACTGCACTGCGCCGCTACAGGTGCACATACGCCGCGCGGAGACGGTCGAACCACCAATCGCGGCGGGGACCCGGCGCGGCGAGCTCGGCCAGGCGGGAAGGGTCGGGCGCGGGGTTGGTGACGGGCAGACGGCCATCGATAAGTGGCCGGGGCTCGATGACGTCCTCAATAAACAGCGACGACGTGGCCAAACCCGCCGCGTTTGGCTCCGGCTGCAGCTCGGTGGCAGGCAGGGCCGCCGCCGTGAACAATCCCGCGGCCATGCCAACACCGGTGTCCAAGGCGCTGGCGACGGTCACCTTTATCGCCAGCTCCTCGGCCAACCGAAGCAAACGGCGTGGCCCGCCAAGCGGTGCGACCTTCATTACGCCCACGTCCGCCGCCTGTTCGCGCGCAACCAAATACGGATCCTCGGCCTTGCGAATCGACTCATCGGCAGCAATCGGGCAAAACTCCCCCACTGCGTCGCGGACCTCGCGAAGCTCGGCGACAGTCGCAACTGGCTGCTCCATATATTCCAGCGGGCCCAACTCATGAGCGGCGCGGATGGCCTGCTCCACCGACCAGCCACGGTTCGCATCCACCCGCACCACAGGTTCATAGCCATAGGCTTCGGCCACCGCGGTGCGGACGGCGGCTACGCGCTCGATGTCGTCGTTAAGCGATTGGCCGCTCTCTGCGACCTTGACCTTGAACGTGCGGCACCCGGGGTAGCGCGCCACGACCTCCGGCACCTGGTCGGGTGTGACGGCGGGGATGGTGGCGTTGACCTCGACAAACTCGCGCTTCGGGGTGGGCAGGCCGACGTATGCGCATTCGATGGCCGAGCGCAGCCACGCGGCAGCTTCGGGCGCCTCGTACTCCAGGAAGGGCGCGAACTCGCCCCAGGTGGCGGGGCCGTCGATGAGGAGTGCCTCGCGGGTGGTGACGCCGCGGAATTTCACCGCCATGGGTAGCGCCACGACGTGGGCGCGGTCGAGAATGTCATCGATTGGCGGAAACTGGATGTTGGGCGCAGCGGACACAGACATACCCCTCATGCTAGAGACCTTTATGCTGGAAGCCATGACTGATACCGCGAAGTACTCGACCGATAACCCCTTCCGCCCCGAGCAGTGGAAGACGGTTGATGGTTTTGAGGATTTGACCGACATCACCTACCACCGCCACGTCGGCGAGGGCCGCGAGAACGGCATTGTGCGTATTGCGTTTGATCGCCCGGAGGTTCGTAACGCATTCCGCCCGCATACCGTCGATGAGCTCTACCGCGCGCTCGACCACGCGCGCCGTACCCCGGATGTCGGCGTTGTGCTGCTGACCGGTAACGGCCCTAGCACCAAGGACGGTGGCTGGGCATTCTGTTCGGGCGGCGACCAGCGCATTCGTGGTCGTTCCGGTTACCAGTACGCAACGTCTCACGAGCATGACGACGCCACCGCGGACGCATCCACCATCGATACCGCGCGAGCCAAAGTCGAGGGAGGTCGCCTGCACATCCTGGAGGTGCAGCGCCTAATTCGCACTATGCCGAAGGTTGTCATTGCCGTGGTCAACGGTTGGGCCGCAGGTGGCGGACACTCCCTGCACGTGGTGTGTGACCTGACGCTCGCATCGCGCCAGGAGGCCCGCTTTAAGCAGACCGACGCTGACGTGGGATCTTTCGACGCCGGCTATGGCTCGGCCTACCTGGCAAAGCAGGTTGGTCAGAAGTTTGCCCGCGAGATTTTCTTCCTCGGCCGCTCCTACGACGCTGAGACCATGCACCGCATGGGCGCCGTGAACGAGGTCGCCGACCACGCTGAGTTGGAAGATGTCGCGGTGGAGTGGGGTCGCATGATCAACGGTAAGTCCCCGACGGCGCAGCGCATGCTGAAGTTCGCCTTCAACCTGACCGATGACGGCCTGATGGGCCAGCAGGTCTTCGCAGGTGAGGCCACTCGCTTGGCGTACATGACCGACGAGGCCGTCGAGGGCAAGGAAGCGTTCCTGGAAAAGCGCGACCCGAACTGGGACGAGTTCCCGTTCTATTACTAGGCACGGGGGCTGAACCCAGCACTACTGCCCCAGCCCTACTGCCCAGCCTTACGCCACCTTCGTTACCTCAAACCGCTGCTCCGGGTTGACGTAGGCCTCCTGCGCACGAACGAGCTCCAGCTCGCCAGAGCCGGACTCGTGCGTGACCTTCAGCAGTTCAAAGACGCTGGCCGCTGTGTTGCCCAGTGCGACCGAAAGGTCACCGTCAATACCGCGACCACGCAGCAGGTTACCCGCGAACAGCGCGGCCGTGACATCACCGGAACCGTTGCGCTTCAGCGGCAGGTACGGTGTCGCCACCAGCCATGCGCCCGAACCGTTGACGGCGAGCATCTCAATCTCGCCCTCCTTGCGCTCCGGACGCAGCACGCTGGTGACCAGCACGGCCTCCGGGCCCATCTCACGAGCAGCATGGGCTGCCGCAATGGTGGACTCCAGGTCGCTGACCTCGCGGCCTGTCAGGTATCCCAGCTCAAACTGGTTCGGCGTAATCACGTCTGCCACCGGCACGACCTTGTCGCGCAGCAGCGGCGGAATGTCATCCGAGACGTGGCAGCCACTCTTGGCATTTCCCATCACCGGGTCACACGAGTAAATGGCCTTCGGGTTGCGCTGCTTGGCTATCGCCACGGCCTCGATGATGACATCCGCAATATCGCTACCGCCCTGGTAGCCGGAGATAATCGCATCGACGTCGTCAAGCTTTCCCAGCTCATCGATACCCTTGATAACCTCGCGCACATCCGTGGCCGGAATCATCGGGCCGCGCCACTGGCCATAGCCGGTGTGGTTGGAGAAATCGACGGTGTGGACCGGCCACACTTCAAAACCTGCGCGCTGCAGCGGGAAAACGGCAGCGGAGTTACCCACATGGCCGTAGCTCACATGCGACTGGATGGACAGGATCGAGGGCACGCGGTTGAACTCCGCGACGGCTTCAGCTGCCTTTTCGGTAGGGGCCTGATTTTCGCTCATTCCTCTATATTGCAACGAATGCGTGAAAATCCCATATTCCCCTAGTAGGAGCTGGGTCGGCGCCTGCTGGCTTTGAGCTCAGAGCGGCGTTGCTTCTGCGCTTTACGACGGGCAATCGAGGCCCGACTTGGTCGAGTCCGCCGGCGTCTCGGAGGCGGTGGCTGCACGGCTTCCCGAATGAGTTCCGCCAAGCGACGCCGGGCTTCCGCGCGGTTGCGCACTTGGGAGCGCTGGGTGGTGACGGACACTGTGAGTGTCGTGCCGTCGAGTCGGTGGCTGAGGTTCTGGAGAGCGCGGCGGCGGTGGACGTCGGAAAGCACGGTGAGCTCGGCAATATCGACCGATAGCTGCACCTTGGAGTCGGTGGTGTTAACGCCCTGACCGCCCGGCCCTCCGGAGCGTGCGAAGCGTTCGGTGAGTTCCGCCGCGGGGATGACGAGGCCCTTTGGGATGCCGGGACCTGGTGGAATCTTCAGGGGTTTCATGGTGGCCAGTGTAGAGGGCGCGTTTGTAATCAGGGCGCGTTTCCTCCAATCCGCCGTTAAACAACAAATGCTCATCTAAGCTGGCGAATAACATTTATCCACTTATAAAAACAGCAAGAAAAGGCAGGATTGAGGCGCTATGGCTGCTTCTGATTCCCCGTCCATTTTCATCTCCGGCGGCGCGCAGGGCATTGGCCGCGCGGTGGCCGAGAAGTTCCTGGCTGCAGGCTGGACCGTAGGCGTCTACGACATCAACGAGGATGCCCTGGCGAAGCTTAAGGCTGAGCGCCCGGAGGTAATCGTCGGCAAGCTGGACGTGACGGACTTTAAGCAGTGGGAGGACGCGCTTGCGGACTTCACCTCCCACACCGGTGGCAAGCTGACGGTGCTGGACAATAACGCGGGCATCATCGGCGATGGCGATATCACTGACCAGTCGCCGGAGATTATTCGCGCGCAGGTGGACATCAACTGCACCGGCCTGACGCTGGGTGCGAAGGCGGCGCATCCGTACCTGAAGCGCACCAAGGGGTCTCACCTGGTCAACATGGGTTCGGCTTCGGGTATCTACGGTCAGCCGCACATCGCGCCGTACTCTGCGTCGAAGTTCTACGTCTCGGGTCTAACGCAAGCTCTGGATTTGGAATGGCGCAAGGACAAGATCCGCGTCGTCGCCATCATGCCGCTGTGGGCGAAGACCAAGCTGGCGGACGTTTCCGCTGGTTCGACCCGCCGTCTTGGCGTGCGCATCACGCCGGATCAGGTCGCAGATGCCGTGTGGAAGGCAACGCATCCGCAGAACTTCATTGAGCGCCAGCGGCACTTCTATTCGGTGTCGGCAGCGGACTTTATCCTGCGCTACCTGGGCAAGATTGGTCCGCAGTTCCTTTCCCGCCCGGTTAACGCAATCATCGCGGGTTAAGAGGCAAACTAGACCTATGCTCTTCGATCAGCTCCCGCGCGACGATGCCCGCATCACGCCGGGAGTTGTTCATCTTCCGGGGTGGCTTCCATTGGAGCGGCAGGCCGGCATCATCACGCAACTCCGCGACATCGCCCGCGACGTTGCCGGCACTCCCCTGGCCATGACTCGCCCGCAGCTCAAAAGTGGTCAGATGCAGGTCTTCATGCTGCATCTGGGGCGCATGTGGGCCACGAATCCGTACCGCTACGTCACGCACGCAGGCGGCGTTCGCGTCCCGCCTGTGCCTGACAATCTGCTGCAGCTCGCCACCAAAGCACTTCGTGCCGCCGCGCTTTACGACGAATCCCTGAACCAGTGGCCCTCCGCTTTTCGTCCCGACATGGCGTTGGTCAACTACTACCCACCCGGGGCCACCATGGGGATGCACCAGGATCGCAACGAAAACTCCCCTGCCCCGATTGTGTCGCTCTCTATCGGCGACGAGGCCCTGTTCCGCATTGGCGGGACTGAAAACCGCAACAAGCCCTGGGATGACGTGACTCTCGCCAGCGGGGATGTGATTGTGTTTGGTGGTCCCAAGCGGCTTGCGTTTCACGGTGTACCCAAGACTCGTCCGGGCACCTTGCCGGAGGAGTGCGGGCTTAAAGAGGGCCGCATCAACATCACTTTTCGGCAGGTGGAGAGGTGACGGTTAGCAAAGCCCACGCCCCCTTGACGATCTTGACTAAAACCTTATTTGTCCCGCTCAAGTCTTCTGCCAGTTCAACCCTGGAGTCCCTAGCTCCAAAAGATACAGTCCCACCTGCGCGATGTTTGAATAGACGCCTCTAATCTAACATCAATTGAAGGTTTGGAGGATTTGATGACAGATTAAAGTCGGTCAAAATTCGATTACTTCACATAGACACAATTGCGATTCCCGACGATGACTTGAAACTCCTCCACAAACACACGAAGTCACACTTTTTCTCGCTACCTTTGGAACATGCAGAACATGCCGACAGGGCTTAGGCCGCTAACAACCATTGCCCCTACATCCGCGCAGTCTGCAACCACGCAGACTCCTGCCCCACTCGACTGGCGCAGCCGGATGCGTTTCTTTGTCGGCTCGTTCCCAGCTGCCGACCTCACTATTGCGGCTACCTTCCTGCTGTGCTGCTGGTTGAGCATGACATCGCTACTTACTTATGGCCCGAGCTTCACTTATGTCACCAATGTGATTCTGTCCTCGATGATTGCCGGAGCCGCAGCGTTTCGTCATAAAGCAGTGCGTGCATCGTTTGTGATTACGTACAGTGCCCTAGCGGGCCTCGCCTTGCTGGTGTGGCTATCCCCGGTGAACCTTGGGGTAGACCCTATTATTGTTGCTGCCCCGCTATCGTTATGGGCTGTGACCAGGTGGGAACAGAATCGCACATGGGGCATAGTTGGGCTCTTTTTAGGGTTGATTGGCAGTTTCCTCAACCCAGCGGTTCCAGCCTTCGGTTTTACTCCGGAACGGCTGTTGGTCTTCGGTCTGCCGGCGGTGCTCATCACGGCGAGCGCGTACGCAGTGCCGCTGTGGCTGCGCATCAACGCCGAGGAACATGCCGCGGAGTTGGAGAACGTCGTGGCGCTCAACAAGCTGGAGTTGTCCCGGGAGCTTCACGACGTCGTGGGGCACGGACTCACCTCTATTAAGGTTCAGGCCCAAACCGCACTGTACCTGGCGGAGATGGATGACTCACGAGCGGAATCCACGGCTGAAAGAGCTGCGCTGGAAGGCATTGCCCAGACCGCAGCACGATCGTTGCGAGATGTGCATGCGCTTGTCGATGCACTACGTGAAGGTGGCGAGATTAGCGCTGACCCGAATGAGAAACTTTCCACCCTGGTTGGATACAAATGCGTGCGAACTGCGTTTTGGCCGTCTGATTGGTTCAAAACGGAGGCAGCTGGTTCAATTCAGAGTTTCGCCCCTATTACGGAGCCGCTTGAGGCTCAGCGCGTCGCGTGTAATAAAATTGGATTCATCGACTGACGACCTGCCCGATTCGAGGAGCGTGTAGTTCCGGTGAGCATATGATCTCCACCCAGCTCTGCTGAGACGTGACCTAAGTTATTTCTACGTTCTGGAGATCATCATGCCCGAAATCTTCCTCGATGCTATTTCTTTTTCATTCGGCTCCCGCCTCATTCTCGACCGTGTGAGCCTGCACGTGTCAAACGGTGAACGTGTCTTTTTGATTGGGCCGAATGGGGTAGGCAAGTCCACCCTGTTGAGAATCCTCACCGGTGATTTGACGCCTGATTCGGGTCGAATAATTTCTGGCGCTGTTCCTCAGTACGTTCCCGACCCAGAGTCTTTCGACGGCAGCGTTGCGCAATTCCTTGACTCGGTGCTCAAACCGTTGAATGAACTGCTCAAGCGCTTCGAACAAGCCACAGAAGCCATAGCAGCAGGAGACAATCTTCGAGCAGTGGAGTTTGACGAACTCCTTGCTCGGTTGAACGCCCTTGATGTGTGGTCGTTGGATGCACGGGTGAATGAAACACTCGCAGGACTAGGGCTCGGAGGTTTCATAGGTTCGGGAAGCAATCGAATGATGCAGACCCTTTCGCCAGGTCAGCGTGCACGCCTGAAACTGGCTGCCCTGCTTATGGTGCGACCTGAGGTGTTGATCCTAGACGAGCCGACCAATCATCTCGATCATGAAGCAGCCGACTTCCTCGCTGGCGTTGTCAAGAACTGGGACGGTCCAGTGATCGCTACGAGCCATGACAGATCTTTTATCAACGACACCGCTACCGCGATTTACGACATGGACATCACCGTTTGGCAAGAACTCGCCAAAGTGGATGGTGAGCCGATTGTGGGCTTGTACCGCAACGCAGGGGGCTACAGTGACTATCTGCTGGCGAAGGAGGCTGCCCGTGCAAAACACCAACAGATCCATGCCGCACAGCAAGCAGAGAAACGCGAGTTACACGAGCATCGCCGCGAGAGCATGAAGATCGCCCGTGGTGGAGTTCGGGTGGAAACCGCAGCTCGCAAAGAAAAGAAGTTCTTCACCGATCGCGCAGCAGCCACATCGGTGAAAAGAACTCGAAGTGTCGACGTCCGCCTAGAACGCCTTTCGGAGCGAGAGGTACGGAAACCCCGCCACTACAACCTGTCGTTTCCCTCCCTCGAAGTTGACCCCGGATCTGGTCTGGCCGTCTCTCTAAGAGATGCGACAGTAGTAGGTCGGCTTGCGCCGGTTTCGTTCGATTTAGGGCGAGGCGAGCACCTCCTCGTGACAGGAGAAAACGGGGCGGGTAAATCAACCCTTCTTAACTGGATCGCCACAGGAAACGCACCCGAGGGGACTGCGCACAATGGCGCCATCACCCGTGATGAACCCGTCGGCGTGGTGCCACAGACGCTTCCCGACGATTCAACTGCAGGGTTTGGCACGGAAAGGTGGCAAGGTGGCGTTGGCGAGGCTGGGAAAGGAATCCTACACCCGTCAATGTGGAACACTCCCATCGCGGACTTGTCTGCGGGGAATCAACGCCGGGCCCAACTTGCAGTCGCACTAGCGACACAACCAGCTTTGCTGATCATTGATGAGCCAACCAACTACCTTGATTTGGAAACGATGGATGCACTCGAGGACGCGCTACGCGACTGGCGAGGAACTCTCATCATCGCCAGTCATGACCGCTGGCTGATTGAACACTGGCACGGGCGTCATCTTCGCCTCACTTCTGTTCGCCAGTCAGCATCGACATGAGACTTGGGAGTCCTCTCTAAATGTGAAGGTCAGCGATCCATCAATGTCGACCTCGGCGTGGTTGATGAGGATGTGCCACAGGTATGGGGTGAAGTAGATGCTGGCCAATGCTTGCGTGACCTGCTCGGCTTTGAGGTGCTCTACGAAAGACCCGAGGAGGGTTTCACCTTCCTCGCCCTGGATGACGCCCACATCGTGCTCGACCAAGCCGACATCGGCAGGACGTGACAAACATTCGAGCCGCCTTTGGGCAAGGGAGCAACTTCCTGCTCTCCGCGACTTATATTGCGGATCAAGTTGGGTGGCGACGTGAAGCGGACTGGCCACAGTTCATGGAGCCGGAAGAGAAGTGGTACTGCACCAGCGCAGGTAGATGCAGGTCGGACTTCGTTTGGCTGCGGGTGGGGAGCCCTTGTACCGAGCCGAATGGGTGGCAACGGCCCGCACTACGGGATCTTTGGCGGCGTCGAACAGAACGCGATGGAGCAACGGCGAGGGGCTCTCGCCAGACAAGACACGTTCAGAGCTCGCAGACCAATGGCCAATAATTGACCGCGGTCATGTTTACCGTTACTCTAAACTCATGAGTTCGAGTGAACGCGTGATGCGCCGCAAGGAAGCTACCCGGCAGCGGATCGTCGAGACCGCATTGGAGTTGTTCCTGGCGCAGGGTTTTGAGCAGACGTCAGTGGCTCAGATCACTGAGGCCGCGGACATCGGCAAGGGTACGTTCTTCACCTACTTCGCGACTAAGCAGGACGTGTTGTCCTTCCTGGGTGAGCAGATCTTGGCCACCATGGCTGCCGCGGACTTGCCGGGTGCCGGTGCGGAGGTGCGGCTGCGCCGGGTGTTCAGCGCTGCCGGGGACTGGTTCGTTGAGCATGAGGCGCTCGCGCGGCTGATGTGTATTGCTCGGATGTCGTCGCTGGCCCAGCAGGCAGTGACCTCGTCTCGAGGGCAGTTAATTTCCTTGCTGGGGTCTGTGGTCGATGAGGGGCTAACCTCGGGCGAGTTTCGTGAAGTGAATCACGACGCGGCGGTGACGCTGGTCGCTTCGGCGTACTTCGCTCCGGTAGCGCAGTGGACATGGGACCCAGACGGCCCTACCGTGCCGCAGCGGCTTGCAGCACAGCTGGACTTGGCATTGGCAGCACTGGCGGCTTGATGTCGCCCCAGATTCCCCGGCGGGTGGTGATGGCGTTGTGCGCCGCGATGCTGGGCATGTGCGCCTCCACACTACAGCAGACGCTGCTGGCGACCGCGACACCGACGATCATCGCCGAGCTGGGACATCCTGACGCGTACGCGTGGGTCATGGGGGCCAACCTACTCGCATCGACACTGGTCCTGCCGTGGGCAGGTGTCGTGACCGATCGAATCGGCGCCCGTCCGATGTATCTGGCCGGAATGGGACTGTTCACTCTAGCCACTGTTTTGGTGTGTCTCTCGCACGCCATGGGCGTGTTGCTGGTGTTTCGGATGCTGCAGGGCGTGGGGGCTGGTCTGCTGGTGCCGGCCGCGCTGTCCGTGGTCGGGCTTCTGGACACCGATTGCCTCCGGGGCCGAGTCTTCGGTCTGATGGGCCTGGCGCAGGTCCTGGCCAACGTGGCCGGCCCGTTGTGGGGCGGCTGGTCCACCGAGAACATCGGGTGGCGCTGGGGCATGGCCGCCACGACTTCGTTCGCTGTCATCGGCTGGCTTCTGTCATCCGTGTCCATGCCCACCGCCGATCGACCAGCTGGGTGGTGGCGGGTGCGGCGCAGTGATCTGGCGCTGCGATCGGCCACACCTGGTCTGACAGGGATGCTCGCCATGGCGTTCCTGATCGGCGGCATGACGGTGTCAGTGGTGACGTTCCTTCCTTGGGCATTGCAGGCGGTGCATTACCTGGACGCCTCGGCGATCGGCCGCAGACTGCTGCCTATGCTGTTGGCATCCGCGGTGGGCAGTGTGCTCGGCGGCACCTTGGCAAGCGGATCCCGGACGCTGACGGGCTGTTGGCTCGTGCTGTTGACAGCAAGCCTGACGGCGGCGCGCGGGGATGTCACGGCGTTGACGCTCGGGGCGGCGGGTATCGGACTGGGCTGCGGCGCGGCTCTGACCGTGGTCCTGACCCGTGCCCAGACACTTGCAGGCACCGGACAGGTTGCCGGTGTCTCGGCACTGGTCCAACTCGCCCGACACGCCGGTGCGGCCTTGTTCGTGCCCCTTCTGGGGCTGTGGCCAGCGCAGACCCCAGCGTCCATCGCCTGCACCGGCTTACTTCTTTCATTCGCTGTGGCTGCCTTCGGTGGCCTCGTCATTTCCTGGAGGATCACATGACCATACCGTTCATCGACGCCACCCTCGCCTCGGGCGGCGGCAAGGCTGCCAACCTCGGTGAGCTGCAACGCGCCGGATTCCCGGTCCCCGACGGTTTCGTTATCACGGCCGACACTTACCGCAACGCAGTTGCCGACCTGGACTTGGAGGAACTGCTCGGGCAGGGCCCTGACGCGGTCCGCGCCGCTGTTGAGGCCAAGACCATTCCCGACGCAGTCGCCCAGGACATCACCGACCGGCTGGCCGCTTGGGGCGAAGATGCTGCGGTGGCGGTGAGGTCGTCGGCGACCGCCGAGGACCTGCCGGAAGCGTCGTTCGCCGGGCAACAGGACACCTTCCTCGGCGTCATTGGCGCAGACGCGGTGCTGGAAGCCGTGCGCCGCTGCTGGGGCTCGTTGTGGACCGCCCGCGCCGTGGACTACCGCCAACGTAATGGCTTCGATCACCACGACGTGGCTCTCGCCGTCGTCGTCCAGCGACTCGTCGACGCGGACACCGCCGGTGTTCTGTTCACTCGTGATCCCGTCACCGGTGCTGAGCAGACACTCATCGATGCCTCCTGGGGGCTCGGGGAAAGCGTCGTGTCTGGTGCCGTCACCCCGGATGAGTACCACACCACCGTCAGCACCGTCCTTGAACGACGCCTCGGCGCGAAGCAGACCCGCATCGACCGCCATGGCACCACCACCCGCATCATCGAAGTCCCCACCGGCGACCGAACACGGTTCTGTTTGAGTGACGCCCAGGTGCTCGAGCTTGCCCGCTTGGGACAGGCCGTGCACGACCATTTCGGCACCGGCATGGACCTGGAATGGTCCTACACTGGTA
>NZ_KV836272.1:1056192-1057414 GCF_001838295.1 Corynebacterium sp. HMSC074C04
CCACTAACGCATCCGCGCCCGCCGCGACCCGGAAGCCCCCAACGACCACCGTGTCCGGGCGCCGAATCGGAAAGGCGTCCCGCACCTTCCACACCGATTTGATCGAGCACTACCCGGGTCCCTACCCGCTCGACCTGGCTGCGATCGTCCCCATGCACCGCCAGCTCCAGGCTGGGATGGCCAGCATCGGCATCACATCCACCCCCATTGACCAGCTCATCGCCATGGAGGAGGACGGCACGATCACCGCCGCCTATCCCGATGTTCGCCTCGGATGGCGCCTGAGCCGTTTGATTGGCTACAAGGCGCCCGATCCGGCTGGCTGGCCTGCCGTCGATGCCAGCTACCGCAGCCGGCTCGCTGCCGTCCTGCCGGTGGACCTCCCCGACGTTCCGGATAAGGAGCTGTTGTCGCTGCTCGACCAGGTTCTGAAGATCGTAAGCGACATCGCCCGCACCAGGTTCCTCGACTACGTCGGGCCCGCCCAACTCAATGCCCTGCGACTGGGTTGCTACCTGGCACTGGCCCGGCGTCGGGACCTAAACGCCTACGACCTGCTCGGCAACCTCGACTACACCACCGTGACCATCGACAGACACCTCCACCACCTCGCAGCCCTCGACCTCGACAGCGTCGCCTACCGCGAGGCCCGCAAACAGTTCCTCGACCTATATGGTGCCCGCACCAACCAGCTGTACCTCCCGTTCTCCCACCGCTCTTGGCGAGAAGACCCCACCAGCCTTGAAGCGACCCTCGACGCCGTGCGCCGTTCGCCCGAACACCCCTCCGACACATCGTCCCACCAGGACCTCGTCGACGAGATCACCCGACGGCTCCCCGCTCCGGCCCGCCCCGGATTCGCCCGTGTCCTGACGGCTTGGCGCAACGGTCATGTCGCCCGGGAGGCGTCGGTCTACCTCATTGAGGAAGCCTACGTGATCGCCCGCCGCGTCACCGACGAGATTGCTACCCGACTCCACCAGCGGCACGCCCTCGAAACCACGGAGGACCTCAAGTACCTCACCCTGGCTGAGGTCGAGACCGCACTCAATAAGCCTGCATCAGCGCCAGAAACACGCGCGACCGCCACTAAACGCAACATCGCTCGACGCCAAGCGGCTCCAGCATGGTGGTCGCGGGATGATCGTCCCGCAGGTGAGACGCTCACCGGGGCCGCCGGAAGTCCAGGCCAGGCCAGCGGCCCAGTACGAGTCATCACCGG
>NZ_KV836272.1:1057514-1062133 GCF_001838295.1 Corynebacterium sp. HMSC074C04
CCGGACCCGCCGACTTCAACCAGCTCCAAGCCGGCGACATCCTCGTGTGTCACTACACCGACCCGTCCTGGACACCCCTGTTCGGCCTTGCCGCCGGAGTGATCGCTGAAACCGGCGGGCGTCTCTCGCACGCCGCCATCGTCGCCCGGGGATACGGCATCCCCGCCGTTATGGGCGCCGCTGGAGCCACCACCACCCTGACCAATGGCCAAACCATCACCGTCAACGGCACCACAGGCACTGTCACCATCTAACGAGAGCGGGCGGACTTAAACGACGCGAGAATTTTTGGACAGCTGAACGAGCCCCACATGGTTCGATGCAACGCTGAATCCCGTCGTTGTTGAGTTCGTCCCCAGCACTGCCGAGGTGCGGCAATTGGTGGCTCGGATTCACGAAGAGTCCGCGAAGGAGGCCCACTCACGCATCTTCACCGACCCGTTCCCACGCGAGGAGACGCAACATCGGTGGAACTCGTACGTGGGCGCCATCGCACTGGCATCTCACGACTGCATCGTGACGAAGTTCGCCCTGTTCCGACGGCTAAGTCGACGCCTTCCACTTACTACCAGCCGCCACTCGGCGTGGAACATAAGGACGCCTCTTCGACATGGCCGCCAACGCATCCTGGCTATGGGTCTTCGATCCGCGTCTGATTGCGGCTGTTTGTCTGCCGGGGCGCGATGTTTCGGTGACCCTACCGGAGTCTTATGAGGACCTGGCGGATTGGCCGCTCGCGAAACGTTTGACTTTGGTGCGGGCAGTAACGGAGTTGGCCGCGAATATGGCCAAGCACTCATCGGGTGATGGTCAGCTGGCACTGATAATTGATCCACCTGTCGATGCTGATGACAGCCCGGCGCAGGTTCATTTGATGACCGCAAACCGGGCTGAGGGTGAAACCGTAGAACGCATAAAGCGAGCTGATGCTTGCCTGCCTTGCGGCCGTGCGTATGGTGTGGACCCCGGAGTATGCACTCGGGTTGCTGAGTTTCGTCTGCGTGCCGACGGCCGCAACCGTGGTCGCCATCATGACGTGGACCTCGCAAGCTGATGCCTGGCCAGCGCTGATGTATCGGCGCTCGCGCGGGAGCATCACGCTTCGCTTGTTTGCCTTGGATATGGCGTTTCTCGTACCGGTGCTCGTGGTTGCGGTGATTATCAGCGGCGCAGGCGGCGAGACCAATGGCCAGACCGGCATTAACCCCTGGCCGTACCAGGCGGTCATCGCGCCTCTTGTGGCCGCAATGACTGTGGCCGTGACCGGATTGATTGCGCGTCGAAGTGTGGCGGCCGCAATCTTTGTCTCGGTCATGCTCGGCGGTTGGGCGGTGATGGTTGGCGGTGATGTCCTCAGTGCCTCACCGCTGTGGTGGACCTCAGAATGGGGATGGACCTGGGTGGTCCGTGATTACCCCGAGCGGTGGCCGCTGATGGTTCTGGCATCCGCCATTGTGACCGGGGCATTCGTGGCCTGGGCGCGGGCAACGTCGCTGAAAGCCATCCGATTCCTGAGCTGACAGCGACGCTGACTGCAGCCACGCGCCAGCCCGCCTACTCCTCGATAGCCTCACGGACCTCTTCGACGCTGAGGTTGGAGTCTTCGATTTCCTTGCGAGCTTCCTTCTTCCGACCACGGCGAACAAGGCGGAAGATGCGCTTACGGCGGGAAGTCTCTTCGCTGATACGCTCACGACCGCGCAGCCAAGCAACGAGCATGACGGTAATGAGCAAAAGACCGATGTAGCCCAGGATTGGGTAGACCCAACCGATTAGGTTCTGGAAGCCCATAAAGCTCAAGGCGAAACCGAGCAGGACCAGAGCAACGTAGACAATCTTGAATTTTTCCGGGTGATTTGCGGTGACGCGACGCCCCAGTGCGTAGAACATGCCAAGTGCCGTGTTGAAGATCATGCCAAGGATTACCACGGCCATGGCCTGGCCCAGCCACGGGTGCAAGCGGTTAATAACGGTGAGCATCGGCACGGCATCGGTTGCGACAGTACCAACGGTGTGGAACAGCGTGATGGTGGTAATCAGCAGCATTGCGGAGTACACCAAACCGCCGACAAAGCCACCGGCTCCTGCAGCGCGGGGGTTGAACAGGCTGCCGCCAATAACAATCGCCATGGAGACCGCAACCATCAGGTTAAAGCCCACGTAGTTCACCGCGGCGACAACCCAGTTCGGCAGAGTGGTCGGGACTTCCGCAACGGCAGCTGCCTGCTCCGCGGCTGGGGTGGCATCGGTAAACGCCAGCGTATAAATACTGGCCAGCAGGATAAAACCGACGATAAACGGCGTAATCGAACCAATCACGGTGGTCACGCGATCGACGTCGAGGAAACCAGCCGCGATGGTCACCAGCATCATAATCACGGCACCAATCCACACGGGGATGCCCCACTGCTGCTCCATGTTGGCACCCGCACCGGCGAACATGACGAACCCCGTGGCGAAGAGCGTGATAATCACGCCGATGTCCAGTACGCGCGAAAAGATGGGATGCGATACGCGTCGGAAAACTTCGCCGTGCTCGCTGGCCTGGAAATAGCTTCCCAGCTGCAAAATGATCATCGCCATCAGGCTCATAATCACCGCTGAGAGAACGGCACCCCAGACACCATTGATGCCAAAGGCGACGAAGTATTGCATGATTTCCTGACCCGTCGCAAAGCCCGCGCCGACGACTACGCCGACAAAAGCAAATGCAACGCGCAGTACTTGCTTCACCACAAGGGTTCACTCCTATTCAACTATCTGATTGATATAACCACCTTACTTTTCTCAGTGAGTTTTACTAATCGCGATTAAGCGTTCTACGAAATTTCGCCTTTAAATCCCGCAGGCCACGCCGGTTGAATGCACCGGGCAGTAGCCGTTCGGATTCTTAAACAAGTACTGCTGGTGCTCGTCCTCGGCTCGGTAGTACTCCCCTGCCGGAGTCTCCGCGAGTGGCTTAATCTCCGTGGTAATGGGCCCCAGGCCAGCATCGGCAAGCTTCGGCGCGTACGCATCGGAGATTTCCTGCGCCCGGCGCGCCTGCTCGGGCGTCGTCGTGTAAATCGCGGAACGGTACTGCGTGCCGACATCATTACCCTGACGGTAGCCCTGAGTGGGATCGTGGGCCTCGAAGGCCTTCGCGATCAGCTGGTCGAAGCTAATCTGCTCCGGGTCGTAGACAACCTCCACAATCTCAGTGTGGTTGGTCCGACCGGTGCAGGACTCTCGGTAAGTGGGATTTGGCGTCACGCCACCGGCGAACCCGACCGACGTACTGAGCACGCCCGGGGTTTCCCAAAACAGCTTCTCAGCACCCCAGTAGCAGCCGATACCGATGTAGACAACCTCCTGGCCATCCTCCCATGGGCCGGTAATAGGCGTGCCGAGCACCGCATGCGGCTTCGGATTCTCCAGCACCGGGTGCGAGCCGCCCTTTAGCGCCTCACCTTCCGGCACAAGCTCCGCCGACCTACCAAAAAACCAACCCATCTTCGATGCCTTTCTATCTATGACTTCCTATGCTCTGCGCAACGCGTCCGCGGCGACGATTGTTCCGCCCGTCACCACCGCCACACTCACGTTTCACACGCCTCGTCACCAGAAACTACGGCACAACACGGGCTATGGTTTGGATTGTGCGTACGCTCAGCCTGCTTTCCGTCAATCCCCACGACTCGACCGATATCCTGCCCGACCTCCGTGCCGCGCTGGACGGCGAGGTCTCTTTGCTCCCCGTTCCGCTTCACGACGGCACGCGAGCCTCAATCTTGCGGAACTCGCAACGCGCAGGTGAGCCAATTGATGAGTCCATCGCACTTGTTGTCGGCACCTCCGGTTCCACCGGCACACCGAAGGGTGCACAGCTGACGGTGGATAACTTGGTCTCCTCTGCTACCGCTACACATCAGTGGCTCGGTGGTGAAGGACAGTGGCTGCTGGCGATGCCGGCCTACCATATCGCTGGCCTGCAGGTTCTCATCCGTTCGCTGCTCGCGGGCACGGATCCGGTGTGTGTGGATGTGACCGATGGTTTTGATGTAGCCGCATTCGCTGACGGTGCCGAGGCCCTCACTGGTGCCGGTGCCGGCGACCGCGCCTACACTTCGCTAGCTCCCATGCAGCTGGCGAAGGCCATGGAAGAACCCTTTGGCGTGGCAGCCCTGCGCCTCTTCGACGCCATCCTCGTCGGCGGCGCGGCCTTGAACCCGCAGGTGGCAGCACGTGCGGAAGAGCTCGGCATTAACGTCGTGACCACCTATGGCTCCTCCGAGACAGCCGGCGGCTGCGTCTATGACGGGCAGCCTATTGAGGGCGCACAGGTCGCCATCGAAAATGGTCGCGTCTGGCTGGGCGGGCCGATGATTGCACACGGTTACCGCAATGCGCCCGGTCACGAGGATTTCCATAAACCAGGTTGGTTCGCCACCTCCGATGCGGGCGAGATCCGCGATGGCCGGCTCGTCATCACGGGACGTCTGGACACCATCATCGACTCCGGCGGGCTGAAACTGCACCCCGAAGTCCTCGAGCGTGAACTGCTCGCCATCGATGGAGTTACGGGAGCTTGTGTGGTGGGCGTGCCACACCCACGGCTCGGCCACGCCATTGTCGCAGCG
>NZ_KV836272.1:1062233-1088569 GCF_001838295.1 Corynebacterium sp. HMSC074C04
CGGCGATGCTGAAGACGCCGGGCGAATCAATCACTGGATGATTCCCAAGGACCTGCGTCGCGTGGAGGCCCTACCGCTAATTGGGCCGGGCAAGGTCGACCGGAAGAAAGTCGCGGCGCTCTTTTAGCCTTTGGACTTGTGTCCTCCAGCCTTTAAGCCACTCGAACCCGCATTAGTTCAAGGCATTTGGTGTCACGTCCTATTATTAATTCATGTCTGAAGCACCAAAGAGTCCTGCAACGGCGTCGTTAAGCGATTGGCTGGAAGGCGCGCGCCCCCATACCTGGGCGAATGCGTTTGCGCCGGTCATCGTCGGTGTCGGAGCGGCATCGACGCACGCGCCGATTATCTGGGGACGTGCGGTGCTCGCGCTGGTTGTCGCGTGGGCGCTGATTGTGGGCGTGAACTTCGCCAACGACTACTCCGATGGCATCCGCGGTACTGACGATGACCGCTCGGGCCCGCTGCGCCTGACTGGTTCTGGGCTGGTGGAGCCGAAGGTTGTGAAGTACGCGGCGTTCGGCGCCTTTGGTGTCGCGGGTCTTGCCGGTGTAGCGCTGTCTCTGATGAGCGCGTGGTGGCTCATTCTGGTCGGCGCGCTGTGCATTGCGGCGGCGTGGTTCTACACCGGCGGCAAGAATCCCTACGGATACCGCGGCCTTGGCGAGGTCTCGGTCTTCGTCTTCTTCGGTCTCGTCGCGGTGCTCGGTACGGAGTTCACCCAGACCGGCTCCCTGTCCTGGGTCGGCCTGGCCTGCGCAATCGGTATCGGTTCGGTGTCCTCTGCCGTAAACCTGGCGAACAACTTGCGCGATATTCCCACCGACGCTGCCACCGGCAAGATCACCCTGGCAGTTCGCCTGGGCGACTTCCGCACCCGCATCGTCTGGCAGATTCTCTCCATCATGCCTGCCCTGGCCAGTATCTTTATCGCTTTCTGGCACCCATGGGCGCTGGTGGGTCTGCTCATCGTGCCGCTGTGGGTGAGGGCCTCCGAGCCAATCCGCATGCATAAGAAGGGCAAGGAGCTCATCCCGGTACTGGGGCTTACCGGCAAGATGATGCTTGCCTGGTCCGTCATCACGGCACTCGCACTCGCACTCAGCTAAGGGGTACCGATGGACTTCCGCGCACTGACGCACAAGACGCTTGACGACGTCCAGAAGGCCGCAACCCGAGTAGGTGACACAGCAGCCAAGGCTCCAGCTTTCGTCCGCAGCGCTGCTCTGCGTTTGACCAGTTCGGGGCGTCGGCGACTGGCACTGGAGCACGGCGCGCTGCATTCACAGACCCGTGAACCAGGCCTGACTGATCTTACGGCCACCGGCGTAGTACATATCAAGACCACACCGGTCACAGCCGACATTGCGGCCAAGGATGACGAGCGAAAGGCCAGCGACAAACCGGATGCTGTCACCACCGATATTCCGGTGCACTGGTACGAGGTTGAACCAGGCGAGCCCGCCAAAGAACCTGTGACCATCGTCTTTATCCACGGCTTCACCCTGGCTGGCGAGTCCTGGTACCGACAGTTCAACGCACTGCGGAAGTCACACCCGGAAGCACGCCTGCTCACCATGGATCTACGCGGCCACGGCCAGACCGGCGCGGTTCCGGCTTCACTCTGCATGGTCGAAGGTGCTGCGACCGATGCGCTGGCCGTGATTGCAGAGCGCGCCGGGACCGGAAAACTCATCGTGGTTGGGCATTCACTGGGCGGTTTGATCGCACTGCACATGGTGCGCGCTGCCGAGGAAAGTATTCGCCGTCGGATCGCAGGCGTAGTGCTGATTTCCACGTCTATCGACAAGCTTGCCGCCCAGGGGGTACCGCAGATTCTCGCGTCCCCGGTGGCGGATGCGGCGCGCAATGCGATTGAGTCCTCGCCGAAGGAGATCCGCAAGTTCCGCGAGGCAATCGCGTCACTGATGGCGCCGTCGTTGGCAGTTGCGGTGTTCGCCCGGCGCACGGACTACGAGATCATCGAGTTCCACGCGGCCATGATTAATGAAACACCGCTGGAAACTTTCGTGGGATACCTCGACGACCTGCAGGACCATGACGAGTTCGCGGCCGGACCTCACTTAGAGGGTCTGCCGGGAGCGGTACTGGTGGGCACGAAGGACGATGTCACTCCCCGCAAGCAAGCAGACCTAATTATGGAAAAGTGGCCGGACGCCGAGCTAGTTGAAGTCGACGGGGCCGGCCACATGTTGCCGCTGGAGGCTCCGGATGTGGTGAACCAGGCAATCGAGCGGGTGCTGGAGAAAGTTCAGAAAAGAAGCTAGAGCGGAGCGCTAATTTTCCTCGCGGTCCTTAATCTGCTGCGCAATGTATTCTTTGTGCGCACGGCGGTTCTCCGACCACACGGCAACCGACTCATTGGCCTGAACGCGCAGCTTCGGGAACACAAACACCGACAGTGGCATCGCAATAATTAGTGCAAACACAGCCGTAATTGCGGCCGGAATCCGCACGCCAACAAGGTAGATAATCGCGAGCAGGATGAAGAACAGCACCAGGAACAGCAGCAGACGCGCAAGGCCGTACCAGAACAGTCCCTTCATGGCATTGCCGCGACCAGCATTCTTGGTCACCGGAGCTACTGGCGTCTGAGCGTCAGAAGCCAACTTGTCCTGCTCTGCTGGATTGGTCATTACACCCTCACCTCTACGTATTACGCCTGTGCTGCGCCCGACGTTGTTAGCGCCCCATGGCCGTTCGTGTCCAACGTTCCTTTGTACCCTAACGAACTCTGTACGCCGTACCGCCTTGCGTTGCGATACCCCTCGTGGGCACTACGGGACTCGTTGCGTATTCTAGTCGGTAAATCCAGGAGGTTAGCTATTACATGGGTCGGCTCATTCTGCTGCTGTTCATCATCCTTGTCGTAGTCATGCTGTGGAAGGCATTTGGCCCTGGCAGTCGTGGCAACGGCATGCGTCGTATTTCTGCTCCGCAACCGGAGCCCCGCCCGCTTGCTCCCGACGATGATCCGGAGTTCCTCTGGAAGCTCAAGAAGGCCGAATTCGATCGCCGCAAGCGTGAGCAGGAGCTACAGGAACGGCGCGAACGCGAGACTCGTGACCGGGATAACCAGGGAGATAAACCAAATAGGCCCGATAGCCCAGACAATCCCGGCGAAACCGACTAAACGTCTTTGCCTCGCAGCAACAACTGCTGCAGGTACTCCCCGTAGCCGCTGGCGCTGAGTGCGTCGGCACGCGCGCTAAGCGCTGCATCGTCGATGAATCCCATGCGCCACGCCACCTCTTCCGGCGAACCAATCTTTAAACCCTGGCGCTGCTCAATCGTGCGCACGAAATCGCCCGCTGCCATCAGATTGTCCACCGTGCCCGTATCCAGCCACGCCGTGCCGCGCGGCAGCACCTCTACCTGCAGTTTTCCACGCTCCAAGTAGGCGCGGTTAACATCCGTGATTTCCAATTCGCCGCGTGACGACGGTTGCAGCGAGCGAGCTATTTCAACAACATCGGCGTCATAAAAGTACAATCCAGGCACCGCGAAGTGGCTGCGTGGTTTCTTCGGCTTCTCCTGAATCGCCACGGCCTTGCCGCTTTGGTCGAAGTCCACGACTCCGTAAGCGGTGGGATCTGCGACCCAGTAGGCGAAGATTGCTCCGCCATCGACGTCATGGAAGCGGCGCAGCTGTGTGCCCAGGCCGGCGCCGTAGAAGATGTTGTCGCCGAGGATGAGCGCAACGGAGTCATCGCCGATGTGGTCAGCACCGATGATGAATGCTTCCGCGAGACCACGGGGCTCGTCTTGGGTGGCAAAGGTGAGATTGAGACCCCACTGCGAGCCGTCGTCAAGTAGGCGCTCAAACTGCGGGGCATCATGTGGCGTGGTGATGACGAGGATGTCCCTGATTCCCGCGAGCATCAGCGTGCTCAGCGGGTAGTAGATCATGGGCTTGTCATAGACGGGAACCAGCTGCTTGCTGACACCAAGCGTGATTGGAAACAGCCGAGAGCCCGTGCCACCTGCGAGGATGATGCCCTTCATAGTGCTCGCGCCTTTCTGCCTTACTGCCCGGCCGCTTCGTTGGCGATTGCCCACTCGTCGCGAGCCATGTTTTCGAGGTCCTTGCAGTCAAACTCACTGGGGAGCTTATTGCCTTCGGCCTCGAACTGCTCGATCGTCGGGGCCTTCTGATCGCGCTCGGAGAGAATCATGTCCGCTTCGGTGAGACCACCCTTGGCCAGCAACGCGGCCAAGTCGATTCCCAGCGTCGGGTCCTGGATGCTAACAGCGCGTTCAGCCTCCGGATTGTAGCCGGTGGAAGTGAGGTAGGTGAGCACGGAGTCGTCGGCAAGCGAGACGAAACCATGTCCGATGCCGTTGGGCAGATAGACCACTCGGCGGGTCTTGCTGTCGAGCTCGAAGACCTCAACCTTGCCGAAGGTATCCGAGCCGCGACGCAGGTCAACCGCAATGTCGAGGATATGGCCCGCGGGACAGGTGACCAGCTTCGCCTGGCCGGGATGACCATCTGGCGCGGTGCTGACGTCGGCGAAGTGAAGGCCACGGACAACGCCCGCCGCGGAGACACTCATGTTGGCCTGCTCCGGAAAGAACGGGTAGCCCGTGGCCTCGGCGAATGCGTCGAGGCGATACCACTCGTGGAAACTACCGCGGCTGTCGCCGTGGATGACCGGCTCGAAGGTGAAAACGCCGTCGATGGAAGTGGGCTGGAATGTGCTCTCAGGGCTCATGGATAACAAGTGTAGACGCGAGGGACGGGTTCGGGCTGGTGGTGGGTTGGGTGTGAGCTGAGTAGTCGCCGAGCCGAAATTAGCGCTTAACGGCATTCATGCGGGAGTTGTTGCCCTAAGGCCTCGATTTGTGTGCCCTTTTAAGTGAATCCACACTTCTTGACCTGGGAGTTTCTAATCTGAAGCCCACACAAATCGAGACCTTAGGGAAAATGGCCCGAATTTGAGGCTTATTTGTTAATCCTGAATACGAAAACAACGTTTAACGCCATTCACAAGGGGTGTTTTGACGCAGACTCGCATGTTTGGTGGGCTTCAGATTAGAAACTCCCAGGTCAGATTCACCCAAAAGCCCGAAAATGCCACCAAACATGCGAGTCTGGGTATTTTGGGCCTGTTTTGAGCCCTTTACCTGGTGCGCATGGGAACTATATTGCAGGCGTGGCTGAAGTGACGCATGGGGCGTACCAAGTAACCGGGGTGCACCAAGTAACCGGGGTGCTGGCTAGGCAGAGCCCAACCAACCCAAACCAACCCACCCAACCCAAACCAGCCCAATCAGAACTACAACTCCTGCTCGCGCTCAGCGTAGCCAGCCTCAGCGGCATCATAGGCCACAGCCCACCAGGACTCGTTGGCGCGATACCAGTCGATGGTCTCGGCGAGGCCTGCGGAAAAGTCTTGGTAGCGCGGCTGCCAGCCAAGGCTGCGGATGGATGCAGGATCAATCGCATAACGACGGTCATGCCCCGGGCGGTCAGTGACATGAACGAAATCGGATCGCTCACGCCCGAATCCCTCCAGGATGTCTCCGACCACGTCGAGGTTGGAACGCTCACCATCGGCACCGATGAGGTAGGTCTCCCCCACCTCGCCGAAATCCAGGATTGTCCAGACCGCATCGTTGTGGTCATCGACGTGAATCCAGTCCCGAATATTCTCGCCGGTGCCGTACACGCGAGGGCTACGACCGCGCAGCAGACCACAAATCTGCCGAGGAATCAGTTTCTCCGGATGCTGCCGCGGGCCGTAATTATTCGAGCAGTTACTAATAGTCGCAGCCAGTCCAAAGCTACGCACCCAAGCCCGGACAAAGTGGTCCGCAGACGCCTTGGAGGCCGAATAGGGGCTGGAGGGTTTGTACGAGGTGGCCGTCGTAAAACGTGCTGGGTCGTCGAGAGCGAGATCGCCAAAGACCTCGTCTGTGGAGATGTGGTGGAGGCGAACATCGTGGGTGGCGCAGGCCTTCGCCAGATTCACAGTGCCCATGACGTTGGTGGTGACGAAGGGATCGGCATCCACTAGCGAGTTGTCGTTATGGCTCTCGGCGGCGAAGTGGACGACGGCGTCGAAGCGGGGCACGAGGCGATCGATCAGCTCCGCGTCACGAACATCGCCGCGGATGATTTCACAGTCCGCGCCTTCCAAGCTCGCAGGGTTCGCGGCATAGGTGAAAGCGTCCAGCACCGTGACATTCACATCCGGCCGCGTGGCCAGAGTACGGAGGACAAAGTTGGAACCAATAAAGCCGGCACCACCGGTGACGAGAACACGCATGGAAGCGATTCTAGTTCACCCGGCGATACCGGCTTGTACAAGTATGAAAGCTTAGTTCAGGCCAGCGTACGAGTGCAGACCCGAAACCACCATATTGATGAAGAAGAGGTTGAACACCATGGTCGCGAAACCGAAGATATTAATCCACGCGGCTTTGGTATTACGCCAACCCGAGGTCGCGCGAGCGTGCAGGTACAGAGCGTAGATAATCCAGGTAATCAGAGCCGTGGTCTCCTTCGGATCCCAGCCCCAGTAGCGGCCCCATGCGGACTCCGCCCAAATAGCGCCCAGCACAATGCCCAGACCGAACAACGGGAAAGACCAAATAGCGGTGCGGTAAGCAATTGCATCCAACTTCTGCGCGTCCGGCAGCGGCGCGACCAGCTTGCCCAGGAAACCCTTTTCGTTGTCCTTGCGGTTGTACATCCGCAGCATGAAGAGAATCGACGCGACACCGGAAATCAGTGCAATACTGCAGCCGATAGAAATAATCGAGACGTGAATCGGAATCCAAATCGACTGCAGTGCCGGCACCACTGGAGCAGCCTCAACATATAGGTTCTTACCCCCGTAGAACATCAGCGCCAGAATCGGTGCCAGCATCCACGGCCAGAACACGCGCATGGCCTCACGATGCAGTACGCCAGCTGCAATTGCCATAGCAAAGAGGATTGAAACTGATACGTACTCGTAGAGGTTGCCCCACGGGAAACGCTGCACGGCCAGGCCACGCAATAGCACCGATGCAAAGTGCACGGCTACACCGACGTAAATCAGCATTTCCGTCACAACGCCGAGTCGGTTCGTCAGCGCTTGGTTCCTAGGCTCGCTTGCCGACGCCTTCGTCTCCGACTCCCCCGAGTCAGCGACACTAGCGGTAGTAGCTCCATCACCAGCACCGGCGGCTACCAGCTCGCGCTCCGCAACCTGGCTCTTAGCTTCAGCGGTCGCGATACGACGGCTGTAGTAGGCAATGGATACAACAAAGGCCACAAGATAAAAGGCGAAGGCCGTGAAGTACGACCAGTCCGAAAACTGCGCCAGTGTCTTATTGACGAGCATGTACTTGGCTCCAAAAATGTGGAATTAGCGGAATACTTCTTCAAACCCTAGTACTAAAGCGGGACTAAGCAAAAGGGGGCGGACACGAGGGACGTAAAAAAGTTGCGCGGAGGCGAAATTTTCGCCCCCGCGCGTGCACCCCGCCAGTGCGTGAATTGCAGCGCGTGGGTTGCGGTCTGTGGATTGGGACAGCGTTGGTTGCAGTGCGTGGATCACACTTGGCGGTCAGTTAGTTTTGGCCTTCTTGCCATCGCTGTCGGCGCCATCACTGTCGATGTCAACAGCGCCCTCGTTATCGCTGTCGCGTTCCAGAATGTCATCGACAATGTACTGGAACTCCTCGCCCCAACCCGCCTTGTCGGTGCGGGCAAGGCCACCGAACTCAACGCGAGTGCGGCCATCTTCCAGCGGGAACATGCGCACCCAAACACGCCGGCGTTTAATACCCAGCGACATCACCATGCCCGCCAGTGCGGCCACAGTTGCCACCAGCACCCAGAACTGCGTGGGATCGTGCGAAACCTGCAAGTTGACGAATTCCTTCGCACCGAGGAATTCAATCTTGGTGCCGTCGGCAAGTTCGGTGGATTCGCCCTGTTTGAGGTTGACACGGGCTTCCTTAGCCAGCTGACCCGAGTGCATCAGGTCGCGGTCGAGGGAGAACAGCCCCTGCGAGCGACCAGTGTCCAGGCCCGCGTCGCCACGGTAGATATCGACAGCCACCGCCGGGTCTTGCATAGCCGGGTAGGAGGACTGCAGCAGAGCACCCTCTTCACCAGTAAACTCCGCGGTCGGAGCGAACAGGCCCTCGATTGCAATCTGGTTCTGGCGGCGCTCGAACAAGTCCGGGTACATGCCCGCTGGTGGGTCGAAGCGCAGCGCCCCAGAGGACAGGAAGAAGGTCGGGTCATCCGGGCGGAACTGGACAATCGACGTACGCGACTCACCATTCGGCCAGGTCACCTTAAAGGCCGGGGCAAAGCCGTGCCCCTGCAGGTAGACGCGGTCACCGGCGATGCGCAGAGGGTGGTTGACCTGCAGCGTGGTCTTCTCCCACTCATCGACAGGCTTACGCATATCCTCTTCTTCTGCGAATCGGATGTGCGAGGTGAACATCTTGGCCTGGCCGTTCGGCAGGTAATCGGCGGCAAAGTCCTCCACCTGAATACAGAACGGGTTCAGAGTCGTACCGTCGAAGGTGTTGCCCGAGCGCAGCGAGTCATAGTTTGCCGCTGCGGTGTTACAGAACGGAACGCCCACCGCGCTGTTGACGTTGTCATCAGAAATTTCGGTGCCGGTGTTGGTCAGCAAAATGACCTGGCCCTCGTAATAAATCATGCGGCCCAAGCCGACGATGATAATCAGCAGCGCAATGCCCAGGTGGAATACCAGGTTGCCGAACTCGCGCAGGTAGCCCTTCTCTGCAGAAAAGGAGCGTGCCCCGGCGCGGTCTTCATCTGCTGGGGTTTCGGTCAATGCCCACTTGTTCAGGCGCTCACGCACCCGCTTAGAAACTTCGTCCGCGGGGGCATCGACGACGGCTTCGTCGTGAAGCGGAAGACGCGCCAACCGTTTCGGCGCCCTAGCCGGCGGCGTTTTCATGGCCTTGTAGTGGTCGATGGTGCGCGGAATAATGCAGCCGACCAGGGAAATCAGTAGCAATGCCACGATGGCGACGAACCAGACGGACGAGAAGACATCGAAAAGCTGCAGCTTATCCATGATCTCGGCGGTCTTGCCGTTGGCGGCAAGATACTGGTCGACCTTGTCCTTATTCAGCGAGCGCTGCGGCAACAGGGCACCCGGAACCGCTGCGAAAGCGAGAATGAACAGCAGAATCAGCGCCGTGCGCATGCTGGTCAACCAGTTCCAGACCTGCTGGAAGGGCTGTCGTACCTTATTCCAATTCACCGACATCGAAGAAATCTTTCACTAAATTGGCGTTACCGTATCAGTAATAAAAGCGGCCTGAACCCAGGCAACAAAAACATCCCACAGTCCCGTGACCAGGGCAATTCCGACCAGCACCAGCGCCACACCACCGATGAGCTGAATGGTTCGCGAGTGCTTACGCAGGAAGTCCACTCCCCGCATCGCACGTGCCGACCCCAGCGCCACCAAAATGAACGGCAGCCCCAGCCCCAGGCAGTAAGCGATAATCAGCGCCACTCCCCTGGCCGCAGTCATGCCCTGTGTACCTGCGGACACCGAAATAATTGCAGTCAGCGTCGGGCCCAGACACGGCGTCCACCCCAGCGCGAACACCGCGCCGAGCAGTGGCGCTCCCAGCCAGGTGGTCCAGCGCTTCGGCGCCATGCGGGTGTCTTTCTGCAGCGCTGGCACCATGCCCATGAAGGCAAGCCCCATCACGATGGTCACCACGCCACCGACAATCGTCAGCGTGCGCGCCTGCAGACGCAACGTGGACACGAGCCCGAAAATCGAGGCCGACCCCAGCACGAAAATGACAGTAAAGCCCAACACGAACAGCAACGCGGCCAGGCCGACGCGGGCTGTTGAGGAACGCTGGCCACGACCTCCATCGCCGTCATGCTTATCGACGGAGGTTGCGTCCGCAACTCCCGTCGTCACGCCGTTGCCCTGCGCCCCCGATGCTCCGGAAATACCGGTGAGATAGGAGACATAACCTGGCACAAGCGGGATAACGCACGGGCTAGCGAAGGAGACGAGACCGGCCAGTGCAGCGGCGAGCAGCCCCAACACAATGGGACCGCCGGTGGCGACGTCGGCGAACTGCTGGCCGATGCCATCGGCAAAATAGATCGTGTTCATGGCAAAAGTTCCCATGCCGGGGCCTAGCCCTCCGCCTTCACTTCATCGACAGCCTTCATCAGCATCGTGTGATCGACCTCGCGGAGGAATACCTTCGCCGGGCGGTGCTGCTTGTCCAGGATGATGGTCGTCGGAATCACCGACGCCGGGATGCCGCCGAGTGCACCGGCGTTGACGAAAGCCGGGTCATAGATCGACGGGTAGGTGATGCCGTTGTCCTTCACAAAGTCGATTGGAGCTTGGCGGACGTTGTCGCGGACGTTAATGCCGAGGACGGTGCCGATTCCCTGCTCTTCCATCTGTTCCTGAACGTACTGCAGGTCATCAGACTCGGAGCGGCACGGTGCGCACCACTGGCCCCAGGCGTTCAGAACCACAATCTGGTCTTTGAAGTCATCAAGAGAGATTTCCTTGTCATCGTCCTCGAGAGAAGGACCGAAGACATTGCCGACCGGCTTGCGCTCCTCTGGTGCGGAGTCAATGATTTGCTGACCACCCGGAGAAACAAACTCGAACTGACCGCCAACGGCGACGGCGTCGTGTCCCACCGACTCTCCGGGGTTACATGCCGCGAGCGACAGAGACAGAGTTGCTGCCACCAGCGTTGCTGCAATTCGGGACGATGAGACCTTGGCCACCTGGGTGCCACCTTCCGGGGTCAGTGAAACTTCAACAAAACTATTTATTCACCTTACAGGTGACTTGCCGGCTCACTGTAGCGCACGTCGACAATGGTGTCTCCGACGAAGATTAAGGAGGTCACGCTCGCCAGATCACACTGCCTGTTTGCCGGGTTGTGCGCGAGCTTCAAGTACCGCGCACGACGCTGAGCGGCAATGATGCACAGCTGGTGGGTCACCAGCACCGCTTCCGCTCCCTCGGCGGCCTCGCGGGCTCGCTCGATGGCATGGAACATGCGGTCCGCAATCTCCTCGTAGGGCTCGCCCCAGCTGGGCACGCTCGGACGACGCAGCCGTGGCCAGTACTTCGGATTCCACAGTGCGGAGTCAATGCCCTTGATGTGCAACCCCTCAAAGGAGTTACCCGCCTCTAGCAAATCTTCATCCAGGATTGGCTTCGTGCCGATTACCTCGGTGAATGGCCGTGATGTTTCCTGCGTGCGCTGCAGTGGAGAGCAGGCGAAGTAGCGGATGTCGTGGCCTTCGAAGGACGAGGCCGTGGCCGCTGCCTGGCGCTGACCACGCTCTGACAGGTGCCAGCCGGGCAGACGTCCGTAGAGAATCTTATCCGGGTTATAAACCTCGCCGTGGCGGACGAGATGCACAACCGTGGTCTTGGCGTGCTTTGTCGCACGCTTAACTGCCTGATTCTCCGGCTGTACCGGCTGCGCGGCCTGCGGTGCTGCCTGCGGTGTGGCTTGCGGTGCTGCCTGCTGCTCGGCCTGCGAATCGGTCTTGTTCGACACGTGTCACCTACTCCGGCTTGGCGGCTGCCGCCGCCTCGGCCGCGCGGGCTGCTGCACGCTCGATGATTTCGAAGTCGGCGTCGGTGAGTGCGGCGGAGACGAACCAGGTCTCGTAGCAAGAAGCCGGCGGGTAGACACCATTGGCCAGCAGTGCGTGGAAGAAGGCCGGGTAGCGGAAAGTATCCGCTGCCTGCATCTGCTCAAAGTTGTGCCCCTCACCCTCGGCGAAGCGCGGCGATAGCATCGTGCCCGCACGCTGAATGTGGTGGGCCACGCCCTGCTTGGTCAGGGCATCGGACAGAATCGTGGCCAGGCGATCTGCGTTGGCCGCAACGGTGTCATAGACATCCCTCGTGGCGTTTTCCAGGTTGGCCAGGCCAGCTGCCATAGCGACCGGGTTACCGGAGAGTGTGCCTGCCTGGTACACCGGACCGTTCGGAGCCAGGTACTCCATGATGTCGCGGCGACCGCCGAAGGCAGCGGCCGGCAAACCACCGGAGACGACCTTGCCGAAGGTGGTCAGGTCACCGGCCACACCATCAATGCCGTACCAGCCGTTGTAGGAAGCGCGGAAGCCAGTCATAACCTCATCGAGGATCAGCAGAGCGCCGTCTGCGTGGCAGACTTCCTTCAGCTTCGCGTTGAAGTTGTCCTGCGGTGTGACGGTACCCATGTTGCCCGCTGCCGCCTCAGTGATGACACAGGCAATCTCGCCCGGGTTCTCAGCAAATGCGGCCTTGACCGCCTCAATGTCGTTGTAAGGAACAACAATGGTGTCGGCAGCCGATGCACCGGTGACACCCGGCGAATCCGGCAGACCGAAAGTAGCGACACCAGAACCGGCCGATGCCAGCAGCGCGTCCACGTGACCGTGGTAGCAGCCGGCGAACTTGATGATCTTGGAACGGCCAGTGAAACCGCGAGCCAGGCGAACTGCGGACATGGTGGCCTCAGTGCCGGAGTTGACCAGACGCACCTCATCTACCGACGTACGCTCAACGATGTGACGAGCCAGATCGGTCTCAGCCGTCGTCGGAGCGCCGAAAGACAACCCGCGAGTGGCGGCACTCTGAACGGCCTCCACCACTGCCGGGTGGGCGTGGCCCAGAATCATTGGACCCCACGAGCAGACCAAGTCCACATATTCGTTGCCATCAACATCCACGAGACGAGAGCCCGCGGCGTGGTCAATGAAACGTGGGGTGCCACCGACGGAACCGAAGGCGCGGACCGGCGAGTTCACGCCACCCGGCGTCACTGCCTGAGCCTGCGTAAAGAACTCTGCCGAACGCTCGGTGAGCTCAACGTTTTCTGGGACATGAGGAGCATTAATGTCTTGAGTCACGGTGACCATCGTAGACGGCCACTCGGATTAAGGGCTACCCTGCCCTACCAACGTCCCAGCTTCACCCTGAATAGATGCTTCCTGCGGGACGACACTCGACGGGAACGCCAGTCGATCCACAAGCTGGAGAAAATCATCAATAGCGATGCCAGGAGCGGGTGAATCATACCGGTCATACCCAGCAGGATGACTGCAACGTTGTAGAACCACGCAAAGTAGATGTTGGAGTCCATCATCCGCACCACAGCACGTGCGATTTCAATGGCCTCCGGAATCGACAACACGTTGTTGCGCAGTGCCACGACATCGGCGTAATCGACATCAAGATTCTGGTTGCCTTCGGTGTTGTCCATCAAAACACCCACATCAGCGGCACGCAGAGAGTCCCGGATGTCCTTGTCGCCAACCATCACGACTGTCTCACCGTCACTGTGGACCGAACGCACCGCAATGGCCTTGCGGGAGGCAATGATGCCCGCGAATACTCGCGAGATATTCAGCCGGTCAGCGAAACGACGAGCTACTGGGTACGGATCTCGCGTGATCATCATGGTGTCCACGCCCATATCCTCCAGCTGGTCAATGCTCTCGACCGCATCGGGCTTAATGTCCTCACCAATGGTGATAACACCACGGACCTTGCCACGCCACGACACCACCATCGGTGTACCGCCACTGAGCGCAGCCACGGCCATTTTCTCGCTGAGTGCAGTGAGATCACGTGGACGCCAAACACGCCCCTCAACAAAGCGCATCTCCAACTTGTCGTCGGAGTCCTTCACCGGAATCTCTACCTGGCCAACGAACGCACCGTCTTCCGCAATTGCGACATGCACGGTCTCAATCCAGTGCGGCACCTCGCCACCGCCGGAACCGGCGTCGCGGGATGCACGGCACGCGCGCACGATGGCCGCCGATGCCGGGTGGTTGCTCTCCATCATGAGAGCGCCCGCCACACGCAGAACCAAATCCGGATTTTCATTGCGCTCTGCGGCGACACCGAGCACGTGGGTGTCACCCTCGGTCAGGGTTCCAACTCGGTTAAAAATCACCACATTGGCGGTAGCCAACTTCCGGAAAGTCTCATTGCCACGAATCAAAATTCCGTTACTAGCACCGGCCAGAATCCCGATGCGCTGCACGGTCGACGTAGACATTGCCAATGCCACCGGCGCGATGCCCGAGAGTATGGCCAGCGCCACCGCGAGGGCACCGCTCATCGTGCCCGTCGCCAGCCACCAGCCGCAAAATGCCACGCCTGCCAATGACAGCGTCCACGGCACCAGCTCTGATGCCGAGTGCACTGCGGTCTGGTGCATCACCGTTTCTTCTCGAACCGCTTGACGCAGCCAGCGCGCTATCGATGACGCCCGGGTCTTGAAACCGGTGCGCTCCACGCGCACCTTGAGCTCCGAATCCAGGTTGATTGCGCCGGCCCAAACCTTGGAGTTGACCTTGACCTTCTGCGGTTCAACGCCAATACCGAGTAGCTGTGCATCCATCGTGGACGCACCACCGATGACTGAGCCATCGACCGGAATCACCGAGTGCGGTGGAACCACGATGTCATCACCGATATTGAGCTCGGCGACCGTTACCTCCACTCGTTTCGGCTCCGCGGATTTGGCGCTCTTGCGCACGACCGTCACATTTCGCTCAGCTGGAATGCGCAGGTTGCGCAAAATCTGTCCAGTACGCACCTTGTTGTAGCGCGTAAACATACGGCCTGTTAGCAACAGCACGGTCAGGCCGCAAGCAACGTCGAAAAACACCTCTGCCGAGGCGCTTTCCCGGTAGTTGAAAGCAAACCACGTGGGCGCAGTGGTATATCCAATCTGTCCCGCGGGACCAAAGATAAGCTGCGCCAGCGACCACAGCCACGCCAGCAGAATGGCAATGGAGCTCGCCCCATCCAGCGCCGACATCCGCCGACGCAGGGACGCCGCCATTGCCCGGTGGAACGGCCAGCCACCCCACCACACCACAATCGTGGTCAGCACAAGGCACATCCACTGCCAGCCCGGGAACTGCCAGTTGACGTTCAACGACGTCACCAGCACCGGAATCGATAGGAACAGGCTGCCCCAAAAGCGCTGCTTGGTCACCAGTTCACGCGCCGTGAACAGTACCTCCGCACCGCCGCCGCTTCGGCGCAAGGCCGCTTCACGACGGCGAATGCGCTCCTCCTCATTCTGTTGAGCGGCAGCCGGAACAGCGGGACGGCGATGTTGTGACACATCCAGCCGAGTTGCACGACGACGAAGCGTGCTGCGCGTGAGGTACGACTCGACCCCGATTTCGCGGAGAGCTTCGATGAACTGATTCGGATCGATGGTATCGGGCGCTGTAATCCACGCGCGTCCGGGCTTGTAAACCACAGAGGCTGTCACATCTGGAAAGGATTCCAAAACATGCTCAGCACGCTCAGCGCTCTCGGCGTTTTCCAAGTTTTCCAGGATGAGTGCGAAAGCTGTGTTGGACTGGCCTCTGCGGTGTGCAAGCCGCTGATGGGCACTTTCTTCGTCGATGTCCTGACGGCTTCGTGGCAATGCCTTACGAGCAGCGACCTTGGCATCCACAATCGCCTGTTCAACGCGATTGTCCAGAGAGAAATCAAACTCACCGGTGTCACTCATGGCCTTTGAAACTTTCCGTCTAATCCTGTGGCTGATTGGCGCGCGTGAGCGCTAATTCACGATAGAGCAACAGTAGTCCACACGCCATCGCCAGGCTGGGCACGATAACCCATACAGTCAGCGCACCGGCCATAATGGCAAAGAACATGGCGAGAGCCGTGACAATCACCATGATGAGCAGGCAGTTCCGGGAGAGTTTGAACTCAGTGGCCGTCGGCAAGCAGCCGCTACCAATGAGCGAGCAGACCAGCGTCACACCGGCGACGATGTAGATATCGCGGCCAACGGCAGCGGGAGCCTGCGAGTAATCTCCGGTGACCAGTATCAAGCTCAGGACAATCTGGGCGATGAGCGCGACGAAGAGCACCCACTGCCAGGGCCGACTCGGCAGGGACATCATTGCTTGGACTCCTCAGGCTGCTTGGGCTGCTTGGGCTGTGACTGGTCCAGCTGCTGTTGCTGCTTTGTATCAGCGCCATGCTTCGACGCTCCCGGCAGATGCGATTTCGGCGCGGACGGAGTCCACGGTTTCGAGGGGCGCTGATGATTGAAGTAGTCCTTGGACTCCTTCGAGGCGGCGAGCACCAGGCCAGCTACCGCGGCAGTGGCAGAGGCGATTCGCACAATTCCGCTGATAAGAACAAGGGATGATGGCACTCCCGATTCTGAAGCCGTAGAAGAGAAGAAGGACATCAGCGCCGACAGTGCCAGGTAAAGCGAGCCGATAACCAGCACGGTGCGAGCACCTTCGCTCCCCTTGCGCATTCGCTCGATGATGGCGAAGAACGCGATGCAAAGCCCCACTGCGAAAAAGAACGCGATAACGATACTCGCCTTCATGGCGGCATCAATCTGGCCCTCGCTGAAACCCGGGAAATTCTCCTTAGCGGTTGAGGGGCTCATCAGCATTTCCGGATGCAGCCAGTAGGTCACCGTGGCTACTGCAGCGAGGAGCAGCTGCAACACGGCCGTAACCCGCCACGCCTGCCTAGCTCCCTCGACCTGCTCGGGAATTGCGGGCTTCTTCTCTTCTTTAGTCATCCGTCCACTTCTCGATGTTTATTACTGCACGTTCGCCTCAGCGAATTAGAACTGGGCGCGCAGCTTCTTCGCCAAGTCCACCGCTGCGTAGGTCAAAATCTGCTCCGCACCGGCACGGCGAATGCTCAGCACTGCTTCCATCATCGCAGCATCCAGGTCAATCCACCCGTTGGCGGCAGCGGCGTGAATCATCGCGTACTCACCAGAGACCTGGTAGGCAGCAACCGGCACCGGCGAGATGTCTGCGACCTCGCGCAGGATGTCCAGGTAGCTCATGGCCGGCTTGACCATCACCATGTCCGCACCCTCGTCAACGTCGAGCTGCACTTCGAGCAGGGACTCACGACGGTTTGCAGGATCCTGCTGGTAGGTACGGCGATCGCCCTGTAGCGAGCTGCCCACGGCTTCACGGAATGGACCGTAGAAGGCGGAGGCGTACTTTGCCGAGTACGCCATGATGGAGACATCCTCATGGCCAGCGGCGTCCAGCCCCTCACGAATAGCGGCAATCTGGCCGTCCATCATGCCCGACGGGGACACGATATGTGCACCGGCGTCGGCTTGGGCAACGGCCATCTTGACGTAGTTAATCAGCGTGCGGTCATTCTCAACGACCGTGTTGCCGAAGCGATCCGTGCCCAGTACGCCACAGTGGCCGTGGTCAGTGAACTCATCCAGACAGGTGTCGGCCATGATCAGAATGTCATTCCCGAACTCGTCGCGGAGACGACGCAGAGCGCGGTTGAGAACGCCCTCCGGATTCCAGGATTCAGAGCCCTCGCCGTCCTTATCCGCATCGAGCGGGACACCGAAGAGGTCAACCGCCGAGATACCTGCCTCAACAGCCTCGCGCACAGCTTCCACCAGGGAGTCTTCGGTGTGCTGCACTACCCCGGGCAGGGAGCTGATTGGCTTCGGCTCATCAATCCCATCTGCAACAAACATGGGAAGGATGAGATTCTTCGGAGTCAGTGTCGTCTCTGCCGTCATCGCACGCATCACCGGGTTGGTGCGCAGCCTGCGTGGGCGACGAATCGGGAGAGGAAATCCAAACTGTTCGAGATCGATTTCGCGGGATGATTCAGAAGCTCCAGATGTAGTCATAAAGACAACCTTAATCAAAACGCGAACTCGCCCCGATTCGCCCTGGCTTAGGCCTTGGTTTTACGCGAACGACGACGCTTTTTGCGCGGCGGTGGCAGTTGCCCTGCAGCCCGCAATTGCGCAACATGCTCTGCCAGCGCGTCCACCAGCTCCGGGATGCTTGCCCGCTCCGGCACGACATCTACACGCAGACCGTACTCGCGAGCCGTGGCTGCGGCCATCGGCCCGATGCAGGCAATGATGGTGCGAGCATGCGGCTTACCCGCGATGCCGACCAGGTTCTTCACCGTCGACCCCGAGGTAAAGCACACTGCGTCGAAGCCACCGGACTTAATCATGTCGCGGATGTCCGCACTCGGTGGCGCTGCCCGCACGGTACGGTAAGCGACCACATCATCGACTTCCCAGCCCAGGTCAATCAGACCGTCGACAAGCACGTCGGTGCCGATGTCGGCGCGTGGCAGCAATACGCGGTTGACCGGATCGAGATCCTCGATGTACTCCGGGAACACGTCGACGATGCCCGCGGCGTTCTGACGAGTGTCGTCCGGAAGCAGCTCCGGGGTAATGCCGAGATCACGGATGGCAGCAGCGGTGCGATGCCCGACGGCTGCGATGCGGACTCCAGCGAACGAGCGCGCGTCCAAGCCGAATGCCTGGAACTTCTCCCACACTGCGGTGACAGCGTTGACGGAAGTGAAAACAACCCACTGGTAACGGCCGTCGACAAGCCCCTTGATGGCGCGTTCCATCTGCGCTGGGCTACGTGGTGGCTCGATTGAGATGGTCGGGACCTCAATCGGGATGGCGCCGTGCCCAACGAGACGAGCACTCATCGGCCCTGCCTGCGCCTTGGCGCGTGGGACCAGCACCTTCCATCCGTAGAGGGCCCGGTTTTCCCACCACGAGTACTTCGAGCGATTGTCCACACCCTTGCCAAGCGTAACCACCAGCGGACCGGTCAGGTCACCCGAAAGCTGCGCCAAGGTGCCCAGCGTGACGTCGTAGGTGCGCTGCAAACGAGTCGTACCGTTGACAGTCACCGACACCGGCAACGCCGACGGCAGACCGCGTTCACCGAGTTCGGAGGCAATGGCGGACAGGTCATCCTGCACGGCCTGCAGCACCAGCGGCTGCGGTGCCTGCGCCAACTCGTCCCAGTCCACATCGGCGCGACCGAGATCGGTCTCCGTGTACGTCGAGCCCAACGCGATACCGGCAAATGCCGGGACGGTGGAGGGCACGGACATACCAGGGACGATCTGGAACTCAACCTCGGCGTGCGAGACCTCGTTGATTTCGGCCAGCAGCGAATCGTTGGTCAGCGGATTTCCGGCCACCAAACGCACTACATCATTGCCTTTGGCTGCTTCTTCGACGAGCAGGGCGGCCATCTTCTTGGGATCGTCGATAGGCTCGCGCAAATCTGCGGCGGTCGGCGGTGCCGGACGCGGTGGCTTACGACGAGATCCCTTGGCCTTGGCTGCGGCGCACATGCGCTCGTACTCTTCCTCGGCTTCCTTCAGCAGCTCAGGAGGAACAGGCACATCGGTTGCGACGAGTTCTCGAACCCCCGGCATGACATCGGCGTCGACGTAGGCGATAGCGGTGTCTGCGAGAATCTCACGGGCGCGAAGCGTCAGCAGGTCGGGATTTCCAGGACCAGCGCCGACGAACAGGATGCGTCCCGTTGCTGCGGGGAGGGAGGTGTTCATCGTTGCGGAGTGATTTCTTTTCTATTGGTTGTTCACTTTTCGTGCCGATGAGTCACTAAGGAAGAAAGCGGACATGCGCCAACACATGTGAGGGGCAGGTAGATACCTGAATCTCACATGCGAGCACACGAAGGAAACCCTTATCCCAACGGCATGCATACAGGCCTATTAGCATAAAGGGTTTGAGCCAAATTAACTAACCGGCTACTTTTGAGATTCCCGCAGGGTATCGCCCATTACCTCATGAGCACCCCGTTCAAGCAGGGCCGCCGCAACCTTCCGGCCAAGCTCATCGGCCTTATCCACGGTTGCGGTAGCGGTCTCGAGCAACTGGCGCGAACCGTCGAGTGCGAACACCCCCGCCTGCAGGGTGAGTTCACCGCTATCGCTCACGGTTGCGTAGGCCGCAACCGGGGCGGTGCAGCCCGCTTCCAGCTCACTGAGTACCGCGCGCTCAGCGACAGCGCGGGCATGGGACACCGGGTGGTCAATCTTCCGCAGAATATCCACAATTTCGCGGTCAGCAGTGCGGCACTCCAGAGCCAGGGCGCCCTGGGCCGGGGCCGGCATGAGGACATCCACGTCCAGGGATTCCGCAATCTCTCCGAGGCGCCCCGTACGCTCCAGTCCGGCGCGAGCCAGAATGACAGCGTCCAAGTCCTCAGAGACGCGCCCCATGCGGGTTTCGATGTTTCCACGCAGTGGTACAAGTTCCAGGTCGGAGCGCAGCGCACGCAGCTGAGAGACACGACGCGGCGCGGAGGTACCCACTCGAGCCCCCTCAGGCAGGTCCATCAGCGGCGTGGCATCGCGGGAAATCAGCGCCTCTCGCGGGTCGACGCGCTCCGGCACGGCTGCGACCATCATGTCGTCTTCCGGCAACGTCGGCAGATCTTTAAACGAGTGCACGATAATGTCGCACACCCCCTCGCGGAGTGCATGACGCAGCGCCTGGGTAAAGACGCCGATACCAATCTTTTCCACCGGGTCGTGGCGGTTATGGTCACCAGCGGTCTTTACAATCACCAGCTCTGCAGGCTGCCCCAGCTCAATCAGTGCATCACGGACGTGGCCGGCCTGTGTCGTGGCCAGTTCCGAGCCCCTGGTACCGATACGAATAGTCGCTGGGTCAGGCATGTTTCCCTCCGGGTGTTAATTTTTGGTGGTTTCAGCAACGCCTTCAATGATGGCACTACTGTCAAGACCATACTGCTCAAATCCCTGCATCCGCCCAATTCGGCCCTCTACCATGAGATCTGCGGGGATATCGGTGTCAGCATACAGGCCAGAGGGGGTAGATAGGGGCAGGTCGAAGAGCTTCTGCAGCGCAAGTGCGTAGTTGCCACCACCCTGCTGGCTAGAAAGCTTCTTGACCTGCACCGTTGGCGCATGCAAGAGCTTATCGACGACGCGGCGAACCGTGGACTCGACTTCGAGACGTTCCTTCTGCGTAAGACCTGGTGTCTTCGCCTCCAGGCGAGCGAGCTCAGCCGCCGCCACATCTGCCGCACGCTCACGCAGAGCGCGAACAGTCGGTGCTACCTCGCTTGCACGCTGCGCCGTGAGGTAGGACTCCAACTCTTCGGCCACAATGTCGCGCGCTGCAGCCTCATCATCACGGCCCGGGACCTCCGTGCGGGTCATCTGCAGCAATTCGATGTTGAATAGTGCAATCCCCTCAAGCCCGGAGACATCCTCCGCAACGTCGCGAGGCATAGACAGGTCGACGATGGCGAGCGGGCCGTGGTCGATGACATCAGCAGCTGAAACGACGGGAGTCATGGCCCCAGTGGCGCTGACGAGAATGTCCACATCATCGAGGACATCGGCGAAATCATGCAACGCAATAGCAGTAGCGGGGATGCCCGCTTCGATGGAGTGGTTGGCCAGGTTCTGCGCCCTGTCAACGGTGCGGTTGGCAATAATCAGACGGTCAATACCGCAGCGCCCCAGGTAGCTAGCGGCCAGCGAACTCATCGCACCGGCGCCGAGGATAAGAGCCGAACGTCCGGCCAGGATATCGGTACCCTCAGCGACGTCAACACCAGAGTTGAATCCGGGTTGCAGTGCAGCAACTGCCTCGTCGATGGCCACGGAGACCATCGAAGCACCAGCGTTATCAATCAGAGTTTCACTGTGCACGCGCTTACCCGTGTGCAGCGCCTTCTGTGCCAAGTCATGCAACATGCGACCGACTGTGCCGGCTTCGTCCGCTTCCTGGTAGGCATTGCGAATCTGACCGATAATCTGCTGTTCGCCCAGCACCATCGAGTCGAGACCAGCACACACCGAAAAAGCATGCTCCGCCGCAGCCTGTGCATACCGGACATAGAGGTGCGGCGTCAGTTCATCGAGTTCGAGCCCAGTACGACCGACAATTTCACGGACCACAGCCGATAGCCCAGAGTGGAAGCCGTTGGCCACCACGTAGTACTCAACGCGGTTACAGGTCGACAACAGCATCGCTTCACTGATTGCTTCATCCGCGATCAGACGGGCCAAAATGGCCTCTCGCTCAGTTTCACCGACAGAGACCTTTTCAAGAAGGGTCACCGGTGCAGACCGGTACGACATTCCGACGAGAAGCACACTCACCGCTCAATCACCGCTCTATTGCTCCTTCACAGTCCCCGCTACGGGCTTTTTCACACAGCTATGACTGTTAACGCTAGACAACTCTGCCATCTCGCCACAACAAAGGCATACTTTACTTAGCCTCTACCTCGATGTTCGCAGCGCTCTACTGCTTCTTTGCCGCTACTCCACATTCTGCCATGTTCCCGCAGCTCCTAGCAGTTCGGCAGAGCTGTCTCGGGAACTTATTCGACCTCCGCTATCGCTTCCAGGAGCTCATCGTCATCGATTTCCCAGCAAGCGATTTCCTCATCATTGACCAAAATCACCGGCACGCGATCGCCAAATTCCATGGCCAAGTTCGGATCGGTATCGACGTCTTCCACCTGGAACTGCGCATTTTGGTCCCGAACCAGCGGCTCAATCTGCGCAATCACGCGAGCGCACGAACCGCACGTCTTCCTACTCATCACCGTCACAGTCACCATAACGGCCAGTCTAAAGGTCGACTGTTTCGCTTTACGACGTCCCCCTCCCCGCACTTCCCCTGCAAAAGTGACCCTTCTTATCTTTGCCCCCCATCCGCTCCTTGAATCTCAGCGCGCAGCTTTGCCTAAAGAGCGGATACTATTCAACAAGAGCTTCCGATAACGGATATCAGTTGCATACACCGTGGAAAGAGATTTTCGTACCGTGAGTGAGTTCAGTGCCGTCAACCGCTCCCCCTTCCCCATCGACATGCTGGGCGACCTTGCGTCCTCGCAGGGTAACGTCCGCAATTTCCTCGAGCAGATAGTTCTCGCTCCGCTCAATGATGAAGCACAGGAGGAAGCTGGTACTGCAGCAGCCGCCAATGCGCTGGAAGCTCTCGGCGAGGTCTACGACGTCGGCGGCGAAGAACTGGCTACGGGATTTCGCAGTGTAGCGGGTGCCGAAGATGCCGCTGGCGGTGCACGTGTGCTCTCGCAGCCCATTCCAGGTGTCGAACGCGATCAAGGCGCAGCCGCTTTCTTCGATGTGGACAACACGCTTGTCCAGGGCGCATCAATCTTCCTCTTTGCCATGGGGTTGGTCGAGCGCGGGTTCATCAAGAAGCGCGATTTGGCCGGGATGATTTGGAAACAGCTTAAATTCCGAATCTCGGGCGCGGAAAACGCCGCCGACGTAGCTAAGGCCCGCGAACAGGCATTGGAGTTTTTCGCCGGCCACGATGTGAATGAAATGGTCAAACTCGGCGAAGAAATCTTTGAAGAAAAGATCAGCGACCGCGTTTACCAGGGCACCCGCGATCTTGCGGAACTACATATCCAGGCTGGCCAAGAGGTCTGGCTGGTCACCGCCACCCCGGTGCAGCTGGCCCAGGTTATCGCTAAGCACATCGGACTGACCGGCGCCCTTGGCACGGTCGCCGAGGTCAAAGATGGCAAGTTCACTGGCCGCCTGGTAGGCGATATTCTCCACGGCCCGGGCAAGAAGCACGCGGTGGCAGCTCTGGCGGCCTCCTCCGGGTTGGACATGTCTCGCTGCACGGCATACTCAGATTCCGCCAACGACATTCCAATGCTGTCCATGGTGGGCACCGCCGTGGCCATCAACCCGGACCGCAAATTGCGGAATTACGCCCAAAAGATGGGGTGGACTATCTACGACTATCGCCACTTCCGCTCCGCAACTTTCGCCACGATGCGGTGGCTCTCGATCGGAGCACTGCTGGCAGGAGCTGTCGGGGGCGCGGGACTCGTCGGCAAGCGACTGTGGGACGCGAATAAGGAAAGTTAAGCGCTGCTAGGCGTACTCGAGAGTTAGTGACTGCGTTTATGACAAAAATGGCTCGAAAAATGGCCTGAAAGGGTCATAAACTCCTACAGTTTCACATTTGCAGCCCGTAATCGGCAGCCCGTACTCAGCAGCTCCCCCCCCAACGACAAAACCCGCCCTATCTCAACGAGACCGGGCAGGTTTTGCTTTTAAAACGTGTACGCGACGCAGCACGCGCGCTCCTGCGATAACGGCAGGAATGCTGGCTTACTTGCCGAGCTTACGACGCTGCACGCGGGTACGGCGAAGCATCTTGCGGTGCTTCTTCTTCGACATGCGCTTGCGACGCTTCTTAATGACGGAACCCATCGGCTCGACCTCGCTATTCGTTGACGGAAATTTCTTTTCTTGCACAATGGCGGCGTACTCAATGCGGCCTTACAACCGCCGAGATGTCACGCCCTTTTTCCTTCCGCCTTCACAGCTAGATACTTCATGACTTGAAAACGATAGGAAACAGGGGCGCAGCACAGCACCATGTACTAATCGGATTAATCATAGCGGGGACATATGCGTTCAGGTCAAACAGCCCCGCTTAAAAGGCAGAAAAAACTAACCCGCGTTGTAGAAAGAGGAGTCCAGGTATTCCTTGACTGCGGACTCATGGACGCGGAAAGAACGGCCAACGCGCACTGCCGGCAGCTCGCCAGCGTGAACCAGGCGGTAGACGGTCATCTTGGATACGCGCATGATGTCAGCAACTTCCGCAACGGTCAGAAAGGTGCCTTTATCTGCATTCTGCATTAGTAAATATTCCCTTCAGCGCACGCGACGCGCTGCAGGCTTCCCCTCCTGCAGAAAATCGTGACACGCACGTGCTTTTCACATCCTACCGGTAGGCAAGGTGCCGGTGCGATTTTTGATAAAAAATAGGGGCATTGGCGAATGGTGTGACAGTTGTGACTAACCCATCGTCCCTGCGTATCGGATTAGCTACTGCCCCTGGCCATTTCCAATGCCCCAAATATTGGGGTTACTTGTACACCCGCCACCACTCGGCGAAATACTTATTTACCCATCTCATTGGCCTTGTCATAGCAAGCCTGCAGCGCGCGATGCACCGCGCGGCGAATACCCTCTTCCTCGAAAACTCGGGTGGCCGCTGCCGTTGTACCGCCCGGCGAAGTGACATCAGCACGCAGCGCAGTCGGGTCCGCGCCCTCTTGCATCATCATCTCGGCCGCACCAGCAGCCGTAGCCGACGCCAGACGCTTAGCCTGATCACGCTTGAGGCCCAGATTCACACCCGCATCGGTCATCGCCTCGACAAACTGGAAGAAGTAAGCCGGACCAGAGCCCGAGACTGCAGTGACTGCAGACATCAGCGACTCATCGACAACCTCAACGCTGCCGACCTTCTCCAGCAGTCCGACAACCTCGTCGGTCTGGCTCTCCGTGACAAAGCGACCCGGCGCGACTGCACAGACGCCCTTGCCCACCAGCATCGGGGTATTCGGCATAACGCGGATCACCGGAGTGCCGACAGCACAGACACCTTCCATCTTGTCCAGTGTGATGCCAGCCGCCATCGACACCACGATGGTGTCGACCTCTGAGTCATCGAGCACGTCGGCAATCTGCTCGAGCATGTCGATAATCAAGTACGGCTTTACGCACAAGAACACCACGTCGGCACCGTCGACGGCCCCTACAGGGTCATCGGCATCGACAATGCCGTAGGTCTCCTTCAGACCGGCCAGGCTCTCCTTGGTGCGCCCCACCACATAAATCGAGGAGGGCGAGACACCACCGTCGATGAGACCACCGACGAGTGCGCTACCAATCTTTCCGCCACCAATTACAGCAATTCTTGTCATGGACGCTAAGTGTGCCAAAATTGGCCCACACATGCGAATGCAGGGACCGGAAAACTTCGCTTCCGGCCCCTGCATCAGGTGATGATTATTTTGTTGGCCCCACTACAACTGGAAGAGAATCCAGGGGCCAAATGTCAGTGCCAAACCGACAAGCCCCGCGAGAATCGGTGTCAGTTTGTCCTTCTCACGGCGCAGGTAATTAGCCATTCCCGCGAAGCCACCAGCGACCACGAGAGCCATGATGACAACCACAATCTTTGGCAGCGACGACCAGGCCAAGGTGAAGCCCAGGAACACCAATGCACCAGCAATCAGACCCACGAAGACCTGAATCAGGAGCAACGGCACCGAGAGGGAATTGTCCTCGGCGTAGCCATCACGCGCGGCGACCTTGCCCTTGGAGCTCTTGGATTCTTCACGCTTAACGACGTCCCGGGGCTCCGACTGCTTCTCGTCAGCTGCGACCTGGGTCGGTGTGGTCTCGGCCTGTACGTCTTCTGGCTGTGCTACTTCAGGAGCGACAGCGGCTGCTACTGCCGTCTCGGAAGCGGCACCGGTATCGGCGTCAGCGTCGATAGCCTCGAAGGTATCCGTTTCCTGAGCAGCTTCAGTCTCGCCGACTGCGTCGGCCTCTTCCACCTGCGGCAGCACATGGGTTTGCTCTTCCGGAGCTTCTGTTGTTTCAGACTCAGCAAGCTGTTCACCGTCGACG
>NZ_KV836272.1:1088669-1121278 GCF_001838295.1 Corynebacterium sp. HMSC074C04
TCAGACTCAGCAAGCTGTTCACCGTCGACGTCATCCGATTCAGCGGATGTCTCAGACGCTTCGTCGACATTGTCCTGGACAACCGGAATAGAGGCGGTCGGACGGTCGTCGTAAGCGTTGGAACCGGTGAGTACTGCACGAGCGACTGGCCCCGGCTCCCCAATCTGCTGCGACTCGTCTGCCATGTCACGCAGTTCGGTGAAGGTATAGGTAATCTCCGAACGCTCGGAGTTGACCATGACCGGACGGGGTTCCATCGGAATTGCCAGCGGCACCGCAGGGGCTGCTGGCTGCGTAGTTGGCGTGCTCGGCGCAGCTTGCTCCTGCTGCGGAGTTGCCGGAGCAACCGGAACAGCCGGTTCTTCGGCAACTTCGTCAGCTTCGGCCTCAGCGACCTCGGTGTCAGCGACCTCGGTGTCAGCCTCAATTAATTCTGGCTCTTCCTCTTCCCGAGCAGCAGCTTCAGCCTCGGCCTCAGCTTGAACCTCAAGCTCCGAAGAATCCGCCTCTTCAGCAACTATCACTGACTCAGCAACGGCCTCCGAGTGCTCCGGAGCTTCTGCCTCCGGTTCGGTTGCCTGTGCTTCTTCGGTGGCGTTGGTCGCAGCTTCGTCGGCAAGCAGATCGCTCGTAGTCGTCTGACCGTCGTCTGCGTTGGAAAGAGCGTGTGCACCGCGTCGCGGTTCGCCGGCCTTAACGCGAGGGATTGAGCCAGTGAGTTCCTGAACGGACACACCGCCGTCTTCAAGGCTGCGTCGACGGCGGCGCCGCGGTGGTTCAGAGGGGGCTCCCTCCTTCTGCCGCCGCGCCAGCAGTTCGGCAACGGTGAGCTTTTCCTCGCTCATCTCAACCCTTTCCGTATAGGTCACTGTCCAGTCGTCGGAAGATAATGCCCTCGCGCAGAGCCCAAGGACAAATCTCGACCTTCTCTAATCCCAATGCTCGCATACTAGCCTCTGCAACGAGAGCACCTGCGACAATTTGGTGAGAACGATTTGCACTAACACCCTCAAGTTCAGCACGGTCAGCCGCCGTCATGCGTGAAATAAACGCAATCAACTGACGCAAACCAGCCGCAGTCAGGGTGCGCTTAACGCGCGGACCAGCAGCGGAAGGAGCTGCACCGGTCAGGCGGGCGAGAGTACGGAAGGTCTTCGAGGTAGCGACAGCCAAGTCCGGCTCACCAAGCGTGCGCAGATGACGAGCCGGCTCAGCGAGCTCAGCATCAATGTAGTCGCGCAGCAGGTCAATCTTCTTGCGCTCCGGCGGGTCGGTCTCGAACCACTCGTGAGTCAAACGGCCCGCACCGAGCAGCAGTGAGTACGCGGCCTCCGGATCCTCATCGGTACCCGACGTCAGCTCGAGAGAACCGCCACCGATATCCAGGTTGATTAGACGACCAGCAGACCAGCCGTACCAGCGCCGTACTGCCAAAAAGGTCAGACGAGCCTCGTCCTCACCGGAGAGAATCTGCAGCTTAATGCCAGTTTCCTTCTCGACGTGAGCGAGTACTTCGTCCGCGTTGGCGGCATCGCGAACAGCCGAAGTGGCGAAGCTAATCATCTCTTCGCACTTCATCTGCTCAACCAATTCCTTGGATTCAGCGACATAGCCCGTCAGCTTGTCAATGCCCTTCTTGGACAGGTTGTTGTCCTTATCCAGGTACTCGACCAGCTTCATCGTCGACTTGGAATCGCTCATCGGAGTCGGATGTCCGCCCCGGCGGGCGTCCACCATCACCAAGTGGACGGTATTACTACCTACATCTAATACACCTAATCTCACTCTTAGTAGGTTAGACGGTCTACGGTGTATTGGTGTGAATCAACCCCACCCCCGCCCCGGTCGCGGACCACAACCATCTCCCGCTGAAGTCGCCTATGATTTTCCCCGAGAGTGGTTCGAGTTCGCCCACCCAGAGGACCCAGAACACATCATCACCTGCGACCTAACCTGGTTGATGAGCTCCTATCAATGCGCCTTCGGCACCTCCGCTTGCCTGGGAATCGACTCCGCGAACGCGGATGTCGGATGCTGCGGCCATGGCGCCTTTATCACCGACGACGAAGACCGCGAGAGGGTTATTGACGTCGTAAAGCGGATGGAAGGCGACTCCGCACAGCCCCAGTGGTGGCAGAACCGCCCCAGACAAACGCTGAAGTGGCTCGAAACCTACGAAACCGATCCCTCCGAGTCGTTGGAACCGTGGTTAGTGTGGGACGAGCTTGACGACGAAAACGGAGAGCCTGAGCCTGCTCTGAAAACGAAGGTCGTGAAGAATGCCTGCATTTTTGCCAACCGTGAGGGGTGGCGAAATGGTGCAGGCTGTGCCATCCACCAGTGGGCGATGGCCAACGACATTGACCCCGTGAAGGTCAAGCCGGATGTGTGCTGGCAGGTGCCGCTGCGCCGACTTGAGGACTGGGAGGAACGCCCAGACGGCCAGGAGATTCTGCGCACAACCATTACTGAATACGATCGTCGCGCCTGGGGCAATGGCGGCGAGGACTTTGAGTGGTTCTGCACGGGTGCGCCGGCCACACACGCCGGTGGCGAGCCGATGTGGCGCACGCACAAGTCCGAGCTAATCGAGCTCATCGGCGAAGAGTGCTACGAAATTCTGGCGGAGCACTGCCGGGCCCGAGAGGCAGCGGGCGCGGCCAAAGCGTTCGGGCCGAGCGGCTACCCGCTGCTGGCGATTCACCCGGCCACACGCGCAGCGGCCGAGGGGCTGGCACCGGACGAGGTTTAAGTCGGGGTTTCTCAGACCGACGGCGGAGATTGTCGGCAGCAGTCTGCTGAGCTAGTCCTCGAACTTGTAACCCAAGCCGCGAACGGTGACCAGGAACTCCGGCGAGGAAGGATTGCGCTCGATCTTGGAGCGCAGACGCTTGATGTGTACGTCCAGCGTCTTGGTGTCGCCGACGTAGTCGGAGCCCCAGACGCGGTCGATGAGCTGGCCGCGGGTGAGCACACGACCACGGTTGCGCAGCAAGTACTCCAGTAGGTCAAATTCCTTGAGCGGCATTGCGACATCATCGCCGTCAACGGTGACTACATGGCGCTCGACGTCCAGCACGACCGGGCCGCCGCGCAAGACCTCCTCGTAGATCTCCTCGACATCGTCGGAGTCGTCGTGACGACCGCGTCGCAGCACAGCCCGGATACGGGCAATAAGCTCCCGAGAGGAATAAGGCTTGGTCACATAGTCATCCGCACCAATTTCGAGGCCGACGACCTTGTCAATCTCAGTGTCACGGGCGGTGACCATAATCACTGGGACAGAGGACTTTAAGCGGATGTTTTTGCAGACCTCGGTGCCACTCATACCTGGCAGCATGAGATCCAACAGCACAATGTCCGGTTCTGCTTGGGAAAATTCTGCAAGTGCTTCCTGGCCGTCAGCGGCCATCCGCACCTCGAATCCCTCGCGCTGCAGCAGAAACGCTAGCGGCTCCGCCAAAGCCGTCTCGTCTTCGACAATAAGTACCTCAGTCACGGATTACTTCATTCCTTCCTTGGAATCCTTGTTCTGGGAATCCTTATCCTTGCCGCGGGTTTTGCCCGTACCACGCTGCGCGCTTTTCTTAGCCACAAGTTTACCCGCAGGCGGAGTGTGCCCGATTGGCAAACGTGCAGATACATCGCCGTCATTCGACGCGGAACCGGTCTTGTCCATCAGCGGTAGCTCAATGGTGAAGGTCGATCCAGTGCCCAGTCGGCTCCACAGCTTGACGGTTCCCTTGTGGTTCGCTGCGACGTGCTTAACAATTGCCAAGCCCAGGCCTGTACCACCTGTCGCCCGCGAGCGTGCCTTATCCGCACGGAAGAAGCGCTCGAAGATGCGCTTCTGGTTCGCCTGAGAAATGCCAATACCGCGGTCAGTTACACGGATAGCGACGGTGTCGTTATCCTCCGTGACTGCAGTCACGGACACAGGCGTGGCCTCTGGCGAGTAGTTGATGGCGTTTGAAATCAGGTTGGACACCGCAGTGATCAGCAGGCTGCGATCACCTTCAACGACCAACTCCGGCTCACAGTCAACGGTGATTTCAATACCCGCTTGCTCCGCGAGCATCTGGTTACGACGCACCGCTGCCTGGACGATCTCTTCAACCTTCACGGGCGACATGTCCGGCAGCGGCTCCGCCCCCTGCAGCTTCGACAGCGAGATGAGCTCCGTAATCATCGTCGACATCCGCTTGGATTCCTGCGTCAGACTCTCACTAAAGTGACGCACTGCCACCGGGTCGTCGGTAGCTTCATTCAACGCCTCAACCAACAGACTGATAGCCCCCACGGGAGTCTTAAGCTCATGGGAAACGTTGGCCACAAAGTCACGTCGTGCGGCTTCCATGCGAGCCTGTTCGGAGACATCCGCCGCGTAAATCACCACAAAACGGTCATCCACCAGTGACAGCGGAGTCAGCTGGCAACGGACGATCGTGTCCGGCGCCCCTGCCCGGCGCGACGGCAGCACCAGTGTCAGCTCCTGGTCCTCCTGCGAGTCAAAAACCTTTTCTGCAGCTTCCCAGCCCACATCATTCAGGCGGCGCTCATAAACCAGCCCCAACTTGTGCGCCATGGAGTTGGACAAAATCAAATCACGGGAGATGTCAACGACCACCACCCCCGTCGGAGACTTCTGAATGGCCAGGTGCATGACCTGCGCCATGGTGGTTATTGTACTTTCCTCGTCGCTCCTCTGGCGCCGAGCGGCGTTATAGGCACCCGAGACAACTCCACCAAGAATCAGCACAGCTGCCATAACCGCAGCACCTAGTAGAGCAGCGATAATGATTTTTGACACGGGTCTTACCCTAAGCTCTTTTCACAATCCGCGCGCGCTGAAAAAACTATTGCGCTCGCTAGCCCTAAATAAACCAAGGAGCACAGCCTCACTTGGCTGCGCCCCTTATCGGCCTATCAATCACCTACATTTTTACTTGTTGCCCTGAGCGGCAACAGCAGCAGCACCTGCAGCTGCAGCTTCCGGATCCAGGTAGGTGCCACCCGGGTTCAAAACCTTGCCCTCAGCATCAAAATCGTAAACCAGCGGGATACCGGTCGGGATGTTCAGAGCGGCAATGTCCTCGTCCGAGATGTTGTCCAGGTGCTTGACCAGTGCACGCAGCGAGTTACCGTGAGCTGCCACCATGACAGTCTCACCGGCCTTCAGACGCGGCAGGATTTCCTCTTCAAAGTAAGGAATGAAACGCTTGACGACGTCCAGGAGGCACTCCGTGCGCGGAACCTCATCCAGGTTGGCATAACGCGGGTCATTAGCCTGCGAGAACTCGCTGTCATCCGACAGCTCCGGCGGCGGAGTGTCGTAAGAGCGACGCCAGGACATGAACTGGTCCTCGCCGTACTTCTCCTTGGTCTCTGCCTTGTTCAGACCCTGCAGAGCACCGTAGTGGCGCTCGTTCAGGCGCCAGTCACGGATAACCGGAATCCACACCAGGTCAGCGGTATCCAGGGCAATGTGTGCGGTGTTAATTGCGCGACGCAGCAGCGACGTGTAGAGCACCTGCGGCTTCAGGTCTGCCTCTACGAGCAGCTCACCGGCACGTACTGCCTCAGCGCGGCCCTTGTCGGTCAGTGCAACGTCGACCCAGCCCGTGAACTGGTTGGATGCGTTCCACTCACTCTGGCCATGACGGACAAGAATCAGTTTTCCATTGCTCATACCCCCAATTGTGCCCCAAAACTGGACAGCCCGCCGTTCGTTGCCCCGCTATGTGGGTTACTACCCCCGGCTACTCAACCATGTGGCGGAACTGCTCCAGATTGGCCAGGTTTTCCCCGCGGTCAACCCGCCACTCCCACTCGCGCTTAATGGCCGATGCAAAGCCGCGTTCGAGGATCTGGTTGAAGTCCCCATCGGCCGTCTCCAGCAGCTGACCAAGGAGGCGATCGAGGTCATCGTCGGAAAGCTGAGCCGGCAGTTGACCAACCAGGTAGATGTCGCCTGCGGCGTCAATGGTGTAACCGATGCCGAACAGACGACGATTGCGCTGCAGCAACCACTTGTAGACGGCCTCGTGGTTTTCTTCGACAGCGCGACAAACGAAGGCTTCGACACGCAGGGAGTCAGGCGCCGGGATGAGACCAACGACGGTCTTTAGCTTCTTCTTACCAGGCAGAACCACCACGGCGGCATTGTCGGCAATGCCATGCTCAACACCGAGACGTTCTAGCTGCTCACCGAGGAATTTCAGCAGTCCTTGGATGTCCGTGCTCATCGTGAATCATCTCCCTGTTTATGTGGCTACGGCCCTGGCGATTCTGAAGCTAACGAAACCTACCGAGAGCCACCCGCATCCCGGATAGAGCCGGGACAATTTTCCTTTTGGAGTTCGGTTCGATGATAGACATCGGCCAACCGATCCACGGTCTTTTGCCAGGAAAACTCCACGGAGTGCTCGCGCGCCTGGGTGGCCAACTTAATGCGCAGCTCGTCGTCCTCCACCAGGCGACCGAGGGCATCGGCCCAGGCTGCGGGCTCGTGACCGTCGACAAGCAAACCGCTGACCCCATCGTCGACAGCGATGGAGAGCCCGCCAACATTCGCCGCGACAACGGGAGTGCCGGTGGCCTGAGCCTCCATCGCCACCAACCCGAAAGTTTCGTTGTAACTGGGCACGGCGACGATGTCTGCGGCCTGGTAGAGCTTCGCCAGGTCCTGCGGCGGGCGCGGGGGCATGAAACGGACTAGGTGATCAATCCCCTCTTCCGCGGCGAGATTGGTGAACTCGTCGGGCGCGTGCACCCCAGAACCGGACAGGCCACCGCAGATAATCACTCGGACATTAGTGGCGGGATGGCGACGCATGAGCTCGCCAACACCGCGCAGCAATACCTGCGGCCCCTTCAGCCGCTGCAGCCTACCAACGAACAAAATGACCTTAGTGTGCAACGGGATGCCCAGCTCACGACGGGACCGCTCGGTGGCACGATCGCTGCCCGGCGAAAAGAGCTCCACGTCCACCCCGGGCGGCACGACATTGATGCGCCACGGGTCGGCATCGTGGAGATCCGCGAGCTGCTTAGCTTCGGCATCTGTATTGACGATGAGCCGGCACGAATTGTCCACAATCTGCTGCTCACAAATACGACGCGACTCAGGCTCTGGCGTATCCCCCTCCGCCAGATGGAGGTTCTTCACCGCCGCCAGCGTGTGCGCCGTGTGCACAAACGGAATATCAAGCAAATCCGACAGCAACCACCCCACCTGGCCAGAGAGCCAGTAGTGCGAATGAATCAGGTCGTATTCAATCCCCTGTTTGCGGGCGAACTCAATAACCCCGCCAGCAAAAGCCGGCATCTGCGTAGCCAGGTCTGACTTCTCCAGCCCCTCATATGGGCCAGCCACTATGTTGATGACACGGAAATTCTCACTGACCTGAATCACCGGTCCATCGCTGGAACGCGTGGCGCGAGTGAAAACATCCACCTTCACACCGCGTCGCGCCAACTCCTCGCAGGTGCGCAGCACGTAGACATTCATGCCGCCAGCGTCACCGATGCCCGGTTGCTCCAGCGGAGAGGTATGCATGGAGATCATCGCGATGCGGTTCGGCCACGCCGGGGTATTAGAAGTGGTGCTTGGGGTGGCGGCGTCTGCGCCCGCCGTTGCCGACGGAAATGTTTCGGTCATACTGCCCAGAGTGCCTATTCCAAGGGCAACCCCGCAAATGAGTACCTCAAATACGTGTATAGAAATCCCGACATTGCAGTGCGACGTACGGCACAATAGGGGTCGATACCTACTACGTCGTAAGTTATTATCACCTCACGACGTGGTCAGGTCACACACAAAAACTAGGAGGACCCCATGGCCGATACATCCAGCTCGCGCGCTGAAAAAAACTCTGCCCCAGCTAACGGTTCCACACCCAACGCTGCGGCCTCCAAGGCCTGGCTGAACCTGTATCCGGAGTGGACCCCACCCCACATCGACTACAACTTCGACACCCTCCTAGACGTCTACCGCCACACTCTGAGCAACCACCCGCGCCGCAAGGCATTGACCTTCTTCGGTCGCTCCACCTCCTACGCCGAGCTGGATGCCAAGGTTCGCAGCGTTGCCGCCGGCCTGCGCGCACTTGGCGTACGCAAAGGCGATCGCGTGGCACTGCTCATGCCGAACTGCCCGCAGCACGTCATCGCCTACTGGGCAGTTCTGCACCTCGGCGCTGTTGCCGTAGAGCACAACCCCCTCTACACCGCCCACGAACTGCGCCACCCATTCAACGACCACGGCGCCCGCTTTGCCATCTGCTGGGACAAGATCGTCCCCGTACTTGAAGACCTCCGCAACAACACCCCGCTCGAGACCATCATCGCGGTCAATATGCTGCAGGACCTGCCGTTTGTCATGCGCACCGCCCTGTCGATCCCGCTGCCGAAACTCCGCGCCGCCCGCGCTAAGCTGCACTCCTCCGCACCGCAGGTCATGGGTTTTGACGCTTTGCTTCACGACGCCGTCGGCGGAGACGGCCACGACCTCCAGGCCGATGAATCCATCATTGCCGATGACACTGCAGTGATGATGTACACCTCTGGCACCACGGGCTCGCCAAAGGGCGCGCAGCTGAGCCACCGCGGGCTGGTCGCCAACATTCTGCAGGGCAAGGCCTGGGTGCCGGGCCTTGGCAAGGAGCGGGAAATCTCCCTCGGCATCCTGCCAATGTTCCATGCCTACGGCCTGACCATTGTCACCAACTTGTCCATGCTGATTGGCGCTGAACTGGTGCTGGTGCCGGCACCGGAGATTCCGCTGATTATGAAGGTGATGAAGAACAATCGCCCGACATGGGTGCCTGGTGTGCCGACTCTCTACGAGAAGATTGTCGAAGCCGCCGAGCGCGATAATGTCGACCTCTCCGGCGTGAAGTTCGCCTTCTGCGGTGCTGCTACCCTGCCGGTTTCCCTTGTGCAGAAGTGGGAGAAACTCACTGGCGGGCGCCTTGTCGAGGGCTACGGCCTCACCGAAACGTCACCGATCATCGTCGGCAACCCGATGGACGGTAACCGCCGCCCCGGCTACGTTGGCCTGCCATTCCCGGACACCGAGGTCGCCATCGTTGACCCCGAAGATCCCACCAAGCTCCGCGCTGACGGCGAGGAGGGCGAGGTCATCGTCCGAGGCCCACAGGTTTTCGCCGGTTATCTCAACCTCCCGGAGGCAACGGAGAAGTCCTTCACCGATGGGCCTGCTGAGCTTCCCGCTGGCGATCGTTGGTACCGCACCGGCGATGTCGGAGTCATGGAGTCGGACGGCTTCATCAAGCTGGTTGCCCGCATCAAGGAGGTCATCATCACAGGTGGCTTCAATGTCTACCCGGCCGAAGTCGAGGAAGTACTGCTCTCCCACCCGGACATCACCGATGCCACGGTCGTCGGCCTGCCGAAGAGTGACGGCTCCGAGATGGTCGTGGCCGCCATTACCCTTGCTGACTACGCCCGACTGGATTCTGACGCCTACCGCGACCACTGCTACGACAACCTGACCCGGTACAAGGTGCCGCGCGCATTCTTCCACCTGGAGGAACTACCTCGCGACCAGATGGGCAAGGTCCGCCGCCGCGATGTCCGCGACGTGCTGCTCACGCAGCTGGAGCAGAAGGGCCAGAGCGTCGATTCGCTTTCCCACCGCAAGCACCATTAGGTCACGGTGGTTTTGTAGTTGGGATAGGGGCCTGAGTAGAGCGGGCTCCTATCCCTTTAAGGCGGACCCCGGCTCCCCCCAGACTTAGTGACTAGGTTTATGACAAAAAACTGAGGGTGAATACTATTCACATGTCATAAACCTAGTCACTTTCTCTATCCCCGCCATTGGGAGAAGGCCCGGGAGCGCAAACTGAGGACTACCCGGCGGTTCTATCAGCCCCAGCGCCCCGGTCAGCCCCAGCAGTCCCGCCAGCCTCTCCAGTCCGCCCCCCACTGGCCATCAGCCACCCGCCGCGGGCCTAATCAATGCTCACGCCGACCCACACCGGCTCGGGCACCAGGGTCACGCCGAAGGCCTTTTCCACACCAGCACGCACATCGCGTGCCAAAGCCACCAAGTCGGCAGCGGTCGTCGGCGCACCATCGCCGGACATCCCGCGGTTGGTCAGTGCCAGAGTGTGCTTAGTCGACAGTCGTGCGGGCGCACCGTCACCGGGGTAGCCCTTGGGGAACCCGGCGCGCTCGATAAGCCACGCCGCCGAGAGCTTCACGGCTCCCTCGTGGCCGGGGCCAGCGGGGAATGCGGGCATATTCGCGGCCTCATCAGCCCCACGCAGCGAGGCAACCTTTGCACGCACGGTCTCCACCGAGTTCTCCGGAATGATCGGGTTGGTAAAGAAAGAACCCGCCGACCAGGTATCCCGGTCAGCATCTTCGAGAACCATGCCCTTGCCCCGGCGCAGCTCAAGCACCTTTTCGCGCACCAGCTCAGCCGGCCTGCGAATCTCGCCAGCCGCAGCCTCGGCCTCGTCGACGCCCAGGCGCCGCGCCAGTTCGCCATAGCGAAGTGGCGCGGACATCCCATCCACGCTGAGCTCGAACCGCACGGCCAGCACCACTGCCCGTGCGGTGAACTTCAGGTTCGAGTAGCGGTAGGAAAGATCGAGGGACTCCGGTTCCACCCACTCGACCGAGCCGGTTACGCGATCGTAAAGCTGCACCGCGTCCAGAACCTGCGATACCTCAGCACCGTAGGCACCAACGTTTTGCACCGGTGTGGCTCCGGCCGATCCCGGAATACCCGACAGGCATTCCAGGCCGCCAAAACCGGCGTCGACACTCATCTCCACGACCTCGTCCCAGACTGCACCAGCCTCGGCCTCCACGATTGCCGACACGGACTCCAACCCGTGTCCGCGAGTGCTCATGGCCACGTTGTCAGCCTCGATCACCACAGCCACCAGCGGATCGAGTTCATCGGCTACGACCAGGTTGGATCCGCCTCCCACGATGAGGAGGGGCACGTTAGCGTCGTCAAGCGTGCGTACAACATCAACCACAGCGTCCGTCGTGCTACATCGGACGACGGCACGCGGCACCCCGCCGAGGCGGAGCGTCGTCAGATCCGAGAAAGCGGTATGCGTGCTGAGCTCCACCCCCTCTAGCCCCGCAAGCCCATCGATGGCTTCTTCCATGTCGGAGGTCAGATGAATTGGGTTCGGCGATTGGTCGAGATTTTCCACGCCCCTAGCGTAGTGCAAATTACGTATTATCAAGCGCATGACTACGACTAACACGCACACCGTCAACTTCGACCAGCCGATTGGGAAGGTTTACGAGGCCCTCACCGACGCCGGTTTCTGGGAGAAGGTCGCAAACCGTTTCTCGGCAGCTGACGGCAAGGTGGAGAAGTTCGAGACCACCGACGCTGGCACCACCGTCGTGATTCGCCAGACCGTCGCTGCCGACAAGATTCCGGCGCAGGCGCAGAAGTTCGTCAAGTCCGGGGTCGGCATGACCCGCACGTTCGTCATCAGCCCGCTTAACGACGACGGCGCGACCTCCACCGTGACCACAGAAGCTTCGGGCGTACCGGCGTCCTTCAGTGCGTCCCAGAAGCTCACCGCCCAGGGTGAAGGTGCAGTGCTGACCACCAACTCCGAGTTCGCCATCAACGTGCCGCTGCTCGGTGGCAAGCTCGAGGAGAAGGCCGCTCCGTACCTGGAGCGCGTCCTTAACGCTGAGACGGCGGTACTGGCGGACTACGTCGCTAAGTAGGTTGCGCACCGGGGGCACCGGGTGGCACCGGGGAAGGGCTTGCCAGGCTTGCCGGGCTCCCCGGCGGATACCTGGCGAAGATAGGTGGTAGCGACGGAGCCGTCGTTAAGCAAGACTGGGAACCATGAGTTCTGCTAAACGCTCTTCGAGCGTCAAAGTCCTGCCCACCGTCCTCGGTGTCATCATCGTGGTGGCGCTTATTGCGATTGCCGGCGAAATCGGCGTCCGGATGTTCGTGAGCAAGGAGATTTCCGACGGTTACCGCACCTCCGCCGAGGAGCGTGGTGCGACGGTCACTGAGGACCCCAAGGTTTCTTTCGGCACCCGCCCGATGCTGCTCGCCTTAGCCACGAAGTCCGTGCCCTCGATGGACCTGTCCACTCCGAACACACTGGAGGTCAAGAACCCGGAGGCGCTGGGTGGCGCACCGGAGATCAACGGTGACCCGGCAGCGGAAGTGCACCTGGAAAACGTGGATCTGAGCAATCGCGCGGATCCCACGGCAGAGTCGCTGCGAGTAGATGTCACGATCCCACCTCAGCTGCTGCAGGCGCTGATTAACCGGGAAAGCGGTGTACGCGCTTCCACAATCACGCCGCTGCCAGACGAAGGCCTTTTCAGCATTGAATTCGCCTCCGGATTTGCGACCTCCAAGTTCCGCCCGATTGCCAACGGCGGTCATATCGAAATCAACCTGGAGGGCGGCTCAATCCTCGGCTTAAACCTCGATGGCCTGGCCGGCTGGCTGGGAGAAGCGAGCGGTACGCTGTTGAGCTACGACATCGGCCACGGCATGCAGGTGGAGGAAGCACACGTCACCGGGGAGGGCCTGGCGTTGACACTGACGGGCGCAAATCTGCCTTTGTCGACCGTGAACGAACTTACCTTTAGCTAGCAGGTAAGATACCGAGAATGACTCGCTCTCTCATCACCGCAAAAAGCGGTACTCCCACCGAGCGCCAGTACATCTTCTCGCTCGGCTGTCCAGACCGTACCGGTATCGTTTCCACCCTGTCGACCTTCCTGTCCGACATTGGTGCGTGGATTACCGAGGCGGACTTTTTCTCCGACCCGGAGACCGGATGGTTTTTCACTCGCCAGGCGGTCCGCGCCGACGCGCTCGACCTGACTGTAGAAGAGCTGCGCGAGAAGTTCGCTGAGCTCGTCGGTGATTGGGGCCCTGAGGTCCGCTGGAAGGTCACCGACAACGCCGTCCCGAAGCGCGCTGTCATCCTGGTGACCAAGGAAGGCCACTGCCTGCAGGATCTGCTCGGCCGCGTCGCACAGTCGGACTACCCGATGGAAATCGCTGCAGTAGTTGGCAACCACCGCAATCTGGAGCCACTGGTCGCAGCGTATGACATTCCTTTCCACCACGTGCCCTTCCCCAAGGATGCCGTCGGCAAGCGTAAGGCATTCGATGAGGTCGCCGAGATCGTCGACGCCGAAAACCCGGATGCCATCGTGCTCGCACGTTTCATGCAGATTCTGCCGCCGGATCTGTGCGAGAAGTGGGAAGGCCGCGCGATCAATATCCACCACAGCTTCCTGCCGTCGTTCATGGGCGCGCGCCCGTATCTGCAGGCTTATCGACGTGGTGTGAAGCTCAGCGGTGCCCCCTGCCACTACGCCACTGAGGACCTCGACGATGGTCCGATTATTGAGCAGGACGTCATGCGTGTCTCCCACAAGTACACCGCTGCGGACATGCAGCGTGAGGGGCGCGATGCGGAGAAGCAGGTCCTCGCCCGCGGTTTGCGCTGGCACCTGGAGGATCGTGTGCAGGTTTACGGCAACCGCACCGTGGTGTTCCAGTAGGTTACCGTGATGTTCCAGTAGGTTTTCAGGGAACCAGCCCCCCAAAAAAGAAAGTGTCTGGGTTTATGACAGAATAACCGGGTTTTTCACCCAGAAACTGCCATAAACCCAGACACTTTCTCAGTAGTGCAACCTAGCACCCGCCCGGGACTAATAACCGCCCTGTGCGTTCGACAAAATGTCCTTGATCTGTGGGCGAACATCCAGCCAGTAAATACCCGTGATGACCAGCCCGGCAATCAGCGGGATGCCCAGCATTGCCCAGCCCAGCCACGGCAGGAGCAGGAAAATCGCCGAACCGACCAGCATGCCGGCCCAGACGTTGCGGCTCTTGCGGTCTGCAGCGTCAAAGGCATCCGCGCGGGTGGTGATGACAAGCACCGCACCGATTAGCGCCAAGATGCCGATGACAAACGGAATGGCGAACTGAAACAGGACGTCCACATAGACGGAAATCGCCACTAGCGGCGAGTCCGCAAGACTGGGCAAAGATGGTAACAGGCGCACCGGGGGGAACAACTCCTTTAACAGGGATGCATTGCTTTTTACATGCTAACGCACACCGTCTGATGTGCTGGGTTGTGCTGCTAAATAGCCCCAAACACCAAGGTCGACAGGGTGTAAATAGCCAAACCGGCCAGTGATCCGACAACCGTGCCGTTAACGCGAATGAACTGCAGATCGCGACCGACCATCAGTTCAATCTTGTCGGAAGCCTCATCGGCGTCCCAACGCTCGACGGTCTCGGAAATGATCGAGGTAATCTCGCCCGCGTAATTCTCAGCGATGAAGACGACAGCCGCTTCCAGACGGCGGTCCATTCGTTTGCGCAACTCAGGATCGGATTGGATCCGCTCGCCGTAGCGGGCGGCCGTTTCCGAGACCTTCCGACGGAGCAGGGAGTCCGGGTCGCGGGCAGCGTCGACAAGCTTTGCGGATGTTGATGCCCAAATCTTCGCCGGTGCCTGTGTGACGGCGGCGGACGAAAGAATGTCGGTCTTAATCTCTTCGACCTTGGCGATGGTCTTCTCGTCGTTCTGCAAATCTATGGCGAGCTGCGTGAGGAAGCGGTGGAGTGCCAGGCGCGCGTCGTGCTTAGGGTCATGCTGCACCTGCCAGGTCCAATCAACCAACTCACGATAGACCTTGTCGCCGATGAGATCGTTGACAAAGCTCGGCGCCCAGGATGGGGCGCGCTCTCCGACGAGGCGGTCGATAAGATTCTGCGAGCCCAGCGACTTCCGGTGCAGCCACTCAGCCATCTGCTGGACGATGGGCTCGGTGCGCCCCTCTTCAATCAGCTGCTCGAGAACCTTACCCGCTGGTGGCCCCCACTCCGGAGCTGCAACTTCATCGATGACTGCTGACTTCAGCACTGCGGCGGCATCGTCGGGATTAATCGCCTCCAGCACATTTCCGGTGAACTTACCGACCTCTGCTGACACTTTGTCGGCGTTTCCCGGCGCTACCAGCCATTCGCCGATACGCTCAGGGATCTCGGCCTTACGCACCTTGTCCACAATCAAGGCGGGGTTCAGGAAGTTGTCTCCGACGAACTGCGCCAGGGACTCACCGACCTGGTCCTTTTTGCGGCGGACGATAGCGGTGTGTGGGATAGGGATGCCGAGCGGGTGGCGGAACAGAGCTACGACTGCGAACCAGTCGGCGAGGGCACCGACCATGCCGGCCTCAGAAGCAGCGCGAACGTAGCCCACCCACGCGGGCACAACTTCGCCTGCGGATAAGTGTGAAGACTCAATACCGCGGCATGTGAAATACACAGCGGTTGCGATGACCAGCAGCATCGTAGCGAAGGCCTTGGCCTTACGCAGTTGCGCACGTTTTTCCGCTTCAACCTCAGGTGATGGCCCGGGAACTGCGAGACGGTCCGAAACCGAATCGACAGCTGCCGGCAGCTTAGCGGGGTTGTTATCCATGTGTATAGATTAGGCGCCGAAAACGCGAAAATGCCACCGCGCCGCAGTCCGCTGTTGGTGAGAGAGGTACTTCTCAGTACTTCCCCACCCCAGCGCACTGTGCACAGTGGCATCAACTGTGGAGGTGCTAGTTCAAAAGGCTAGCGTTACATCCGCCTAGAGGCGAGCCCCTTTAAACTGGGGCAAGCCTTTAGTGGTGAGTGCCGAATTCCTTTCGGTAAGCCTTGTAGTCACGACGACCGATGGAGATGCAGGCCACACCCGCGATAACCATAACCAGTGCAACTACCAGGCCAGCCCACATGAACACGCTGCCGTCGAAGTTCCAACCACCGGTGTAGTCGGTGTAGTTGGCGGCATCCTTAGCCAGGAAACCGTTGCTGTGAGAGGCAGCAGTCTGGTCGGCAAAAACGGTCGTTGCGAGACCGAAAATGAAGGTGCCCCAAGCCGCCAGAGAGGCGAGCATGAGTCCCATGCCAATCCAGGTAATGCTCTTGTGAAGCGAGGAGTATTCGGCATTCATGCTCTGAGGCACGTAACCGTCGACGAAGTGCTCTTCGCCCTGGTAACGCTTGACTGCATTCGCCATAATCTATGTCCCTTCTGGAAAACTCTAATCGAGAAAGAGTTTAGTCGTCCTTACCGCGGAAGAACGAACGCGCTCGTTCCTTGGTAACGGCGGCAACCGCAGTCAGCGGGATACCTGCCGGGCAGACGTCAGCACATTCACCATAGAGGGAGCACGGACCGAAGGTGCCTTCGACCTCGTCAACCATCTTGCGGGCACGCTTGCCACGCTCTTCCTTACCCAGCGGGACCAGGGAGAGGTGAACCAGCTTTGCGCCGGTGAACAGGTGTGCAGCACCGTTCGGGCAAGCTGCGACACAAGCACCACAGCCGATGCAGGCTGCGTGGTCAAGTGCGAACTCAGCGGTCTCGTGGTTCAGGTGCAGAGTATCTGCATCCGGAGCGGTACCAGCGTTGATGGAGACGTAGCCACCCTGCTCGAGGACACGGTCCAGAGCGGAGCGGTCAACGACCATGTCCTTGATGACCGGGTATGCGGCGGAGCGCATCGGCTCGATCTTCAGGGTGTCACCATCGCTGAACTGGTGCAGACGCTGCTGACAGGTCGGGGTGTTCTGGCCCGGGCCGTGCGGACGACCGTTGACGTTCAGACCACAGGTACCACAGATACCCTCACGGCAGTCAGATGCGAACGCGAACGGCTCCTTGCCGGACTCGACGTACTTGGAGTTGACGTGGTCAAGCAGCTCCAGGATCGACATCTCTGCGACGGCGTCGTCAACGTCAACGGATTCAAAGTGTCCCTCGACGTTCGGACCTGCTTGGCGCCAGATTTCAAGGTGCAGTTTCATTACTTGTAGTTCCTTGTCATGAGCGGGACGGCTTCGAAGGTGAGCGGCTCGGCGTGGCGAATGAATTCGTGACCGGACAGATCCCATGCAGGACCATTGTTGCCTCGCTCCCATGCGGAAACGAAGCACCAGTTCGCGTCATCGCGCTCCGCCTCGCCATCTTCGGAGATGTGGTCATCGCGGTAGTGAGCACCGCAGGACTCATCGCGGTCGAGGGCGTCGACACACATGAGCTCACCGAGGTCGATGTAGTCAGCAACGCGGTTAGCGTACTCGAGCTGCTGGTTCATCTCGTTCGGCTCACCCGGGATGAACAGGTCAGACCAGAATGCCTTACGCAGTTCGCGGATCTCCTCGATACCGCGAGCCAGGTCTTCCTTGTTACGGGCCACACCACAGTCGCGGTAGAGAATCTCACCGAGCTGGCGGTGGAAGTACTCAGCGCCGTGCTTACCCTGGATACTCATCAGCTTGTCCAGGCGAGCCTGAGCGCGGTCCAGTGCTTCCTTGGCCTCCGGGGCATCCTCAGCCAGGCGGTCGGTACCGAGCAGCGGGCCCAGGTAGTTCGGAATGGTGAACGGCAGGGTGAACCAACCGTCGACCGAACCGGACAGCAGGGAGTTTGCACCCAGGCGGTTTGCACCGTGGTAGGTCCAAGATGCCTCGCCACCGGTGAACAGGCCCGGGATGGAGGTCATCTGGTTGAAGTCAGACCACAGGCCACCCATGGTGAAGTGGCAGGTCGGAGCAATACGCATCGGGACCTTGTACGGATCCTCACCGATCGCCTCTTCGTACATCTGAATCAGGTTCGAGTAGCGTTCCTTGATGACCGGCTGGCCCAGGCGCTCAATTGCGTCACGCAGATCCAGGTAGACGGAGTTCTTCAGCGGGCCAACACCGTAGCCGGCGTTAATCTGCTGAGAGTTGGCACGGGAAGCGACGTCACGCGGGACGAGGTTACCGAATGCCGGGTAGCGACGCTCCAGGAAGTAGTCGCGCTCGTCCTCCGGGATGTCGTTGGCCGGGCGCTCGTCGCCCTTCTTCTTCGGGGTCCAAATACGTGCGTCGTTACGCAGGGACTCGGACATCAGAATGGTCTTGGACTGCCAGTGCGCGTTGACCGGAAGACCGGTCGGGTGGAACTGGATGAAGGACGGGGATGCGAAGTAAGCACCCTGGTCGTATGCACGCATGATGGCCGAAGCGTTGGAGTTCTTGGCCAGCGTGGACATGTGGTAGACGTTGCCGTAACCGCCGGTAGCCAGAATAACTGCGTGAGCAGTGTGAACGGTCAGCTCACCATTGATCAGGTTACGCATGATAGCACCCTGGCAACGGCCGTCGGCGACGATGATATCAACCAGCTCGTTGTGGGTGAAGATCTCGACGTTGCCGAGACCAATCTGGCGCTGCAGAGCCGAGGTAGTCGACAGCTGCAGCTGCTGACCCGTCTGACCACGGGTGTAGTACGTACGGGAGACCTGCACACCACCGAAGGAACGGGTTGCCAGGGTACCGCCGTACTCGCGAGCGAACGGAGCACCAATTGCATTCAGGTGGTCGATGACGCGGACGGACTCGACAGCCAGACGCCAGCAGTCGTTCTCGCGGCAGCGGTAGTCGCCGCCCTTAACGGTGTCCTTGACGTGGCGGTAAGCGCCGTCGTTGTCGACCTTCTTACCGCGAGCGGAGTTGACACCACCCTGTGCAGCAATGGAGTGCGCACGGCGCGGAGCGTCGTGGTAGGTGAAAACCTGCACGTCGTAGCCGAGCTCGCCGAGCGCAGCAGCGGCAGCGCCGCCAGCCAGGCCGGTACCGACGACCATGACGCGGAACTTACGACGGTTCAGCGGCGAAACCAGGTTGGCGTGATCCTTCTGGTACTGCCAGTGGTCCTTCATGGAGACCTTGTCACCCGGGGAGTTATCGGACAGAACCTTGCCGATCTTGACCCCGTCGACAGCGCTTTCCGGCGCGCGGAAGTCCGCAGCGACGGTTGCTTCAGTGTTAGTCATAGTAAATTTCCTCCTCGACCTACGAGACCAGACCGGTCAGGACGGCGACTGGGATGAAGATGTTGCCGACAACAACCAGCAGCGGCAGCAGGCCGGACAGGAACAGCAGAACCTTGCGCCAGCGCTTACCGGTGATACCGAGGTCGGAAGTAGCGGTCCACAGACCGTGGGACAGGTGCAGCAGCAGAGCGAGCTGCGCAATGATGTACCAAACAACAACACCCGGACGCGAGAAGGACGCAACCACGTTCTGGTATGCCTCACCGTGCTCGAAAGAAGACGGAGCAACGCCAGCACCGATGGTCAGGTCCAGCAGGTGGAAGATGATGAAGGCCAGCAGCACAATGCCGGTGATCACCATCGAACGTGCAGTAAAGGTGTTCCAGCTGGACACCATGCCCTGACGGCGGAACTTGCCGCGGGACTGCTTAGCACGTGCAGCCAGGGTGAGGCCACCGAAAATGTGCAGGACAATAGCTACCAGCAGGACAATGCGGAAAATCCACAGAATGCCCTCGTTCGGAACTGCCGGAGCACCGACAGTGCGCAGGAAGGTCGCGTATGCGTTGAAGTCTTCCTCGCCAGCGAAAATCTTCAGGTTACCCAGCATGTGGACAATAACGAAGAGGCCAAACAGCACGCCAGTGACGGCCATGGTCAGCTTCAGAGCCCATGAAGGGTATTTAGGCTGCTCGCGCAGCGGTTCTACATTAATTTTGCCGTGCGCGATTGCGTCACGGTTTGAACTTTTAACAGTCATGGCACCTCCAGTGTCATATTCACTCTAAAGTCACACAGCGCCTGGTAAACATTTTTCCCCCTTTTGGGTGGGGATTTTCACAGGTTACCTAGGTCTTTTCTCCGCCTTTTCTCAGGTTATCGCATTTTAGCCACTTCTGACGTCGTCGCTGCATAAACCCTCTCCCCCACCATAAAAACGCCCCTACCCCGACTTTTGCCGATTTTTCCCCCGCCCAAACTAGCTAATAACGCAACATAAATAGCACGAAAATAAAAAACCGCCCACTTTTCTCAGGTGGACGGATTTAATACTCAATAATTATGTTGCGAAATTCTTTATTTTTACCCCTGCCGAATTCCCCAAAGGCCCAAACAGCCACCCCCAACAGGCAATCCCCCCCCTATTGGCACCGTGTACGGCCGAAGCCGTCCGACTAATCCTCGCTCTGATCCGAGTTCGCCATCACCACGGTCAACGGCTCCGGACCAATGATCACCTCATGTCCTGCGACCATAATCGGCCCAACCTGGTGGTCTCCCTCCTCCAGGACGACTTCCACCGTGCGGCCGCGCACCGTCACTCGGATACGACAACCACGAATAGTGACTCGGTACGTCAGACCACTCCAGTCCTCCGGCAGACGCGGGTCAATACTGTAGCGGCCGTCATGATCGCGGAAACCACCGAAACCATAGACCAGGGACTGCCACACACCACCGGCAGATGCGACGTGGACACCATCGGCAGCGTTGCCATGCAAGTTCGCCAGGTCCACATAGAGTCCGCGTAGGAAGAAGTCCATTGCCTGCTCCTGCAAGCCCAACTCGGCCGCAACAATGGACTGCACAACGGCGGACAGCGAGGAATCACCGGTGGTGAGCGGATCGTAATACATGTAGTCTGCGCGCTTTTGTTCCGTCGTAAAGCGATTGCCCATGAGGAACAGTGCGAGGACGACGTCCGCCTGCTTAATGACCTGGTGACGGTAAATCGTCAGCGGGTGGTAATGCAGCAGCAGCGGGCGCAGCGGGCCAACTTCGGGATCGTCGAGATTCCAGCGCTTACGCAGCAGGAACTGGTCATCCTGAGGGTGAATGCCGAGCTTCTCATCGAACGGGATGTACATCGCCTCAGCGGCCTGCTCCCACTCTTCAACCTCGCGCTCAGTGAGGTCGAAGCGGTTGGTCAGTTCGCGATAGGCAGCAGGGCGATCACGCTTCATCTGCTTGACGACGTCCGCAGCAACCCGCAGGTTATACTGCGCCATCACGTTGGTGTACAGGTTGTTGTTCACCACCGTGTTGTACTCATCTGGACCGGTGACGCTGTGAATTTGGAACTCTCGCTGCTCGGCATCAAAGAATCCCAACGACATCCAAAACCTGGCCGTGCCGAGCAACAGATCCGTGCCCTCCTTGAGCAGGAACTCCTCATCGCCGGAGGCATAGACGTACTTCATCATCGCGTACACGATGTCCGCATCGATGTGGTACTGCGCCGTGCCGGCCTCAAAGTAGGCCGAGGACTCCTGACCATTGATAGTGCGCCACGGGAAGAGGGCACCGTCGTGCGCCAGTTCGTCGGCACGCGCCCACGCGGCTTCGAGCATGTCCCAGCGGAAACGCATGGCATTGCGCGAGAATTGCGGCGACGTATAGGTAAGGAATGGGGTCACGTAGATTTCCGTGTCCCAGAAGTAGTGGCCGCCGTAGCCGGTGCCGGTCATTCCCTTGGCCGGGACGCCTTGGAATTCGGCGCGGGCGGCGGCCTGGATAATCTGCCAAATGTTCCAGCGCACTGCCTGCTGAATCTCCGGCTGATTGTAAATGACCACGTCAGAGCGCTCCCAGAAGCGTTCGAGCCACTCCTCCTGGTTCTCCATCAGCCCCAGCATGCCGATGCGGCCGACGCGGTTCAGGGTGCGCTCACAGCGGAATGCCAGCTCTTCGGCACGCACCTTACGGGAGGAGTGGTACGCGACCAGCTTCTCCAGGCGTATGACAGTGCCGACCGGCGCATCCAGGTTGAACAGGGAGCTGGCCACATCCGGCTCGGTCGACTGCGAAATCTCTACGAACGGCTCCGTGCCGTCGGGAGTGCGGACAGTAAAGGTGTGGTCCATGGAGGTAGCCACGGTCATACCGGAGTTCGCGCAGCGGTAGCCCAGCGTCGAGCGCTGCCCGTGCGCCGATTCCGACTGAAATGCCGGAATGAGAACGCGGTCTTCCAGCGCCTCGGCGCGACGGGGATCCAGTTCGGTGCCCTGCGCCTTAGCGGCATCGTGGTATTCGTCCTCGCCGTCCTGGCGGTTGAGGATCTGCGAGTTAATCATCACCGCAGCATCCGCATCCAGCAGCTCGACTTCCAGACTCATCGCGGCGACATGCTTTTCCTGGAAAGACACCATGCGCTCAGAGGTGACGCGAACGCGCTTGCCACCCGGGGTGCGCCAAATGAACCGACGACGCAGCACGCCCTCGCGGAAATCCAGGCTACGTTCGTAGTCGCTGACCTCAGCATTGCCGAGACGCAGGGGCTCATCGTCAATGTAGAGACGCATTGCCTTAGCGTCCGGAGCATTGACAATCGTCTGCCCCTGGCGGGCTAGGCCGTAGGCGTCCTCGGCGTGCCTAATCGGCCAGGTCTCATGCAGACCGTTGATATAAGTGCCGTGCTCACTGGAGTCACGGCCCTCCGGCGGGTTGCCACGCATGCCGATGTACCCGTTCGACAGCGCAAACAGCGTCTCGCCCAAACCGAGCGGGAGGCCGTTCGGCTTCGTCTCAATCAGACGCCACTCATCGACCGGAGTGATGTCTCGGTCCATGAGTCCCTCGGCATTTACAAGGTGGTGGTGCTTATCCGCACGATCCGCCGGGAAGTTACGACGCTGCTTACGACGAACTGGGGACACCGTCTCCTCCTGTTTTTCAGCCTCTGCGGTCTCCGCGTCGTGACCCTGCCCCTGCGGAATCACACGCTCAGTCTCGTCGACTGCTGCCGTGGTCGAATCGTTGGCCATGATGCCTTCCGGTTTTGTCTCAGCCATTTGTCACGAGCCAGCCTAGACGAGTGCCGCCAAGTCACTGACCACAACGTCGGCGCCCGCTCGGCGCAGCGCTTCCGCACCAGCACCGCGGTCAACACCAATGACCAGACCAAATGCGCCGGCTGCACCCGCTTGCACACCACTGATGGCATCCTCGACCACCACAGCATCGCGCGGCGCCACCCCCAGATTCTTCGCCGCGTACACGAAAGTATCGGCGGCTGGCTTACCCGGCAGGTTGTTCTCATGCGCCACCACGCCGTCAACAATCTCCACGAACCGCTCACGCAGCCCAGCGGCCGTCAGCACCGGCACCGCGTTCTTCGACGAGCTAACCACCGCCAACTGCGGTTTTTCGCTTGCCGACGAGTCCCCCGCGCCCTCTAACTCGTCGAGCAGCGCAACCGACCCCGGGTAGGCCTCAATTCCCCTCTCGACTCGCGCCAAGAAGTCATCATTTTTGCGCTTCCCGAGCCCGACAATCGTCTCGTCTTTCGCTGTGTCCTCATCGCTACCGTGCGGCAGCGAAATGCCGCGAGATTCCAGGATTGCTGCGATGCCCTCATCGCGGCGGCGGCCATCGAGGTAGGTGAAGTAGTCCTCCTCTGTGTAGGCCGAGACGCCCTTGTGCTCGAAGTAGTCGCTAAACATGTCCGCCCACGCCTGCTCGTGCACATCGGCGGTAGGGGTAATCACTCCGTCGAGGTCAAAGAGGATTGCGCCCGCGCTATGGAGGAATTCTTTGGCCTTGGCGAGGTTGGTAGCACTGTCGGTCGTGGAATTAGTCATGGGGGGTCGCAGCTCCTTGGACGTTGCAGACTGCATATTCTCAATTAACTTCCCAATCAACGCTAGCAACGTTGCCCCTACCCCGCTTGCGAACCCGGGTATCTCGAATCCGAGAATCATGGTGCGCTTCCCCCAAAAACAAAACTGCCGGCGCGCATGCGGAATTGGCATCAGAGGTTAGCCAATACCACCTACACACCGGCAGTTTGGATATCTATTTTGTTATTTCAGGCTCGGCAGCCGCAGCCCGACCAAGAATTAATCCTGGTCGATGCCCTCGCGCTTCTTGAACTCCAGGCGACGGCGGTGCAGGATCGGCTCGGTGTAACCGGACGGCTGGTTGACACCGTCGAGGATGAGCTCCTTGGCAGCCTGGAAACCAATGGACTTGTCGAAGTCCGGGGCCATCGGCAGGTATGCCTCATCGCCCTCGTTCTGGCGGTCAACGACCTTGGCCATACGCTGAAGCGAATCGATGATCTGCTCCTCGGTGACAACACCGTGCAGCAGCCAGTTAGCCAGAGTCTGGGAGGAAATACGCAGGGTAGCGCGGTCCTCCATCAGGTCAACATCGTTGATATCCGGCACCTTGGAGCAGCCAACGCCCTGCTCAACCCAGCGGATAACGTAGCCCAGGATGGACTGGCAGTTGTTGTCCAGCTCGTTGGCCTTGTCCTCATCGGACCAGTCAGCGCCCGGCTCACCAGCCTTAGCTGCCGCTACCGGGATGGTGAGCAGGTCACCGAAGGTGTCGCGGCGACCGTCGGTAAGCAGCTTGTCCTGAACGCCGAAGACGTCAACCTCGTGGTAGTGGGTAGCGTGCAGCACACCACCGGTCGGGGACGGAACCCACGCGGTGGAAGCACCCTGCTTCGGCTGACCAATCTTCTGCTCTAGCAGCTCGGCCATCTGCTCGGTCATGGCCCACATGCCCTTACCGATCTGAGCCTTGCCCTGCAGGCCGTGTGCCAGACCGGAGTCAACGTTGTTGTCCTCGTAAGCCAGCATCCACGGAGCGGTCTTCTGGACAGCCTTGCGGAACATCGGACCAGCCTGGATGGAGGTGTGGATCTCATCACCAGTGCGGTCCATGAAGCCGGTGTTAATGAAGACGACACGCTCGGAAACAGCCTTGATGGCGGCATCCAGGTTGACGGAGGTACGACGCTCCTCGTCCATCAGGCCGACCTTCAGGGTGTTGTGCGGCAGACCCAGCAGCTTCTCAACGTCTGCGAACAACTCGTTGGTGAATGCAGCCTCGTCCGGGCCGTGCTGCTTCGGCTTCACGATGTAGATGGAGCCGGTACGGGAGTTCTTACGTGCGTTGTCCTGGTCCAGGCCCGGGATTGCACACACAGCGGTGACGACGGCATCCATGATGCCCTCGAAAATCTCCTCGCCGTCGCGGTCGAGGATGGCCGGGTTCTGCATCAGGTGGCCGACGTTACGGACCAGGTTCAGGGAACGACCGTGCAGGGTGACCTCGGAACCGTCAAGAGCGGTGTAGGTGCGGTCGTCGTTGATGGTACGGGACAGCTTCTTGCCGCCACGGGTGAACTCTACTGCGAGGTCACCGACGTTCAGGCCCAGCCAGTTGGTGTAACCCAGGGTCTTATCTGCAGCGTCGACTGCGGCGACAGAGTCCTCGAGGTCCATGATGTTGGTGACAGCGGCTTCCAGGATGATGTCCTTGACACCAGCCTTGTCGGTCTTGCCAACCGGGGACTCCGGGTCAATCAGCAGCTGAATGTGCAGACCGTTGTGCTTGAAGTAAATGGACTCCGGTGCGTCCTTGTCGCCGGTGTAGCCGACCAGGGTCTCCGGCTCGCGCAGACCGGAGGTAGCGTCCCCCTCCAGGGTTGCCTGCAGGTGACCGTCGACAATGTCATAAGAGGTGACGTCCGCGTGGGAACCGTCGACCAGCGGCAGAGCCTTGTCCAGGAAGTCACGACCCCATGCGATAACGCAGTCACCGCGGACCTTGTTGTAGCCCGGGGTGTCCTTCTCCGCACCGCCATCTTCAGGAATAGCGTTGGTGCCGTACAGCGCGTCATAAAGCGAGCCCCAGCGTGCGTTCGCAGCGTTGATGGCGAAACGGGCGTTGAGGACCGGCACAACCAGCTGCGGGCCAGCGGTGGAAGTGATCTCGGTGTCGACGTTAGCGGTGGTGACCTGGAAGTCACCCGGGTTGTCAACGAGGTAGCCAATTTCCTTCAGGAATGCGACGTACTCATCCTGATTCTGCTCGCCCGGGTGTTCCTTGTACCAAGCGTCGAGCTTTTCCTGCAGCTCATCGCGCTTGACCAGCAGCTCGCGGTTGCGCGGAGTGTACTTAGCGACAATGTCACCGAAGCCGTTCCAGAACGCGTCCTTGTCCTCAATGCCGGCGGCGGGGAGTGCGGTGTCATTAACGAAGTCGTAAAGAACCTTCGCGACCTGCATTCCACCTGCCGAAATACGCTGTGCCATTGCTCTCCTCAAAACTATTGATTGCAATTTGCCCATCCAGCCATGGCCACGTCAGCGGCTCACACTGGATGCGTTGTTCCCCTACTGTATGTGATTCGGCGCACTTATGAACCGTCTTTTTCCATAACCGCCAACCGCCAGCCCGGTATAGCGCCGCTCACATTTGCCATTTCATTCGCTTTACGACGAGCACCCTGCGAACAGACCCCACCCCTCCCCAATGACCATTCGGGCATTCAATCCTGACGCCACAACCAGCCCTCCCCCACCCGCATTGACTGCAGCATCCCCGGCACTCTTTCCTCCAGCCACAGAACACCACACACAATGGGAAAGTGTCGCGCCTCACAGACATTTACTATTGCGACCTGCGTATCAACGGCCAGCGACCAATCACGTCGCTACAGTCTCCGCCTTCAAACCAGACCATAAAAGCGAGATGACAACCGAGACCCTGGCCACTACCCAGGGATGCTCCGGCGGGGTACTGACGGTGTAACGGCAGTGTATTTAGAAGCCCGTTTCTACCTTTGCGGCCGTAATTTCGGGGGTAGCGAAACACCCCCTAAACCCCAAACACTGTTAACGGCCAGCTTTGATAATTACCAAAATATAAATCACCCCAAAGCGGGGGGAACATTATTAGCGAGCCAGCCATAGGGAAATAACAGTACAAATGTACCGGCCGGTCACAGGCGAAAATTGTTAAAGCCAAGCTACACATCACAATGTTTGCAATCTTCACAGGTGTTATCCGTATTACATACTTGAATTCACATCGGAAGCTGCTTGACGAACGTAGCGCTATGCCCCAAAATGTGAGACATGGCACGCGGAAGCGGACATTGTTTTTGTTCGCGTGTTTGCGTGCAGGGGTACAGCATTTTGCTAGCGCCCCTGCATTCACGTGACACCGCGGTCACTATCGGGTCAGCCTGTAGATCGGTTCTGTCGGAATTGTTCTTAAGTCAGCACCCGGAGTTCAAAAAGCAAGCAAAAGGAAGTGACTCCGTTTATGTCTAACGTTGGTAAGGCACGTACCGCCGCCGAAATCCAGAAGGATTGGGACGAGAACCCGCGCTGGGAAGGTATCACCCGCGACTACACCGCTGAGCAGGTTGCTGAGCTCCAGGGCTCCGTCGTCGAGGAGAACACTCTCGCTCGCCGCGGCGCTGAGATCCTGTGGGAAGGCGTCAACGTTAAGGACGACTCCTACATCAACGCTCTGGGCGCACTGACCGGTAACATGGCCGTTCAGCAGGCTCGCGCTGGCCTGAAGGCTGTCTACCTCTCCGGTTGGCAGGTTGCTGGTGACGCTAACCTCTCCGGCCACACCTACCCGGACCAGTCCCTGTACCCGGCTAACTCCGTGCCGAACGTCGTTCGTCGCATCAACAACGCTCTGCTCCGCGCAGACGAGATCGCTCGCATCGAGGGCGACGACTCCGTCGACAACTGGCTGCTGCCGATCGTCGCTGACGGTGAGGCTGGCTTCGGTGGCGCTCTGAACGTCTACGAGCTGCAGAAGGCTATGATCAACGCTGGTGCCGCTGGTACCCACTGGGAGGACCAGCTCGCTTCTGAGAAGAAGTGTGGCCACCTGGGCGGCAAGGTCCTGATCCCGACCCAGCAGCACATCCGCACCCTGACCTCTGCTCGCCTGGCTGCTGACGTCTCCAACACCCCGACCGTCATCATCGCCCGCACCGACGCTGAGGCCGCTACCCTCATCACCTCCGATGTTGATGAGCGCGACCAGAAGTTCATCACCGGTGACCGCACCTCCGAGGGCTTCTACCACGTCCAGAACGGCCTGGAGCCGTGCATCGAGCGTGCAAAGTCCTACGCTCCGTACGCTGACATGATCTGGATGGAGACCGGTACTCCGGACCTCGAGCTGGCTAAGAAGTTCGCTGAGGGCGTCAAGGCTGAGTACCCGGACCAGCTCCTGGCTTACAACTGCTCCCCGTCCTTCAACTGGTCCGCTCACCTCGAGAAGGACGAGATCGCCAAGTTCCAGAACGAGCTGGGCAAGATGGGCTTCAAGTTCCAGTTCATCACCCTGGCTGGCTTCCACGCCCTGAACTACGGCATGTTCGACCTGGCTTACGGCTACGCTCGCGAGCAGATGTCCGCATTCGTCGACCTGCAGAACCGCGAGTTCGAGGCTGCCGAGAAGCGCGGCTTCACCGCTGTCAAGCACCAGCGCGAGGTTGGCGCTGGCTACTTCGACCGCATCGCCACCACCGTCGACCCGAACTCCTCCACCACCGCCCTGAAGGGCTCCACCGAGGAGGGTCAGTTCTAAGTCACTCGGCTTAGGACTTAGGTCAAGGACCTAACTTCAACACCCAGCGAGGGTTGCACTTGCAGCCCTCGCTGGGTGTTTTTGTGTGTTTATCGACATGTCGACTCCGGGCCGTCGTGAAGCGTGCCTGAGAACCTCAGCACCTACACACGCAAGCAAAGGTTGCAACGGTTCTCTACACAAGTTCAGCAAAGCCCGCGATATGCTGGGCAGTATGTCGAAAACCTATGTCGGATCCCGCCTCCGCCAGCTACGCCGCGAGCGCGACCTCAGCCAGGCTGCGCTCGCGCAGGCGTTGGGCCTCTCGGCTAGTTACGTCAACCAGATTGAGCACGACGTCCGCCCGCTGACTGTGCCCGTGCTGCTCCGCATCACGGACACATTCGGCGTTGACGCGACTTTCTTCTCCCGCGATGACGATTCTCGCCTCCTCGCTGAGGTTCAGGACGTGGTGATGGACAAGGAGATCGCTAAGTCCCCCATGGACCTGCAGGAGATCTCGGAAATGGTTCGCGACCATCCCGACATCGCCCGCATCATGGTGGATATCCACCGCCGCTACCGCAACGTCACAGACAAACTCTCTCTGGCCACCGAGGAGCGCAACTTCGGCAACAGCACCGACACCGCCTCCGGCTCACAGGCGCTGACCATGCCACATGAGGAGGTCCGCGACTACTTCTACGCCCGCCAGAACTACATCGCTTCGGTCGACACCGCCGCCGAGGAGCTGGCCCGCGAGCTGCGCATCACCGACGAGACCACCGATGTGGTCTCTGTGCTGGCCGACAGGCTGTCCAACGACCATGGGATTCGGATTGCGCTGGAATCGTCGTTAGGCGATGTGCAGCACAGCCTTGATCGGCCGACGAAGACGCTCTACCTCGCGCGGCACCTCTCGCCGGGACAGCGGGCCTTCCGCATGGCCACGGAGCTGGGGTTTTTGGAGCAGGGCGAGACCATTTCCGAAGCCGTCGCGTCCGGGCATTTCATGTCGGAAGAGTCGCGGAAGCTGGCGCAGCGCGGAGTCGCGACGTACTACGCGGCGGCGCTTATTCTGCCGTATGAGTCGTTCCATGCGATGGCTGAGTCGAAACGCTACGACATCGAGCTGTTGTCGCGCACTTACGGCGTGGGCTACGAGACCATCTGCCACCGACTGTCCACGATGCAACGCCCCAGCTTGCGCGGTATTCCATGGACATTCGTGCGCGTCGACCGCGCGGGCAACATGTCCAAACGTCAATCCGCCACGGGCTTCCACTTCACGCATTCGGGCGGTACCTGCCCGTTGTGGAACGTCTACGAGACTTTCTCCTACCCCGGCAAAGTCATGCGGCAGGTCGCGCTCATGCCGGATGGTCGGCCGTACATGTGGATCTCGCGGACCGTGGAGCATCACGCGGCACGTTTCGGCAAGCCAGGTAAGGTTTTTGCCATCGGTTTGGGCTGCGAGGCCCGTCACGCTGAGCGCACCGTGTACGCCGATGGTCTCGATCTCGCGGACCTCGACGCCGCCACTCCGATCGGTGCTGGCTGCAGGGTCTGCTCCCGCGAGGCCTGTCCGCAGCGCGCGTTCCCGCCGATCCATCGCGATATCGACATCAACATGCACCGCTCCACCGTCTCGCCGTACTAGTTCGCTTTACGACGGGCGCAGGGCCGGCCTGTTTGCGGGGGGCTTGGTTCGCGCAGGATGCCCCAAAAAAGGAAGACCCCAAAAAGAAAGTGCTTAAGTTTATGACACTTTCGCACCGATTTTCACGGTCAAACTGTCATAAACTTAAGCACTAACTCGTATCTGCCTGAGCCAGGACCAGCGAAGGCTGGCCCTAGGCCAAAGCCACAACCTCTTACAGGTTAATCATCTTGCCCATAACGCCCTCGGCTGCTTCCTTCATAGCCTCGGACATGGTCGGGTGAATGTGAACGGCGCGGCCGATTTCCTCAGTGGTCAGCTCGTACTTCTCAGCCAGAACCAGCTGCGGCATGAGCTCGGAAACGTTGGCGCCCACCATGTGACCACCCAGCAGCTCGCCGTACTCAGCATCTGCAATGAGCTTCACGAAACCAGCCGGCTCCGCCAGACCCTGGGCCTTACCGTTTGCAGAGAACGGGAAGGTGGAGACCTTAATCTCGCGGCCGTTCTCCTCTGCCCACTTCTTGGCCTGCGCCTCGGTCTTACCGAAGGAACCAACCTGCGGGTTACAGAAGGTTGCGCGCGGCATCATGTTGTAGTCCGGGATGGTCTCGGTCTCGTGTCCCGCCATGTGCTCAGCTGCGATAACGCCCTGTGCCTCAGCGACGTGTGCCAGCTGCAGCTTCATGGTGACGTCACCGATGGCGTAGATGTTGTCGACGTTGGTGCGCATGTACTCGTCGATGACAATCTCGCCGCGCTCGCCCAGCTCAACACCGGCCTTGTCCAGGCCGATGCCCTCGGTGCGCGGTGCGAAGCCGATGGAGACCATAACGCGGTCGACGGTCAGAGTCTGCTCGTCGCCGCCATCCTTGGCCTCGACCTTGACCTCAACCGAGTCACCATTGTCCACGATGGAGGTGGTCTTGTGCCCGGTCATGAGCTTGACGCCCAGCTTCTTGTATTCCTTGGCAATAACCTTGGAGACGTCTGCGTCCTCGTTCGGCAGAACGTTGTCCATGAACTCGACGATGGTGACGTCCACGCCGTAGTTAGCCAAGACGTATGCGAACTCCATACCGATGGCGCCAGCGCCGACGATAACCATGGAGTCCGGCAGCTCGTCGGAGAGAATCTGCTCTTCGTAGGAAACGATGTTGCCGCCGACCTCAACGCCCGGCAGAGAACGGACGACAGAGCCGGTTGCAATAATCGCCTTGTCGAAGGTAATTTCCTTGCCCTTGTCATCGCCATCAGTGATGGCCATGGAGGTCGGGCCAGTGAATTCACCGAAACCGTTGATTTCGGTGATCTTGTTCTTCTTCATCAGGAAATGAACACCCTTGACGATGCCCGCGGACACCTTGCGCGAACGCGCGTGTGCGGCACCGAAGTCAAAGGAGACATCGCCGGAGATACCGAAGGTCTTAGCCTCATGGTTGAAAATGTGCGCCACCTCGGCGTTCTTCAACAGAGACTTGGATGGAATACAGCCAACGTTGAGGCAGACACCGCCCCAGTATTGCTTCTCCACCACGGCAGTCTTCAGGCCCAGCTGGGATGCACGGATTGCTGCGACGTATCCGCCAGGACCGCCGCCGAGTACTACAAGATCAAAATGTTCAGCCACGTGCACAAGTCTACGCACGACTTGTCTTTACTTCACGCGCGAGTCCCGGTTTTACCTACTGCGGTCGGCTACGGTGGTGGGCATGGGCACCGACACGGACACCGACTTGGGCAACAATCTCTCCTTCCTCTCCACTGACCTTGTCCCCGATTGGCTGGACGATATCGACGGCTCCCAGGCGCTGGCGTGGGCCCGCGCGCAGTCGGAGGCCACCGTCGCAGGCGTCGATTCGCTTGCCGACGACACCAGCGACCGCACCAACCTGGAACAACGCATCCTGGCTGCGCTCAACACCGATGCCCGGATCGCATACCCGGTGCGGCGCGGCGAGTACCTCTATAACTTCTGGCGGGATGCCGAGCATCCGCGGGGCCTGTGGCGGCGGACGTCGTTGCAGAGCTATCTGGCTGGCCAGGAAGATCCGCAGGCGACCGAGTGGGAAACTCTCATCGACCTCGATGCGCTGGCGAAAGCCGAGGGAGAAAACTGGGTCTGGAAGGGCACGGTGTGCCGCTATCCGGAGTATGACCGCGCGTTGATTCTGCTCTCTCGCGGCGGCGCCGATGCCACTGTGGTGCGGGAGTTTGACCTCGTCAACTGCATTTTTGTCGAGGATGAGTCGTTCTACCTCCCGGAGGCGAAGTCCGATGTCTGTTGGTTGGGTCGTGACGAAATTCTCGTTGGCAGTGACTTTGGTCCGGGGTCACTGACGGATTCGGGCTACCCGCGGCAGGTGCGTAGGTGGCGGCGCGGCACGCCGTCGTCAAGCGCGGATGTGGTTTTCTCGGGCCACAGTGATGATGTGGCCGTGGGCGGCTGGTTCGACGCGACGGAGGGTTTTGAGCGGCTGTTTGTCGAGCGTGCGCATGATTTTTATAATTCGCAGCGGTTCGTGGCAGCGGAGCGTCCGGGCAAGTTGGCGGCGCAGCAGAATGGGGACTTTTCCCTGCAGATCCTGGAGGTGCCGCAGGACTGTCGCACGAGTGTCCATCGGCAGTGGTTGGTGCTGATGCCCCGCACGGAGTTCAATGGCATTCCGGCTGGTGGCGTGGCCGTTGTGGAGCTCGATAAGTGGCTGGCGGGCTCGCGTGAGGTGGA
>NZ_KV836272.1:1121378-1147173 GCF_001838295.1 Corynebacterium sp. HMSC074C04
AGCAGCTGGCGTGGACGAAGAACTTCCTGGTGTTGACGCTGTTGGAGGATGTCGCGACGAAGTTGGTCGTGTTGCGGGAGGGCTCGTGGGAGCCGGTGGAGGCTTTCGGCGAGTTACCGGCACAGGCCACTGTGAGCGTGATTGATACGGCCTCTGAACGCGACGATGAAATCTGGTTGGTGTCGACCTCGGCAACGCAGCCGGCAACTCTCTGGTACGGGCAAGTCGGCAACCCGCTCACGGAAGTGCGGCGTGCTCCGGCGCTCTTCGACAGTGAGGGGATGGAGACGCGGCAGCACTGGGCGACCTCGGCCGATGGCACGCGGATTCCGTATCGCATCACCGGCCGCTTCGACGCAGGCGCTAGTGCAGAGACAACCACAGCCACACCCACTCCGAACCCAGCCCCTACCCTCGTGCACGCCTACGGCGGTTTCGAGGTCTCACTGGTCCCGCAGTACTCGGCGATTCGTGGCCTGACCTGGCTCGAGCGGGGCGGGTACTTCGTGGAGGCCAACCTGCGTGGCGGTGGCGAATTCGGCCCGACCTGGCACTCCTCGGTGGTCAAGACTGAGCGGATGAGGGTCTATGAGGATCATCAGGCCGTGCTGCGCGACCTGGTTGAACGCGGCTACTGCACGCGCGAGCAGCTGGGCGTGCGCGGTGGTTCCAACGGCGGGCTGCTGACCGCTGTCTGCCTAACCTCCTACCCGGAGTTGGTGGGCGCAGTGGTGTCCCAGGTGCCACTGGCGGACATGATGCGCTATCACAAGCTGTCCGCGGGAGCCTCCTGGATGGCCGAATATGGAAACCCGGACGACCCCACCGAGCGGGCTGCGATTGCGCAGTATTCGCCGGTCCAGCGCGTCGTCAAGCGAGAGCAGCGCGCCTACCCACCAGCGTTGATTACGACGTCTACCAGGGATGACCGTGTCCACCCGGCACATGCGAGGAGCCTGGCGTGGCTGCTGGAGGAAGCGGGACAGCCGGTGGATTATCACGAAAATACCGAAGGAGGCCACGCCGGTGCGGCGGATAATTCGCAGGTCGCGTTCGTCGAGGCACTCATATCTACGTGGCTGTGGAACAAGCTCAAGTAAGGTAACAGCCGTGAGTAGCGCTGATTTCAATAATCCTTATACCGGTATTGCGTTCAACCTGGGTTTCCGGGTGAACAAATACGAGCTGGACCTCGATTATCGGGTCGGGCCGAATCGTCTGAAGGCGACGGCGACTCTGCATATCGAAATCAATGCTTGGACCTCACACATCACGCTCGACTTTGCGGATGCGCTGGGGGCCGATTCGGTGGATGCGATTTCCGATTCGCAGGCACACTCAATCGATGTAAAGCGCTGGCGCCATTCGGGACGCAAGCTGCGCGTCACCTTTGACCGCGAGTTGGCTCCCGACGAAACGCTGCGGCTGATTGTCACTTACTCGGGCACGCCACGTCCGGTGCGCTCGAAGTGGGGCGAAATTGGCTGGGAGGAACTGGAAAACGGCGCACTCGTGGCATCGCAGCCGGTGGGCGCGGCGTCGTGGTACCCCTGCGATGACGATCCCGAGGTCAAGGCGTTCTACGAGTTCACGATGGTCACCGACGCTCCCTACGAGGTCGTCGCACCAGGGCTTGCCGACGCTCCGGTGAACGTGGGCGGATCGCGCCGCCGCTGGCGGTTTGTCACCGAGGAGCCCATGGCCTCCTACTTGGCCACCATCAATGTCGGCCAGTTTAAGAAGGTGGAGCTGCCGTGCCAGACCTCGACCGTAGTGGCCTGGGTGCCCTCTGAGTTGGTGGCAAATGCCCGCCACGACTTCCGCGACCAGGGACGCATGCTCGATGAATTCGCCAAGCTCTTTGGCCCTTACCCCTTCCGTGCCTACCAGGTGGTCATTTGTGAAGACGACCTGGAGATCCCCATCGAGGCACAGGGTCTGTCCATCTTCGGAGCCAACCACGCCGACGGCAAGGACACGTGGAATCGACTGATTGCCCACGAGTTGTCACACCAGTGGTTCGGCAACAGTGTCGGCATTTCGCAGTGGCGCGATATCTGGCTCAACGAGGGTTTTGCCTGCTATTCCGAGTGGGTGTGGTCCGAGGTCAGCGGCGGTGCCAGCGCGGATGTGCACGCCCGCAAGCACTACCTGGACCTGCTTGAAGATGATCAGGACATCGTCATCGCCAACCCAGGGCCCAAGCTGATGTTCGACGACCGTCTGTACAAGCGCGGCGCGCTGACTGTGCACGCTCTGCGTCTGCTGCTGGGAGACGAGGTGTTCTTCGACCTGGTGCGCAAGTGGACCACCACCAACCGCCACAGTGTGGTCGATGCAGTGGACTTCCGCGCACTGGCCAACCGCGTATGCCGTGAGCGTGGCATCACCACCTCGCACCTGGATGTCATCTTTGACTCTTGGCTGTCACGCAGCTCCTTGCCGGACTTCCCCACTGATCCGACGCGCTCCCCTGCTGACCAGGGCATCGACGATAATGGTGCTCCAATCGTGGATGAGGAACTGGCCGCTCAGTTTGAAAAGCTCGGCTACTCGAAGGCCAAGGACTAGAGAGCTAGAGGCACGTCAATGTCCGGTTTCAAATGGTTGTCGCTGGCCACGATTGTCGCGGCGATAGGCAGCTTCGCGGTGCTGATTATCTCGGCCCGCGCACTTCCCAATGCGGTAAACCTGCAGTTCGTGGCGTTCTGGGGGCTTTTCTTCGCGCTCACGGGTGTTCTCGGCGGGCTGATGCAGGAGACCACGCGCGCAATCGGTGCTGCGGAATCGCGAGGGCGGGATCGGGATCGAGAGCAGGGGCAGAGCCAGGAGCAGGAAGCCTCGGAAGCGGGTCAAACTCTCGGTGCTCGTCCCATCACAGTGTCCCTGGGCGTCGCCGCAGTTACTTTCGTCACCATGGCAGTGACGGGTCCGCTGTGGGCCCCACTGGTCGTGCAGGATGACGCCGGCACTGCAATTCTGCTCATGGCTTTTGGTCTGGCGCTGTACTCCATGCAGGCCACCACCTCGGGTCTACTCAGCGGCCGCCAACTGTGGGGCCCCTACGCCGCGCTAATCATGATTGACATTCTCGTGCGCGTGGCTCTAGCACTCATCGCCTGGTACTTCGGCTGGGGCCTGCTGGCCTGGCTGATTATCACGGTATTCGGCACTGTCAGTTGGCTCATTCTCGCGCTGTTTTCCACGGCAACCCGCTCGGTCATGTTCGCGCGTGCCGACGTCCCGGTGCGCCGCTTCATCACTCTCATGGTCACGGCCATGGGCGCATCCGGCGCATCTGCTGTGCTGGTCACAGGTTTTCCGACAATCGTCAAGATTGCCGGCGAAGCGGTCACCACTGGCGCCGGGATAGCCGAGTCGCTTACCCCGCCGCATGCCAACAACTTCACCGCAGCGGTGACCATTGCGGGTATCGCCTACGCTGTAACGCTGACCCGCGCTCCGCTGCTCATGCCCTTGGAGAAGTTCCAAAACGCCATCATTGTGAGCTTTGTCCGGCATCGCTCCGAAGGCGTGCTGGCAGCGCTGGCCAAGCCGTTGGGGGCGCTGGCTGCTTTCGGCACCTTCGGGGCGGGCCTGGCATGGCTCATCGGCCCGTGGATTATGACTCTCATCCTGGACGATAGCTATCACGTGTCCGGGCCGGTGCTCGCAGCGCTGACGCTCGGTGCGACGTTGACCGCCATGTTGATGATTACCGGCTCGGTCACCTTGGCAGTGGAAAAGCACCACATGTATCTGATCGGTTGGTTGGCTGCGACCACGATCGCCGTTGCCATTCTTTTCCTCCCTGGGCACCTGTCGGTACGCACGGTCGCGGCTATCGCCGTAGGCTCTGCAGTAGGTGTTGTCATTCACCTGCTTGCGCTGCGCAAACTTTCCCCACGTGCTGCCAGGTCAGCCGTATCGGAGGCTTTTGCGGTGGAATAACACCACCCACATCCAATGCCGTCCCCCCCCCAAAAAAACCGTCCACATCCCCCTGCAACTCCCAAGGTTCGAGACTCACATGTCCACCATCACTAACCTCACGGTTCTCATGACCGTCTACCACCGCGTCGTCCCCGACCAGCTCGATGCTGCGCTGCAGTCGCTGTGGAACCAGACGCGTCCGGCCGCGCACGTCATTGTGGTCATCGATGGCCCGATCGAGCAGGAACTCGACCGGGTCGTCGTCAAGCATGAGCAGGCGCATTCGGAGATGACCGTGCTGCGGTGTGCGGAAAATGGCGGCTCGGGAGTGGCTTCGCAGGCGGGTCTTCAGTTGGTGGAAACGCCATGGGTGGCGCGGCTGGATGCGGACGATATTGCGCGTGCGGACCGCTTTGAAAAGCAGTGGGACGTGCTGACCGCTAATCCGGAGTTGGATGTGCTGGGCAGTGCAATGGCGGAGTTCGAGGGCACGCCGGACAATGTGGTGCGTGTGCGGACCCTGCCGCAGACGCACGCCGAGATTGCGCGTTATATCAAGATCAATTCGCCCGTGAATAACCCCTCCTCGATGCTGCGAACGGCGAAGGTGCGTGAGGTCGGTGGGTATCGCGACATCCGTCTGATGGAGGACTACGACCTCTGGGTGCGCCTCATGGCCGCCGGCGCGAAGTTTGAGAATCTGCCCGAGCCGCTGGTGTACTTCCGCGCCGACGGCATGTTCGAGCGGCGAACCTCGCGCGGCATCATCCGCGGTGAACGTCAGCTCCAGCGCACGCTGGTAGCTGAGGGGCTGATTTCCAGGCCGCGGGCGGTGTTTAACTTGGCGGTGCGGACACTTTTCCGACTTTTGCCAACTCAGCTCATGTCACGCGCGTATCGACGATTGTTTGTGCGGTAGGCTTCGGAGCGATGACTGACAACATGGATTTCTCGGACACCTGGCTGATTGTGCCGTGCTACAACGAGGGCCAGGTTATTCGTGAGGTTCTCGAGCACGCTCGCGAGACCTTCCCCAACATTGTCGCGGTCAACGACGGCTCTTCGGATAACTCCAGCCTGGAGATCCACAGGGCTGGCGCTCACCTGGTCAACCACCCTGTCAATTTGGGTCAAGGGGCGGCTATCCAGACCGGCGTGGAATACGCTCGCGCGCAGGCTGGCTCGAAGTACTTTGTCACCTTCGACGCCGATGGCCAGCACCAGGTCAAGGACGTCGTCGCTATGGTGCAGCGACTGCGCACCGAACCAATCGACATCATTGTGGGAACCCGTTTCGGCCGCCCTCGCGCCGAGGATGACCAGGTGCCGCTGATTAAGCGAATTGTCCTCAAGACGGTGGTCATGTTGTCACCACGCACGCGCCGACTCGGGCTTACCGACGCCCACAACGGCCTGCGCGCCTTCAACCGCACGGTGGCAGAGCAACTGAACCTACGCATGAACGGCATGAGCCATGCCTCCGAATTTGTCGAGGTCATGGACAACAGAGGCTGGCGTACCGCTGAGCAGCCGGTGGATATCCTCTACACGGAATACTCCATGTCCAAAGGACAATCCTTGTTCAACGGTGTCAATATCCTTGCCGACTCCCTGATTTCGAAGAGGCTGCCATGACCGCATCCATCGTTCAAATTATTTTGCTGCTGGCGATGGTGGGCCTGGTCGCTTACTTCGTCGCTAACCGTCGTAAAGCGCGCGCCAAGGCGGGTGTGAAACTGGGATTCGTCGTTTTCGTCATCGCGTGTCTGTGGGCAATCGTGCGTCCCGACGATCTGACCGTGGTGGCCAACTGGATTGGTGTGACCCGGGGCACCGATTTGCTGCTCTACGTACTGGTGTTGGCGTTCGTGTTTACCACGGTGTCGTCCTACATTCGCTTCCGCGAACAGGAGCTGCGCTACGCACGACTGGCTCGTGCAGTGGCCTTGAAGACCGCTGTGCGTCCGGAAGAAGAAATTGTGATTTCGGGCAGCCAGAGCAGCAGCCAAAAAGACAGCGCGACAAACGTCGAGAACAACGCTCCGTCCGACTAATCGGCACGCTAAGCGCATGTGAATCTGAGGCTGTGGTTCCATAGAAGCCATGAGCGAAGAAAATAAGGACAACATCGCCGCTGACCATAGCGGCGATTCGCAGCAGCCCTCGGCCGATGAAGCACGTCAGGAGACACTGCAGGAACCCCAGCAGGCTTCTCAGCCGGTACCCACTGAGCAGGACTTGGAGTCCTGGTCTGCCGACAGTGATGGAAAAACCAAGTCGTGGTACTCGATTCCGAACGCCGCATGGGCGCTAGCTGTCGTCGCATTGATCGTTGCCGGCGCAGCGGGCTTCTTCGCTGGCTCGCGTTCGGCTAGCTTCAACGGCGTGAGCACCGTCAACATGGCGGGCGTTGCACCAGGCAAGGGGGAAATTGCGCCTGTACCTGGCCCGAATGGCTCTTTCGACGCCAGCATCTACGGCCCAAAGGCGGGAGCGCAGCTAAAGTCCCCGGAGGATATGGACAATGTCCACCGCCGCAATGAAAATGATCCTTTTGCTCTCGGTGCAGTGGATGCGCCGGTCGTAATCTCAATCTACTCGGACTTCGAATGCCCGTTCTGCGCGAAGTTCGCAAACGAAACCGAGTCTGCCCTCGTGGAAAAGTACGTCAATGAGGGACTGGTCCGCCTGGAGTGGAACGATATGGCCATCAATGGTGAGAAGGCCATCAAGGACGCTGAGGCCGGCCGTGCCGCGGCAGCTCAGGGCAAGTTCTGGGAGTTCTCCCGTGCGCTGTTTAAGAAGGCCGGCGAAAAGGGCCAGGGCCACCCGGAGTTCACTGAAAAGGAACTGATTGCCGTCGCTCGCGAGGCCGGTGTGCCGGACATGAAGCGCTTTGAAAAGGAGCTTAAGGACGGCAAGTGGACCGAGGCGGTCGAGAATGCCACCCAGTTCGGTTCCATGCTGGGCATTTCCGGTACTCCGGGCTTCCTCGTTGGTACTCAGTTCGTCTCGGGCGCACAGCCTCTCGACGTGTTCGAGGACAATATCGAGCTGGCTCTCATCCACGCCAAGCGCGCGGAGGAAGCTGGCAAGTAACCTGGCTGACTCACGGCTAACCTACGCGGACGACTGCGCGAAGCCGCCCGCGTAAGCTGCGCTAGCCCTGATTCCGGAAGTACTCCACAGTACGAGCAACACCTTCCTGAATACTCATAGCTGGCTCCCAGCCGAGTACCTCACGCGCCCGCGTGGGATCCAACGCCGACCGCGCCACATCACCAGTGCGCGGCGGTGCAAACTCTGGATTATCCTCGGCATCCGCAGCCTGCGCCACCAACGAGTGCAGCTGCCGATCCGAGGTTTCTACGCCGGTGCCAATATTAAAGCGCATTCCACCACCGACCTCGCCGGATGCGCGGTAGAAAGCATCCACCACATCGTCGACATAGACATAGTCGCGGGTATTTCCTCCGTCACCGAATACCTTGGTTGGCTCTCCCGCCAGCAGTCGCTGAGCGAAAATAGCCACCACACCGGCCTCGCCGTGCGGATCCTGCCGCGGGCCGTACACATTCGCCGGCGCGATGTGCGAGCATTCGAGCCCGTAAAGATTGCGGAACATATTCAAGTACAGTTCGCCCGTTGCCTTTGAGGCGGCATAGGGGCTCATCGGATTGACCGGCACGTTTTCCGTCACCGGAAGCTCCTCCGGCGTGCCGTAGATGGAACCGCCCGAAGATGTAAACACAACCTTGCGGACACCGTGCTTTCGGGCCGCATCGGCAAGTTTGATTGTGCCAATGATGTTAAGCGTCGCATCTCGCACCGGGTCGGCCACGGAAATCCGAACATCAATCTGCGCTGCGAGGTGGAAAATAACCTCCGGGCCGCTTTGCTCGAGCAGCTCGTCCCAGTCCACCTCCAGCACATCGGCGGTTATGAACTCAAAGTCGTCGTTAAGCGATGCCTGCTGGAGGTTTTCCAGCTTTCCGTGGGAGAGATCGTCCAGCGCCGTGACCGCGTACCCTTCAGCCAGTAGCCGGTCAACCAGCGTCGAACCGATAAATCCCGCACCACCCGTCACCAGCGCGCGCGATTTCGCGCTTGCCGACGATTCTGTCATCGCGGTGGCCGGTGATTCGTTCTTGTGCTTCTCCATAGGAAGAACTATAGGCGCTTAGTAAGGAAAACCGCTTATACGTGTGCCAACCTCACATTGACGGGGTTGATTAGTCTTCCGAGGAATGCGAGATTACTCAGCGCGCTGTGGCAGGTTGACAGTGGAATTGAAGAAAATAACCAAGCCCATCAGGATGGCGATGACCATACCGCCACCGAGCATGACCGGGTAGGTCATCCAGGAGATGGACTCGGAGAGCTTGGTCAGAATTGCCGGGAATGCGAAGCCAATGTAGGTCAGGCAGTAGAAGATACCGGTCAGACCAGCCATATCGCGTGGGCCAGCGATGCGCTGTACCTCGTTGAGGCCGGTAAACATGGACAGACCGTAGCCGGCGCCCAACACCAGCGCTGCAATGAACGCCGTCACTGCGGTGGGGTTGGTGGACATCCATGCGGCCATTCCCATGCCGATAACCACGATGCCAATTGCGATTAGCGAACCGCGGGCGTTGTGCTCGGTCACAAAGCGTGGACCAATCTGCTGAATACCGAAACCGCAGAGTAGCGCGAACAGTGTGACCATCGCGGAGTAGAACACTGGCTGGGAGACGTGGTCCTGCAGCAACGACGGAATGATTGCGTAGGCAACACCGGCTGCACCGAAGACCCACGGCGCTCCCATCGCGGCGACGAGCAGGAAGCGACGGTTAGTTACCGAAGGGGTACGCAGGGACTCCCAGACGCTTTCGTGCGGGGCGTTGCTGCCGCCCAGGTGCGGAGACTGGCGGGTCTCCGGCACAGCCACCAGACCGAAGATTGTCGGGATAGAAATCAGGATGTGGATGATATAAGCCAGCTGCCCCGGCAGCGGTGCGAACTGCGCTAGCGTGCCGGCAATTCCCGCACCCAGACCAAAGCCCAAGGTCAGCGCCATGGACTGACGCTTCGCGCCTGAGGTTGACTTGGCCTTGGGGTCAAAGCGCGAATCAGAGAGCTCCTTTACCCACGAGCCGCCCACGGCCATGACAATGCCGACTGCCAAGCCAGAGATAAAGCGACCGGTAAGGATAAGCGGGGCGGTAGTCTCGCCCAACGCAATAAGAGTCGACCCCAAAATCGAGAGAACCGGCGCGGCGAGCATCACCGGCTTACGGCCGATACGGTCCGAGATTGGGCCGGAAATCAGCAGTGCCGGCGCGATGCCGAGGGCGTAGACCAGCAATAGAAGGTCAATGAACACCGGCGCCAGGTCGGCATTTTCGCGGTACATCACCATCAGCGGCGTGAATTCGTTGCCACCCCACGCGACGGCGAAAACTGCAATTGCGGCGAGCAACCACAACGGCGTGCCCTTATTGGATTTGGCCCTGCCGTGAGGTACCTCATTTTCATTGCCGTTAGTTCCTGCGTGAGAAGACATGTCGTTTACTTTACGACGGTCCCCAGCGCCTTACGCGCAATGGTGGAAATTGAGTTACGGGGGCTAACCACAAAAGATGTGTCGGGGTGGTTTCGGCGCTTGGCGCGACCACCGCCCCAAAATGCCCCTGAAACCTGGGGCTTACACCCCCGTCTCGGGGTGGCTTGTTGCCAACCTTGTTTCCCTGCCCCATCCGGGGGCAGTGCCCTTTTCGACACTACATCGTTATTGTTCCGTTACTTCTTCTGTATCTTGAGCCACTTTTGCCACACCATTCACACAACTTCTGAATATATAATTACAAATTAGTTCAATGTGGGGGTAGTCGAACAGCTATAAAACGCAGATTTCCCCTATTTAAGACAATCTCACGCCTAGACGCCCACTAGGTCGCGCAAATTGAGCCAGAAACAGCTCGTCGTTAAGTAGTGCCCAACACACCCCCTTTTGCACACCCCCGAATCCGCCTATTTCAGGCATGCGTATAAATAAATCGGTCACAAACAAAGGAAATCTACCGCCATTCACCGACCCCCATTACCCCCGTTGTTCACTTTTTGTCACCGCTCGCTGAAGTTCAAACGCTGGTCGCTACCGGTCTGGCTGTGTAAGAATTCGACACCGTCAAACATTCTGTCCTTTCCCCAAGCGCTGGCTGAGAAAAACCTGGGGCAATTTCTGCGCGACCGCTGAGATCACCAAGGTCCTCGATGGCCGTGCGGACGGGTATGTAAAGAAAGTCTTGTTTTTTATGACTACTTCGATCATCGCGGCTGATCCCAAGCAGCGCCGCCAGGTGCTCACGGGAACTCTCGTGGGTACGACCATCGAGTTTTATGACTTCCTGATTTACGCTCAGGCCGCAGCTATCGTGCTCGCTCCACACTTCATCGAGCCGGCTGCACAGTCGAACCCACAGGTCGCTCAGGTGCTCGCCTGGGCAACCCTGGGTATTTCCTTCCTCTTCCGCCCACTTGGCGCTATTGTTGCTGGTCATATCGGTGACCGTTACGGCCGCAAGATGATTCTGGTCTTCACCCTCATCGGCATGGGTGCGGCTACTTTCTGCATCGGCCTGCTACCGACCTATGAATCAATCGGCATCGCCGCACCTATCCTGCTGGTTCTCCTCCGTGTTTTCCAGGGTATTTCCGCTGGCGGTGAATGGGGCGGTGCAGCCCTGATGTCCGTGGAGTACGCACCGAAGGAAAAGCGCGGTCTCTACGGCGCATTCCCGCAGGCCGGCGTTCCGCTGGGTCTGACCCTCGCGACCGGCACCATGCTGATTGTTATGGCAATCGTCGGCGAGGAAGCCTACATGGACTGGGGCTGGCGTGTGCCGTTCCTGCTGTCCTTCATCTTGGTTCTGATCGGTTACATGATTCGCCGTTCCGTTGACGAGTCCCCGGTCTTCCAGGCTATGCAGACTGAGTCTGCCGAGCGTTCCGCTCCGCTGCCGGAGCTCTTCCGCAACCACTGGGGCAAGGTCATCCAGGGTGCTCTGATCTTCGCTGCTCAGCAGGCTACCGGTTACCTCGTGATCGCATTCTTCGGCGCTTACGCACAGAAGACACTGGGCTACCCCGCAACCGTCGCATGGACCGGTACTCTCGTCGCTGGTATTTGCTGGACCATCTTCATGTTCATCGCCGGTGCTTGGTCCGACCGCATCGGCCGCGCTAAGACCTTCATCATCGGCTACGTCGTGATTATGATTTGGGAGGCCGTCATGTGGAGCATCCTGGATCAGGGTCCGTTCCTGTACATCATGACCGTCGCAGTTCTCACCCTGCCACTGGCCCTGACCTTCGGCCCGCAGCCAGCCATGTACTCCGAGATGTTCCCGGCTGAGGTCCGCTACTCCGGCGCTTCCATCGCTTACGCCATCGGCGCCGTCCTCGGTGGCGCATTCGCTCCGATGATTGCCCAGATGATCATGGACGCCACCGGCAACCCGTTCTACATCTCCGTCTACCTGATGGCCATGGCTATCCCGGCACTGATTGCCCTGTTCCTGCTGCCGAAGGGTCTCGAAGACCGAGACCTGATTGAGCACCCGGAAACTAACCTCGACGAAGTTAAGTCGCGCGTCTAGTTCCCACAGCTAAGGGATCTGCCCCACCGAGGGCCTGATTACGTAAGCCGTCGTTAAGCACTGCACAATGCAGCATTTGCTTGACGACGGCTTTTGCGTTTCCACCTTCTTTTTCTCCCGGTAACCCGTTTTCTCTTTCCTCGGTCCCGATTTCCTCATGAGTTTCTCAGTCGAAAGCGACTGACAAGCCCCAGATATCCCATTAACGTTGGGTTATGGCACAGAATTCATCCAGCTCCACGCGAATCCCCCGCCGGCGCTCGACCGACGCTCCGAAGACACTCCCCTCCCGTCCGGAACCGGAAGTGGCACGCGCACTGCAAAAGGTCCTGGACGGCTATTTCCCCGAGGCGCGCGCTGATGTCCGCGCCCTTTTAGAAGACCCCACCCTGCGGCCCACCTCTGGGCTGACCGTGGAGGAGGCCAGGCAGCACACCACCGAGGCGTTGTCCAAGGTGCTTAAGACCGGCATGCCCTATGGTGCTTTCCGCACTGACCAGGGAGGCACAGGAGATACCGGCGGGACACTCTCCGGGATTGAAATGCTCGGCCACACCGACTTGTCGTTGATGGTGAAGTCCGGAGTGCAGTGGGGCCTTTTCGGCGGCGCTGTCAGCAATCTGGGGACTGCGCGTCACGGCGAGTTGGTGCGTGACCTCATTGAGCTGCGGGCTCTCGGCTGCTTTGCGATGACCGAACGCGGCCACGGCTCGGACGTGCAATCACTCGAAACCACGGCACATTACGACCCCGAGACGGAAGAATTCATCCTCAATTCGCCGACAGCTTCCTCTGAGAAATGGTTTTTGGGCAACGCCGCGCGCGATGGGCGCTGGGCTGCGGTTTTTTGCCAGCTCTACACACCAGGACAAGAAGAATCCCATGGTGTGCACTGCATTGTTGCCCGGATCCGCAATGATGACGGTTCGCCTGTCGACGGGGTTGCGATTGGCGACCACGGCACCAAGGGTGGCCTCTTGGGCGTGGACAACGGCACTCTCATGTTCGACCATTACCGCGTGCCGCGGGAGAACCTGCTTAACCGCTTTGCAGATGTGTCAGCTGCTGGCGAGTACACCAGCGATATTGACAGCCCCAATGCACGGTTTTTCACGATGCTCGGTGCTCTCGTGCGCGGCCGCGTGACAGTCGGTGCGGCCGCTGGTGCGGCAACCCGCACCGCACTGACCATCGGCACCAAGTATGCCCACTTGCGGCGCCAATTTGCTCCCGACGATTCGCTGCCGGAAAAGAAACTCATTGAGCACCGCCAGCACCGAATCCGACTACTCCCCCGCATTGCGCGTTCGTACGGTCTGCAATTTGCCACCAACCTGCTGATCAAGCGGATTCACGACCTCGAAGCGGAAGGGCTGGACCGTGCGAATCTAACCCCGGAGCAGGCTCGCGATCTACGTGAAGCGGAGGCACATGCCGCCGCATTGAAGGTCGCCAACACCGCGCATGCCACCGATGCCATCCAGGAGATGCGTGAGGCCACCGGTGGAGCTGGCTACCTGGCGGAGAACCTGTTGACCATTCTCAAAGAGGACTCTGACGTATTCACTACCTTTGAGGGCGACAACGTGGTGATGTTGCAGCTGGTCACCAAGGAACTTTTGGGTGGTTTTGCCCGGGAGGTACAGAGTTTTTCCAACCTGGAAATGGTGCGCTTCGGCCTCGACAATTTCAGTGGCATTTTGCGCCGTCGCACCGGTGCGGATGCCGTCGTTCAGAACCTCTTGGATGCGCTGACTGACGCTGATGAGTCCTCACTCTTTGACCCCGCCAGCCAGATGCAATTGCTCATCGAGCGCGAGAATCGACTTCTCAAGTCCCTTGCTCGCAGGCTGCGCCCGGCGCGGAAACTGCCTGTGGAAAAGGCCGCGAAGCTGGTGGACAAGGTCCAGGACCACATGATTTCCTGCGCGTGGGCGCATATCGATCGCATGATTTTGGAAGCGTTTTTTGAAGCTGAATCCACACTCACAGATGAGCGCTCTCAAGAAGTGCTCGAGCAGGTTCGCGATGTGTTCTTCCTGTCGGTGGTCTGCGATAACGCCGGCTGGTTCTTGGAGCAGTCACTGCTCACCGGTACTCGCACCAAGGGCGCGCGGGCGGGCTTGGCCGATCTTGTTGATTCTCTTGGCCCCTGGTCTGAGGTGCTTGTCGACGCCTTTGGCACCCCCAGCACGATGCTGGATATCCCAATGATGGAGCCTTACGACGCGATGACACCGAAAGCTAAGGCAAACCCGGCTAGTTAGCGGGTTGGCCGGTTGGCCGCTGTGGTGGCTGCTGTGGCGGTGACTGGTGTGAGGTAGCTACGGCCTGGATGAGCAGGTTGGCTACTGCGCCAAGAAACCTTCCAGCCCAGCCACAGTGGCCTCTGCCAAGCGCTGACGGCCTTCGTTGGAGGTCAAGAGGGCAATGTCGCTGCTATCACGCATGTTGCCGTATTCGACCAGTGCCTTTGGCTTCGTCGATAGGTTGAGTCCGGTGAGGTCTGCGCGTGGATTCAGTCCTTCGCTGCCGAGATAGTTGGATGGAGCAAAACCGGCTGCGACGAAAGCATCGCGCAGGGCGGTTGCCAGCGCGGTAGATCCCTGCTCGTCATTATTGGCGAGCGGCTGCGAAATCGCAGACACATGGAATCCACGGTTGCCCTCTCCAGCGCCGTCAGCGTGAAGACTCACCACGGCATCGGCGTTGGAGGCATTTTCCTTCTCTGCACGGGCATCGATGCAATCTGCACGACCGGTGTCATCCTCGCGGCTGAGCAGCACCTGAGCACCGCGCTGTTCGAGCAGCTGCTTGATTTCCTGCGCCATCAGCCAATTGAACTCGTGCTCCGGGAAGCCGTCGTTGGAAGCGGTACCGGAGGTATTACATGGCTTCTGGCCACCGCGGCCGTCAGTGACCATCAAGTCGGCAGGTGGTGGGGTGCCGGCGTGTCCCGGATCGAGGTAGATGACCTTGCCAGCTACAGCGCTGGAACCGTCGGCACGCGAAGTAGCGCGATTAGCTTGCTGTTGTGGTGCATCGCCCGGAGCGACCGCGTCGGGGTTAGCAGAATCAGACATTGCAGACTCCTCATTCGGCGGAGTGGGATTCGGCATCTGCATGGCCTCTTCTTCAGCTGCCAACGACGTTTGCGTTTCCGTAGACGCAGCCTGCTGAGCGCTTCCTGCGTTGGAAGCCTCCGTGTCGATGGTGCAAGCTACAAGACCGGCTGGCAAGATTGCCGCAGCCACCAAAGCCACAGCTAGTCGTCTTGCTGATCGCTGCACTGCTAGTCCCTGGTGTCCGGGCTGCCGCATAGTGCGTTCTCCTAGTTTCCGCATACCTGCCATGTGTTGAATAACAGTAGCAAACACTCGATTGAGAGTCGCCGGCTCCGAGATTTCCTCCCCCTTCGTTTCGGGGAATCACCGCACGTCGGGACGTGTGCAGGATTTTTCAGCACTTATCACCGAGGGGTTTAGTGATTCCCCTTCGCCTGTGCTGCCAAACCCGTAAGCATTAAGTCCACAAGCTTTTCTTGCACACCGGGAAAGTACTGCTCGACCGCTGCAGAGTTAGGAAGGGGACGCGACACCACAGCGAGCCCAAGGTGGAAATCAATCGGTGCAACGCCCTCCGGGCATAGCCCAGCTGCTTTTGCCTTATCCAGCAGTCGCGTATAGCTCTGACGCAACTCCGTCATTCGCTTTTCGATAATGCCATCAATCTTTTTCGCCTCGCTCCCCAAACTGGTACTGAAATCGCTGAATAATGCCTGGGCAAGTGCCGCAACACTTAATTCCGCGATCGCGTGGACTGCTTCGTGCCAAGCGCCGTCCGGATCGTCGTCAAACTGAGCTACGGCTGCCTCAGTAATCCTGTCGATATCAGCTGCAACACGAGCACTGACTGCGCCGAGAAGCTCAATCCTGCTGGGAAAGTGCCTGCTTGCCGTAGCTACACCGACACCGGCCTCCCTGGCAATCGCACGCATGGATACACCGGCTCCTTGCTCTATCAAGAGTTTTCGCGCTGCTTCCACGATGGCATCACTGTTCATCACTGCATCTTGTCTCACACTTGCATCCTAACAAACGGAACACTATACTCCACTTTGTAAGTGAAACACTCTGCTCTAGTTAGGAGATAGGCCATGTCAACAGCTACGACTGAGACGAAAAAAGCCTCACCCGCCCCCAAAGCAGTAGCCGTGATCTTCGGTATTCCGCTCGTCATCGGGCTCATGCTCTTCGCGTTCCTGGCACCGACATTTGCCTCCGGCCCGAAGGATGTCCCCATTGCGCTGACTGCCCCCGCCCCAATGTCCGAACAAATCACCCAAGCCATCGAGCACAAAGCTGGCGACAATGCTCCTGACATCCAGGTGATGGACACTCCTGATGCCGTACGCGAGTCAATCCTCAATCGCGAAACTGTTGGCGGCATCGTCATTTCCCCGACGGGCGCTACCGCCTACACCGCTTCAGGCAACGGCGCACCTTACTCGCAGCTTATCGACGGCATTGCGACGACCCTCGAGTCTCAAAACATCCCTGTAGAGCGGGAGGATTTGGCTCCAACCACCCAGGATGACCCACAAGCTTCCGGTGTCGCGCTCCTCGGCTTGCCGCTGGCTTTCGGCGGTATCATTTCAGCAGTTATAGCCACCTTCCTTTTCCGCGGTAAGAAGTGGACGAAACTGAGCGTCCTCACTGGCATCGCAGTCTTCGGGGCTCTCGTGGCAACGTGGATGCTCCACTCTGTCTACGGCACGCTTTCGGGCAGCTTCGGCATGGAATGGCTGGCAATTTCTCTGGGAATCCTGGCTACCTCAATGCTTACCGCCGGGCTCGCGGCCATTATTGGCACTCCCGGTGTGGGCATCGGCGCCATTTTGACGATTTTCTTGGCGAACCCGCTCTCTGGACTGTCCACCGGCCCCTGGCTGCTTCCGGCCGGTTGGTCCGCCCTTGGCCAGTGGATGCCCATTGGGGCGACTGGCTACCTAGTCAGGTCACTGTCATTTTTCGATGGCAACGGTGCTGGGGCAGCGTGGTGGGTTCTCATCGTCTGGGTTGCCGCTGGATTTGCTCTACTCATGTTTGATCGTTCCAAAAAATAAAAAACGGGACCCCTTTAAAAGGATCCCGTTTCACACCGAGCCGCCTGCGAGAATCGAACTCGCGACCTTCTCATTACGAGTGAGACGCTCTACCGACTGAGCTAAGGCGGCACGCACATTGCGCCGAGCTTTCAAGCAAGCAGAAATAACCCTGCACAAAATGTACAAGCGGTAATACTACTGCACTGCCCCCATCGCTACCAAAATGGAGCCTACAGGCCGCTAAATTGGGAGCTTCTCCCGGATTACCTGCGGCCAACCTGCCCTGCAATCTGCAATTTAGCCATCAATTCATCCATCAAGACCGTCAACTTCACTGCAGTCACGAGCATGCCGCGCACCTCGGTGACAGCATCAATGGAGGCCAATATCGCCTCTGGCGGAAGGCGTCGGGCTAGCTCCGTGGCTGTCCGACGACGGTCTGGATTTATGAGGTAGACGGAGCCATCCCCAAACTCGGAATCAGCGCCAGAAGCCGGCCCAGAACGTTCCGCCCCAAACGCCAGCACCAGGGCGTCACGGTAAAGCCCCATAATGTCGGTCAACGACAGGTCGATCAGATCTGACTCCGCGCGCCTGCGCCGCCGCTTCTGATTTTCCTCCAGCTCCTTGATAACCCCCTTAGAGCCGCGCAGTGCCGCCTGCGCACCCTTGCCGGACGCACCTACGCCCAGTGAGCGCTCGAGGTTCTCCAGCTCCTCAGCCTCTAGTGGCTCCATCCGCCGCTTGACCTCGCCTGCTACTTCGTTGGCCAGCTCACGCGCCGCCACGTACGACTTCGCCGGATCGAACACAGCCTCCACGAAATCCAGGGCCTTACCCCGCCAAGCACGCGAGCCCTCATCGGAGACAAAGCCACGCGCACGCCCAATGTGACCATTGGACACTGTCGCGGCCCAGATCGCTTGCTCGTCGGTAAGCTCTGGCCGCTCGGCGCGCAGGAGGTTTGTGACGTCGTCGATATGCGGCGTCGGCACATAGACATGGCGGCAGCGCGAACGGAGCGTAACGGAGAAATCCTCCGCGTTCGTCGTTGGTGCGCACATGATGATGACGGTGCGCAGAGGCGGCTCTTCCACCACCTTGAGCAGCGCATTTGAGGCGGATTCGTTGAGCCGGTCGGCGTCTTCGATGATCAGCACGCGGCAATCCGCCGTCGTGGGCATCTTGTAAGCCCAGGGCCGCAGCTCGTCCCTCACCGTCGCCACCGAGATAATGGTTCCCTCCGGGCGCACGATTTTGATGTCGCCATGCGTTCCCGCCAGCGCCGTCCGGCAGCCCTCGCACTCGCCGCATCCGGGGTTGTCATGCCGCGTGCACAGCAGTGCCGCCGCAAACGCCGTCGCCGTCACCGACCGCCCCGACCCCGCAGGGCCAGTGAACAGCCAGGCGTGCGTCATGTCCGAGTCGCGTGGCACATCGCTTAACGACGACCCCGCGTCCCCACCTTCCGGCGAAACCTCCGCCCCATCGCCTGCCAGCGGTTGACCATTGGCAAAGCGATAATGCGCAGCGCGCACAGCAGCCTGCAGTCGCTGGCGAACCCCACCGGTTTCGGGCATACGAGAAAACACGCTGCGCTCTGTCATGGGCTCTGTCATGGCCACAACTCTAGCGCGCCCCACAAGACTCTTGTGAGGTAACTACTCCCTGCAATCCGGGGTTGCCACTAAGGTAGTAGTCATGCAACGGCTCTGGCGAAATCTGAAATGGCTAAGCGGGACAATGTGGCCTGCTTATGCCTCATTTATCTTCGTCTGCAACCTTGTCGGAGCCATGATTGTCGGCTTGTTCCTCGGCATGCTGTTGCCACTGAACCAAGAAACTCACTTGCCACGGTTGGCTAATGGTGTCATTTATGCCCTGGCTGGGTACCTGGTTCTGGCGATTATCGCGGGTATCGGCACTACCTGGATCCTGTTCAAACCGCTGGTGAAGTGGCAGCGTCATCCGGATATGCACGATCCGCGGCGGGTGCGATATCTGGTCATGCGCGTGCCCGTCTACCAGGCACTTTTGGGTACCGTCATCTGGTCTTTGGGCGTGATTGTCTTCAGCGGAGTCGCGTTCGCCTATGACAGCAAGATTGGCATGATGGTGCTGCTCACCTCGGTACTCGGTGGCGCAATGGTGGCGCTGTTGACCTATCTGATTGCGGAGCGCATGGTGCGTCCGGTTGCTGTGGAGGCGCTGGCGCGTAGGGCTCCGGATTCCTCGCTGGAGCCACCGATTGGTCACCGCCTGCGCCAGACATGGGTGTTGACCAGTGGTGTTCCAGTGGTGGCAATCCTGCTTGTGCTGATTGGTCAGCGCCGTGGCCTATTCACAGATGATGCGGCAGATTTGCTGCCCACCATCACCGCGCTGGCAATTCTGGCTCTGATTACCGGCTATTTCGGCACGATGCTGGCCAGCATGTCCATCGTTGACCCGATTCGGGATCTCACGGGCGCAATTAACAAGGTCCGCCAGGGCCAGGTGGATACGCGCGTGCCTATTTACGACGGCTCCGAGATGGGCGTTCTCCAGGCAGGCTTCAATGAAATGATGCGCGGCCTGCAGGAGCGTCAGCGGGTGCGTGACCTCTTCGGCCGCTACGTCGGCTCTGAAGTCGCTCGTAAGGCCCTGGAAGAAAAGCCGACTCTAGGCGGCGAGAATCGCCTGGTCGCGGTGCTGTTTGTGGATGTAATTGGCTCGACCAACTTCGCGGAGAAGAACTCGCCAGAGGTCGTTGTCCGCGAACTCAATGCCTTCTTCGACCACGTTGTTGACTGTGTGCACCGCAATAAGGGCATTATCAACAAGTTCCAGGGTGACGCGGCTCTTGCTGTCTTCGGCGCTCCCCTACCCCTCGACGACACGGCCGGTCACGCCCTCACCGCAGCCCGTGAACTGCGCGAGGAACTGCTCGACCTCCAACTCACTGCCGGAATCGGCGTCTCCGCCGGCCACGTCGTCGCCGGCCACATCGGTGCCCGCGACCGTTTTGAATACACGGTTATTGGTGACGCGGTTAACCAGGCTGCCCGTCTGACTGAGTTGGCTAAGGATACCCCAGGCCGCGTGCTCGCCACGGCTTCCACTATCCGCCTGGCCAACGAGGACGAGCAGGCTCGCTGGACCGCCCTGAAGTCCGTGGAGTTGCGCGGCCGCACGCACATGACGCAGCTTGCGCGCCCGGTGCGCCCGACGCTTGCCGACGAGGCCTAGGGAGCCGCGGACTCGTTGGTCTCGCTGTGCTCATGCTGTGCTCGTTGGACGTCTAGCATCCCTAGACTTCTCAGACGGCGAGCGCACTTACTCCACCGAGAATAAATCCCCTGGCTGGCAGTCCAGGGCTTCACACAACATAGTGAGCGTCGTGAAGCGCACGGCTTTCGCCCTGTTGTTTTTGAGCACTGAGAGGTTGACCGGTGTGACCCCGACCTGTTCGGAAAGGGCTGCGAGCGTCATACCGCGGCTTTCCAGTAGCTCATCCAAGTGGCACACAACCTTCGCCATTTAAATGAGCCCTTCCTGGTCTTCCTGCATTCGCGCGGCTCGGAACAACATAACTCCGAGAGTGGAGATGACCATCATAAGGACAAACCATATTCCTAGGTGCTGATAGAAATCGGCATGGTCGCGCTGGAACCACGTGCTCAGATTCAGGTCACCCGCGACCCAGTTTTCGCCCATAAGTTGCAGGAAACCACTTGCCGGATAGATCACTGCCAGCCAGGAGATAGCCATAACGCGTCGCGCAGTCTTAACCGTAAAGAACTCGCCCTTCAGGTACGAGAGTGAGAATAACACGCAGAGCACGGCAATCGCGGCGACGATAGCGCATCGAACAGCAGTCGCGGCAATAAACAAGGAGAGGGCTCCACTGCTCATAACCTCGATGGGAACGCCCTTGTTACTTCCCAGGACTTCAGGCAGGAGCAGAGTCAGATCGCTGGGGAACTGTTGGTGAAGAACCGGGTGGCGGAGCTCAAGAAGGATGTAAGCCAGCGCGATTACTCCGACAAAAAGGCCCGCAACTACATCCCGGCGTTCCTTAGTTTGGTTGACATATGGGTCATTTGGCTTCTTGGCCTGGGGAGATGTCATAGCTAGTTTCCTTGCTGCACCGTCATTGGCGCGGTTAGTGAATTTTTCTGCGGGTCGCTTGGAGCTGCAGCCAAACCCCGACACATCGTTATTCGATGTATCGCTTTTCGATACTATATCGCTTTTCGATATGTCGCAAGACTTCTACAACTTAACGTCACGACAACCGCCGTCCCCACCTCACCATCCGCCGCCAACCTGCGTACTCTCCCACAAATCCTTTACGTTGGAGGAATGACTGACAACCGACCCAGTTCTAGCACCAACCCCAGACCTCGCATGCTCGTTCCCGACGCTGCGCGTGGGTTCGCGCTCCTCGGCATCGCTATCGCGAACATTGCCACCGCCTGGCTGGTGGCAGATCCCGAACTGCCCGCAGCATTCTTCGGAGGCGTCATAAACGACAGCATCGCCGACAAGGCCACCGTGCTGTTTACCGCTGTGACCGCACATAGCCGCGGGCTGCCGATGTTCGCAACGCTGCTCGGCTTCGGTGTCGGACTCATTGTCCGCAGTTTGGCCAGGAGGAACTTTCCACGGTCGCGGGCGCGGGTGGTCGTCGTAAAGCGATATGCGTTCCTGGGGCTGTTCGGCATCGCGCACATGCTGCTTCTGTTCTTTGGCGACATCATGTTTCTCTACGGCATCTGCGGCATCATCCTGGGGCTGCTTATGGGGCTTAGCAACAAGGTGCTGACGATTCTCGCGTGGATTGCGCTGACGATCAACGCTGCACTGAGCCTGCTGTTTTGGGATTCGTAATTGCGATGCCCGACGCCGAGTTCGTCGGCTCCGACATGAGCGAGTTCGTCAACGGCGGTGCAATTGAAACGAGTTACCTGGATATGCTCGCCGCGAACCTCCAGGTCCTGACAATGAGCATCACTACCCTGCCGCTGCAGCTGTTCCTCTACCTGCCGGTGATGATGATCGGCTTCGTATGGGCTCGCAAGGGCGTGCTTGACGACGTTGACGCGCACCGCCCCCTGCTTATTCGGTGGCTCGTGGTGGCCGTGATTGTCGCCTTCGGTGTCGGAATCCCTATGGGGTTGGCAGCGATTGGAGTTCTTCCAGCCGGACAGCACATGGCCTTCTTGGTAATTAATAACTTTGCCGGAGTGTTCGCCGGTCCTGGCATTTTGGCCGGTCTGGCGTTGGCGCTGCAGCCGCTCCAGCGACGCCTGAACGAGGGCGCCGCTGTGCCTGGTTGGCTGGTGCCGATTGTGGCGCTCGGCAAGCGTTCGATGACGGGCTACCTGATGCAGTCGGTGATCTTCTTTGTGCTGGTGTACCCGTTTATGCTGGACATCCCGCGAGACATGGGCGCGTTCGTGCAAACACTCATCGCTGTAGGCGTCTGGTTGGTGACCCTGTTGGCCGCGTGGGCAATGGAGCGACGCGGGATGCAGGGACCGTTTGAGAAGGTGCATCGGCGGCTGTCGTACGGGCCGACGATGCGTGCGGAGTTGGCCGGGTTCGGTGGCCCCAAGCCTGCTCCGCAAGGGGCACTGGTCTCAGCGGGTGCGCCGGGTGCGGCGGACGCGGCGGGCGCTTAAGGCGCGGCGGCAGCTTAAGTGCTCTGCACCCATTTAGCCCCCGCCGCGGCTAACGGTCAATGCGCTACTTGCCCTGACGCGTTGCCTTCACCACTCGCTTGGTGGTGCGCTTGACTGCCTTCTTAGCGGTCTTTTTTGAGGTCTTCTTCGCAGCCTTCTTCGTGGTCTTGCGAGTCGACTTCTTCGCAGCCTTCTTAGTGCCACCGTTTGCGGCTTCCTTCGCGCGGCGCTCAGACAGCAGCTCGCAGGCGCGGGCATCGGTCAGAGTCTCAGGCGTATCCCCCTTGCGCAGCGAAGCATTGGTGACACCATCGGTGACGTACGGACCGAAGCGGCCATCCTTCACCGACATCGGGCGACCGGAGACATCGTTGTCGCCCAGCTGCTTCAGTGGCGGCTTCGCAGCAGCACGACCGCGGCGCTTCGGCTCAGCGTAGATACGACGAGCCTCGTCCAATGTCACGGTGAAAATCTGCTCTTCGTTAGCCAGTGAACGCGAGTCCGTGCCCTTCTTCAGGTACGGACCGTAACGGCCATTCTGAGCAGTAATAACCTCGTTATCGACCGGGTCGACACCGACCTCGCGCGGCAGGCTCATCAGCTTCAGAGCCTCTTCCAACGTGACAGTCGACGGCTCCATGGAGGAAAACAGCGAGGCCGTCTTCGGCTTCAGAGTTTCCTCGATGATTTCCGCGGTGCGCTTTTCCTTCTGCTTGGCAGCGGTCTTGGTTTCCCAGTTCGTCTTTCGCTTGCCCTCGGCAGCGCGCTGAGCGTCCTCTTCGGCGCGCTCAGCTGCGATGATCTCCTCAGCCTTGGCTACGACACCTTCGCGCTCTTCATCGGTGACCAGCTCGGTGACGTAGGGGCCGTAGCGGCCATCGCGAGCAACAATCATGCGACCATTGGCCGGGTTAATGCCCAGCTCACGACCACCCTGCGGCATGGCCAGCAGCTTCTCGGCGGCGGCCAGATCCAGCTCGTCCGGAGTCATGGCCTCCGGGATGTTGGCGCGCTGCACCTCGTCGGCACCGTTTTCACCGGCACCCGGACGAGTACGCTCCAGGTACGGTCCATAGCGGCCAACGCGAACGATGATCGGGTTACCCTCGGCATCGTCGAAGAGGTGGAGCGAATTGACCTTCCGAGCATCAATCGATTCCAAGTTCACGTCGATGATGTTCTTCAGACCACCGTGGGTCGCAATGGCGTCGGCTCCCTTGTGGCGGTGATCCTTGTCATCACCGAAATAGAAACCGGTCAGCCAGGTCGTGCGATCCTTATTGCCCGCAGCAATGCCGTCGAGCTCATCCTCCAGCTCGGAGGTGAAGTCGTAGTTGACCAAATCGGAGAATGCTTCCTCCATCAGCCCCACCACGGCAAAGGCCACCCACGAGGGCACCAGAGCGTTGCCGCGGGAGTAGACGTAGCCGCGATCCTGAATGGTCTTGATAATCGACGCGTATGTCGACGGACGACCAATTCCCAGGTCCTCCATCTTCTTCACCAAGCTGGCCTCGGTGAAGCGCGCAGGCGGGTTGGTGGAGTGGTTGTCGGCACTGAAGTCCGTGGCCGTCAGGCCCTGGCCTTCAGTCAACTGTGGCAGACGCTTCTCAGCGTTGTCGGCGACCTTGCGGCCGTCGGAAAGCGCAGAGACCTCGACGTATGCCTTGAGGAAGCCCGGGAAGCGAATCGTGCGTCCGGTGGAGGCGAACTCGACGGCGTGCGTGTCGGTGGCGCCAGCGATGGTGACCTTCATGGACGTGCCGCGTGCGTCGGCCATCTGCGAGGCGACGGTACGCTGCCAAATCAGTTCGTAGAGCTTGAATTCCTCAGCATCCAGCGATCCCGCCAGCTGCCCCGGCGTTGCGAATGTCTCACCAGCCGGACGAATTGCCTCGTGCGCTTCCTGCGAGTTCTTCACCTTGCGCGAGTACTGGCGCGGCGCATCGGCGACGTACTCCGAGCCGTAGAGCTCCAGCGCCTGCTTACGCGCGGCGTCGATGCCGGCCTTGGACAGTGTCGTGGAGTCGGTACGCATGTAGGTAATGTGACCGTTTTCGTACAGACGCTGCGCCACACGCATCGTGCGCTCAGAGGTGTAATGCAGCTTGCGGCCCGCCTCCTGCTGCAGCGTGGAGGTCATAAATGGCGGGTACGGGCGGCGCGTGTACGGCTTCTCCTCCACCGACGCGACCTTGAGCTCAGAGCCCACGAGGTCCGCCGCCAGGGTTTCGGCGAGCTGCTTATCGACGACCCGGATGCCATCGGACTTCTTCAGCTGGCCACGGTCATCGAAGTCTCGGCCCTGCGCTACGCGCTGACCATCAACGCTGGTCAGGGTTGCGACGAATTCCTTCGGCTGGTTGGCGTCAGCAGAAGCCGAGCCGGTGTCCAAAGTTGCGGCGACATCCCAGTACTCGGCGGAGATAAACGCCATGCGTTCGCGCTCACGCTCGACGATGACGCGCGTTGCCACCGACTGCACACGACCTGCCGACAGGCGCGGCATGACCTTCTTCCACAGCACCGGGGAGACCTCGTAGCCGTAGAGACGGTCGAGGATACGGCGACCTTCCTGGGCGTCGACCAAGTTTTGATCCAGCTCACGGGTGTTGGCGGCGGCTTCCAGGATGGCCTGCTTGGTGATCTCATGGAACACCATGCGACGCACCGGCACCTTGGGCTTCAGAACCTCCAGCAAGTGCCAGGCAATGGCCTCGCCCTCACGGTCGGGGTCAGTTGCGAGATAGAGCTCGTCGACTTCCTTGAGCTTGGCCTTCAGGTCGGCGACTTTCTTCTTCTTATCAGCGCTGACGACATACAACGGGGCGAATCCGTTGTCGACATTCACACCCAGACGAGCCCAGGGCTCCTTTTTGTAACGAGCCGGAACGTCGGCTGCGCCACGGGGCAAGTCGCGAATGTGGCCCACCGACGCCTCCACGATGTAATCATCGCCGAGATACGGCTGAATCTTGCGAGCTTTCGTCGCCGACTCGACAATTACAAGGCGCTTGAGGCCGTCTGAATTCGCCATAGAAGTTTTTCTATCCTGCAACGTTGAATGTTTTTGACTGTTTAGGTTCTGATTTTGGTTTAAATCTTGGGGTTCTTGACCGGACTCTGGCCGGGCCAGCTGCGAGAAGCCCGCAATCGGTTCCAACCGGTTCCGATCAGTTCAAATCAGTTCCCGGTCTCTTTCTCCCCGGAAGATTATCTGGAAAGAATATGAAGAATATAAGGAATACCGTACACACAATCTAGTTTGTCGCGTGGATTCCTCAAGTATCGGGCGGTTTTTGGGTGTGACTGAAGGGGCTGCTGTGGGGGGGGAGGGATACCCGGTGGCCAGCCCGACGACTGCTCTGTGGCTGGCCATGACTGGCCGCAACGGGCGCGTGACTGCGGGCTGCACGTGTGAATACGGGCTGCAAATGTGAAACTGTGCG
>NZ_KV836272.1:1147273-1152946 GCF_001838295.1 Corynebacterium sp. HMSC074C04
CGGGCTGCAAATGTGAAACTGTGCGAGTTTATAGCACTTTCAGGCCATTTTTCGTGCGATTTGTGCCATAAACGCGGTCAGTAACCCGGATCATCCCCGTCGCCGCCAGCCATAAACGCGGTCAGTAACTCGCATTGAAGTAAGAAGCAGAAGGTCCCCACCGGTCGACACGCTGAGCAGACGCACTTTTGCCTATTACCCCGCGATTGCCGCGCACTCCGGGACCCCAGAAATACAAAACCCACGCAGAAATTACTTTCCGCGTGGGAGAATCACGGCTCACAGCATGAACACAGCATGAACCTTGCAGATCGAGGTCTACGAGCCAAACCGAGCAAAAGCCCAGTTCAGAACCGAACTCAGCCCCGAACTACTAAGCTTTACAGAGGCTTCACATCCAGAGCCTGCGGGCCCTTCTGGCCTTCACCAATCTCGAACTCGACTGCCTGGTTCTCTTCCAGCGTCTTGAAACCAGTGCCCTGGATCTCGGAGTAGTGAACAAACACGTCGTTGCCACCGTCAGCTGGGGCGATAAACCCGAAGCCCTTCTCCGAGTTGAACCACTTCACAGTACCCTGTGCCATTACAAAACTTCCCAACTTCAGGATTCGATAAAACAAGTATTCGCCACACGCATTTGACCACTCACAATGGGGCGACCACGACCCGAACACCCTTCCGCCTCATGCGGGCTTTTGCTGGGTGCCCTTTGGCGGGCGATACACTCAAAAAGTCTGCCACGTTTGGGGCGCAAGCGCCGATTAGGAACAGCTCCTTGCCACCCCCGTAAACCCGCGTTCGGGGTCCGGAGAAACTGAGTTGCCGAATAGCGAAAAAGTGGCTGGTTGGAAGCGTCGTCAAGCATATGAAGTGCGCGTTTGCTGGAAAGGTTGGTGTCTGTGGAGTCGTTTGGACGGGAGTTGCTGGAGCCAGTTATCCGTGCGCATCCGCGGGCGACGGTGACGCACATTGCGGATCTTCCTGCGCGCGCGGGCGTAACCGCGCCTTGGCCTGAGTGGGTACCGGACTGGCTGAAAGAAGTGCTGGTAGATCGCGGAATTGAGAACCTGTGGACTCACCAGGCGACAACCGCGAACCTCGCCCGCGAGGGCGTGCACTGCGTCGTTGCGACGGGTACGGCGTCGGGTAAATCGCTCGGCTATCTGCTGCCCGTGCTCACAGAACTGTCCGCCACCCCCGCGGCCACGGCGCTGTACCTCTCCCCGACCAAAGCGCTGGGCGCCGATCAGCTCGACACGGCACGCGCGATGGCACCGGCGTCGCTGAGCTCGCTGATTTCGCTTTACGACGGCGACACCCCGCAAGACGCCCGGCGTGCGATTCGCGACCATGCCCGTTGGGTGTTTACCAACCCCGATATGCTGCATGTTTCGGTCCTCGGCAATCATGTTCGGTGGACGCGGATGCTGCGCAACCTGCGCTATATCGTCGTCGACGAATGCCATGCCTATCGAGGCGTATTCGGCGCCAACGTCTCCCAAATTCTGCGTCGCCTTCTGCGGCTGTCCCGGGAATATGGCGCCTCGCCGACCGTGATTTTTGCCTCTGCGACGACCAACGACCCTGCTGACCAGGCTCGTCGCCTCATCGGCGAGCCTGTCGAGGCCGTCACCGAAGACGGCGCCCCGGTCGGTGAGCGGACTATCGCCCTGTGGGAACCCGGCCTGCTCCCCGACCTCCAAGGCGAGAACGGTGCCCCCGTGCGCCGCCCCGCCCCGACCGAGGCCGCAGATATCATGGCCGACCTGCTCGTCGAGGGCGCCCGCACCCTGACCTTCACCCGTTCGCGAAGCAGTGCTGAGAAGGTAGCGCTCGGCGTGCGCGAGCGCCTGGAGAAGCGCCGCCGCAGCGATATCGCCGAGCGCATCGAGTCTTACCGCGCCGGCTACCTGGCCGAAGAACGCCGCGACATCGAGCGCATGCTCGATGACGGCACCCTGCTGGGTGTGGCCACCACCAATGCACTGGAGCTGGGCATTGACGTCGGTGGCCTCGACGCGGTGGTGCAGGCCGGTTTCCCGGGTACGGTGGCTTCGTTCTGGCAGCAGGCCGGCCGCGCGGGCCGTCGTGGACAGGGTGCGCTGGTGGTGTTGGTGGCTCGCGATGATCCCATGGACACTTACTTGGTTCACAACCCTTCGGCACTGTTGGGCCGGCCGGTGGAGAAGACCGTCTTCGATCCCCGTAACCCGCATGTGGTGTGGTCACACCTCTACTGCGCGGCTGTGGAGAAACCCGTCACCACCAGCCAGCTTCAGGCATGGGGAACCCTGCCCGTAGCCGAAGACATGGTGTCAGCGGGCTGGTTGCGCAAGCGCACCTGGGAAGGACAAGAACCCGTCTACTACCCGACCGACCGCGATGAGGGGCCGCGCATTGCCACTGCCCACGATGCCGTGAACGTCCGCGGTGGTGATGGCCAGGAAGTGGCCATCGTCGACCAGACCGATGGTCGACTGCTTGGCACCATCGATCTTGGCCGTGCGATGCAGCAGGTCCACGACGGTCCCGTCTACTTGCACCGCGGCGAGTCCTACCTTGTCGACCAGCTGGACTTCGACAGCCTCGTCGCCCTGGTCCACCCCGAGCAGCCACGCTATTCCACCAGCTCACGCATGGACACCACCATTCGCATCCTCGATGTTGACGACATGCGCCATTACCAGGGCTTACAGGTCGCTTCCTGCCAGGTCGAGGTTTTTCATCAGGTCACCTCCTATCTTCGTCGCTTGGATACCGGCGAGATTCTCGACAGTGTTGAGCTTGACTACCCTCCGCAGCGTTTGGTCACGCGAGCCGTGGCCTACACAATGCCCGAGTCCACACTGCGCTCGTGGGGCGTGGGCTCTGACATCGCGCCGGGGGCTCTCCACGCAGCCGAGCACGCGGCTATCGGCATGCTGCCGCTGATTGCCACCTGCGACCGCTGGGACATCGGCGGCGTTTCCACGGTCATGCACGCCGATACCCAGCAGCCCACCGTTTTTGTTTACGACGGGCACCCTGGTGGTGCAGGATTCGCCGACCGTGGCTACGATGCCTTCGCTCAGTGGGTTCGCGCGACTCGCGATGCTGTCGCCGCCTGCGAGTGCGAATCCGGTTGCCCATCGTGCATCCAGTCGCCCAAGTGCGGCAATGGCAACGATCCGCTGGACAAGGCCGGCGCAATCAAAGTGCTCAGTGGAGTGTCGCGCGCGCTTAACGACGGCCCGTAGCAGCATCCTCCACCGCGACCGGCCCTGCTCTGGACGTGGCTTTTCTCGCCTTTCGTTGGACGCTGACCTGCACGTCCTCCCCATCGATCTCGCAGGCCACAAGACGTGCGTGGTTAGCTTTTGCGATTGACCCAGCGGCTTTGCAGGCATCGTCGCTCTCTTGCGCAGCCACGGCACCGGCCACCGCGGCCAGATCCGCTGCTACCGCTGCCTGCCGAGCCTGCACCCCCCTCACCCCGGCTGTAACTCCAACCAAAGTCAGAATGACGAAAGCAGTGTTGAACAGTGCGGCTGCGACTGTGGTGGAACCATCTTCTTCGCGTAAGAGGCGGGCTGTCATGTTTCTCATGACGATGCCGCTCTTTCCTGCAGGGCAACCGCGCGTACTTCCAGCGTAAAAGGCCCCGCTGAGCGCCGAATGGTCACGCGCACGGTACCGGAGGTTTCCGATATCGCGACCTGTCCATCCGCGTCGGCGCGGAGCTCGGCTACTGTCTCCGCATCGCCCCGCGCCTCAGCCCGTGCGATGGCTCCGGCTGCGTCGGTAAGCCCTAGGTACATTGCGATGGTGACCAGCCCTGGCAAAGCCGTGACCATGACCGTGACCAGTGCCGCGAGACCGAAAGCGGTTTCTACCGTGGTTTGGCCTTCGTCGCCGACGCACAGGCGATGAAGCGTAGAGCGGATGCGGCTAGACATCAGTGTTGAGCGCCCTTTCGATGATGTCAGTGAGTGCCTGGGTGATATCTCCGCCGGTCACGACGGTGTAGAGCAGGGCTCCGAAAGCGGCAGCAGCAATCGTTCCCAAAGCGTATTCCACGGTCGACATGCCGTTTTCCTCAGTTGCCAGAGCACGCAAGCGCTTGTGGAAATACGAGCGCAGCTGGGACTGTGCAGTGGTCAATGGATTGGTTGGAAGGCTAGTTAGACGGTTGGTTGGACGGCTGGAGTTTTGAGTGGTCATGAGTGTCTCCCCCTATGTGGAAGTCGAGTGATAGGTCAGTTGTGAGATGTGATGTGCATTGACGCGCGTTGACCCGCGCTGACGCATGGTGGATCGCGGATTAGCCGGCGGCCCACGCGCACCGGCGAGGACGCAACCGAAAGCGCAACCAGCACTGCATCCGGCGCGTGCCAGCGCGCGAGGCTGGGCGCAGAGGTGTCCAAGCATCATCACGGCATCAGCCCTGCAAACATTTCGTCGGCAAGCCCGGCGATGGTGGGCACCAAACCAAGCACCACAAACGCGGGTAGAAAGCACAACGCCAGCGGCCCGGCGATGAGGACACCGGCCTTTTCGGCGACGGCTTGCGCCGCGTCGTGCGCTTGGCTGCGGTACGTGGCAGCGGTGTCCTCCATTGCCTGCGCCAGGCCGGTGCCGGATTCGCTTGCGCGACGCCCAGCAGTCGCCAGGGGCACGAGCGCGGGTGTGGCAGCAAGGCTCTCCCAAGCGGAGTGCGCGCCCACAGACAACCTGGCGGAACACTGTCGAAGTGGCTCGGCCAACTCCGGGTTTGCGCCATCGGCGGCTGCTTCCATGGCCTGGGACAATGGCATACCGGAGCTCAAACAAGCACCAATGATGTCGAGGGCCGCCGCGGCATCAAGCAGCACAGCCGGGCTGATGCGCTCACCGCCAATGACAGTTCGCACACGTTCCCTCACCTGTGCGGCAATCTGCGCAACCCGACTGGTCACCTGCCGGCGCACGCTTCCTCGCGTACGAGCATCCGACTCCGCTACCAATTCGGGCAGTCGGCTGCGGACGGGATTGAATGTCGGCAAGCAGAGGTAGGCAGCGATGAGAAGTGCGGCGGCGATCATTGTCCGGCCTCCGCACGATCGATGATCGCGACGGCCCATTCTATGCCCGCGCACACCAGCCCGACACCGATGACCAGCACAATTCCTCCGATACCGCGACTGAGGAACTCGAATGGGGACGCTCCGAAAGCTTGCCCCATAATCAGCCCGAAGACTGGGAGCGAAGCCAAAATGGCAATCGTCATGCGTGGTCCCGCCAGCGCAGCGGAGGTCTGAGAACGATGTGCCTGACGAGCCTGCAGATCACCCCGCGCGCAGTCCAGTAACCCGGCCAAACTCAGACCATGTTGCTGCGCCACCGTCCACATACGCCCAATCCGACGCAGTTGCTCCGAAGACTCTTCGGTCTCCCACGGGTCGGCGAAGTTCGCGCGGTGCGCCGCGTGCGCAAGATGATCGGCCAGCACAGTCATGTCCTCTGCCCTGCGCAATTCCGCTGCTGCCGCGTTGAGCGCTCTTGAGGCCGCCGCACCTGCACGCAACTGCGCGGTCAAGGTTTCCAGCGCTACCGCAGCGCTGTCCGCTTCCCGACGTTCACAGCGCCTAGTCCCCACAGCGCGCACTACGGCCCCTGCGGTGCGGCCCAGCAATAGCCCGGCGATGGCACCTGGAA
>NZ_KV836272.1:1153046-1211161 GCF_001838295.1 Corynebacterium sp. HMSC074C04
GGCGAGCCACAGCAACACGAGTGCCGGGCCTGCAACGATGAGGATTGATAGCCCTGCAGCTCTATTCGCACTGCCAGTGCTTGCGGCGCTCGACCCCGTGGAACCAGCCCCAAGTCCAATCATGCGCTGCAACCACTTCAGTCCACAGGACACCTCACGGGCACGGCCTGCCAGCGCTCGCGAGCGCACCGCCGCCGAGCTGTCCGGCCAGATAGCGACTGCCGCAGCCGCGCCCCCAATGAGTACGGTCACGCTAAATCCCTCCCCCATAGCTGTTAATCTCCCCGTCTAATCCCCTGACTTTCCCCCGGGTTATTCCACCGGTTATTCCACCGACTGTCCCCCGCCGACCAGCAACTTCTGCAACGTTTCCCACCCCGGCCCCGGCCCGTCCCGAGCAGTCCAAACCTCCACCACCTCCGGTGGGTTACCGCACAGCAGCCCGATCTGTGCCAGCCGGCGAACATCAGCGCGTTCGACCACCAACACCACCTGCACCGCAGAGACCAACTGCGCATGCAGCCCGGCGCGACCAAGGCCACCGATCAGCCCCAAAGCCTCAAAGCGCGCGACGACATCCCCAATCCGGTTGGCGTGAATTGTCCCCGCCCCACCGCGATGCCCCGTGTTCAACGCAGCCAGCAGATCCACCACCTCGGCGCCACGAATCTCACCAACGACAATGCGGTCGGGACGCATGCGCAACGCCTGCTTCAGCAACTCCTGCTGCCCAATCGCACCGGCCCCCTCCAAGTTGGCGGCTCTGGTCACCAGCTTCACCACATGCGGATGCTGCGGTTGCAACTCCGGAGTGTCTTCGATGCACACAATGCGCTGATCAGGATTAACTTCTGAGAGCATCGCCGCCAATAGCGTCGTCTTTCCCGCACCCGTACCTCCGGCGACAATAAACGACAGCTGTCCCGCCACGATTCCCCGCAACACCGGCAGAATCTCCGGTGGAAACAGCCCGACATCGCACAACTCCGCAAGCCCGCGACGAGCCGGACGCAGCACCCGCAGGCTAATCTGAGTGCCGGTCGCTGACGGTGGTGAAAGCACCGCATGAACTCGCACACCACAGCCGCCGACACCACCAGGAATATGGCCGTCGGCCCAAGGTTGCGCGTCGTCAAGCCTTCGTCCGCACCGCGACGCGAGCCGCACCGCATACGCGCGCACCTCGCCCTCGTCCGCGAAGGAAATCTCGGCCCGCTCCAGTCCGTTGCCGGCATCGACCCAGACCTCGCCGGGCGCGGTGACCAGCACATCGCTGACACCCGGGCGGCGCAACAGCGCATCCAACACGCCCGCGCCCACTGTTTCCTCACGAATTGTGCGCAGAATCTCCAACACCTTCACATCGGAGACAACCCCCGCGGTCTCCGCGCGAATGATGTCGGCGACCTCGCTATGCGATGCCACCCCAGGCCGCTCCGCAAGCGCCGTCCGCACCGCCGCCAACAGCCTGACATCATCCATCGCCACCACCGCCGACAAGGGCAAACATCGCTTCCAATCCCCGCGTCAGCTTGCCGACGGCCCCAGCGAGCCCGCCCACATCTATCTCGTGAGCTACTTTCTTGCAGTACTCAATCTCACCAGCAATGGGCAGATCGAGCGCGTACTCAACCTCTTCGACACTGATATCGCGGTGCTGCTGGTGCCGAACCGCAAGACTTGGCGTGAATCCTGCCTGTGCACAGACGCTGGCCAGGTGTCCACCGGCTGCGATAGCTCGGACAGAGGTGGGCAGGATGATGACGGTGTCATCGGCAAGCGCGCCGAGAGTGGTGACGTACTCCACTTGCTTCGGGCAGTCCACGATGACCGTAATTCCGGCATGAATAAGGCAACTAATGGTGCTGGCAATGTGTCGAACATCGTCGGGCCTGTCGGTTCTGCCGGGTCTGTCGGCGCTGTCGAATTTGGTGGCCGCCGAGGCGTGGTTGTAAGCCGTCTCGGGCGTGCGACTGCGAGTCCACGTCAACACTTTCAGCGCGGGTGATCGCGGGCAGGATGGCAGTGCTTCGTAGAGTGCCGCCCCGTCGAGACGGCCATCAGCAGCCGAGAAGTCTTGCCACCTCAGTCCCGGTTCCGTTTCCATCCCGAGCACCAGATCAATACCTCCCGCCAGCGCATCTGCGTCCACCAAGCAGATGGGCCTTTCGCGGGAAAGAACCAATGCACTCGCTGCCGCCGTAATGGAAGCACCGGCACCGCCGACCGCAGGAACCACCATCAGGCACGTTGCCGTGGAATCGGTTGTAGTTGCTGGCACGTTCGGTGCGGGTTCTGTACCTGGTGCTGTAATCACGTCTGCGCTCGCAGGTAACGCTGGGGTGTGTTGGTGGTTCAGAAGGCTCGAGCTGTGTTGGAAATCGGAGAGCCTCGGACCATCCGGGTGGACCTCGGCTCGGCCGAGCAGTTCGACAATATCGACGTTATCCGCGGGCAAACTAGCGCTGTAAACAGGAGCTAAAACCTTCGCCACCTGCGTATCTTCCGACTCAGTATCACTGCGGACCAGAAAGATTGCTCCCTCACAATGAGGCCGCCCGGCTAATCTTCGGGCTGCCGACGCATCAACGAACACCGCTGGTGCCCGACGCCACAGGGCCGATGAAACTCCCGCTCCGGTCAATGCGGGCACTGACGCTGTGGCTGATACTGGTGGTGATGCTGGCGACGATGTCAATGCTTGTGCGGCCACTGGCGCTGTAGCCACAGGTGGCACGGTCTCTTGCACACAGTCACGACCGGTAGCAGCGACTATGAGTGCAACCTCTTCACGCAGCGCTTCATCATCGACAGCGTTGACTACTGGATTTGCTGGAGCCTCGGTTCGCTGAGCCATGGACAGTTTCTTGATTGCCATGGCCATAGCGTGCACTAAAAGGCGGATTCAATGATGCTCGCAAGGGGCCAAAACCTCGCTGTCTGTGGATAATTTTCAGACTGTGGATAACTGCAGAACGTCATGTCGCCTTTGCCTTATGGCTACTGCGCGGCCTGGCCAATGCAAGTTAGTGACTGCGTTTATGTCAAAAATGGCACGAAAAAAGGCCTGAAAGTGTCATAAACTCGCACAGTTTCACATTTGCAGCCCGCACTTTTACTACATACCCCTCAACATTGGGCCCAAAAAAGGGGCGACGCCCCGCGCCGGGGGGGGGATTGGCGCGAGGCGTCTTTAACCGGCTCGGGGGGGGATTGAGCCGGGGCGGCCTCGCAGTCTGTTTCTAAAAAGAACTAGAAGGGGCCAGCCACGTCCAAGTATTACATATCCCGAGGAATCTGCAAATACCTTTTAAAGGATTTAATGCCCAATATGTTCGATGTCACGATATTCGATGTCACGTCTCCCCGAGCCCGACATCCATGGGTAAGCTCAGAGTCTATGAACACCGGCGAGAACAGGGCTTCAACAACGCCGCAGCCGCACGCTTCTACGAACACAGGCATCGTGGACGATGCTCCCGCCACCGCTAACTCTCGCGTCGCTGCGTTCTTTGACCTGGATAAAACCATTATTGCCAAGAGCTCGGCATATGCGTTCAACAAGCAATTCCTCGAGCGCGGCATCATTTCGCCGACGGACATGTTGCAAATGGCACTCAGTCACGCCCTGTACATGTCACAGGGACACGATGAGGTACAAATGGAGGCCACGCGCGAGCAGTTTTCCGCCCTTATCGCTGGTCACAGTGCCAGGGAACTGCGCCAGGTCGCGATCGAAACCCTAGAGCAGAACATCACGCCGTACATCTACGCCGAGGCCTTGGAGCTCATTCGTGAACACCGCGCACGGGGGCATCAGGTGTTCATTATCTCGGCATCGGCTCGGCAGATTGTTGAGCCCATTGCGCAGGCACTCGGTGTCTACAACGTGGTGGCCACCGAGCTGGAGGTCCGCGATGGGCTCTTCACGGGTGAAACGGAGTTCTTCTGCCGAGGCGAAAACAAGGCTGTGCAGATGCGTCGGATAGCGGAAAAGCGCCAGTTCAACCTGGCCGAATGCTTCGCATACTCGGATTCCATCACTGATGAGCCCATGCTGGCTGCAGTCGGCCATCCCGTTGTGGTCAATCCCGATCGCGCTCTGCGCAAGATTGCGGCGGAGCGTGAGTGGCCTGTGCGCCAATTCCGGAATCCCGTCCCGCTGTTTCGCGCGCCGTCGAAACGCAATGCTGCAATTCTTGCCGGCGTCACACTGGCGCTTGGCGCGGGTGCGACGCTGTTGGCACTGCGCAAAAATGATGACGCCCCAACGGCCGACTAACCCACCATCCAGCAGCCGGCCCGCCTACACCGCTTCGGCGATACCGCGCGCTTCCACGGCACCGGCCTTCAGTCCCTCCAGATGCAGGAGAATCCACGCACGCAGGCCATCGGCGCTTCCCGACGCGAATCCCTCTGCGGCCTCGAAATACTCCTGGCGGTGGCGGGTCCAGTAGACCTCGGGCACGGCCAAGCCACGCGGATCCAGGCCGGTTGCGACAGTCGTCAGCCGCGAGGCGGCGCGGGCGATGATGCCGTTGTGGTACTCAAAGGGGCGCAGAGTCAGCAGTTCACCGTGCACAATCGCCGAGAGCACACCAGCATGGACCTGGCTGCGGCCAGTGATGAAGTCACCGAGCACGTGCAGACGCTGCTCCTTCATCGCAGACGAGAGCTTGTCGTCACCGACTGGACGTCCGGCTTTCATCCGTGCCTCGGAACCGTCTTCAGTCTCACCTGCGGGCGATGCGTTCAACGCAAACTTGGCCAGCACCTGCTGCGGAGCGCGCTGCCACACGCGGGTGGTCTCACCAATTGACTCCGGGGAAATGGTGTCGGCAACCCGAAGGGCTGCTGCGAGTACGGGATCGGTGATGTTGCCGTCGTCGGGAAGCGATGGCTCGCCGCCTTCTAGCCACGCCGATGCCCGAGCGCCACGAAGGACCGACTCGGAGCCGGTGACGTTGTGCTTGCGCAGGTTGGCCTTGTGCCGGTGGACGGCCTGGATGGCCTTGGCCGAGACATCAGCGGCATGTGCAACGCCGTCGAGCTGCCACAGGGGCGCAAGGGGGTCCTTGGGGTCAAGCTGCGGGATAGCAGCGCCGGAAGCACCGTCAGCGCCATCGGCACCCGATTCAGATACCTTCGCCTGCGCTGCCTCACGCTCTGCACGCTTCTTCGCCGACACGGAGGACACACCCAGGCTCATCCCAGCTAGGCCACCTTTTCCGACGCCCACACCATTGCCAGCACCGGCACCAACTCCATCGGCTCCACGCACGTTCTCAGGCTGATTGTTCATATCCCACACCCTAATTCTTCACCGCTAAGTAAGTGACAAACTTATATAGAAATGGTCAAAGATGAGAAAAACTTCAACGAGTTCTTGGCTTTTTCGCCCTTATGGCGCGCCCTACCCACAATCAGAGGTAGTATGGCAGTTTGTAACTGCAGTTTTAAAGTTTCAAACCATCTTTTCCAACCATCTGCGTAGGAGGAAGTACACGTGAGCAACGACGATACGAAGGGTCTCTTTACCGACGGCACCGAACCGCGTGTTACCGCTATCCCGCTGAGTGATGTGGATAGCAACGCATCGGGTGATGCTAGCGTCGGCCAGCTCGTGTCTAATGCTTCTTCGCAGATTTCCGCTCTGGTTCGCTCTGAGATTGAGCTGGCCAAGGCCGAAATTGCTGGCGAGGCTAAGAAGGGCGCAGTTGGCGGTGGCTTCTTCGCGGTTGCCGGCGTCGTCGCACTGTACTCCTCGTTCTTCTTTTTCTTCTTCCTCGGCTGGCTGCTGGATGTTTGGCTGCCAACCTGGGCTGCGTTCCTCATCGTTTTCGTTCTGATGCTGGTCATCGCCGGTGTTGCAGCACTGCTGGGTCTGAAGAAGGTCAAGTCGATCCGCAAGCCGGAGAAGACCATCGAGTCGATGCAGGAGCTGAAGGGGGTCGTGCCGTCGGGGTCGGCGAAGAAGTCTTCGCAGTCGAACGGTATGTACACCTAAAGGCTTGAAAGAAATTGGGCGGGACTTTGTTGGTCTCGCCCTTTTGTCTTATTCAGTCCCGGTTTAAGCCCTTCGGATAAGGTATTTTCCCCTCATGACCTCCCTCCGCGATTCTCTCACTGGCCCCTGGCGTCATCGTCTCATTCACGTCCGCGGCCAGCGCCTACACATCGCCGAGTGCGGCCGCCCCTCCGATCCGCTCGTGTTGTTTATTCACGGCTCGACTGGCGGTTGGTTTGAATGGCGCGAGGGTTTGCCGCTGCTTAACGACGACTCGGGCGATCCCCTCCCCGTGCACGCTGTGGCTATTTCTATGCGTGGCTACGGTCAGTCCGACCGAACACCGCAAGGCTACGATCCGTTTGAGGCGGCCCAGGACATCGCCTCATCGATTCGCTCGTTGGGGCATTCGACCGCGCTGCTGGTCTGTCAGGGGTTCGGCACCTGGGTGGCGTGGACGTTGGCTTCGCGGCAGCCCAATCTTGTCTCCGGAATTATTGGTTGTGGTGCTGCACATCCGAAAGTGTGGCTGAACCAGTTGAAGAGCCCGTGGTCGGAGGACTTCCGCAGTAGCCTGGCTCCTCTGCTGCGCCGTTCGTGGTGGGACTCGCGGCCACGGGTACCGCAGTTGCGTCGCAATAAGTTCAGCACGCAGGCGGCTGAGGCTCGCCAGCAGCGGCTTATTGACCGCATCGTGCGCGAGTCCATGTCCACCACCGGGCAAGGGTTTGCCGAGACCCCCGAGGGAAAACAGACCGCGGAACTCATGGCTGACAGCCTGGCCAGTGGGGCACTCCGCCCTGCACTGGCTCACATGAATTGGTGGACGCGACCGGCTCCGGCCGCTTTCCGCAAGTGGTTGAGTGCGGTGGAGGGCTCGTCGAAAAGCGATGAGCACACGGTGCTGCTCGTCGGCGAGCAGGACACTCGTACCCCACGTGCGCTAGTGGAGCTCAGCTCGAGTCACGTGCGCGTTGTGCCGGATTGTGGGCACTTCCTGCCGGCAGAGAAACCTCAGGCTGTGGTGCAGGCAATCAGGGATCACCTGCACTGGTTGCCGGAGGGGTCTTAGACTCAGGCTCGGCTGAAGCTAGCCGGAACTCTCCTGCGGTTGCAGCTGGGGCTGACCTGCCCACAGACACACAACTTTCCGCTTACCCCGCCACACACTCCTGCGTGCTGATCGCTCCGTAGTTATCCATCGCCTCATCGATGTGTGGCTGGACCTCGGCGTGCGTCAGCGCGTAACCAGTCTGGTCATTGTTCACACCGGCACCGAAGACCAAGCCCAGGATCTGGCCCTGCGGCGTAATCAGTGGGCCGCCCGAGTTACCGTGGCGCACATCTGCCTTCAGAACATAGGACTGACGCTCGTGCCTGGTCGACGAATAAATATCCGGGCCTCGAATAATGATGTTCTCCGTCACGCGCGCAGGTGTGGCCTTAAAGGGGCCGGACTCGGGAAAGCCCAGCACTACCGCGTCATCGCCCGGACGAGCTTCCTGATCCGCCCACTGCATGGGCTCCAGGGGCAGGTCGGTGGTTCTGAGCAGGGCGACGTCGTCAAGCGGATCGTAGTGCACGACGTTCGCGTCAGCCATGCCGACCACGGTTTCCAGCCGAACAGTGGTGGCGCCGGCGACCACATGCGCATTGGTCAGAATCAGATCCGGCGCAATGACAAAGCCAGTACCCTGCAGCAAACGTTCGCACTGCGGGGCCTCGCCCAAGACGCGGACGATGGACGGTCGAATACTGTCGACGACACCCTGTGAAATCACATTGGGGTCGGCGGGTTCATCGGGGACGTTCTGCTTGTAGCCGAAAGGCGGAGCGATGGCGGGCATTCCATCATCGCGAAGCTGACGGAGGATGCCACTGAAGCCGTCGCTCCATTCGTCGGGCGCGACCTGGTCAATGAGGTTCATGCCCTTGGACTCACGTACCCAGTCGGCGAACTGCCCGGGCACGGCGGTGGCCAGGGGTACGGCGATCATCCATGTCACTACCAGCGCAGTCACGGACTGCACGATGGCACCGAGGCTCGAATCCAGGCCGACGGCCAACGGCGAGCGAATGGTATTCCGCAGCGACTGCCCTGCCACTGTTCCCACCGCATGACCAATCAACGCCAACAGAATCACCGTGCCGAGGCCCAAGAGAACCTTTCCCGACTGGTTCTCGACCTGCGCCATAGCTAGCGGCGCCAAGGGCACACCAATGACCAAGCCCAGGACAACGCCCAAAATGGCCATAATCGACGAGACGGCGCCCTGCTGCCAGCCGACGATAAGCGTGAAAATGAAAATCGCCAGCAGCGCAACGTCAAACACAGCGATTGCAGGCATCATCGTCGGCCTCCCTTCAGTACGGACAGTTTTTCACCATTAGCGGAACGCGCGAGCACTGGCAAAAGTTTCTGCACGTTGGTGTCGTCCCACGGTTCTGACCAGCCGGCCACGTCTAGCAAGTAGGACAGCACGCCGCCGGTAAAGCCCCAAACGACGAAGTCACCAACCTTAAATGCCGGTCCTGTCCAGCCGTGATAGCCCAGCATCATGCGGTTGTCCGGATTCGTCAGATGGCTAATTGGCACATTGAGCACCGATTCCGTCTCTGCAGGGTCGACCACACGCAGCGGATGCGGTGCATGCCAATACGCCAACACCGGATTCACCGCGAAGCCAGTCCGCGAAATGTCAATCGAGTCCAGCACCCGCACCGGCGTCACCGTCTCTCGGTTCAGGCCGGTTTCTTCCTCGGCTTCACGCAGCGCGGTATCGATTTCATCCACGTCCTCGGGATCGACACGACCGCCCGGAAAAGCCATCTGGCCTGCATGCTTACGCAGGGTTGTCGCCCTGTGCGTAAGTACCACGCTGGCATCCTCCGGCCGTTGGTGCGCCTCCGCATCACCGCTGATCAGCACCAACACCGCCGACCGCGCCGGATTCCGCAACGGTTTCTCCTGCGTCGAGGAGTCTCGCCGCAACTTCGCAAACGCACGCTTCACGCTTGACGACGAAGCGGAGCGACCGGCCACCTGCTGCTCCGAGTGGCCTGTTGTGGCGTGGCTGGCGCTGCTGGCGTGACCTGCCGCGTCGTGATCAGCACTGACCAGGTGCGGCGGCAAACTATTGGTCAACCACTTCGGCAGATACAGCCCCGAGCTTGCGTCACGATTCCACGACTGTCCCTGAGTCACTTCAATGCACCTCGCACGAGATCAGTAATCTGCTGCGCATCGGTGAATTCACCAGGATGAATGGCCGCCACCGTGCCATCTGCCTTAAACACCACGGTGATGGGCACAACTCGCGGTAGATTCAACGCTGGTCCGACCACGTCGACCGTGTCCGAGTAGGTCGGTAGCTTCACTCCGATTTCCTGCAGGAAGGCTTGGCCACGCCCCGCCTCGCGAGCCGCATGCACCGTCGCCACCTGCACATCTGGGTTGTCCTTGGCCCATTGCTCGATAAGCGGTAGCTCTTGGCGACACGGCGCACAGTTCCACGCCCAGACATTAAGCACCGTCGGCTTGCCCGCGACGACCTGCCCCATGTCCACCAGTTCCACTTGCCCAGCCTCGTTGTCCTGGCCTGCTGAGTCTCCCGACTCCGCCAACAGCGGCAAGCGCACACCGGTCAGTGAGCCACTACCCGCTACCGCCGCGATCTCATCCTTTGACATCGCTGGCGCTGCCGGTGCACCATCCACTTCACCATCACTGCCAGCGCCATCACCATTGCCAGCGCCATCCGCACCGACACTCACACCAGATCCGGTCCCACCACCGTCGGCCTCGTCATTGCCACCAGTGGTATTCACAATCGCGAAAATCACCAGACCCACAATGCTAACTCCCGCGATGAGCAGCGTAATCAGCGATGCCGAACGGTTAACGTCCACCTGCCGATCCTCATAGTGGCCACCATTGTGACTATGACCGCCCTGCTCATTCACGAAAAGTGCTCCTCGACTAGTCCTGTGTCGCTGTGGTGTTGCGCGCGCTATCCCCGTCGTCAAGCGCGGAAAGTTCCTCCCCACTGTAGCCGTCATTAAGACCGGCCAGGTAGAGAAGCCATTCCCTGTCGTCTGACTTAATCAACTTCTCCGCAGTCTCCGGCTCCGCCGGACCCTCGACGCCATACGACGGGCAATCCGCTGCCAAGAAGCACGCCCCGCACGCCGCCCGGCGCGAATGGCACACCCGGCGACCGTGGAAAATCAGGCGATGCGAAAACCACGTCCACTCCGCGCGCGGTAGCACCTCCATCATCTCGTGCTCAACGCGCACCGGATCTTCCTGCTCTGTGAGGCCCATGCGCCGCACCAGACGCCCAAAATGCGTATCGACCGTCAAACCCGGCACCCCAAAAGCATTCCCCAGCACCACATTTGCCGTCTTTCGCCCCACGCCCGGCAGCTTCACCAGCTCCTCCAACGTGCCCGGAACCTCGCCGCCGTGCTGCTCCATCACCCCCTGTGCAAAACCGATGATGTTCGCGGCCTTATTCCTATAGAAACCCGTCGGCCGAACGAGCTCCTCGACCTCCTCCTGGTTCGCAACCGCCAAATCGGCCGGGCTGGGGTACCTAGCGAACAGCGCCGGCGTGGTCATATTCACCCGCACGTCCGTACACTGCGCCGACAGAATCGTCGCCACCGCGAGCTCATACGGATTACGAAAGTCCAGCTCACAGTGCGCATTCGGGTACGCCACCGCCAGCGTGCGGTTGATTCGCCGCGCGCGCCGCACCATACCCAGGTGCGTCTCCTTCCCCCGCGCCGCCGGATGCGCCCCCACCGCCCGACGCCTCTTCGACGTCAGGGATCCCTGCGGGTGCGTGGGCTGGGGTTTGTTTATCTGGTGCGTGCTTAACGACGATGCCTTGCCAGTCGTATCCATGGTCGTAGTGTATCGGCTACCCCGGATTGCAATTCGCGTGCGCACCTTTCGCGGGCCGAATCCTTAGTTTCATCCGGGATGCGGATAAGACCGGTAGCAGCTCGGGCATATTCGGTCAAAAACCAAAAAGTCATGCCCCACCACATCTTGGAACACCGTTAGCGAATTATTAGTTATAAATACACAGTTCAGCGGCTTTTCACCAGAATTCCCCACAGGCGCAGTGGCTCTTTTGCTACAGTGGTGCTTATCACATCTTGGTGACGGCGTAGTTTTGGGATGCATCTGTAGAGGCGATTTGTCGTGAAATTCGCCCAGGGATGAACCTGCCTTGAAAGCTGGCAGCGGCGTTACCGGGAAAGACCGAAAGTAGTGGGACTAGTGGGACGGGGTAGTTTCTCTTCCTGTTTGGCCACTGCAATCTGTAGTCGAGTGCTAATTTGGCGGCTGCTGGCCTGTATTTACGGTGGTTAGTGGCCAAAGACAGGAGAATTTTACCGTGGATGACGTCAAGGAGATTCTCTCCCGGGCCGGTGTATTTCAGGGAGTCGACCAGGAGGCTGTGCAGGCCTTGCTCGGCGAGCTCGAGACGGTTCGCTTCCCGCGTGGAACCACCATCTTCAATGAGGGTGAGCCGGGCGATCGGCTCTACATCATTATTGATGGCAAGGTGAAGCTGGCTCGTCGCTCAGCCGACGGTCGTGAAAACCTGTTGACCATCATGGGCCCGTCCGACATGTTCGGCGAGCTCTCCATCTTCGACCCGGGCCCGCGCACCTCTTCGGCGGTCTGCGTCACCGAGGTTTCCGCCGCATCCATGAGTGCCGATCAGCTGCAGGAATGGGTTGGTTCACACCCGGATGTTCCAGCTCAGCTGCTGCGCATGCTGGCCCGCCGTCTGCGCCGCACCAACAATTCACTGGCTGACCTCATTTTCACCGACGTCCCAGGTCGCGTTGCTAAGTCCCTGCTTCAGCTGGCCAATCGCTTCGGTGTTCAGGAAGGTTCTGCTCTCCGCGTGAACCACGACCTGACTCAGGAGGAAATCGCACAGCTCGTCGGCGCCTCCCGGGAAACCGTGAACAAGGCTCTGGCAGAGTTCGCCCACCGCGGCTGGATTCGCCTTGAGGGCAAGTCCGTGCTCATCTCCGATACGGAGCGTTTGGCTCGACGCGCACGTTAGCTTGTTGCGCACGTTAGCTTGTGGCGCACGTGGCGCTGCCCAAACGACTCACATCCCGCAGCCTCTGCTTTTGGATCCTCGGTTCCCGTAGGAGCACATGAAACGCATGAGGCTCGCGGGATTTTTGTTGTCTTCCCCCGCTGGCCTGGCATGCTGACCTGGTATGCCGGCCGAGTTTGGCGCACTTATCGACGCTTTTCCACCACTTATCGATGCTTTCCCGGCACCTATCGATGCACCATTCACCGATTTCTCCTTGCATCAATCACTTATCGATGCGCTGTTCACTTATGCGCGCGCTATAGCTCATCGACAAGTGGATACCTCATCGATAAGTGATTGGGCTGGCCCCGACGAGGCCAACCCACCCAACCGGCACTAGCCCACCCCAACCAGCACTACCCCAAACAAAAAGCGCGCAACCCGCAAAACTGCAGGTCACACGCTCTTTTCATGCGGTGAGTCAAGCTCAGCTTCACTCAAGCTCGGCTTCAGCCTAGCCTCAATTAAGCCCAGCCCAGACCAGCCCAGCAACTGGCCCAAGCCGAAGCCAAAGCCAAAACCCAAGCCGAAGCCGAAGCCCAGCAACTACTCCCCGTGATCGCGCAGGTAGCGCAGGGTCACACGAGTCGACTGCTCAGCAGCATGACGCAGCACCGGATCGACATCGGTGTAAATCTCATCCACAATCTGGTCGACCGTAGCTTCGTCGCCCAGCTTGGCAACGGCATCCTTCACCTGCTGAAGGCGCAGCTTACGACGCTCAATGTACTTCTGCGTCATTACAGTGATGTCCGGCAGGTCAGCACCATGACCAGGCAGCAGACGAACACCCTTGCCGCGCGAATCCAGCATTTTCAGGGTTTCCATGTACTTACCCAGGTCGCCGTCGGTCTCCGAGATCATAGTGGTGTGGCGGCCAGCGATCGTGTCACCGGTAACGATGCCTTCAACATCGTCCTCACCATCACCAGTGTGGATGAAGAAGCAGACGGAATCAGCGGTGTGACCAGGGGTTGCCACGACCTCAATCTGCGGAGTCACTCCGTCGAGGACGATACGTTCGCCGTCGATAAGCGGATCCTGACCTCCCGCGCAGTACTGAGACTCCAGCTCACGAATCGGCGCGCCGGTGAGCTGGCGGAAACGTGCGGCGCCATCAGCATGGTCGCCATGACGGTGCGTCAGCAGAATCAACGCAACGTCGCCGGCATAACGCTGGAGGACGTTCAGGTGTCCCTCGTCCTCCGGGCCCGGATCGATGACAATGCTGCGGCTATCCCCCTCAGCCTTAATAACGTAGGAGTTCGTACCCTCCAGCGAAGAGTAGCTGGGGTTCGGGCACAGAACGACGCCCACAGACTGAGAAATCTGACGCAGTTGGCTATACGCAGGATGCTCCATGTCCTCTATCCTACGTGGTTGCGCAATCCGGGGAGCGCGCCACGTCGTCCAATTCGGCTCATTTGGGTGTAAGCACGCTTTACGACGCCCCGGAGAACGCAACATTCCCGCTGTTCACGGCAGCAAACACAGCAGCTACTGGGCTACTTCAACGATGATCTCGACTTCCACGGGAGCGTCCAGCGGAAGCTGATTCACACCCACTGCCGAGCGAGCGTGCTGGCCGCGTTCGCCAAAGACGTCGCCGAAGAGTTCCGAGGCTCCATTGATAACGCCCGGCTGACCAGTGAATCCGGCGGCGGAGTTGACGAAGCCGACGACCTTCACGATGCGGGTGACATTGTCGAGGCCAACCTCAGCATCGACTGCGGCCAAAGCGTTAAGAGCGCAGGTGCGGGCTGCCTCCTTGGCCTCCTCAGCAGTGACTTCTGCGCCGACGTGGCCGACGTGGGTGAGCTCGCCGTTAACGAATGGGAGCTGACCGGAGGTGAAAACGAGGTTGCCCGTGCGCGTTGCGGGTACGTAGGCCGCCACTGGCGCGGCAACTGCAGGCAGGGTAAGCCCCAGGGCTTCGAGGGCCTGGGAAGGAGTGCGAGATTCAGAGTTGCTCATTTAAGTTAAGCCTTTCCATGGCGGCTGGGGGCCGGGCGAATAAAGCCGGACAAAGCAAGATGGCAGCCAACAGTGAGTCAGCTGCCAATCGAAAGCACAACCGCCGTTGTTAGTTAGGTGCTAGACACCGAGGTAATTAGTCAGCCTTCGGGCGCTTGAAGTAACCGACGTGGTTTTCGCCGGTCGGGCCCGGGAGAACAGTGACAAGTTCCCAGCCGTCCTCACCAAAGTTGTCCAGGATGGCCTTGGTGTTGTGAATGAGCAGCGGTGCGGTGAAGTATTCCCATTTAGTAGTCATGGAAGCTACTTTATCTGTCCCCCAGCCTCGCGCGCCGGGGGTTTAGTTTTACTTCGGTCTAAGTTCGGTTTTTACTTAGCCAGCTTTGCCTTGCGCTGAGCTGCGTACTGCTCAGCGTAGAAGTCGGCCCACGAAGTAATTTCCGGGTGCTCGCGCAGCATTGCGCGGCGCTGACGCTCGGTCAGGCCACCCCAGACGCCGAACTCGACGCGGTTATCCAGAGCGTCGGCACGGCACTGCAGAACCACTGGGCAGTGGCGGCAGATAACTGCGGCTTCGCGCTGTGCGGCGCCGCGAACGAACAACTTATCCGGGTCAATATCGCGGCACTTAGCGCGCGGGACCCACTCCTGACGATCGCGGAAGCTCTCTACACCGAGCTCGTAGTCTGGCGTAGTAGCAGTGCGGTTGCGATCGGGAATCGTGGCGGTCATTGTAGCCTCCTCGTGCCTGCGATTTTCGTTATTTCGAAATAGTTTCAACTAAATAGTGCTGAAATTTTGTTGTAAGTCTATTCACACCACCCAAATAATGTCGATTGGGTCACACTGGGAGGGTGGACGTGGCGCAGCTCTAAATACAACAATGCAGGTGGGGCAACTTTTTCCAACAAAAGCACGGGGGTGATTTGCGTCACTATGAAAATCTTTTTCCGGAAACCACCACACGACGAGTTGCCCGGTATTGTAAGGGCGCTCGTAGCACTCCGCCCCCGCTCGCCAGGCGTTTTTCTGGGCTCGCCGGGCATGCCTCTAGGCGGATTTTCGAAAACTCACTTCGGCTCAATCCGCCCTACCTTGTAGTGTGATTGCTGTGAATAAAGGTTCGACGCTGTTCAAGCTCTCCGTTGCCACTGTGTTGGCTGCGTTGATTGTGGCCAGCGCCCTCTTTCCTCTTGTGGGCGGCTCGGCCTACCTCGTCGCGCGCACGGCTGATGAATTCGCGTCGGCGTCGCGGTCGGTGATTTCTAAGGACGCACCAGGGGTCACCACTATTACGGATCGGAATGATCAGCCAATTGCGTGGCTCTATGATCAGCGGCGGTTTAATGTGCCGTCGGAACGCATCTCGCCCGCTATGAAGGACGCGCTGGTCAGCGTGGAAGATAGGCGCTTTTATGAGCACTCTGGTGTGGACTGGAAGGGCACTGCTCGTGCGGCGGTAAAGAACTTCATGTCCCAGTCGGTGCAGGAAGGCGCCTCCACAATTGAGCAGCAGTTGATTAAGAACCACACGCTGCTGGTGGACGCAGAGTCGGAGTCGGAGCGCCGCGCTGCTACTGCCACGGATTATGGTCGCAAGATCCGCGAGATTCGCATCGCGTTGGACCTGGAAGATGAGCTGACGAAAGACGAGATTCTGACTAAGTACCTGAACTTGGTCCCCTTCGGCAATGGCGCTTTCGGCGTGGAAGCTGCAGCTCAGACATACTTCGGCATTCCCGCGTCGGATCTGAATGTCCCGCAGGCCGCTCTGCTCGCGGGCATGGTTCAGCAGTCCTCCGGGCTCGATCCGTATACGAATCCGGAAGGTGCGCATGCACGGCGTAACGACGTGCTTGCGGCTATGGAATCCACGGGGGCAATCGGCCCGCAGGAGGCTCAGGACGCCAAGGCAGCTGATCTCGGCATCCTCCCAGAGCCTCAGCGCCTGCCGCAGGGCTGTATCGCGGCGGGCGATCGCGGTTTCTTCTGTGACTATGTGGTCTCCTACTTGGAGAACCACGGTATTGAGACCGAGAAGCTCAAGCGCGGTGGCTTCCATGTGAAGACCACACTGGACCCGCGTGTGCAGGACAGCGTGCAGGAGTCTCTGCGTCAGCAGGCCTCACCGACTGCGGATGGCGCAGCCGAGGTTATGAGTTTGCTTGAGCCTGGGGATGACTCCAGGAAGTTGCTCGCGATGGCGTCGTCACGCGTATACGGCCTCGATGCGGAACAAATGCAGACCGTGCAGCCGCAGCCATTTACGCCGGTGGGCAATGGCGCGGGCTCGATTTTTAAGATTTTCGCGGCGACGTCGGCGGTGGAAAAGGGGCTGGGTATTGACACCAACTTCCCGGTGCCGCGTCGTTATGAGGCCTCCGGGCTGGGCACCGGTGGCGCAGAGGGCTGCCCGCCGGGCCTGTACTGCGTGGAGAACGTAGGTAGTTTCCCGCCGTCGATGTCGCTACGTGAGACGCTCGCACGGTCGCCGAATACTCCTTTTATTCAGATTTCGGAGCTGGTCGGCGTCGATGGCGTGATGGACATGGCGGTACGCCTGGGCATGCGCTCATACACGGAGCCGGGCAGTTTTGATGGCGAGTCCTCGGTGGCGGACTATGTCTCGGAGCATAAGCTCGGCTCGTTCGTGCTGGGTCCGACGCCGGTGAATAACCTTGAGCTGTCCAATGTCGCTGCCACCCTGGCCAGCAATGGCCGCTGGTGCGAGCCCTCTCCAATTGAGTCGATCACGGACTCCAAGGGCAATGCGGTCAAGCTGAATGTGCCACCGTGCGAACAGGCAGTGGAGCCGGGTGTCGCGCACGCGATTGCTAATGCGCTCAGCAATGACGCCACCGATGGCACCGCGAAGGATGCCGCGAAAGAGCTGAATTGGGAAGGTCCAGTCGCGGCTAAGACCGGTACCACCGAGTCGAACCAGTCCGCGGCATTCCTGGGCTTCACCGGCGGCCTGGCCGGATCGGTGTACGCCTACAACGACACCCCGACTGTCACGGAGCTGTGCACGTCGCCGCTGCGCCAGTGCCCGAACGGCAACCTCTTTGGTGGTCGCGAGCCCGCGCGGACATGGTTCGGCGCAGTCGGCCCGGTCATCGAGGACTATGGCGGAAAGAACCTCCCACCACTGGATTCGGACTACGGACTGGGTACCTCTATCACCCAAATGCCGAATGTGGTGGGCATGCAGAAGGCCGAGGCCCGGGAGACCCTTAAGAAGGCCGGCTACAAGGTAGAGGAACGCACAGTCTCCCTCACCGGCGAGTCGCGCGGAATCGTGGTCGGGTTGGATCAGCCGCCGCTACTACTCAAGGGTGGCACCGTCACGATCCGCGTGGCCGATGGCACCCGCCGTCCGACCCCGCCACCAGCGCCGTCGCCGCGGCCGGACTCGACGACGTCCCGGCCGGATCCGCTACCGCAGTTCCCTCGCCCGAACACTCCGCCAGCGCCGAGCTTGCGGGATCTGATTCCGCTGCTGCCGTTCTAGTCCGCTTTAGTTCGCTCTGGGAGGCAGCTCCAACCCGCGCCAAAGAAACAGCTCCAACGCTTATCGCCGAAAAGGGAAAACGGCGAAAGGTCGCGCTAGCCCTGCAGGGCAGCCTTAACGGCCTCGGAAAGCCGCTTGCCATCGACCTGGCCAGCGGCCTTTTCCTTAGCCACCTTCATAACCTGGCCCATGATCTTCATGCTCGGCGCATCATCGCCAGCAACCTCGGCCACGGATTCCGCAACGAGGTTCTTCACGGCGTCGTCGTCAAGCTGTTCCGGCTGGTAGCGGGCGAAAACCTCTGCTTCGGCGAGTTCGGCGTCGGCAAGTTCCTGGCGGCCGTTCTCGGCGTACATCTCAGCGGACTCGCGACGCTTCTTGACCTCCCGCTCGATCACACGCAGCACCTCGTCATCGGTGAGCTCGTGCTTGGAGCCGGAAACCTCCTCGGTCTGGATGGCGGCCTTCAGCATGCGCAGCGCCGCGACGGTTTCCTTGTCGCGGGCCTTCATTGCGGCGGTCATATCGGAGACAATTGTGTTCTTCAGTTCACTCATACGCCCTAGATTACCGCTGTAGTTGATAGTGTCTCTGTCATGACATCGCGCGCTTTTTCCAACCGAATTCTGCGGTCTGCCGCAGCTATCGCCACGCTCGGCTTGACGACGTTCATCTACGCGAACCAAATCGAATTGCGCGCATTCAAACTCCACCGTGTGCAAGTTCCCGTGCTGGCACCCGGCACGCTCGCCCGAGCGGGAAAGCGCGAGGGTGAGCCTTTTCGGATCCTGCATGTCTCCGACTTCCACATGCTCCCCGACCAAAAGCTGAAGCAGAAGTGGGTTGCCAGCCTCGATGTTCTGAACCCTGACCTGGTGATTAATACCGGCGACAACCTGGGCAGCGACAAGGCCGTTCCCAGTGTCCTCGCAGCGCTCGGCCCCCTGCTGAACCGTCCGGGTGCCTTCGTGTTCGGTACGAATGACTACTTCGCGCCGCGGCCTGTCAATCCGCTGAAGTACCTGACAGGCAAGAAGCGCAAGCCCTCACGCGTCGAACTGCCGTGGCGCGGCATGCGCGCTGCGTTTATCGAACACGGTTGGCAGGATGCCACCCATGCCCGGCTGGAGTTTGTGGCGGGTGGCGTGAAGGTGGCGCTGTCCGGTGTGGATGACCCTCATCACGAGTTGGAGGACTATTCGCAGATTGCCGGTGCCCCGAATGCGGATGCCGACATCGCTATCGGCCTGTCGCACTCGCCGGAGCCCCACGTGTTGGATGCTTTTGCGGAAGACTGCTACGACCTGGTGCTTTCCGGCCATACCCACGGTGGTCAGGTCTGCCTGCCCGGAGGGAAGGCCATTGTGACCAACTGCGGTATCGACCGCTCGCGGGCCTCGGGGCTGTCGCGCTGGACCGAGAAGACGTGGCTGCACGTTTCTAATGGCCTCGGCACTTCCCCTTACGCCCCGGTGCGCCTGTTCTGCCGCCCATCCGCGACCTTGATTGAGGTTGTGGAGCGGGATTCGTAGTTCGTAGGGTGCGACAGGGCCTGTGCCCCCCCACACACAGCCCGTTAAGCAGGCGTTTTGCATTCTTGCTCGGCGTCGGGCTAAAGTAAGTCCTCGCAAGCACAGCGCTGGAGCTATGCTCTAGCTTGTGTCTGTGGCCTCGGGGTATGGCGCAGCTTGGTAGCGCGCTTCGTTCGGGACGAAGAGGCCGTGGGTTCAAATCCCGCTACCCCGACCATTTAGAACAGGTTGGTGATTTGCACTTTTCAGAAGTGTGGATTGCCAGCCTGTTTTTCTATGCGCATCCTGTCACCCGTTTGTCACCTATTCATCCGTTCATATGCTGCCAGGTCGATTCCCATCCCCGAATAAGTGGCGTGAATCGCCGTAGTTTCAAGATTTGCATGTCCAGGCCAATATCGTACGGTATTTACCGGCACTTCCCTTCCGAGCCAGTTACAAGCCGCACTATGCCGCAGATCGTGCACAACGAACCGGCCGTCACGACTCCCAGGTTTTGAGCTCCTTTGTCGTCCGCATCAAGCTTCGACGTCTTCGAGAAATTCGAGGTCTGCCCCAAGATTGAGCCATTGCACGGCTCGGACCTCTCGACTCGCTGTCAGCATCCTCGAAAAAATCGAGAACGACGATAGAGCAATCACCATTGAGGAACTCGTTCAGCTGTCCGTTGCCTACCAAGTACCAATTCAGGCAATCGTCACACCGTGGGAATCCTTGGGAATGGAAAAGCGCCCACTACCGTCCGGAGCCGATCGGAACAGTTCCGAAGGGAACATCCAGAAGTGGTTGTTCCATGGCAATTACCCCACATATCCAGACGTCATCACACGAGACGGATCCTCGCTTGAAGGTGCTACCAGCACCTTGATGTCCAGTGCCCCACCGCACTCAACGAACTAGCGAAATCCCCCACCCCAAAGACTTATTAAAAACTCACGAATGAAGCACTTAAAGGGGTTCTAATTCCGATTCAGGTGGCAATCACTTCATTCATTGATGAGGTTTCACAATGGATCGGATTCGATCCATTTACATACTTCGATGATTTCGAGAACAACTCCCAGTCACTTTGGCCTCCGGATTTGAAAGAACAGCTCTTTGCCACTGAGCTACCTGATGCTGCTAAAAAGCTAGAGTTACTCAAGCAAGCGCATAATACCGTAAAGCACCTACTACACGAAGCCAAAGATGGTCTATTAACAGACCGTCGCTGCACCACGCCGGAATTCCCAGCCTGCGTCGAAGAATGGGTGCAGCCTCAAGCGATAAAACTCATAAATTGGACTCGAATTGAATTGGCGATCGAACATGCAATTAAAAAGCAGTAGGCCTCATCAATCAACGGGTTTTCGCAGCTGATACCGTTAGGTTAGATTTAGCCTCACCTAGCGAAGGCAAAGGACGAATGGAGAACATTTCGCCGTCTGGAAATGGGACGCTCGAATCCATCGCACGGAGAATCGGTGATTTTATACAGGATCGAAATTAACCAGCATCTGGGCCGGGCTAGTTTTTAGGACCGGGTGGTTTGAGTGCCTTCCTGGGTTTGGGCCTCTGGTTCGCCTCCGCGCAGCTGACAGGCACGGTGCTGCGGGATATTCCCGTCGATGACTCCGGGCAAGCCTCCGCAACGCAAAGCACCGTGCTCCTGGGGCAGCGGTGCGGGCCTTAAGCGAAGGCATGGCCAACGCCGCGCAGTGGTCGCTCGTCTCCGCCACCGCATTCCTCGCTCTGGGCTTTGTTGGTGCACTTAGGGTTCGCCGTGCTGCGGGGGAGAAGGGTGCCCCCCGCAAACAACGCCGATCTCGGTTCCCGCGTTAATCGCGTCCCGAACTGATTTTCCACCCGCGTGCTGCTTTGCGTTGCTGCCAGAAGTGACGGTAGATACCGGGGACAACGGAAAGCTCAGAATGCGTGCCCAGCTGGCTGACTTGCCCGTGTTCATCCAAGACTACGATTTGATCAGCAGATTTGATTGTATCCAGCTTATGGGCGATGACAATAAAAGTAGATTGCTCCCGTAGCTCGTCCATCGCAGCAAGGATGTTTGCCTCATTTTCTGCATCGAGCGCGGAAGTAGCCTCATCAAAGAGTACAATCGGCGCTTGCTTGAGAAGCGCGCGAGCTACAGATACGCGCTGGCGTTCACCACCGGATAGAAGCCGCCCGCCTTCACCAACAGGAGTATGCCACCCTAGGCGGTTGGCAATAGAAGTCACGCCTGAAAGATCAGCTGCGCGGAAGACTTCCTCATCGGAGGCGTCGGGACGACCAACGCGGATATTAGCGATTAACGAGTCGTCGAAGAGGTAGACATCCTGAAAGACCATGGACAGTCTGGACATTAACTGTTCGGTTCCAAGCTCGCGGATATCTACGCCGTCAACCATCACCGCCCCGGAATCTACATCCCAGAATCGCGAAATAAGGCGCGCAATTGTGGTCTTTCCGGAGCCAGAAGGACCGACAATGGCGGTAACGGTGCCTGGTCGAGCACGGAAAGCGATATCTACCAATACTGGTTTATCGCCGTATCCAAACGTGACATTACGCAGCTCTACACTTCCCGAACCATCGCCTGGGCGCGGAGTAGTGGGTTCTGGCAGGGAAGGGGCATCGGTGATGAGCTCAGTTTCTGTGAGCGCGATACGACCTGCGTCTAAACCGACGAAAGAAGAACCCAGCTGCTCAAGCGTGCGGGTAAACCTCAAGCTGATTCCGATGATCGCAATTGTTTCTAGTGGCGATAGGGCGCCTTCAACGGCAAGATCCGCGGAGACCATAATGAGAGCCACGATGAAGATCTGCACTACTATGCCGTTGAGTAGCAAAGCTAATGTGGATACCCATAGCTCGCGTATTCGTGCTTTATGGTCGATTTCTAGCGCTTGCTCTAGTGGCGCAAAAACTTGTGATTGTCCTGCCGCGCGCAGGGCTGGTTGACGGTTAGCAAATTCTACGATGCGCTGGGAGAGCTCTTTACTCGGCCCGAGTGCGCGGTTCGATGCTTTCTTACGAATCCATGCAGCCAACTGCATCACCACGAGCGCCAATGGTGCGATGATAAGAAGGACCAAGCCCAGCTTCGGGTTCCAGAAACACGCTCCTACTAACAAGGTGACAAGTGCCGCGCTATCGCGGTATATCGTTCCTTGAGTATGCGCAATGGTCTCGGCCGCCACCATAAAGCGATCTGAGACGAGGCGAGATAGGCCGCCGGTATTAGCCGGTACGAACCAGCCGAGCGGTAGCGTTGCTAATTTATCACCCACAGTCGTGTGCGCGGTTCGGATGAAATCCAAGGCCGTGTGGTAAGAGGCCATGGTTGCGAAAAATCGTAGCGCAAAAGCTACGAGCGCAATTGCCAAAAGAATCCACATCCATGGTGCGATCGTCGTATCCCCATCGAGTGCCTTTGTAAGTGGCACGAGCGTGAGAACAGCGAGGCCGTCAAGCACGCCAACGATAAGCGATAGACAAGCATGCCTTTTATTGAGCTTATGGCCTACAGGACTTTGCAGCTTTTTGACACTGCGAGTGAGTAGCGGATCAAGAAGACGCGAACTAGCAGGCGTAGTGGCATTAGACATGAGAATTATCCTTCATAGGCTCGAGGCAGATTATTTGGTCTACGCCTTGGATGGACTCCGGCTTGTGGGCGATGACCAAGACGGTCTTGCCTCTGACGAGTGTGGCTAGAGCTGCTTGAATTTCTGCTTCGCAGTCAGGATCAGTTGCCGCAGTAGCTTCATCTAGGATCAAGATTGGGGCATTGGTAATAATTGCCCGTGCAATAGAAATACGTTGCTGTTGTCCACCGGATAAAGAGATGTCCTCACCAACAACGGTGTCGAGCCCAGCCGGTAAAGCGCGAATATCAGCAGCTATGTGCGCGGCCTCTGCTGCTTGCCAGATCTCTTCATCGCGAGCTTCTGGGCGTGCAAGGCGAATGTTTTCCCGAATACTCATGCGCAGTAAGTGAGGATCTTGTAAGACGAAAGCCACAGTGCGGTACAAACTGTCGAAAGTGAGATCACGGATATCCACGTTGTTGATAGTGATTGTGCCCGAATCTGGATCCTGGAAACGCGCCAGCATCGTTGCTGCTGTGGATTTGCCAGACCCGGAGGGGCCAATCAATGCCGTGACAGTGCCTGCGTTTAGTTGCGCAGAAAAGCCTTGGAGGACTGGTGCGTCTGGGGCGTAGCTAAAGCTGACCTCATGGAACTCCACCTCCATGTCTTGACTACTGGCATCGAGGCTCATTGAGCCTTCTTTCACGTGGGAAATTGTCATGACTTCATCAAGGCGCAACGCCGCATTGCCAGCGAGCTGGTAAGACCACAACATTCGGCCGACGGTTTGAATCGTGCCCGGGATCACCAGCGCAATCAACGTTGTTGCGATGACTTCAGCGACCGTGACATAGCCACCAGCTATCAGCAGGGAACCGACTCCTACATTGATAAGAATGAGGACAGGAACCGCCACCACAGACTCTGAGATTGCGGAAACACGCAGAAGCGGACGTACCCACTCGTAATAGAATTCCGCGAATTTTTGGGCAGCTTCGCGATATCGAGCGTGGGCTTTGCCAACGGTGCCGAAAGCCTTGACGACGGAAATACCTTCGGAGAACTCCACCGCAGTCGCAGAGACCTCACCCAGATAATTATCCATTTCCGCAGTTTTTGTGCCCATATCCTTCATTGAATACGCTTGGATTGCTAGGAAAATGGGCACAGTGGCAATAGAAAGTAGACCAAGGCGCCAATCCAAGATAAAGGCATAAACCAGAAGCGCGAGGGGCGTAAAAATCGCGGCAACCTGCTCTACAGGAGCATGGGCTGTCAGGGTGTGCAGAGTTAACGTATCGTCCTCGACGGCTTTGCGAACTTTGCCGGAATTAGTCTGGCTAAACCACGAGAGTGGTGCTTTCGCAATAGCGGTAATAATTCGGCGCCGGTTAATCCCCACCAGCTTCGCATCAGCGAAGTGGGTGATCGCAAGAGCAAGGAAATAGAAGAATAGCTGGCCCAAAAATGCAGCAAGTAGCCATTTCACAATGGACGCGACGTCATCAGTATTGCCGTCGATTAGAGCATTTCCCAGTGCCACCAACGCGACGTAGGGTGCTACGGCGAGTACCGAGGATACAAGCGCGAGAAACTGTGCGAAGTAGATGGTTGTTTGCACTGGGGCCAGTAGCTTTTTTAGAGCGACCTGGCCGGCTTTTAGTTTTGCGCGAGCCTCTTCTTCCGGTGACGCACCGTGTGATTCTGGTGCGTGGGTTCCGCTTGATTCTGTGGAACTTTGTTTTACCTCAGACATTTCTTTCTCAATTCTTGTTGATGTCAGTCATATCGATGATTCTGGTGACTGATTCTTGGATGAATTCGTGGTCATGGGTGATGACGATGACCACTGCTCCGCTTGCTGCAAGAGATCGAAGTAGCGCAGAGATGGATTGCAGTTGGCGCCAGCCCACGCCAGAGGTAGGTTCATCGAAGATGTAGATCGCTGCTTGCTCGGCTTGGGCTGAAGCTATGGCTAAGCGTTGCCGTTGCCCACCGGACAGAGACTGCGGATGCCGTTGAGCCATTCCTGCCAGATCGAGGCGATGGAGAATCTCATTGACATCGATGTGGTCCCGCTTCTTCTTTGCCAGTCCGAGCGTGACTTCTTCTTCGGTGGTGGCTGCGAATAATTGGCGGCCAACATCTTGCATCACCATGTACGCGGCACGTCTGCGGGCAGCCGCTCCTACTCGTTTGCTGTTCAAACGGAGACTACCGCCGCGTTTGGGAGAAGCAAGACCACAAATGATCCTAGCGAGAGTGGTTTTTCCAGCGCCGTTGGGCCCGATTAAGGCGGTGACTTCGCCGCTGGGGAAAAATGCGTGGTCAATGTTTAACACCTCATGTGTGCCATAAGAAAAACAGATGTTGCTTAGCTCGAGTCCGCTCCGCTGGGGATCGGCGTTTTCGAGCGTGGGTGGTACCGGCACGCTCGCGGGCAGGGGAACGTGGTGTAAGCTGCGTAGCCCCAATTGTTTGCGTTCGGGTTCGTCTAAGGCATAAAACTCCTGAGCGTGGAAACTCCGCGTTATTTTTCCCTGAGTCAAGTAAATAACTTGGTCAGCGATATCTTTTAAGAAAAAGAGGCGGTGATCAGCGATAATGATCGTTGTGCCTAATTCCTTCAAGCGGTGTAGCACGCGTGCAAGAATATCGATGCTTTCCATGGAGAGATTGGACGTGGGTTCATCGAGAAGCACGAGACTGCCCGGGGACACAAGCGCGCATGCGCATGCCACGGTTTGTAACTGTCCACCGGATAATTCTTTGAATCGCCGGCCCCGAAGATCGTTAATGCCTAGTAGCTCGACCGCTGATTGAATCCTCGACTCAATTTCTTTGGGATCTACACCAAGGTTTTCTAGCCCGAAGGCCAATTCTGCATTGACGCTTTCAGTGAAAAATTGTGTCCTTGGATTCTGGAATACTGAGGCGCTGAACTCGATGGCTCGGGACAGCGGTTCTTCCGCAGGGGTAAAAGCCTGGTCATCCTTTATAATAGTGATGGTGCCTAGTAGCTCTCCTGGATTGAAATGGGGGATGAGTCCGTTGATCAACTTGAGTACCGTGGACTTTCCCGATCCGGAATCACCGGTAATCAGTAGACACTGTCCTGGAGAGACAGAAAAAGACACATCAGATACGCCTTGAATGCCTGGTCGAGCTCCCAATGGATATGTAAAAGAAACGTTGTGGGCGTCTACACTGGTTGCGATACTGCGTTCGTTCATAAGTGGACCTCCGTGGGAAGCCAGACAGAGGCAACAACGAGGCCCAACCCAGCTAGTGCAGTTGCATCGACAAGCTTGAAGGAAAGATCGGCGGTGGTGGTTGGGCGTGCGGGTCCTCCCAATCCCCGGACAAGAGCAGAGGCAGCGAGCTCATCACCAGCGCGGACGACGGCACCTAATAAGGGGATGACCAGCATCGCGGACGATTGTGTGGGCTGTGTGATCCAGCTTTTTACTCCAGGCTGGAGACCCCGAAGGACCATGGCATCGCGGATGGCTTTGGCTTCTGCCACGATGATCGGCAAAACGCGCAGGAATACCGCCGGTGGAATGGTGACCCAGCCTGGTAAACGCAGGTCCCGCAGTGCTGAGGTCAACGTGGATGGTGTGAGAGTGAGCAAGCCGAATGCGCCGATGGACATGCTGATGACAAAACGGCTTAGCCACGAAAAAATTGCCGCTGAAAAAGCGAAAAATGTGGAGCCAGGAAGCTGTAATAGGCCCCAATACCCTAGATAGGATAATGCAAAAGCGCACAGGCAAATAAGACCATAGTGTGGCTTTACTGTAGCTAGTGCGATGGAGCTGAAGGCGATAGAAATCAGCAGTGTCGGTAGGTGGCCGTGGCTGAGAGCTACCGCATTGATTACTAGAACAGAAAGCAGCACGGTCCGTGGATCGATCGAAGATCGACGAAGCACGCCCTGTTTTTGCAGGCTCACAGGAGACCAGCGCTTTCAAAGTGTTTGCGGCTGACGCGAACTCCGACCTTTCCGCCGATAAAGCCGACGATGAGCGCACAAATGGCCAGTACTCCAATGGTCCATGGCTGGAAGATATCCGACATAGCATCGGCATATTCTTGCCCCATTTGGTCTGCGATATCGACGTAGTAGGAGTCCGTATCCAGAATTAGCGGGATAAAGGCAAAGAAATCCAGACACAGAAGACGCCGTAGGCAATAGGGAAGGACTTGGCAATACTGAGGTGGCTTTTTGTAATAATCAAATCCGCGATAAACCCTAGAATTATGCTTCCCAGCAGGGTCCAGAAGTAGTGTCCGGTGAGCATGAATGCTAGTCCGTTAATACCACCGACGAGGGTGAAAGCACCCATTTTGGGCGTGCGGGCGGCATAAAGCGCTAGCACGATTCCGTTTGCGATTGCCGCGATGAACCATCCAATAAACATGAATTGTGGTCCTGCGAATCCAATCATTCCGCTTACAAAGGTGATCACAAAGTAAAGTGCAGCAAAGATGCCAGCGTTGATGAGATCTCTGGTGTTTAAACGTGCCGTCAACCCACTGGATGAGCTTGTACTCCGTGTGGACGTAGAGGACTGTTGGGTCATAGTAAACCTCGATTCCTGAATAGTAAGCAAGGTAAGGCTCACCTAAGATGTATAATACTTTTTATATACTGTTTCTAGTTTTGATCTGAAGATTCACCGTTAATGGGGGTGAATGCAGATAAGCGGTTTTAGGGATCATAGAATAACTATGGGTCGGGCTGGTTTTTAGGATCGGCCCAGGTCAAGACATCAATGTTGATCAGTTTGCGCATCAGATTGAGATAGGTTTGGTCAGTCGGTGAGAAGACCGCCAACATGTCAACGAGCTGATCTAGCCGGTAGTAGGCCACCGAGTAGTCTGCTTGGCAGGCCGCAACACCAAGAGCACAGGCAATATATGTTTTGCCGGCCCCAGTCGGGGCGAGGATATGAATGTTGGTTGGGTTTTACCGCCAGTTCGTTGCCGCGATTCTCTTCAACTGCCGCAGGTTGATACCTCGTTCTTCTGCCCTGGTAATTTCAGCCAGGCTGGCGTTTGGAGTAGCGGAACTTGGCTAGGCTGATTGCTTTGGCGATATTGCGTTGTTGGCGTTGCGCATAGGCTTCGTCGACTGCTGCGAGGAAAATGTCTTCTGGCAGGGGTCGGCATAGGCTTCGTCGCTGACGATCTCGTAGAAGATATCCGCAAATGTAGATACGCGGAGTTTGCGCATTTTCGCCCGCATCACTTCATCATCAATTGTGTGCAACATGCACTAAAGCAGCTTGGTCGGCCACACCCTTTTGAATACTGCTTAAAGTCAACGCGCAGGAGCGGGCAGAACAGGTCCGCTCCTGCGCGAATTGACGTCAATTACTTAGTTCGCCGGTGGTCGGCTCATCATGTAAAGCACCATTTTTGCTTTGGTTAGTGCTTTAACCGCATGTGGTAGGCGCGTAGGAAAATGCACCATTCCACCGGGACGCAACGTCACCGTTTTACCGTCCCCGCTGATTTCGATTTCACCTTCAAGGGCTTGAACAATCACTGGCATCGCGGCGGTGTGCTCGGATAGTTCCTCTCCCTCGTCGAACGAGAACAACACCACGTTCACCCCTTCAGCGCGCATTAGCGTTGTAGAAGTGGTTGAGTTCGGACAATACTCAACGCGCTGCGCAAGGTTTTCAATAAACCCCAGTGCGCCGGCTGATGATGGTTTGAGTTCAGTCATAATCAGCTCTCCTTTGCTTCCAGGTTAGCGGCGGGTTTGCGCGCGACGATAGCGATGCCGGTTAAACTGTCGCGGTATTCGTTGAACGTTGCGCGCATATCCAATATACGGCGACGCAACTCCTTATCACGCGCAACGTTACGCATAATTCGCGCAACTCCGACTATGCCTTCATCGGCTAGATTACGACGTGGGGATAGCAAAGCCATCGGCTCATACCCCACCCACTCGATACAAAAACCCGCCTGCTCTAACAATCCGCACCATTCACTGCAAGTAAGAGGGCGAGCATTAACCCTAATCGTGCGGGCTAGGCGCTGTCGCAACTGGTCCGCAAGCGCCGCGTCTATGCTGTCAGGGGTGAGTCCAAGTTCGTGGATCGCATAGCAACCGCCTGGTTTAAGCAGTCGGAACGCTTCGGCGATGATCCCTCGCTTGCCTTTATCGCCTTGCATGGTCAGCATCGCTTCACCAACCACAACCTGAACTGATTCGGACTCAAGGCCGGTGTCTTGCGCATTGGCATTTACAACTGTGCCCCTCGGCCCAACAACGGCCTGCACTCGTGCGACGGCATCTGGATCTTGATCCACGCCCGTGTAGGAGGCGATTCCTTGCTCAAGCATGAGCATGGCCGTACGTCCCAATCCCGGAGCGAATTCCAACACTTTCTTGCCAGATAGATCGGCCGCAACCAACAATCGATTCGTTAGTTTCAATCCGCCCGGGCGTAAAACTCGCTTGCCAGCCCGTGCAAGCACCCAATGGCCTGCCGCAACATGAGTTGACCGGTCATTTTGCGGAAGGCAGGGTTCATTTTTATTTGTGCCCATAATACCAACATTACCAGAGCCACTTAGGCAAGTCTAACCTAAGGGTCGTGTTGTGTTGTTAGAGAGGATTGCGCAGACTCACTCAGCGCCCTCACCATTGGAAAGACGTATTACAAACATAACGAGGGAGCGAGTCGCCATATGCGAGCGATCTCCAACGCCGCCCACAAAAATCTTCACCTCGGTTTTTCTGGGGCCCCAAAATCTGGGCATATTTGCAAAAATGGAAGTTTTGTAAATAGGGCTTAGTTGAATGTGTGCTATTTGCTAAAGATCTTGTTCTTTTGCAACTTCGAAACATGGTCGATAAAACGTTAGGAATAAGATGATGGGAACCTACAAGCCGCTGCGTGTCTTGTTTCATAAGACCAACTTGGACGCTGCCAGTGCTGTCAATGCAGAACGTAAAAACCGTCTGAATAATCCTGCGACCGTAAAGTACCCGTACCACGTTGGAAATAACCCCCTATTCGCTGTTCTCACTCGCAACATCTATGAGTTGTCGGAAACCATATAGAAAACAGAACAGGAAATTCGCGAAGCGTGGAATGTGTTACCTGGCGTGACACAAAATCACTATTTCTACACACTTCTAGTCGGAGCTCTACGCAGACATCAGCCGTCGTGCCGTTTATAGCGACGACCCAGAACCAGCGCAGATGTGGAGGTTGATTTACGTTGACAAATTCCCAGCAGCATGAACGCGAAGTGCTCTACTCACAAATTGAGAATGGATATGGGAGCGTAGTCTACTCTCACGCTGCACAAGAAGAGCAACGCACACGACTCACCCGGACCGAACACCGTATCAAAGTGGCCCAGATTGTGCTGTCCGCGCTTTCAGCCGCTGGACTGGTAGGAGTGTTCTTTACCCTGCAGATTTGGATAGCCTCCATCACTGCGGTTATCACCTTCTTCCTGCTGGTTCTCAACTCGTACAGCTTCCGGCTCGAGATCGGAGCCAAGGCAGCACGACACCGCAAAGCCGGTGATCAACTGTGGCTCCTTATACGAAAGTACTTGTCCCTTCTGGTAGATTTCCCAGAGCTCGACATCGCCGAAGCCCGGAAGCGTCGTGACGTGCTGATAGCAGAGACCGCTGAGGCCTACTGCAATGTGGAACGTACCGATGATAAGAGTTTCAGTACCGCCCAAAAACCCTTAAAAGAGGACGGACTGAAGTAATTCACCAGAGAAGAACTCAACAAGCTTTTGCCGGAGGCACTTCAGAAATAGCCCCTCAACCCGAACTTGACAACGCAAGCTACAATCAGCACCCGGTAGGGCTATTTTTGCCATAACCGCAGTCACTAACTTGAAGCAGCCCACCGCCGCCGCCCATCACCCGTTCATTTATTTATTCACTACTGGATCCAGGAAAACTGCATCCGCACAGCCTTTCCCCGCTCCCCCAAATGCCCCTTTCACCCCGCGTGGAGCATTTTCGTGGCTGTTAGTCTGTAGAAGTACGAACCTTTTTAACAGCAATGTGAAAGTAGCCCCCAAGTGACGCACCTGGCAACAGCTCTGGCATCAGCCAGCTCCTTTACAGCCAGTCCGCCGTCGGCGACCGCACCACCAGACCAGACATTGGCTTCTGAGTTTGCGTCCGGCGGCGTATCGGCAACATTGAATTCTTTAGATTCCGTTCTTTCTGCCCCGGCAACGATTACCCCCCAAGCAAGCAGCTCCGCAGAGCACGCAACAACGCTCGCAGCTCAAGCAGCTCAAGCAGTTCAAGCCACCCAAGCAGCCCAAACTTCCGCCAACAGCCTGACCCTCCTTTCGGTTTCGCTGTTGGTCGCGGTTGCCCTGGCGCTGACCCCGCTGTTTGTGAAGCTTCTTGGTCGTCACGCAGGCTGGCCCATCGTCGCGTTTTTTCTCGCGTCGGTGGTCCAGCTTTCGCGTGTAACGGGCGATATTCTCGACGGCACCACCTTCACCTGGTCCCGCGTCTGGTCCCCGGAACTGAACGCGGCGTTTGCGCTGAAGCTCGATCCCCTCTCCATGGTGTTCAGCTTCTTGGCGCTGTTGGTGGGCTCGATAGTCTTCATCTACTCCACCGCGTATTTGCCGCCGAAGAAATCCGCGATGAGCTTCTACGTCCTGATGACGGCGTTCATGCTGGCGGTTTTGCTCCTCGTGCTTGCCGACGACATCATGCTCCTCTTCATCGGGTGGGAACTGGTCTCGATGGCGTCGTTCCTGCTCATTGCGAGGTCGGGCTCGTCGGGCGAGCTGGGCTCGTTGCGCACACTCCTGCTGACCTTCACCGGTGGCCTGCTGCTTCTGGCCGCCCTCGGCGGTGCGGTGTGGCTAACCGGTTCCACGAATCTCACCGAGGTTTTGGCTTCGCCTGAGTGGGAGGCCAACCCGGCAGCGCGCAGCCTCATTGCCGCGCTGGTGGCCCTGGGCGCTTTCACGAAGGCAGCTCAGTTCCCCTTCCACGCCTGGCTTCCAGAGGCCATGGCGGCGGCAACTCCCGTCTCGGCTTTCTTGCACGCTGCGGCCGTCGTCAAGGCAGGCGTTTACCTGCTGATGCGTTTTTCCACGGTCTTCGCGGACGTGCGCGTGTGGCAGTTGCTGCTGATCGTCATGGGTATGTGGACGGCTGTTGCCACGGCCTACTTTGCGCTGCAGCAGACTGACCTGAAGAAGCTGATTGCGTACTCGACGGTCTCGCAGTTGGGTTGGATTGTCGCCACGATTGGTGTGGGCACGAAGTTCGCGATTATGGCTGCGGTTGTGCACACCATTGCGCACGCGATGTTTAAGTCTTCGCTGTTCATGATGGCTGGTGTGGTTGATCACCAGGCAGGCACGCGCGATATTCGTCGCCTCGGTCCGCTGTGGAAGCAGATGCCGTGGAGCTTTGGCTCGATGATTTTCGGTGCGGCATCGATGGCGGCAATTCCGCCGTTCTTCGGCTTCATGTCGAAGGAAGGCATGCTGACCGCATTCGAAGGTGCGCCGCTCAGCAACACCGGTGTCGTCATTCTGCTGACGGTGGCGGCGATTGGTGCGATTGGTACTTTCGCGTACTCGGCACGTTTGGTGTTCGGTGCATTTGTGGATGGTCCGCGCAACGTGGACCACATCACTGAGGCTCCAATTTCGCTGTGGCTCCCGGCTGCCATCCCTGGCGTGCTTAGCCTTCCAGCCGCCTTCGCTGCCGGCGCTATTTTGAACCGCCCGCTGGACCGCGTGGCCGATACGGTCGGTCAGCTTCCGGCTGGCACGACTCAGGAATCGCACTTGAGCCTGTGGCACGGCGTGAATGTGCCGCTGATCATCTCTGTGGTTGTGCTGGCTGTCGGCGTGGGCTTCATCTTCACTCGTGCCCGCGTAGGCGCCGTCATGGCAGACCGCAAGCTCTTCCCGTTCACTGGTGTGGAGGCAATCAACGCGTCGCTGAGCGTCTCGCAGCGTGTGGGGCGCGCGATGGGCAAGGTGGCGCGTTCGCATCAGCCATCGCGTCACCTGTTGCCGCTGCTTGGTTTGCTCGCGGTGTACGCCCTGGTTATTGCAATCGCTCCGGGTGTCGGGGGCGCTCCGGTGCTGCCGAAGATCGACGGCATCGATCACCTGACCGATCTGATTCCGCTGGTTGTTGTCGTGATTGGCGTGTGGGCCACGCTTCGGGCGAAGAACCGTTTGCAGGCGGCTGTGCTGCTCGGCGTCACCGGTGTTGGTGTCACGCTGCAGATTCTCCTGCTGGGCGCACCGGATGTGGCATTGACGCAGTTCATGGTGGAAATCCTGACTGTCGTGCTGATGATGCTGGTGCTGCGCTTCCAGCCGCGTGCGTTCTCTGAGACCTCGAAGAACCGCCGTGCCTCGGCGGCGGTTGTGGCAGTTGCCGTGGGCTTGGCTACGTTCGGCGCGGTGTGGTTCCTCACTGGCCGTCGTCAGATGCCTGAGGTCGCGCAGTGGTACATCGATAACACTGAGAAGGTCACGGGCGAGACCAACATTGTCAACGTGATCCTGGTTGAGTTCCGTGCTTTCGATACCATGGGTGAGCTGGCGGTTCTCGGTATGGCGGGTGTCGCGATGGCGGCGGTTGTCACGTCTATGCCTCGCTTCCCGCACCTGCTCGATCAGCCTTCCCCGCTTGCGGAGCCCGCTCTGAACTCCATCATGATGCGTTGGCTGGTCCGCTGGTTGGCTCCGCTTCTGTTCGCCCTGTCCGCTGTGGTTCTCTACCGCGGCGGTACCGCTCCGGGCGGCGGCTTCAACGCGGCGCTGATTGGCGCCGCTGCCGTCATGCTGATTTACCTGTCCAAGGACCGCGACGAGCTGGTCTTTGGCGAGAAGATCCCGGCAGTGCTCAGCGCTGCGGGTGTCATCACGGCTATCGGCACGGGCTTCATCGGTTTCGCCAAGGGGTCGTTCTTGGCACCGCTGTACGGCGAGTTCCTGGGTCAGCACCTCACCACGGCATTGCTTTTCGACGTCGGCGTGTACCTGGCCGTCATCGGCATTGTGGCAACCGCGCTGAATCTCCTGGGCGGCCCGAACCGTCCTGGTGTGACCGGGTCGGACGATGTGATGCAGGATCTCTACTCAGACCGCTCAAGCTTGCGGGTGCCGCCGGAGATGGGCGTGTTCGCCTCAGAAGCGGAGAGCGCTCCAGCCCCCGCCCCAGCTCATGCCACCGTTGAGGAGGCCAAGAAGTGATTATCGCCATCATGGCTGCCGTCCTCGCAGGCGGTGGCACGTACCTGGTGCTACAGCGCGGCATGCTGCGCACCATCATCGGTATGACTCTGATTTCCCATGCCGCCAACCTGATTATTTTGTCCACGGGTGTCGGCGCCTGGCGCGGCGAACCGCTGCTGGGCAACGAGACCACTGCGGGCGCTGGCGCTGCCGAGCAGATGGCTGACCCGCTGCCGCAGGCATTCGTGCTGACGGCCATCGTGATTACCATGGCCGTCACCGCGTTCATGCTGGCTCTGTCTGGTTTGGGCCGCGATGACGACACTCGTATCCATGAGGACCGCGAGGCTATGCGACAGCTGTCGACGGCTGGTCGTCGTGCGGGTAAGCACATTCCGTCGGACTCGGATTCCACGGTCACCGGCACCCCAGGGGTCTCTTCGGCTCCGAATAAGTTCCCGCGCGAGACCACATTCGGCGGTGACGAGAAATGGTAGAAGCCTCTGCAATGACCTCTGCAATGTCCCCTTCAACTCTGTCTTCGCTACTGCCGCTGTTTGCGGCACTGCCGCTGATTCTGTCGGCGGTCGCAGCCATTCTGCCGAAGCTGTGGATGCGCGCGACGATGGGCATCGCCGTTCCGGCACTGTCGTCGCTGGCTGCGTTTTGGGTGATGTTCTACGTCGCTGACAACGGCCCGGTCGGCCACGGTGTGGGCGCGTTCCCCGGTGGTATCTCGATTCCTTTCTTGGCGGACACGTTCTCCATGCTGATGCTGGGTGTGGCCGCGGCTGTGGTTGCCATCGGTAACTGGTTCGCCCACGTCGCGGGCGAAAACACTTCGCGGTTCTTCCCCTCCCTGACGCTGATGATGTTGTCCGGTATGTCGGGTGCTTTCCTGACTGCCGATTTGTTCAACTTCTTCGTGTTCATGGAGGTCATGCTGCTGCCGTCCTATGGCCTGATCGCGGTAACCGGTACCTGGCACCGCCTGGCTGCTGGCCGTAACTTCGTGCTGGTCAACCTCTTGACCTCCACGGTGCTGCTGATTGGTGTCGCGCTGATTTACGGCTCGGCGGGCAATGTGAACATCGCAATGCTGGCCGACATGGCCAGCGAGGGCGGCCCCGGCGGCACGGGTGTGGTCGCGCTGGGCATTGTCATCATTGCGCTGTGTGTGAAGGCTGGTTTGGTTCCGGCGCACACATGGCTGCCGAGGACGTACCCGTCGACAAGCCCTGCGGTGATGGCACTGTTCTCTGCGGTGCACACGAAGGTTGCGGTGTACATGCTCTTCCGCATTTACGTCGTGATTGTGGGCATGAATCCCTCCTGGCACTGGCCGATCATTATCATCATGGCGATCTCGATGCTGGTCGGCGCGTTTGCTGGTCTCGCGGAGAACACCATGCGTGAGGTGCTGGCCTACCAGATGGTCACGGGTATGCCGTTCATTCTGATCGTGTTGGCGTTCACGGACGCTAACGACGGGGGCAGCGCCAAGGCTGCCCTGGCTGCGGGTATTTTCTACGCAATCCACCACATGGTGACTGTCGGCGCCCTCATTCTGGGCTCCGGCGCGGTGGAAGAGACCTACGGTACGGGTACGCTCTCTAGGCTTTCGGGGCTTGCTCGCCGCGACCAAGCGGTTGCCTGGGTGATGGCGGCAATGAGCTTCTCCATTGTGGGCTTCCCACCGTTTTCCGGCGTGTGGGGCAAGGTGGGCATTGTCTTTGCCTCTGCCGCCACTGGCGATGCTCGCTCGATTGTTGCGATCACCGCAATCATCGTTGCCTCACTGGGCTCGCTGCTGGCCATGATTCGCCTGTGGCGCGCGGTCTTCTGGGGCCGACCCATGCAGGGCGTGGATGATTCGGTTCGTGTTCCGGGAACGCTGGTTGCGCCGTCCGCCATGCTGGCAATTGTTTCCGTGGCCATGTTCGTCGCGGTCGGCGCCGTCACTTGGGCGACCACCGGCGCGGCCGATGCGCTGCTGAATATTGATGGCTACCGCGAGGCCACACTCGGCGGAGTTGAAAACGCCATCGGAGGTATTTACTGATGAAGTTTCTACACGTTATCCGCTATTCCCTCTGGCTGGTCTGGCAGGTTGTTGTAGCTGCGACGGACGTGGTGCTCGATACTCTGCGCCCGAACCAGAAGCAGCAGCCGGTGCTCATTGGACTGCCGCTGCGTGTGAAGTCTGACCTTGAGGTCACTCTCTTTGCCGAGTCCATCACCATGACCCCGGGCACGCTGGTCTGCGGCGTCCGTGAAACCGATGCGGGACGGTTGTTTATCATCCACGCGATCTTCGGTGCCGACCTGGACGCGCTGTACGACTCCCTCTACGACATGGAGGAGCACCTCGTCCCCCGCCTCCGCGATGTCCCCCGCCCGAAGGCATTTGTCTTCGAGGAATACAACGCAGACCAGTTCATTGACCCGGATGCCGTCGTCGGTGTTGCCGCTGAGGTCGACCATGGTCTGCCACTGCCGGATGGCATTGCCTCCAATGGCGAAGACAAAGGAGCACGCTCATGAATGACACATTGATCGATCCCACCGCAGTACAGGTAATTAGCGGCATTGGCATTGCTCTGTGTTCAGTGGCGCTGCTTGTGGGCGTGGTGCTGATCTTCCGGGTCAAGGGCAATGTCTCACGCGCAGTGCTTTCCGACGCCGCCTTCTACCCCATGGTGGGAGTGTTCCTCACAACTGCCATGCTGCGGACTACAGCCATTACTTTCGATATTGCAATGCTGGCGGGCTTGCTTGGCATTTTGTCGACCGTGGGCCTGGCCCGAGTTATTTCCCGTGGCCGCCGCTAAGACCGATTAAGGACGAATCGCACTATGAGTATCGCTTCAATCCTTGTAACTATCTTGTTTGCCGTGCTGGTCATTGGCGGATCTCTGTACCTGCTCCTGGCGGGCGTGGCCATGTGGCGCTCTAAAGATGCCCTGAGCCGGTTGAACCAACTTTCCGCCGGAATCATGGTGGGCATCCCCGCGCTGGTGATTGCCAACTTGGTCTTAGAGGCCGACCAGGGCGATCTGACGTGGGGCAAAACCCTCACCGCCATTCTGGCCATTGTTGCTGTCCTGGTCGTCGCTACCGTCGCCTCCGAAGTACTTGGACGCGCGGTGCTGGGTGCCCGTGACGGCTCCGCTGAGGACTACGTCCCGGAGCGGTAGCTAGCGGCGCGGGAAACGTCCTGAACACACCGTTAGCGGCCAGTTTCACAGCGACCCCTCAGCGCGCTCCGACACCCCCTTTAGGCCACCCGGCCTACCCAAAAGGGGGTATATTTCCCCACACTTTTGGCCTCCCACAATGTGATGTACCTCTCATGGGCTATGGCCCGCTCGTTAACCCCGCTTATGCCCCTAAATTGAGTGGCAGTTTTTGCCATTTACTAAACTTTGGTTTCCCTTACTTAGGGAACCCTTAGTTATCATTTGTGATGAATTTGCCGTTTGCCTGCACCTTTGTGACACCAAGAACAAAACAATCAATGCAATCCCGGTAAATTTTAAGAAAACAACGCTTTTGTCATCCGATATTCAGGCAGAGGCCGGAGTCGTCACAGACACCACAAAACCGCCCTCTTTCCAATGTTTTTAGGCGAATTTGAGCGAGCTTTGAGGGACGCAACCGACCGAAAGCGGATCGAGGCACTTATTTTTTCATTGCAGCCCCTTGCCCCATCGGTTAACTTAATTTCTGTGAGTCAGCCAAGAGCGACTCAAAATCTTTACCCCCGAGAACCTAAGGATTTTCTCATGTCCTGCTCCGCAGAAGATATCGCAACCATCCTCGAAGCCCTTCCGGCCGTCACCGTCGAGAGCCCGCTGCCGGCTTTCGAGCAGCTGGCTGGCAACGACGTCAACTTCGCTAACGTCGGTGGCGACCTGAACCTGCCGTTCGGTAACGACTTCCTGGACATCTCCGTCACCGACGACCACTCCACCCACGACTCCCACGACGTCGAGGTTTCCGACTTCCTGAACCCGGAGACCACCGTCGACAAGTCCGACCAGCGTAAGTTCGACTTCCTGAACCCGAGCATCTCTGGCATCGGCGCCAAGTAAGCTCCTGGGCTTCATGGCAGGACAATAGCTCCGCCAATCCTTGACACAATAAACCGCCAGTCTCTAATAAAGACTGCGGTTTATTGTTCAGTTAAAACCGATATTCTTCATTTCGTTACTGTCTAAAAGGAACACCAAAAATGGACGTCACTCCTATCGTTGAGGTTCTGGAAGCAATGCCTTCCGGCCCGACCGTCAACGTCACCTTCGAGATTAACCCGACCATCGATGGTGACCTGACCCTCCTGGAAACCGGTGACTGGAACGCTCCGTTCGGCCGCGACTTCATGGACATCAACATCACGAACGATCAGTCCACCCACAACGACAACTCCACCCACGTCTCCGGCGTTGAGGCTGATAGTGTCTCCGACGCTGCCGAACAGGGTCGAGAGGTGTCCGAGTCCGCCGAAGAAGCCGACGAGGCTGCAGCTGCTCCGAAGTCGCTTTTCAACGGCTCCCCGAGCCTGCCGGGCATCGGTGCCTAAAACAGCTCACACTTAGGGTTGTTCCTTAGCCGCCCAAACCGGGCCGGCGTGCAGGCAACCACAAAGCCGTGGCTGTCATGCACAGACAGAAGTTTTAAATAAAGCGTTAGCCCTGCAGATGGTTCAACCATTTGCAGGGCTAACGCTTTTCTATTTACTTTGATCTACCGCGTGACTGTGCAGCTCTACTCTGCGGTTTTACTGCACAGCCCTACGCGGTTGCTTTACTTCGTTGCCTTAAAGCGCTTTTCCACCTCGGCACCGAGCCAGGAATCAACGTTGGCCCAGTACTGATAGACACGCTGCTCCACCTCTGGGGAGACACCCTGCATGGCACCGACGATGTTGTTTGCCAAGCGATCGCGCTCGGTATCGTCCATCACGTTGCGAACAAGGTCGCCTGGCTGCGAGAAGTCATCATCCTCAGGGTGCTGCACGTAGGCGCCAGCGTAGAACTCTTCGCCCACGCTCTCCCACTGACCAAAGGCACCAGCATCGACCTGGCCGGTGTGACCGGAGCGCACTGGGCAACCAGCAGCCTTAGCTGCAGCCGCAGTATCGGCCTCCGGACCGCGAGCAGTGGCGTTGGAGCCGTGAACCGGCAACTTCGGATCCGAGTAGTAGTACGTGGCCGCACCATCCTGCGAGAAGGAATTCACTGGGCAGCGAGACTGGTTCACCGGCAGCTGATCGCTGTTGACGCCAAGACGGTAGCGGTGCGCATCAGCGTAGGAGAACACACGCGCCAGCAGCATCTTGTCCGGCGAGAAGCCGACACCCGGGACCGTATTCGACGGTGCGAAAGCGGCCTGCTCAACCTCAGCAAAGAAGTTGCCCGGATTGCGGTTCAGAGTGAAGTGGCCGACCGGAATCAGCGGGTAGTCCTTCTGAGACCAGGTCTTGGTCAGGTCGAACGGGTTCACCTTGTAGCTGGCGGCCTCGTCGTAAGGCATGATCTGCACCTTGACGTCCCAGGTTGGGTAGTCGCCGCGCTCAATCGCCTCGAAGAGATCCTGGCGAGCGTGGTCGGTGTTTTCGCCAACCAGCTCGGCGGCTTCATCATCCGTCAGGAACTCCCAGCCCTGGCGAGTCTTAAAGTGGTACTTAACCCAAAAACGCTCCCCTTCAGCGTTAATCCACTGATAGGTGTGAGAACCGAAGCCATCCATATGACGGAAGTCCTTCGGAATACCGCGGTCACCCATCAAGTAAGTGACCTGGTGAGCGGACTCCGGAGAGGCAGTCCAGAAATCCCACTGCATATTGGCGTCGCGCAAACCTGTGTCCGGCAGGCGCTTCTGAGAGTGGATGAAGTCCGGGAACTTAATGCCATCGCGGATGAAGAACACTGGCGTGTTGTTGCCCACGATATCGAGGTTGCCCTCTTCGGTGTAGAACTTCAGTGCAAAGCCGCGCACGTCACGCCAGCCATCCGGGGAGCCCTGCTCACCTGCGACAGTGGAGAATCGCGCCAGCATCGGCGTGACCGTGTTCGGCTGGAATACTGCAGCCTTGGTGTACTTGGAGACATCCTCGGTGATGGTCAGTTCACCGAAAGCACCTGCACCCTTAGCGTGAACAACGCGCTCCGGAATGCGCTCGCGGTTGAAGTGCGCGAGCTTTTCCAGCAGGTGGATGTCGTGGAGGTTAATACCTCCCTGTGGGCCATTGGTTAGCGAGTGCTGCTCTGTAGGAACCGGCGCACCGTTGAGGCGAGTGGTCGGACCATTGGAACCTTCATAGAGATTGGACATGGGGATTTCCTCCTAAAGACAGGGGCTAGATGGCAGTCACAACATGCCCTGACGTTTTCCACCCTACACGAAGTTTCATATTTTTCCTATTAGTCTCCCGCGATTGATATGTGGCCTTAATTATTAGTCCGATTAGGTTCGCTGTATCAGCCGCAAACACTCGGCCCTAAAAAGGGCAAAATTCCCTCCGCGAAAACCACACGCGATGGCCGTCGAAAAGCACTTACCGCGCTTTCATGCAATACCTATCAGCACTGAATAAAAGGTATAGCCAGCACTACCACTGCCCACGGGGGTTAAGGGTAGGATTTCACGCGTACCACGCTGTCAATTTGGATTCTGATCGGATACTTCTGCAGACATGAAAAAACAAGGGAGGGGCGCAAAAGCGCTCACAGTCTTCAAGTACACGCTGGCGTTGCTGGCGACCGTTGCGCTTCTCAAGATCGCATTCTTCCCCGCTAACGACGAGGACTATGCGCAAGCAACCGGTGATTTCTCCCAGCCCACCACGGAGCTATCCCCTCAGCGGATCAATAACACGCAGAAGCTGTCTGCCACCATCGTCCCGGACGAGCCCACCGTGATCCGCGCCAACGCTTCCGGTGAAATCACTGACGCCTATGTCAACAGCGGCGGCAACGCCGTAGAGGGGCAAAACCTGCTTCAGGTGAAGAAGACCTCGGTATCTGAGACTGCCAGCACCTCCGGCGGCGCGGATTCCGATGAAGAAAACGCCGCAGCCGCCGCACCCGAAACTACCGTGACTTGGGGAAACATCACCGCTAAGGCTTCTGGCACTGTGCAGTGGGATATCGTCATCGGCCAGACGGTTGAGATCGGCCAGGAGATTGGCACGATTTCGCCGAACAGCTTCCACGCCGTAGCACCTATTAAGCCGAGCCAGCTGTACACGCTGGGAGACTCGATTAACAATGGCCGCCTCGCTATCACCGATGGCCCGGCACCGTTTTTGTGCGATTCGGTGAAGACCGTCACGGGAAGTAGCGCGGGCTCGCAGAACACTGGCGCCGGGGATGGCGCTGGCATGGGCGCCGCCGCTGCTGGAAATTCCTCGGGCGGCCCACAGCTACGCTGCGATATTCCCGCAGATCAGACCGTCTACGAAGGTGTTCCTGCCACGCTGATTCTTGGCAGTGGCACCACCTCGGAGGTCCCGGCACTACCGGTGACCGCAGTGGAGGGACGCTTCCGCGAAGGTGTCGTCTACGCTCCAGCTAAGGATGGCGGCAAGCCCACAAAGATCAAGGTTGAGCTGGGCGCCAACGATGGCACTTTCATTGAGATCAAGCGCGGCCTGAAGGAAGGCCAGCAGGTCTTGGAGTACGTGCCTTCCTACAAGGACGAGTCCGCCGGCGACGGCACTGGTGATGGCAGCGACACTGGCTTCGATGAGTCCGGCGATGACGCTGGCTCTGAAAAGTAGGCCCGCGCCATGCTTAGTTTGACCGCAGTCACTCGAACAGTGACGCTCCCCAATGGCGAGGAGCTGCCTATTTTGAAAGGCATCGACCTCGACGTGCCACGCGGTGAGCACCTCAGCATTGTCGGCCAGTCCGGTTCGGGTAAGTCAACGCTGCTGAACATCATTGGCATGCTCGATTTGCCGGATTCTGGCACGTACACGTTCGACGGCACTGATATTTCCACTTTGTCGGACAGGAAACGCGCTGCACTTCGTGGCGATAATTTGGGATTCGTCTTCCAGCAGTTCAACCTCTTCCCCTCCCGCACCACGCTGGAAAACGTCGAGGTTCCGCTGATGTACGACCGAGGTGAGAAGTTCTGGAATCGCACCGAGCTCGCCGCCGCGATGCTGGAGCGCGTCGGCCTGGGCGATCGCCTAGAGGCCACGCCTTCCCAGCTTTCCGGTGGTGAACAGCAGCGTGTGGCTATTGCCCGCGCGCTCGTACGCCAACCGCAACTCATTCTTGCCGATGAGCCCACCGGTGCGCTCGATGTCGACACCGGCAAGATCGTCATGAATTTGCTCGAAGAAGTCGCGGCGGAAAACAACGCCGCATTGATTCTAATCACACACGATTTAGAGGTCGCCGAGCGCGGCGATCGGGTGCTTGAGCTTCGCGACGGTCAGTTGCACGCCGACTCCGTCCTACTATCTGCTGCCAACGCTATGCAAGGCTCCGAGGAGGCTGCTGATGACGACGAATAATGAAACCGAATCGAAGTCACGGCCTTCCTTCCTCTATGCAGCAACGCCTTATCTCGGCGCTCTGCTGGAGGCGTGGCATGAGCTGCGCATTAACCGTGGCCGCATCATGCTGTCGCTGGTCAGTGTGGCTGCCGCAGTGTGGGCGATGACCACGGTTATTGCACTTGGCAATATTCTCACCAGCTCTCAGGATGCGGTCACCGCACAGAGCACGGGTGTCGCCGGAACGGTCACTTTGACTGCCGGAGCGGGTAGCTCCGATTCCGAGGAAGGCAGTAACTTCGGCGACAGCGGCTTCGGCGACGGCAGCGCCGGCACAATGGCCGATAGCTTTGGAAGCTTCGGCGGCGAGGGCACCGGCGGAAACGGTCCGGACGATTTGAGCGTCCTCAACCCGGACGGGTCTATCAATGACGCCTTTTCCACTGCCACGCATCGCCTGGTGAAGACCACCCATGCCAACTTGTGGTCCCGAGTTCGCATGCAGCCAGCGACACCCGAGCAAAATATGGATGACTGCGCTCCGGATGATTACGAGTGTTTTTCGCCAGGTACTCCCGAGCTGATCGCCGCTGACCCCGGTTGGTTCGATATCTACGCCCGCACCATCGTGCAGGGACGTCGTTTGGAAGATGCCGATGGCCAGCGCTTGATGAACCCCGTGGTGGTCAACGACCAGTTCTACGAAAGTCTGGGCAACCCAGCGCTAGCCGACCATCCAACCTTCAGGTTGAAGGAAACGGGTAACACCACCTTCACCGTGGTGGGAGTGTATAAGTCTCTGGGTTCATGGGACGCCCCGAGCATTGTCACGCACTACGATTCCTTCCTCAACGCCGGCTACGAAGGACAGGTGGGTGAGCCGCAACTTCTCGTCGCGACGCCTGAAGAATCCGCGAAGGAGAACCAGAAGGCGCTGCACAACATTTTCCAGGCGGAGCTCGGCCCCAGCTGGAAGGTGAATACCTCCCTGTCGGAGAAGGACACGCAGATTTCCCAGGAGATGAATAACACCATCACCACTGCGCTCGGCATTATCGGCGGCATTGTGATTGCGCTTGGTGCATTGGGGCTGCTCACGGTCTCGATTGTCACCATTGGCCACCGCGTCCGTGAGATTGGTATTCGTCGCGCAATGGGCGCGTCGGCAGGCAGGATCTTTATCTCTGTGTTCCTGGAGTCGATTGTCGCCACGACGGTGGCGGGTGTGGTTGGCGTGATTGCCTCGATCATCACGGTCAAGCAGCTGCCGCTGGATAAGATGCTGGCGTTGCCGCTGGAGACCGGTGCCGTGGCCTACCCCGTCACGGCCGCTGTGATTGGCGTGCTGGTCGCAACATTAGTGGGTGCCTTGGCGGGCATCATCCCCGCCACTATTGCCGTCCGCGTCAAGCCCATCGACGCCATCCGCTTCTAGCATTTCAGCCCCTAGTTCGCCTGGCTGCGTCGCCTCCTGCTTTTGCAGGTGAGGCCACGTGCAGCCAGGCGAATTATCTTTAGGTTTTAAGTTGCTAAGCTATGTCCATGACTCCCGCACGCCTCGTCTCTAATGACGAATACATCACGCAGCTGGCGCTGAAAGCCGGCCGCGGTGATCAGGCTGCGCTGACGGAGTTCGTGCGGCTGACCCAGAAGGACGTGTGGCGTCTGGTCGCACATCTGGGCGGCGTTGATGCTGCGGATGATTTAACGCAGGAGACGTATCTGCGTGTGATGGGGGCGCTTCCCCGCTTTGCGGCGCGTTCTTCTGCCCGTACGTGGCTGTTGTCGCTGGCCCGGCGCGTGTGGGTGGATTCGGTCCGCCATGATTCGGCACGCCCGAAGAAGTCCGCGATGGAAGTGGAAAACGCTGCCGAGCAGTTCACAACCGGCGAGTCGTGGTCAGAGCTCGCTGACGCCCGCGTGCTGCTGGAGCAACTGCCGGAGGAACGCCGCGAGGCACTCATTTTGACGCAGGTGCTGGGTTACTCCTACGCCGAGGCCGCGGAAATCGCAGGGTGTCGTGTGGGCACCATTCGCTCGCGCGTCGCTCGTGCGCGCCGCGATTTGGTTGCCGCGCTTGACGACGGCGACAGCGCCAACGGCGACTCTGCAGCTGTGTAAACCCGCTCCCCCGATGGGCGTTGACCTTTCTTCTACCCCATTTTTGGAACACTATCGCGCGTGATTGCTCAGTTGAGCGTAGGTTTTGCCTTAACTGATAGTTTTATACATTTCCTTATATTCGCGATACGAAATGGGTATATGAACTGCCCAGTACGCATACGTTCCATCTTTTCCGACGAGATTAGCTTTGTTTTGGGCCACCACCGACCAACTCACTGAGGAGCAAATTTCCCCATGAATAGACCTTCATGGATTTTCACTGTCACTGCCGTTATCACGGCTACAACCGGGCTACCGGCCTACGCCGCCACCATTAACCAAGGTGATCCGGTTGTCATAATTCACGCTAATGGACCACAAGCTAGCGTCTGTACAGCCGGCTATGTCGACAAGACCAATTCGCAAATCTACACAGCAGGTCATTGTGGACAAGAGGGAGACACAGTGACGGATGGGACCTTTCAGAAAATTGGAGTTTTCCAACCGTCTCCCACCTATGACCATTCACTAGATACGGGAAACGATATTGGAGTTGTCTCGCTTGACGATCCCGCTACTGCAGGCGTGAATTCGTATTCGGGCGACTCAATGCTATCCCCCACAGATGTTCAAACTGGCGAGACTGTCTGCATCTACGGAAACACCACGGGGAAAGTTTCCTGCGGTTTAGCTGCTGATCGAGATGCATACAAAACCGACGACAATGCTCTGCAGGTTCAAAACGTACACGCTCAACGAGGCGATTCCGGAGGGCCAGTATGGGTTCCGGATAAAGGTGCTGTCGGTGTTGTTTCAACTACCTGGAACATCATCGATGGGAACGGGCAGCAGCTGGGTTCCTATATCACCGCTAATTCACCCTGGTAAGAGGGCTGTGTTTGCGTAGGGCTTCCTGATGGGGTGGGAAAAAACAAGCCTACGTCTTTTTACAGCCCAATGGGTTCTGTGCAGTCACCTGCACAGAACCCATTCTTGTTATTAGGCCTGCTGGCGCCGAGCCCAGAACCAACCGCAGGCTGCGATTACCGAACCAAACAGCGTCCAGAGAAGAACTCCGTTTCCACCGGTCTTTGGCAGCTTGCCGGTCTTGGTGTCGGTCACCTGCATAATCATGAGTTCACCGGAGCCTTCGGCCTTGATAAGCGGGCTACTGCCGCCTACCACCGAGACGGTGTACTCCTTAGTCTTTTGATCGATTGAGATTTCAAAAGCTACTGGCTCTGGCAGCAGGCTGAGGCCTGCCGGTGCCATCGTTTCTACGAGGTAGAAAGTGCCAGTTTCAGTAATTTCAATTGACTTCTGATCAGGCGTGATGGTGTAAACCGGTCCTCCACTGAAATCCGGTTGACCACCAGCCGAGGGGTAGATATCGAAGGTCGCACCACCGAGTCCCGGCAAAACCTTGACTCCCTCACCATCGACATACTCCGCCTTTTCCAAGGTCAGCTTGCCCGGCTTGGAGTCCGGCGCTTCGTAGTTATCGACGACACAGGAAATGGAAGATAGGACCTTGTTGGATTCCGACATCTTTACGCGGAAACCGAACTCGCCCACATTCTCCACCTTGAGAGGTGAAGTCTTCCCGCCTCGGGTTTGGGTACACACAGCGTTGAAGTCACCGGTGGAATCCAAGGTGTCACCGCGACGGAACAGGGTGTAGCCCTGCTTCTGCGTCTCAGTCAGAACCAACGACTGCTCCCGCTCGCTTTCAATGTTCCACGATGCAGTGCCCTTATCCGATTCGGATCCGGAGGTCACCTTCATCGACTGGTGAACCAACGGGCCATTACCAGAACCGATGACATTGTCATTTGCGGACAGGGTGAACTCCCAACCAGGGGCACCGTCTTCGAGAACCTTGCCGTTTTCATCGACAATCCTCTTCTTGACCTTCACTACACCGTTGCAACGAGAAGCAAGTTCTTCACCGATCTTCTTCATCTGCGCGGCGAGCTGTGAGTACTGCCCAATCCGAATGGTGTCGCCGGCACCGGAGATATCCTCGCCCATGGTCTTGACACCACGTGTACCGTAGGTCCACCTTGACATGTTCGAAGTGACTGTCACTTGCGTCCTATTCGGCAACCGTTCAAACACCTGCAAAGCCCGATTCGGCGCCAGCATCGCGGCTCTCTCTAGGTTCGCCATAATGAGCTCGCCGCTATCGTTTTGTCCTTTACGTTCCTTGTCGTTGTAGTTTGCTTCTCGCGCGCCCTGAATCCCGGAGTTGATTCTGTAGTAGACACCAGGTTGTTGCGGAACTTCGGCATTCAGATCGATGCGTTTGATGTCCTTGAGGACATAGTCTTGCTCAACAACCCAATTTTTGCCCGTATTTCCGCCAAGCGTCAGATCAACCATGATCGGTTCAACACGGGTACCGGCAGCTTTGAGTTCGTTGGCTGCCTTGATTGCGTCGTTGAGAGCACTAGCCTGAACGAATTCACCACCGATGCCCTTACCCTTGATTGTCGAGGAGGTCGTGGGCATACCATCCGTGATGAAGTACACCACGTCGTAGTCGTGATTCTTGACCTGCTTCAGGCCCGCTTCCCAGTTCGTAGCGCTGTTATTTGAGTTATAGTTCCAGTTCTGAACTATGTTCCTTGCCTGCCGGACACCCTCATCCGACTGCATTGAAATATAGGGTGGGTTCTGACCGTGTGTCGTTCCAGCCTGATTAGCCGGACCGCTACTTGCGAAGTTATAGATGCCGAGCTCAGCTGGGGTGCCCTGCAGGGAATCGATAAATGCATTCGCGGCCTTTTTAGATGCTTCGAAACCATTAGTATCTGCGTAACGGAGCGATGTCGAAAGGTCTGCCACTACAGCAATGCGCAGACCACAACGCTGCGGCATCGGCGGGTTAGCAACTCGACCGTGCACCCACTGAGCTCCATCTGGTGGCGAGATAATCTCCGGTGGTTTTGGCTCGCCCTTTTTCTCTCCGTAGACGTCAAGAGTGACCTTCAAATTCTTGTTCTGCGAAAGATTGTTAGTGAAGGTGAATACCGCATCCTTCGGCACTACGGCAGAGTCAACCGGCTTGCCATCCTTTACCGGCACGACTTCCATAGTGATGAAGCCGTTGCCAATATTGACGTTGCGCTTCTGCAAGGTCACGCCTGGCTCGATCTGGTCCAGAGTGAGGTTGTACTTCTGCGGATCCAAGAAGGTCGCGTCAGTCTCGATACGCACGGTTGCGTACTTCATGTGAGATTCCTCAGTCACCTTAGCCGTAAAGGCATTGGGCTTCTTCGGATCTACTGGGTCAGCTTTAACTGCAAACTCGTGACCGATGGCATCAAAGTGACGCCCGTCGACAGCCGGTGGTTTGGGGTCTTCGGGAGAATCTGAGCAGTCTTTTACTTCGCCGCTCAGGTTGAAAGTCCACTCGGTACGAGTGTTCGGAGCGAGCTTAAACCCTGGCTGCGCTACTGCAGTGACCTTGACTGTACCCGGCTTGTTCTGCTCGTATACGTGGGGGCCAGCCGGCCTCTTCTCTGCGTTGAGGTAGTAATCAACACCCTTAGTGTCCGGGATATTGATGTAAGCCTTTTCCACGCACTCCGGTGCAGTCGCGGGATCGACAAGAGTTGGGTCCGCGGGAGTTACCGTTCCGGGTTCTGGCTCCGGATCCTCCGGCTCGGTGGGTTCAGTGGGGTCAGTCGGCTCCGTTGGGTCAGTAGGATTGGTAGGTTCCGTCGGGTCAGTTGACGGATCTGTCGGCTCACTTGGGTCGGTTGGCTCAGTAGAGCCGTCGGGAGTACCGCGGAGGGTTATGGCCACGTCGCCAGTTGCTTTCTGGGCAGTATAGCGAAGGCTCAGCGTGACTTTGTCGCCCGCCTTTACTGCTTCGTTCAAACCCTTGTGCACAACTTCAAGCGGCGCCTGTCGGGGATTGCCACTCGGGGTAATCTGCGGAGCAATCTTCTTCCCATTAATCTTGAGTGTATATTCCTGAAGATACCCTGAGCCCCCAACATTGAATTGCAGGCTGTCAATAGTCGCATCGCTGTCGATTGTGAACTCGTAATCAGGAGTGGGGCGACTATTAACATTCTTAAACTCATACTTCGGCGGAGACGTCGGAATGACCTCTGTCTGCGCCTGCGCCTGCGGCACGGTGGGAGCAAAAGCCTGACCGCTGACAACGAGAGCTACCGCTAGCAAAGCAGCCAAGAACATGCGAAGCGTAGTTCGCATTGAATCCGGCAAGCGGAATGTTGTCGAAAACATTAGTTCTTCCCACTTTCTGAGTTCTTCTTGCTAGCAGCGATAATGACGAATCCTCCGCCGATTAGTGCTGCAGCGACGGCTACCAGCCCTGCTACCTGCACACCGGTGAGTGCCAGGGAGCCAGATCCTCCGCTACTTCCCGAGCTTGAGGATGAACCCGACGAGCCCGAAGGCGTCGAGGTACCAGGCTCACCAGGTGGCATGGAAGTAGTCGACGTTGTCGTCGAGGTTCCCGGTTCACCCGGAGTTGTCGGAGTTGTCGGCGTCGTCGGAGGCGTCTTCGGCGGGGTCGATGTTCCCGGCGTAGTCGGCGGTGTTCCCGGTGGCGTTGTCGGAGGGGTCTTCGGCGGAGTCGTTGGAGGTGTCGACGGTGGTGGCGTCTCCCCCGGCTTATGCGACTTCGCCACAATGACGCCCTCTACCGGCGTGGAGTCATAGCCCGCACCGTAGAACGGCACCGATACCAAGAAGGAGTTGATCTCCCGGTAACTGTCATTCGGAGCCGTCGAGGTCACAAGATAGATGCCCTCCGGCAAATCACTGAATTTAACAGAGCCGTTTTCGTCAGTGACCTGGCTGAAGTGGAGGTCTTTCGGCCACTCGGCAAGCTCAGCTGCGGTGGCGTTTTCCACCTTCTCGCGGTCCTGCTGGCTCGCCGGCGAGATTCCCTTGAGACGTTCCAGATGAATGGTCACGCCAGAAATAGAGCCCGATGCCGACGAATTATCATCGTCCGGGTTTCCTGGGCTCAAGGTAATTCGCACAATGTCAGTGCCGCTCGTTGCTGAAACGCCCGGAGCGTCCACGCGTCCAACAATCCTGGCCGCGTTGGCGTCATTCGCGCCAACTGCACCCATCACTGCAACCAGAGCGCAGGCAGCTAAGAACGCAGCTATCCGGTTCCAGGTGGATGTCAAATATTTATTCATTGTCGTTTTCCCACCACGAAGTGTTGTTATTATCCTCGGACGCTGATTCGCTGCCGTCAGCGAGTTCATCGCTGTCTGCGTCGCCATCAGCAGTCTCGACGTCCGCGTTCTCGGCGACGTCGTCAAGCTCTTCGTCGGCGTCGAGGCGTTGGCGCCAGAGCCACCACGCAAAGCCTGTGCCAAGCACAAACACCGCTACGAGCAGGGCGTACATCCACCACTGCCATCCAGCTCCGTGCGTTTGGTCGAAGACATTGCTTTCCGACGGATCCATCGGCACTTGGTGCCCACGCACTAGCAGACGATGCGTGTTGATTCCGTAAGGGGTGCAAGTGATGAGGGTGATGTAGTCCTGGCCGTCAACGGGACGAAGATCATCGGTCTCATGCGGAAGTACAACCTTGATTTGATCAATTTCGTACTTCAGCTTGTGGCCTGCGACCTGGATATAGAAGGCGTCTCCCTCTTTTGCTTTCCGCAGGTTATCGAAGAGCGTTACGTTAGTAAGTCCGGTGTGACCGGTAATGATGGAGTGGGTTCCAACACCGCCGACTGGAAGATCGGATCCGTATAGGTGTCCGAGCCCCTTGGCGAGCACCTCATCACTGGTGCCGTGGTAAATCGGCAGGTCGGCCTGAATCTCTGGGAAAATCAGACGCGCCATCACGTCGGTAGCGTTTAGCTGATCGAGATAAGCGGCGTACTCGGGGTTGTGGTCATTAACTTCGTTAAGCCACGGGTCCAGAATCGGGCCGGTGGTTTGGCGCTCGTTGTAAGCGTGAGCGCGTTCCCACTGTTCATCTTTAACTTCTTGGGGTACGGACTTTTCCAGCTTGGCAAACTCTTTGGCCGCCTTAGAGGTGCCGTAGTTGTTCAATGCCGTGGAGACAACCGGGTACAGCATCACAAGCAAGCCCACAATCACCAAAATTGCGGGGAGAACCATGCTGTTCTTTTTCGCCTGCTCAGGCTGTTCAGGCCGCTCAGCTGATGCGTCCCGCGTCAGAGTAGACGCAGAGTGTTTACCCACGGAGGAACTCCCAAGAAGTCAATCAAAAAGGGATGTGGCCTTTCTCTTTCTCACCGGCGTAGAGATGCCTGCTGTTGAAAAAGAGCACATCGAAAGGCCGCAACAGTAATTTCAGTGATGCGCAAACTACAGGAATGGCGTGCGCTGTTGAACGCACGCTATTCCCTCAACACTGGAGCTAAAGCGCTCCAGTGGCCGAGCCTTTACTCGGATTTAGTTCTTGGAACCGCGGCGGGCGAACCATGCACCAGCTGCGACGATAGCTGCACCGATAGCAGCCAGGATGCCAACACCGGCACCACCGGTCATCGGCAGGTTCGGGGTGGTGTCGTCGGAGTTAACAACCTCACCCGGGTTAGCGCCGACCTGGACGGATGCCAGCTCGTAAACACGCTCCGGGGCAGTCTGCTTAGCAACCAGCTTGAACTCGAGTGCCTCCGGCAGCAGCTCCTTACCCTTCGGAGCCTTGGTCTCAATCAGGCAGTAGTGGGACTGTTCGCCTTCGACAACCTCAGCGTTGTCTTCGAAGTCGTTGACGTGAAGACCGGTAATCTTGACGATACCGTCCTGGCCAGAGACGAAGGTGGTCTTCACCTCGTCACCCTGCTGGCCGTTAACCGGAGTCCAGGAGTCCTTCTTGGTGGTGTCAATGTCGGAGCACTTCTGGCCAGCAGCCTGGCGGACAATCTGGAACTCGGCACCTTCCAGAGCGTTGCGGTCGCCATCAACCTTCTTGAACTGCACGCCACCCCAGTAGGTCTTGACCTTCGGAGTCTCCTTCGGAGTGCTGTTCTCGGAACCGTCCGGGTTGTTCTGGAAGACCAAACCGGTGTTCGGCGCGATGTCGGTAGCTTCCTTGAACTGCGGCTTCAGCGTGGTGGTGATGGTAACGACGACCTTGTCACCAGTACCAAGAGTCTTTGCAACGTCTGGCTTCAGGTTGACATCGACATTGTTGCCCTCGAAGAACTTACCGTCGCGGTCGTCGGTTTCGGACAGAGCCCGCTCCGTACCATCTGCCTTGACAACCTTGACATCAACCTTGGTGACTTCCAGCTTCGGGTCAATCTGGTCAGTGATCTGGAACTGGGTACGCTCCGTGTTCGGCTTCAGCTGGCGAGCGGTACCCGTGACGGTGTAGACCAGCGCTTTGTCGCCGGCGTTCTGGTCCTTGTCCTTAACGGTCTTGGTCGGCTCTTCATCCTTGTAGTTCTTCGGGAATGCGTGAACGTCGTAGTTCCAGGTGGTGCCCTGAGTCTCGTCGCCTACCTTGCCATTGCTGGTCATCGGAACGAAAGCGATGAACGGAACAGCCGGGTCATAGCCTTCCTTCGGACCGGTCTCAACAACCAGGTAAGCGCCAAGAGCCAGATCCTGGCCAACGTTCCACTTGCCGTCCTGGTCGGTCGTGCCGGTTGCGACCTGCGTCAGGGTACCGTTGTCAATCAGAGCCTGAGTCGCCTGGGTACCAGTAGCGAACTCGCCAGCCTTCAGCTTCGAAGCAGCCAGCAGACCCTCGTTGGTGGTGACATCGATGGGGGTAGCGCCATCTGCAGTCTTGTTGATCTTGTAAACGGTGAAGCCGACACCTGCGAGCTTCTCGCCACCATTGGCAATAACGTCCTGGACGTCAGCTTCGGTACCAGACGGCTGACCTTCGCTGGTCGGGTTACCGAACTTATGAATGGTGAGCGAGCCCTTGGCGTCCTTATTTACCAGAGGGGAGTTGCCGGCAGCCTGGTTGACGGCAGTGTCCTGAGCGATTGCAGCCGGGGCGGAGACACCCATCGACAGACCGACGATGGCAGCGAAGGTTACCGAGCGGGCGGTACGAGAGAACTTATTCACGAAAACAGGTCCTTTACAGAAGTCCAAAATGAAGCGACAGGCTTCAATACGTCTCGCGATTCACTCCAGACGGCGACACCAACGTTCCCCGACTTGCCAAAACTGAGATTTTCCTTAAGGGAAAGACCAGTCTGTCTAACCTTTTAAGCCTAAGCGTTATGAACTTTAACGTTTACTGGCTGAAACATTGCAGTTCAAGCCCATTGCTCGCTCAGTTAATAGCGCTCAGTGAACCGCTTATAAATAACTCAACTCGTTTCACTTCCAATCGATACCCGACGGTTACACACCGCCAAACCAAGCATCCAAGAAACCTACACAAACATAAGAATTGCAAGAGATTAATATCTTTTTATCGAGGTCACAGCGGTTTTTTCCAATCGCAGCCAAACCCCTCTCAATTCCCCACACAATCAAACCCACCCAAAAATGGGGGTAGGCAATTGCCCTATAGCGATGGCTCCTATGTCTAACCATTACCGCCGCAGAGCACGCCGGGAAAATGAGGACTTATCAACCTTCTTGTGTTTGCTGTCACAGCATCGTCGGTAAGCGAAAGCAAAAACCGTTTGAAGCAAAACGCCCCGCGGTGCACCACCCTGTGCTAGGACCTGTAAAGCACAGAGGCAGTAAGCGACACGGGGCGCGCTGTGGCGTCACAAGAGGCGTTTAGAGAACCGCCCAGTAGTGAACATCGTTGTAGCCGTTGAGCTTGAGGACGTCACCAATCTGATCGACCTTCTTCTTGCCCTCAGGGGTCATGCCATCCGGCATGATCTGCACGTCAGCGCTGTGATCGCCGGTGAAGGTGATGTTGACGTAGTCCTTGCCATCGCGGTGCTCAAGCTCGAAGACGTAGCGGTTGACGGCTAGCTTGCCCGAGTGGAGGAACCCACCCTTGCCCGGAGCGACAACTGCAGTGTCAGCAGAGTTTGCAGGTGCAGCTACTGCCTGTGCGGCAGTGGCAACCGGAGCGGCAAGCACGAGTGCGCCCACACCCCAGACACCGATTTTCTTCAACATGCTCATAGGTACTTCCTTATCTTCTGTGTTTCTGCAGGGTTTCTGCAGATTTGTTCTGTGTTTTTCTGCGACTGCCGGCGCCGCCGTTGTTCGACGGCGTTCAACAGCCACAGCCAATGAAATTGGTCAACTAGTTGAGGCTGAGCCCCAGCGCCCTAGTGCTCTGATCTAGCGCACTGGATTAGCGCACTGGAGTGGCCTCGACGATGATGTTGTCGGCGTAACCCAAGGTGCCGCCGACGAACTCGCCTCCGCAGGTGATGAGGACCAAGCGGTTCTCACCAACTGCGTCGTTGACAGCCTCGGGCATCTGGGCGCCCTTGACCACCTGGATTGGATCCTTGCTGACGGTGAAGTCTCGGCTTTCGCCATCTACCTTCACCGTGACAGTGTCACCAGCCTTCAGGTCAGCGAAACGTGCAGCGTAACCATCGCCCTGGTCCACCTCATTGACGTGGCCGGTAATGACGGACGATCCAGCAGCACCTTTCTCACCGGGAATCGCGGAGGCGGAATACCAGCCCAGGCGCGAAACATCGGTCGGCGGAATCAGAGATCCTTGATCAGTCAGCTGAACGAAATCAATCGGAGCCGACTTACCATCAATGAGCATCTCCATCTCGTGCACAGCTCCCCGAGAACCCTGTGCTGGAGTGGGCAGATTCTCCTGCGCACCATCGAGCGTCGAATCATTGCGATTGATCTGGCCAATCACCAGCAGAGCGATAACGCCGATTAACGCGATAGCGGCGATATACATTCTTGGCTGCTTCCACCAAGGCACGCTTTGTAGGTCTTCGACTTGGCTGTCGGCCGGGTCTTCGGCCTGGTCAAACGGATCAACGTGGTCGAGTGCGCCAGTTTCGGTTTCCGGTTCGATGCCTGGTGTGTTTCCAGGTTCCTTGCCGGTCTCGTCCGAGCCAAACTGATCAGTCATGGAATCTCCTTAGTTGGTGGCTACCGTCGGCAGAGCGTGAGTAGCCAAACCGGTCGGGCCAGACGGAACCGAACTAATTGCACGTCGTTCCGAGTTCGGAGCCAACGGCTTTCCGTGGTTCTTCTGCTTATCCTGGCCAGTGCCACCGATGATGGTGACGTTGGTGTTGTTCTGCTCCGAGTGCTGATTAATCACAGTGGTCGGGGTGGCAGAGTCGCTGGTAGGTGCAGAGGAATCGTCGTTAGGCGTGTTCTGCTTGCCCTCATCCTTTGGATGCTCAGATGGCGTGTTCTCCGGGGTCTTGCCGTTCGTGACAGTCTGCTCCGCAGAGTTGATGTCCTTGTGGACAGCAACTTCCTTGCCATTGGCATCGGTCAGAGTCTCGAAGGCAACCTGAGAAGCGCAGTCGCCGTCGGTGATGATGATCGGAACATCAACCGTGCCGGCGGATGCCGTCGGCACAAAGTGCAGGCGGCTCCTAGCGCCAGTGGACTTGCCCGTCTCCTTGCACATCAGCTCACCGGTCAACGTGTACTTCGTGCCCGGCTTCAGGCCAGTGAAGTGCACGGTGTCGATGACGACAGCACCCTTCTCGACCAGACCCTTGCCGGCAATACCGGCAGTGGTCGTGATAGCTGGGTTGTCCTCAGATTGAGCTGGGGTGCTCGGGTGGTTCGGCTTGCTCGGCTTTTCCGGCTGGGCAGGCTTGCTCGGCTTGGACGGCTTTTCCGGCTGAGCGGGCTTAGTCGGCTTGCTCGGCTTTTCTGGCTGAGCGGGCTTGCTCGGCTTGCTCGGCTTTTCCGGCTGAGCAGGCTTAGTCGGCTTGCTCGGCTTCTCCGGCTGAGCAGGCTTAGTCGGCTTGCTCGGCTGAGCAGGCTTAGTCGGCTTGCTCGGCTTGGACGGCTTCTCAGACTCGGACGTAGACGGAGTTGTCGTCTCAGACGGCTCTTCCGGCTGTGTCGTCTCCGGCTGCTCGGACGGCTCATCGTCGCTCGGCGTTGCCGGAACCGTGGACGTGGTCGGCTCAGTCGAGCTGGTCTCCGGTGCGGTCGTCTCCTCGGACGGAGTTTCGCTTTCCTCAGTCGGGGTGTCTTCCGGCTTCTCCGGAACGTCGCCGGTCACGGTCTGGCTAGCGTCGTTGATATCTGCGTGGTCAGCGATCTCATTGACCTGACCAGCGCTTTCCTTACCAGTCGAGTCGACCTCATCAGAGGTCAGGTGCTCGAATACGACAGCCTCGGCAACAGGAGTCTGAACAGAGTCAGACACCTCAAGAGTGACAGTCACAGTACCGCTTGCCGACGTCGGCTTGAACGTCGCCTCGCCATGACCAATCACAGAGCCATCAGCCTTATTAACAAGTTCACCGGAGAGGGTGTAGTTCTTACCAGGCACCAGGCCCTCGAAATGTACGGTGTCGACAACCTTGGCATTAGCCTCAATGCGGTTGCCCTGAAGCTCAGCTACCGTGCGTAGCTCCGGCTCCAGCGGCGTATCAGCGGGCTCGCTCGGCTTGGACGGTTCGGTAGTCTCAGTCGGCTCGGTCGGCTCCGTGGTCTGCGACTCAGTGCTGTCAGTCGGCTCGGTCGGCTCCGTCGGGGCAGCCGGCTTCGTGGACTCGGAGGCGTTAGGAGTAGTCGTCGAAGAGCTCGGCTGCTCTTCGCTTTCCGACGTCGTCGGAGCCTCAGACTCACTGGTCTCAGAAGTAGCGGTCTCGCTGGACGACGGCTCCGTTGTTTCCTCGGTTGTCTCCTCGCTCGTCGGAGTTTCTTCGGAGGTCGTCGGCTGTTCCGGCTTTTCGCCGTGAACGGTCTGAGCTGCGTCGTTAATGTCCTCGTGGGAGGCGATTTCTACCGGCTGACCATCGGCGTTGTCCTGGCCATCGGCGGTGACCTCTGTCGAGGTCAGCTTTTCAAATGCAACAGCAGCGGAAACCGGCTCATCCACATCATCGGAGACGGTAATCATGACAGTCTGTTCACCCGAAGAGGTCTCCGGAGTGAATTCGACGCTGCCGGTACCCAAGATGCGATCAGCATTGGTCTTGTCCACCAGGGTGGCATCCAGGCGGTAGTTCTTACCCGGAACCAGGTCAGTGAACTTCACGATGTCCTTAACCACAGCGCCCGCAACAATCTTGTTGCCGTTTAGGCGAGCCTGAGTGGAGATCGACGGCTTAAGTGTGGTCGGCTTCTCCGGCTCGGACGGCTTGGTCGACTCGGACGGGGTCGTGGTCTCCGTAGGCGTGGTCGGAGTAGTCGGCTTCTCTGGCTCGGTTGGCTGTTCCGGTTCGGTCGGCTTCTCCGGTTCAGACGGCTTCGTCGGCTCTGCTGGAACCTCACCGGAAGACGGAGTGACATTGTCAATCACAATGATGTCTTGTTTCTTACCATTGTTGAAAATGTAGCCAGTGCGGTTCGTACCGTCGACGGTGCCCTGACCGACGTTAGCCGGACCAGTGAGGTAGTCGTAGACAGCCTTCGTCGATGGGTTGTGAATGCCCTTGGAGAAGTCAATGTCATCGGAGAAGTGCCACAGAGCGAATTGAGTTGCGTTATTCGCATCCAGCACATTCAGACGGCCTTTAACTCCAGCTGCCTTCCCCAGTTCATCCAAACCAACAGCTGGCGAACCGTGGTGCGCAATCCAGTTGAGCTTCCGGTATCGGTCAAAGTCGTTCCGCAGCTTATTATTGGTATCTGTACTGCGCGAGAACTGACTGAAGTTCTGCACACGACCGGTGTCATAAAGATCACCGCCGACGCTGGCCTCAATGCAGTAACCCATTTTGTGGCTACCAAATGGAGTTGCAGCCTCGTCAAATGCCGCAATGAGTGGCCCAAAATTACGGACATTTCCATTGGCTTCAACACCCTCAACGGTTCCAGGAACACTCAGAATCTTCTGAATCGTCAGGGTTTCGCCAGTGTCCTCTGGCTCCTGCGCATGCGCAAGTATCGGAGATTTAGCGAAGAAAAGAGCGAGCACAGCCATGAAGCTAAAAAGCGCCAACCAGCGCTTCTCGTTTGTAAAACGACCGAACATGAGCCCTCCCCCTTCCTTCGATTTCAGTGCGTTATACACTTTTCGCTACCTTTCCAGCCTTCAATTAACAATCAATGACCACGCATAAGCGTCTCCAGCCCCCATCACAGGTAGCCCAGTTGACATCGCCTTCTAATTCTCATTTATAGCGTTGGCCGCCCCTGAATATAACAAATACATTTTATGTTTGTTGAGCCATTTAATTGCCACCCCTCTTGTCATTTATTTCAATATCAATAATTATTGTTTGCATATTTTTTCTGGGGTAGACATTTGGACACCACACGCATGCCGAAGTTCCACTTTCCTCCATGACATCTGGCCATTCAACCCATAAAATCACGATTAACCTGCGCATATGAAGTTTTTTCAATGAATCCCCACCCATTAATTTGGGTTAGAATGTCTCCCATGTCACGATTTTCATAATTGTGAGTTACGGCACAAATGACACCCCACCCCC
>NZ_KV836272.1:1211261-1212715 GCF_001838295.1 Corynebacterium sp. HMSC074C04
CCCCCACCTAATGAAAATGCAAGCCAATAAATCTCTAAGAGCAAAAATGATATCTCAAGACTATTTGCAAAAGAATCCCCGGACATCATTTAATAAGCCACATAATTGTGTGCTAATTGCGGCTGCATAAATAATCGCCCCTCCGCCCCAACCTCTCCATCCGCGGTTAATAGACAAAAATGGGTCTGATTCACGGCATTCCAACAGATCACGTTATGTAAAACGCGACTGAATAGGGGACTGCAAATGTGAAACTGTGCGAGTTTATGACGCTTTCAGGACATTTTTTGGGCCATTTTTGACATAAACGCAGTCAGTAACTCGGATCGGCCCAACGTCGCCAGCTATAAACACAGAAAAGCGCCTCCCCACTCCACAAGGAGTGAGAAGGCGCTCGTGCGCTGTTACGTATTAATAGCTGCGAGAGCTAATAGCTGCGCAGTGTCGTTGTAGTGCAGTGCCTAAGTCAGCTTAAACGGCCTTAGATAGCCTTTGCACCGGTGAGGTCCAGGTCGACTGGCAGGTTGTCACCCGCACCGTCCTCGGCCAGCAGGCCACCCTGGTTGTTGCCGCCGGTCTGGGCACCCTGCTCCTGGCCGCCAGTCTGGAGGCCACCCTGGTTCTTACCACCGGTCTGGAGCCCCTGCCCCTGGCCGCCAGTCTGAAGGCCGTTCTGGTTCTTACCGCCAGTCTGGAGACCCTGCTCCTGGCCACCGTTCTGCAGACCCTGGTCACCACCGACGTTCTGCAGGCTCTGATCCTGGCCACCGGTCTGGAAACCGGACTGACGCTCACCAATCTGGCCCTTGTCGTTAACCTGATCGCCGCCGACCTTGTCGCCCTTGTCCAGCTTGTCGCCGCCAATCTGGTCGCCACCGTTCAGCTGGTCGCCGCCCGCGTTCTGGAGCCCCTGGTTGCCACCGACGTTCTGCAGAGCGTTGTCCTGATTGCCGCCAATATTCTGCAGACCCAGGTTGCCGCCCTCAGTCAGAGAGTGGAAGTTCGGGAACAGAGAGTCGACCTGAATCAGCGGGCCCTCCGGGAAGTTCACGCTGAACTCAGGTACCGGCAGCGGAGCCGGTGCTGGCAAGCAGGAAATCAGTTCGCAGATGTTGCACAGGTTATCCATGATGATCCTTTAGAAAAATGAAGTGTAGATAAATGGTGTGGCGCGATGCCCAGAGCTGAAGGTAAAGGGCTTCTCGCCTTCTCCTTTGCGGCCACTGCCGTGCTCACACGAAAACCGTACCGGTGATGAAAAACGGTCACAATATAGAAATTCGACCCACTTCAGCCAGGAAATTGGAAACAGAATAACGGCAAAATTTAACCTGCACTTATGCCCAAACGTCGCATGTCACGGGTCACATTGCTAGCCGTTTGGTCACCCCAAACCAGGCTCGCCTTTTCCAGCAGAAACGCCTCGGCACCTAATGAACTGCTCCCCATTAGTT
>NZ_KV836272.1:1212815-1243368 GCF_001838295.1 Corynebacterium sp. HMSC074C04
GTTGTCATTGAGAGCACGAAGTTCGCTAAGTGAATATCAGCGCGAGCAATTGGTTGAACTATTTCAGCAAGGCATGGGTTATACAGCGGCTACCAATGTTCTGGGTGTCTCCAAACACGCTGCGCGCCGGCTCTATTGTCGGTTTGTGCTGCATGGCAGGCTATGTCTTGTGGAGAAACCGACTAAGCAGCAGTACTCGTTTGAAATCAAGAAGGAAGTTGTCCAACGCCACCTTGCTGGCGAGACAGCGATGGATCTTGCGCGCGAATTTGGCCTGTCATCACAGCAGCTGGTCAGTGGGTGGTCGTGGAAATGGCGCAAAGACGGCGATGACGCGTTGAAACCAAAGCCGAAGGGCAGGCCCAAAGGATCGGTCACGCCGAAGCCGCTGTCGGAGGAAGACAAGCTGCGTCGCGAAAACGAACGGTTGCGGGCCGAAAATGCCTATCTAAAAAAATTGCGGGACTTGAGGAATCAGGGACGCGCCTGAAAGTCCAGGCGATTGTCATCCTCAAGTCTCACCACCGCTTGGAATATCTCCTAGAGGCAGCAGGTATCCCACGGTCGACGTTCTTCTACCACCAACAACGACTCAGTAAGCCAGATAACCACGCCGTTCTCAAGCAAGCGATTCGGGAAAGCTTCGAGCGTAACAAGCATCGCTACGGCTACCGGCGAGTGCTACTTGACCTACGCAACCAGGGCTGGGTGGTCAACCACAAACTCGTCTACAAACTCATGCGCCAGATGGGGCTTCGAGCTAAGATTCGCCAGCGCAGACCGTATATTTCCTATGTTGGGACGATCAGCCGCATTGCTGACAATAAACTTGACCGCAAATTCACCCCGGATCAGCCAAATACCGTCTTTGTCAGCGACGTCACCGAGTTCAGGGTTGCAGGCCGCAAGGTCTACCTGTCACCGGTGATGGACTTGTTCGACCGTTCAATTGTTGCCCACACCGTGGCTACATCGCCGTCGACCGCGTTTACCACCGATTCTTTGTCCAAGGCGATCGCGGCGTGGGCACCTGAACCCGGGTGGATGATGCACACTGACCAAGGTTTCCAGTACCAGCATGCCTCCTGGCGTGACTTGATTGGCGACAACGGTGGTGTTCAGTCGATGTCGCGTAAAGCCAACTGTTACGACAACGCGGTCATGGAAAATTTCTTCGGGCACGTGAAAACCGAGATGTACCACGGTGAAGTCTTCGACACGGTCGCAGAGTTCAACCAGGCGATCGATGAGTACATCGGGTGGTACAACACCGAACGCGTCCAACAACGACTCAAGGGCCTGACCCCGATGCAATATCGGAATCAGACCCTTGAAGCCCTAACCGCCTAGAATTAAACCAGTCCAACTTTCGGGGACCAGTTCACCTCGGATCCCCGCGGGGCTTTTTCTGCCCCTCACCCTTTCACTTTTGCTTTAGGTAAGGGTAAGTTAACTCCCACTATGACCTCGAACCCAGTTACCCTGAACACTCCGACGAACACTTCCGCCTACCGCGCGGCCTTTTCTGACCACCTACTCTTGGCCGCCCCTTCTGAACCGCACCATCGAATCATCCGCGCCACTGTTTATGACGTCAGCGCCCCGGCAGAAAACCTGCAGAGGATTGTCATCCGCTCCCCCGAGCTAGTCGGCTTTCAGCTTTCCGGCCCGGACGAATTCTTTGGCCTCTTTATGCCGGCTAAGCCCGGCGAGAATCTCCATTTACCACTCCACGGAGGTGGCGCCAATATCCGCGCAAGCGTTACAGCCATGCCGGAGACCCAACGCCCAAATTTACGTTGGTACACCGTACGCTCACTCGATCCCGAGTGCGGACAGATAACTTTCGACGTGGCGACACATGGCGTCAAAAATCCAAAGGATGAGCACGTCGGACCAGGGCTCGCCTGGGCTCTTGCAACTCGTGTTGGCGACCAGGTAGGCATCTGGACATGCCAGGGCCTCTGGCACCGCGCGCAAAGTTCACAAACACTTATCGCAGACCCATCTGCCGTACCTTCCGTTCGCGCCATTTTGGATTACGCGGATGCGTTTGCCCCGGAACAGTTGCGCGACATACACCTCGTAGTGGTCGCCGAGAACCATGGTGACCTCGAGCCATCCCTCGTCGCCGACTGGGAGAGCAAGCTGGGCAGCCTAGAAGTGCTGTTTAGCGCTACAACGGACTTCAGCACGGCAGTGATGTCCCACCTACAGCAACTGGACCGTGCCGAACACCCCGCAACACAGTCGAAGTACGTCTGGGTCGCGGGTGAAGGACAGCTCTGCAAGGAAGTACGGCGCCACGCAATTCACACCTGGGGCCTCAATAGCGAATCCGTGCAGTGGTGCCCCTATTGGTTCCTAGGCAGGGCACGGCCTTAATTGGCCACAATCCCTCGCGGCACAATAATCGGAGCCATACCGCGGGGATCTTCCCACACCTCGGCATTCAAGCCATATGCCTCGCGCAACACATCCACCGTCAGAGCCTCCTTTGGAGAACCCTCGGCGATCTTTTCCCCTTCCTTCATGACGATCATCTCGTCGCTAAAAGCTCCCGCCAGGCCAAGATCATGAAGTACGGTAATCACCGTCTTGCCCTCTTGAGCGAGCTCCCGCACGATACTTAGAATCTCTATCGCATGTGCCGGATCTAGGTAGGTAGTCGGTTCGTCCAACAGCACAATTGGCGTATCCTGCGCCAACACCATCGCCATCCAGACCCGCTGCCGCTGGCCGCCAGAAAGCTCCGCCACGTCGCGGGCAACAAGATGGTCAACCTTCGTCTTCTTCAGCGCCTCGCGCACTTTTTCTTTATCTTCTGACGCCGTCGCTCCCCCACCCCAGAGCGATCGACGATAAGGGTGCCGTCCGCGCTCCACAAGTTCTCCAACGGTCAATCCCGCCGGACACAGCGGGTGTTGTGGCAAAAGCGCAATTAGTTGGGCGGCTTCGCGCGACCGCAAACTATGCACGTCCTTTTTCTCTACAAGAACCCGTCCTTCGGCGGGAGCAAGCAGCCGAGAAAGCGTCTTGAGCAACGTCGACTTGCCACAACCATTGGGGCCTAAGAGCGTGGTGACCTTCCCGGGCTCTGCAGTGAAAGACACGTCCTTAACAATGCTTGGGCCGTCGTTGTAGCCCACGGTGACGTGATCAACCTGAACGTTCATTGAACCATTCCTTTCAGAGTTCCGCGACGGGCCGCCAACCACACAAGCAACACCAACGCGGGGCCACCGATGATGGCGGTAACCAAACCCACAGGGGATGTAAATGGCAGTGCGCCCGCCACGACGGCGCACGCAGCTAATAGAGCAGCGCCTGCAAAAGTAGAGCACAACGGATGGGGCGTGGGCGTTCCGGCCACCAGCTTGGCCAGCTGAGGAGCCAATAGTGCCACGAATCCAATTGGGCCGACAAAGGAAACCACCACCGCGACAATGCCCGTTGCGGCAATGAGCAAAATAGCGCGCACCCTCGTGACATTTACCCCAAGTGTGGACGCGGTGGCGTCATCATGAGAAAGAAGAGGGACATCGCGCGTAACACAGAGGCCTAAAACTACGAAGGGCAACAGGCCCAACACCATAGGCAACAAAGCTTCCATACGCACAAAGCCGGTAGACCCAGCGAGCCAAGTTTGGGCATCCGTGGCACGAGTTAAGTCAGCCCGGAGCAGGAGATACTGCACTAAAGACTGCGTGAGGAAAGACAGTGCCAGGCCGATGACCACTACGCGCTGCGACGTCCCGAAGCCACCGAGTAGAACGAGCAAACCAACGATCACTAGTGCGCCAAGCAAAGCGAGTGCAGCACGCCACCAGAACGTCGGCACCCCCTCACTCCATGCAGGGCGGGTAACTACGGTGCCCGCCACAACCAAAACCGCCGCGCCGCCGGATACACCGAGAATGTCCGGGCTGGCCAGCGGATTGCGGGCCATGGTCTGAGTCCACGCACCTGCCAGCCCTAGAGCCGCGCCGACCAGAACGGTAGCGATTGCTACAGGCAGGCGGAGATCCCACACCACGTTGATTGCTTGCTGTGTGCCCCCACCGGTGAGAACCTCGATGACTTCCATCGGGCTGAGCTTCACCGCTCCTTGCCCCAGGATTAAGCAGTAACAAAGAGCCGCTATGAGGGCGAACCCTGCCGAAGCCGCCAGGACGCGTCTGCTTCGTGAACGCTTAATACTACGGATAGACGTCATATCGCTCATATCGTCAGCTCCGAGTCATTCGAGGTCGGTGAACTCTTCTTACGTCGCACCGCCAGAATCATCACTGGGGCACCGACAATAGCTAAGACAATGGACATTTCCAGCTCGTTAGGCTGCAGGACGAAGCGGCCCACAATATCGGCTAGCAACACAGCCGCGCCACCAACAATGCCGGTCGGCAGCAAGAGGCGAGTCAGGGACGGGCCGGTAAACGGGCGTAGTAGGTGTGGCACGGCGAAGCCCACGAATGTCACAAGCCCCACAGTGGCTGTCGCCGAGCCGGCGAGGATGATCACCGCTGCGGCAGCCAACAAGCGGGTTCTCGTGGGCGAGCTGCCAAGGGAACGGGCGGAGTCCTCTCCCATCGCAAGTAGATCCAGCGGGCGTGCTGCAAGCGCACCACATAGAGCACCTAGTGCTAGACCTAAAGCAGCTAAGGCCACGTCTTCCATACCCCGCCCAGCCGTAGAGCCAACGGTCCAGCGGCGGAGCCCTTCCAGGGTGTCGGAAGAATAGAGGCTCAGCATATTCGTGGCCGCTTGCAGGGCGAAGGTAACTCCCACGCCCACGAGTACCAGAGTTAGCGGGTTACGCGATACGCGGGAAATCAACAGCACGATTAAGGCAGCGACGGCCGCCCCGACGAGCCCTACAAGTGTCCGCTCCCCGACCGTCGTTGCCCAGCCCAAGGTCAGTGCCACAGCGACTGCGAAACTTGCTCCAGCGTTCACGCCGATAATGCCGGGATCTGCCAGGGGGTTGCGGGTCCAGCTCTGAGCAATGGCACCCGCCATAGCCAGGGCTGCGCCTGTGATCACAGCCAAGAGGGTGCGCGGAACGCGCAAGTCCCAAATGATGCCGGACTGTTCAGCATTGATGCCGGATTGCGTAGATGGGTGCGGACCATGCATGAGGATGCTGGTCACTTCGCCAATGGAAAGATCTTTGGAACCCAAGTACAGGGAGGCAAGCAGCAGCAAAGCCAAGCCAACGAGTGCGGCCGAAGTAAGCAAACGCCGGGAAAACACCAAAGAATGTCGAGTTCTTGAAACGGACACTTTCAATTAAATTGCGTCAGAGAACTTGTCGACTGCCCAGGGGATGGTCAATGGGTTCGGCATACTCATTGCATTGCCCACGTTTTCGTCCATCCAGCGGACCTTGCCTTCGCGAACAACGTCCAGCTTGCTGAATGTTGGATCCTTCTTCAAGGTATCGGCGGCACCCTGGTAATCAAGGATGAAGAGGTAATCGACGTTGTTGAGGTCGCTGTAGTTCTCAGGTGCGATGTCGCGGTAGAACTCGCCCCCGTTACCTTCGAGCTCCTTCGGGATCTCGAAGCCCAGACTCTTGATAAACTGCCCGCGACCGTCACCGGAGGTGTACAGGCCGATCTTTCCCTGATAAGGCATGACAATAGCCGCACGCTTGCCTTTGAGCTCAGGGTGCTGCTGTTGGAAATCATCGAAGGCCTTCTGCGTTTCTTCGACGAGTTTGTCGCCTTCTTCTTGCTTGTCTACAGCGCCGGCGATCTGGTTGACCTGATCCCGCCAGGGGATCTGCCAGTCCGTGGCACCGTCTGGCTTAACGGTGGTTGGGGCGATGTCATTAAGCGCCTTCTTCGCCTGCGCGTCTACGGCAGAGTTCACCGCAATGATCTTGTCCGGATCAGCGGCGGAGATCTTCTCCAGGATTTCAGCAGTGAATCCGTTGGCAGTACCGTAAACCACTTCAGGCTTGTTGTCGCCGAGCTTTTCGGTAGCCCATGGGCCGACGCCAGACGCATCAACATCTCCCTCAGCACCCCAGGGCGCTACGAGGACTGGTTGGATGCCTAGAGCGAGCAAGGTATCGCTGTCTCCCAGGCCAACTGCGGCGATGCGCTCGTCCCCGGTGCCCTCATTTTTTGACGCCGCCGCGTCGTCGCCTCGGGAGCAACCAGACAGAACAAGAGTGGATGCTGCCAAGACAGCGGCGGTCTTCAGCGCCGCTCGACGGGTCAGCGAATTGTTTCGAAACATGTGAAAGCCTAATGTGTAAGGAACTCTTTGAGACGCTGTAAAGTACCCGTAGCCCCAAGAGACTGATGGCCTCTTTCGGCTACGGCCAACACAGCAATCGGGTCTATATTACACAGGTAAGGCTAACCACACAACAGGCTACCCTAAGTTAGTCCGCTTCCTGCTCGGCCGCTACCGACTCCATCGCCGCCCTGGCCACCGTCGCCACGCTGGCCACCCGACGCCACTCTGGCCACCCTAGCCACCCTGGCCACTGTCACCGCCCTGGCCACCCTAGCCACCCTCGCCACCCTGGCTCTCAGTGCCGAGATGCTCGCGCTATTGCAACTCGTGGCACCAACTGTCGGAAAAGTTGCACTTCGAAGGTCGAAATGTCGCTAGAACGGGAATCTGTCAGCACAGGCGCGCCTCCGAATTTTGCGACAATTCCCTGACCTGCAGTTTTGCGGAGCTGCAAATCAGTGTCTTTAACGCATTCCCGTTCTAGCGACATTCACCCCTGCTAGCGCCCCAAATACGGCGCCGTCGGCCACGCATTCCCGGTCTAGCGACATCTGCACATCCTCACGCCGCCAAATAGGGCGCCGGCGCCTCCCGTGACGCAATCCCCCCCCAGCACTGCGCTCGCACAATCTCACATTCCGCTGGCGCTGCAGCCAAGCGGAAAGCGTGGGCGTCAATAAGAAAAAAATAGGCCCCCTACCGCAACAATGTGAACTGCTCCCCATTAGTTGGACTGAGAAATCAGTTACCGACTAGTGGGGAGTAGTTGTCATTGAGAGCACGAAGTTCGCTAAGTGCCGAGGCTTAACTTTTTGCGCTTTTAAGTACTGCGCTCAACTACTGGTCAGCGACCAACAACTCCGCAATCTGGATGGTATTCAGAGCAGCGCCCTTACGCAGATTGTCGCCAGAGACAACCAGCACCAGGCCACGCCCCTCCGGAACCGACTGATCGACACGGATACGACCCACCAGGGACTCATCCACACCAGCGGCGGCAAGCGGATTCGGAACGTCGACGACCTTCACGCCCGGCGCGGACTCCAGCAGTTCGGTTGCCTTCTCTACGGACAGAGCATTCTCAAACTCAGCGTGAATCACCAGCGTGTGGCCAGTGAACACCGGAACGCGCACACAAGTACCAGCAACAGCCAGCTCGGGGATAGACAGAATCTTGCGGGACTCATTGCGGAGCTTCTGCTCCTCATCAGTCTCCAGCGAACCATCATCAACAAAGTTTCCAGCCACCGGCAGCGCGTTGAAAGCAATCGGTGCGACATACGGACCAAAGTCCTCCGCAACCAGAGCCGAACCATCAGTGGTCAGCTTCTCCAGGTTGTCGATGTTCTCGCGCACCTGGCCAGCCAGAGTATTCACACCAGCAAGGCCCGAACCCGAGACCGCCTGATAGGAGGACACACGCAGACGCTGCAACCCGGCCTCGTCGTGAAGCGGCTTGAGAACCGGCATCGCGGCCATGGTGGTGCAATTCGGATTCGCGACAATGCCCTTCGGGATGTCCTGCAAAGCATCCGGGTTGACCTCGGAGACCACCAACGGGACCTCCGGATCCTTACGCCACGCCGACGAGTTATCAACAACAACAGCGCCAGCAGCCGCAAAACGCGGCGCCTGCTCCTTCGACAGCGTGCCGCCAGCGGAGAACACCGCGACATCAATGCCCTTCAGATCCTCATCCGAAGTAGCCGCGACATCCTCGACAACAATCTTCTCGCCGCGGAACTCCAACTCCTTGCCCGCACTACGAGCAGAAGCGAAGAAACGAACCTTATCGGCCGGGAAATTACGCTCCGCCAACAGGGTGCGCATCACACGGCCAACCTGACCAGTGGCACCAACAACAGCAATCGTGGTCATAAGAACTCCTTAACGTCCCGTACCAGCGTAAACAACAGCCTCGGTGTCGCCACCGAGATTGAAAGCGTCGTGCAGAGCCTTCACAGACTTATCGACATCCTGGTCATTAACCAGCACCGAGATACGAATCTCAGAAGTGGAAATCAGGTCGATATTCACACCCTCATCAGCGAGCGCCTCACAGAACGTCGCAGTCACACCCGGGTGGGACTTCATGCCAGCACCGACCAAGGAGACCTTGCCCACGTGATCGTCGTAAAGCACGTCGTTCCAGTCATTGTCAGCCTGCAGCTTCTTCAGCAACGCCATCGCCTTCGGAGCGTCCTCGCGCGGGCAGGTGAAAGTAATGTCAGTGCGGTTATCCGCGATGGTAGAGACGTTCTGCAGCACCATATCGATGTTGATCTCCGCATCCGCAACAGCACGGAACATCTTCGCCGCCTGGCCCGGATCATCCGGAATGCCCAGCACGGTCACCTTCGCCTCGGAGCGGTCATGCGCCACACCGGTCAACACTGCTTCTTCCATAGGGATATCCTCCATCGATCCATCAACAAGGGTGCCAAGTTCATTGCTATACGACGAACGCACACGCAACGGAACATTAAACGCGCGGGCGTATTCGACACTTCGCAGCTGCAAAATCTTCGCGCCAACCGCAGCCATTTCCAGCATTTCCTCGAAGGAAATGTTGTCCAAGCGCTGTGCATCCGGCACAATGCGCGGATCCGCCGTGTACACGCCGTCCACGTCGGAGTAAATCTCGCAGACATCTGCCTCCAGAGCTGCCGCGAGGGCAACCGCAGTGGTATCCGAGCCACCACGGCCCAGCGTAGTGACATCCTTGGTCTCGCGGTTCACCCCCTGGAAACCGGCCACCAGGCAGATATGGCCCTCATCGAGGGCCTCGCGGACGCGACCTGGAGTGACCTCGACAATGCGGGCGTTACCGTGGCGCTCCGTGGTGATCACGCCGGCCTGTGAACCGGTGAAAGACCGAGCCGAGGCGCCGAGGCTTGCAATCGCCATAGCGACCAGTGCATTAGAAATACGCTCACCGGCGGTCAGGAGCATATCCATCTCGCGTCCCGGCGGGACCGGGTTGACCTGCTCAGCGAGGTCCAGAAGCTCATCGGTGGTGTCGCCCATTGCCGAGCAGACAACCACGACGTCATTGCCCTGCTTTTTGGTTTCCACAATTCGTTCTGCAACACGACGAATGCGTTCGGCGCTCTCCAGGGATGAACCACCGTACTTCTGCACAACCAGTGCCATGGTCGGCAACCTCCAAAAACTAGGCAACTATATGCAAGTAACTATTATTGACTCAATTTACTTGAGTTGCATTCGTAATTACATAGTGGGTTACCAAAACGTAGCTTGTGGGGGTTGCGTGGGGGTTTGCGGGATCGTGGTTGCGTGGGGGTTTGCGGGATCGTGGTTGCGTGGGGTCGTGGTTGGGCGTGGGGTGAGCGCGGCTGCGCGTTGAGAGTGTGACGGCTGGGGTGTTTGGGGTGCTTGGGCTGTGGGTTGGGTGTCGGTTGGGTGTGAATCGGGCGCGGCTGCGGGCTGCCAGCGGGCTGCAAATGTGAAACTGATTACGTTTATGACAAAAATAAGCCCTGAAACTTGTCAAAACTGACATAAACTAGGTCAGTAACTCTCGGTACTGTGCCAGGAACTCCGGGCTCAGTCAGTGTCACTCCCGAACTCCCGGTATCCGCCAGCATCTTGGCCGGGCCAGCTAATCCGCCAGCTACTCCCCGCGGCGCTGCGGGCACCAAACACTGCCCCGCCCAACCCCTGCGAAGTGGACATGACAAGTGTTGCATGCCTAGCATTCCCTACGTGAACAATGACCTTCTCGCTGCGATACTGGCACTGCTGTCCGCGCTCAGCATCGCGTGGGGAACCGTCATCCGCCACAACCTCTCCGGAACACTGGAAGAGGGCACCAGCACACTTCGCGGAGTGGCGAAGACCCTGAAGCTGCCACGCTGGTGGCTGGGCTCGGGCCTGGCGATTGCCGGGTATGTATTTCAGGTCGCAGCGTTGGCATTTGGCACGTTGCTCCTGGTACAGCCGTTGTTGGTTATGAAGCTGATGCTCACGCTCCCGCTGGCGGCGAAGGTCAATGGTCGGCGGATTTCGCGGTCAGAGATGATCTGGTCGATAGCGCTTACTTTTGCGGTGGCGACGTTGGTGTTGCTCGGCAAGCCGACTGCCGGCTCCACCGATATCCCCACCTACCTGTGGGGATGGGCTCTTGCCGCCGGTGGCGTGGTCACCTGCGGACTGTACGCCGCTGCAGTTCAGTGGCCCAATACCGACACAGGTAGCGGCTCCAACGCAGGTAGCGGCTCCAACACGAGTGACAGCCCAGCCATCGCAGACCGCTCCAGCACCGACAACAGCACAGGTAGCACCTCAGACACGAAACAGCGCGGAGTGCTACGCCAGAACCCGAAGGCCCTGCTGCTCGGCACGGCAACCGGCTGGCTGTACGGCTTCGTCGCGCTGCTGTCTAAGTCGGTGGTCGATACCTATGTCAACGGCGGACTCGTCCAGCTCTTGCTCTCCTGGGAACTCTGGCTGCTGGTGGCACTGGCAGTTATTGGCGTCGGCCTGCAGCAGGCGGCTTTTAACGCGGGACCGTTGCAGGCTTCGCTGCCAGCTATGACCGTCGTGGAGCCGATTGTTGCCTTCAGCTTGGGATACATCGTTCTTGGTGAACGCTTCCAGGCAGTTGGTGTGCAGTGGGTGGCGCTGTTTATCGCACTGGCAACCATGATTTCTGCCACTATTGCCCTGGCGGCTCGGCCGGCAGAAGCCACCGCCACAGCCTCCACAAGCACCGCAAAAGCCGATGCAAACACCGCAAACGCCGACACCACAAGCTCCGCAAACACCACCACAGATTCCACCGATACCGCAGCGCGGTGAGTAGAGTTCAACCCTCTCGGGCCACATCACCTACATTGGTATTTGCACTTATTAAGTCGTTAGCGATTTGTCGGCCTGGCTATCCCCTGCCCGGGAACTGTCCCTGGTGAGAAAGACCCCGTGGCCGCTATGCACAAGGTCACCAAAGGTAGGATTCGATGGCGCGTCATTCCCATTCCAAGCGGGCATCTAAACCGACATCTAAGCGGAAGTCCGAACGCGCAAACGATACCAACGCCAGCGCCGCAACCAACACCAAAGCAAAGCCCCAAAAGGGCAAGAAGCTCAACTCGAACACCATCATCGCCCTGCTGTTGATCATTGGTGGTTTGGGCGTGCTGCTGTACCCGGTTGTCGCAACGCAGTGGAACAATTTCCTGCAAGCCCGCGCCGCAGATGAGTACTCCAAGCTGGAGAAATCCGCTCCTCCTGAGGTCTTGGACACCGCCTGGAACGAGGCCCACGAGTACAACGCCAGCCTCGGCGAGGTCAATCCCGGTGACGCCTGGACCACCTCCGATGACGAGTCTTCCCCGGAGTACCAGCGCTATCGTCACTACCTCGACGTGCTTGGCGAGACCGACGCGCTCGGCCGCATCGTCATCCCGTCCATCAACTCTGACCTGCCCATTTTCCACGGCACTTCGGAAAAGTCGCTTTCGCGCGGGGTCGGTCACCTCTACGGCACCGACTTCCCGGTCGGCGGCGTGGGCGAGGGTGAAGGTCGTCACGCGTCGCTGTCGGCGCATACGGGTCTACAGAACGCGACGCTGTGGGACAACCTCGACAAGGTCAAAAAGGGCGACGCGTTTTACATCGCAGTCGCGGGGCACAAGTTGAAGTATGAGGTCCACGACGTAGCCGTCGTAAAGCCGGATGAAACCGATGCTTTACGACGCGTCCCCGGAGAAGACCTGATCACCCTGATTACGTGCACGCCTTACGGCATTAACACGCACCGCCTGTTGATAACGGGGCACCAGGTGCCGATGGATCCTGATGAGGAATCCGTGTTCGACGGCAGCGGTTCGCAGTGGCAGTGGTGGATGTGGGCCATCCTGGCAGCAGCGGCGGTGATTATTGCGCTGCTGATTTGGTGGCTGCGGAAGCTCTCGCGCGATGGCAAGGGCGAACCGGAGGCCGAGCGCGAGAGCGACGAGGCGGAGGATTAGGCCCCCTTACGAGGTGGCCATCACCTTCGTCTCCCCGATTGCGTCCTTGATGCCGTTGATTCCCTTTTCAAAGATGCGCTGGAGGCCCAGTGCCAGGATCAGCGACGGGATGATGAACAGCGCCAACATGAACATCAGCTTCCAGTAGTCGGCCTCGTAAATACCGGCGATGGAGCTGCGGAACATGTCAATCGCGTAGGTACCCGGCAGCCACGGGCTAATGTTCTGGACCCACTGTGGCACCAGAGGCAGCGGATACGCGCCACCTGCGGCCGAGACCTGCATCACCAGCAACAGCACGCAGATGGCCTTGCCGGCGTTGTCGAAGGTGAAGACGAACGAGAAGACGATCATCATGAACACCAGCGAGATCATCCAGCCGGCCAGCAGCATCAGGAATCGGTGTGCGGGATCGACGTCCACGTACACCTGGAGTCCCAACACCATCAGCGTGGCCTGAACCAAGCCAACGGTGGCGAAGGTGGCGAACCGGCCGAAGTACTTCTCGACGCGGGTGTAGTCATCGGTCTGGGCAGCGTTGATTTGCTGGTCGCTGGGCTCGACGGCCTCGGCGTCAGCATCATCGCCGACCTCAGCGGCTGCATCGCTCTGCGCATCATCGAGCGCTTCATCGCTCTGCGCCTCATCGACCGCGGCCTCGACCTCATCAGCACCGACCTCATCGCCGACCTTCTGAGCGCCGCGGCTACGCACCGTGGTGCGAATCAGCACCGACGACAGCAGCGCACCGATCCACAGTGCGAGTGTCGCATAGAACGGCGCCATGCCCGCACCGAAGCTCTTGACTGGGAAGACGGGGTCTTCCTCGACCTGCACCGGCGCGGCCAACTGCGCTGCCAGGGCACTGGGGTCGTCACCGATGGCCGCGGCAATGCGCGAGAGATCACCGGTGTCCTTCGCCTCTTCCAGCGCGTTGTGGATCTCGTCGAAACGAGCGGCCAGATCATCGAAGCGGTTGCTCAAGCCCATCGTGGCAGCGCTGGTCTTACGCAGCGTATCCACCGGCGAGCCGGAAATCGTACCGCGAATGCCGCGAATGTCCTCGCCAATGACCTCGATGTCATTGCTCAGTCGCGACACCGGTTCCGACAGTGCGTCGATCTGCGGGCGCAGGTTCTGCTCGTAGGAGTTCTTGGCATTTTCCACAGCGGCAATCGCAGCCGTGAAAGCGTCCTTCGCCTGGCTTATCGACGATCCCGTATCCCGACCACCACGCAAATCCGCTGCCACGGCAGAGAAACTCTCCTGCAGCCCACGGGTGCGAGCAATCGAGGTGTTCAAGTCGGAGATTGCATGGTCATAGCCCGGCTTCGCGATACCCGGAACCACTGCCCCAACAGTGTCTTCCAGGCGGTCGCGCATCGCAGTCAGACCATCGGCCTGCTGGCCGAACTTGGCCGCCATCGCATCAAAGGTATCCGCGGTCGCGCCGCTGGTGGCCTGGGTGCCGTCGACAAGCTCGTTGACCCGGTCGCGCACGCCTTCGTAGCTCGCCTGCGTTGCGTCGAGCGCCGTGCTAACCGAGCCGCGGACATTGCCGACCGCGGCCTCCAGATCGCCGGCGACGTTGCCGTCACCCGAACCATTGCGCAGAATATCCATCCGCGCACCAGCGTTTTCCAAGATGGAATCCGCAGTCTCCACCAGTGGCACGGTGGTCTCCACCAGCGTGGACAGCGAACGAGCAGTCTGCGCGCCAGAACGCAGTCGCGCGGCGGTGTCATCAACGCGGTTTTGCACGCGCGTCAGCGCCTGCTTGGAGTCGGAGGTGTCCAGGTACTCATCCAGCGAGGTGATTGCGCCCAAACCAACGCTGGCGACGACCTGCGTGAAGTTCTTATCGATCTCCTGAATAACGCCACTTGCGCCCTTGCCCGTAATGATCGACGACAGCGCGTTCTTCTTCTCATTCGTATAGAGCGTCAGCTTCGGCGCCTTGGTACCGCGGACGTAGAAGGTCATCAGTTCGGTACTGAAGTTCTCCGGAAGCACGATTGCCGCGTAGTAGTCACCGGACTTGGTGCCATCGATGGCGTCATTGGAATCCGTAATCCGCCAGTCAATGTCGTGATTACGGCTCAGCTTCGACAGCACCTCATTGCCCAAGTTGAGGTCAATCGCACCGATATCCGTGCGATGACCACGGTCATTACTGGCGACCGCAATCTTCAGCTTTTCGGTGTTCTCAAACGGCTCCCAGCTGGCCAGCACGTTAAAGCAGGTGAACAGCAGCGGAATCAGCACCAGACCGAAAACCATGATGCCGGTCATCGTGTTCTGGCGGATCACCCGAAAGTCGTTCCGCACAATTTCAAGAACGTTTCTCATTAGGCTTCACCTTCTGGGGAAGTCTTCACGCTTGCCGACGACACCTTCGTCTGTGGCTCAAACGTATCGCCAGCATTTTCCAACGAGTACGCATGCGGATGGGAAGTCTGGTGCTCCATGTAGGCGCGCAGCTCTTCCTCCGACAGCTCGCTGAGCTCCTGGGCGTGAATCACAGACTGCTTGACGTACTCGCGCACCGCGATGTAAGCGAGGCAGAGCAGTACGAACAGGCAGGCTAGACCGAAGAACAGGGCCTTCTGATCCGGGTAGTTGCGGGCCAGAATACCCAGTATCACCAGGGCGACCACTGCGACACCAATGGCAATGCGCATGAACAGCGTGTAGCTGCCACGCAGGTTCTCCATCCGCTCATCGACTCGCGTCTGGTACTCCTCGCGGTTGCGCAGCGCGAAGACCAGGTCACTGAGCTTGTACCCACTACCGACCAGATGGACTTCTTCGTTGTTGACCAGACCGCCCTCTTCAAGCTGGTGGTTAACCAAGACGTTGACCGAGGACAAGCTGCGGCGCAGCCAGTAGCCGACCACGTAGGCGATCACTGCCATGACCATTAGGGTGAGCATGTTCTTCAGGTAGTAATTGGAGTAGAAACCACCAATTGTCTCGCGGAGAGCATCAATACCGTAGGTCAACGGCAAGAACGGATTCAGTGCCTGGAAGAAGTCCGGTGTCATCTCAATTGGATAGAGACCGGCGGCACCAGGGATTTGAATAAACGCGAGCACCACGGCGATACCGCGTCCCACGTGCCCAAATGCCGCCACCATACTGTAAATAATGGCGAGATAACACAACTCCACCACGACACAGGTGAGGACGAACGCAACCGCGCTGACATTCTGCACACCAATGACAATGTCACCGATGGAGACAATCAGCGCCTGGAAAATAGCGATGATGCCCAGCAGCAAGGTACGGCCCATGTACGCCTGGCCGACCGTGATTTCCTTGAAACCTTCCGCATCAACTTCCACGCGGAAAATCACAATCAGGATGAACGCGCCAATCCACAACGACAGGTTGGTAAACAGCGCCGCCATACCCGAGCCGTAGTGATCCACCGGGAACACGGCCTCAGTCTGGATCTCGGCCGGATCGCTCAGGAACTGCGAAATTCCCTCGGGGTCGAGGTCATTGACCATTTCCATAGCTTCGCGCTCTTCGGTGGTGCCCAGGGTAAGAACATCGAGACGCGCGGTTTCCAGGCCATCGCGTACGCCATCAAGGTCAGCCTTGAAACTCTCGAGGACCTGATTCGCGGCGGAAAGCTGCCCACTCGTAGCGTCGAGAAGCGCGGACGTTTCCCGGACGGTGTCCTTTTGCGCGCCGAGCGCCGCCGCGTACGAGCCCACGCGCGCGTTGAGCTGATTAAGCGCCCTGCTCAACTGCGGGAGCGCGTCCTGGGACGCCTCGCGGATCTGATCCGAGGCGGCCTTGCCGTCCTTGGTGGCCTGCGCCAATGCCTCGCTGGTGGCGTTGAGGGAGTCGAGAGTTCCCTGCGCCGAGCCGGAGACGTTCTTCAGGCCCTCCACCAGCTCTTTATTGGTGGCGTTGCTCTCGTCGAGCGCATCGATGGTGCGCTGGATTGCCTGCTTATCCGGGCCGTTGAGCGGGCTGGCATCCAACAGGGAATTCAGCCCACCAATGACCTGATCCGCCTGCTTGACGATGTCCTCCGCCGCAGCCGTCGCGGAATCCGAACGGGAAATTGCGCCCTGCAGATTGCCAGTCATCGCGCCGATCGCGGCGTTGGCATTGCCGGTGCTCTCTACCAGGGCGGTACTGCCCTGCAGGTAGGCATCGTTGAGATCCGCGGAGAAATTCAGGACCTCGTTGTTGAGCTCACCAGTAATCGCCTGCACCTGCGTCAACGCATCCTGGGCATCGTCGAGGGCCGTATCTACGCTGCCAAGAGTCTTCTTAATCTGCGCAATCGTCGGCTGCAGATCGCCAATCTGCTCCTGGATAGCGCCGACTTCATCGCGGCTATTGGCAACCGCATCAGCGACATCCTGGAAAGCGTCGGCGGAATTGAGACGGGCAGCGTCGAACCGGCCTTGCATCAGACCGCCAGCTTCCTTGACCTGCTCGGTGACCGCCTTCGCGATCTCCTTATTAAAGGAAGCGGAGATCTGACCATCAATGCCGGACGCGCCCTGCGCCGTGATGTGCGGCGAGATTGCGTTGATCTTCTGGTTAGCGCGGTAGGTCAGTTTTGCTGGATGCCCCTTGCCTTGGATCAGATCAACCATTTCCTGGGAGAAATTCGACGGAATGGTGATTGAGGCATAGACCTTACCGCGCTTTAGATCTCGGTCTGCCTTCTCGGCATCGGGGAACTGCCAGCCCAGTTCATGATTTTGTTTTAGTTGTTTGACCACCTGGTTACCGATATTGAGGCTTCCAGTAACCGTGGAACTCGCGCCTTTGTCCTCATTCACAATTGCCACACCGATGTTCTCGGTGTGCTCGTACGGATCCCAGAAGCCTGGGATGTTGAACCAGGAGTACAAGGCAGGGGTAATCATCACACCGATGATGATTACCCACACTCTTGGGCTATTGCGGAGACGGCGCAAGTCTCGCTTAAGAATAGACCAGCTAGTTTGCACCTTAAGGAGGCTATCATCTTTACTTCACTAAATACATTGGTACTAGTTTTAGAACTATCGGCGGGCGGGGTGGTTGACTGGGAGCCGTCGACAACGCCGTTCACCCCTTATGGCACGTAACTCTTACGGCACGGAAAACCCGAGCACATTTCCCCCACCAAAACCCCCGAATGATGAAATTCATATAACCATCGGGGTAAGGTACATCACATGCAACGCGGACTACTGCTTCTATGCCGCGGCGGGGCTTGGGTTTAAGGCCGGCTCCCCGTCGCGGGGTTAGTTGTGCCGGCCTACAAGAAAAGTCCGAATTAGAAAGGCCCACAACATGTCTCCTTCCGACGCTTTTATTTCCGCTCCTTCTGTAATCTCCACTCCTGCTGGCGAGATTCCGGAAGGACAGCCTGCTTGGAATAAGCAGCGCAACTCCCAGATGGCAACCAACCGCTACCTGCCTTACGACCAGGAAGTTCAGGACTTCCAGCTGAAGGACCGCACCTGGCCGGACAAGCGCATTACTAAGGCACCGGTTTGGTGTGCCGTCGACCTGCGCGATGGCAACCAGGCGCTGATTGATCCGATGAGCCCGGAGCGCAAGCGCCGCATGTTCGAGCTGCTGGTTCAGATGGGCTACAAGGAAATTGAGGTCGGATTCCCGTCCGCTTCCCAGACCGATTACAACTTCGTGCGCGAGATCATTGAGAAGAACATGATCCCGGACGACGTCACCATCCAGGTTCTGGTTCAGGCTCGCGAGCACCTGATCCGCCGCACCTTCGAGGCGTGCGCCGGCGCTAAGAACGTCATCGTTCACTTCTACAACTCCACCTCGATCCTGCAGCGCGATGTTGTGTTCCGTAAGGACAAGGACGCAATCAAGAAGATTGCCACCGACGCCGCAGAGCTGATTAAGACCATCGCGAAGGACTACCCGGACACCAACTGGCGTTGGGAGTACTCGCCGGAGTCCTACACCGGCACCGAGGTTGAGTACGCCAAAGAAGTTGTCGACGCCGTGGTGGATGTCATCGACCCGACGCCGGAGAACCCAATCATCATCAACCTGCCGTCGACCGTGGAGATGATCACTCCGAACGTCTACGCAGACTCCATCGAGTGGATGCACCGCAACCTCAACCGCCGCGACTCCATCATCCTGTCGCTGCACCCGCACAACGACCGCGGTACCGGCATCGCCACCGCCGAGCTGGGCTACATGGCCGGCGCCGACCGCATCGAGGGCTGCCTCTTCGGCAACGGCGAGCGCACCGGTAACGTCTGCCTGGTCACCCTGGGCCTGAACATGCTGACCCAGGGGGTCGACCCGCAGATTGACTTCTCCGACATCGACCTGATCCGCCGCACCGTCGAGTACTGCAACCAGCTGCGCGTTCCGGAGCGCCATCCGTACGGCGGCGACCTGGTCTTCACCGCTTTCTCCGGTTCCCACCAGGACGCCGTGAACAAGGGCCTCGACGCAATGGCAGACAAGGTCCGCCCGGGCGCTGCCGTCAAGGAGCTTTCCGACGAGGACCTGCGCGCGGTGACCTGGGAGGTTCCTTACCTGCCCATCGATCCGAAGGACGTTGGTCGTTCTTACGAGGCCGTTATTCGCGTGAACTCCCAGTCCGGTAAGGGCGGCGTGGCCTACATCATGAAGACGGACCACGGTATGAACCTGCCGCGCTCCATGCAGGTTGAGTTCTCCTCCGTCGTGCAGGCAGTCACCGACGCCGAGGGCGGCGAGGTCAACTCCAAGGCGATTTGGGACATCTTCGCAGGTGAGTACCTGGACCGCGAGGCTCCGCTCGAGCAGATCGCCCTGACTGTCGATGCCCCTCAGAACGAGTCGGATGCCACCAAGATCAAGGCTCACATCGTCTACGAGGGTAAAGAGCAGACCGTCGAGGGGGTCGGCAACGGCCCGCTGGCCGCTTACGCCAACGCTCTGGAGAAGCTCGGCATCAACGTCGACGTTCAGGAGTATGTCCAGCACGCTCGCACCGCAGGTGACGATGCCGAGGCTGCGGCCTACGTCCTCGCAGATGTCAACGGCACCAAGGTCTGGGGCTCCGGCATCGCTGGTTCCATCACCTACGCATCGCTGAAGGCAGTCACCAGCGCGGTCAACCGCGCACTGGCTTAAGGCCTGTCGCGCTGGAAGCTGGCTGTGGAGTTGGGGCTCAGCTCTACAACCTTCCGCTCCACAGAGTTACTGACCAAGTTTATTGCGCTTCCGGCCCGAATTTGAGGCCGAATCTGCTATAAACCTGGTCAGTTTCTTTTTGGGGCAAACTATCCAGCGGCCCAGCTATCCAACTATCTAACGGCCTGACCCAACACCCCAACTACCCAATCAACGGACCGGCATTGCGCACATCCGCACGGAAGGTGACCCCACCTGCGGCTATGACGCGTTCGCGCTCGATGAGGATTGAACGGAGCGTCGATAAGCGAACTGCATGCGACGATTCCACCTCGTTCCACACCACCCGCGCGACATCAAGCCCCGTTGCGCGCAGCGAACGCTCACGATAGGTCTCCCGCGTGAGCAGCTCGGACTGGGCCGCGGGCGTCGGTGCGACCTCGCTCGCCGAATACTTGATGTGGCCGTCGAACTCCACCACAAGCAGCAGGTCGGGGACGTAAAAATCCACTCGGGCAAGAAAATGCGGCGCCGTGTGGCTGGTTCCGCGGGTCCAAATCTCGGCTTGTTCGTGGAATTTCAGGCCGAGCTCGAGAAGCGCCGCTTTAGTCAGAGCCTCACCGGGCGTTTCGCAGCGACCATGACAGACCGCAGACGCACGGTGAAACAGCTCCTGACCCCGCAAGCTAGGATAATGCGCTGGCATCTCCGCGAGCTGATCACGCGTGACGCCATGCCGCAGCGCACCTTCGACGGCCAACACCGCCGCCCGCCACGACACGGATTCCTGCCCCTTCTGTCTGAGTCGGACCCGACACTCATCGAAAGCCGCACGCGCGAGCACCGCCACCCGCCGGTCCGCGAGCCCCTGCGTGTGATCCAGATGGATCTCCGACCGCAGGCGCATACAATAGTCGATGCCGTGGAACTTCTGGCTCCCACCCACGACCACGATCTTCGCGTCACGCACCAGCACCCACGAGCCATGCAAGGCCAGCGCTGCAGCTCCCGAAATAACGCCTGACGACGTCTCGGAGACCACCGCCAACGCAGTAATAGCCAGGCGTTTTTCGCGGTGGAGTCCCTCCCACGAGTGTGCGACTACATAGTGGCCTCGGCAAAGCCGCTCCAGATAACCGGCCCGCGCTTGCCTTGCGACCTCGCGGTACCCGTCCCCCGGCTGGTTCTCCGGCCTAATGATTCCATACTGGTCCGCCACCAGTTGCTTGCGTTTCTTATTGCTCACTTCTCCCCGCCCCGTGGTTAATGTGCTCCTTATTTAATAAGGCGCGAAAAGCACCCTCCCGGTTCCATCCCTTTCCGCTGGGCACCCTACCGGGGGAGAAACTTTGGGAAGTGTGTGGTTTACGTGGTTTATGGGACCCATGTGACCGTGCCCAACGACCCTTCCGATTGGGCACCCAAGTTACTGACCAGGTTTATAGCAGTATCGTCGCAAAGTTTTTGCTTAAAGTGCCATAAACCTGGTCACTTTCTCCGTGGGTGAGCGCACCCGCTAGTCTTGAGGCATGACTGAATCGGCGCGCGAGGAGCGCAATGCGACTGGGACCTCTTCTCATACGAAGAGGAGGCGGCGGAATCGTCGTCGTTCTCAACGCGCGTCGGGAGCTGGACAGCGCCAGGGCCAGCACAATCCGCAGCACCGAACCGACCCGGCTGCAACCGCCGCAACCACACCGGCCACAGCCGAGACCGCCGCAACAAAGGCCGCTGACGAGCACAAACAGTTCTCGTCGGCGGAGGACGCTCCCTACGCAATCGTGTCCATCCAGGCCACGGGCATCCATCCCAAGACGTCTCGGCTGGTCAGCCTGGGAGTGTCCACCGCCGACAGCAGCGGCAACATCGTGGACACCTGGCATGTCGTCATCAATCCCACCGAAGATCCCGGCCCGACACACCTCCACGGCCTCGAGCCCGCGGACTTCGAGGGGGCGCCGAAGTTCGGGGTGATCCAGGCCAAGCTCGCGCACGCGCTCGATGGGCGCACGTTGGTTGCTCATAATGCACCGCTGGTCTGGGGTTTTATAGTCGCCGAGGCCAAGAGGGCCCGTCGTCAAGCGAATCGTGAGCGGTCCGCACGGAACAAGCGGGGGCGTCGTCGTACGCGTACTCGCGTCGCGCGGATTCCGGCGCCCGCGCGGATTGCCGATACGTTGGAAACGGCGCGTCGCCAGGGCAAACGGCTTGACGACGCTCGCCTGCGCGCCGTCGCGCGCGCCTACGGCCTCGATGTGCCTTCACCCGAAGCATCGATTGCCGGCATCTCGGTGCCAGAGCGGGTGCGGACGTTGGATGATGTCACCACTACGCTTGCGCTGTTCCGCGCACAGGGTGGATTGGACGAGGGCGCAACCCTGAACATGTACACGCCCGACCAGCTGCGCGAGGACATTGTGGGCCTGCAGCGCTCGGCAGTGCGTGTCGACGCGATGGAGGCGCCGCGCCCCGTGGAGAACCCCGGCCGCTATACACCAGGGCGGAAGCTCGCTGCGGGCATGGAGTTCGTCGTGGCACCAGAGGTGTCGCTGGACCCGGATGATTTGATTGCGGCGGGCGTGCGGGCTGGGCTGGCGTACTCGGAGAAGGTCACGCGAGAGTCGTCGGTGCTGGTGTGTAACCGGCCTGCGGATGTGACGCCGGATCAACTGACTGGCAAGGCCATGCATGCCCACCGGAAGGACATTCCGATTGTTTCCGATGAGGCATTTTTGCGGCTGGTCGGAGAGATGGAGAAGTAGGGCTAGGGCTTGTCGCCAGCGCATTCGTTCTACGAATTATTCACAGTAAAATACACAGTTATGAAAGAAGGCACTTCACATAACGGCGTAAGTGACCACCGTCGCGATCGCGCAAGCTCCCCGAGCCTGCGTGCTCGGTTTGCGACTGCCGCCGCCCACGCCGCCACCTGGGCCTCCCGGAAGTCCGGCCGCGGCGCGGGTGGGATGATTGGTGGCCTGATTGCGCAGAAGATTGACCCGCGCATTCTGGCCTCCCTCGGCAAGGGACGGCCGGCCGCGATCATCACTGGCACCAACGGCAAGTCCACCACCACCCGCATGTTCGCGGCCGCCATGCGCGCCGCTGGCCACAACGTGGCCACCAACGAAGGCGGCGACAACATGGACGCGGGCATCATCTCCGCGCTGCTCGCCACTCCCGATGCGGACAGCCTGGTCTTGGAGGTCGATGAGCTGCACGTCCCGCACATCGCAGAGGATCTGAAACCACAGGTCCTGGTGCTGCTGAACCTGTCCCGCGACCAGCTCGACCGCGTCGGCGAGATTAACAAGATTGAGGCCACACTCCGCGCTGCGGTGGACGCTAACCCGCAGGCGACGGTCATCGCCAACTGCGACGACCCACTCATCGCGTCGGCTGCATGGGATGCCAAGAAGGTTATTTGGGTCTCCGCGGGCGGTGGCTGGACCAACGATGCCACCTCTTCCCCGCGCACCGGCGGCCCCATCATCCAGGACGGGCACAACTGGTATGCCGTGAAGCCACTCCCGGATGGCTCGGAGTTCAAACGCCCAGAGCCGGACTACCGCATCACAGCCGAGGGCGTCATCACGCCTGCTGGCGACACCCTTCCCATGAACCTCACGCTGCCGGGTAACGCCAACCGTGGCAACGCCACCTTGGCGATCGCGGGCGCTGTCGATATGGGTGCGGACCTGGAGAAATCCCTCCGCGCCACCGAAACCGTCGACAACGTCGCGGGCCGCTACTCCACCATGATTGTGCGAGATGACAAGGGCGCCGAGAAGCACGTGCGCATGCTGCTGGCCAAGAACCCGGCCGGCTGGCAAGAGGCGCTGTCCATGGTCGACCGCACTGCGGATGCAGTGGTCATCGCGGTCAACGGTCACGTCGCTGACGGCGAGGACCTGTCCTGGCTGTGGGATGTCCGCTTCGAGGACTTCGACGGCATGGATGTGTTATCCGCGGGCGAACGCGGAACTGACCTCGCGGTGCGGTTGCTGTATGCGGGCATTGATGCGAGGTTGGTCGCAAATCCGCTGCAGGCGATCCGGTCGTGTGAGGCGCGGGGGTCGTCGTCAAGCGTCACCCGAGTTGAGGTGCTGGCGAACTACACCGCCTTCCGCGATCTGAAGCGCGACATCGAACGAGCACAGGAGGAAAAGTAAATGAGCGAGCTATCTATCGGTCTGATCCTCCCGGACGTGCTGGGCACCTACGGCGATGATGGAAATGCGCTGGTGCTGCGGCAACGCGCGCGGATGCGTGGGATTGACGCCGAGATCGTCCCGATTAAGCTGGGCGACGCCGTCCCCACCAACCTGGATATTTACACCGTCGGCGGCGGCGAGGACGTCGCGCAGACCATCGCGGTGGAGCACCTGATTAACGACGGCGGCATCAAAAAGGCAGCCGATGCCGGCAAGCAGATCCTCGCAATTTGCGCAGGCTTCCAGATCTTCGGCAATTCTTTCCGCGCGGGCGGACGCGACGTCGCAGGTCTCGGCCTTGTCGACTGCACCACCGATTCGCTGCCCACGCGCGCAATCGGCGAAATCTGCACGCTCGTCGATCCCACGAACGGTTTGCTTGACGACGTCGACGCCAGCCCGCTGACTGGCTTCGAAAACCACATGGGTCGCACGACCTTGGGTACCGATGCGAAGCCGCTTGGTCGGGTTGTCCGTGGCGTGGGCAACTCTGGCCCGGAAGTGGAGCAGGCGGACTCCGGGATTGCTCCGGGAGTAGACGTTGCTGCACTTAACCCCGCCGGTGGCGTCGAGGGCGCGGTGCAGGGCTCGATTATCTGCACCTACCTGCACGGCCCCGTGCTGGCCCGCAATCCGCAGCTGGCTGATCTTTTGCTGGCCCGCGCGACCGGCCAGGACCTGTCGAGTTTGGCTCCGCTGGACATCGAGGTTGTGGATAAGCTGCGCGAAGAGCGCATTTTGTCCAAGCCGCGTCCGAAGAGCGAGCGCTAGTTTTTGTGGTTTCGCGCGACCGGCCGAGCTGACTGGTCAGCGGCCGGTTGGCGGGCCTAGACCTTCAGCCGGCCCGTCAGCGCGCGGGACAAGGTGAGTTCATCGACGAACTCCAAGTCACCGCCGAGCGGCATGCCGGAGGCTAATCGAGTGACCTCGAGATCCGGGAAGTCCCGGAGCAGCCGGGCCAAATAGGTCGCGGTTGCTTCGCCCTCGGTGTTGGGGTCAGTCGCGATGATGACCTCGTGGATTTCGGGGGGCTCGGTCTCGTCGACGTTGTCAAGCACGCCGGCGATACGTTGCAGCAGCGTGCGGATATTGAGCTCGTTCGGACCGATGCCGCCGAGCGGATCGAGCGCCCCGCCGAGCACGTGGTAGCGACCGTTGTACTCCCCCGTGCGCTCGATGGCCTGGATATCGCGCGCCTCTTCAACGACGCACACCAGACCACGGTCGCGGCGTGTGTCCGAGCAGTACTGGCACACGTCGCTTTCCGAGATGTTGCCGCAGACCCGGCAGAATTGCACACCCTCGCGCACCCGCCCCAGCGCGGATTGGAGTCGCCCGATGTCCTCCGGCTCCGCCTTCATCAAGTAGAAAGCGATACGCTGAGCTGACTTCGGGCCGATGCCCGGCAGGCGCGAGAACTCATCAATGAGATCTTGGAGTGGTCCCTCGAACAATGATAATTACCTACAATTACTGGTCTGAAAAGCTAATTTAGAAACCGAGGCCACCGAGACCGTCGAAGCCCTGGGACAGCGGGCCCATCTTCTGCTCTGCCAGCGACTGCACCTTAGCGGTAGCGTCCTGGAAAGCAGCGAGGACCAGGTCCTGCAGCCCGTCGACATCCTCCGGGTCTACGACCTTCGGATCAATGGCGATGTCCGTGACCTCGCCCGAGCCCTGCATTGTCACCTTGACCAGGCCACCGCCAGCCTCACCGACGATGGTGGAAGCGACGATCTCCTGCTGCGCTGCCTGCAGCTGCGCCTGCATCTGCTGTGCCTGCTGCAGAATTGCGTTCATATCTGGCTGAGTCATAACTAACTTTCCTAACTATTGTGCTTTTTACGTGCTGATTTGTAGTTACGCGCACGCTTAAAGGCTCATCGCCCTTGCTTTACGACGCGCATCGCCGCCCCATTCTAACGGCTCTAGCGGTCTTCTAGCGGTTTGGCTCCCAGCTCCTTTTCCAGCATCTCCATGACCACGTCCTTTAGCGAACGGTGATCGAGCGACCCGACCTCGTTCGCGGCCTCGAAATACTCGGAGGTGTCCTCTTCGTAGTTGTTGTCCTGCGGGTTTTGGGAAACCGGGTTGTAGGTGGTGTTGGCGTTGGACGGGTTGCGCGAACCGTAGCCCCCTGCGCCCTCTGCGCCCTCTGGCGGAGCGAACTCCTCCATGGGCTCTGGTGGCAGCGGGACGCCGCCGAAGCCCGAATCCTGATTGGCCTGAGCTTGGGCATTTGCCTGGGCATTGGCTTGCGCCGCGCGCAGGAACGACTGCGGCTGCGGCTGGTTTGGCTGCTGTTGATGGACCGGGTTCGGGTTCGGCTGAGTCGGTTGGCTTGGCTGAGCTGGTTGATTTGGCTGGCTTTGCTGATGTGGCTGCGCTGGCTGGTCGGGACCTGCCTGGTGACCCATCGCAGCACGCTTGGCAGCCTCGATTTTTGCGCGGCGTTCCGCAACAGATGCGTAGGCCGACGACCGCTGAGGGCGCGGTGCGGGCTCTGGCTGCGCCTGCTGTTCCTGCTGTACCTGCTGCTCAGATGTCTCTGGCTGCGCTGGCGCTGCTGGTGTCGGTGCAGGGGCGGTGTCGTTCGGCGAGGACGAACCTCTTGACGACGAATCATCCTCCCCAGCAACGCCACCTGTAGCTGTTGAACGCGGTGCGCGCGGGCGCGTACCGACGACACAGTGCACCTGGCCGTTGAAACCCGTCACCTGCTTTACGGCAGCAGACAGTGCCTGTGCGTAATCCGGTGTGTTTAGCCTGGTAGCGAGCGCTCCTGTGCTGTGCCCGATGATGAGCCTGTCATTTTCGACATCGAGAGGTACCGCTTGCTCGGCCAGTACACGAATGGGGAACGCGTGCGGGCCGTCAACAGCTGCAAGGATGTCCTGCCAGCGCTCGCGGATTTGCTCGATACCGGCGGGTGCAGGTTCGGGCTCCGGCTGTGGTGTTGGTTCCGGTTGCGGTGCTGGCTCTGGTGCTTGCTGAACCTGCGGTTCCGGCTGCGATTCTGGCGACTGAGTAGTCTGCGTTGGCTGTTCGGGCTGCTCGGGCTGGGCGGCCTGAGTTGGCCGTGCCGACTCGGCTGATTGCTCGGGCTGGGCTGGTTGTTCAGACTGTGCGGTCTGAGTCGGCTGGGTTTGCTGTTCAGAGTGTGTTGGCGAGGAAGAGACAACTGGCTCCTCCTCGACAATCGGCATGGAGCCGCCTTCACCCTCACGCTCACGAGTCTGCTGCTCACGCTCCTGTGCAAGCTGCGCCCGAGTCTGCTGCTCGCTAATCCGGGCATGCTCCGCCATCTTCCGACGGAACTCACGAATCTTCTCTGCCTGAGCCTCTTCCTCGGACAGCGGCTGCTCAGCCGATTCAGGCTGCTGCGGTTGTTCAGCCTGCTGAGGCTGCTCAACTGATTCGGCCGACGTAGCCTGCGTAGGCTGTTCAGGCTGCTCAGCGGGCGCAGTAGGTGCTTCTGGTGCAGGCTTCGGCTCAGTTACCGACTCCTGCGACACCGCTGCCGCTGGTGCCGATTGCTGCTCAACGGGTTCCGACTGAACCTTAGGCTGCGGTCCCGGCTGGGGCTGAGGTTGCGACGGTGCCTGCGCTGGCGCTGCCTGCTCAGTACGTCCGCGCTGAGTGACCGAAGCCGACTGCGCACCCTTCTTACGCTGGGCATTCCGCTGGCGCCACGCCTCCCGAGCCGACTGGCCAGACTGCATCGGCGACGCTTCAGCCGCACCCGCATCGGAAGACACCGGTGCCGCTGCGGGAGTTGCGGCCCCCGAGCCGTCGGCAAGCGCGGGCCTGCCGTGCTCCAACGCTTCTACGCGCTGCAGCAGCGACTCCACGGAGTCTTCGGTGGCGGGCAGGAGCATGCGCGCACAGAGAACTTCGAGCAGCAAACGCGGCGACGTCACGCCGCGGAAGTGCCGCAGACCATCAGAGAGCACCTGCGTGAAGCGCGTCAGCGTCGCCGGGGGAATTGTCCCGGCCTGCTCCAGAACACCGTCGATTTGGCTCTCCGGGATCTCCACCAAGCCCTGCTCCAGCGCATTCGGCACTGCGGACAGCACCAGCAAATCACGCACCCGGCCAAGCAGATCCGAGGCAAACCGCGCCGGATCCTGACCCGACATAATCACACGCCCGACCACGCTAAACATGGCCGCACGATCGCCCGCTGCCAGCGCCTCAATCGCATCCGTGATAATCACGCTGTCAGTGACACCGAGAATGGCCGCAGACGTTTCATAATCCACGCCATTGGTGCCGGAACCGGCAATGAGCTGATCCATAACCGACAGCGAGTCACGCGGCGAACCACCACCGGCCTGGATGACCAGCGGATACACGTCCGGCTCTACCCGCACGCCCTCGGCCGTGACCACACGCTCAAGCAGCCCGCGCATATCCGGCGGAGTCAACAACCGGAACGGGTAGTGATGCGTACGCGAACGAATAGTCGGCAGCACACGCTCCGGCTCCGTGGTCGCAAAAATGAAGATGAGGTGCTCCGGCGGCTCTTCCACAATCTTCAAAAGCGCATTGAAACCCGAAGCGGTAATCATATGCGCCTCGTCAATAATGAAGATGCGATAGCGCGACTCCGCCGGCTGGAAGATAGCCTTTTCCCGCAGCTCACGCATATCTTCCACACCATTGTGGGAAGCCGCGTCCAGCTCAATAACGTCCAAATTGCCCGGACCGCCCGGCGCTAGCGCACGACACGACGCACACTGGCCACACGGTGTGGCCGTCGGCCCCTCCGCACAGTTCAAACTGCGCGCCATAATGCGCGCCGACGAGGTCTTGCCACAGCCACGCGGCCCGGAGAACAAATACGCATGGTTAATGCGGTTGGGACGCCCCTGCGCATCCCGAGATTCCAACGCCGCCGACAGCGGGTCAGTTACGTGCCGCTGCCCCACCACTTCGGCGAACGATGCCGGACGATACTTCCTATACAGAGCCACGTGCTCAGCCTACCTTCCACCCCGGATTGGCTAGTTCGAACCCTCCTGGGAAACAACCGACTCACGGCACCAATCCCGCAGGTCAGCATCCACTTCGGCCAACTTCTGCATCAGCGCCTGCGGACCCTGCTGCTCATAAAACTCCAGCTCCGCATCCGTGATCGGCACCAGCTGCGTCATCGTGGTCATGCGTCCCTGCGGGGACTCCACATCACCCTCATGCAGGCTGATCTTGCCCGGCATCTCGGACACATTCGGCACCCCGTCGCTCCACACGTACGGCACCGTGCACAGCACGTGTGCCACGGTAAAGGCCGTGCTTGACGACGACTCCCCTACCCCAGCCGCCTGATCAGCCGCTACCCGAATCGCATTCGGGATGACACGGCCCGGAATTGGCGAGAGAAACTCCGGCTCTTCCTCCACCAGCGCTCCCGCGGCCGCGACCATGGTGGCCACGGGAAAATCAGCGTAAGCGACGGCGAAGAGCTCCACGCGGATATCCGTCTGTGCAGCGCCAGTCAGGCCACAGTAGTTGCGGCCCAACTCCACCGTGGCGGCTGCCGCTTCCGGACGACGCTCGTTCGCTTGGCCGTCCGGCTCGTCGTAAAGCGAGAACTCAGCGACCCGAAGCGGTGCCGAATCATGTTCCTGCCCGTGCCGACCACTGGCCGGCAGCTCCGTCACATACTCACCGACCTGGGGTTCTCCGGGGAAAAGCCCGGAGATCCAAAACTTCGTCTCTTCGAAGTTCATACAGTCCTATCCCGACCCACTCGGTCTACTTGGCCTACGCAGTCGCCTTCTCAGCGGCGGCGAGCAGCACACAGGTAGCGACGCCGTTCATAGCGACCTCGAGCTCCTCCATCGGAGGCAGCGACGGTGCCAGACGGATGTTGCGGTCATTCGGATCCTGCTTCAGCGGGAAGGAAGAACCAGAACCGGTTAGCGCAATACCGGCCTCCTTAGCCAGCTCCACCACGCGACGAGCGGTGCCATCAACCACGTCGAGGTTGATGAAGTAACCGCCGGTCGGCTTCGACCACTCTGCCACGCCGTACTCCGTCAGGCGCTCATCCAGAATCTGCAGCACCTTCTCAAACTTCGGAGCCAGCGAACCGGCGTGACGGCGCATCTGCTCGCGCACGCCCTCCGCGTCACCGAAGAACTTGGCGTGAGCCAGCTGGTTGACCTTGTTCGGGCCAATGCCGCGGATACCAGCGTGCTTGAGGTAATCCTCCAAGTTGGCATCCGAAGAAGCGTAGAAAGCAACGCCGGCACCAGCGAAGGTGATCTTCGAGGTCGAGCCGAAAGCCCACACACGGTTCGGATTGCCCGCCTCTTCCGCCCACTTAATGACGTTGTGAATCTCCGGGAACTCATCCGTCAGCGTGTGAACCATGTAGGCGTTATCCCACATCAGACGGAAATCCGGAGCAGCGGTTTCCATTTCAACCAGACGACGGCAGACCTCAGCGCTGTAGGTCACGCCCGTCGGGTTCGAGAACATCGGGACATTCCACATGCCCTTAATCTGCGGGTCAGAGGCAACCAGCTTCTCCACGACATCCATATCCGGACCGTCTTCGTTCAGCGGCACCTGGATCATCTCAATGCCGAAGTGCTGCGTAATGGAAAAGTGACGGTCATACCCCGGAACCGGGCACAGCCACTTAAGCACCGGCTCCTCGTTCCACGGGCGTTCCGAGTCGACGTTGCCGAACTGCATGGCCCACGAAATCAGGTCAAACTCGATGTTCAGGCTGGAAGCATCCTGTGCCAGGACGTTTTCCACCGGCAGATCCATCAGTTCCGCCCAGATAGCGCGGATATCAGTAATACCCTTGGCGTTGCCGTAATTGCGGACGTCCTCCCCAGAAACCGAAATGTAATCCGGCGCCGGGAGACCCAGCAGGGCATTCGCGAAATCAAGCTGCTCCGACGACGGCTTGCCACGAGTCAAATTCAGTGCGAGGTTACGGGACTTCAGTTC
>NZ_KV836272.1:1243468-1259522 GCF_001838295.1 Corynebacterium sp. HMSC074C04
CAAACTCATCCTTGTGTGCCGCCAACTGCTGAACATCAAAGGAATCCACGGCCATGGTGTACGCACCCTCCCAGGTATCGGACATAAGTTAAAACCTGACAAACCTGGCACGGAAAACCTTTCCCCGCGCCGCATCTGGCTTTGCAACTAAGTGTAAGGCATACTCCGGATTGGGATTTCTACAACTTCCCCGACAGCGCATCCAGACGCTGCTTACTCGGCCCCTCCAAGCCGATAATTTCCACCTCTTTGCCCCGGTCAGCAAACTTGACCCGCACAGAATCCAACGCCGCCACCGTAGAGGCATCCCAAATTTCGGCCTCCGACATATCGATGACAATCCGCTGCGCAGGATCGGTGTAGTCGAACTGGTACACCAGGTCGTTACTGGAGGCGAAGAACAGCTGACCCCGCACCTTGTACGTCCGGGAGTGGGCGCTGGGGTCGTCGTCAAGCACTTCGATCCTGACCAGGTGAGCGACACGGCGCGCGAACATCAGCGACGCCACGACCACGCCCGAAACCACACCGATGGCAAGGTTATCCGTCGCCAGCGTGGCGATGACCGTCACCAGCATCACCACCGTCTCCGAACGCGGCATCAGGCGCAATGTCCGCGGGGAGATCGAGCGCCAATCGATCGTGTCCACCGACACCACGACCATCACCGCGACCAGCGCCGCCATCGGAATCGCACCGACTGCGGAACTGAGCAGAAGGACCAAAATGAGCAGGAAGACGCCGGAAAAGAGCGTCGTCAAGCGAGTGCGTCCCGACGATTCCTTCACACCCACCATCGTCTGACCAATCATCGCGCAGCCAGCGATACCGCCGAAGAAACCGCCCGCGATATTCGCGACACCGAGCCCCCACGTCTCGCGGGTCTTGTCCGAATGCGTGTCCGTGATGTCGTCGACGAGTTTCGCCGTCATCAGTGATTCCATAATGCCGACGATCGCCACGCCAACCGAATACGGCGCAATCAGCTGCAGAGTCTCCCAGGTCAGCGGCACATTCGGGATCAGCAGCTGCGGGAGGGATTCCGGGAGCTCACCCATATCGCTCACGTTCGGCACGCGCCAATCCGCCAACACCGCAACAAGCGTGACGACGAGCACCGTTACCAGCGGAGCCGGAATCGCGGTGAACACACGGGGCAGGAACACCATAATTGCAATACCCAAGGCGACCAGCGGATATACTAGCCATGGCACATCGATGAGATGCTCGAGCTGCGCGGTGAAAATGAGGATGCCCAGAGCGTTGACAAAGCCAATCATGACCGCGCGGGGAATGAAACGCTGCAGCTTAGCGATCCCCAACGCCGCAAAAGCAATCTGCAACACGCCCGCGAGCAACACCGTCGGGATTAGGTAATCCATCCCGTACGTCCGCGACAGCGGCGCGACGACGAGCGCAACCGAACCAGCGGCAGCGGTAATCATGGCCGGGCGACCACCCGTGAAGGCAATCACGATGGCCATAATCACCGAGCTAAACAGCCCCACCGCCGGGTCCACGCCCGCCAAGATGGAAAACGAAATGACCTCGGGGATTAGCGCGAACGACACCGCTGCGCCGGCCAGCAGCTCGGTGCGCAGGCGCTTCGGTGAAGAAACTGCGAACCGGAAGGAGTCCCACACGCCCATCGGGGCTGGGACTTCTCGGGCCTGTGGCTGTTGTGGTTCTGGAGTTTCTAGCGGTTCTCGTGTTGCCTGTGGTGGCACTCGCATGTCGTTGGCATCGCTCATGCTCAGTATTCTTCCAGACCAGCGAACGCGAAACGCAACCACTTGTGGCCAAGGTATCCACCTATCGATGCGCTGCAGCGTGGCCATAAGTGAATAGCTCATCGATAGGTGAAATGGCCTGGCCAATATCGCGGGGATAAGTGCCGAAAAACATCGATAGGTCACAGGAAACCGTCGATAAGTGCCCGAAACCTTGCCACAAGTGCCAGAAGAACGCCGGGGATAAAAAAGGGGACCCCACGCACCCGTCAGAGCTCGCTGACCCTTGCTGCATTCCTGCCCTGGGGGAGTTCACGAGATGGACGCCACATGGGATCCGTGAAGACAGCCTACTACAGCTACGTACAAAAAGTCACGCCACTGTCAGGCCGACACTTTGTCACGCCACTGTTTGGCCGACAGTTTTAGTCTTGGTTCTTAGCCTTCAACGCCAAGTTCTCACCCGACTCAGAATCAAAGACATTCAACTTGTCCGTGTTGATGGCCAACGTAATCTTCTGACCTCGACGCACATTCGACTCCGCATCGACTCGAGCCACCAACATGGCGTGCGGGTTATCCGCCAGGCCAGCCTCCTCAGCTGCGGCATGACCCTTCAAATCAATTTCCGGGAGTGGGAAGTGAATGAACTGCTCGGAGCCCATCGCCTCCAGGACGGACACCTCGACCTCGACTGTTGGTGCATCGCAACTGTCGCCGGTCAGGACGGCATCTTCGAAGGCCTCTGGTCGCAAGCCGACGATAACCTTCCGGCCCGGAGCCAACTTTTCCGGGAGTGGCAGGTGGCCCAGGGCGGTGTCGACGCTGTGGCCGTCGTCAAGCACAGTAGCAGGCAGGAAGTTCATGGCGGGCGAGCCGATGAAGCCGGCGACGAAGACGTTGACCGGTCGGTGGTAGAGCTCTTGCGGAGCGCCAATTTGCTGGATAACGCCCTTTTTCAGCACAACGACGCGGTCGCCCAGCGTCATGGCCTCAGTTTGATCGTGTGTGACGTAGACAGTGGTGGTGCTGAGGCGTTCCTGCAGCTGGGCAATTTCGGTGCGCATCTGGACGCGGAGCTTGGCGTCCAGGTTTGAGAGCGGCTCGTCCATGAGGAAGACCTTCGGTCGGCGGACGATGGCGCGGCCCATCGCCACGCGCTGACGCTGACCACCCGAGAGATGCGCGGGCTTGCGGTCGAGGAACTCCGTCAGATCGAGAATTTCGGCGGCCTCGTTGACCTTCTTCTCGATCTCCTTCTTCGGCAGTTTTGCCAGCTTGAGCGGGAAAGCGATGTTCTCGCGGACGTTCATGTGCGGGTACAGCGCGTAGGACTGAAACACCATGGCGATATCACGGTCCTTCGGAGCGACATCGTTCATGCGCTCGCCGTCGATGAGCAGGTCACCTTCGGAGATGTCCTCCAGCCCTGCAATCATGTTCAGCATCGTCGACTTACCGCAACCGGAGGGGCCGACGAGGATGATGAACTCGCCGTCGTCGATTTTGAGATTCGCGTCTTCCACACCGATGTGACCATCAGGAAAGCGCTTGTACACGTGCTTTAGTTCAATTTCAGCCATTTTTAGCTCTAACCTTCTTTAGCCCTTCACTGCGCCGGAGGTAAGACCAGCGACAATTCGACGTTGGAAAATAACCACAAAGATGACAATCGGAATGGTGATGACAATCGCGGCAGCAGCAATGGAACCGGTCGGCTCCTCAAATTGCGACGAGCCGGTGAAGTTCGCCATCGCCGCCGGTGCCGTACGTGCCGCCTCCGTCGAGGTCAACGACACCGCCAACAGGAAGTCATTCCACGCGAAGATGAATACCAGAATTGCAGCGGTGACGATTCCCGGAATCGCCAGCGGCACCACCACCAGGCGGAATGCCTGGAACGGGGTCGCGCCATCCATTTGCGCTGCCTTCTCCAGCTCCCAGGGGATCTCCCGGAAGAAGGAGGACAGAATGAAAATCGCCATCGGGAGTGCGAAAGTGATGTACGGCAGAATCAGGCCCGGCCAGGTGTCGAACAGACCGAGCTTGCGCTCGATGTCGAACAACGGGCTGACCAGAGAGACCTGCGGGAACATGGCAATCAGCAGCGAGACTCCCAAAATCACCGACTTGCCCGGAAATTCCAGGCGAGCGATTGCGTAGGCCGCCATCGTGCCGACAATAACCGCCAGCAGCGTTGTGATCAGCCCAATACCAATCGAGTTGATCAGCGCGCGGGTAAATTCACTGGTCTGGAAGATGCCGCGGTAGTTATCCAACGTCCAATTGCGCGGGATGAAGTGGCCATCGTGCAGATCGGTTGTCGGCTTGAACGACAAGCTGGCAATCCACAGCACCGGCACCAGCGCGTAAATGACCACCAAAGCGATGCCGATTGTCCATGCGACGCGTTGCTTCGGTGTCTTATCCGTGTTGTGCACTGCAATCGCCTCCTAATTATTCTTGCCCGCGGCCGCGCCTGGCGACGAGGCCCCGAAGCCCTTGACGAACACAATTGCAATCAGCGCCACGCACACGAAGATCAACACCGAAATTGCTGAACCAATACCCAGGTTGAACGCCTTAAACAGGTTGTTGTAACCCAGAATCGACACCGAACCAGTGCCATTATTGCCCTTGGTCAGAATGTAGATGTTGTCGAACACTCGGAAAGCATCCAGAGTGCGGAACAGCAGAGCCACCACAATCGATGGCTTCATCAGCGGCAACGTGATCTTGAAAAAGCGCTGCCAGAAGCCCGCGCCATCCAACTCGGCCGCCTTGAGCGCGTCGTCAGGCACCAGCGCCAGACCCGCAAGAAGCAGCAGCGCCATGAATGGAGTCGTCTTCCAGATCTCAGCACCGATAATGATAAATATCGACGGCCATTGCTCCGTTAGCGGCGCGGTGCCGTCGGGAAGCAAATTGGCGAGATACCCCGTCCCCGGCGTCCACGCGTAATTCCACGAGTACGCCGCCGCCACCGTGACGATGCCGTACGGAATCAGCACCACCGTGCGGATCAGGCCGCGGCCGAAAATCGCGCGGTACATCACCATCGCGATAGCCATGCCAAGCACCAGCTCAACCGCCACCGAAACCAGCGTGATAAAAGCCGTCACGCCCAGCGCTTCCCACCAATAACTGCTGGTCAACACGGATGCGTAGTTCTGCAGACCGATAAACTCGCGGTCATCGGGGAAACGCAGATCGTAGCGCTGCAGCGACAGCCAAATCGCGTACCCAATGGGGTACGCCGTCACCGCCAGCATCAAAATCAGCGCAGGAGCCACCAACAGCAGACCGAGGCGACGCTCGGCGCGGCGCCCGTCGGAAAGCGTGGACTTAGTTTTCGTAGATTTATCAGACATTTACGGCACCAGGCCTTCCGAGTTCACGGCCGCCTGAAGCTCCTCATCAAGCGTGCCGACCAGCGTTTTCGCATCAACTTCCTCCGGCGGACTAATGTGCGACGCCATCAAAATCGACAACGACTGGTACGCAGGGGACTTCGGGCGCGTCACCACACCGGCCGTGCGTGGCGACGGCAACAGCGCCCGCTCCTCCTGCGACAGCTCAGCCGAATCGGATTCCTCCAACGTGTTCAACTGCTCGTAAATCTCGCGGTAAAACGGGTATTCCTCCTTGAATTCATCCGTGGCCTGCGTGTAAAGCTTCGTCAACGTCGGCGGCAGACCACCCTTCAACGCGTTGTTGAGCTGGTTTTGCTCATTGCGCAGGCAGTCGATGGCCTCGAAAGCGAGCTCCGGGTGCTTCGACGTCGACGGCACCGCAAGGTTAAGCCCACCAATCGTGACTTGCGCCGGTGTGCCCTCATCCATCGCCGGGTAGGTGGTCCAGGCCATGTCCTCGAAGACCTCCTTGGCCACCTGATTTCCCGACTCCGCCTTCTCCTTCGCACCGGCATACACGAATGGGTAATTCACCTGCGCAAATGCATCGCCGCGGTCGAATGCCAGACGAGCCTGGTTCTCATCCGACTGCGAAATCGACGGGTCATGCCCCTTCGCCGTGGCCACGCGATGCATGGTGCTCAAGGCGCGCTCCGCGGCATCGTTATCCGCAATTGTGACCGACTGCCCATCCGGTGCGACTAGCTGACCGCCCGCCGACGCTGTCATCGAATTGAGCCACACCACCGAGCCCTCAAACTGGGCAGCCTGGACGCCAATCATCGACGCCTTGCCCTCATCGGCGAGCCTCTCCCCCGTCGCGATTAAGTCATCCCACGTCTTCGGCGGGCCATCTACCAGCGATTTTCGGTACCACAGGAGCTGCGTATTCGTATTCAACGGCGCCCCGTAGAGCTGATCCTGCCACGTCGCAGTGTCCAACGGACCCGACAGGGTACCCTCCGTAACGCGCTCGGCCATATCTTCCGGGAGTGGGAGCGCCCAGCCCGCCTCCGCGAACTCCGGAGTCCACGTCACATCAAGGCCCATAATGTCGAACGAGGAATCCCCGCCCACAATGCGACGAGCCAACTGAAGACGCTGATCATCAGTCTGCTTCGCCGAAATGTCATACTCCAGGCGATACTTCCCGCCCGACGCATCCGAGCACTTCTGCGCCGCCTGCGCATACTGATCCGAACCATCCGCCGGACCCATAATCCGCAGTACCGGCGCCGAATCCTGCTGAGCCTCCGAACCACAACCCGCCACCAGCGTGGCGAGCGATACAGCCGACACCGCCGCGATGGCAGCTCGTAATTTCCGGCCAGAACCTAAAGAGCCGAAACGAGCACCTGTACGGTCGCGACCGGCTCTTCGGATTCTCGGGCGCTTATTAAACATAATGACCACTCCGTGCTTCGACGTACAAAACTAACTGTACTCCGGAGTGGCGTATATGGCTGAAAACATAAGAAAACCCCCGGCGATAACCGGGGGTTTTCAATCTGCGGAGGATGTGGGATTTGAACCCACGAGGGATGTGACTCCCGCACGCGTTCCAGGCGTGTGACATAGGCCGCTAGTCGAATCCTCCAACGTCGTTAAAGACTACCCAACAAATCCGATTTTCCCAAAACACGCCGACGAACAGGGGAAACGTAGAATTCAAGTGGCACTATCGACACCACCAGTGCAACCAACAACCGAAAGCAAAAGACGGCACCCGACCACCGACCGCTGACCGCCGTTTCGCTTCACGACGGCCACCCCACTCCCGGAATTTTTCCGGGAGTTACTTAGCCAGCCGAGCGATTGCCGCCGAGGCCTCCTCCAGCTTGGCATCCAACTCCTCCGGGCCGCCCTCAGCCGCATGCACCACGCAGTGATGAAGGTGAGCATCCAGAAGAGTCAACGCCAACGACTTCAACGCCGAATTCACCGCCGAAATCTGGGTCAAAACATCGATACAGTACTCTTCGTTCTCAATCATCCGACCAATGCCACGAACCTGCCCCTCAATGCGACGAATACGGGACTCATAACGCCGCTTCTCCGAGAGATAACCGGGATCAGTGGTGTCATGACAGCAAGAACCGTCGTCAAGCGAATGCAATTGCGACGAACAACAAGACTCACTCATGAGTTACTCCTTTTGATTATCTAGTTGACTCGGAGAAAAACCGCGCAGACGCAGACTGTTGCCGACCACAAAAACCGACGAAAACGCCATTGCAGCGCCAGCCAACATCGGATTCAACAACCCCAGTGCGGCGACAGGAATTGCCAAAACGTTGTAGAAAAACGCCCAAAAAAGATTTGACCGAATCGTGCGGAGCGTCCGGCGAGACAACCGCAGCGCATCCGCAGCCGCCAACAAATCACCACGCACCAGCGTGATATCCGCGGCCTCCATCGCCACATCGGTGCCCGTGCCCATCGCCATGCCCAAATCCGCCTGCGCAAGAGCCGCAGCATCATTAATGCCATCGCCGACCATCGCCACGGACGCGCCGCTGGCCTGCAACTTCTCAATCATCGCGACCTTATCCTCCGGCATCACTCCCGAAATCACGTCCTCGCGAGCAATACCGACCTTATCCGCAACGCGAAACGCAGGGCCGGCGGCGTCGCCGGTCAGCAGAATCGGCCGCACTCCCCACTCCCGGAATTTCGCGACCGCAGCCGCCGACGTCGGCTTCACCGAATCCGACACCTCCAACGTGCCCAGGAGCTCGCCGTCGCGGCGCACCGCAACCACCGTCCCCCCACTCCCGGAATTTTCCCCGGAGCGGCCGACCTCGATGCGGTGGCCGTCTACGGTGCCCTCAACCCCCACTCCCGGAATATCCCGGAAATCAGAAACCGGGAGTAGGGAATCCGGATCCGCCGCACGCACAATCGCCTGCGCAATCGGGTGGTGCGACGCCGCTTCCACCGAAGCGGCAAGCGGCACCAGATTTTCGGGAGTGGGAGGAACCTCCGTCACCTCCATCACACCCGTAGTCACCGTGCCGGTCTTATCCAGCACAACCGTGTCGACCTTCCGCGCCGACTCCAGCACCTCCGGGCCGCGCAACAACACACCCGCCTTGGCACCTTCACTCGTGCCGACCAGGAGCGCTGTGGGCGTCGCTAAGCCAAGCGCACACGGGCACGCGATGATGAGCACGGCGACCGCAGCCGTGACCGCCTCACTCGCGCCGTGCCCCGTGAGTAACCACCCACCGAGCGTGACCGCGGCGATCGCGATGACGGCGGGCACGAACACTCCCGAAACCCGGTCCGCTAGCCGCTGCACCGGTGCCTTGCCCGTCTGCGCCGCCTCGACCATCGCCGCCATCTGCGCCAACTGCGTCTCCGAGCCCACGCGCGTCGCCCGCACGAGCAACCGCCCAGACGTGTTAATCGTCGCCCCCGTCACCTCATCGCCAGGGCCGACCTCGACAGGCATCGGCTCGCCGGTCAGCATCGACGCATCCACCGCCGACGCGCCCTCCACGACAACGCCATCCGTCGCGATCTTCTCACCAGGCCTAACGACGAACACCACTCCCGGGCGGAGCTGTTCCACGGGCAGCCGCTTCTCCACTCCCGAACTTTCGAGAACGGAGACCTCCTTGGCGCCGAGCTTCATCAACTCCCGGAGCGCCTGACCAGCATTGCGCTTAGAACGCTTCTCGAAATAACGACCGAGCAGCACAAACATGATGATGCCGGCCATCGCCTCGAGGTAGATGTTCATATCAGCATCGCCGGGAGTGACCGTTAAGTGGAACTCGTGCTTAAGCCCCGGCAGCCCGGCGCGCCCGAAGAACAACGCCCAGACGCTCCAGAGGAACGAGGCGGTCGTACCCATGGTGATCAGCGTGTCCATGGTGACTTCACCATGACGCAGGTTCTTCAGCGTCGCGCGATGGAACGGCCAGCCGGCCCACACAAAGACCGGCGCCGAGAGCGTGAGGCACAGCCACTGCCAATTAGTGAATTGGAGGGCAGGAATCATCGACATCGCGATGACGGGAACCGTGAGGATGACAGCGCCGACGACGCGATTGCGCAGGTCCTGCAGCTCCCGGTCTTTTTCTTCGGGAGCAGCTTCCGGTTCCTGTTCGGACTCCTCCTGCGGAAGCTCAGCGGTGTAACCTGCCGCCACGATCGTGTCGATGAGTTGCTGCGGGTTGATGTCCGCCGGCGCCTCCACATGCGCCTTCTCGGTCGCATAGTTCACGCTCGCGTTAACTCCATCAAGTTTGTTCAGCTTGCGTTGAATACGGTTTGCGCACGACGCACACGTCATCCCGCCGACGGGGATATCAAGAGTGAGAAGTTGCTGCTCGGACATCTACTTTCCTCTTTTTTTGGGGGGTTAGTTTGCGACCGCCTTGTAGCCAGCTTCATCCACTGCTGCGATTACGGCAGCGGTGTCGATGTCTGCCTCCGAAGTCACGGAGAGGAAATTCCGGGAGCGGTCAACCTGGACATCGGTGATTCCCGGGAGTTCAGAGACTTCCTCCCGCACCGACGCCTCGCAGTGCCCGCATGTCATGCCAGTAACAGTAAAAGTTTGATTAGCCATACCCCAACATATACCCCCTACGGGTATATATGTAAAGCTATTCGCGCTGACGGTAGCCCGAGTAGGCCCGCCCCGCGAGAGCTGTCGGGAAGGCAAGGTTGAATTCGGGCGGCGCGTGCGGAGACGGCGGGTGACGGTAGACCGCGCCGGAGCCGTCGTCACGCTCGAGGTGCCCGTTGAGGCCTTGCCTGTCGTCATCGTTGGCGGCGTTGTGCTCTTTGCAGGTCATAACCATGTTTTCCATGGTCGTGGCGCCCCCGTTTTTCCTGGCGACCAGGTGATGGGCCTGCCCGGCGTGGGCGGGGCGCGGGCACCCGGGCCACGCGCAGATGGGGTTGTCGAGGATCATCGCAATGCGCTGCTCCTCCGTCGCCAGGCGCGGGTTGTGCATCGGGAGTAGGTCGGTCGGCGTGTTGTGCTCGTCGTAGACCAGCACCCAGCCGGTGTCTGCGAGCAGCGCCTCGACGAATTGTCCGGGAGTGAGGACGGAGCCGTTGGAGGTCGCCGCAAACCGCGGGCTGTACTCCACGATGTCTTGCGCGGTTACGATGAGCGCGGGCTGGTAACGGAGCTTATCGACGTCGTCAAGCGGCCCTTCCGACCCGTGCGCCAGGCGCTCTGCCAGCGCTTGACCGACGCACCGATCCCGGGTGTAGTCCTCGTGCGCTTTGGCGATTTCGGCTGCACGCACGGTCAGCGGCGCGACCAGGTCGTCAATCATGTTCGCCGGACCGGTGACCTGCAGGTGCTTCATCCCGCGAATGTCCGGATTCCGGGAGACGTGGGCGCGCAGGTGCTGCGGCGGCTCGTCGGTGCGGTTGAGCTCCTTGACCTTGGTCCGCATGTAGGTGTCGAGGCCCTCGAAGTCGTAGGCCGCGGCGGCGCGGGTGAAGTCCAGGCGGTAGTACTCCCGGATTTCGACATTGTTGAGCTGCCCGGAGCGCTTGTCGATCTGCATGACCGTGTCCAGCGACAGCTTTAGCTCCCGGGCAATCGCGACGGCTTTGTCGCGGGATTCGACATCAACATCCTTCTCGACGGTGCCGAACAGCCGCTCGGCGCAACGCAGCAGGCGCTTGAGCCGGAAGGGGTCGAAGCCGATGCTGGCCGCCAACTCCCGGTGCCCGGTGGATTTTTCCGGGAGTGCGGCGCGCAGGTCGGCGAGCACGTCAATCCCCCGTGTCGCCAGCGCGCTGAGCAGTCCCAATGTCGTCATGGGGCTAAGGCTAGCGTCCGGGAGGGGACGGCTCCAATCGCTTTTTGGCGTTGTCCACAGCCGTCGTAAAGCATGCACAATCTGCACAAACGGGCTTGACGACGCACTCCCGAAAGTGCCCTACCGGAACGCAACCTCTCCCACCGGCCGACGCAACTTCCGGGAGTGGAGGGTGTCGGGAGCGGTGGCCATGTCCTCGCACGCGCGCACGGCGGCCATGAGGTGCTCCTCCTTGGAGGATTGGTAGAACTCGCGGGCAGATTTCGGGAGTTTGGGTTTGTCGTGCAGTGGCATGTCGGAGACGCTGAGCAGCGCGCCGTAGGGCACGCGGAAGCGGTAGCCGTTGGCGGCGATGGTGGCGGATTCCATTTCGACGCCGATGGCGGTGGATTTCTGCAGCTCCCGGTAGAGGTCGGTCTGGGAGCGCCACTCCCAGTTGCGATCGGAGGTCGACAGCACGGTGCCGGTGCGCAGGCGCTTTTTCAGTTCGTCGCCGGAAAGCCCGGAGACGCGGGCGAGCGCGTTGGTGACGGCGAGCTGAATTTCCGCAATCGGCGGGATGGGCTTTTCCAGGGGCACGTAGTTATCGAGGACTCCGTCAGCGCGGTCGTAACCGTTGGCGAGAATCATGTCGCCGATGCGCATGCGGCCGTCGAGGCCGGCGCAGTGTCCGACCATCATCCAGCAGTGCGGGCGCGTGACGGCGAGGCAGTCGGTGATGGTTTTGGCATTGGAGGGGCCGACACCGATGTCGATGATGGTGATGCCGCATTTGTCGTCGCGAAGCAGGTGGTACGCCGGCATCTGCGAGGCGTGCGCGTGCTCACGGCAAATTCCGGGAGTGGGGATGGCGCCGATGTCGTAGCGCTTCCCACCCGGGCACACCAGCGCCGTGTACCCGTGCGGATTTCCGGGAGTGAGGGTGGCGGCATATTCGAGGAACACGTCGGTGTGCAGCTGGTAGTTGGTGAACAGTACGAAGCGCTGGATGTTTGCGGCGTGCGACCCGGTGTAGTGCTCAAGGCGCTGGAGGGCGAGGTCGATGCGCTGGGCGGTAAAGAGGCTCAAGGGTTTGACGAGAAGGCCCAGGTAATCGGCTTCACCGTCGGCGATGGTGTCGTCGATGCAGGCGGAGTCGATGGGGGTAAACGTTTTCTCCACTGCCGCCAACATGCTTGCCGACGCCCCTTCCCTCCTCGCCGCTTCCTCGGCGGCCGCATCGAAGCCGCGGCACATCCGGAGTGGGATGGGCTGGTCGGAGACGCGCACCTCAACTTCGCCGCCGTGGTTGGTGAGCAGGTCGGTGATTTGCTCTATGAGGTAGGTGCGGAACATCACCGGGCGAGTGATGGTGGTGGCGTACACTCCCGGGCGGTCGACGAAGCCGTGTGACAGGGAGGGGTCGACATCCTCGACGGCGCTGCCGGCTGGGACGGTGAAGCGTAGTTCGGGGTAGTAGGCGCGCACCGGCCCACTCCCGGAATTTCCGTTAGTGGCGGCGGTGTACTGCTCGATTAGGTAGGCCATTCCCGCTCGGTGGATTTCGGTGAGCCGGTCGACGGCTGCGGCGGCGTCGGTGTAGAAATCGCCTTCGCCTTCGGTGGGCCAGAACGGGGGTGTTGCGGAGTCTCGTACCTGCATATCCCAAGGCTAGGCGGAGAGTTTCCCGCTCGCATCCGCGCCGCGCTCATCACCACGCTCATGCACGCGCCGCGCTCATCCACGCAATGCCGCATCCATCACGCGAAGCTCACTGCACCAAGCTCAGTGCCGACTCCACACTCCCTCACGGCTGCGGCGGACTTCAAAGACCTGGTGCACGTGGTAGCCACCGACGGTGGGGATGGTGAGGAAGTGGCGGCCGTCGTCAAGCTCATGCCAGAGGATGCGACCGTAGCGTACGCCGTCGCGGACGTGGGCGCTGAGGTAGTCGGCGCGTTGTTGGCCGCGGAGGGTGGCGTAGAAGGCGGGGTCGACGGGGAGTTGGACGAGATTCCGGGAGTGGGGGTCGATGTCGGCTTCTTGCAGCCGGATGGCGACGGGCCGACTGTCAACGAGGAGGTCAGCGGTGTGACGGCTGAGGTGGATGATGTGGACGTCGCTGATTGTGGTGTGCATTTGGCGCTCCTATTCGCTCTTCCCCGCAGGCGGTCTGTGGGGCTGATCTTCCTTTGGGGCACCGGGTCCGCGAATCGGGCGGTTGCCTATCGACGCTGTCAAAGGCCATTTCTCGTCGATATCTTGTGATCGTGTCGCCCACCCTAACACCAACTAGACAGCTTTGTCTACCATCTCCCGCACGCTTTACGACGAAGCCCCCACCTTCCACTCCCGAAAGCTACCGCCTTCCACCTCGCCCGCTGACTACCCCTTCCCCATCAGCACCAGAACCACCAGCGCCACGTTGAGCGCGATGATGAGTCCGCAGATAACCCACGCGACCCGGCGCAGTAGCGGGGTGTTGGCCCAGATACCCATCTCGGCATGCGAGGAGGTCATGCGCACCAGCGGAACCAGCGCAAACGGGATACCAATCGACAGCACCACCTGGCTGAGCACCAGCGCCCACGTCGGCTCCACGCCGCTGGCGATAATGAGCAGCGCCGGAATGATGGTGACTATGCGGCGCACCAGCATCGGCACGTGCACCTTCAGTAGGTCGCGCATAATCAGGTCGCCGGCGTAGCAGCCGACGGAGGACGACGCCAGCCCGGAGGCCAACAACCCAACCGCAAAAAGCACGCCCACTACAGGGCCGAGCGCGCTGGTCACGGCGGCGTGCGCGCCTTCGATGGAGTCGGTCCCCTCCACTCCCGGAAGTGCTTCGGCTGCGAGACACAGCATGCCAATATTCACCGACCCAGCCAGCACGAGCGCACCGAATACATCGATACGCGTGGCACGCAGGTGTTGGCGCAGCGAGGCATCATCTTCCACCTTGTACTCGCGGTCGCGCACCAGCCCGGAGTGCAGGTAGACCGCATGCGGCATCACGGTCGCACCCAACATGGACGCCGCCAGTACCACGGTGTGCGCACCCTGGAAGCGTGGCAGAATTCCGCTGGCCATCTCCCCGAGACTCAAGCCCGTGACAAACAGCCCGGCCAGGAACCCCACCGTAATGACCAGCAGGAACGCCACAATCACGCCTTCAAAAGTGCGTTGCGAACGCCCACCCTGCAGCAGCAACAGCCCCAGCGAGACCACGCCGACAATGACGCCGCCAAGCAGCATCGGCGTTCCGAAAAGCAGATACAGCGCCGTGGCACCACCAATAATTTCCGCCACATCCGTCGCTGCCGCCACAATCTCGGCCTGCACCCAGTACGCCAGTCGCCCCGGCCGGTTCGAACCAAAGCGGTCGGCAACGCCTGCGGTCAGCGACCGCCCCGTCACCAGGCCGTACTTCGCCGACAGGTACTGCACAACCATCGCCATGAGGTTGGACACCACCAGCACCCACAGCAGCAGATACCCGTAGCTAGCCCCCGCAGACAGGTTCGCAGCCACATTTCCGGGGTCCACGTAGGCAATCGCCGCCACAAACGCAGGCCCCAGCAGACTCATCATGGGCTTGCTTGACGACGTCACTTGCGACCCCTGTGTCCCTGAATCATTCATGGGACCATTATTTCACAACATTGATACCAATTGTTCAATCAACCCAAGATTTGTGCAGCCATGGTGCCACCGAGATTTACCAGGCGGTCGGAGATCTCGTCGTCAAGCGAACCGACAAACACGACGGGTTCGGCCGCAAGCTCCCACTTGTAGCCGGTCGTGATGGTTTTCATGGCATTTTCCGCGCCGGTGGTGTCGAAACCGCCGCGGATCCAGTAGGAAAATGGCAGCCCCTTAGTGGCTTCCTGCGCCTCCCGGAAGGTGGTGTCGAAGAAGTGCTTCAGCGCGCCGGAGATGTAACCGAAGTTGGCGGAGGTGCCGAGCAGAATGGCGTCAGCACTGGTCAGGTCGTCGATGGTGGCATCGAGAGCCTCGACGACCTTGACATCCACGCCCTCTAGCGCGGGATCGTTGGCGCCCTCGAGCACGTGGCTTAAGACTTCCTGCAGGAGCGGGGTTGGGGAATGGTGGACGACAAGAAGAGTAGGCATGTCCCGAGGGTAACGAAGTCAAAGTGAGAGTGCGGTGGCTTTTCTCGAGCTAGACCCCGGCGCGAACCACACTCTAGGCAGCGCCAACCCGATTAATGTGCTGGATAAACTATGCAAACAACGAGAATAGAGAAGTAGGACACCAGGATGAATCGCTTCCACAATCTCGCCGCTGCCACACTCCTCTTAGCCTTGACTTGCTACATTGGACTGTTTTTCGTCAGCACTGCACTCTCCGATGCCTGGACAATACCCCTCTCTGTCGGAGTCTTCGGATTCGGCCTAATCGGCTTCCTAACAGCGCTAAAAGCCCGGTCAAACGGTTTGGTAATTACGACGGCACTAGTTGCTTTCGCACTCTTGCCCCTAACGTATGCACTAGCCGTAGTTCTCGGCGGGCCCTAGAAAATCACCTGTCCGCGAGGAATTTCCAGACCCGCACGCAGAGCTTCCGGGAGGTCAGCGATGGAGTCAAGTTCTGCGCCGCCATCACTACCATCGCCACCATCACTGCCGTTACCGCCACCGCCACTCAGCGAACCCAGAATCCACCGCTGCGCTGCATCCGCGGGCACCTCGCCGAGAGTCACGTCGCCATCACGCTTGGACAACCGGCGCCCCTTAGAGTTCACCACCAGTGGAACGTGCACGAACGAAGGCGTCGCATACCCCAAAAGACCAGCCAAGTACGCCTGGCGCGGGGCGGAGGACATCAGATCATCGCCACGCACAACCTCGGTCACACCCTGCTCGGCATCATCGACGACGACCGCGAGGTTGTAGGCCCACATGCCATCGGCACGCTGGAGGACAAAGTCATCGATCGGGGCGGTAATCTCGCCATGCAGCTCATCGGTCGCAGTCCCCTCACACACCTGTGATTTCAGGCGTAACGACGGCCTTCTCCCAGCCGCCGCAAATTCGGCCTTCTTCGCGGAGAGGTGCTCGTCGTCAAGCGAACGGCACGTGCCGGGATACTGACCTGGCACGCCATGGGGCGCGGA
>NZ_KV836272.1:1259622-1264700 GCF_001838295.1 Corynebacterium sp. HMSC074C04
GAGGCGGCGAGGATTTCGCGGCGCGTGCAGAAGCAGGGATAAGTCAGGCCGCGCTGAGTGAGGTCGACAAGTGCGGATTCATACAGCTCAGAGCGTTCGGACTGGCGGACCGGCGTGCCATCCCAGTCGATGCCGATGGCCTCGAGATCGGCGAGCTGCTGCGCCTCATACTCGGGGCGGGAGCGCTGGCGGTCGATATCTTCGATACGCACGATGAAGCGGCCACCCTGCGCGCGGGCGTGCGCCCAGGCCAGCACTGCGGTGCGCAGGTTTCCCAGGTGCAGCCGACCGGTCGGCGAAGGGGCGTAGCGGCCGGTGGGAGGTCTCTGATGTGGTTGAAGAGCGAAGCCAAACATAGGTCGAGAATAACGCCAAATATGCTGAACGCACTTCACTGGAATCCCGCAATGGAATTAGCGATTAAAGTCCATCACGCAGGGTTTTACCGCCATATAGACTCATGCTTCTGTCTACCTCGTTTGTAAATACGTCCCTGTTAACGCAGACCCGCTCATGGACACCAGTGGCAATCACTAGCTCACCCAGTGTTGCAGACACTTCCCATTTAAAGCGATTTCTGGCCTGCATGATGCATTTTGCACGCACCTCAAGCTCAACCCCCTCAGTGCATGGAGCCGTGTGACGTATATTCACACCGAACCCCAAGCTCATCTCTCCTGGGTTCAATAGTTTTTCAGAATCAAGGTGCTTAATACAGGCAAGTTCCAACAATCCCACCGTAAAACCCGTTGCAAATATCGGAGGCATTGAGGCAAATTCGTCCTCGTCGGGATACAAATCGGGAACTGTCTTACCTTCGGGGATTGTATACCTAAAAGCATAGGTTTTTTCAAGAATACTTTTTACCATAACCCTACCTCTCTATAAGCACCTAAGCAGTCATCAGCTAGGCGTTTATTATTTACACTTGCTGTACCAGCGGGATACTGAATCTGAGTTGCAGCTAAAAGCAAATCAGTTAATCCAGTTTCGACCAGCCCGCCACGCGCTCCAAGCACGTTCATGCAGTCAACTACAGTCGCAATTGCACTGTTAACAGATTCGGTTTTCGCTGCGAGGATTAGCGGCTCATTGGGCGTTCCGCGATCTAAGCTAGCCGCTGCAGAAACGCACGCTGCGTTTGAAATAACAAATCGGCGATTGACATTGCCAAGCAGTCCACGGATCGCACTTTTTTGAGATAGGTTTTTTAACTTACCCGTTTCAGATCTTAGATATGCCTTGGTAATATCCAACGCCTTCTGCTGAATTCCCAAAGCAACTGCTGCCAAGTTGAGCTTTCCGAACAGCGTTATCGAACGATGAGCTACCTCCAATCCATCTTTGTCGGAGAGGATATTGTTATTGGTCACACTGCAACCATCAACGAATTCAACACTTCCAATATTAACTCCTTCAAGCCCCGGCAATAAATACGTGTTTCCCGCCTGAATATTCCGCGAATCAGCCGGCACAATAACTGCAAAAAACTTATCGCCTACCGATCCATTAACATTTCTAGCAACAACACCATGCACATCTGCTATATGCGAGTTAACGATAAAATCCTTCTTCCCCACTAAGGAAGACTCCATCGCCCCTTTAAGTATCCGTGTCTCCATTTTCGCAAGATTCGACCCGGATACGGGCTCTGTTAAGCAAATTGAGGAAATTTTCTCTCCGCTACACAGCGGTGGTAACCATTCTTGTTTCTGCTCCTTGCTCGCATTTAAGAATACTGCTAATCCTAACTGAACGGACTGCACTAAAACGCCGATACTTGGATCACAGTGAGACGAAGCCTGGATTGAAAATAGACGTTCTACATGAGATGCACCCGCACCGCCAAAATCTACAGGAATAGAAAGCCCAGCCCACCCCATGCGTCCTACTATTCGACATACTTCTCTCGAAAATTCAATCGAGCTTTCTTTGCAGCTTATATTGCCGAATTCTTCGGTTGCTCGTTCAAGGAATATTTCATACGACTTCATTTTTCTCCAATCTGACTTCTCGACTACCCATCACCGCAACCACTACAGCTACGACCGCGAATGCAATACACACGATTCCGACTATCGCTCTACTTCCACCGCTTAGCCCCGCTGCGAGCGGGCCAACTGCCGTTCCCACGTAGCCCACGATGTAGTAGCTGGAAACAGTCGCAGCAAGATCTTTTCCACGTGCCGCTTCCGAAACCCGCAGCAGAGAGTACTTGAAAGAGAGTCCTTGGCCGACACCACAGATAACGGTTGCAATAACCAGCAAAACAGCAGTTGAGCTAAACAAGCTCAGTGTTACGCCACCCAGCCCGAGCGCGAGAATCACCAACCCCACCGGATACGAGACCCGCTGCGCCCTCCGCCCGAGCATCACCTGAGTCACTGCCGATACTCCGAGCATCAAGGCCGTAATCGACGCAATCTTTAGCTGCGTATCGAAGCCCATATCCTTCGCAGCCAGCGGAACTACGGACTGGAAGAGACCGTTGACTCCATACGCACAGCCAATCGCTAACGCTCCCGGAATGAAAACTCGAATCACATCCCGAGCCACACCAAACTGCGGCCGCCAGCTCACCGAATTTCTCTCGCAGCTACGCTCCCGCACGCGCGCGACACCAACCATCGACACCACGGTGAGCGCTGCGTAAATCCAATACGGCATTTGTAGTGGTGCCGATGAGAACCTGGCTACCACAGCCGAGTACAACGGACCTAAAGCTAATGCCCCAGAGACCGCCACCGTACTTGTGAGCGCGCCGATATGCGTGAGCAATTTCTCCTGCAACAAGGCAGTAAATGATCCCGTTGCGAGACCGACTGAGAATCCTGAAATCACTCGAGCGGCATATAGAACCATTTCATGTGAATCGACTAACCCCGCCGCCAGAAACATCAGGGTTGATGCCAATGACAGCGCCATACTGACTAGTGCGATCGGCTTTCGCCCCAGCGAGTCTGACAAATGTCCGTATGTGAGCGTGACCACTACACCCACCGCATAGCATGCAAAGACAACTACCGTTTTGTTGGCGCTCAAACCCCAATCATGCTGGTATAAGGCATATAGACCGGAGGGCATCGTACTTCCAATTACTACGATGACCAGCCCAAGCGCTAGCGCTGCTCCATCTCGAACATTAGCTTGAACTTCACCCGACATTTCCACCTCCGTCCATACTTTCTGTTCATGAAAAGTATGATTTCACAGAATGTGTTGTACGGCTAGAGGTTTGGTGAAATCAATCTAGCCTCACGTTTGAAACAGCACTAAAACTCCGTTTCAGTCCATTCTTCCGCGTACGGTAACTTGCTTCGAACACCGCAAAGTGATTCGCTAACACCATGAAACAGCGCACGTACTTCGAGCAGGCAGCCGCAATCGCCGCGGAATGCTCGTCTCCCGTGCGCCTGGCAATCCTGGAGTATCTCCTCAAAAATGGTCCGACTCGCGTGCGCAGCCTCGCCGAGTCCACCAACATCGCCGAATCGACGCTGTCCAACAATCTTCGACGCCTCCGCGAAGCCGAAATTGTCGATGTCGAGCGACAAGGGAAGAGCGCGACCTACTCCATCGCTAACCCCTCAATACGCCAGGTAATTGCCAATCTTTTCCAGGCTGCCGGCGCCGACACTGCCGCACCCATCCCAGAGCACCAACCAGCAGTTACCTTCGCCCGGTCTTGCTACGACCACCTAGCAGGATCCCTCGGAGTACAACTCACTCGGGCCCTTTTCGCCAAAGAAGCACTCATCACCGACGCCGGGGACGTCACCTTTGGCCCCAACGCCGAGAAATGCTTCGCCTACCTCGGCACTGGCCTATCCAGCCTCGACGCAAGCAGGAAGACAGCGTTCCTCTGCAAGGACTGGACACACGCCGACTCTCACCTGGCCGGATCGCTCGGCGCCGCGCTCCTGCGTGGCCTCATTTCAAAGGGTTGGTTGACCCCAATCCCCAATTCCCGCGGACTCGAACTCACGGCAGAAGGCAAAGTCGGCCTCGAAGACTTCATCGGCGCTCGCTTGGAGCACTAAGCGGCAGGTAACATTCCCTCCCGTGACAAATAACGAAAACCTGCCCAAGTCTGGGCCGGGCAACGCCGAGGCTGCCGCTGTGAGCACCTCGCACGCGCCCGAGAACGCAACTAAGTCCGAATCCGCAGCACACACGCCACGCCACATCCCGGTACCGAAATCGCTGTACCCGATGTTCACGGCTATTTTCATCGGCGTGCTGATTGTCTCCAACATCACCGCCACCAAGGGCGTGGAAATCTTCGGCCTGGCCACCGACGGTGCCTTCTTCCTCTTCCCCTTGAGCTACGTCATCGGCGACGTGCTTTCCGAGTGCTACGGCTACAAAGCCACCCGCCGCACCGTGTGGACCGGGTTTGCCATCCTCGCCGGCGCAATGCTCTGCTTCTTTGCCGCCATCAAGCTCCCAGCGGCACCGTGGTATGAAAATCAGGAAGCATTCGCCACTGTGCTGGGCACCGTCCCGCAGCTTGTTCTCGCAGGTCTGGCCGGTTATGTCGTCGGTCAGCTGCTCAACGCCTGGTCGCTCAACGCCATTAAGAAGCGCACTGGCGAAAAGGCGCTCTGGGCGCGCCTGATGGGCTCGACTGTGGTTGGTGAGTTCGTCGATACGCTCATCTTCTGCTCCATCGCCGCCACCGCAATCGGCATCGACACCTGGGGCACCTTCGTCAACTACGTCATCGTCGGCTTCATTTGGAAGACCGCGGTCGAAATCGTAGTCATGCCAATCACCTACGCCGTCATCGCGTGGGTCAAGCGCCGCGAAGGCTACTACGACACTCACGTTCCCGCTTAACGACGAAAAAAGTGCCGCGACCTCGCCTGAGATGCGAGTAGTCGCGGCACTTTTTGTTTTTCTACTTCACATCCCGCTTGGCATTGGCCCAATGAGCAATGCCAACAGCCACAACGATCCAGGCCACCAGCACCACGATGTTGAACCACATCGGCTGCGTCATCCCGGCTTCAAAGCCAGTACGTGGATTCTCCGGGTTTGCCATCAGACCTCCCAGCTGCGTTGACAACTGCTGAATG
>NZ_KV836272.1:1264800-1277354 GCF_001838295.1 Corynebacterium sp. HMSC074C04
GCGCCCCCGGCGTGACCAGCCACAGTGGCCGGAAAATCGCATACGCCAGCGCCGCGAACTCCAGCATGCTTTCCACCACCAGGATCCACACCAGCGGGATGGCGACCGCGGCCACGCGCGAGCGCGTCAACACTCCCAGCGACATCGCGATCAGCCCAAACACGACAAAGCCAAGCACTCCGGCGAGCATGTCCGTGGCAGCGTCACCGCCCTCGAACTCCACGCGCGGCGAAACTGTCACTGCCAACCAGGCAATAGCTACACCGATGACCCAACAGGCAGCAATCAACACAAGCGTCAGCGTCATCCGCGCGGCCAGCCACAAACTCCTTCGATCCTGCGTCAAGAACGCATGCGCATTCATCTGATCGTTGTACTCACCCGCCAGGGTGGAGCCGCCAAAGGCAATCACGATCATGTTGAAGATCACCGTCCCCAACAGCAGCAATTCCCAATCAGCTGTCGCACCAACGTCGGCCGCCATGCTGAAAGCCACCATCGGCCCAGCTATCGAGCCGACCAACAGCACCACATACACCCACGTACCGCGCAGGCTGGCTAGCTTCGTCCATTCCGACCGCAAAGCATTTCCAAAACTCATCTCAGTCACTCCCCTACTGCCCAATCGCCTGCGCGCGGTACTCCTGCGATTCCTGGGTCGCAGCCAGGAACTTTTCCTCTAGGTTGTCGCGCTTCGTGTTCAACCGCGTCACCAGCAGCCCCTCACGCAGGGCAGCAGCCGCAATGTCGCGGCGGAGTTGCTGCTCGCTGATGCCGTCGTAAAGCGGAATGCGCAATTGCTTATCGACGTCAACCCCACGCGCCACCGGCCCCAACGCCTGCAGCAGCCGAGCCGGATCATCGACCTCAACTTCGACGACCGTGCCGTCGGCGAGGAATTCGTCCATGGTGTACTCGCCGATCATGCGGCCGCGACCGATGACGACAATGCGGTCGGCGGTGAGCTGCATCTCGGAAAGGAGGTGCGACGACACGAGAACAGCGCAGCCCTGTGCTGCCAGGGCCTTGATGGTGTGGCGCATCCACGAGACGCCTTCCGGGTCCAAGCCGTTGACCGGCTCATCCAAGATCAGATGCTGCGGCTTGCCGAGCAGAGCCGCCGCCACTCCCAGACGCTGCTTCATACCCAGCGAATAGCCGCCGACCTTGTCCTTCGCCGCCTCGGTCATACCGACCTGCTCGAGGCACTCCTCCACACGGGTGTCGGGGATGCCGGCGCCGCGGGCGAGGGCCCGCAGATGAGCACGACCCGAACGAGCCTTGTTGTGCCACGTCGCATCCAGGATTGCGCCCGCGACGCTGGGCTTATTCTTCAGCGTGGAAAAGGGCTGGTTGCTGTAGGTGTTGCCCTGTGAATCCGTCCCGGTGAACAAGGCCTGGCCCGTGGTCGGGGCATCGAGGCCCAGCATGCAGCGCATGGTGGTGGACTTGCCGGAGCCGTTTGGGCCGAGAAAACCTGTCACTACACCGTCGGGAACGGTGAAGGACAGGTCATCGACGGCTAATTTCGAGCCGTACTTCTTGCTGAGTCGTTCAACCGTGATCATGCCCTCCATGATGCCGGTTGAGACTGCCTCGCGCAGTAGAGCTAGGTCTAGTTTTGAGGTCCCCGGGCCCAAGTTCCACTTCACGACACGGGTGTCACCTCATGCCACCTCCACAGCTGGCACGAGGTGACATGGCTGTCGTGAAGTGCGAAAAGCTAGAAGTCTAGCCCCACCCCAGTCCTCAGCCGCTAATTCCCCACCGCGCGGCCGCCATTGGCGTAGTAGCGGCCCATGAACTCATCGCGGTACTCGAAGAACCGGTCCTCCAGGATTGCAGCGCGAATGTTCTCCACCAGCTTGACCATGAAAAACAGGTTGTGAATCGTGCACAGCGTGCCGGCCAGATACTCCTTGGCCTTCAACAAATGATGCAGGTAGGCCCGGGAATAATTCAGCGACGTGTAGGAGGGCACCTCCGCGTCCACGGGGCGGAAGTCGTTCTTGAAACGGGCATTGGTCAAGGTCATCCGGCCATCGAGCGTGTACACACCACCACGGCGGGCAAGCCTGGTCGGAGCCACACAGTCAAAGGTGTCGGCACCGGCCCCGACAGCGGCGAAAATATCGTCCGGCTCCGAGATTCCCAGTAGGTGGCGGGCGCGGTCGTCGGGAAGCTCGTCATTGACCCAACCGCAGATCAGGCCCAGATTCTGCTTCTCAATCGCCCCACCAATGCCATAGCCGTGGAAACCGAGCTGGCCGGCGTCCTCGAACTCGCGGGAGAGCTCGACTAGCCCACGAGCGGCCTTGCGGCGCAGGTCTTCGTACTGGGCACCCTGCACGACACCGAATAACTGCTGGATGGGCAACTGGCCGTCGTCAAGCGAATGGACGTGCCCGTCGACCTGACCGCGCGAAACTGTCAGCTCGTTGTGAGCCTCCAGGCAACGGCGCGCCCAGCGGTGCGTGCGCTCGACGGATGCCTCCTGGTAGCCGCGGGTGTTCATGAGCGTGGTGAGCTCGTCAAATGCCATCATGATGTCAGCGCCCAGCGCATGCTGAATGCGCATGGACACCTCCGGCGTGAAGCGGTGCGCGGAGCCATCGATGTGCGAGCGGAAAGTCACGCCGTCCTCATCGACGAACGCGTTGCGCTCTTTGCCCTCGGCGACGATGTCGTCTTTCTGCATGCCGGTGACGTCCATCGCGAGGGTCTTCTTAAAGCCCGCGCCGAGGCTGAGCACCTGGAATCCACCGGAGTCGGTGAACGTCGGACCGTTCCAGTTGGAGAACTTAGCCAATCCGCCGGCCTGGTCGACGATTTCCTCGCCGGGCTGCAGGTACAGGTGGTACGCGTTCGACAGCATCGCCTGCGCGCCGGTGGATCGCACCTGCTCGGGCGTGAGCGTCTTCACGGTCGCCTTCGTGCCGACCGGAATGAACGCCGGCGTAGCAATATCGCCATGCGGGGTGTGGATGGTGCCAGCACGTCCGCGCGCGCCTTCGATTTGCTTTACGACGTCAAAGCCCGTCGTCCTCGACTGCGACATGAAGCTCCTTGGTTGTGTTCCAGTGCTAATGCATTGAGGTTACCTGTGGTGGCAGGTGGAGTTACTCAGCGCTGTCGTTTTCCTCGGGTTGGGCAGCGTTTTCCGGGTCCCACACGGCGCGGCTACGACGTGGCGCTTCCTCTTCGAGTCCTTCGCGCTTCATCAGTTCCGCAACCGTAATCTTCTTCCGTTTGCGAGCCGGGCTGTAGTACGGGCGGACCTCGATGTCCTTGGCGTTTTCCGGGTTCGGCTGGGCGTCGGTTGGTTCAGCTGGCGCTGCCTGCATGAGCTGTTCGGTCGGCTCTGCCTGCTCCGGCTGCTCTGTCGGCTCCGGCTGTTCGGCCTGCTCCGGCTCAGCTGGTGCCGTCGGGGCGGACGGTTCGGCCTGCTCGGAGCGCTCAGGTTGTTCGGCCTGTTCAGTCTGCTCAGCCTGGTCAGCCTGCTCGACTTCCTCCAGCTTTGCCTTCTTCCGCTTCGGAATCCAGCGGTTACGCTTCTTGGTCGCGACAGCCACAGCAGTGCCGCCCGCTGTACCCCCTGTACCAGCTGCAGCGGCTGCCCCCTCTGCACCAGCACCGACTTCACCATCGGCACTGTCTGTTTCGTCCTCGTCAGCGTCCGTGTCGCCAAAGCCACGCCCAGCACCTTCGCTTTCGGGCAACAGGGACTCACCGCGAGCCATACGCTCGCGGCGGCCCTTCTCCACCAGCTCCTCGGAAACCTCTTCCAGGGCAGAGCCTTCGACATCCACAGAAGGCAACACCTTGTCCAGCCACTTCGGCATGTACCACGTAGCGCGGCCAAGCAGGAACATGGATGCCGGGATGAAGGTCATGCGAATAACGAAGGCGTCGAAAAGCACTGCGGCACCCAGCGCGAAGCCGAATACCTTAATAATCGCCAGGGGCTGCCCGGCGAAAGCCGCGAAGACGGAGATCATAATAATCGCAGCGGCAGTGACCACACGAGCGCCGAGAGTAAAGCCCTCAACGACCGATTCTTCGACCGCGTTGTACTTCGACTCTGGTGAGGATTCACCCTTGTTGTGGGTGTAATGCTCGCGCATGCGGGAAACCAGGAAGACCTGATAGTCCATGGCCAAACCGAACGTCACGCCGATGAGGAAGATTGGCACAAAGCTGACCAGCGGACCCGGAGTGCTAATCACGCCCCAGAGGCCGTCCTGGAAAAATGCCACTGTGACACCGAATGCGGCTGCGACAGAGAGCAAGAAGCCCACACCCGCAGTCAACGGCACCATCAGGGAACGGAAAATCATCAGCAGCAGGATCACTGCCAGGCCCACGACAACGCCCAAGTAGAGCGGCATTGCGCCCTGGAGGCGGTCAGTGATGTCAATTTCAATAGGAACCAGGCCAGTGACACCGGTGAATAGGCCGGTGGTCTGCTCAATCTGCTTCTGCTGATCGCGCACCGCGTTCATCAGCTGCTTGGTCGCAGGATCGAGTGGACCCGACTTCGGGGTCATAATCATCTTGACCGCAGTGCCGTCATGATTCATGCCAATCATCTGGATGTGCTCGACACCGACGTTGGATTTGAACTGGTCGACAGCGTAACTATAGGAAGCCTTGCGGGCGGCCTCGATGTCAGAGAGTTCCGGGTTGGTCTGTCTCAGGGACTCGATAAGTGGTTTGAGCACCGGCGCATCGGGCTTCACATCGTCCGACTTGGCAATAATGATGAGCTGAGAGTTACGTCCCGCGCCGAAGCCCTCTTCAATCATGGTGATGGCCTTGCGGTTCGTGCTGTCCTTAGCCGCAGTAGAATCGGACGGCAGCGCCAGCTTCAAGTGCATGGCCGGGTAGGCCAATGCCAACAGCAAGACGATACAGCCGACCAGGAACAACCCTGGGGCCTTGTGCACGAAAGTGACCCAACGTCGCCCCATCGTCATCTCACCGAAGAAGGAAGAGCGACGTTCCTTGCGCGGATTACGCGAGGGGTTGCCAGCAACACCGGGCACGCGACCAGCGAAGACCTTGTCGCCCAGCAGAGACATAACTGCCGGCAGCAGGGTCAGAGAGACCAGCACTGTGAAGGCCACCGTAATTGCCGCCGAAATACCCATAAGGGACATGAACGGCACCTTGGCAACCGTCAGCGCTGCCAAAGCGACAATCACGGTGAGGCCGGCGAAAACCACAGCGGAGCCAGCCGTACCGGTAGCCATGCCGATGGCGTCTTCGTTGGTCATCCCTCGGGCTCTTTCTGCCCTGTAGCGAGAGAGGATGAACAGTGCGTAGTCAATACCGACAGCCAGGCCGAACATGACGGCAAGTACCGGGGTAATCGAGTTGACGTCGGTGAATGCGGTCATCAATGTCACGCCGAAGACACCGATGATAATGCCCACTACCGCCGTCACAATAGGCAGGAACGAAGCGACCAGAGATCCGAAGGTGACAACCAGCACGATAAATGCCACGGTCACACCGATAATCTCCGAGGTCGGAGCTACCTCAATCGCGGGCTGCATGCCCGGGCCAGAGGCCTCGACCTTGATACCGGCGTCACGACCGGCCTGCATTGCGTCGAGAAGCGCCTGCATATTCTCCGGCTCGATGTCCTGCGGCATCTTGGCGTCGAAAACGAAGGTGGAAATACCGTAGCGACCGTCATCGGACACGGTACGCAGGGCATTGGCATCGGCCTCGGCAACATCCTTGGGCAGGCCGGCGGCCATGCCCTGTTCCTTGACCATCGCCTGCATCTTCGGATTGAGGTCTACCGGGTTGTGAAGTTGCAAATCATCGGAGATTTGGCCGACATTGTCGCGGATGCCGTTAATGACCTGGTCAACAGCTTCTTTATTCTGTGGGTCATCGAGCCTCTGCCCCTCCGGGGCCTCGAAGGCGACATAAATACGCTGCTCTCGAATTGGGTTCGGAACATCGGGGAACTTTTCCTCAATCACGTGCGAAGCCGTTGCCGACGGCATGCCGGGGATCGAGAACTGGTCGATGAATCCCTTCTGGAATGCGGCAACTGCACCGCCCAGCCCCGCCAAAATCAGGAACCACGCGATGATCACAGTCCATTTATGCAGGTAGGAGAACCTGCCGAGTTTGAACAAGGCCTTTGCCATGTCAAGTTTCCCTTACGTCTAATATTCGCCTGGACCGCCCCAACTGCAGCTTCCCCAAGTTCGCGCTAACCAAGCACTCCCTCGGACTCCACCTGCAGTTTGAAGCCTCTTCGCTACTCCGATGCTAGCGACCACCCCGGATTGGCCAACATCAACTCTGGCGCTGACATGGTCATTGAGGGCGGGCACGACATAAAAACCGGAAATACTTTTGCTAAGAGTAGCGGACTTCCCGGATAAACGTGAACAATGGGGTGTGTGTTACTGATGTTATTTTTGTGATTTAGGTGCTCCAGGTCGGATGCCTCACCATTCACCGCTTTACGACGGGCACCTCCCCCGCACACACCACACTCAGGCAATCAGGGCCGATTAAATGCAAAACCCCCGAGGCTCCTACTTAAAGGAACCACCGGGGGTTTATTGGCGGTGACGGAGGGATTTGAACCCTCGGTACGGGGTTACCGCACAAAGCATTTCGAGTGCTTCACCTTCGGCCGCTCGGACACGTCACCGCTAGAAAACGTTACAGGTAGCCCCTTTATCTACCAAATCCCCAGGTCAGAAGGCTCAGCTGTCCGCACAGAACCACAACCCCCGCCATCCCAAATCACTCCATCTACTGCACCATCCACGTAAACCACCGCGCTCTTCGGGGTGGCCAACGCCCGCTGAGATATGAAGGAATAGTCTGTAGCTTGAAATCTAGAAACTTAAACACAGAAGTGCAGCCACACAGAAAGGGTTCTCCCTCATGATTCGTTCCGCCATCATCGGCTACGGCAACTTGGGCCGCAGCGTCGAAAAGTCATTGCCGACCAGCCGGATATGGAACTCGTCGGTGTTTTCTCCCGTCGCGATTCGCTGGACACTGAGGCCCGCGTGCTCCCGGCTGCGGATGTCGAAAAGTACAAGGACGAGGTAGACGTGCTGTTCGTGTGCCTCGGCTCGGCCACCGATGTCCCAGAGCAGGCCCCTGAGCTAGCAAAGAACTTTACGACGGTCGACACCTACGACAACCACCACGAGATTCCGAAGCACCGCGCGGCCATGGACGCCTCCGCTCGTGAGGGTGACAACATCGCCATGATCTCGACCGGTTGGGACCCGGGCCTGTTCTCCCTGAACCGCGTCCTGGGCGCTGCCATCCTGCCGGGCGCAGACCAGATGACCTTCTGGGGACCAGGCCTGTCGCAGGGCCACTCCGATGCCGTGCGTCGTGTGCCGGGAGTGAAGAAGGGCGTCCAGTACACCAAGCCGAACCCGGAAGCTATCGAGGCCGTGAAGAAGGGCGAGGGCGCAGACCTGAAGGGTAACGAGTGCCACCTGCGCCACTGCTTCGTCGTCGCTGAAGAGACCGGCAACGCCGACGAGGATGCCAAGCTCAAGGAGCAGATCCGCGAAACCATCGTGACCATGCCGGATTACTTTGCCCCTTACGAGACCATCGTGGACTTCATCTCTGAAGAGGAGTTCGACCGCGACCACCAGGGCATGCCGCACGGCGGCCAGGTCATTACCCGTGGCCAAGCCGGTACTTCCGGTCACGTCATCGAGTTCGGTCTCGAACTGGAGCGCAACCCCGACTTCACCGCAGCCGTCCAGGTTGCCTACGGTCGCGCTGCCTACCGCCTGAAGCAGGCTGGCGAGACTGGTGCCCGTACCGTCTTCGAGATCGCCCCGTACCTACTGTCCGCCGAACCACTGGATGACCTGGTGGCTCAGAAGCTGTAGCCAGCCCCAACGCTGACAGCCGGCCATCGAAACACAAAGAACCCCAACCGTCTCCGCACATCAGAAGCGGAGAAGGTTGGGGTTATCTCTACCCGAGAGCTAAGCGCTTTACTTGTCAGTCAGCTTGCCCAAGGTCTCAGTAGCCTTATCCTTCAGGTCCTCAGCACCCTGCTTGACCTTGGACGCAGCCTGCTCGCCCTTGCCCTGGTTTGACAGGTCGTCATTGCCAACGGCGTCGCCGGCAGCTTCCTTAACCTTGCCGCCCAACTCGTCGGCCTTGTTCTGCAGCTCGCTCATTATGTAAGCCTCCCATGTAAACGACTTAATCTATTTCTATAGAGCCACCGTCTAGCAGCCCCACTAGTTCCGACGGTACGTGAAAATGGAGGCTCGTCACGGCCACAGCGGGAATTGTGACCTAACTGTGACCCCGCTCACGCTCCCGACTGCCGTTGCCGTTCGAAGAATTCGCGCAGGTAAACGGAGCATTCGTCGGCAAGCACACCCCCGCGCACCTGCGGCGTGAATGCGTGGGCGGGATCGCGGATGACATCGGCGATGGAGCCGCACGCGCCGGTCTTGGGCGACCACGCGCCGAAGACCACGCGCCCCACGCGCCCCATGACGCACGCGCCGGCACACATCACGCACGGCTCAAGTGTCACGACCAACGTGCACTGCTCCAGCCGCCAGCCGTCACCAACAGCGCGGGTGGCCTCGCGCAACGCAATGACTTCGGCGTGGGCAAGTGGGTCACCATCCGCTTCCCGACGGTTCGAGCCCCGGCCCACAACCCTGCCCTCGGCATCCACGACCACAGCTCCCACCGGCACATCCCCGGGGGCCGTGTGAGCAGCTTCGGCGATAGCCAGGCGCATCCACTCTTCGTCGAGAATGTCCTGTTTTCGACGGGGCAGGGCGCTTGGCCGACCAGCTGGCTGGCTGGCCGCAAGGACGCTTGGCCGCCCGGCCAGATGACCTTTGTCAGGGTTAGTCGTCATAGGGGTCGTAGTCGTCATCGTCACCGTCGTAATCCAGGTCGGCGACATCGGCGAGCTCCTCGGCGCACCCCAGCTCCTCGGCAATGGCCAGAAGCTGCTCGGACGCCCACAGCGACTGATCGTCACAGATGGACTCCAGGGCTTCCTCCGAACAGCCCAGGTCAGCGAGGATATCCATATCTCCTTCGGCCCAGGCGTCGACATCGTCGAGCTCGTCCTCGTCGAGGTCGGGGATATCCAGATCCAGCTCGTCGAACACATCTGCCGCAATGTCGTCGGTGACGGCGGCGGTGGCGTCGGAAAGCACAACGCGCAGCGACCCAACGCCCTGGCGCACGAGAATGAAGTAATCGTCGTCGATATTGAGCATTCCGACAGCGGCGCGTTCCGAACGCAGATTGCGCAGCGCCTGTGCAGCGTCAGCGAGGGAATCGGTGGCGTCGTCCCCAAGATCGACGACGCGCCAACCGCGCTCCCCCATAGTTACGGCAACCGCGAAGGAGCGGTCGTCATCGGAGGTGTACCCTCCGGAAAAGGTCGTGCTCATAACCCACAACGCTAGTCGCTGTATGTCATGCTTGTCAGGTGAGCAATTTCGAGTCCCCCTCCCCTGCTTCGTCCTCCCTGTCAGCTGCACAACTACCCGCGGTATGCATCCTCGGTTTGGGCCTCATCGGTGGCTCCATGATGCGCGATCTGCGGGCCCACAACGTCGAATGCTTCGGTTGGAATCGCTCGTCCACGACGGTCGAGGAAGCCACGAAGGAGGGATTCGACGCCAGTACAGATCTTCAAGCCACGCTCGAGCGCGCTGAGGCCAGTCGCGCGCTCATCGTAATTGGCACCCCCATGACAGTCGTCGGCACGATGCTCGACGCGATCAACGAGCACGCCCCCAGCTGTGGCATCACGGATGTGGTCTCCGTGAAGGCGGCCGTCGCCGCCGAGGTCTCCGCTCGCGGGATGGAGGAACGCTTCGTCGGCGCGCACCCAATGGCGGGTTCCGCGCAGGCGGGCTGGTCCGCCACGCTCGAAGGGCTTTTCGACGGCGCCCCCTGGGTCATCACCTACGACCTGGCAGCTGCTGCCGACGCTGCAGGCAAGCCCGTCCCGGAGCGGTGGATTGAAGTCTTTTCGCAGGTCGCCAACTTGGGAGCAGCTCTTGGCAGTCAACTCATTCCAGCGCTGAGCGATCACCACGATGCCAGCGTCGCCCGCATCTCCCACATGCCACACCTGGCGGCCTACGCAATTGCCGCCGCCGGTGAAGCCGGTGGCCCCCTGGCCATTTCGCTTGCAGCCGGCTCTTTCCGCGACTGCACCCGCGTCGCCGCCGCTGCTCCTGACATGGTCATGTCCTGGTGTGAGAACAACACCGAACCCGTGCTCACCGCGCTTGACGACGTCATCGAGCGCCTCACCGCCGCGCGCACCCAGTTGGCCACCGAGGGAACCGCTATGGACCTGGCCAAAACCGGTCAGATTGCCCGTGTCCGCTACGAGGCCCGCCCTGCTCACCGCCCGATTTTCCGACTGCGCGTCGGCGAGGGCGGCTGGATCAACCAGTTGAAGTTGACCGAAAACGTCGGCGGGCAGATAGATGTGTTCTAGTGTGGAACTATGTTTTCCCCCGAGCTGCACACCAGCCTCGCAGGCATCACTGTCGTCAACTTCGCCATTAACGTACCGGGACCACTGGCCGCTCAGCACTTGGGCCAGCTAGGCGCCCGGGTGATTAAGGTCGAACCACCCACAGGCGACCCGCTCGGGTCCTTCGGCCGCTCCTGGTATGAAGCTATGTCCGCAGGTCACGAGATTATCCAGGCGGATCTGAAGAGCAATGAGGGTCGCGCACAGCTGAGCTCGCTGATCGATGAGGCCGATGTGGTCATCACCTCGGTTCGCCCCTCCGCGCTGGAACGCATGGGGCTGGCGGGTCTCCACGAACGCCCAAATGGGCCGGTACATATCGACATTGTCGGTGATACCGAAGCTCCAGAAACACCTGGCCATGCCCTGCCCTCCCAGGCGGAGGCCGGAACCCTCACGCCTCCGGCCATGCCGCCGGTGCTGTTGGGCGACATTCTGGGCGCACACTTTGCGGTCACCGCTGCCCTTGCCGGGTTGATTAAGCGGGCGGGTGCTGGGGCGGACGTCGTAAAGCAGCCTGGACTGCACTGCCGCATCGGCCTAAAGCAGGCGGGCGAGGCCGGTGCCGCGCCGCTGAAGTACGGCATGACGGCGCCCGGCGGACTACTCGGTGGCGGCCTGTGGACGTACGGCCTCTACCCCAGCGCCGACGGCTACGTGGCCGTGGCAGCGCTGGAGCCGCACTTTGCCGCCGCCCTGACCGAGGCCACTGACGCGAGCAACCGCGAGGAACTTGCGGATTTCCTCCGCGAGCGCACCAACGCCGAAATCATGCAGCTTGCCAGCGAAAAGGCGCTGCCACTGGCTGCGGTGGAGTAAGCGGAAAATCCAACGCCACGCGCCTCGGGGCACCGGGGACCTGGAGCCTTACGCGCTCAGCCCCGCGGCCTCGGCGGTGAGCTCCACCGAACGCAGTCGGTCAGGAACCTTCAACGACTGATGAGCCACGATCAGCTCATCCGCCGTCGAGTACTCACCGAACTGCGCAATCTGCTCACGCACCTGCGCCACCGTGCCGACTGCCGTATGACGGAACATATTCTGCACCTGGCGCCCCTGCGGAGTATCCATCAGAATCTCCGCCTCATCGTCAGTGAGGTGATGCCCACCGCGACTCAGGAACCGCCTGACCATGTTCCTGCGGGTAGCGAAGTACTGCTGCTGCGCATCCTCTTCGCTTTCCGACGCAATCACATTCATGGCCGCAAAAGCGTACGGCTTATCCAGCTGCTCAGAAGGCTGGAACTGCTCGCGGTAGACCGCGATGGCATCGCGAAGCGCGTCCGGCGCGAAGTGCGAAGCAAATGCGTACGGCAAGCCGAGCGCCGCCGCGAGCTGAGCACCAAAGAGAGAGGAGCCCAGAATGTACAGCGGCACATGCGTGCCACGACCCGGGATTGCGTTGATGCCCTTGATCAGCGACTCATCGGAGAGGTAACCGCGCAGCTCCTGCACATCCTGCGGGAAGGAATCGGAAGAGCGCGGGTCACGGCGCAGCGCGCGCATAGTGGCCTGGTCAGTGCCCGGTGCGCGACCCAGCCCAAGCTCGATGCGATCCGGGTACAGGTTCGCGAGAGTTCCGAACTGCTCCGCGACCGTCAGCGGTGCGTGATTCGGCAGCATGACGCCGCCGGAGCCGAGGGTGATGCTCTCAGTTTTTGCAGCCACGGCTGCGATAAGAACGGCCGGCGACGAGGATGCGATGGAGTTCATATTGTGGTGCTCTGCGTACCAAATACGCTGATACCCGGCCTTTTCCGCTGTCTGCGCCAAATCGATGGAGCCCTGTAGGGCGTCGGCGTGGGACTGCCCCGAGGCTACGGTAGCAAGGTCAAGAATGGACTCAGTACGAATCATGGTTCCACAGTCTAGACCGTTAGGCAGATATTGCGAGTTTGAGATGTTTCGAATACTGAGGCGTTGAGGTTTTGGGGTTTGGGGTTTGGGGTTTGGGGTGGCTCGTGGGTGGACGGGCTCATGGGTGCGGGTGGCAGGTGGCGGT
>NZ_KV836272.1:1277454-1291962 GCF_001838295.1 Corynebacterium sp. HMSC074C04
TGCGGGTGCGGGTGCAGGTGGGCGGTGGCCGTTTGCGGGTGGCGGTGGCCGTTTGCGGATGCGGGTGCGGTTTGCGGATGCGGGTGGGCGGAAATGCGGACTTCTTGTCGACTTCGCTTACGAAAAGGCACGAATACTCTAGTTCCCTGCTTGATTCTCCGCTCCGCCCCTCACCTGTCAATTCCGCCCCTCACCTGTCGATGAGATATTCACATATCGATGAGCTATAGCCTGGCCACAAGTGAATAGCTCATCGACATGAGCGCAGGCAGAGCCAATACCGCGCGCATAAGTGCCGGAGAACCGTCGACAAGTCGGGCAGACAAAAAGACCCGCACCTTATCGGTGCGGGTCTGCTTTGTGCGCCCGAAGGGATTCGAACCCCTAACCTTCTGATCCGTAGTCAGATGCTCTATCCGTTGAGCTACGGGCGCATTTTGTTGTTATTCAGCGACTCTGGGGTAATTCCCTCGGCCCCTGCAACGAATAGATACTTTACTCATCCTGCGAAGTTTTACAAAATCGCCTGCTCACGCAACCTTTTTGGGCACTTATTCAAGTACATATTCGTTGCACACATATCCGTTGCACATTAACAACAGGTTTCGTTGCGGTTACCCCGGTCTAACCGACCCCGAGGCCAGCACCGGCGCGGACCGGAGAAACCGAGGAACTACTCGCCGCGGACCCAGCGGACAGCGTTGCCGAAGATGTCCTGCTCACCAATGCCCGGAATGTTGCGCATCAGGCCCTCGCGGAAACGCTCCGGGTGGCCCATCTTGCCCAGGATCCTGCCGTCGGCACTGACAATGCCCTCAATGGCGTAGGAGGAACCGTTCGGGTTGGCTGGCGCTGCCATCGTCGGCACGCCCTCGGCACCACCGTCGGCATCGCCACCAGTATCGACGTACTGGAAAGCGACCTGACCGGCCTCAAACAGTCGGCGAGCCTCGTCCTCGGAAACCACGAAACGGCCCTCACCGTGAGAAACCGGCATGAGGTGGGTCTGGCCCGGCTCGAAACCGCGCAGCCACGGGGAATTCACGGTTGCCACGCGGGTGGTGGCGATGCGGGAAACGTGGCGCAGCTGGCGATTGTGGGCCAGGGTCGGCGAGTCCTCGCGGAGCTGCGCCGGGTCACCATACGGCAGGAAACCGGACTTGACCAGCGCCTGGAAACCGTTACAAATACCGAGCACGAGACCGTTTCCGGCCACGAACTCCTTGACGGCGGCTGCGACATCGTCGGAACGCAGGAACGCGGCGATGAACTTAGCCGATCCGTCCGGCTCATCACCCAGGGAGAAGCCACCGGAGAACGCCAGGATGTCAGCGTCCTTGAGCTTCTCGATGAACGCCTTCGTGTCCTCCGCCAGCATTGCCGGGGTCAGGTTGCGGATCACGTGGAACTCGTAGGTAGCGCCAGCTGCGACGAATGCCTCGGCCATGTCGTATTCGGAGTTGGTACCCGGGAAGACCGGCAGCAGTACGTGGACATCCTTCTTGCCCGGGCTCTGCAGGTCGGTCTCGGTCTCGTTGACCTGGTTGGCGAACTCCGGCAGGGGCTCGCCCTCGTACTCATTGAGCGGGAAGACCTCGCGGTAACCGGACTCCATCGCCTCCAGGGCCTCCGAAACAGTGAAGGACTCCGCACCGAAGCGCAGCGTGCCCGACTCGTCGGTGGCACCGATCTTCACGGCCCCCGCACCAGCCCCCGCACCAGCACCCTCAACAGCCTGACCAGCCGGAACAGCCACAACGATGGAACCCAGCGGAGCCTCCGTCAGCGATACCTCAAGGCCCACGCCATTGCCCACAGCCATGTTGACCAGAGTCGCGGCCAGATCCGCGTTGGTAACAGCCGAGGCCGCAGCCGGACGCAGCTCACGCACAGCGGCAAATAGTTCGTTGAGCTGCTCGTAGTTCGGTTCCCCGGACTCGAGCGGCTTGTGCGCAAACAGGTAGAGGTCGAAGTTACCGGCCGGGATTGCAGCGGATATGGCGTCGGTCTCGTCCATCGCGGCAACTGCGAAGGTCACCAGTGTCGCCGGCACGTGCAGGTCCTCGCCGTAGGTGCCGGACATGGAGTCCTTACCGCCAATGGCCGCAACCTGGAAGCCGTCCTGAGCCTCCAGTAGGCCGAGCAGAGCCTGCGCAACCTCGCCCCAGCGCTGCGGATCCTGATCCAGGCGCTGGAAGTACTCCTGCACACTCAGCCAGGCACCGCGCGGATCGCCACCGGCCGCTGCGAGCTTAGCCAGTGCCTCCACGACGGAGTAGGAGCCCATGAGGTACGGGGACTCGTCGGCAAGCGATGGCGAGTAACCCCAAGTCATGACGGACGCGGTGCTCGTGCCGCCATCGACCGGCAGCGTCTGGATCGACGCCTGCTCGTCGGTTTTCTGCGTCGCACCACCGTATGGCATGAGCACGGTGGAGCGGCCGACGGTCGAGTCGAACTGCTCGATCATGCCCTCCTGGGAGCCCGCCGTCGCCGCACGCAGCGACTCCAGCACGCTCGCCGGTGCCTGCTTTACGACGCCGCCCTCCGCAGCAACCATCTCGACGTTCTGGGCGCGGTCAGCGCCGTTGGTGTCGATAAACTCACGGGAGAGGTCGAAGACAACCTCGTCGCCCATGAACATGCGCAGACGGCCGGTGTCAGTGATATCTGCCAGCGCGACTGCCTCGATGTTCTCTTCGGCAGCGGCGGCGATGATGAAGTCGGCGTCCTCCGGGCGCACGACCAGCGCCATGCGCTCCTGGGACTCGGAAATTGCAATCTCGCGAGCATTCAGACCGGCGTACTTCAGTGGCACGCGCTCGAGGTGAATGTCAATGGAGTCAGCCAGCTCACCGACCGCAACGGACACGCCACCAGCGCCGAAGTCATTACAGCGGACAATCTTGGTAGCGACATCCTCGCGGCGGAACAGGCGCTGAATCTTGCGCTCGTTGACCGGGTTACCCTTCTGCACCTCGGCGCCGGAGCGGCCCAGCGAGTCCTCATCGTGGGCCTTCGACGAGCCGGTCGCACCGCCGACACCGTCACGGCCGGTGCGGCCACCGAGCATGATCACCACATCGCCCGGCGCAGGCTCAAGGCGCTTGACGTTGTCTGCCGGGGCAGCGGCGACGACGGCACCGAGTTCCATTCGCTTAGCGACGTATCCCGGGTGGACCAGCTCGCGCACACCAGTGGTGGCCAGACCGATCTGGTTGCCGTAAGAGGAGTAGCCGGCTGCGGCACGAGAGGAAATATCGCGCTGTGGCAGCTTGCCCTCGAGGGTCTGCTCGCGCGGGGTGTTGATGTCACCTGCGCCGGACAGACGCATGGCCTGATAGACCCAGGAACGGCCTGACAGCGGGTCACGGATCGCGCCGCCGAGACAGGTGGAGGCACCACCGAACGGCTCGATCTCGGTCGGGTGGTTGGGGGTCTCGTTCTTGAACATGAGGAGCCACTTGCGGTCATCGCCCTCGACGTCGACATAGACGGAGCAGGCGTTGATTTCCTCGGAAACTTCCTGGTCATCCATAACGCCCGTGCGACGCAGTTCGCGGCCCATGATGGTGCCCATATCCATCAGGGTGCGTGGCTTGTGAGTGCGGCCGTTGAGTTCACGCAGCTCGTCGTAGCGACGCAGCGCGCGATCCAACTGCGCGGCAAAGCGCGGCTCGTTGTTCTCGATGGAGGTCAGCTCGGTGTTGAAGGTGGTGTGGCGGCAGTGGTCTGACCAGTAGGTATCCAGTGCGGACAGCTCCACCTCGGTCGGAGTGCGGCCCTCGGAGCGGAAGTAGTCCTGGATGGTCTTCAGATCGGCCAGCGACATGGCCATGCCGTCGGCTGCGAGCAGCTCGGCCAGGCCTTCGTCATCCAGCTCTGTGAAGCCCGGGTACTCCTTCAGCGGCTCAATCTCGCCCATGCTCGGACGGCGCAGGACGCTCAGGTTCTTCTCCCCCGACTCGACCGGGTTAATGAGGAAGGAGCGTACGGCGTCATTCACCGGAGAGTCGAAAACATACAGCGTTGCCGAGGTGATCTGCGCGCGGGTTTCCGGGCGGAGTAGACGCAGGGCCTGCTCGGCGGCATCGGCACGCTGGTCGTACTGGCCAGGAAGAGGCTCGACAGCAAGGTAGTTCCCTAGCTCGGCGGGGGCCGGGAGCTCGACCAGCTCGTCGACACGCGAATCAGCAACTACCGACTCACGCAGCGCGACGAGGTCCTCCTCCGTCGCATCGAAAGCATCGTAGAGATAGTAGATTGCCACCTCACCGTCCTGGCCGATCGAGGACAGCAGCGTAGCTTCCTCATTGCGGAACTCGGGCTTACGGCGAACGGCTAGACGGGCGTCCATCAAGGCTCCTATCGAAATACGGGGAGGGCAACCGGGGTCTAAGTCTATTGCAACTGTTCAGGATAGGAAAATGTCCCCCGGTGTGCGAGGCGGCGCGGGGCGGAAGCCCCGATTGACCAAGTACAAGGCCAGGCTAATCGGATTCGGCCAGGCAAAGGCTGCGCGGGGGTGTTGGAGGTACGGCCGTGGCGGCTCAGGGAGGTGGTGAGTCGGGCGGCAGGTCCGCGTTGCTACCTGTTGCTGCGCGTTGCTACCTGTTGCTGCGCGTTGCTGAAGCAAGGGAGCTGGTTCGTTGTCTTATCGATGCATAGTTCACCCATCGATTCGCTATAGCCTGGCCACAAGTGAACAGCGCATCGACAAGTGCACACGTAGCACCCACAGCGCGCGCATAAGTGGCGCAAAACCATCGACAGGTCACGAGAAACCATCGATAAGTGACCGAACCCTGGCCACAAGTGAAGGATCGCGCTGCCCCGCCCCGCAATGCCTCGGCTCGCGCTGCACTGCCAGGTAATAAAAACAAAAAGACCCGCACCTACAAGGTGCGGGTCTACGTGGTGCGCCCGAAGGGATTCGAACCCCTAACCTTCTGATCCGTAGTCAGATGCTCTATCCGTTGAGCTACGGGCGCGTGTGGCGGAGGCGAGAGGATTCGAACCTCCGGCCCGTCGCAAGACAGGCAACTCCTTAGCAGGGAGCCCCATTCGGCCGCTCTGGCACGCCTCCAAAACCACTGGCATCGATCCCGCTTCAGCAAAGCTGTTCGCCATTGCGTTGGCAAGACCAAATAACCGCAGCCAATCCTACAGAACACAAGAATTGAAAAGCAAAACACCCGCGAAGCCACCGAATACGGCACCACAAATAGCGACCACACCTTGGGATTTTGCGGGGATTTTGTACTGCCCAATCCGGACCATGTTCTACAGTTAGGCCTATGACCAACGATGCATCTTCAGTTCAGCCCAAAACCCGTGCCGACCTCGAACAGGTTCCGGCCTATGTTCCGGGCAAGACTGTGCCCGGCGCGCTGAAGATTGCGTCCAATGAAATGACCCAACCGCCGCTACCCTCGGTGGTGGAGGCCATCTCGCAGACCATCTCTGACCCAACTACCAGTCCGAACCGTTACCCGGACATGGGCGCGGTTGACCTGCGCATTAAGCTCGGCGAACACCTGCGCCTGCCCATGGAGCAGGTCGCGGTCGGCTGCGGCTCCTCCGCTCTGTGCCTGCAGCTTGTGCAGGCCACCTGTGCGGATGGGGATGAGGTCGTGTTCCCGTGGCGCAGTTTCGAGGCCTACCCCATTCTCGCTCGCGTCGCCGGGGCTACTCCGGTGCCGGTGCCGCTGGATGCGCAGGGTCGCAATGACCTCTCAGCTATGGCTGCCGCTATCACCGACCGCACACGTCTGGTTTTCGTCTGTAACCCCAACAACCCAACGGGCACGACCGTCACTCGCGAGGCATTTGCGGAGTTTATGGCGCAGGTTCCGGGCGATGTTGTGGTTGCTCTCGACGAGGCCTACATCGAGCTGGTGGACGAGGCCACTCACGCCGCTACCCCGTTGGCTCATGAGCTGCTGGATACCTACCCCAACCTGGTTGGCTTGCGCACATTCTCCAAGGTCTACGGCCTGGCCGGGCTCCGCGTGGGCTACATGTTCGGTCCGGAGAAGCTTGTGGAGGCCGTGAATAAGGTCGCTATCCCCTTCTCCGTAAACACTCTTGCGCAGATCGCCGCGCTCACCTCGCTAGACGCACAGGAAGAGCTCACCGCCCGCATCGCCGAGGTCCGCGCACAGCGCGTCGCTGTCACCGAGGCCATCAACGCCGCCACCGGCCGCGAGACGGTGCTGCCGAACTCGCAGGCCAACTTCATTTGGATTGGTGAGGATCGGATTGCCGATCTCTCTTTGCTTGACGACGTCTCGGTGGCCACCACCACGGATCTCGGTGACTTCTTGGCGCAGCGCAACATTCTCATCCGCTGCTTTGCCGGCGAAGGTGCTCGCATCACCATCACTACCGAGGAAGAGACCTCGCAGCTGCTGGCTGCGCTAGGAATTGAGCACTAGCAGCTATCGCTCAGCTAGCAGGTGCCGGCGCGGCCAGTGGTTGCGCCACCACTGCGCTCAATCGCCTTTGCGATGCGGTCGAGCATCTGCTGGCCGGTCTCATAGGTGCCGTCGTCAGGCTGGGCTGCGATAGCGACACCAACGAAGGTGCCCGGCTTCTTGCCCGGCAGATAGCCGAACTGCCGCACAAGGTAGACGCCTTCATCATCGGGGCCCCAACCGCCCTTGAAGTGGGCACCGCGGATGCGTCCGAGGCCGTAGGACTGCTCGTCGGCAATCTGCCCCATGAGGTCAGCAACCTTTGGGCCCTCCTCGATGCACTGCAAATTGGCGCCGAAAACGGCTTGGTCGCGCAAATCCCACTGCGTCTGTCCGAAGACGGTGTATTGCGCGCGGATGCGGTCAGTGCCCATGACGGTGCGGGTGTCGTGGCCCTCTCGAAGGATTTTATTGGTGGTCTCGCCTGCGGTCGCGTCATCTCCCAGGGAGTACCACATGGACTCAGCCGCGTCGTTGTCGGAAACCGTGATTGCAGATTCCACCTGCGCGTCCACGCCCAATTGGCGCACATAAGCCACTGCGATTGGCACCTTGGAGGTAGACCAGGCCGGACCAGTTTTGAAATCCCCCGTGGAAACCACTTCGGAATCTTTATCCGGCGTTGCCAGAGCGGCGCCGGCCAAACCACCGAATTCCTTTTGCGCGGACTTCACGGCCTCGACAACTTCGCGAGGCATCTCACCGGGCACAACTTTCCCGCCGGAGGATGCGCCTCCGGGGCCGTCGTCAAGCGAATTGGACAGCGTCGGCGAGGGCATCGACGAGTCGGAGTTGGTGCCGATGGTGCAGGCGCTAAGACCGAGCGTGACGACGGCGGTTGCGGCCAGAGCTACTCGGAGACGTTTAGACAATGTGCACCGTCGCATTCGTACCGCCGGTGCAGGTGACAACCTCACCGTTATCGCGGCAGGTCATGGTGTAAGTCTTGCCAGTTGTTGGGCTGCTAGCGGTGACAGTACCGTTGAGCTTCTTCGTAAGTTGGTACTGCTCAACGAAGGAATTGCGCACGTTGGTGGCAAACGGGCAGGTTGTCGTGTTACCTCCGACATTTTCTGCATATACCAAGTTCAAATCACCCGAATCACCCGAGCCGGAGCAGTGGCGCCAACTCGATGGCGGCTGGAATCCCTCAGCGCGACGCTTCTTCTCAGCGGTCGACGACGTGGAGGAATCCTCAGTTCTAGCGGACTGAACCGACTGGGATGAGTTGCTGCCGGCTGAATTCACTCCCTTCGAATCGGAGAAGTAGAAGAAGGCCATTGCGCCGGCGAGGAGGGAAACCGCAACGAGCGCCAGGACAATAACCGCGATGGTCAGCCCCTTATTGTCATTGCTCGGTGCAGCAGCCGGCCCAGCTTGCGGGCCAGGGACATAGGGGGCGGGGCGGTACGGTTCAGGCTGCTGGGACTGTTGATACTGCTGCAGATACTGCGTTTGCCCCTCAGCCTGCTCCCACTGTGCCCCATCCACAGCGCTCCACGCATTTGCCGGCGTATCTGCAGAGGGCTGATCATCTGACGCGTCCGGATTTATGCTCCACTCACCGAACGAGTCGTCCGAGTGGTTGCTCCGATTCGTTGCCATTGTTCGACCTTTTCCCTCAATACCGTCCGCCAGTTTGACGCTGGGTTTGTATTACAGCAAGACCGAGCTTACCGGTTTTGGCAAATTGCCCGTATTGTTTCAGGCCACAACGGTTTCGGGTCCATGTCATGCAGCTTTTCCACCGAGTGCCCCGGGTTGAAGTGGATTTCAGTTCCTGTATTCAACGAACCGTCGGCAATCGCGTCGGCGCCCCCTTGGCGATGGTGTCATTGACCACCAGTTCCTGAGCATGTGCGATACTGCCGAATCCCGCACATGTCCGCGCATGTCATACCTGCGGCCGGAGAGAATGCAGCAATGCGCGCAATACCGCGGTTACGTACGGTACGACTATCCGTCGCTGACCCCACCACATACGCCAATTTTGAAGACAAATGAAGAAACCCCCCAGTAGAACAACTACCGAGGGTTTCCATCTGCGGAAGCAGGGGGATTCTGCCCCTTTTCTGCGTTGCAGCTGGTCAGCGCATGTATTCAACCCGCCTACCGTGCGTCGTGACAAGGTTCGTGACAAGGCCATCATCACACAGCACGAAAACAGCAAAGGAAAAAGCATGTCCACCTACACCGCCCACGCACTCCGAGAACTACAAGAACTCACCGCAAGTATCGTGTGCCCCGAGCTTCCACTAACCGACGAGATCGACGACGGCACACCGCTCACCATTGAGCATGTGAACACCCTCACCGACGCGCTTAGCCGTATTGCAGGCCGTGACGTACACAAGGAAGTTCAGACCGCCCTTGAATCAGCTAGGGATAGGCACCAAGCCGCGCCTGGCGATACCAACAACAGCTAAGTCATTAAGCGACCGGCCCGGCCATGCTAAGTGTAAGAATCACCCGGTTTTACATAATCGCAGGCTAGGGCCGGTGCTGTAGAACGCCCTGTAAGCGATTAAGGGGTGTTAGGGTACGCGCTCCCGCCCTTTAACCGCTTAGAATCGATTTGCGAACAGGGGTTTTGCGCAGGTCAACGAGGATATGCCCCACGAGTGCACGGAAACTACGAGGTGGTGAACCACCACCCCGCGGCATTTCGAGCACGAAAGCTAACACGGAATCCCGTGTGTAAGCTACTGACAAAAGTTGCCAGCAGACAGACCCCATGCGAGCGCGGGTGGATATTTTACGCCGGCGTAAATTCCCGCAATCCCTCCCCTATGCGGAAGCCGTCTATTACGAACATCGTAACGGTTGGTGCGGACGGTAAGCCCACATTTGAGTAGACTATCCGTGGTCCCCCTGGCGTAAGTCAGTAGCCAAAGTGACACGCCCGGCTTGGCCGGTTTTGACTACTAGCGTTGGCCACTAGCTAGGCACCTAGCTACTCGAGATAGACCACCGCCTAAGGCGCTCACACCTAGAGCGTTAGGGGCGGTGGTTAACCCAGCTATTAAAAATACCCCCACATAGGGGAACGGCCTCCCGCCCAATTATTCGTCAATAGCCAAGGTCATCTCGTGGTTAGGGCTTTTGCGTCTTACAGTTGCAGAAGAATTGCGTCTTACAGTTGCAGAAGAATTAGGCGCGCCGTGTGAGAATGGTTCAAGGGTCAGCGTGGTTACTGGTTACGTAATCACCTAATGGACAAGGATTAAATCCCTTGCACATATCGGACCTCAGCACTATTCAGCGACGAAAAGGGAAGGACCGCAGATATGAGCGCGACTCTGTACAAGAACTCGTTCGACTGCGGCGAGATGCTGGCCTTTAGGGATGCAGCAGGTCGCATTTCTCACGTACACAAAGAAGACATGAACTCGGAGCTCGCAACGATTTACTCCAACCCGGAGGTGCTATCCGTAATGAACGACAGCATCGACGATTACCTCGACGGCCGATTCACCGACTTCGAGATCTAATATCCGAGCTATTTCATGGCCGATAAGCAGTACCGTTTTCAGATCGCTGTCAGCGCTCAACGCCAGTACGACAAGGCCATAAAAAAGCGCCCGGAGAAACGAGAAAAGGTACGCAAAGCCGTAAAGCTCATGGAGACTTATGGCCCGTCCTATCCATCGTTTAGAACTCACATGCTCGAGGGCGTTAAAGCGGAGAGTGAGCCGATTTACATCTCGTACATCGAAAACAACACGCCATCGGCTTGGCGTATCCACTGGTCTTGGTGGGGCGATAACAAAATTGTCGCCCTTTACGTAGGGCCCCACCCGTAGAAACCCCTCACCAAACGGCGAGGGGTTTTTCGTATTTCCACGCTAATAGGTACACCAAGCGGGGGTGTGGATCACCGAATCCGTTATGCCCAAATCCGGGCATTTACCAAATTGGTATTTCCTCCCCGGTCATTATTGACCGTGCACGCGCTCACCGCGTAACCCTATAATCCAGAATCCGGGATTATGCCCAAGGCTCACGGACCTCACCGAGATATTTACAAGTTGTAAACAACAGGCGATTGGGCCACTGCCACCAGCGCCGAATCTTAAAAGTTTTAAAATCCTAAACATTCACGGCTTCACGTGTCACATTTGTTACACCTGCCGGGGCCGCCGGATTTCCCACCGGCGGGAATTTCACCGAGACAAAAGCGCCCTACCACCAGCACGCGCGGGGAGGGAATGCGCCGCCAGCAGTAGGGCCAATGCCACAGTCTCACAGTCAAACTGGAGCACCGACAGAATAACCCGCTATACGGATTACCGCGCGCCAAGACACCTAGCCCCTATCAGCGCTTACCAAACGGGGATTTCTCCAATTCCTCAATCGCACGCGCCCGCTGCGCATACGCCGCCACAATCTCTTTCGCAGGCTTAGGCTCCATTGCTTCCAGCGACCGGATCAGCGCCGTAAGCTCATCAAACTGCAGTTGCCACTTACCAGCTTCCAACTTCATGCAAACACCTCACATACCCTTTACGTTTTGACACCGATAGTTTACGGCAACCCCCACCCTTAAAACAGCCCGCCACCTGCAGCAACCACCACCGAGCAGCAGCGACCCAACCCCCTGATTTTGGGCTCGTTCGACACCACCGGCCACCGGGGGAGGTACCGCAACAACGCAGTGCCCTTTAGCGCCATGGACACCGCCAGGGTTACCTCCCCACCCCACTAATTAGCACCACAAAACAAAAGGAGAGAGAGACAAGCAAGCACAGCGAACCGAGAGAGTCGCGGGCGAGCCACCGCCCTAAGATTTCCCGGGGGCCGCACACCTCAAGGACACATGCACCGATTACGGACTGCAGCACACGCCCGGATTATCTAGCACCGACTACCCTGCCCGACGCGCCGCCATTTCTTCTTTCACCCTCAGCACGTCGCTAGTCCTGTAGGTCCACTTTTTGCCGTTCCAGAATCCTTGTAGTTTTCCAGCGCGCCGCCAATTGCGGACCGAGGTAGCGGACACGCCGCACCAGGTTGCGACCTCTACCGTGCTGCCTGCTGGTGGGTGCTTTTCAGGTGGATTAATGGCGTTCTGCAGGGTATCGGCATACAGCTCTACCTCATCGAGCCAGGACACCCCATTGCTACCCGAGCGCAGGGACCACCAGGAAGCTGAGGTAACCCACTGCAGGGCTGCTAGTTGGCTGCTGTGGCCTGCTAGCCACCAAGCAAGTGCTTCACCGCTGCGATCGCGTGGAACGCCTGTAGAGCCGTCAGCGCGCGCCTGTGCCACACCGCACCGCAACACATCTTGTAACTCAACCCCGAATTGCAACCAGCTCAAATTACATGGCGGTTGTGACCGTGGATTACGCCGCCTGATTTCCCCGAACCGAGCGACACGGCCATGACCGCCGATTAAGTCATCAAGGTTTTCCGCCATGCGCGCAATAGTGGTTAGTGCTGTGGTGAGTCTGGTTTCAATGGCCTGTTGTTCAGATGTGTTTGATGTGTGAACCATCATGTTTTCATACTAGTTCACTTCACAAACGTTTTCTCGTGGCGTTGAACCGCCTCACACTGCTATCTGCTGCCACTCACCGGAAAAATGCGAAAACGGTCAAACCCGTACACAAACAGCGCAGCAATGCCCTCCGGCCGACAAGGCAGACTGGGGAGGGGGCCATCCCCTGGGCCAGGAATCCCACGGCCAGGCTCAGCCCTAGCGCCATTGCCAACCGGGGCCATGCGCCCCGAGGGAGGGGGTTGCCCCCTGGGGTATAAAACTCCAGACCTGTAACCGCCCCTCACACCTACGCCACCGGGGGCCGGGATTAATCTCACGGAGGGGATAGCCCCCAGGGGTCTTTAACCACAGAACCGCCAGGCGCGTCGGGCTGTTTATACCCCGTTCTCCAAAGCCCCAAAACCCCAATGCAGGTCAGGGCATGTTTTTGGGCCCCAAACTGGTGCCCCAAAACCCCAAAACCCTAACGGTAGATTCATTGAGTTTGGAGGATTGGGGTTTGATTTTGGGGGCGTAAAACCCCCGCTGACCAGGGTTGGGGCGTTGGGGGATTGGAGTCCCACCCTATCCAGCTACCGACCTAGCTTCCGGTACTGGTATTCCGGCAATCCGTCTTTGTCGCGTGCCTGATTCTTGCCGGTGCCGTCCATGAGTGGAACGCGCTCAAGTAGCTTGTCATGGTCAACGACGTAGTGCAGCGCGTCAGGGAACTGATCGCGCAATCTACTATCAGCACTATTGCGTGCAGCACCGCCGATAACCCAACCGTCAAAGAATCCGTGGCGAACTCTGCGGCGAACCCAATTGATTGCTGTCTGCCGCCGCGCGTCGTCACGGGCAACCTCGTCTTCAACAATGCGGCGTGTCTTGTCCCGTGATTGTGCTGCCTTGAGTGCGGTTTCACACCGCTGCCGTGCCTGATCTGACTTATCCATGACCAGCCCGGCAATGCGCCATTCATCGAGGGTTACCGCAATGCGACCGCTGCTGTCGCTGCCATTGAGGACGGCCAGCAGGCACGCAACTTTGATTCTGGTTAGGTTTCTGTGTGTATGAACCGAGCCATCATCTTTGAGTTGGTTCTGCTCGTAGAGCTCAACAGTCTCTTCCTCCACCTCCCCCGGCAGGTCAATGGTTACCGGCTTCGGGTGCTGCTGTGTTTTCGACTCCGGTGGGGCAAAGGACTTCGGCATCACCACAGTTAGCGGCCCGGCGGCCAGTTCCTTATCGGCCCGGCGCTCACGACCGGGGTAGCGTGCTACTTCCAGCCACAACCACCGCTGAGGAGTACCGCCTGCTAGCTCATGCTCATTGAGCAGTGCTGCCGACCGTTCCGGCTGGATTCCACACAGCAGGGTGGCCCGGTACGAATGGGCCGGGATATTGCGGGTAGTCTCCCGGCTTCCGTTGACGGCCCCGGGGTTTTCCCCAGACCACACCTGACGGAGCACCGTCATAATCGTTGCACCGCGTTGCTGAGTACTTGCTGCCAGCCCATCAATTTCGGTTGCGACGAACAGGGCCCGGTCAACCTGCAGCCGGTCCTCATCTTTGGCCGGTGGCTTAAATACCTGTGCGACACCTTGGCCGGTGCCTAGTGGAAACTCTTCAATATCAACATCTAAGCCGCCCCGGTCATACTGTTTGAACTCCATGAGTTCACGGGCTACAGCCTGCGACGCGCCTTTACCTGCGCCCGAGGAACCGACTAGACCAACCAAAAGATTCAGTGATCCGTAGCCGCCAAGAATCGGTGGGGTTTGAACAATTGGAGGAATCGCCGCACTGACATAGGCCAGCACGTTTGCTAGCACTCCCCACGGACTCATACGCCTAGCAATGCTTCTATGCCAGATTTTCCTCATCGCCTGCGACGATGTGAACACCTGATATTCCAGCGGTTCGACATTCTCTAGCTGGTCCAGTGTGTACCGTGTTGGCTGATTACTCATACTGCACCGCCTCCCGGCGCTTAATCACATCTGCCAGATCTTCAATCGCCCGGCGCTGCTGTGGCCCCGCCAGTTCCCAGAGCAATCGCAGTTCATGGACTGTCAGTGTTGACTCCCAGGCGCTCATATCCACGCTGCCGAATTGCTCAATCGTTGCGAGTTTTCCAGCGACTTCGCGGGCGCACTTCCGCATGTCTTTCGAGTAGCCAAAACATACGGCTAGCTGCTGATAGGTGATAAAGTTGGGAGTTGATTCTGCGAATACCCCGTACCTGCCAGGCGCGGGGTTTTTCTTTTCGTTCATCGAGTTATCGCCCCTCTTTACGTGTGGCTATTGCCACGTCACAAAGATTCTTTTGACCTGTGTTGTGAACATCGCCGAGCCGGAACGTAAAGTAGGCAACGACGGAACCCATACAAATTTCGTCGTTTCCCCCGTGCTGCAACACGGGGGTTTTCTTTACGCTCACCCGCTTATCCATTAGACACACCTCCCATACATGCCCGCCTGAATCTCACGGGCAATTGCGGAAAAATCTTCGGGAGTCATGTCACCCATTCGAATAATCTTCCGAAA
>NZ_KV836272.1:1292062-1297140 GCF_001838295.1 Corynebacterium sp. HMSC074C04
CGCCGGTAGATCCACGACTAGACCTACAAGCTCCGTCACATCTGCCGGAACCTCACCAGTGACACCAACCCCTGTGAGAAAGTCCAACACCTTTGGGTCTGTCTTTGGACGGTAGGAATCAGTCATTGTTTTCACGCTCCTGTCTCTAGGCCGCGTTGCGTTCAATTAGAGCTTCCATCGACTCACGATTAACCCGGAGGGCGCGGGGTGTGATGTATGACGCTTCGATCTTTCCATCGTCAATAAGTCGGTAGACGGTCCGTGTTGACAGACCGTACTCTTCGGCGATTCGGGATACCGAAATCCATCGGGGTTTTGGTTGTGCTGACATTTTTTCTCCTTTTCGGGTCGGTGTCAGAACCTGTCATGGCACCCATTCGCGCGGTAGGCAATACGTGAACCAATGAGTGCATAAAGGACGTTACAACACTCTACCAATGGGTCACGTTACGACGGCGCTGACGGGCACGGTAACGATCACTAAACCCACTGTTCAGAGACTTTTCAACAGCAGTTATCCACAGAGTTATACACAGTCACATTAAGGAAAATAAGGAATATCCACAGGGGAATTCAGCACAATCACGTTAAGGAATACGACGAGAAAATACTTATCCGCCAGCTTCGCAAAATCTTTATGCGTCGCATTGTTTACATAGGGATAAAACAACGGGGCAATTTGCGTTATTTATGGGGAGCGGTCCGCATAATTGCACAAAAAAGTTCCCCCACCCGGAACCAACCGAGCAGGGGACAACAGCCAACAGGCTAAGCGTTACGCCGCCTCGTCATCGAGCTTCACCAGCGGCATAACGATCCGGTTGGCAACCTCAATATCGCGAGCCTGCGACGAGTGCTGATACTGCAGCGCCGCGTTCACAGTACTGTGACCAAGCCGCGCCATGATCTCCGCCAACGACCCACCAGCACGCGCGAATTCAGTTCCGCCGTAATGCCGCAAGATATGCGAATGAGTGTTCGTGTGCCCCAGCGTCTCCTCACACACCCGTTTCAACATCGTGTTGAATCTACGACGGTCCACCCGGCCCCCGTCTTTATTGGGAAACAGCAGACCCTCACGGCCCGGCTGCGAAAACGTCTCCATATGCTGCCGCAACGCCGGGACGCAACCATTTGGGATAGTCACCCACCGGCTCCGCTTGGATTTCAGATAATGCACCACTTCGTTAGTGTCCTCCCGGTATTGGCGTTGCACATGAATCTTCCACACGTTCCCATCGTGAAAAACATCTTTCCGCCTTAGCTCACACCACTCACCGACACGGAACGAGCAACCAGCAAAGATAAGCACCGGGGCTTTATAGCGCGCGGGAATCTTAGCGATAAACTTTGCAAACTCCGCCGGTGTCGGGATCTCCTGCTCTCTCTTCGCCGGTGGCCGCTTGCTAGCGCCCTCAATACTGACTGGGGATACTTCAATCAGCTCATCACGCACCGCCTGATTAAAGATCGTTGCCAGCAGCGCGTACACGTCCCGGTTGCGCTTATCCCGCCCCTTACGGGTTTTCAGCATGGAAAAGTACCAATCACGGACCTGATCGCGGGTAACAGACTGCAGGGACTTATCACCTAGCACCGGCTTAATGTCGTTTTTGAACATACTTCCGTAGGTGAGTTGGGTACTGCGTTCCCAACGGCGCTTTTCCGGAAGCGTCTTGTAAAACTCTGTGACGGTCATCTTCGCGAGCTTCTTCGCCCGCTCCCGCTGCTGCGGTGGTGTCCATTCATCGAACAAGAATAGGTGCTCTTCCGCTTCACGCCATGCTTCCGCCTGGGATTTGCGGGGGAAGGTCTTTGAGTACGACTTACCCTTATGGGTGTAGCGAACGCGCCACGAGCCGGACGGCAATTGCTTAGGGCTGCCGATTTTCTTTGCCATTGTCAGCGTCTCCTTTGACGTGCGTGCCTACCGCGCGTGACGAGATTCGTGACAAGTCGTGACAAGATTCGTGACAAATGAGAGTGTATCAGGTGGCGTACTAGTCATAACGTGACGTAGACTGATAAGCGCCTGACCAGCACAGACAACAGGGAAAACCCCCAGTAGAACAACTACCGGGGGCTTCTAACTGCGGAAGCAGGGGGATTTGAACCCCCGGAGGTGTGACCCTCGCTGGTTTTCAAGACCAGTGCATTCGGCCGCTCTGCCATACTTCCAACGACAACATCATAACCGCATACCGCCGTGAGGCAGCAAACGCCCTCATAACACCCCTTGCCAGCACCTTTCGCTAGTCTTCTCATCCCAAACCACACCCCAAGCATCCACCTCTACAGACATAACTATTTTTGCTAATTGCAAAAGAGCTTGAAATACCGCGTGCATAACCAGTTTTTGCATTACCTTTGAAGACTATGAAGGCAATCATTCAGACTGATCTTTCCAACCCCCGCGCCCTGGAATGGGCCGATGCTCCGGAACCGACTCTCGAGGATGGGCAGGTGCTGGTCAAGGTCAAGGCCGCTGGAGTAAACCGCGCTGACCTGCTGCAGGCCGCTGGCCACTACCCGCCACCGAAAGGCGTGACCGACACCCTCGGCCTGGAGTGCGCGGGTGTCATTGAAGAGGTCAAGGGCGACTCTCAGGGCTGGAAAGTCGGCGACGAGGTCTGCTGCCTTCTCTCCGGTGGCGCTTACGCCGAAAAGGTCGCAGTCCCGGCCGGCCAGATTCTCCCACTGCCACATGGCTACTCCTTCACCGAGGCCGCATCTATCGTCGAGGTTGCCTGCACGGTGTTCTCGAATGTCGTGATGATTGCCGGCCTAAAGGAAGGCGATCTACTACTGGTTCACGGTGGCGCGGGTGGCATCGGCACTTTCGCTATTCAGATGGCCAAGCAGCTGGGCGCTCGCGTCGCAGTCACCGCCGGGTCGGCGGAGAAGCTGGCTAAGTGCAAAGAGCTCGGCGCCGACATCCTCATCAATTACAAAGAAGAGGACTTCGAGGAAATCGTCACAGCTGAGGGCGGTGCCAATGTCATTCTGGACATCATGGGCGCAAAGTACCTCGACCGAAACGTCAAGGCCCTGGCGAAGGACGGCCACCTGGTCATCATCGGCATGCAGGGCGGCGTAAAGGGCGAGCTCAACATCGGCCGCCTGCTGAGCAAGCGCGGCTCCATTACCGCCACCGGCCTGCGCTACCGCGATCTAGCTGACAAGGCTCGCATCGTCAACGCCACAGAGGACACCATCTGGCCAATGCTTGCCGACGGCACCGTCACCCCTCAAATTCATGAGGTCATGGATATGCGCGACGCGGCCAAGGCCCACGAACTGCTCGACAGTGGCGCGGTCAGCGGCAAGATTGTGCTGACCGTCTAGTTAGCTGACCGCCTAGTTAACCGAGCGAGGCAACTGCGCGCACAAGCTGGTCAATGTCGTGCGGTGTATTGAACGGCTGGAGGCCGACTCTCACGGCACCTCCAGCCTCAGCGATGCCCATGGCCTCCAGCAGTGGCGATTCGTATGCATCAACAATGCTGGTCACCAGGCCATTATCCAGCAGCCTATCCACGACCACCTTCGCCGACACCCCATCGACGAGGAAGCTAACGCGCGGAATGTGCTGTGCTCGCGACACACTCGCGAAAGAATCATCTTCGGTATCCATGCCGATGATGTACACCCGCGGCAGGGTCATCAGCGCCGCAATCAGGCGCTCCGACAACGTCGTCAAGTAGCGAGAAACCTGCGGCATCGCCGTTTCAATGCGGTGCCTACGCGACCCCCTCGCCGTGCTATCCAGCGATGCCAGGTGCAGCACCGATTCCGACACCCCACCGAGCAGTGCCGGCGACACCGGGGAAACCTCAATCCGCTCGACGCCGCGCGCATTCGGCACATAGCTTAACGACGTCATGCGCTCGAACATCTCGGGATCCTTGAACACCAAAGCTGCGACCTCAGGCCCGCCCAGCACGGAGGCGTCAACCAGCATGATGTCGGCGCCCAGCTTGCTCATCGACACGTCGCGGTAGGCAACAATATCCGAGACATCGACCAACACCCAGGCGTTGGAGTGCTCATGCACCCGCCGAGAAATGTCAGCTACCGGCGCAATGGTGCCAACGAATGGATCCGCGGCCGGGACGACAACAAGGCGAGTGCCCTCGTCTACAAGTTCGTCGAACTGCCAGGAGGGCAACGTACCCGAGGACAAGTCAGCCTCAGCAATGCGGACTTGAGCCCCGTAGAGATTGGCTGCCCGGCGTAGTGGTGCGTGTACGACCTGCGAACCGATGCGAGAAATCACCAGGTTAGAGCCGAGCGTCAAGCGTCGACTCATTGCGGAGGTGAACTGCTCCATGAGCACCTCACGCGAAGAACCCAACACCACACCGGCGACCGGACCGCCAGTGAGGTCTGCAAAAGCCCGGCGCGCACTGGCGGTTAGTTCCGCTGCAGCGGGCACCCCCGAGCTGCGCGACTGGCCATGAGCCCCCGCCCCAGTCTCACCTGGAAGGGACTTCTGCGCATTGCGAAATGCAGAAATCATCGCAGCCTGAACACGTTCGGGCACCTGGGTGCGTTGACCCGCATTGAGGTATGTCCACCCGTCGGAAAGCGACGAGTAAGCACCCCTGGTTGTAGGCACATCGAAGGCCATGAAAACCCTTTCCCGGTTTTGAATTCAAGCTGCGATATCTATTTCAGAATTAACCGTGCAATCACCCACGAATCGAGTGTCCATGCCTCGAACCGTGTATCGCTTGCACATCTTAGTTGGAGCCAATTCTATCGAAGCAACCCCCTATAGGATAATCTTTATCCCTTTTTAGTAGTTGCTTAAAATTGGCTGAACTTTTCCTGCCTGTAGCCATGCGCAAGCACTCCCGATGCGTGAATCATATGCACCAGCCGCAGACCATAAAGCAGTTACAGCGGCGATTGTATGTAAGTTTTCCAGAGTCACATAACCAATCACATAACCAGTTGTGAAACCAGCCTCAGAAGCACCACGTAACCACCAATGACAACCATCCCACGCGACCGTCGTTCGCCGTCATGACGTGGAATAATGGCTCGCCCGGCGCTGTCGGTATTCAATCTAATCC
>NZ_KV836272.1:1297240-1304200 GCF_001838295.1 Corynebacterium sp. HMSC074C04
AGTAGTTTGGAGACGTGACTAACGCAGAAAATGATTGCCAATCCGCAGACGCAGCCGACCAGTCTGCCGATACTGTGCGCAATGGCTCCGCTCTCCGCACGGAGGAAACCCTCCGCCGCGACATTGCGCGAATGGTTGACGCAACGGGTGAGGCACCGGCTTTCAAGTCGCGTTCCCGTACCATGGGCGCTGCCTGGCGGGATCTGGCTACCGGCTTTGGCCAGCGCGAACTGTGGCTGCAACTGGGCTGGCAGGACATCAAGCAGCGGTACCGTCGCTCCACGCTTGGCCCGCTGTGGATCACCATTGCCACCGGCGCAATGGCCCTGGCTCTCGGCCTGCTGTACTCGCTGCTGTTCCAGCAGGACCTGGCGTTCTTCCTGCCGCACGTGACCGTTGGTCTGATTATCTGGGGCTTCATCTCCGGCTGCGTGCGCGAGGGCGCAACCGTCTTCATTGAAAATGAAGGCCTCATCAAACAGTTGCCCAGTGCGCTGAGTGTTCACGTCTACAGGCTGGTGTGGCGTCAGTTGCTTTTCCTGGCCCACAACATGGTGATCTGGCTGATTCTCGTGCTGGTCTTCCGTCCGGATTTGGGCTGGAACTTCTTCCTGGTCATCCCCGCGATGGCACTGCTGGTGGTCAACGGTGTGTGGGTGACGATGTTCTTCGGCATCATCGCTACGCGCTACCGCGACGTGGCACCACTGCTGGATTCCCTAATTCAGCTGGTGTTTTACATGACTCCGATTGTGTGGACCACCAAGACACTGGAGGAACAGGGCGGTGCCGTCGCCGAACGCGCACGCATCGCAGAGATCAATCCCCTGTTCCACTACCTGGAAATCATCCGCGCCCCATTGACCGGCCAGCCGGTGGATACCTACCACTGGTGGATCGTCCTCGCCTGCACCGCAGTTGGCCTGTTGCTGGCACTCGGGACCATGCGCCTGTGGCGCTCCCGCGTGAGCTACTGGGTTTAGGCCGCAAAGGCCGTCGTTAAGCGAATAGAACTAGCAAGGGATAAGCATGGTCAGCATTGATACTTACAACGCGTGCGTTGACTTCCCCATTTTCGACGCCAAATCGCGGTCGATGAAGAAGGCGTTCCTCGGCGCCGCGGGTGGTGCGATTGGCCGCAATGACTCCAATGTCGTGGTCATTGAGGCGCTGAAGGACATCAACATCCATCTGCGCGAGGGCGACCGCGTCGGCTTGGTAGGCCACAACGGAGCGGGTAAGTCCACGCTGCTGCGACTACTGTCGGGAATCTATGAGCCCACGCGCGGTGCCGCCGATGTGCGCGGGCGTGTGGCGCCGGTGTTCGACCTCGGTGTCGGCATGGACCCGGAGATCTCCGGCCTGGAAAACATCATCATCCGTGGCCTGTTCCTGGGGCAGACGCGCAAGCAGATGAAATCCAAGCTCGACGAAATCGCAGAATTCACCGAACTCGGCGATTACCTGCACATGCCATTGCGCACTTACTCCACCGGTATGCGCGTGCGTTTGGCGCTCGGTGTGGTCACGTCCATTGAGCCGGAGATTCTGCTTCTCGACGAAGGCATCGGAGCCGTCGACGCCGCATTCATGGCGAAGGCCCGGACGAAGTTGACCGAATTGGTCGACCGCTCCGGTCTGCTGGTGTTTGCGTCGCACTCGAATGAATTCCTGGCGCAGCTGTGTGACACGGCACTGTGGATTGATCACGGTACGGTTCGACAGGCAGGGCTTGTCGACGAAGTGGTCGAAGCCTACGAAGGTAAAGAGGCCGCCGACCAGGTGCGCAACGTGCTCGCGCAGCGCCGGTAGCAGCTTCGCGGGGAGCCGGGTGCGGGTCCATAGTGGCCTAGCGAGCGGCTCGTGGGCAGATTGCGGGCGGCGCGGGTGGTTGGCACGGATGGGTGGAATTGCTCACCCGAAGCAACATGGCAAGATAGACAGCAATAAAAACAGTAATAAACGGTACGTCCCCGATGGAGAACGAAGTGAGCGATAACTCGGCTGACCACCCAAAGCACGATGAGGCAGCTACGGCCGCGATCGTCGTGACTCACAACCGCATCGAGGACCTGCGTCAATCGCTTCCCATCGTTGCCAGCCAGACCCACATGCCGAAATGGCTCATCATCGTCGACAACGGCAACGACCCGAAGGTCAAGGAGCTCGCTGAGCAGGTGGCGGCGCAGCAGTCGTCGGAAAGCGGATCGGCGCCGGAGATTCACTACTTCGGCTCCAAGACGAACCTGGGCGGCGCTGGTGGTTTCGCACTGGGCATGCTGACTGCGCTGTCGCTGGGCGCGGAGTGGATTTGGTGCGCCGATGATGACGGCCGCCCGGAGGACTCCTACGTGCTGAAGGCGCTGCACAGCTGCGCGCGACGTCACCAGCTCGACGCTGTCTCGCCGGTGGTCTGCGACATTAAGGCCCCGAACAAGCTGGCATTCCCCCTGCGCCGCGGGCTGGTGTGGCGCCGTCATCGCGAGGAGCTTTTCGAAAGCGGCATCAACCCCAAACTCCCGGAAGTACGCGACTCCGAGGGCACGAAGTGGTTCACCAATTTCGCAGATCAGAAGGCTGCTACCGGGCTCGAACTGCCTAGCGACCTCGAGACCATCGACGGCAACCACGACCTCCTGCCCGGCATCGCATCCCTGTTCAACGGCGCGCTGTTTAGCGCCCGCTCGCTGGAACAGCTCGGCGTTCCCGACTACCGCCTGTTCATCCGCGGCGACGAGGTCGAATTCCACCGCCGCCTAGTCCGCTCCGGCCTCCGGTTCGGCACATGCTTGACGACGGCCTACCTGCACCCCTCCGGCTCGGGTGAATTTGTGCCCATTCTCGGCGGCAAGATGCACACGCAGTACCCGACCAATGACTTCAAGCGCTACTTCACCTACCGCAACCGCGGCTACCTGATGAGCCAGCCCGGCATGCGCAAGCTCATGCCACAGGAGTTCCTGCGCTTCGGCTGGTTCTTCCTGGTCCAGCGTCGCGATGTCCGCGGCTTCTACCGCTGGTTCAAGCTTTTGAAACAGGGCCGCGCGGAGAACTTCGAGCGCTTCGATCCGAAGTCGAAGTAGTTCGGGCTGGGGGCGCTGGGGGGGCTGAGCTTGCGGCGCTGGGGTTGCAGCGCAGGCATTGCGGCGCTGGGACTGCAGCGCTGGGGCTGGTGGGGCCGAGGTTGCACTGGCCTGCATATTTGGCCTCACCCGGGTCATGTAGTCCGCATTTCGAGTGCTCAGTGCGCAAAAGTGTTACCTAACCCCTGGTTCCCCACTACTCCACTGACATATCGATGAGGTATTCACTCATCGATGCGCTACAGCCTGCGCATAAGTGAATAGTCCTACGATAAGTGCGCGGGCCAGGCCAACAGCGTGGCCATAAGTCCTGAAAAGTCATCGATAAGTGGCGGGAAGCTGGCCATAAGTCCCGGAAAAACATCGACAAGTGGCGAGAAGTTGGCCATGAGTGAGCACGACGGCCAAAAAGCGTCGATGAGTCTTGAAAAACCGTCGATGAGTGAAGTGAAACTGGCCATAAGTCGCTGGAAATCCGAGCCAGTCCGCTCGAAATCGTTCCAAGTCCGGTCAGCACAATTGCGACAGGTCAGCAGCTGAACTTAGCTGGAGTCGCGCGAGGTCGGCGCATTTTCCAGAAGCTACAAACGCTGCAAACGCTGCTTACGCTGCTGGATTCTGGACTCACGGAGCTGCCGATCTTTATACGGGACAGTGGCTTGACGAAAACGCCCAACTTCGGACGAAAATACCAACCCACCTGCCTGAATACGCTGACTCTGCCGAATAGCGAACTGTCGCAAGACCTCCACGCAGTCCCCATTAATGACCTGTGACCATTGGAAGCGGAGTACATCTAAGTGGAGGTTCCTCAGACGCTTCTCGCGAGTTTGCTCTGCCAGAAGTACAGTCTCCGTAGCCGCTACCCCGCCACCGGAATACTTAGTCAGCCCATCGAACTCAATGATCAAATTCAGATGAGGCACATAAAAATCGACGCGCCCAATGAATCCTTCACTGTCATAGAACTCGACTTGCTGCATGAGCACGCATTTTTCGTCGTAAAGCGTGGCAATTCCTGAGTCGATTATGCATTTCTTTGTGATTGACTCACCGATGGTTTCGCTGTGTTCGCTGGCAGTTCGAAGTAGCTCACGGGCACGACGAGTCCCCGGCGAGCGTGGGTAATTTGTGAGGACTGTATGCAATTCTTCGAGGTCACACCACTGCCGTAGTGCGGTGTCAACGACGACTGGCCCGTTTTCAGACTCGGCGGTGCGGCAGATATCGATGACGGTTTTCGGCACATCGGTAACGCAGCGCCCACCAATGCGAACGATGTCTTGTTCGAGGATTTTGCCACCGACATGGCGCAATCCGCCGCCAGGTCGGCGCAGGCCGGAATTGGCAAGCGCGATTGTGGCATTTCGTACAAGCAACGGGATACCATGCAACGCAGCGGCTGCTTCGCCTGTAATGATTGTTCCGGAACCTGGCTTGACCAGTGCCTTTATCTGCAGTTGAAAACGTTCGAATGCTGACAGAGCATTCCAGCGAGAGCACTCGATGTAGGTGCCGTGCGCCAGTCTGAGTAGGGATTTATCTCGAATACTTGTGCTTTCGACGTGGCCGTGCAGATTATCCAGCTCTGACTTGGCACTGACATATTCACAAGGATGCTTGATTTGCTTCTGCGCAGCCGAGTGGATGAGGCCATCGGAATCGTAATTCCAGGTTGGCATTGGTGTTCGGCACTCCCTAAGGTTGGTTGCGTTTTGGCTGCAGGTTCGTTGCAGGCTGACTACAGGAACTCACGCATTGGAATTAGTGCCTTCATTTATGGCCGACTCCGTGAAAATTGGCAGAATAAAAGCCGCCGAATGGCCCTTAACTGTGGACAATTTGGCGGCTGTGGATAACTAGCTGCGGATACCCAACTGTGGCTTACTTACCCCTTGGCGCCGTCCTCAACAGCGAGACCGAACGGGATGCCCGTGTCCGACGGCCAGTATGTCTTGTCAGTCGAGAAGCTAATCGTTGCCTTTTCCCCGTCGCTGTGGAGATTTGGGTTAATCACGACATGGTCAATAGTGCGTGTTTCAGTTTCATTACTTCCTGCGAGCTTGGCTGTCACGTCAGTTGGCTGGTCAAGAACCAAAATCGCAAATTGTCGATCGTCGGCAATATGGGGGTTGGGATCCTCACGCTGCTGATAAGCGAGAACCTCGGCTCGATTCTGGAAAATCTTCACCGTGCCGGTCACCGTCTGCTGGCCACTGGCGCCATTGCTCGACCCCTGCGAACCCGTATCCGAAGCCCCGGACTGCGAACCAGACCCAGCCCCAGACCCCTCAGCCTGCTGCCCCACCGTCGGGTTCGGGCCACCGTTGGCACCATCAGCGCCATCGGCACCAGAACCATCAGCACCATTCAAGCCCGAGCCAGAGCCCGGCGCGCAGTCATTACCAGCAGCAATGGCCTCGACAATATCCAGGTTGTCCGCTGGAATCCAGTTAAACTGTTCGAACTCCCCGGCACCCGGATTCGCAGGCGTTTCCACCAGCTCATTGCCCTGGCGCGTCACCAGCAAATCTTCCTGATCGCGCCCCATCCTCTCTGCAGAAAACGAGAACATACCCGGCTGACCAGTAGCTCGCTGAAGGGCGCGACGTACACCGCCCGTTGAAGTCACACCATTATGGTAGGAATTCTGAAACTGAACTTCCTGGCCATTTTCGTCGATGCCGTAGACACCAATCGCATCAATTTCGGCGCTCATCGCACTTGTGCCATAGTTCAGCACCAGCTCGGGCACGCACCCATCATCAAGATGCACGAGCGCGTATTTCATCGCCCCACCAGGACTAACTTCACCGACAAAAGTCTGCAGTGGCGCTGGATTCGCCAGCACCTGCTTGTACACAACGACGGCCTTCTCCGCCTGCGCCTGCACCTGCGCATCGCCATTTTCGCTTGACGACGACACACTGCCCTCAGCAGACGCCGAATCGCCACCCCGATCCCCGGAGATCTTGACAAACAGGAACACGACCATTGCAAGGATGATTAGTACCAGCAGCACCAGAATGGTGATGAGCTGTTTGCGTGTTTTGTCGCCTGTGTTATTCGGGGGCATGGGCGTAGTCATACGAGGCGAGACTCCGTTCGAAAATTTATGAACTTTTAAGGTGAATAAACAATATTAAAGCCAGAAGCTGGCGGATTTCCTGCTATCCGCCGGTTTCTGCACTCTAGGGATTAACCCCGTCCGGGCTCAGCCCAATCTCACCAGGACTACTCGCCTTGGAAGAACTTTTCCCAGTTGTCTTCGCTGGTCAGCGACGGCACGGCGGCACGCCACTGCTTCGCAAGGTCGTCCCACTTGGAGGACAGTTCGCGCATGAGGCTGATGGTCTCGGCACGCATGGACTTTTCCTTGTCCAGGTCGCGGACCAGGTGACGCACACCGTTCTGGGAAGCATCGGTGACCCAGACATCGTCGAAGGTGGAAATGTGCCACCAGAAGGAGTCCTCGAAGGCCACAGCCACCGGACCCGGGCGCTTCTTGCCCATCTGGGTGTACGCAAGCCGCTTTGCCATCGTCTTGTTTTCACTGGAGATTTCGTGTGACGGTGGGCGAACCGGAGTCAGACCACCCGGCATCTCGTGCATCGGCAGCAGCTCGGTCTCCGGGAAGTTCTTTCGACCAGCAGAAATGCGTGCGAAGTCGCCCTGCGATGCGTTCTTCAGCACCTCCGGGCCACGCAGCAGGTCACGAACAGCTTCCATCTGCGTCCAGGCCAGGCCGTAGCGCATGGAGACCAGGTTCGAGAGGATTCGTCGTGAAGCGACGTTGACCATGTCCTTCGCGGTGACATCGCCGTGCATGGTGGCGGCGATGAGGGAGTTGCGCAGGCCGAAGTACTGGGCGGCGTTT
>NZ_KV836272.1:1304300-1310185 GCF_001838295.1 Corynebacterium sp. HMSC074C04
TTTCGATGTCCTTCCAGTAGAAATCGGCGTGCCAGACGGCTGCGCCCGGAATGGTGTCGGTCGGGTAACCGGCCTTGGCGGCACGGAAGCCGTAGTCGATGTCGTCGTACTGGAAGAACAGCGGCAGCGCCAGGCCAATCTTTTTAATGACCTCGGACGGCACCAGGCAGGTCCACCAGGCGTTGTAGTCAACACCCAGGCGACGCAGCTGGTGGTACTTGCGCACGTCCACGTCGGCGTAACCGAACTTGGGGTCGTTCTCCTCGACGGTCAGCGCCTTCCAGTTGTAGGTCTCGCCGGTGCGGAAGAGACTGGTCGGGTTGAACAGGAAGAGCATCTGCGCGCCGAGCAGCATCGGCTTTTCCGCGCACACGGCCAGAGCGGATAGGCGCAGGGTGGTTTCGGGTTCGGGCCGGATGTCGTCGTCGGTAAGCAGCACCATGCAGTCGCCCGCAGCGGTGGCATCGCGCATGCCGCGGGAGAAACCGCCGGCGCCGCCGAGGTTCGGCTGGTGGACGACGTTCAGGCGCTCGCCGAGGATCTCCTTGGCCCAGATGAAGTCAGCTTCGTCGGCTGGGTGCTGTTCGCCCTGGTCAACGACACGGATGGTGCGAACGCGCTCAAGGGCTGGCAGGTCCTCAGCCAGCGTGGCGACGGTTCGAGCACAGTCAACCGGTCGGTTGTAAGAACAAATGACCAGGTCAGTCGGAATATCACGCTTGATAGCCGACTTGGGCACAACATAGCGGACATCGGAAATCTTTGCGCCTGCGTCCTCGGTGTCGAAGCGCAGGTGAATGGCACCGCCATCGGCGAAGCGGTCCAGCGGGACGGTCAGGCGTACCTCTTCATTGGCAGAACCCGACATCGGCGAGTGCTCACCGGTCCAGTTGCCGTCGGCATCCGAGCCGCCCGCTGCCCAGGAGTCTTCCAAGCGGAGGTGGCCCCCAATATCCTCGGTGTAGGCCAGCACACGCGCGGAACCGACCACGCGCGCGCGGATTTCGACCTGCTTAATTGAGGTCCAGCGCTGCCAGTAAGAAGCTCGGAAGCGACCGAAGTAGGTGTCAGTGCGCACTACGGTGTGGCGACCGAGCGTGATCGAGTTACGGGTGGCCTGCACCGAGCTGTCGTAGGCGCCAACGCCTTCGACTCGGTAGTACAAATCCGGCTCCACCCAGTCTGCGGGCGGAGCAAACAGCACGCGCTGAATAGTCAGCATGTCAACATCGGTTTCGGCGGTCAGCTGAGTGGATTCCTTATTAGAAGCAGTCGAAGTCACGTCCCCCAGCGTATCGCGCTATTTCACACGGAAGATGAATACACGCTGAATGATGAAGTTAATTACCGTCGCAACGCCCTGCGCGACGACGAATGCGCCGAACTGTGCCCACTGCGCGTTCCAGTCCCAGGATTCGACGAGCCAGGGCTGCAACACATTGAAGATACCGACCTGGGTGGCGTAAGTAATCAGGTACAGCACCGCAACTGCCAGCACCTTCTTCGCCGAGGACTTCGACTTGAAGGTCCAGCGGCTGTTGATGATGTACGCCGTAATCGTGCCGAAAACCCAGCCGACCGTCTTGCCCCAGAAGTTGGTCGCCCCGAAGGCGTTGAGCATGATGAACGTCAGGCCGAAGTCCACCACCGCCGCAATAACGCCGGAGATAATAAAGCGCATCATCTGCACTTTCAGACCGTGCTCGTCCTTGGTCTCCGTCGCCATCGGCACTGCGGCCGAGTCCTCTACGACAAAGCCATTTTCGTGGGAGCCGTTTCCGAGCTTGCCGTTTTCACGGTTCGGGTTTTCATTTGCTGTTTCATTCGCTGACACGCCTAGAAATTCTAGGCCACCGGCCAGCTAACAAACAGCCAGCGCGAACATGAAGAGGCAATAAAGAGGAGAAACGAACTAACGCCGCAGCGCCTCACGCAGCAGATCCAGCCGCTCCACTGGCGAGAGCGCATCCTCCCCAGCTAGGCCCAACGCACTCATCTCCGCCCAGCTAGCCGCCGCCAATTCCTCCACATCCTCGCCGGATAGCGGGATGCCCTCGTCGCTCTCCCAACCGAGGCGCTCCATGACATGCGCCGCCACATCATGCCGCAGCTCATCCGAGGTCAGCGCCGCCAAACACAGCAGCTCCACCAACGCCGCATCGTGCCCGGCTGGGTCTTTCTCGGCGTCCTCTATAGGCAATGCACGCAATCGCTTGACGACGCTCTCCCCCGCCTCCCCGGTCAATTCCAGCGCGGTTGATTCCGACCTCTGCAGGTCCAGAGCCTGTAACAGGGGCACGAATTCAAACACCCCCGACCTCTCGATTATGTCCACGATATCGGCACGAGCGGTGGCCAGCGTATTTTGAATAGAGTCCCGTCCGGTCAATTCCCTATTAATTGCGGCAATATCTACCGGCTCCTCCGCGTCCACATCCCCCAGTGCGCGGATAGAACCCGAGCCACCGATGCACAGGGCATTCGGGGTGGCCTCATCGCGGGCAAAAGCTTCTCTGACCTGCAAGGTATGTTCCCACAGGCCCCACTGCCAGATAAGGGTATCGCCGGGACTTTGCAGCACCTCGGCAACTGTGGTGGATAAGGGAACATCGACGACTCCGCCCGCTGCGGGTCTGCCGCCAGTCACCAGCTGCGCCACAGACTCCACCGCAGAGCCGGGCAAATGGAACTTCGTCGGCACGCTTTCGTCGCCCCACCCAAAGATGACCGCTAACACGCGGGACAGGCTTCGCAGATCCATCTGGTCATTGACCCCGAAGACGCGGTGGGCACTGCACGGTTCTTCCTCTAAAGAGGCACCGATAATGAGCGTGGCCGGTTCCGTGGCCACGCGAACGCCTGGGAAGGCGACTACGTTATCGGTCTGTGCTGCCATACTTCACAGCGTACGCAGGAAAAACAAGGTGGCCTGGATAGCAAAAACTCGCTACAATGCGCGCGTTTTTACCAGCGGGATCTGGCGCGGCTCCACGCCCCACGGCTCTACCAAGTACTTGCGACGCAGGCGCTGCGACTCCACAGCCATCCACTGCGCCACCAGCTCCTCCACACCACGGGCGAGCCCCAGTACCGGGCCAGCGACCTCTTCACCCACATGTGGAAAATCAATGACCTCCACATCGTTGACCTTGGGAAACCGCGGCTCCGTCAGATTTCCCTTGCCGGGCTTGGCCTTTTCTTCCTTCGCGGCAGCGCGCAGCTGCCCGATGTGCTCACGAATGCCGGCCACGGATGCCGACAGGTCCGCCACCGTGGCACCCGCCTGCTCAATCGCCTGCGACAGCAGCTCCGCCCCCTCAGCCCCCTCAGCACTCTCAGCCACAGCGTCACCGCCACCATCGCCCGCGGTCACAGTCGCAACAAAGCAACCGGTGAGCAGATTGGTGGTGGTCTCCAGGGCTCCGTCGTCAAGCGGATCCACCAGCCATGCGCCCGACAACCTCTCGCCTGCAAAGGACGGCGAGAGCTCCACATGCCAAATGACAACGGGCGATGTGGAACTACATACGGCAAGGGTCTGCGGAGTAGCAGCGGGCGTGGATGTCATGAGGTTGATGGTATCGCGAGTGACGGATTCGAAGCGGGGTAGCCTGTATCGCATGTTCGACTTTTTCAAGAAGAAGCCGCGCGAAACCATCAACATGGCCGCCGAGTACACCAACACCCCGCTGTCGAACCAGATGGTCATGCTGTTCGCCGAGGAACTGCCCATCCTCGACAGCGCAGAGCGCGCACAGGTCTACCGCGCACTCGAGGCCTACGACGGCCCGCAAATCACCTCGCAGGAAATGCTGCCGGAAGAGATCCGAAAAATTATGGATCTATAGCCCCTCCGTACATTTCGCTCGCTTTCCGACGGTCCGTGCGCGGCCTCAAGCGTGACCAACACCTCGGAGCGTCACGGGCGACGGAGCCGGTGCAAGGGGGTAGCCTAGCCTTGATGTCCACTAACACTAACGGCAAGTCCAGCACCGATGCTTCGAACGGTGCCTACGGAGCCGTACACACAGAAGCCAGGACCCTAACCGGTTGGGGTCGTACCGCCCCCGCTAAGTCCCAGGTGCTGTCGACGCCGGACTTGGATGAAATTGTTAACGCCGTCAAGGCTGTCGCAGACCAGAACTCCGACAAGCCTGCCCACCTGCGCCGCGGTGTGATTGCCCGCGGTATGGGCCGCTCCTACGGCGACCCCGCCCAGAACTCGGGCGGTCTTGTCATCGACATGCAGAAGCTCAACAAAATCCACTCCATTGACCAGGAGTCGGCGATTGTTGATGTCGACGGCGGTGTCACGCTGGACCAGCTGATGAAGGCCGCGCTGCCCTACGGCCTGTGGGTGCCGGTACTGCCGGGTACTCGCCAGGTCACCATCGGTGGTGCCATTGGCCCGGACATTCACGGTAAAAACCACCACTCCGCAGGTTCCTTCGGCAACCATGTGCTGTCGATGGAGCTGCTGGTCGCCGACGGTCGTATTCTGCATCTCGAGCCGGAGGGCTCCGCAGATGACCCGGACGGCAAGCTGTTCTGGGCAACTGTCGGCGGCATGGGCCTGACCGGCATTATTGTCCGCGCTCGGATCAAGATGACCAAGACCGAGACGGCGTACTTCATCGCCGATGGCGACATGACCCACACTCTGGACGAAACCATCGAGTTCCACTCCGATGGCTCCGAGGAGAACTTCACTTACTCCTCCGCGTGGTTCGATGCCATCTCGCCGGAGCCGAAGCTGGGACGCGCCGCAATCTCCCGCGGTTCGCTGGCAACCCTGGCTCAGCTGGAGGAATACGCCCCGAAGCTGGCCAAGGACCCGCTGAAGTTCAACGCTCCGCAGCTGGTGACCGTGCCGGATATCTTCCCGTCCTTCACCATGAACAAGCTGACTATGATCAGCATTGGTGAGCTGTGGTGGCTGAAGTCCGGTACCTACCGGAACCAGGTGCAGAACCTCACGCAGTTCTACCAGCCGCTGGATCTCATCGGTGAGTGGAACCGCGGCTATGGCTCCAAGGGCTTCCTGCAGTACCAGTTCGTTGTTCCGCGCGAGGCCGTCGAGCCGTTCAAGGAGATTGTCCGCGATATCCAGCGCTCCGGCCACTACTCGGCGCTGAATGTGTTCAAGCTGTTCGGCGAGGGTAATCGCGCTCCGCTGTCTTACCCGATGCCGGGTTGGAACGTCTGCGTGGATTTCCCGATTAAGCCGGGTCTCGGCCAGTTCCTGGACGACCTCGACCGCCGCGTTATGGAGTTCGGCGGTCGCCTCTACCTGGCCAAGGAGTCGCGCACTTCCGCCGCTAACTTCCACCAGATGTACCCCGAGATGCAGAGCTGGCTGGACACCCGCAACGAGATCGACCCGCACGGTGTCTTCGCCTCTGACATGTCGCGTCGACTGGAACTGCACTAAAAGAACCGAGAGGATTTAAGCCCCAATGATTAATGCTGTAGGCGCTGCCCAGTCCATCCTGCTGCTCGGCGGCACTAGTGAAATCGGTCTGGCTATTACCGCCGAGTTTCTGAAGAAGGGCCCGGCCAAGGTCATCCTGGCTTCCCTGCCGAACGATCCGCTGCGCGAGACCTCCGCTGAGAAGATGAAGGCCGCCGGCGCTTCCGAGGTGGTCACCCTCGACTTCGACGCAACGGACTTCGACTCCCACCCGGAGGTAGTCGAGAAGGCATTTGCCGACGGCGACGTGGATATCTGCATCGTCGCGTTCGGCATGCTTGGCGACGCCGAGGAACTCTGGCAGAACCAGCGCAAGGCCGTCCTGGCTGCGAACATCAACTACACCGGTGCGATGTCGATGGGTGTTCTGGTTGGTCAGAAGTTCAAGGCGCAGGGCCACGGCCAGTTCATTGCC
>NZ_KV836272.1:1310285-1340020 GCF_001838295.1 Corynebacterium sp. HMSC074C04
TACGGTTCCACCAAGGCCGGCCTGGATGGCTTCTACCTGAACCTGGGTGAGGCCCTGGAGGAGTACGGCGTCAAGACCCTGGTTATCCGCCCGGGTCAGGTCCGTACCCGTATGTCCGCTGACGTGGACGAGGCGCCACTGACCGTGAACAAGGAAGATGTTGCCAAGCTCGCAGTGAAATCCGTCGAGGCCGGTAAGACCCTGGTCTGGGCTCCGCCGGCATTCCAGCTTGTGATGATGGTGCTGAAGCACATCCCGCGCCCGATCTTCAAGAAGCTGCCGATTTAAAAGTGGGGTTCGAGGGACTCGATAGAACCCGGCGAGGCTTGACGGGCTGACGTACCCACCTTTAGCTCCGCCGTTCGTCGGAGTCCGGTTCCTGTGCAAAACTTGAGGGCATGGTAGACAAGCAGGCCGAAACCTCGAGCGCTGACACCACGGGTGCCGACAACACTAGCGCCAACACAACGGGCGAACGATCCTATAGTGAGCTGGTTGACGAAGATCGCTACGAGATCTTCAATGATGACCAGCTCTCCCTCAAGGCTGCCCTCCTCTACCTGGTCGCAGCGCTTGTGGGCGGTTCGGTTATCGCTCTGGCGTCCTGGTTTGTGTTCCACCGCCTGTCACTGCCGGCCTTTGGCGGCTCGCAGCTGACCAGGGCGGTCGCAACAGCGCTGATTGTCATCACGCTGACGCTCACCACCGTCCTGCTGTATTTCTTCGCCACCAAGGGCAAAGACAATCGCCCCCGGTGGCTAACGTGGTTGACGTACCTGATGGCTTACATGTCACCGGCCATTCTGGTGGTCTCTGCCGTCGGCCTGCCGCTGGGCTCGACCAAGCTGTGGCTGGACGGTCTGTCTGTCGACCAGGAGTTCCGCACTGAATACCTCACCAGGATGGCCGCGGAGCCTGGCCTGCATGACATGTCGTACATCGACATCCCGTCTTTCTACCCCGCTGGTTGGTTCTTCCTGGGCGGACGCCTGGCCAATATCCTGGGCATTGCCGGCTGGGAGGTCTTCCAGCCCTGGGCGTTGATGACACTCGCCGCTGCTGGCTGTGTTTTGATTCCGGTGTGGCAACGCCTGAGTGGCTCCCTGCCAGTAGCCACTGGCATTGCGCTGACAACCACGGCCGCCGCCCTGGCCACTGTCGCCGATGAGCCCTACGCCGCAGTCGTTGCTATGGGTCTTCCGGCGATGACCGTGATGGCCTGGCGCGGTCTCACCGGCGCTTGGTCCGCCATGTTTGGCGTGCTCGTCTTCCTGGGTATTTCTGCGACTTTCTACACTCTTTACACTGCCGTAGGCGCGCTTATTGTGGTCGTGTTGGCCGTGGTCGCGTGGACGTCGTCAAGCTCGTGGATGCCTGTAGTGCGCCTGATCATAATGGGCGTGGGATCGATGCTGATTGCGGCGACGGCGTGGGGTCCGTACATGCTGGCGGTTGCGACGGGGGCACCGCGCTCGGGCGCGACAGCGACGCATTACCTGCCGCCGGAGGGCGCGCAGCTGCCTTTGCCGATGCTCGCCGCCAGCGTGATCGGTGTGCTGTGTTTCATCGGTGTCGTGCGCATGCTGGTCAGCGCTACAGAGCCGGATGCGCGCGCGCTCGGCCTGGGCACGCTGGTGCTCTACGGCTGGGTAGTGGCCTCGATGGTGGCGACACTGCTCGGACGCACGCTGCTGGGGTTTCGCCTCACCGCACCGATTACGTTCATGTTGATTGCGGCTGGTGTGGTTGCGCTTGCCGACGCCCGTCTCAACGGCATCGAGAAGTACTGGCCGCAGGCGGCACCAGCTCACATTGCCAAGCGTGTTTCCGCGGTAATGGCGGCAGTCTTGCTGCTGGCGGGCATTGGCTACGCGCAGTCGATTCCGAATAAGTTGCATGGCGCCATCGACTTGGCGCATACCGACACCGACGGTAACGGCGAGCGCGCGGACCGCTTCCCACCGAATGCCGGGGCGTGGTACTCAGCGGTGGACCAAACGCTGAAGGAGGCTGGGCTCGATCCGGCCCAGACAGTGGTGCTGACGGATGAGAAGAATTTCCAGGCACTCTATCCCTGGTACGGATTCCAGGCACTGACCAGCCACTACGCTAACCCTCTGGGTGAGTTTGACCGCCGTAATCAGGCATTGGAGGAATGGTCGGAGATTCGCGACCCCGATGAGCTCGTGCAGGCAATGGACGAAACGCCGTGGCGCGGACCAAATGCCATTGTGCTGCGAGGCGAGGTTGAGACGCCTGATGGCGAGGATGCCGCTCCGCTGACGTTGGATATCGCGGATGATATCTACCCGAACAATCCGAATGTGGTCTTCCGGAGCCTGAATTTTGCCCGCTCTGCGTTTGAGAAGCACTGGGAGCTAAACCAGGTCGGCCCGTTTGTAGTGGCGGTTCGCAAATAGGTGTTGGCAAGTAGGTATTGGGCGGTTATCCCCTGCCGCAAACGTGATTCCTGTTACTAATGTGGAAACTGTGATGTAACTTTCGCGTTGCAAACTCAAAGAAAAAGGCCAATTACCGTAGTATCTTTCCTTGTGACTGCCGAAACTAAAGAAATCAAAGAAAGTGTCGACGGTTCACCCGAAGTGACCATCGACCGCGTGGAGAGACCGCCTATGGACGGCCCCTCTCCTACGACACTGACTCGTTGGACAGCGATTATCGCTGGAATCGTCGGTTTCATTTGCTTTGTCATCACACCGTTCCTCCCGGTCGTGAATACTCAGTCCTCCGTGTCTTGGCCTCAGCGCGACACGCTGAACTCAGTGGATGCGCCACTCATGGCGCAGGCACCGTTGGACCTGAGCGTCGATTTGCCTCTGTCGCTGACGGATGAACTTTCCGACAAGCGGACAACCCTGTTGTCGACTATCCCGCCGACCGCGGATAAGCCGACCAAACGGGGCTTGATGGTGCGTTCGGGCAAGGACGGCCTCGACGTCATTCTGCGCGATAGCGTGGTGATGAGCCTGGATAAGAAGGAGCTTGCCAGCAACAAGGGCAAGATCCTGGAGATCCGCTCAAACGAGCATGAGACCACCGTCAACATCGACGGTGGTAAGAATGCCGATGGCGAGAAGCTCACCGCCATCGCACACGGCGATTACCGTCCGCAGGTCACCGGTATCTACACTGACCTGCCCGCTGACGGCGACGCGGCCAAGGCCGTAGCCGATGGACTCGATGTCCACATGAACATCGACTCCCGCTACACCTCACACCCGACAGTGGTGAAGTACATCGTCATGTACTTGGGTCTGCTTCTGACGCTGGCTTCTCTGGTCACGTTAGCTCGCATTGACCGTATCGACGGTTCCTCCTTCACTCCGCTGTTCAAGCGCGGTGCGTTGAAGCCGACTCCGCTGGACGTCCTGGTTGGCACGATTTTGGTTGTTTGGCACTTCATCGGTGGCAACACCTCCGATGACGGTTACATCTTCACCATGGCGCGCGTCTCCGACGAGTCGGGCTACATGGCGAACTACTACCGTTGGTTCGGCGCTCCTGAGTCACCGTTCGGCAGCCCCTACTACGACCTGCTGTCGCTGATGGTGAAGGTGTCCACCTCGTCTCTGTGGATGCGACTTCCTGCGCTGCTGTCCGCACTGCTGGTGTGGTTCATTATTTCCCGAATGGTTATCCCGCGCCTCGGCGAGAAGATTGCCCAGCGCCGGGTGGCCTACTGGTCTGCTGCTGGTGTGCTGTTGGCCTTCTGGCTGCCGTACAACAACGGACTGCGCCCGGAGCCGGTCATTGCTCTGGGATCCCTGCTGACCTGGGTATTTATCGAGCGCGCAATTCTAACTCGACGCCTGCTGCCAGCTGCAGTCGCAGTGGTTATCGCCACGCTGGCACTGGGCTCGGGCCCAACGGGCCTAATGGCAGTTGCTGCCCTGCTCGCAGGCATCCCGATGCTGGTGCGCATTGTCGTTGAGCGCCATAAGGCTCTCGGTGGTGGTTGGCAGGCCCCACTGATGCAGATTGCACCGTTCCTGGCTGCGGGCACCGCCATCTTGGTCGGTGTCTTCGGCGACCAGACTTTGGCCACGGTCCGCGAGTCCATTCGCGTCCGCAGCATCATCGGCCCGTCGGAGCCTTGGTACAACGAGTACGTCCGCTACTACTGGCTGGTGCTGCAGTCGGTCGACGGCGCCTTCCCGCGTCGTTTCCCGGTTCTGATTGCACTGGCGTGCTTGAGCATCACGATTGCCGCGCTGCTTCGTCACCGCACCGTTCCGGGGGCTCTGGCCGGTCCGTCGGCACGCCTGGTGTTCATGTTCATCGGCACCATGTTCTTCCTGACCTTCACGCCGACAAAGTGGACGCACCACTTCGGCGTGTACGCGGGCATCGCGGCTTCCCTGGCAGCACTTGCCGCTATGGCCATTAGCCATTGGGTAGCAGGTAACCCGCGCAACCAGCTGTTCTTTGCCGGTGGTTTCACCTTCATCCTCGCTTTCTCGCTGATGGGTATTAACGGCTGGTGGTATGTGTCGTCCTACGGTGTGCCGTGGTTCGACAAGACCATTCAGCTGCGCGGCCACCAGCTGGGTTCAGCAGTATTGGCTCTGGCCTTGCTACTGCTGCTGGCTGGTGCAGTAATGAACTTCGTCCAGGAGTTCCGCACCAAGCCGAAGTCGCAGGAAAAGTCGGCACGCGCGCGCCGCATCAATGCAGTTGCATCGTCCCCGATTGCGGTGACAACACTGTTGGTGACGATGTTCATGGTGGCTTCGCTGGGCAAGGGCGCAGTATCGCAGTACCCGGCATACTCGGTCGCCGCGGGCAATATCCGCTCCTTGGCTGGTCAGACATGTAATCTGGCGAGCGATGTGCTGATGGAAACCGATCCGAACGATGGCTTCCTGAATACCGTCGATGGAAAGCCGCTAGCGGAATCGCTGCGCGGTGGCGGCAAGAGCCGTGGCTTCGACCCAAACGGCGTCCCGTCAAACATGAAGGCCGAAGCTGTGGACACCAGCCAGAGCCAGGCAAGTACTGCCGACACTGATGATCAGTCTACTGATCCGGAAGCCACAGTTGAGGGCGGTTCCGCGTCGGGCACCGACGGCGGTAAGCGCGCCGACAAGGGTGTCAACGGCTCGCAGGTCGAGCTGCCATTTGGCTTGAATCCGGATAAGGTACCGGTGCTTGGCTCCTACTCCGAGGACATTCAGCGTCCGGCAAGCCTGGAAACTTCCTGGTTCCAGCTGCCTGAGATTGACGAGGACCACCCGCTACTCGTCGTATCGGCGGCCGGCCGTATCTTCCACCACGACATCAACGGTGTGGCTCAGCCGGGTCGCAAGCTGGTGGCACAGTACGGTCGCAAGGGCGGCGACGAGGGCGGCTTCGAGGTCCTCTCCGAGTCGGAGCCGATTGATATCGGTCCTGCTCCGACCTGGCGTAACCTGCGCTTCCTGACCGAGGAGATCCCAGAGGGAGCCACCGCTGTGCGACTGGTCGCGGAGGACAATGATGTCTCCGAGGATCAGTGGCTGGCGCTGACCCCGCCTCGCCTGGCCGAACTGCAGTCGATGACTGATGTCATCTCACCGGAAACTGCGACTATCCCGGACTGGCCGGTTGCCTTCCAGTTCCCGTGCCAGCGTCCGTTCGACCACTACGCCGGTGTCGCGGAACTTCCGGAGTACCGCATCACTCCGGACCGTGGTCTGAAGGTCGTCGGCGCAGATGTCTGGCAGTCGGTCGATGGCGGTGGTCCGCTCGGATTCTCCGACGCTGTGAATGAGGCTACGTCTGTACCGACTTACCTCAAGAACGACTGGCGCCGCGACTGGGGTTCCGTCGAGAAGCTCTCGCCGCGTCCGAATAAGGACAAGGTCAAGCCGGATGTCGCCGAAATTGAGTATGAAGATATCACTCGCTCGGGTCTATACTCGCCCGGGAAGATGATTGTGAAGGATCCCTAGGCGAAAGAGCCTCGGCGCTTCCTTCACCTAAGGAGCCCGAGTGACTGCACAAACCCGTTCCATCGTTGTCGCCGCAATGGTTGTGACTGACCCGGTGGGGCGGGTTTTGTGCGTTCGTAAGCGGGGTACGGATACGTTCATGCTGCCCGGCGGCAAGTTCGAGCCGGGTGAGTCCGTCGATAACCCGGAGGTCACCGCCGCGCGCGAGGTCTCCGAGGAGCTCGGCGTGGACATCGAGCTATCGCTGTTGCGTCCGTGGAATATCGCCCGCGCAGCCGCCGCCAACGAGGCGGGCTTCGAGGTCGTCGGCCACCATGTGCGCTATGTCGGAGAGTTCACCGATGAGCTGGCGAACGTTCAGCCCCATGCCGAGATTGAAGAGGTCCGCTGGCTCGACCCCTGGCTGCCGACCGGGAAAATCGCCCCTATGCTGGCCGAGACCACTCTGCCGAAGCTCCGCGAAGAGCTGCCGCAGCTTGCCGCTGGCCGTGAACAGCCACAGCGCGCACTGTCGTCACTAACTGTTTTCTGCGGCTCCGGCTTCGGCAACGATCCCGCCTGGCGCGTCACCGCCGAACGTCTCGGCCAGACACTCGCGGAAAATCGGGTGGAGCTCGTCTACGGTGGCGCGGCGATTGGTCTTATGGGCACGGTTGCTAACGCAGCGCTTGACGACGGCGGCAGTGTCACAGGTGTCATCCCCGAGGTCTTGGTCAAGAAGGAAATTGCCCATCCGCGGCTGACTCACCTGGAAACTGTTGCGACTATGGCCGATCGAAAGTCGCGCATGTATGAGCTCGGCGATGCTTTTGTTGCACTCCCCGGCGGTGCGGGCACGCTGGAAGAGTTCTTCGAGGTGTGGACCCAGCAGCACCTGGGGATTCATGCCAAGCCAGTGGCGTTGCTGGGACCATCGGGCTTCTGGGAGCCCCTGTTGGCGCTCCTGCGCAAAGTTGTGGATGCGGGGTTTGTGCGGCCGGAGCTTCTCGATGCGCTTATCGTCGTCGACGCCGTCGACAAGCTCCTGCCTGCGTTGATTGCGTGGCGTGCGGGGCGGACGAAGTTTTAGCCCGCCCCCAGCACACGGCTAGTGAGCAGCAGCCAGCTGCTGCAGCTCAGCTTCGGTGCCGTTGAAGACATCCTCATCCACGATGGTCGGGATGCCATCGACGCGGCCGGTGGAGGAACGCTGCCAGAAGGCCATGCTCTCCCAACCGCCCGGCAGCGAGGTCGGAGCGCTGTCTTCGTAGGCGGCGAGCCACAGCGGGTAGTCGGTGAAGTCGGTCGAGTTACCCATCGGGTTCTGCCAGAACCAACGGTAGGTGTAAATCATCGGGGTTTCGCCGGTCTTTTCCTCAACGCGCTCGAGGAAGTCCTTGGTCCACTTTTGCAGCTGGGTTGGGTTGAGGCCATTGTCTAGCTCGATGTCAAGCACAGGCGGCAGTGTCTTGTCTGTGGAGATTTGTTCATCGCGCTGCTGCAGTGCTTCTACGTACTGGTCAGCCTGCGCGGTTGCGGAGCGATCCGGGTGTGCCTTGTGGTAGCTGCCCACGTACAGACCGGCCTTCGCGGCGGCGATGGAGTCCTCGAGGAAGTACTTCTGGTCACCTTCGACACCGTCGGTGGCCTTGATGAAAGCGAACTTCTGGCCGCTAGCTGCGACCTCGTTCCATTTCAGCGCGACGCCACCTGGGCGCTGCCACTTGGAGACGTCCACACCGGTCGGCCCCATGTGGAAGCCGGTGCGAGCCGGGTTCGACGATGCGCTGGTAGCCGAACCAGTTGAGGAACCGTTGGCATCAGAGCCCTGCGGCTCCTGAGCATCCGACACCAGCGGCGCATCGGTGATGCTCGGTGATTCGGTCAAAAAGTCGAGCGACCCCTTGGAATCAGCAGCGGACGGGTTGGAGTGTGCAGATGCGTCCTGGGGTTGCGCGTCAGCCGGTGCAATAACACCCAAGGTCAGCGGCGCAACGGCCACGATACTTGCCAAAGTGGCGCGGCCCGGGCGTCGCTTCAGCACCGCGGTCGCGGAAAGTGGAAGAAATTTCATGGTTTGCACCTTACCCCCTAAATCACTTTAGCCCCATTCGTAATCCTAAACTTATCCCGCCCCTCCAGTCACAGCTTCAATCCGCCCTTGCCCCTAGACTGGCGGCATGACAAATAGCACTAATACTGAGACCCAGTCCGCAACGTCCCAACTCTCAACGACTCCTCGCCCACAGGATGACCTCTACTTGGCCACCAACGGTGAGTGGGTTAGTAATCACGTCATCCCGGCTGACCGCCCCATCGATGGCGCCTTTTACAAGCTGAGGGATGAGGCGGAGGAAAACGTCCGCGAGCTCATCACCACTGCCGCCGATGCGGATCAGAATTCCCGCGTCGCTCGCTTGTACAACTCTTTCATGGACGAAGCCGCTATTAATGGCGCCGGCGCTGCTCCGCTCGCGCAGGATTTAGAAATGATTGCCTCCGCCGAGAACGCGCATGAGCTGGCGTTGGCACTCGGCCGCCTCGACCGCCTCGGTGTCGGCGGTGCGCTCGGGTACTGGGTAGAGAAGGATTCCGGCTCGGACCTGGATGCTCTCTACCTGCTGCAGTCGGGCCTCGGCCTCCCGGATGAGGCTTACTACCGCGAGCCTGGTCACGCCGACACTCTCGCCGCCTATGAGCAGCATGTTGCCGCTATGTTGAAGCTCCTCTCCTCGCATGACGACGGCACGGGAGACCTCTCCACTGCACTTGCTGCATTCGAGTTGGTAGACACGGCCGCTGCGGCGGCGCGCATCGTGGCTTTTGAAAAGCGCATTGCCGCTGGCCACTGGAATGTGGTCGATACCCGCGACGCACTGAAGACCTATAACAAGACCGCTATTGCTGATCTCCCCACCGGCTTCCCGGTCGCGGAATGGCTCGCGGCTACCGGCGTGAATGAGACGAACCAGACTGCCATCGACACCATCGTGGTGATGATGCCGTCGTACTTCGAGCACTTGAGCAAGCTGTGGCAGGACACTGACCTGGCAGATCTGCGCCTGTGGGCGCTGTGGCGCGTTCTCCACCAGCGTGCTGCCTACCTGTCGGATGACTTCTCTGCGGAGAGCTTTAACTTCTACGGCCGCACCTTGCAGGGTTCGACCGAGCAGCGTGCACGCTGGAAGCGTGGTGTTGCCTTTGCCGACGGTGCGGTTGGACATGACGTCGGCAAGCTGTATGTGGAAAAGCACTTCCCACCGGAGTACAAGGAGCAGGTCCTGGAACTGGTGGACTACCTGCTGGCGGCGTACCGGGTGCGCATTTCGGAGCTGCCGTGGATGACGAAGGCGACGCAAGAGCGGGCATTGGAGAAGCTGTCGCTGTTTAAGGCCAAGATTGGCTACCCAGAGCGCTGGCGTGATTACTCGGCGATGGAGCTCGGAGATTCACTGATGGAAAATGCTCGTTCTGCCAGCGCTTTTGCGCACGATTATGAGGTGGCAAAGCTGGGTACTCCGGCCAATCGCGATGAGTGGCATGGCACTCCACAGACGGTCAATGCCTTCTACAATCCGGTGGTCAATGACATCACGTTCCCGGCTGCGATTTTGCAGTCGCCGTTCTTCTCACCGGACGCTTCCCCGGCGGAGAACTTCGGTGGTATCGGTGCCGTTATTGGTCACGAGATTGGGCATGGTTTTGATGACCAGGGCTCGCAGTATGACGGGCACGGCAACCTCCACCAGTGGTGGACCGATGAGGATCGCGCAGCTTTTGAGAACCTGACCGCCGCACTGGTGGATCAGTACGAGGGACTGGTGCCGCAGGCTCTGCGCGAGCAGGCAGAGGAAGGCGCTGACCTACCCGGCGTCAATGGCCGCTTCACCCTGGGCGAGAACATCGGTGACTTGGGCGGGCTCGGCATTGCCGTCGTCGCTTTCAGTCGTTTCCTCGCTGCCCGCGGTGAAGAACTTGGACTGGAGGACGCCCCAGAGACCTACCGTGACCTGTTCAAGCAGTGGGCACTGGTCTGGCGTTCTAAGATTCGCCCGGAGTTTGCACGCCAGCTGCTTGCGATTGACCCGCACTCACCAGCGGAGTTCCGCTGCAACGTCATTGCCAGCAACATCGATGAGTTCCATGAGGCCTTCGGCACTTCAGCGGGCGACGGCATGTGGCGTGAGCCGAATGAGCGCGTGAATATCTGGTAATTCTGCGGGAACCCAACCTGCGCTGCGTTCCCCTCCGGCGCCTTCGGGGCCTCCGATGCCCTCCGACACCCTCCGGGGAAAGCCAACGCCTCACCGTTTACTACAAATGCAAAAGCTGACTTTTTGTTTTTGCAAACATGGAACTAAAATCACAGGTGAGGCGCACGCTTTCCCGATGATCAAGTCGGGCAGGGCCACAATCAAGCGAGGTTCCTGTTACAAGTGCGCTTGCTAAGTGCTCTTGTTGGAGGAGGCCGCTGTGGACAGTCGCGACATCCAGGCACTCACCGCCGTCAAACTCTATTACGGCGAGGGGCTCACACAGTCTCAGGTTGCAACCGAACTCGGGGTTTCCCGTCCGACGGTCTCTAAACTGCTCAACCTTGGCCGTGAGCGCGGCTACGTGCGCATTGAGATCCATGATCCGCGCGAGGAGGCCTCAGAGACCGCTACGCAGATGCGGGATCGCTATCAGCTCAACGATGTCCGCTTGGCGCAACCGGCACGCGCTGGCAACGCAGTCCTGCTCCGCGAGCTGGGGCGTGTGGGCGCCGAGCTTCTCGACGAGCTGGTGGTCGACGGTACCCTTCTCGGTGTTTCGTGGGGTAAGACCATGTACTCCGTATCCACGCAGCTGAAGTCCAAGGATGTCTCAGGCGTGGAAATTGTGCAGCTCAAGGGAGGAATGAGCCACTCCGATAAGTCCACGAACGACATCCGCACTATTGGCGCTTTCTGCCACGCTTTCCACGCCTATGCCCGCACACTGCCGCTGCCGGTGATTTTCGATTCGGTCGAGACCAAGCGCATCGTGGAACAGGATCGGTTCATTGCCAGCGTTTTGGCTCTTGGCCGGACGGTGGACATTGCCGTTTTCACCGTCGGCGCCGTCGACCATGATTCGCTGGCCTTGAACTTGGGACAGCTGTCGACAACCGAAAAAGACTTGCTCGTGGAGCGCGCAGTGGGCGATGCCTGCTCACGCTTCTACCGCGCTGACGGTGGCATTGCGCTGCCAGAGGTCGATGCCCGCACGGTAGGTATCAGCCTCTCTGACCTGCGCCGGATCCCCACTCGGGTACTTGTGGCCGGTGGCGCACACAAGGCCGCGGCCATCGACGTGGCCCTTCGAACAAATTTGGCTACTCACCTGGTCATCGACGATGCCACCGCTGAACGCCTGCTTGCGCTGGACTCACCGGCTGCACCGGCTGCACCGGCTTCACCGGGCTCCCCCGATAGCTCCACCCCTCTTACTGCCACGGAATAACCGTCCCGGGACGCATCAGTACAAAGAACTGACACCCGGGCCCGAGAAGCGTCTTTGTCCTCTTCGACCGATAGACTTAAGCGAGCGCACATGTCCGCATATATGTTGCAGCCGCTGTCCGGTCGGAGAGGACGATTCTTTAGGTGTCACCAGCACAGCAAATCAAGCACACACTCCAGGCCTACGAGTCGGCGGACGCATCATTTGCCCAGTCCGCGAAGAAGTTGCCACCCGTGGGGTGGAAAGGAGCGCTCTACGCCCTCAAGCGTGCGGGTATCGAATTTTTCTTGGAGCTCGGTTTCGACGCTGCCGCGAAGTTGACCTACTACACGGTGTTGACCTTCGCGCCCGCACTGCTTGCGATTTATTCGATTGCCACGCTGATGCTGGCCGGCTATACAGAAGACCTCAACCGACTGACCGAAGATTTCATCCGCAGCTACATTCCGGCTGAGTATGCCGAACCGATCCGCAACGTCATTTCAACGATTATCGGCTCCGCCACGGGCGGTCTTGTCGCACTGACTATCGGTATTGTCTTCGCGCTTGTTTCTTCGTCAGCCTATACGCGCGCTTTTTCGCGCACGGCGAACTCCATCTACGGCGTTTCCGAAGGTCGCACGCTAATTCGCTACCACCTGCTCATGGTCGCCATTACGCTGCTGCTGTTGATCGGCACTGTGGTGCTACTTATTGCGATTATTGTCAATGACCAGCTAGTTATCACCATTGTCGAACCGGTTGCCCGCCCATTGGGTATTGAATCGACCACGCGACAGGTCATTGACTTCTGCATCTCCGTCTGGAGTTGGCTGCGCTGGCCGGTGATTATCGTCATGTCGATGATTCTGATTGGCTCGCTGTACTACTTCACGCCGAACGTGCGCATGCGCAAATTCCGCTGGCTCAGCACAGGTTCGGCACTGGCAATTATTAGCTCGCTGATCATCGGCAAGGCGCTCCAGCTGTACTTATTCAACTTTGCGGCTTCGAATCCCTATGGCGCCATGGGTGCGGTTATCGCGCTGATGACCGCACTCTGGAGCATTAATGTGGTCGTGGTCTTCGGCTTCAAGCTGGATGCCGAGGTTGAGAGGATGCGCCAACTGCGCGCTGGCCTGCCCTCAGAGCGATACATCCAGCTTCCGCCTCGAGCTACCGCTGCCGCCGAGGGCGAGCAGAAAATCCATCAGAATCTAGAAAAGCAGGCGGCCGAATTCCGAACTGAGGAAGAGCTATAGCGCAATCACACCCACGATTGCTGCGTTGAGCAGGTTAGTGCACAGACCCGCGATCAGCGCCAGTGGACCGTTCTTGGCAATCTCACCGCGGCGCTCCGGCGATAGCGCACCGAAGGAACCGATCTGAATCGCAATGGACGACAGGTTAGCGAAGCCGGCCAGGGCGAAGGTTGCCAGCATGATGGACTTCGGATCCAGCGAATCCACGTGCTCAGAGAACGAAGTGTAGCCGACGAACTCGTTCAGAATCGTCTTCTCACCAATGAAGCTACCGACCAGCCCTGCGTTCTCCCACGGCACACCAATCAGCCATGCAATTGGCGCAAAGATCAGGCCGAACAGTCCTTCCAGAGACCAGTTATCCTGACCGAACCAGCCGCCAATGCCGCCGATCATCGCCGACAGCATCGCAATCACAGCGATGAACGCAATCAACAGACAGGCCACAACCACAGCGATACGACCGCCGGCCAGCGCACCCGATCCAAGCGCATCAATGACGTTCTTCGACTCGGTATCGCGGACATCCTTCACTGACGCATCCAGGTCAGATTCCTCTGTCTCCGGCCAGAAAGTCTTCGCAATCAGCAGCGAGCCCGGCGCGTTCATCACCGATGCCGCCAGCAGGTACTCCAGCGGCGCACCGAGCAGGGAGTAGCCAATCAAGGTCGATCCGGCCACCGACGCAAAACCGCCCGACATACATGCGAACAGCTCCGACTTGGTCAGTTTCGGAATATACGGCTTAACGACGAGCGGAGCCTCCGACTGCCCGAGGAAAATCACCGTGGAAGCGAAGACGGACTCCACCTTCGAGGTACCCATAATGAACTTCAGTGCGGACCCGACATATTCAACGAAGTACTGCACTACCCGCAGGTAGTAGAGGGCACCGAGGACTGCGCCCAGGAAGATGATCACTGGCAGCACGTTGAGCACGAAGACGAAGTTTTTACCCGTGTCGTCGAAAAGATTACCGAAGACAAACGAGGTTCCCTCATTTGTAAAATCAATCATCTTCTCAATGGCGCCGGCGACGCTCTTCAGCGCATTAAAACCAGGTTCCCACTTCAGCACTACCAGCGCGAATACCGCTTGCAGCAGCAGGCCAACGCCGAGTGTGCGCCAGTTAATGGCTTTCCTGTTCTTTGAGATAGCAATGGCAAATCCGATGACGAGGATGATGCCCAATAAGCCTTGCAGTCTATCCATGACTAAGGTCTTCTTTCTTGATAAAAGAGGCTGTGGTGATGATGCCTACAGGTCCTCGGGACCAAAGGCGTAAGGGAGAATTTTTTCGAAGTCAATGCTGGCCGGAGCGCCTAAACCACCATTTTCCGGGCGCTCGGACTCCACTATGACGCGCTTGCACCCAAATTCGTGCAGGACCTGCCGACAGGCGCCACAGGGGTGGCACGGTGCCGCCTTTCGCCCGACGATGGCGCAGGCCGCAATCTTATGGTTGCCGCCGTGCTCCGCGACCATGCGGAATACGGCTGTGCGCTCTGCGCAGTTGGTCAACCCATAGGACGCATTTTCCACGTTGCAGCCTGTGACCACCGTGCCGTCGTCAAGCAGAAGTGCGGCACCGACCGGAAAACCTGAATAGGGGACGTACGAGTTTTCTGTGGCTGCGTAGGCCTTAGCCAGCAGTTCTTCGTCTGAGATGTGGGACATTGTGCTCTCCCTCCCCGAGCCTGTTCGAGGTATTTATGCAAACATACTTATGTGGGTACAAATGGAAAGTTAACTATTGACATTTGTTCTAGTGCTGATGATAATCGGAATCAGCAGAGTTCACAAGACCAATATCGCTAAGCACAATCGCCTATAAAAGGAGCGAACAATGGCTGAAAAGTTCGATGTAGTTGACGTCATCAAGGTAAAGCGTGATGGCGGTGAGCTCAGTCCGGAAGAGATTTCCTGGGTCATTGACGCCTACACTCGCGGCGTCGTGGGCGATGAGCAGATGGCGGCGCTGAACATGGCCATCTTCATCCGCGGCATGAACCGCCGCGAGATTGTGGATTGGACTCAGGCGATGATTGACTCGGGCGAGACCATGAGCTTCGCCTCGCTGAGCAAGCCCACCACGGACAAGCACTCCACAGGTGGTGTCGGTGACAAAATCACGCTGCCGCTGGGTCCACTGGTGTCCTCCTACGGCGTGGCCGTCCCACAGCTGTCCGGTCGCGGCCTCGGACACACCGGCGGCACCTTGGACAAGCTGGAATCCATTCCAGGCTGGCAGGCGGATGTTCCGAATGATCGCTTGATGCAGATTCTGGAGAATTCCGGTGCGGTCGTCGCAGCAGCCGGTGCGGGCCTGGCACCTGCGGACAAGAAGATTTACGCGCTGCGTGACATCACCTCGACGGTGGACTGCATTCCGCTGATTGCCTCGTCAATCATGTCCAAGAAGATTGCGGAGGGCACTTCCAACTTGGTGCTGGATGTCAAGGTCGGTTCGGGCGCCTTCATGAAGGACCTGGATCAGGCTCGTGAGCTGGCTCGCACCATGGTTGACCTGGGCAACGACGCGGGTGTGAACACCCGCGCACTGCTGACGGACATGTCCACTCCGCTGGGTCTGACCATCGGCAATGCCCTCGAGGTCCGCGAATCGGTGGAAGTTCTCGCAGGTGGTGGCCCCGCAGATGTCGTGGAGCTGACCTGTGAGCTGGCCCGAAACATGCTGGAGCTGGCCGGCGTACACGATGCCGACGTGGAGAAGGCACTGAAGGACGGCCGCGCAATGGATTCGTGGAAGAAGATGATCCGCGCTCAGGGCGGCGATCCGGATGCCGCTTTGCCGGTGGCACCTCACACGCACGATGTGGTTGCGCAGGCTGACGGTTACCTGACCAAGCTGGATGCACTGGCTCTCGGCGTTGGTTCCTGGCGCTTGGGCGCGGGACGTGCTCGTAAGGATGATCCGGTGCAGGCCACTGCCGGTATTGAGATTTTTGCCAAGCCGGGAGACAAGGTGGTCAAGGGCCAGAAGCTGCTCACGCTGCACACTGAAACTCCGGATAAGTTCGAGCGCGCCCTCGAGTCCATCGAGCCGGGCATTGAAATCGGCGACACCGCGCCGACAGCCGAGCGCGAGATTATCCTCGATCGCGTGTCCTAGCCCGCCACCTCCCTACTTTTAAGCACCTACTTTTAAGCTCTCTCCCAAATTTCCGAAAGGACTTGATTTCTCCCATGACTTCCCGCGCTGATGTTGCCAAGATGATTGACCACACCCTACTCAAGCCAGAAGCCACCTCTGACCAGGTCAAGGCTCTTATCGCCGAGGCCGCCAAGCTCGGCACCTACTCCATCTGCATCTCCCCTTCGCAGCTCCCAGTCGAGGTGCCAGAGGGCCTGCATATCGCCACTGTCGTCGGTTTCCCCTCCGGCGCGGTAAAGGCCGAGGTCAAGGCTGCTGAAGCTGCTCGCGCTGTGGCCGATGGTGCTGAAGAAGTCGACATGGTCATCAACATCGCCTTCGCCAAGGAGCACCGCTTCGACGACCTCGAGGCCGAAATCAAGACTGTTCGCGATGCCATTCCGGGCAAGATCTTGAAGGTCATCATCGAGTCGGCCGCCCTGACCGATGAGGAAATCATCGCAGCCTGCAAGGCCTCCGAGTCCGCAGGCGCAGACTTCGTCAAGACCTCCACAGGCTTCCACCCGGCCGGCGGCGCTTCCGCTCACGCTGTGAAGCTCATGCGCGAAACCGTCGGCGACCGCCTGGGTGTCAAGGCTTCTGGCGGTATCCGCGATGCCGCTGCCGCCGAGGAAATGATTGCTGCGGGCGCCTCCCGCCTGGGCCTTTCCTCCTCCGCCGCTGTCCTCGATGGTCTGAAGTAGGCGAACACCGATGCTCTCCGAACAGCTACAAGCCACCATCACCGATTGGATCGCCCACGATCCGGACAAGGCCACCGCCGCCGAACTCTCCTCGCTTTACGACGAAGCCAAGGCCGCCAACCCCGATGCGATTGCCGAGCTGGAAAGCCGTTTTGCCGGGCCACTCGAATTCGGCACTGCAGGTCTTCGCGGTGTCGTTGCAGCTGGCCAGTCCCGCATGAACCGTGCCACGGTCATCCGTGCCACCGCTGGCTTGGTTGCGCATCTGAAGAACATTGTGGGCGATGACTTCACCGTGGTCATTGGTTGCGATGCCCGCCACGGCTCCGCTGACTTTCACCGCGATGCCGCAGCGGTTGTCGCCGCAGCCGGTGGCATGGCCCTGGCTCTGCCACAGCAGCTGCCCACACCGGTGACTGCCTTTGCCGTGCGCCACCTCAATGCCGATGCCGGCATCATGGTCACGGCCAGCCACAATCCACCAAAGGACAATGGCTACAAGGTTTACCTCGGTGGCCGCGCGGTGGAGTCGGATTCCCGCCGAGGCGTCCAGATTATCGCGCCCCATGACAAACAAATTGCGGAAGCCATTGCCGCTACTCCCCCGGCGAATGAGGTCCCGCGCGACTTCGATGCCGTCGAGCAGGTTGGTCCTGAACTGCTGGATGCCTATGTGAAACGGGCGGCTGCGCTCGCAACGACGTCGTCAAGCGAAGAGAAGCAGGCAGCGAAGATTGTCCTCACCCCGATGCATGGCGTCGGCGGCGAGACCATCGTGCGCACACTGAACGCGGCAGGTTTCTCGAATGTCAGCGTGGTCGAGAAGCAGTTCGCGCCGGATCCGGAGTTCCCGACGGTATCGTTCCCGAACCCGGAGGAAGCCGGTGCTTTGGATCTTGCGTTTGAGCTGGCTCGTGCCGAAGACGCGGATGTCATCATCGCGGCTGACCCGGATGCGGACCGTTGCTCGGTGGCTATTCCGGATAGCAGCGTCGACGGTGGCTGGCGACAGCTCTCCGGCGATGACATCGGTGCGTTTCTGGGTGAAGTCATCGGTGCGGACGCCGAGGCCCGTGGGACTGCGACCGTGACCAATGATGAGGGCGCGGAGTTTCCGGCCACGATGGCTAACTCGATTGTGTCTTCGCGCCTGCTGGGTAAGATTGCCGCAGGTCACGGACTGAATTATCGCGCTACTCTGACCGGCTTTAAGTGGATTGCTGGTGTGGATGGGCTCATCTTCGGCTACGAGGAGGCCATTGGCTACTGCACCGATCCGGCAGTCGTGCGAGACAAGGACGGCGTATCTGCGGCGGTGCGTGTCGCCGACGCGGTGGCGCGGTTGAAGGGCCAGGGGCTGGGCATTCAGGACCTGCTGGATGAGGTCGCCTGCGCCCACGGCCTCTACAAGACCGCCCCGTTGACCTTCCGAGTCGAGGACCGCTCGCTGATTACCAAGGGCATGGACACTCTACGCGCCAACCCGCCTGCACAGCTGGCCGGATCGGAGGTCACGCAGGTCACGGACATGAATGACGGCCTAGACATGGTCGACGCCAAGGGCGAGAGCTATCACATCCCGCCTACCGACGGCATTCTCATTCTCACCGAGGCCAACGACCGCGTCATTGCCCGGCCTTCCGGCACGGAGCCGAAGCTGAAGTGCTACTTGGAGGTCGTGCTGCCGGCCGCGCCGGCTGCGATTCCACACGCCGCCGCTGCCGAACGCCTCGACCAGATCAAGGCCGAGCTCAAGGAAATCCTGGGGATGTAGCCACTGAGCAGCTACTAGCTACACCTCGCAACAAACTGGGGTGCGCATGAACGAAACGGTCAAAAAGGCCGTGAAGTCTCATGCGCACCCCAGTTTCGCATGTGCAGCCCGGAGTCTTGGGCCGGCTCATGAGTTACTGACTAGGTTTATGACAAAAACAAGCAGAAATTAGTGCCGAAACTGCCATAAACTTAAGCAGTTTCTCGATGGCCGCGCCCTCATTTGAGGCTCACCACCTCATTTCGGGTCTAGCTAAACGCATCCTTGCCGCATTTTGGGATGACATGCGCCCCATAACATGCTTTAAAGTTTTCCCGGTAATACAATAAAAGACGTTAACCGTGTCCCCAGGGGATGGAACACCATTCGCTACGCGGGTTGGGCTCATCACAGGGGAACATCCCCTCCTCGTGATTGGTACGTCCAGCATGTCGTATAACGAGTTCCCCAGCTCAGACCCCAACTACAATTCGAATCCTTCCACCGGTTCTTTCGGCCCCGTCTACCCGGACCAGGCACCTCAACCCCAACCTCAACCCCAACCTCAACCGCAGCCCCAATTCGCTGCGCAGCCAGCACCAACTTTCGCCTACGCAGCCCCGGCGTATCCGCAGCAGAACTCACGCACTTCCGGTGCCTTGATTGCGCTCATCTCAGTGCTGTGTGTGGTGTTGTTAGGTCTGATTGGCGCGGTACTTTATGTCACCCTAGGCAAAGATGACTCGGTGACTGCGGCCGACACACAGACGGCTGCCACTACACAGGTCGCTGCCGATGCTTCGAGCCAGCCCAACCCACCGGTCACGCAGACTGAGACCGTGGTCGTTCCAAACTCCGCGAACTCCGGTGGCTCTGCTGGGTCCTCGGGCTCGTCACGTGGCCTGGCTGGCGGCAACCTCTCCAGCGCATGGAAGGGCACATCCTCAACGAGCGATCCGTTCGTTCGAAATGTACACAGCGCCTACGTCCGCTACCGCAATTCCACTGGTGCGGAATCCGGCACCATCACGGCCTACAGCCCAACGACTGGCCTGACCTACAACATGTGGTGCCGTCCTGCTGGCGGCAACATCAAGTGCACGGGCGGCCGTAACGCAGTGGTGTACATCGGCTAATGCACACCCCCACAGCCACAGTCGCAACACTCCAGTCCGCGCCCTCCGCCGCAACCTACGCCACGGCGTCGTCGAGACCGCCGTCCAGGTCGTGGAAAATCGCCCGATTCAGGCGAAATGCCTTCTTCGCCTCTTCCACAACAGCATCCTTGTCGGCATCCGAAATGCCCAGCTCTGACAGACTCTGTCGGTAGCTGTCGCGGTAGGGCTTAATTTTTCCAATCGCGGAGAAGTCATAGAATCGGGTTCCCTCCGCACCGATGCCGTAGTGCTTGGCCAGCATGGACGCAATCACCTGACCACCAGAAAGATCACCCAAGTAGCGAACGTAATGGTGCGCCAATGCGGCGTTGGCGTTGCCGTTGCTTTCGATTTCACGAAGCTCGGCCACGTAGTTCTTTGTCGCCTCCACAGGCGAGATCTTTTCCCGCCAATCAGCCCCCACCAAGTGCTCAAGGTCGGCTGCCAGTGCTTCCAAACGCTCCAGCTGCGCATCGTAGACCGCGCTGACCTGCTCCGACTCCGCAGTGGACCGCACTGCCTGCTCCAACGCTTCGTACACAAAGTAGAGCTGACCGGTTAAATCGATGGCCGCCTGCGCGTCCAGTTCACCCGCAAGCAGTCTCGACATGAAGTCGGAGTTTTCCGCTTCACTGTGAACACCGGAAGTCTCCACTTTGAGCCGCTCTGCCAAGGGCTGAGCAGCCAGCTTGTCACCTTCTTTAATCGCGTTTTCAACCATGGTTTTCTTCTTTCTCTGTGGGGTTTTGGAGACTAGGGTGAGAGGTCTTGTCCGCGCTGAGGCACCAGCACGGGGTTGCCCGCGGAATCCCGAAGCACTTCCACACCGATGCCGTAGACTTCGCTGACGGTCTGTGCATCCAGGGTTTCCGCAGGCGGGCCTTGCTTTACGACGTGCCCCTGCGCCACCACCACAACGTGATCGGCATACGCCGCTGCGGCGGACAAATCGTGCAGGACCACGACCACGGCTTTGCCCGCCGCCGCGCGGGCGCGCATCATTCCCATGATTTTTTCGGCGTGGTGGAGGTCCAGGGCCGCGGTCGGTTCGTCGAGAAGCACGACGGGAGTGTCCTGGTAGAACACACGCGCGCTGTGGACGCGGGCGCGCTCGCCGCCGGAGAGGGTCGGTACTTCCCGGTCAAGGAGGTGCGCGACGTCGCATTCAGCGATGACTTCCGCGAGCAACTCTTCGTTCGGGCAGCCCCATGGGTTGCGTCCGAAGTCGATGACTTCGCGGCTGGTGAATGGTACAGACAGTTCTTGGCTCTGCACCAGGACGGCGCGGTAGCGGGCTAGCTCGGCAATGGAGAGCTCGGTAATGGAATGCTCGCCGATTCGGACGTCGCCGCCGCTGAGCTCATGGTCGCCGGAAAGCGCTGCGAGCAGTGTCGACTTTCCAGCACCATTAGGGCCGACCAGCGCGGTGACTTTTCCGGGCTCGGCGACCACGGAAATATCGTTCAGGATGCGGTGCCCGCCCAGGGTGATGCTGACATTGTCGGCAGAAATGCCCAGTCCAGAGTGAATTTCCATTAGTGCACCGCCCTCTTCGAACGCAGGAGCAGCCAGAAGAACAGGGGGCCGCCGACGATCGAGGTGAGCATTCCCAGTGGCAGGTCCGCACCGGTAATCATGGTGCGGGCCGCGAGGTCGGCCAGCGTTGTGGCCAGCGCTCCGCCGAGGATGCATGCGGGAATCAGCGTGCGATGCGCCGGCCCCAGCAGCAGTCGTGCAGCGTGCGGCACCACCAAGCCGATGAAGACAATGATGCCGGAAAATGCCACTCCAGCCGCCACGACCAGAGACGTGCCGAAAATAATGGCGCGACGCAGCGTGATGACGTTAATACCCAGGTGGCGCGCCTGCGCTTCACCGAGGCTCAGAATGTCCAGCTTGCGGTAGCTGACCCACATGGCAATTACGGCCGGAACTGTCACCAGCGTAATGATGACAACCTGCGTCCAGGTGGCGCTGGCAAAGGAACCCATCTGCCAGAACACAATACGGTCGCGGGCAGCCGTGGAGGCTACGAATGTCAGGAGCGACACCAAACCACCACAGATGGAGTTCACAGCCACACCGACCAGAATGATTCGGGCGATATCGCGACCACCGTGCGCATTTGCGGCCACAATAGCCGTGGCCACCGCACCACCGATAAAAGCTGAGACCGCAATGGCCCAGCTGCTGGCGAAGACACTCAACACTCCGCCGAGCGCCCCGGAGAGCCCGGCGGCGGTGCCCAAAACTGTGGCGGTAGCAGCGCCGACGGCGGCGCCGGAGGAAACGCCGATGAGACCGGGTTCGGCAAGCGGGTTGCCGAACACCGCTTGCAGCGCCACACCTGCGAGAGCAAGCCCCGCACCAACGAGGCAGGCCAGCGCGATGCGCGGCAGTCGCACCTGCCACAGCACGGTGTCGATGGGCTCTGGCGCGTCACCGAGACCGGCATTGAACACTAGCCTCACCATTGAGCTCAGTGATTCCCCGATGGTGGCACCGAACTGCCCCACGGAGGCCGACCAGCCAATTGCCAGCACCAGCGCTAGGGCGAGCCCGATGAAAACGGCTGCCTGCCTGAACGGACTAGTTTTGTTCGCGGTTGTCTGCATTGCTCAGCTAGTCACTTCCCCGCAGCGTTATCGGCACTCGCACCAGCGCCATCACCTGCACCGCCACCGTAGAGAGCATCCGCGATGGCGCGGATCGCACGCGGCGACTGCGAGTCAAAGGACAGCAGCTGCGAATCCGGCACGTCCACGACGGATTCATTCTGGCCCGCCGGGGTCTGCGCGATGCCTGGGATTTCCTTCAAGCCTTCGATCCCGCCAACGGACTCGAGGCCACCAGACATAACCAGGATGGTGTCTGGGGCCGCAGCGATCAGCGACTCTGGCGTAATCGGCGTGAACGCACCCTCAATACCCACGCCCTCACCGGCATCAACACCGCCGAGACGGGTAATCAGGGAACGCCCACCAGAATCCGGTCCCGCAATCATGGCCACACCGGTTCCGCGCACGTAGAGAATCATCATCTTGCGGCCATCGGCCTTGGCCTGCGCGTACTCGGTCGCAGCCGCCATCTCCTTATCCAGGTGCTCCTTCACCGGGCCAACTTGGTCAGCCAGGCCGACGGCATCCGCAACTTCGTCGATAAGCGTGTTGATGGTCTCGGGAGTGCGCTCGTCCGACACATGGACGACGGTGATCCCCGCTTTTTCAAACGTGTCGAACACGCGGCTGGGGCCAATCGAGCCATCGGTGATGATGAGCTCCGGCTTTAGCTTCATCACCGACTCAGCATTGACTGCATGTCCGCCGATGGTGAGGTTCGGCAGATCCTTTACCGCCGGGAAATCGGAGGTGGCGTCGCGCCCCACCAGACGGTCTCCGAGGCCAAGCGCGTAGACCGAACGACTGAGTGCTCCCGCCCGGTCAAGCGTGAGAATACGCTGGTAGTCCTTGTCCGCCGCCGGTTTCGGGTCCTTCAGCAGCACCTCGGGGTTTTCCGAAGGTAGATTCGCATGCGCGGCGCCGTGAGCGGAAATGTTGTCGGCGCGCGGTACCGTCGTCACGCCAGCGCTTGACGACGACGCCCCCTGCGGCGCGGCATCATCGGAACCACAGGCGACTAGTCCTGCGACCAGGACAACACTCAGCAGTGTCCCGGCAAGGCTGCGAACGCGACAGGCAGGCACGGTGAACATATTCCCCCTCTGTGAGCTGACGCTGCACGGAGATAGACGACAAAAGAATGACTAAATAACGACTAACACTAGTAACAAAGAGCTTAGAAAGGACTTTGCTCTACTCACCCAAAGAATCTTAGGCTATCTTTTGGTTCTAGGTTAGCCTATCCTTAAAAAAAGATAGTAATTTCTAACAGTTTTTCGGAAGGACGTTACCTCCTATGACTACCCGTACGCTCCAGCGTCGCGCAGCTCTCCTGGCCATTCCGGCCGTCGCCGCACTTCCACTTCTCGCCGCCTGTGGCTCAGATGACCCAGACGGTGCCGCGCAGGATGCTGCCAACGCCTCGGAAACCACCAGTTCGGCTGAGGCTCAAGAAACCGACGCCACCGCCGGTGAAGTAACCATGGAGGCCGAGCCGGTCAACGACCTGTCCGAGGGCGATGTCATCACCGTCGACCTCGCTGGCCTCGACCCCGACTACGGCTACTACGCCGCACTCTGCGCCGCAGAGAAGGCTCCAGGCAACCCCGTCCCGGACTGCACCGGTGACCGCAGTGCCGGCACCCAGTCGCAGCAGTGGATTACCAAGAAGTCCGGTGGCACCACCACCATCGCCGATGACAACACTGCGCACTTCGAGCTCAGCGTCGTCCCCACCGGTGAGGCCGTGGACTGTACTCAGCAGGAGTGCGTACTGAAGCTCTTCGGCGACCACAGCGAGGGCTTCGAGGACATCACCGAAATCCCGGTTACTTTCGCAAAATAGCCAAACCACACACGCGCAGGCGTCGCAGACCTAGGCTAAGAGCCATGGAAACCGACCAGCCTGCGACTGCCAAAGAGGCGGCACCGCGCCGCATCACACTCCTACCCGGCGATGGCATCGGCCCCGAAATCACCGATGCCTGCCGAGGACTCATCACCGACGTTTTCCCCCACTGGGAACTGACGGAGGCGCAAATTGGCTGGTCACAATGGTGCGCGCACGGCAATCCCGTCCCGCAGGAGACCTGGGAGACACTAGAGCGCAGCGATGCCGCTCTCCTCGCGGCGATTACCTCCAAACCTGCCCGTGAGGCCGAGAATGAACTGGCACCACACCTGCGCGGCACTGGCCTGACCTACCGCTCCCCTATTCTCCAGCTGCGCCAGCGCCTCGATCTTTTCGCCAACCTCCGCCCGGTCTCCCTGCCGGGCGCGGCTGCCGACTTCACCATCGTCCGCGAAAACACCGAGGGCCTCTACAGTCACGACTATCTCCTTCCGCCTCACGACGCCCCGGCCGACTCCCCGCACCACCACCTGTGGGCAGAGGTGGCGGAGGACTCGACGGTGGCTCGCGCCGTCGATAAGCGTGGCGAAGTTGCGGTTTCTTTGCGCGTAACGACGTCCTTTGCGTGGCACCGCCTTGCGCAAGCGGCGGCCAAGTTGGCTCTCGCGCGGCAGGCGGCAAACCCCGATTCGGAGGCCACGCCGACGGTGACGGTGGCGGACAAGCCGAATATCCTGCGGGACTCTGCGCGTGTGATCCGCGGGGCGGTTGAGCAGGTGGCGGAGGAGTATCCGCAGGTCACATTCGATTTTGCCAATGCGGATGCCGTGGCAATGCAGCTGGTAACCGACCCGGCGCGCTTTGATGTCATCATCGCGGAGAACCTAATCGGCGACATCCTCAGTGACATCGGCGCTGGGCTGATTGGCGGGCTGGGGCTGGCGGCGTCGGCGAATGTGGGCGACGACTTTGCAGTTTTCGAGCCGGTACACGGTTCGGCACCTGACATTGCGGGTCGCGGCGTTGCTAACCCGGCTGCGTTTTTGCTCTCAGCGGCAATGTGCGCGGAACATCTTGGGGCACCGGCCTCAGAGCTTGCGCCCGCAGCCAAGCTGCGCCAGGCCGTCTACGCCGCCACACGTACCGCGCCGACGCTGGACCTTGGCGGCACCGCGACTACCAGCCAGTTTGTGACTGCAGTGCGGGCGGAGCTGGGGTTGTAGGCATTGACTCGATTACGAAGCGTAATTAAAGTGGTTGCTATCAATCCCAGCCGTTGACCCTCCGCTGATAAGGAGAGCGCCGATGACTGGGATTACTCATAGGGGGAGGGCCAAGAAATATGAGTAGAAACAGATATAGTGCTGCGCGAGCTGTGCCTTTACGTGAGATCACTAACGAAGACGATCCTTTACACGTTAACTACACCGGGAAACGGGCCCCCGAGGACGACGACGAAGAACTCTGAGCCCCTACTGGAACTGGCTGAGGTCAATGCCTTCCAGCGGGTCGGACTCGCGGATGTCCTCCTCCGGCGGCAGCGGCACCTCGCAGAGCACAACTGCCGCACCACACGGGTCCTGCACGGTTGCCAGCGGACCGAACTCGGTGGCCTGCGGGGCGACGAGCACGGAACCGCCCAGTTCCTCAGCCTTAGCGACAGCGGTGTCGATGTTCTCCACGCCGAGGTACGCTAGCCAGCCAACGAAGCTCTTATCGGCCGCATCGGTCTGTGCGGCAACCGAGCTGGCTACCAAGCCTGCAAATGGTGCCCCGTCTTCCATCGCGACTGCGAAAGCGCCGTGCTCGTTCTTGTTGCGCACTGCAATTTCCCAGCCAAAGAAATTGTGGTAGAAGTCCGCGACCTGCTCAAAGGTCTCCTCCGGCCCTGCGACCAGTTCGAACCACACCGGGGTGCCGGGCTCGCCCGCTGCAATGAAGGCCTGCTCACCCGGCTGTTCCAGCAGCCCAATGAGGCCACCGGCGGGGTCGGAAACGACGGCCATCGTGGATCCGTCGACAAGCGGAGTCGGTTCCTGGAAGACTTCAGCACCGAGCTCGCGCGCCTTCTCGACGGCACCAGCGGCGGAGTCGACATGGAAGTTCACGCGCCACTGGTTGACGAAGGCATCCTCAGCGTCCTTATCGGCCTCAAGCAGCACCGACACCGGCATTCCGGACAGCATGGCAACGCGGCGACCAGCGGAAGCCTCGCGGGCATCCTCATGGATTGGCGCGGTATTGCGATAAGCCCATCCGAGAACGCCGCGGTAGAAGCGCTCGGTCTTACGCGGTGCGGCGGAGAGCAGATCTACGCGCAGGGGCATGCCAAATTCGGCGGGAAATGCGGGCATGAGTTACAGGTTCCTCCACTTTTCAGGATCAAAGTCATCATCGGCGGTGGCCTCATCAAAGTAGTCATCGTCGACTTCATCGGCAGTGGCCACACGTGCAGACATACCGGCAACAGAGACGACATCACCTGGACGCAGCACCTTGCCACGACGAGTGTCGACCTCACCGTTCACGCTGACCTGGCCCTCAGCAATGAGTTCCTTGGCCAGACCGCCCGTTTCCACCAGGTTTGCCAACTTCAGGAATTGCCCGAGACGGATGGACTCATCCCGGATTGCGACATCGATAGGCTCCATGCCCTTAAGTGTGTCATACCCGGTAATAATCTCGAACCGCTACGGAGATGAGGCAGCACACCCTAACATCGTTCTCATGTCTAATTCACGGTCTCCGAAGTGGCCCCGGATCCCCAGCGAAGCGCCCCCCCGCCCGCCGCTGCGTCATATTGTCGCCGCTTCAGTGGCTGTGAGTTTGCCGCTTATGACCTTGGCGCTCATCTCAAACTCCATTTCCGACCTGCTGTTTTTGCCCCCTATTGGGGCCGCCATGGCACTCATCGCCGGTGCGCCGAACTTGCCTTTGGCACAGCCACGAAATGTCGTGGTTGGACACCTGATCGGCTGCATAACTGGCATCCTAATCTCGCGACTTTTTGGCGTCTCCATCATCACCGCGGCAATCGCCGCCGGTATCGCATTCGCACTTATGCTCATCGCTCGGGCAGCTCACTCCCCAGCGACCGCTACCGCGATTGTCACCGCACTGATGCCGCACGGCCCCGACATCGGCAACGACTTCCGCCTCCTTGGCTTCGTTTTCGCCTCTTCAATCATGATCGTGGCGCTGGGAATCCTCGCCAACCGGCTGCGCGGCCTTCGCTATCCGACGTACTGGTGGTAGGCGGATTCGGGGGCTCACTAAGCTCATCATAATTATTACGCATTTTATATGCGTAATATAGATGTATGTCGTCGCACTCCACACCACACTCGACCCCAGGCTCCAAACCCAACGCTCAATCTTCCGCGCCCCAACCACCAAACAAGCCGAAGTCAAAGCGCCGCATGTCCTGGCATCGCAAGGCCGGTATGCCGGTGCGCTGGTGGTTCGCTGCCATCATTGTGGCCGCATTAGTCCACCCATTTGTCACCGATGGCCGTTGGCTATTGGTGCACCTCTTTACTCTCGGCGCCGTCACCAACTCCATCCTTATCTGGGGCCGCCACTTCACCGAGAAACTACTGAAAATCGATGTGCCCGATGGCAATCGGCACATTCAGTTAGCAAACATTTACCTGCTCAACGTAGGTGTTGGCACAACGGTCGTCGGCAAGCTGGGTGATTGGTGGCCAGTGACCACGGCCGGCGCGGCGGTCGTCGGCGTCGCCGTCGCATGGCATGCGATTTCCCTCGGACGCGACCTGGTAGCGAAGCGCAATCGACCATTCGCCATCTCCGTTGCGTACTACGTCGCGTCGGCATGCCTACTGCCGATCGGCGCCGCGCTCGGCGCCATCCTCGCATCTCCGAAGGGCGAAGCGCTTCACGACGACCTCCTACTGGCACATGAAGCCATCAACCTCATTGGCTTCCTCGGGCTCGCGGCCTGCGGCACGCTCATCACCATGTTCCCAGCGCTGTGGCGAACCCAGATGTCGCCACATTCCCGCCCGAAGCTGGCACTAGTAGTACAGCTCATAGGTATCGCGACTACCACAATCGGTGCACTGACCAGCTTCAACTGGTTCGCCTCCGTCGGCCTTGGCATCATCACTATCGGCTGGGTCATAGCCGCCATTCCGTGGGCGCACAACGTCATGACTGTCGCTAAAGACCCCCGCGACCGCCTCAGCTACCCAGCGCTGTCTGTTGCGGCTGCGGCCGTCTGGCTGATCGGCACACTCACAGTTGCCACAGTCAAGGCGCTTGACGGCAGCTTCGTAATCTCATCCCTTACGCTGCCGCTGGTAATCGGTTTCGGCGCACAATTGCTTATCGGCATGATGAGCCAACTCTTGCCCGCTACCATCGGCGGAGGTGCTGGTCCAGTCTCCGCCGGTATGAAGGAACTTGACCGCGCGGGAGCATTCCGCTGGTCGACCATCAATATTGGTCTGGCACTGTGGCTAATGCCGCTGCCGTCCTGGACCAAAGTAGCGGTCTCCGCAATGGTCTCCCTTGCCTTGGTGTCCTATCTGCCACTTGTCGGCCGTGCCGCGAAGGCTCAGATTGGTGCGCTGAAAGAAAGTCAGAAGGCACGGGCCAACAAAGAAGCAACGCCGAAGCCGATCGAACTGCACGCAACTGCACGTCGACTCGGTGCTCAAACTACCGCCGCTCTGGCTGTATTGGGCCTGGTAGTGACTATTGGTGTTGCGCTGAGCGGTGGCGGTACGGGAAGCATTGAAACCACCAGCGATGTTGCGCCCACCGGAGAAACCGTCGAGGTCACGGTTACCGCCAACGATATGACCTATACCCCGAACGTTATAGAGGCAAACCCCGGCGACCGACTGGTCATCACCATGGTCAACGCTGATTCCCAGGTCCACGATCTGCGCTTGGCCACCGGCGAGGACACCGGACGTGTCGCCCCTGGCAACTCCGCCACCATTGAAGTGCCGGTTGTTCCCGGTGACATTGACGACTGGTGCACCATTGCTGGTCACCGCCAGATGGGTATGACGCTCACGGTCAATACAGGTAGCACTGATCATTCACACCACACCGGACGTGGCAGCCACGCTGACCATGCCACTCCCGGTGCGCTCGGGAATGTCGGCGAGCAACCCGGCCCGGATTCCCCCACCATCAACCCGCTATTAGAACCCGCCGAGGACGCCACGGTTCACCACGTCACCCTGAGAGCCAGCGAGTTCACCGGCTACGCTGCCCCTGGAGTCGAGCAGCAGCATTGGGTATTCAACGGCAAACCGCTGGGGCCAACTCTGCGCGGCAAGGTGGGCGACGAGTTCGTCGTCACGCTCATTAACGACGGCACGATGAGTCACTCCATCGACTTCCACGCGGGCATCGTTGCACCGGATGAACCTATGCGCGACATTGCCCCTGGTGAACAGCTTGAGTACCGCTTCCGTGCTGACCGGGCGGGTATCTGGATGTACCACTGCGCAACCATGCCCATGTCCATGCACATCGCTGCCGGCATGCACGGTGCTGTCATTATCGACCCACCGAATCTCACCGAAGTCGACCACGAAGTTCTTCTGGTGCAGTCGGAAAGCTACTGGGGCGAGGACGGCCTCGATGCCGACAAGACCATGGCCGAGGACCCCGATATCTACAAGTTCAACGGCTACCCCGACCAGTATCTCACCCACCCAATTCGTATTCGCGCAGGTGAGACGGTACGTTTCTGGGTACTTGCCGCAGGTCCAAACAAGGGCACGAGCTTCCACATCGTCGGCACGCAGTTCCACCGCGTGTACAAGGAGGGCGCGCTTTTGCTTGACGACGGCGTGGGCGG
>NZ_KV836272.1:1340120-1395905 GCF_001838295.1 Corynebacterium sp. HMSC074C04
GGTTATGTTGAGGCCGAATTCCCGGAGCCAGGCACGTACCACTTTGTTGACCACCAGATGGTGCATGCCGAAATGGGGGCACGCGGCAACATAGTGGTGAACTAAACCAGGGTTTACAACTTAATCGGAGCGTCAGTCGGCTCAACTGCACGGGGAAGGTTGGACTCGCCCATCAGGTACTGGTCCACGGCCTCGGCGCAGGCGCGGCCTTCGGCGATAGCCCACACAATCAAACTGGCACCGCGGCCATTGTCACCGGCCACGAACACCGGACCGTCGAAGTTCTGCTCGATGTCGCTGCGCACGGCAAGGTAGTCGTCGTCACGCATCATCACACCGCGATCGTTGAACTGAATACCCAGCTCATGCGGCAAGCCCCCGCGCTCCGGACCGGAGAAGCCCAGAGCAATGAGAACTAGGTCGGCATCGAGCTCGAAATCCGTGTCCTCCATGGGCACGCGCTTTCCGTCGATGACCTCAACCTCGTTAGCAGACAGGCCGGTTACGTGGCCGTCCTCGCCGTGGAAGGAGACGGTGTTGACGTTGAAGACGCGCTTGCCCAGCGTCTCACCGGTAACGCGGGCGTTGCGCCCGAGTGCCTCGGTAACCTCTGGCGGCTCGGAACCGGTGATGGTGTACTCACCTTCTTCGTGGGCAGTCGCCACGCGCCAGACCAGCGGGTACATCGGCCACGGAGTCGACGCCGCACGGGACTTCGGAGCCCGCGGACGGATATCGAACTGCGTGACGGACGCAGCACCTTGACGCAGCGCGGTACCAAAGCAGTCAATACCGGTGTCGCCACCGCCAATGACGACAACCTTCTTGCCCTTGGCATCAATTGGCGGGCTGTCGAGCTCGCCTACGGCAACGCGGTTGGCACCCGGCAGGTACTCCATAGCCTGGTGAATGCCCTCGAGGTCACGGCCATCAACGGGCAGGTCGCGGGCCAGCGAGGCGCCGGTAGCTAGGACCACTGCATCGAAATCGGCCAGGTCAGCGGCTGTCGGTGAGATGTTGGTGCGGAACTCAGTGCCCTCGATTTCCATCTGCTCAAGGCGACGGTCGAGGTAACGCTGCTCCATCTTGTAGTCCGGAACGCCGTAGCGCATCAGACCACCGATCTTGTCGTCACGCTCGAAGACCGTGACATCATGCCCGGCGCGAGTGAGCTGCTGTGCTGCAGCAAGGCCCGCCGGCCCGGAGCCGATGACAGCAATGTGTTGGCCGGTGTCGAAAGTCGGCACAATCGGCTGCACCCACCCCTCATCGAAACCGCGCTCGACGATAGCCAACTCGATATTCTTGATGGTCACCGCATCGTCGTTGATGCCGAGCACACAACCACCCTCGCACGGAGCCGGACACAGGCGACCGGTCCACTCGGGAAAGTTATTGGTGGCGTGCAAGCGCTCGAAAGCCTCTTGCCAGCGGTTCTGACGAACCAGGTCATTCCACTCCGGAATGATGTTGCCCAGCGGGCAAGCCGAGTGACAAAACGGCACGCCGCAGTCCATGCAGCGAGAAGCCTGCTGTTGCAGGTGCTCCTGACTAGCCTCCTCATAGACCTCTTTCCAGTCCATCAGACGCAGCGGAACCGGGCGATGAGCAGGCTCTTCGCGCTGGAATTTCATGAAACCCTTCGGATCAGCCATTGGTTACTGCCTCCATGATTGCCTCGTTGATGTCAGCGTCGTTGTCCTTTGCCTTCGCGACTACGTCGAGAATTCGGGCGTAATCACGCGGCATAATTTTGATGAACTGTGCGGCCGGGAACCGAGTCTTAGAACCCGTGAGCTTGCGGTGCTTCGACAGCGTTGCCTCCAGCCAGCTGATGTCCTCATCGTCGAGAGGCACGATGTCGACCAACTCGGTGTTGATGTTCGCCCGCGTCGCCTCGTTATCCAGCAGGTAGGCGATACCGCCACTCATACCGGCGCCGAAGTTGTGACCGACCGGGCCCGCCACTACGACGCGGCCACCGGTCATGTACTCGCAACCGTGGTTACCGATGCCCTCGACCACGGCCGTGGCACCGGAGTTACGCACGCAGAAGCGCTCGCCGACGGTGCCGCGGACGAAGATTTCACCGCTAGTGGCACCGAAACCAATGACGTTGCCGGCAATCGTGTCGGTAGCCACATCCGCGGTTGGCGGGGTCGAACGTGAAGGTCGGACCACAATCTTGCCTCCGCATAGGCCCTTGCCGACGAAGTCGTTGGCATCGCCCTCCAGCTTGATAGTCACACCGGCCGGCAGGAACGCGCCCAGCGAGTTACCGGCGGAACCGAGCAGGTTGACGACGATGGAGTCGTCGGCAAGCCCCTGCTTACCTGCGACTTTGGTGACTTCGTACCCGAGCCGCGTGCCCACGGAACGGTTCACATTGCTGATGGCGTGGTGCAGCGCCACTGGCGTCGGCGCCAACCCATTCGCGCGCGCCGTACGCAGCGCGGGCTGCGCTTCGTCGATGAGGCGCTCGTCCAACGCACCCTCAAGCCCGTGGTCCTGCGCCTTCGTGCAGTAGGAATCCTGGTCCACGAAGAAGGGGCTCTCGGCAACGTGCAGGATTCGCTCCAGGTCAAGCTTTGCGACGCGCGGAAGGTTGCCCAAATTCTTGCGCGGACGCAGGCACTCGGCATGTCCGACCGCTTCATCGATGGTGCGGAAACCCAGCTCAGCGAGGTATTCACGGACCTGCTGGGCGATGAAGGTGAAGAAGTTGACCACGTGCTCGGCACGACCGGTGAACTTGCTCCGCAACGTCGGATTCTGGGTGGCAATACCGACTGGGCAGGTGTCCAGGTGGCAGACGCGCATCATGACGCAGCCCTCAACCACCAGCGGAGCGGTGGCAAAACCAAACTCCTCAGCGCCCAACAGCATCGCGACCACGACATCGCGACCGGTCTTGAGCTGGCCATCGCACTGCACGCGGATGCGGTCGCGCAACCCGTTGAGCATCAGGGTCTGCTGGGTTTCAGCGAGCCCCAGCTCCCACGGACCACCGGCGTGCTTGAGGCTGGTCAGCGGCGAGGCGCCGGTGCCGCCATCGTGGCCGGAGATCAACACAACGTCGGCATGCGCCTTCGACACACCAGCGGCGACAGTACCCACACCCTGCTCGGAGACGAGCTTCACGTGAATGCGGGCGCGCGGATTGGCGTTCTTGAGGTCGTAAATGAGCTGCGCCAAATCCTCAATCGAGTAGATGTCGTGATGCGGTGGTGGCGAGATCAGACCCACGCCCGGGGTGGTGATGCGCACTTCCGCAATCCACGGGTAGACCTTGTTCGGTGGCAGCTGGCCACCTTCGCCGGGCTTTGCACCCTGGGCCATCTTGATCTGGATGTCGGTGCAGTTGGACAGGTAATGGCTGGTCACACCGAAGCGACCCGAAGCTACCTGCTTGATGGCAGAGCGTTTCCAATCGCCGTTGGCCTCCATTTCGAAACGGTCTGGATCTTCGCCGCCCTCGCCGGAATTGGACATCGCACCCAGGCGATTCATAGCGATGGCCAGCGTCTCATGTGCCTCCGCAGAGATGGAGCCGTAGCTCATCGCGCCGGTGGAGAAACGCTTGACGATGCTGGAAACCGGCTCGACCTCATCAATGTCGATCGGCTCGCGATCCGAGACGAACTCGAGCATGCCACGCAGGGTTGCCAGCTGCTTGGTCTGCTCATCGACCTTGTTGGTGTAGTCGCGGAAGACCGCGTACTGACCAGTGCGGGTCGCATGCTGCAGCGTGTAGATGGTCTCCGGGTTGAATAGGTGGTACTCGCCTTCGCGGCGCCACTTGTACTCGCCGCCGAGATCCAGCTCGCGGTGTGCTTGCTCTTCCGGACGCGGCAGGAATGCGCTGCGGTGACGAGCTGCAACGTCTTCTGCGACCTCGTCGAGGCCAATGCCCTCCAGCGGAGAAACAGCGCCGGTGAAGTACTCGTCCAGGAACTCCTGCGACAGACCGACGGTGTCGGCCAGCTGTGCGCCACGGTAGGACTGCAGTGAGGCGATACCCATTTTGGACATGACCTTCAGCACGCCCTTGGAGGCGGCCTTACAGTAGTTCGAGCAGGCCTGATCCAGCGTCAGATCACCGAGCTGGTCCTTCATACGCAGCTCATCGATGGTTTCGAAAGCCATGTATGGGTTAATGGCATCGGCGCCAAAGCCCAGCAGCATGGCCATGTGGTGCACCTCGCGTGCGTCGCCAGCCTCAATGATGAGGCTGGCGCGCGTGCGAGTGCGTTCCTCCACCAGGTGGTGGTGGACCGCGGAGGTCAGCAGCAGCGACGGGATCGGCGCAAAGCGCTCGTTGGACTCACGGTCAGACAGCACAATCAGTCGGGCACCACGGTCAATGGCTTCAGAGACCTCACGGCGGACACGACGAATAGCGTTGCGCAGGCCACGGCCACCGCGGGCGACTGGGTACAGGCCGGAGATGACCTCGGCGCAGAACTCGGAGTACTCCTCGTTCTTGCCCGCCTGACACAGGGTGACAAATTCGTGGTTGTCCAGGATTGGTTGCTCTAGCCGGATACGACGGGCGGCATCGGCAGTGGGCTCCAAGATGTTGGTCTCTGCCCCCAGCAACGTATTCATGCTGGTGATGGACTTTTCGCGCAGCGAGTCCAGCGGCGGGTTGGTCACCTGCGCGAACCGCTGCGAGAAGAAGTCGAACAGCATGCGAGGGCGGTTGGACAGTGCTGCAATCGGCGTGTCCGAACCCATCGACCCCAGGCCCTCCGCGCCGGTGAGTGCCATCGGGCGGATAATTAGGTCAACGTCTTCCTCGGTGATGCCGAAGACGCGCTGACGCAATACTGCGCGGGCGTGCGGCATGTACTGGTAGCGCTCTCGCGGCAGGTCGGTGATGTCGACTAGGCCCTCTTTGATCCATTCCTCGTAGGGACCAGTGGCGGCCAGCGTGGACTTAATCTCTTTGTCCTCAATAATGCGACCGGCTTTCATGTCCACCAGGAACATACGCCCCGGCTGTACGCGCGTGCGCTGCACAATCTGCTCCGGCGGGATATCCAAGACACCAGCTTCGGAGGCCATCACCACCAGGCCCTCGTCGGTCACCCAGATGCGCCCCGGGCGCAGGCCATTGCGATCCAGGGTTTTTTTTATGACCTGGCCGTCGGTAAAGCAGATGGCGGCGGGGCCGTCCCACGGCTCCATCAGGCAGGCATGGTACTCGTAGAACGCGCGAACCTGCGGGCTGAGGTTATCGTCGTGCTCCCAGGCCTGCGGAACCATCATCATGACCGCATGCGGGAGACTACGACCACCGAGATGCAGTAGCTCCAGGGCCTCGTCGAAACGCGCAGTGTCAGAACCGTTGGGGTCGCACACCGGCAGCGCGCGGTCGATATTGCCCAGCTTGCCAGAGCGAATCAGCGACTCGCGGGCGCGCATCCAGTTCTCGTTGCCGCGCACGGTGTTGATTTCACCATTGTGAGCGACGTAGCGGTACGGGTGCGCCAGTGGCCAGGACGGGAAAGTGTTCGTGGAAAAACGAGAGTGCACGATAGCCAGCGCAGAGGTGACTTCCTTCTGCTGCAGGTCAAGGTAGAAATCTTTCAGCTGCGGGGTGGTCAGCATGCCCTTGTAGACGATTGTGCGACTGGACAGTGACGGGAAGTACACGGTGTCGCCACCAGAGCCCTCGCCGGCCCCCTGTTCACCCAGCTCACGCTCGCAGCGCTTACGCAGGAAGAACATCTTGCGGTCGAGATCAATATCGCTGAGCTGACGCCCCTCGTAGTTCTTCGCGGTAACGAAGAGCTGACGCAGCACCGGCATAGCCTGGCGAGCCATCTGGCCAAGCCCGTCAGCGTTAATCGGCACATCGCGCCATGCCAAGATCTCGATGCCCTCTTCGGCGCAGATGTCCTCAATAGCCCGGATGGCATCGAGAGTGGCCATGCGCGACTGCGGCAGGAACGCAATACCGGTGGCGTAGGTGCCAGCCGGCGGCAAAATGACGCCTTCTTTACTCAGCTCAGCGCGGTAGTAGGCATCCGGCACCTGAATGAGAATGCCGGCACCGTCGCCGGTGGTTTTCTCTGCACCGGCGGCACCGCGGTGGTCGAGGTTGACCAGTGCCTGAATGCCCTTTTCCACAATGTCATGGGTCTGGCGACCGTAAATGTCGGCGACAAAGGCCACGCCACACGCATCGTGTTCGTTCGACGGGTGGTAGAGACCTTCCCTCTGAGGACCACGAGGCAATGTGGTCGCTATTTCGGTCAGAGTCATGGCTGTCTTAGCTGTCATGGCTGTTTTCCCCTTATAGGTGCAATGTGCCAATTGGGGGACACGGGTTATCTATATTTCCAACTCTTTTAACAATGTACTTTCATCTAAGCGTATTGCAATACGTATTTAGGGAATTACCTGTATTTGCCCACCCCCGAAGGAGCTAGGTTGACAGTGCCATTCGATAAAAACCGGGCTTTTACTACCGGTTTTAACTTCAACTCCCCCTAATCGAGCTACCACCCCCACTATCCACGCACAGTTGTTCGATTCTTTAGCAAACCCCCTCCATACCCAATCCGCTCCTACCGCTATGGTTAGCTCCATGCTCGCCAACCGTCGTTTCCGCTCGCCATTACAGGGCCTCGCCCTCCTTATCGGCACAGCGACAATCCTCAGCGGCTGCACGGCTCCCATAGACCCCACTCCAGAGAGCCGGTCGTACAGCCCGGCACCGGCACCCGCATTCACGCCCGAGCCAGCGGAACCCGCGCCCGAGATTCCTGAAGCGCCCCACACCCCAGACGCCCCCGACACCCCAGCGCCCAGCACATCGCCTATCGACGGCATCCGTAGCGCCCTCAACCAGCTGGAGATAAAAGGGCGCGCACCGAAAACCGGCTACGCGCGCGATGAATTCGGGCAACGTTGGAGTGATGACGTCTCTGCCGAGTTTGGCCACAACGGATGTGACACACGGAACGACATTTTGAATCGTGACCTTATTAATAAGGAGTACAAACCAAATACTCGCGATTGCGTCGTAGTTTCGGGGCAATTACTGGACCCCTACACCGGCACGATGATTGAGTTCCAGCGCGGCCGCGACACCTCTTCCGCCGTGCAAATCGACCATGTTGTAGCCTTGAGCGACGCCTGGCAAAAGGGAGCACAGCAGCTCTCACCTGAGGTTCGGCAGGACTTTGCCAATGACCCCCTCAACCTCTTGGCCGTCGATGGTCCCGCTAATCAACAAAAGCGGGATAGCGATGCCGCCTCCTGGGTACCCGCCAACAAACCATTTCGCTGCCAGTATGTCGCTCGCCAGGTGGCGGTAAAACACAAATACCACCTGTGGATCACGCAGGCGGAGCATGATGCCATCGACCGTTGGCTCTCCACCTGCACAACAGAGGATGAGCCCGCGCTTGCCGCTCTAACCCTGAATTAGGGCAACCGCTTCCAGCACGCACCGACACCACGCTTCTAGGCTCAAGCCGGCGAATATGCCACCTATTTAGCTACGTGTTCGCAACCTCCGCCCCTCCTAGTCGCGAACATTTCTATTTTTTTGAAGATTCCTAGCCCCCTAATTTCTGGGGGCGACCGCCATTCAGCCACTGCCCGCCCCCTCAAACAAACCAGCCGAAAACCCCAGGGCTCATAGAGTTATATAGGTCAATATCGGAATTGATTTCGTTACCACAGTGTTATCATTTCGTTATATTCGCCGCTTTCCATCGGTTTATAACCGTTTGATAACACTGTATCCTCGAGTCCGTTCGCGAAAAAGGTATCCGTCGTAAAGCATTGCGCACACTGATTGCGTATTTTTATTTTTCTTCGTCGAAACTACTTTTTGACGCGGCACAGGTTTGTTAAAGTCTGGTTGTTACAAAATCGCACTATCGTGACTGATGGTGTCAATGTGACTAAAGAGTCGCTTGGCGCTATTAATCGCTTGTCCATCATCTTGGAGGATTCTCACCCATGGCAGCTGAAATGAAGGCTCCGGAAGTACCACTTGGGCTCCAAATCAAGGCTTTTGCCCAGTCGATTCCACCACTCCTGCGTACCGGCGCCCTGTACATGACTCCGAAGACGGCGCCGAAGATCCTCGATTACCTGCGTCGCTTGAAGTTCTCCGTCGCCAGCCTTATTTCCATGAGTGCGCTGCGCTACCCGGATCGCCTCGCCCTTGTCGATGATGACGGCGAGCTGACCTATTCTCAGCTGCTGGACAACGCTCACGCCCTGGCTCGCGCCTTGATGGACCGTGGCATGACCCAGAAGTCCAGCTTCGGCGTTATCGCACGTAACGGCCGCGGCATCATCCTGCCGATGGCCATCAAGGGATTCATCGGCTCCGAAATTATGCTGATGAATATCGGCTCCGGCCCGACTCAGATTCGCGGCGTCGTTGACCAGAACAAGGCCAAGTTCCTATTCGTCGATGACGAGTTCCTGGGCAATCTGCCGGAAGACCTCGACGATGTCACCGTCGTTATTACCTCCGTGACCAAGCCGGAGACCCGCAAGAACGCGGGCAAGAACTTCCTGTTCATGGAAGACCTCATTGAAGAAGGTCGTACATCGAACGCCAAGTTAGATCCGAAGCCGGAGCAGGGACGCATCATCATCATGTCCTCCGGCACAACCGGCATCCCGAAGGGTGTCCTGCGCAATGAGCCGAAGACACCGGCAACTGTGGGTGCAATCGCCGAGCGTATTCCGTGGCGCCGCAACATGGTCATTCACCAGTCCGCATCCATGTTCCACGCCTGGGGCTGGGCAAATGTGCTGATTGGCATGGCTACCGGCTCCACCATTGTCACCATGCGTGTCTTCGACCCGAAGAAGGCTGTTGACCAGTGTGAGCAGTACGGCTGTAACGGCATGATTTCCGCGGCCTTCTTCCTGCGCCAGATCAAGGACGTTCTGGATGAGGAGCCGAACCGCAAGATTGGCCCGTTCCGCTTCATCGTCTCCTCGGGTAACGCCATCCCGGGCTGGCTCGTCTCCGCGCTGACTCACCGCTTCGGTCCGGTTATCTGTAACTTCTACGGCTCCACCGAAGCCGGCCTGTGCTCCATCGCATCCGGCGCGGACCTCGCAGCTCGCCCGGACTCCGCAGGTCGACCGGCAATTGGCGCCAAGGTTCGCATCCTGGGTGACGACGGCAAGGAAGTCGAGCCGGGTGAGGTTGGCATGATCCACACCGCTCAGGAGCTCTCCTTCATCGGTTACCTGAACAAGAAGGACAAGTTCACCACCGTCGATGGCCTGTTCCAGATCGGTGACCTCGGCCGTATCGACCAGGACGGCTACCTGTACATCTGTGGTCGCTCCGACGACATGGTGATCAAGGGCGGCGAGAACGTCTTCCCACGCGAGGTCGAAGAAATTCTCGGCCCGGTGCCGGGCATCGCCGACGTCTTCTGCCACGGCAGCAACGAAAACGACGAGATTTTCGCTGACCTGTTCCTCTACGTTGTCCGCGAGGACAATGAGGCCGGCAAGAACCTCACCGAGGACATGCTGCGCGAGTACGTCCGCGAAACTCTTGCCGAGCACTCCACTCCAGACCGCGTCTTCTTCGTCGACTCCCTGCCGCGCAACGCCATCGGCAAGGTTGTCCCGCGCGAGGTCAAGGCAATGCACGAGCGCCTGAACCTGGACGCTCAGTAAGAAGCGTGTACACGAAAGTGTGCCCACCGGCTATCCGCCGCATGGGCACACTTTTTGCTTATCTCAGCTACCTTTTACACGGCTATCCGCGCGGGCGCACCTGGATTTCATCCACGTTGGCATCCGCTCCGGTATCAACGGCCAGACGTACTGCGGCTGCGATCGATTCAGGCCGCATGAACTTCGTGCCGTCGTAACGCCAATCCGCATCATCGCGGTGCCAATTTGACTGCAGCTGAACCTGCATATCGGTATCGACGCGTCCGGGGTGCACGGAGCTGACTCGTACCGCGCCACGCTCTTCCTCGCGCAGCGCATCGGTGAACGCCCGTAGCGCGAACTTCGACGCTGCATACGGCGAAGTACCAGCTGAAGCGCGGAATCCCGAGCCCGAGTTGATGGTCACCAGCGTGCCCTCCGCCTTGCGCAGCGCCGGCAGCAGCTGGCGGGTCAGGTCGGCGACGGCGACGACGTTGATGTCCATAATCCGCGACCAGTCCGCACGCGAAACCTCCGCCACGTCCCCATCGACGTACACACCCGCCGAGTGCACGAGCACATCCAGCCCGCGCCCACCGAGCGCCTCCAACAGCTTTTCCACTTCCGCGTTTACGGCGTCTACATCACCCAGGTCAGCAACGAATACGCTTGCCGACGGCAACTGCGACGCCACCTTCTCAGCAGACTCAGCACTGGTAGCGGCCACAATGACGTGGTAATCACGGGAGAGATCCTTGGCAACCGCCAGGCCGATACCACGGCTTGCGCCCGTGACCAGGGCAATCTTGGTATCAGCGGCAATATCGATGCTCATGCACGGCTCCTTTATTTAGTCGATATGTACTTGACTTTGGTTTTGGGCTTACTTCTTCGGCTTCGCGCCGCCCACCTGGTCGATGGGGGTCACCTGCAGGAAGTCGATGTTGACGCGATTCGGGCGGGTGGCCGCGAACACAATGATGTCGGCAACATCATCGGCGGTCAGCGACTCAACGCCGTCGTAGACCGCTGCGGCCTTGGTCTCGTCGCCGTCGAAACGCACGAGTGAGAAGTCGGTGTGGACGCGCCCCGGATCGATTTCGGTGACGCGCACGCCATCGACAGCAACCTCTTGACGCAGGACTTCCACCAGGGCGCGCTCAGCGTGCTTGGCGGCGTTGTAGCCGGCACCGCCGGTGTAGACCTGGCGACCGGCAATCGAGCCGACGGTGAGCACAATGCCGCTGGTGGTCTTCAGTGCGGGCAGCAGTGCGCGGGTGACGCGCAGGGTGCCCAGCACGTTGACGTCGTACATCCAACGCCATTTTTCCTCGACAGCGCCTTCAACCGACTCCATGCCCCAGGCACCACCGGCGTTGTTTACCAGCACGTCGACACGCGGTTCAGCCTTAGCCAGCGCCACCACATCGTCGTCAGAGGTGACGTCAACCTTGTAGACTGTCGGTTCACCACCGGCAGCGCGGATCTCCTCCGCGACAGCCTCGAGCTTGTCCTCGCGGCGGGCTCCCAACACAACGCGAAAACCTTCAGCTGCGAACTGCTTGGCAGTGGCTGCACCAATACCGGAAGAAGCACCGGTAACTACAGCTACTTTCCTGCCATTAGTTGAAGTTTCAGAGGTCATGAGGGCTCAACTCCTTGCTACATGCGTCTACTGATATCCCCGACTGTAGTCATAGGACACCTTCCTCCGCCGAAGACTGCGTGTGCTTTACACCTGATGTTCCACGTGAAACGTATATAAAACTGTGCAAAAATTTTTCCGATTCACCGCATGCACAGCCGTTAAAACCGCGATACTGGTTGCATGTCTGACCAGCCTCACTTCTCACATCTTCTCTCCCCTCTCGACGTCGGTCCTCTAACTCTGCGCAATCGCATCATCATGGGTTCAATGCACTCCGGTCTGGAAGATCGCACCCGTGATATCCCTAAGCTGGCTGCCTATCTGGGTCGGCGTGCCGAAGGTGGCGTGGGACTCATCGTCACCGGCGGTTATGCTCCCAACATCGAGGGTTGGCTGACTCCGGCCGGTTCGATGATGGCGTCGAAGCGCATGGCGGACAATCACCGCCGCGTTACTGACCTCGTGCACTCCCACGGCAGCCACATCGTGCTGCAGGTGCTGCACGCCGGTCGTTACAGCTACAGCCCGCTGGCTCGCTCCGCCAATACCGGTCAGTCACCGATTAGCCCGTTTAAGGCTCATCGCCTCACCGGCTTTGATGTCTCACGCACCATTGGCGCTTATGTCCGCGCTGCGAAGCTCGCGAAACGCGCTGGTTACGACGGCATTGAGGTTATGGGCTCCGAGGGTTACCTGCTCAACCAATTCCTGGCCGAGCGCACTAACCACCGCTCGGACAACTGGGGCGGCAGCGCCGAGGCTCGCATGCGTCTGCCCATCGAAATTGTTCGCCGCATTCGCGCCGAAGTGGGCGAGGACTTCCTGCTTCAATACCGCATTTCGCTGCTTGACCTGGTGGAAGACGGCCAGACCTGGTCCGAGACCACTGAACTCGCGCAGCGTCTGGTCGAGGCTGGCGTCGATGTCTTCAACACCGGCATCGGCTGGCACGAAGCACGCGTCCCCACCATCGTTACGTCCGTGCCGCGCGCCGCATTCACGGATCTGACTGGTCGTCTCCGTTCGCTTGTCGACGTCCCGGTCGCAGCCTCCAACCGAATCAACCGCCCTGAGGTTGCGGAGAAGATCCTCGCTGACGGCAATGCGGACCTGATTTCCATGGCCCGCCCACTGCTGGCTGACCCGGACTTCGCCATCAAGGCGGGCGATGGTCGAGCTGACCAGATCAACACCTGTATCGCCTGTAACCAGGCCTGCCTGGACCACACCTTCGCGGCCAAGCGCTCCACCTGTTTGGTCAACCCGAAGGCGGCTTACGAAACCGAGCTGGTATCCGTGCCGGTTGCGAAGGACAAGGCCAAGCGCGTCGCCGTCATCGGCGCTGGTGTGGCTGGACTCGCTTTCGCGGAAGCCGCAGCTCAGCGCGGTCACCAGCCGGAGATTTTCGAGGCCGCCGATCAGATTGGTGGCCAGTTCAACCTCGCCGCACAGATTCCGGGCAAGGAGGACTACGGCGAGACGCTGAAGTACTTCTCACGTCGCCTGGAGGTGCTCGAAGTTCCGGTTCACCTGAACACGCGTGCCGACGTCGACGAGCTCAAGACCAAGTTTGACCACGTGATTGTGGCCACGGGTGTCACCCCACGAATCCCGGGCATTGACGGTATCGACCACGAGAAGGTCATTCGCTACGACGAGCTGCTCTCGGGTGCGAAGCAGGCCGGTAACAAGGTGGCCGTCATCGGTGCTGGTGGTATCGGTGTGGACGTGTGTGAGTACCTCACGCGCAAGCCGAACCAGACCATCGAGGCCTGGAAGGACGCCTGGGGCGTCGGTGACCCAGCGGAGTTCCGCGCGGGTCTGACCAAGCCGGGCACGGTCTCCGGCGCGGCTGAGGAGTTTGAGGTCGAGCGCGAGGTGCACCTGCTGCAGCGCAAGACCTCCCGCATCGGCAAGGGCCTGGGCAAGACCACTGGTTGGGTTCACCGTGCGGAGATTAAGAAGGCCGGTGTCAAGCAGTACACCGGCGTCACCTACAACCGTATCGATGACGAGGGTCTACACATCACCATCGATGAAAAGTCACAGGTCATCGCAGTTGACAACGTGATTGTCTGTACTGGCCAGGTATCCAATCTGGACTGCCTGGGCGACAAGGATCGCGAAAGCGTCACCGGCGATAACTCCAATGTCACCATCATCGGTGGCGCAGACGTGGCCGCTGAACTGGACGCAAAGCGTGCCATCCGCCAGGCCGTCGAAGTAGCGCTCGCGCTGTAGGGCCGCTACCCCTCGTAGCGGTCGGTGTAGGCGCGCTGCTCGAACTCGAAACGGCCCGGGTGAGCCGGGAACTCACCCGGGACACCGATGGCCAGCAACAGCGCTACCGCCACATCGGTGTCACCGGCACCGATAGCTTCCTTGACCTTCTGCTCACTAAAGCCCGTCATCGGGGAGCTAGCCCAACCAAAGGCGCTGGCAGTGACCATAGCGAAAGAAGCGGCAATCATGGCGTCGCGGATTGCGAACTCGCGGGAGAGACCCTTTTTCTCGCGGGCCTCGTGGAAGGAGGTCATCGAGGCCTCCCGCTCAGCGGCGGCAACTTCGTCCCACAGGCCAGTGGCCTTGTTGGTCTCAACCAGGCGCGGAATACCGCGCTTCCAGCCAGTCGGCTCACCAATGAAAGCGAGTAGCAGCGGCGCATTGGCAACCTGCTTCTGACCACCGGCAGCTTCCACTACCTTCTGACGCACCTCAGGGTCCTCGATACGCACAATCGCGCGGGACTGAATGTTAAAGGCGCTGGGAGCTTCCAAAGATAGCTCCAGGAGGCGGCGCACGTCAGCGTCGTCAAGAGGTTCGTCCGCATAGACGCGTGTGGCACGACGGTTGCGGACGATGTTCTCAAATTCGGTGGCGAACTGGTCGCGCGGAGAATGTGAAGTCATGCATTAGAGATTAGCGGGTGGCCAACCTTCGAGTTCGAGTAGCCAGCGCTTCATTTCGCGGCCACCGGCATAGGCACCGAAAGATCCCGCTCCCCCACTGGCGGGCACCACGCGGTGACAGGGAATCAGAATACCCAGCGGATTGGTGGCACAGGCCGACCCGGCAGCCCTGGCGGCACGGGGTGAGCCGGCCATCTCGGCAAGCTCGCCATAGGTCACAACCTGGCCATACGGCACATCGCGCAGTGCGGTCAGAGCACGAGCGCGGAAAGAATCCTGCGTGAATACGTCGCAGTCCAGCGGCAGCGCAAACTCACGGCGCTGCCCGGCAAAATACTCGCGGAACTGCTGCGCCGCCAGTTCCGCCACCGCCTGCGCTTCGGGGTCGGCGGCGCTGGGGTCGTCGTCAAGCACGGGACCTAAGAGATTGACTTCGACGACCCCGCGAGCGGAGGTGGCGATTCCAAGCGCACCGAAGGGCGTTTCCACCTTGGCAATCACCATGAAACCTCCTACTTAGTCCTTGTTGGTCTGGAACCAGTCCAGCAGCTCGTCCCACTCCTTCTCGTGACCGGAGCGGAAGTAACCACCGTACCCCACACCCTTGCCGCCAGCCGGCTGAGCCTGACGCTTTTCAATCTTTTCAGCAGAGCTCATCACATTGGTAATCAGGTCTGCCGAGGACTCCTCAGTCCAGTAATCATCCGGAACGCGGATGGACAGGAACGGCTGCGGAGCCTTGGAGAAGCGATTAGCGAAGTCAAACTCGGAATCGTCGAAGAAGTAGCCTTCCTTGCGAGCCCAGCGCGCCCACTGACGCATGACACCGTTCGGCGGCTCAACAGCCAGACGCCACGCCGACGCCGGAATGTGGCCAGTAATGAAACCGCTTATCGGGCCCAGAATGTTAAAGATGAAGAATGCGCGGACCTTGCCCGCCACGGACGGCACCTTGGAAATACGCATACCGCGGCAGTTGACCAGTGCTGCTGCGTCATAGGTGCCCTCGGAGCCGGCGTAGGCGATGCCGTGACCACCAACCGCGTGGCCGACAGCGAAGTGCGGCACGTCCGGGTAGGTCTCCTTGGCCCACTCGATCACACCCGGAATATCCTTGGTAATCCAGTCCGACATCCGGATGTCTTCATTGTTCTGGTCAGTCTTCAGAGCGGACTGGCCAATTCCGCGGTAGTCATAGGTGATAACGCCGTAGCCCTTTTCTGCCACGGTCTCAGCGAAACGGTGGTAGAAACCCTGCGGCACACCGGTACCGGAGTGAACGGTGATGATGCCGTTGGGAATGTTCTCTGGGTTCTCCTTCGGGCGGAACATGGTTCCGCGCAGCAGGACGCGGTCATTAGCCGGGATAATGATGTCCTGCCGAGGGCACGGCTCCGGCAACTTCGGGCTCTTCGCGGAAAAACGGCTAATTCCAGTGGAAGTGGTTGAGGCTTCGGAGGTCATTTATGCAGTTCCTTCGAGTGGACTTAACAAGTGCATGATTTTGTATACACAATCTTAAAGTGTAAGGCTCATCACTTTCAGCGCTTTCGTGGAATTTGGCTCACTTTGGGTACTGCGCGTTCTTTTAGCCTCTAACGAGCTGCCTCACGCGCGTTACAACTGCACATCCCCATAGGCGCGTTCGTCCTCGATCGGCTCCAGATGCGAGGAAATATGCACACCCGGGAAGCGCTCCCGCAGCTCATCCTCCATCGCAGTAAGCACATCGTGGCCGCGCTCGACGCTCCACGCGCCCGGCACCAGCACATGGAACTCAATGAACTGCTGATGCCCCGACACACGAGTGCGAATCTCGTGAACGTCAATGCCCCGACTCCGATTGCGGTGCGAGGCCAAAATCTCGTCCACCGCCACGCGGTCCTCGCCCTCCATGGCCTTGTCCATCAGGCCGTTACCGGAATCGCGCAGCAGCTTGAAACCGGTGACCAGGATGTTTACGGCCACCGCCAGCGCGATAATCGGGTCGAGCCACCACAGGCCAGTAATCCACACCAGAGCCACACCCGCCAGAACACCGGCGGAGGTCCACACATCGGTCATAAGATGCTTGCCGTCGGCGGTCAGCGCCAGGGAGTTATGCTGACGCCCGGCCCTAAGCAGAATCAGCGCCACCGCACCATTAACCACCGAGGCAATCACGGTCACGATGAGGCCCAGGCCGATCTGCTCAATCGGCTGCGGGTGCACCAAACGCTCGATAGAGACATAAATAATCGCCGCCGCCGCCACAAAGATCATGGCACCTTCCAGCCCGGCCGAGAAGTACTCTGCCTTGGAATGGCCGAACTCATGGTCGCGGTCCGCGGGCCGCGCGATAACCTTGAGCACAATAATTGCGACAACTGCCGCAACCAGATTGACAATCGACTCCGTCGCGTCGGAAAGCAGGCCCACCGATCCGGTTAGAGTGTAGCCCCAAAACTTCAGCGCGATGGTGACGACCGCCGCCCCCACTGAAAGCCAACCAAAACGAGATAAGTCCTGCATATGCGGGCACTTTACCCGCCTGTCCGGAGTTACTACCAGTTCTATGAGCACCGATTTCCAGTTCAATTTGCAGAACATTTCTGCAGGCCTGCCGTTCGCGTCGCAGCTCGCCTCGCTTGCCGACGCCGTGCGCGACCACGACGTAGTAGTCCAGGCCCCACCGGGTACCGGCAAGACCACTTTGGTTCCACCGGCGGTGGCCAACACCCTAGGCGGACGCATTGTAGTCACGGCTCCCCGGCGCGTGGCGGTGCGCTCGGCGGCGCGGCGGTTGGCCCAACTGTCGGGCACGAAGCTCGGTGGGGAAGTTGGTTACTCGGTGCGTGGCGACGCCAAAGTTTCCCACGCCACCCGCGTGGAGTTTGTCACTCCCGGTGTGCTGCTGCGTCGACTGCTGCGCGACGGCGACGTGGATGCCAGCGCGGTGCTCATCGACGAGGTGCACGAGCGCGGCTTGGACACCGACCTGGTGTTGGCGATAGTGCGCGACTTGCGGGATATCCGCGATGACCTGCGCCTTGTCGCTATGTCTGCGACGGTGGACGCACCGAAGTTCGCGGCCTTGCTCGGTGGCTCCACCCCGGCTCCCATTGTGGCGGCGGAGGCGGCAATCCACCCGCTGGATATTCGCTACTCGCCCTTCCCACAGCGGCTGGATGCGCGCGGTGTGACCGACGATTTCCTGCAGCACGTGGCAGCGCAGACCAGGACACTGGTGGAGGAAGCCGCCGGTGATGTGCTGGTTTTCCTCCCCGGGATCCGCGAGGTGGAACGCTGCGCAGGCTATATCGCCGACGCCTCAGATGCGACAGTGCTAACGCTGCATGGCCAGCAGAGCTCCGAAGAGCAGGACCGCGTGTTCCGTCGACAAGCGGACGGTAGGCGCGTGATTGTGTCCACCGCGATTGCGGAATCATCCGTGACCGTGCCGGGCGTGCGCGCCGTTGTCGACGCCTGCCTCACGCGCGGGCCGCGACTCGACATCGCGCGTGGCTTCTCCGGCCTGGTCACCAGCTCGTGTGCGCAGTCCTCCGCGAACCAGCGCGCGGGCCGTGCGGGACGTGAGGGCCCGGGCATCGTGGTGCGCTGCGTCTCTCAGTCGGAGTTCGCGTCCTTTCCCGCCTGGCCCGCGCCGGAAATCGAGGTCGCCGACCTGACCCAAGCGCTCCTCGACGCCGCCGCGTGGGGCACGCCAGGGATGCAGGGACTCAAGCTTCTCGACGCCCCACCACCCCACCACACGGAGGCTGCAAACCGCATTCTCGCTGGCCTGGGTGCTGTTGATGAGGCCGGTGACATCACGGAGCTCGGACGCACCCTGGCTACCCTGCCGGTGCATCCACGCATGGGACGCGCGCTGCTGACCGCCACGGCCATGATGCCGGAGCACGCCGGCGCGGTCGCACGCGCGGTGGAGAAACTCACCGATGCCCGCGGCTTGGCCAAGCAGGTGCGCCGCATTGAGCTGGATACTGAAGCCCCCGCCAACCTGCTGTCCTCGGACATCCCCGCGCTGGTCACGGCCCTGGCCTGGCCGGATTTCATCGGGCGACGGCGCAGTGCGAACTCCGACGAATGCCTCTTCACCGGCGGCACCGCAGCGGAACTCGCCCGCGGTTCTGACTTGCACGGCCACGAGTGGATCGCGGCCGCCGACATCTCGCGGCTCTCCCACGGCGGCGCGCTAATCCGCGACGGCGAGGCGATCGACCTGGAAATTGCCATGCTCACCGCCGGCCACCTCGCCCGCACAGAGACCACGGCGCGCGTCGAACAGGGCCGCGTTCGCGCCCGTGAGCGCGACCTGCTCGGCGCCATCGAGCTGTCCTCCCGCCAGGTCTCCCCGACGCCCGAGCAGTGCATTGCCGCCAACTCCACCTGGCTTGCCGGCACGCTTGCCGACGCCAGCCCCAACCTCGACCGCGACACCGAACAGCTCCGCCGCCGCATGGCCTTTCTCCACACTCATCGCGGTGCCCCATGGCCGGATGTCTCCCCCGCAGGGCTTGCGGCCCAGGCCGAGCTCCTCTTCGCTGGCGAGCTGGACCGCCCGACCCCTCCGACTTTGGATGCCGAGCACCTCCGCCGCCTGCTGCCCTGGCCGGAGGCCACGGACTTCGACCGGCTGGTGCCCGAACGCCTGGAGGTCCCATCCGGTTCTAAGATTCGCCTGGAGTACCCGGAGGACCCCACCGACGAAGAGGCGCAGATTGTCCTGGCTGTGAAGTTGCAGGAGTGCTTTGGCCTGGCGGAGACCCCGCAGGTATTGGAAAAGCCGGTGACAATGCACTTACTGTCACCGGCTCAGCGACCACTCGCGGTCACTGGAGACTTGGAAAGTTTCTGGAATGGCGCCTACGCACAGGTTCGCTCCGAGATGCGGGGCCGTTACCCCAAGCATCCGTGGCCGGAGAACCCGTGGGAGGAGCAGGCTACTGCGAGAACGAAGCGCCGTCGTTAAGCAGGCTCGTCGTTAAGCAGCTGCCTGCGCCCGCACGCGACTGGGTTTGTACCAGAGGTAGATTGCGTAGCCCAGGCAGGTGAAGAAGAGCACGCCGCCCATGATTCCCTGCATGTTGCCGTAGAACCACTGCCCCACGCCCGCAGCATGGCCGAAGTCGTTGCCCACGAAGACCTTGTACGGCGCCCACCAATGGGCGATCATGAACAAGGTGCCGACAACGATGTTCCCGATCTCGCGGACGAAGAGCACCAGCGGCACAAAGACCATGACAATCGACCAGTGGTGGCTGACCGCGTACGGTCCAGCAAAGCTGACCGCCAGCGCGACGAAACCGAGGGCTGCGACCTCATAGCCATCGCGATGGTAGACCCACGCCACGAAAGCGGCAGCGATGGCGCCAAAGAGGAAGAAACCGTAGATGCCAATATCGAGCGCAGTGCCCTCCACCCCGGCGCGGGCGAGCAGACCACTGAACGCCTGGTTGGCCTCGTAAGCCGGGGCGCCACCGCGGTTGCCGGCGAAGAACTCATCGGTCCAGAAGTAAATCGACTCTTTAAAGCGCACGGCGAAACCAATGGCGACGGTCACCAGGAACCAGCAGAAGCTCTTGGCCACGGCCGCAAAGTCACGGCGCATGAGGAACACCAGCGCATATGCCGCAGGGGTGATCTTGATACCCGCCGCGATACCCACGCCCAATCCACGTAGCTTCTTGGGCAAAAAGCCCAACACATCGGAGACCACCAGCAGCGCGAGGAAGACGTTGATCTGCCCGAAGAGCACGTTAGCGCGCAGCGGGTCGAGCAGCATCACCACCCCGAGCAGGCAGGTAGCCATCAGCTTCGGACACTCAGAGCCGAGACGAGTGAAGACCATCCACAGCATCGCCCACACCGCCGCCAGCGTGGCGAACGTCCAGATGATTTGCAGGGTAACCGGCCCCGCCCAGGTCAGCGGGTAAAACAGCAGCGCTGCAAACGGTGGGTAGATGAAGCGGAAACCCGATCTGGTGGGAAACTCTGGGGAGTAGAGATCCTGGTCTCGTCGTAGCGCCCAGCCGGCGTCTTGGAAGACCTCGAGGTCCATCATGTAGGCAGTTGCCGCAAGATAGATGAAGTCGATGACAACGACCAGCGACACCAGCCCAAATACAATTGCCAAGATCCGTCTCTGCATGACGGAAAGCGTCGAGAGTCTGTCCATGAGCATGATTCGACACTACCGCACAGTTCTTCCTACTCAGGCCTTAGAGTGGGAGGTATGTTCGTGGAAAACTATCGCAAGGTTCGCTCCGAGATCGACGACGCTTGCCGACGAGCCGGGCGTCAGCCCTCCGAGGTCCGTCTGCTGCCCGTCAGCAAGACTGTGCCTGTCGACGCCCTGGTGGAATCCTGGCCGGAGCTCGCGGCAGCCGGCTGCGCTGGCCTGGCGGAAACCGCGTCCAGGAAGCGGTGGCCAAGGCGGAGGTATTCCGGGAGGCCTTCGGCGAGAAAGCACCACATATGGCCATCATTGGTCCACTGCAGACGAATAAGGCAGGCCATTTAGTCAGCTGTGCTGATGAGTTTCAGGCGCTGGACCGACCGAAGGTGGCCGGAGCGCTGCAGCGCCACTTGGCTGATTCCGAGCGCACACTTGATGTGCTGATTCAGGTCAATGTCTCCCGCGAGCCGCAGAAGTCGGGCCTGGCGCCGAGCCACGCAGCGGAGTTTGTCCGCATGTTCGGCCCCGATGGCGAGTACCCGAACCTGCGCCTGCGCGGGTTTATGACCATCGCGGCCCAGAATGACCCGAATGTCCGCGAGACCTTCGCGGAGCTGCGCGATCTGCGCGACAGTCTGCTCGGGGATTTGCCGGAGGGCGTCAGCCTCGACGAACTGTCGATGGGTATGTCCGGCGACTACCGCGAAGCCATCGCCGAGGGAGCGACCACCGTGCGTGTGGGACGCGCTATCTTCGGTGAACGCTCGTATAAAAAATAAAGGTAATCAAATGAAGGTAATCTCAGTGCCATGAGTTCTGATGTCTCCCCGTGCTCCCGTCGTCGTTTCCTCCTGGGAACTGCCGCCACTGCAGCTGGCGCACTCGTAGCCGCTTGTGCACCAAAGTCTGCGGTGGAGAAAGTTGACGCTGCCGACATTCCGGTTGGCGGCGGTGTGGTTATCGGCAATTACGTCGTCACGCAGCCGGAGGAGGGCAAGTTCGCCGCTTTCTCCAGTTCGTGCCCGCACCAGAATGGTCGCATCACTGAGGTCAGCAATGGTGTGATGATTTGCCCGAACCACAACTCCCACTTTGATATTGCTACTGGTCAGGTTGTTTCTGGCCCCTCACGTAAGCCCGCTGGCCAGGCTCCGCTGTCGGCCGATGGCACTGAGCTGATTGTGGGTCAGAAGTAGATTCCGGAAGCAGATTCATGGTCGGCGGGTTCAAGGCCTAAGAGATCTAGTCCCGCCGGTGCCAGCTGGAATCGCAGCGGGCGGCGGCTCGTGGGCATTGCCAATCCTGCCGCCTCTAACTCGGCGAGATACTTTCGCGCTGTCCGCTTTTCCTTGCCGACGGTGTCAGCGACGTGTTCGAGCTTGATTCCATATTCGGGCCCGAACAACCGAACCTGTGCCAGGACGTATAGCGTGCCAATCTCGTTTCCTGTAAGCGACACAGGCAGCACCCGCTCGGGCGAGTTAGATAGCTCAGCTATCCGCTGTTCAAGCCTTTCGCACTGGTAAGACTTCATCTGCAGCTCTTCCAGCAAATACTGCTGTGCATTCAGAATGACATCAGCCATCGCCTCGACGAAGAAAGTGACTTCTCCCCGGTTCATTGGGTCTTCCGTAGTGGTAAAAGCCTTGTAATACTTCGCTTTATCCTCAGCGAGTTGGCGGGAAATAGTCAGCGCAGTTGAGGTCGAGAGTGCCTCCCGCAAAGCCACGGACAGTAGAAAACGTCCCATCCGGCCGTTGCCGTCATAAAACGGGTGAACGAATTCGAACATGAAATGGCTTGCCAAGATTCGAATCAGCCGATTGTCCTCTGCGGAATTCACCGTTGCCAGGAACTCATTGAGGAGTTGGTGAATGGCAGCTTCGCTTTCAACACCTCGATGAACCTGTTGTTGCCCATCGGTAATCGTGACCGTTGCTGCCCTGAAGAGTTCACCGTCTAACTCATCTTCGGCGGCAATCTCATCGCCGAGAAGCTGATCGTACTGCTGACGGATTTCTGTGAGCGTTGTCGGAAACTCAATCCGCTCATCGTTGGCCAACCGGAAATAGAGCTGACTGAATTCATGGAAGCGCTTGTGCTGGGTTCCCGAAGTGTTGTCCAACGCCTCCGCGACTTCTCGCCGTGTGGAGTGAATTCCCTCAATTTCATTGGTGGCTACCACCTCGGTCAGGAGCAGATTGAAAAGATAGTGAGTCCGCGCGGCATCCGGCAGGCGATTCCACAACTGTGAGATCTGTAGCTCTAGAGACAGAATCTTTTCAATCTTGGCCGCGAGATCGCTTGTAATGCAGCAAAAGAGCGGCCACTGCCCCAGCGGAAAGTGCCACTGAATCGTCGACGGGGAGTCTTTGCGTGACTGGTATTCGCCTTCCAATGTCTGTTCCGCATCATGTGCGGACATGTGGAAGATCCTCTTAAGCGGATAGTGCTTCACGGCGAGCTCCCTTCTTTCCCCGGCGTTCTTTACATGATGCTTTTTACATATAGTGCCCTAAAAACTAACCCTTAATGTAAAAAATCACTGTTTTTTACATTAAGGGTTCTTTACGCGGTGCCTAAATGCGCTATGTTGCCGATATTGCCCCTACCGCCGCGGCTTCAGCCCCGCCACAGCACACGCGCCCGCGACGAAGGACAGCGCCACCAGCCACGGAATCAGCCCTGCCCACTCAAAGCGGCTGAACACCATCCCGGATACCCAACCGACAATGGACGAACCCGCATAGTAGCTGAACAGGTACATCGATGACGCCTCGGCGCGGTCGCGCTGCGCCACCAGCCCCACGCCGGACGAGGACAGCGAGTGCGCCACGAAGAACGATGCCGTGAATACAAGCACGCCCACAACCAATGTGGGCAGCCACGGCAGCAGCGCCAGCCCCAAGCCCACGCACGCGGCCAGAGTCGCAATGGCGATGAGGCGACGGCGGCTCACCGTCTTCGCCCACACGCCCGCGCGTGCCGACGACCACGTGCCCGACAGGTAGAGAATAAATACGAACCCTGCCAGTGCCGGGGAGAGCCCGAACTTATCGCCCAGTCGGAAGCCCAGGTAGTTGTACAGAGAGACAAACGACCCCATAAACAGGAACGCCAGGGCGCACAGCGCGAGAATGCGCGGGTCGCGCAAGTGCCGCGCTATGGCCTGCCCCTCCCCTGCAAACGACAGCTGCTTCGGCTGGAACCTACGCTGTTGCGGCAGGAAGTACCAGGTCAGAATGGCGAAAACAAACGCCACCGTCGCTGAGACCGCAATCGCCATCCGCCAAGAGGCGAACTCCAGCACAATGGACGGAATAATACGGCCGAGCAGACCACCGACCGTCGTGCCCGAGATATACAGCCCCATCACGCGACTGACGTGGTCGGCGTGGACTTCCTCACTGACATAGGCCATAGCCACTGCGGGAACACCGGCAATGACAATGCCCTGCAGCAGGCGCAGCGCAATCATCGAACCGATGCCCGGCGCGATTGACACCACGAGCCCCAGCAGCGTTGCCACAAATGCGCTGATGACGATTACGCGCCTGCGTCCAAAGCGTTCGGACAATATGGACACCGGGATAATCGCACAGGCCAGACCACCGGTGGTGGCGGATACCGTCAGTGCGGCGGTGGCTGGGTCGACCGATAGCTCGTCGGAAAGCGTGGGCAGTAGCGCCTGCGTTGCGTAGAGCGCTTGGAACGATGCCAGGCCGGCGAAAAGCACAGCGATAAGCGCGCGGCGGAATCCGGGATCTTCTGGCCGCAGTCCTTCGATCTGTTCGGGGTTTTCGTTAGCGCTAGTCACTTGTCCTACGTTAGCCCTCCCTCCAAACCCCTCGCTGAATACACCAAACCAAAAAACCTTTTTAATTCGCCCGCGGTATCGCTTTCGTTTTATTAGTTTCGTAGGCATGACTACTTCTTCCGCACAGCCACAGGGTCGCAATCACGACCGCGAGTACGACATTGTCGTCTACGGTGCCACGGGTTTCGTGGGCCGCTTGATTGTGGACTATCTGGCTAAACACGCCGGTCAGACAAAGGTGGCGCTCGCAGGTAGGAATGCTCAGAAGCTTGCCGACGTCGCGGAGAACGCAGGCGTATCGGACTGGCCGGTCATTGTTGCGGATGCCGCCGACCAGCAGGCGGTGGCACAGCTTGCTGCCAGCACAAAGGTGGTGTTGACCCTTGTTGGACCGTACGCAAAGTACGGCCGCACCCTGGTGGCCGAGTGTGCCAAGGCCGGTACTCACTACGTCGACCTGTGTGGCGAGGTGCTGTTCGTCCACGACTCCATTGCAAACAACCACGAGGTAGCGCAGCAGACCGGAGCTAAAATTGTTCACTCCTGCGGCTTCGACTCGATTCCCTCCGACGTCGCTGTCCGCGAGCTCCACGAAGCAGCTCACACCAAGCTCGGTGAGACAACCCTGCTGTTCAAGCACGTCAAGGGTGGCGTCTCCGGCGGCACTATCGATTCGGTCCGCGTTCAGCTTGAACAGGCCAAGAAGGATCCCAAGCTGCGTCGCATCATCGCCGATCAGTACGCGCTGGCTGAGCCGGGACCCGACCAGGGTAAGTTCGGCGTCGACCTGCGCCCGGCGCGCTTCCGCAGCCACTGGCGAGCCCCCTTCTTCATGTCGCCTTTCAACACCCGCATTGTTCAGCGCTCAGCGATGCTGGCGGATTACGGTGATTCCTTCCGCTACCGCGAACTACTCAATGTCGGCCGCGGTCCGAGGGCTTTCGTGCGCGCGAATGCTTTCGCAGCTGTCTGCAGGTTGGCGCTGGCGGCGATGGCATTTGGGCCGACGGCCAAGCTCATTGATAAAAAACTACCGAAGCCGGGCGAGGGCCCGAGCGCTGAAGCACAGGCCGAGGGCCGCTTCACCATCGAGGCCTACACCGTCGATACCTCCGGCATTCACTGGCGTTCCAAGGTGTCCCTTGAGGAAGACCCAGGGTACACAGGCACCGCGATTATGATTTCCAGCGCCGCCCTCGCGCTCGTCCACGACGATCTGCCGGACACCACTGGCGTGCTCACTCCTACTGTCGCGCTTGGCGACGCCCTGTCCCGCCGTCTCCGCGCTGGCGGCATGACCATTGAGACGGTGCAGGCTCGATGATTGGTGGCCTGACCGGTGCTTTTGCGAATCTCACCCGCGGACCGAAGCTGCCGAGTGTAGGTGGTGGCCGTGCGTTAGTGACCGGCGCTTCCTCCGGCATCGGCTGGGCATGCGCGGAGGCACTGGTCAAGGCCGGTTTCGAGGTCGTTGGCACGTCCCGCAGAGGCGCCGATGCGCCGCACCCCGAGGGCGTGCAGATGGTGGCGCTCGACATGTCCAGCGCTGACGATATCGCCGCTGTGGTCGCTCACGGGCCTTACGACGTCGTCGTCGCCAACGCCGGTGAGAGCCAGTCGGGCGCTTTCGAGGAGCTACCCCGCGAGGCGCTTGAGCGTCTCTTCCAGGTCAATGTTCTGGGGCAGGTGGAGCTGTTACAACAGCTGCTGCCCGGCATGCGTGAGGCCGGTCGTGGCCGAATTGTGCTGGTGGGCTCGATGCTCGGCGGGTTACCGCTGTCCTACCGTTCTTCCTACGTGGCGACCAAGGCCGCTATCCGCGGCTTTGGACTCTCGCTGCGCGGTGAAGTCGCGCAGTTCGGTATCGGCGTGACCGTTGTCGAGCCGGGTTCCATAAACACCGGTATTTCTGCACGTCGGACGACATATAGCGATGAGGGTTCCGTTTACGCTGCTGATGTCCACCGCATGCTGACGAAGTTGAATGCCAACGAGGAAGGGGGCATTCCCGCTTCCGAGATTGCGGAGGTAGTGATGCGCGAGGTGGCCGCCGAACGACCCTTGGCCCTGGTGGCGCGGGGTCGTCGGCAAGCGTGGCGGTGCCCTTCATGCGGCGGATCCCGACGCAAGCGATGTTGACCATCATGCGCCGGGTGCACGGGCTGCGGTGAGTTAATCGGCGTGCTATTCAGCGATAGCGCGCATCTCGACGGCCTGCGCACACGCCTCCGCAGCTTCGTGGGCTAGGTTGATAGCCTCTTGCTCATCTGCGACTTGGACAATCCAAAAAGCCGACGGGAACGTCATCGCGTTGTAATACGGCAAATCGCTATGTGAACCATCCGGCAGCACCGTCATGGCATCCTCTGGCGGAACCAGCCCGCCGGACATAACCCAGTGGCCTTCGTCCTGCAGCTTCTGATTGAAGCGTCCGATTCGTTCAAAGGCAGCGTGCATTTCCTCATCAGAGTCATACGCGTTGATATCTCTGCGGCCATGGACCGTGAAAAAGTACTGCACACCAAGCTCCTGAGTTTCGTTTTGCTAAGTGTAACAGATTGGATGGGGTTGGCATTGGGGAATTTTTGGGGAATTTTGGCTTTGGTCGCTGGTTACCCTTTGACCGGGGTGGTACTACAGGTGGTACTATCAAAGATGTGGGGGACAAAATAGAAAAAATTCTTACATCTATGCGCGCTTCAAACGCCAACGTTTCTTACCAAGATCTGAAGAAGGTCTGCGACTTTTACTTCGAACGACGCCCTTCGCGCGGGGGCGATCATGAAACATACAAAACACCGTGGCGCGGCGACCCTCGAGTCAACATTCAAAACCGAAATGGGAAAGCTAAGCCCTACCAGGTCAATCAAGTACTAGCCGCCATCGACAAACTTCTACTCGAAGGAAAATAACAATGTCTTATCCTGCTGAAAAGTACACCTACCAGGTCTTCTGGTCAGAACCTGATCAAGAATATGTGGCGACGGTACTGGAGTTTCCTTCACTGTCGTGGGTAGCTGAAAACTCGTCGGAAGCGGAACAAAAACTTCGAGACCTCGTTACTGAGGTTCTTATGGATATGGAAGCCTCCGATGAAGCAGTCCCAGAGCCCTTCGGTCACCGTTCCTACTCGGGGCGATTCAACGTCCGAATCCCCAGTTCACTGCACCGGAAACTGGCAATGGCAGCTGCCCGCGAAGGAGTCTCGCTCAATACTTACGTAGCGCAGACACTCGCAGGCGCTGCATAGGTTTTGATCGGGCGTTTTGCGGGCAGGGCCTAGTTTTGTTCTTTCGCCAATTCCTGTTTCGCAGTGGCGGCTCGCTGTGCCCTGATCTCCGCTACCTGCTGCTTGCGGGTATTGAACCCCATGCGCCACGGGGCGGCTAGACCTGACTCGGGGGCATGCGGGTTATCGCGCCAAGATTTGCCCTCGTTGTAGGCCTGCGCGCCCTCGCGGTATGCGGCAGATTGCTCGGCAAAGGTTGGGTACAGCTGTTCAGCAGCCTGTCTGGCCTGCGCACCGACAGCCTTCATTTTCGCGCGCAGATCCTTGATTTTGTCCTGAATCTTTTTGTTGTAGCGTTCCTGCTGCTCTGCAATATCGACGAGTGCCTGCTGCTCGGTGATGGGGTCGAACGGGGCTTGGCCTGCCTTGTCGTAGGCTTCCTTAGCACGCGGGGTGCGCTCCCAATCACGCAAAGACGGGTTATAAACGCACCAATCTTCCTGGCCGTCGTCTTTGTAGATACTGCCGTTGTGATTCCAGTACTTCGTCATGCGTTTACCCTTCTGAGTGTTTCTGTGGGTCTTACTACGCCGTTAGGTACAGGGAACCCGAAGGCGACAGAACCTACACTAACCTCTCCGGAGCTTCCGCCAGGCCCAATCAATAATCACGAAGCCAACGAGCGTCACACCGAACAGTGGTGCAACTACCGAGTAGGCAATCAACAGCGCCACAACAGCCGCTGCGACACCCGGGCGAATATCTCGCCAGCGCGTTGGCGCCGGGAATCTGCCCGGACGACCACCGCGACCGCGCCCAAACCACATGGCGTAGCCGCGCACAATCATCGCCAGCAGAGCAACACCGATCAGTGCCAGGACCAGCTGATTCACCCACCCGAACAGGATTCCCATGTGCGCGTTAATCAGCCATTCGGTCAGCTTTGCCGGCAGCGGCCAGTCCGCAAAATGAATCCGGTCAACCATCGCTCCGGTCGACCCGTCAACGGTGACGGTCTCAATGCCCATCCGCCATTCCTCGCGGGCTTCCTTGGCCATCCACACTGTGCCAGCTTCCGGTGGTGTCAGTTCGACTTTCCCGGACAGCCCCTCGGCACGTGCGAGGTTCATAACACTATCCGCCTCTGACCATTCATAATTCGCTGGAGCAGTCGCAGTCACAGCTGGTTTCGGCGCGTACCAGTCCATCGTCTCACGTAGCTTTGCGATGCCGGTTCCAGCCACCCACGACCACGTCAGGCCGGTGACGGTCAGGAACAAAAGTCCAACGCTGACCGCCACACCAACATTCGCGTGACGACGCATATGATGCGCCCTCTTACTTGTTCCCTGTGTCCGCTTGCGGCGCGAACGGTCCCACCAGAGCCAGAGGCCACCAATAGCCAGTGCGCCCATCCAGGATGCTGCTGTCTCAGAGTAGAGGCGACCAAAGTTGCTATCAATCCAGAGCCTGCGGTGCCCTTCCGAGATCCAGGCCCGCAGTGGCAGCGCCGCCGAGGAACCGTATTGCACCAGGTCACCCTTGATGCTCAAGTCGCCTGGGTCGACGAACACCGCATGTCGGTAGGACTCCGACTTCAACTGCTCATCATTGAACATGACTCGCGTTGTCTGCCCCGGCTTTTCCGGGACCTGCACTGCGGTCACCGGCAGCTCAGGATGCACGCGCTGCGCGACCTCAACCTGCTTTTCCAGAGGCTGTGCGGGAAGGCTTGAAGTTGCAGTTAGTTCTTCGTGGTAAACCACCTTTTCTATGCTCGGAGCGAGGGCATATGCCACGCCTGTGATAGCTGCAATAACGAGTAGCGGCGCAACGAGGATGCCTGCAACGACATGGATTCGGTGCAGTAATGCTCGTGGTCCACCATTTTTCTGAGTCTGTGCGACGGGGTTTGCGGCTGGCGTTCCAGCGGCATCGCCTGTGGCTATTGAAGTCATGCTCTATTAGTCGGACGAACCGTCTCACTTGTTCCCCAGCAAGCTCACTTTTATTAACTTCCAGGGGTAACCATTTGGCCACGCGCCCCGTTGAAGGCCACCTCGTGCGCAACTATTCGTCGTAAAGCCCGCGTACCCTCGAACACATGGCTTATCCAGACGTGTACCACGCCAATGACAACCGCTATGAAACGATGCCGTACAACCGCTCCGGCGACACGGGGCTAAAGCTTCCAGCCATTACGCTGGGACTTTGGCATAACTTTGGTGATGACCGGCCGCTCGAGACGCAGCGTGAAATCCTGCGCACCGCGTTCGACCACGGCGTCACGCACTTCGATCTCGCCAACAATTACGGCCCACCACAGGGCTCTGCGGAGGCGAATTTCGGTCGCATCATGGCCAAGGATTTCGCTCCCTACCGCGATGAAATGATCATTTCCTCCAAGGCCGGTTGGTACATGCAGGATGGCCCCTACGGCTTCGGCGGCTCGCGGAAATACCTCGTGGCCAGCTGCGATGCCTCGCTGAAGCGCATGGGCCTGGATTATGTGGACATTTTCTACCACCACCGGCCCGACCCGGATACGCCTATCGAGGAAACCGTCGCCGCCCTCGACTTCCTCGTCCGCTCGGGACGCGCGCTCTACGTCGGCGTGAGCTCCTACTCCCCCGAGCTCACTCGCCGTGCGCAGAAAATCGCGCGTGAGCTGGGCACTCCGTTGACTATTCACCAGCCGAGCTACTCCATGTTCAACCGTTGGATCGAGGACGAATTGCTGGAGACCTGCGCCGACGAAGGCATGGGCGTCATCGCCTTTTCCGCGCTTGCGCAGGGTCTTCTCACCGACCGATATCTGGATGGCGTGCCGGAGTCCTCGCGTCTCGGCGCGCACAAGATGAACTCGGGGTTCCTCAACGACGACACGCTCACCGCCATCCGTGAGCTCAACGCCATTGCTTTACGACGAGGCCAGTCCCTGGCACAGATGGCCATCTCGTGGGTTCTCCGCCGTGACGAAGTGACCTCCGCCCTAATTGGGGCATCGTCGGTGGAACAGCTGAAAAACAGCCTCGGCGCCCTGGACGCTGCGCCGTTTAGCGATGAAGAACTCGCGGAGATCGACAAGTGGGCCGTCGACCGCGGAATCAATCAGTGGCAGGGCGCTACGGAGTCTGTATAGCCGGCAGCACATACTCAATCAGCTCATCAATCTGTTCTTCCGCATCCCGTTTAGAGGTGCGGAAGTTGATGCTGACGTGATTGATGCCGAGCTGTCGCTGGGAGTGCAGCAGTTCGATGAGCTTGTTGCGGCCAAGGCGGTACCCGAAGTGGCCACCCTGCGCGAGCGCGTCGGGGTCTTCATGCAGGTCGATCCACAGTGATTCCAGGAAGGGTTTGAACACGTCCTCACCACACTCTTGTGCCACCGCTTCCTGCCAGTTGGCGATGTTCTTCTTCTGCATTTCCAAACCCTTGTGGTACATGAACCACCCGTCGGTATGCGCGGCCTTCCACTCCAGGCTCTGCTGACAGGAGCCGGTGGCCAACAGCGGAACTCGGCGTGCCAGCGGCTTGGGCACCACATCGGATCCGCCCATCTTGCCCTCGGACCACCGGATAGGCCGGTCACTGGTGCTGAGGGCCTTTTCATAGACCTCGATATGCTCGCGGAAACGCTCACCGCGCTTGCCTTTGTCCTGGTTAAAGGCGGGGAACTCCTCGGGTCGATCGCCGGTGGCAACGCCGAAGAGGAAACGGCCGTCGGAAAGCCTGTCCAGCGTGGCCGCGCGCTTAGCCATCACCAACGGATGCTGAAAAGGCACAACGATTGCGCCGGTGCCGAGCGCTATGTCGGTGGTGTGTGCGGCGATGTAGCTGAGGTACATCCAGGGGTCGTAGACCTGGCCGACGTCGCCGAATGTTTCCACACGCAGCGGGATGTCGCGCGCCCACACTGCCGCGATGCCTGCGCGTTCGGCTTTCTGAATCAGCCGAATCTGATTGCTCAGCACGTCCTTGGGTTCGGCTTCGGCGTCCTGTTCGATGGGCAGGCTGAGACCCACAGTGAGTCGGCCCGGCGCGAATGTGCGCTGGTAACCGGGTAGTTCGTCAATGGGCTTGTCCGAAAGATCAAACAGCGAGCTCATGGTGTTTAACGGTAGTACAGCTTGAGCCACGGCACTCGCAGTTAAACTGGGACCATGCTTGAGGATGCCATCATCGTCGGAGGCGGCCAAGCTGCCCTCGCTACCGCCTACTACCTGCACAAACACGACATTGATCCGCTCATTCTGGACAATCAGTCGGCTCCCGGCGGCTCCTGGCGCAATGTCTGGCCCTCAATGACGCTCTTTTCCACCCCGGGTTTCTCCAACCTTCCGGGCATCCAGATGCCCGATTATGACGGCTTCCCGCCCGCTTCCCATGTGATTGATTACCTCAGCTCCTACGAAAAGCGCTACGAACTGCGCGTTCAGCGCCCGGTTAACGTTACCCACGTCACCCACGACGGCACCTTCCACCTCACCAGCGATGCCGGAGACTTCGAGTCCCACCAACTCATCGCCGCCACCGGCAACCGCCCCTTCGTCCCCCACTACCCCGGCACGACCTCCGCAAAACAGTGGCATTCGGCCAATTACCCAGGCCCCGAGCCATTCGAAGGCTCCCGCGTTGCCGTTGTCGGCGCGGCGAACTCCGGCGCCCAAATCGCCGCTGAACTGATACTTTCCGGTATCGACACCACCTGGTTCACCCGCCACGAACCGCGCTGGATGCCCGACGACGTCGACGGTCGCGTCCTGTTCGAACGCAACCGTCAGCGAGCACTCGCCATCGCACGTGGCGAACTCGACCCCGGCCCCTCCGACAGTATCGGCGACATCGTTGTCCTGCCGTCCGTCCGCAAAGCCCGCGACTCCGGTGCCCTCACCTGGACACCCATGTTCTCTTCGCTTGACGACGTCCACGCGGACCACCTCATTTGGTGCACCGGTTTCCGCCCCGCGCTCAGCCCCTTCCGCAGCGTCGACTCCGACCTCATCGAGTTCGTCGGCTACGGCGACTGGGTTGGCCCCGGTGCAGCCACGATTATGGGTGTTGGCCCCTTCGCTAAGCGCGCGGCTGAGCGGGTGGCTGCTCGACTGTCAGCATGATCTGCATCAACATCATGTCCAACCAACGCCCGTTCTTTGTCCCTACCTGAGGCAATAGCCCAACACGCTGGAAACCATACTTTTCGTGCAGCGCAATCGACCCCTCGTTGCTGCCGTCGATCGCTGCCACCAAAACGTGCTTCCCGCCTCACGAGCAGCATCAATGGTCACCGGTAGAAGCGTCCCGCCAATGCCCCGGCCCTGAAAGCTCGGATGTACATAGATGGAGTTTTCCACTGTGTACCGAAACCCGTCGAAGTCACGAAAGTCACTAAAGGTGGCATCTCCAGCGACTTCGTCGTCAAGCGTGGCGACGAAAACCGGGTAATCCTTGTCCCAGTGCACCTCCATCCATGCAATGCGATTCTCCACGCTGACCGTGTCATCGTTCCAGATGGCGACGGTGTTGATCACGGCCTCGTTGTAAATCTCCGCGATTGCCTCGGCGTCCTCCCGCGTTGCTTGCCGAATAATCATGGTTTTGCCCCGTTTTCTGCGCTGGTTTCTGCACTCCGCCTTTATAGATGCGAGATTATCAAGCTTCCGGTTTCGAACGGGTGTTTTATTTATATTTTTCCGCAACCCTCCATACGTCACCCGCAAACAACCTGGTAGCAAACGCTTTTATGGTCAGCCGACATCTACAAAAACCATTCAAAATCTCTCATCATTTCTCTTTACAAAGCAGAACGGCACCTGTACGATAGCAAGTAAGTTCGAAAGAAAACCGACAACCATTGGAACACCAGGGGGATCCAATGAAGTCCGAACAAGTACCCGAACCATATTGGGCTCATGAGAATCCCGAAGATGAGCTCTCAGCACTCGCGCGGGCTACCAACCGCACCCACCTTGAGTTGATTGAAGCCTGCTGCCCTGCAGGCGATGATGACGTTGAAAACCATGCCGCTCGCATCAGCGTTCGCCTGGGAATCACCCGCAGTGAAGCACTGCGTATCTGTGACATTGGCCTATTGCTGGAGAAAATGCCTCAGCTAGCGGCCTACGCCCGGGAAAGCTGCGCATTATCTGTGCGGCAACTCGGCATCATTGCACATGGCGTGGTCGGCATCGAGCCTGATCAAATACCCGATGCGGAAAAGAAAATTCTGGCATTGGTCACGCCACGGAAACGTCGTCAAGCAATGATCGGACCTCGCACGCTCACTACCAAAATTGGTGATATTGCTGCGGACTTGGATGACCGTGCTCGCGCCGACGGCACAATTCCCACTATTACCGATACGGAATCGGTAACTCTGGTGGAACGTCCCGACAGCTACTCCCAAATCATTCTCACGCTGCGCCCGGACCGCGCCTATTTCGCCATGTGCGCAATTGAAACGGTCTTCCGCGCGAATGAAGAAATGACGCAGGCGGATGCATTTGTGGAACTAATCCACCAACGCACCGATGCGGAGGTTGTGCTCAATGTTTTCCGCGAGCACCACAGTGATGACGCCTGGCTGGACGGCGCCGGCTGGCTCGGCGCGCTGGTCACGGAAGAGTGGATGCAAAAGGTGACGCATGTCCGCCTCTCAGCAGACAGCGCCACCAATGGTTACCGCCCAACCCCAGCGCAGGTCGCCCGCGTTCACGGTCGTGACGGCACGTGTCGCTTCCCCGGCTGCGAAGTCCCAGCGTACAAGTGCGATATTGACCATATCGCACCGTACAACCAGGAAGACCCCGAAGCCGGTGGCCCCACCGACACACAGAATCTGCACTGCCTATGCCGGAAGCACCACAACCTGAAAACCCACAAGCTCTGGGATATCACGGCTTATGAGGACGGCTCAGAGGTGTGGTCCTCTGCCGACGGCGTTACCGCGGCGACCGTCCCGGCCGGACCGTTAGCCGGGTTCGGGCGACAGACGTTTGACAAGCGCGCTACTCAGAAGACGAAAGCACGCCATGACCACTACATGAAGTGGTGGCTGTCATTCGCGGCGGTGCCAGATCTAGTCTTTGATGATGGGGAGGATTAACCCAGCGGGCCACCGCAGTTCGGCCATGCGCCAGCACCCTGGGAGGCAAGCACGCGCTCGCCAATCTCAATCTGCTGCTCCTTGGTGGCCTGGTCAGCCGTTGGTGCGTACTGGTCACCGCCGTGGCCGCTCCAGGTCTGCTGCGAGAACTGCAGTCCGCCGTAGTAGCCGTTACCGGTATTGGTCTGCCAGTTTCCGCCGGACTCACATGCCGCAACCTGATCCCAGGCGCTGACTGATGCAGCGTTAGCGGCGGCGGTCGGGGCAGCAATCATGCCTGCTGCCACGGCGGCGGATGCGATGAACTTACCGGAAAAACGCATAAGCAGAGAACACTCCTAAAGGGTTGACTTTTCTCTTGGCCGACCAACCTACGCGCACCCTCCCCCACCCTGTCAACCCGTATCCTGGAAAGCATGTCCGTGGCAGATGTCGTCCGCAAAACCGAGAGAAGAATCAACGCGCTGGCCGCCAAGCGTTCCAAAAACGCTGGTTGGGAACCGGAAATCATCGGATTCACCGGGTACGGAAATGCAGAGCGCGTTCGCGTACTCGGCCGTGTCCTTATGAAGGATCCGGCCAAAAAACGAGACGAAGAACGAAACAAAAAACGCGGGTTTTGGCAGTTCTTTACCGTCGAACTCGCGGACTTTCCCGTCACCATCACTGCCGGCAATCGCACGGTGGAAACCACCGCGGATAGCAACGGCTACATCGAGGTGCTGATTCGGAATCACGGCCTCGAACCCGGCTGGCACGAGATCACCATCAACGACACTCCCGCAGAGGCCCTCATCCTCTCCCCGGAAACCAAATACGGCATCGTCTCCGATATTGATGACACTGTTTTGGTCACCATGCTGCCGCGCACCCTCATCGCCGCCTACAACTCCTGGGTCAAAGAGACAGACGAGCGCAAAGCCGTCGCTGGCTTCAGCGAGTTCTATGCGCAACTTCGCCGTCGTTACGCGAGCAAAACCGATGAGGACACGGACGTTCCCGTCATCTACCTTTCCACCGGCGCATGGAACACCTTCGGCACACTAAAAAAGTTCCTGCACCGCAACAACCTGCCGAAGGGCCCGCTACTGCTCACCGATTGGGGGCCAACGCCCACTGGCCTGTTCCGCTCGGGCAAGGAACATAAGAAGGTGCGACTGCGGGACCTGTTTATTGACTTCCCCGAAATCAACTGGATTCTCGTCGGTGATGACGGCCAATACGACCCGCTCATCTACGGCACAGCCGCGGCGGAGCATCCTGATAAGGTCGCGGCAATCGCAATCCGCAACCTCACTCCCAGCGAGCACGTGCTCTCCCACGGCACCGCAGTGCCAATTGAAAAACTGGAGAACAAGGAGGTTCCATTCATCGAGGGTGCCCACGGCTTTAAGCTGCTCAAACAAATCGACCAACTGCCGCAACCATGATCTACCTCCGCCAGGCCCGTATTCACGATGATGCCGAGCTCCCGGCTTACGTCGTAAAGCTCGCGTTGCCCTTCCCCATGGCCTTCACCACGCCGATTACCATCTTGACCGGCGAAAACGGCAAGGGAAAGTCGACGGTGCTGGAGGCGTTGGCGTCGGCGATGGGGGTCGACACGGACGGCGGCTCGCGGTTTAAAACGCAGGAGCGCACCTCTCCGATTCCGCTCGCGCTGACCAAGCGCAATCCCCCGGATACGTTCTTCTTTCGCGGCGACGCGCACCTGAACCTCGCGCGTTTCTACGCATCGATCGGCAGCCTCCCCGGCGGTGACGGCATGGCGGACCTCACCCAGATGAGTCACGGCCAATCCATCATGGCGCTGGCCAAACGTCGCTTCGGTGCTGAATCACTGATCTTCCTCGACGAACCCGAGGCCGGACTGTCGGTACTGCGCCAGCTTGAACTCCTCGGCCGTCTCGGCGCGCTTGCAGAAGCCGGCGCACAGATTATCATGGCGACGCATTCCCCCATCCTGCTCGCCGCACCGGAAGCAACGATCATTTCGCTTGACGACGCCGACACCACCCACTTCGAAGACACCCTCGCGGTACGGGCGACCAGGGATTTCCTAGCCGATCCCGTCGGCATCGCTGACTACATGGTGGAGCGTTTTACTTCGGATTCTTAAGCCCCAGCGATGCCACGACGCCCACGGCCGACAGCGCCACCGGCAGCCACATGGCATCACTCATGGCGGTGGTGAAGTCGCCACGGTTGCTGCTGAGCGCCGCCGCCATGACGGTGGCAATCAGCGCGCTTCCCAGCACACTGCCGATCTGGCGGATGGTGTTGTAGACACCGGAGGCAGCACCGGCGAGGGACGGGTCGATGTTGCGGGTGGCAGCCGTCGACAGCGTGCCCCAAATAAACGCGTTTGCCACACCGAATGCGGCGCCCGGCAGTAGCAGCCACAGCACGGAGAGGTCCTCGTGGATGAGGTAGTGAAACCCGAGCATGCCTACCAGCGAGGACCCAAAACCGATCAGCGCGAACTGGCGGAACTTCAGCCGGTCCAGCATTCGCCCAGTCCACGGCGCCATGACACCGGAAATGAGCGCCTGCGGCACGAGCAGTAGTGAGGCTTGGATGGTCGATAGGTCGCGAGCATTCTGAGCGAAGAGGATAATCGGGAAACCAACCGCGACCACCAGCGCTCCCATCACGGCAATCGCCAGCGAGGAGATGGTGAAGTTGCAATCCTTAAAAAGGGACAGCGGCATCAGCGGTTCGGCCGTCGTCTTGCTCTCCCACACAGTGAACAGGCCAAGAACCACCACACCGGCGGCAATCAGTGCCCAGATCCAACCGGTCCAGCCGGCACTCTCCCCCTCCTGAATGCCGAAGACCAGCAGGAACATACCAATCGCGCTGAGCACAACGCCCAGATAGTCAATCTTGTTGCGGTGCGTCTCAAAGGTCGGTAGATAGCGAAACGCAAAAACGAGCCCGATCAGGCCAATCGGCACATTAATGAGGAAAATCCAGCGCCAACTCAGCAGCTCAATCAACACGCCACCAGCCAGCGGCCCCGTCAGCGAGGCAATTCCGGCCGCCGCGCCCCACAGCCCCATCGCCGCACCGCGATGCGCCGGCGGAAACATCTGCGTAATCAGCGCCATCGTCTGCGGCGTCAACAGCGCGGCCCCCAGTCCCTGCACCACGCGGGCAATGATCAGCATGCTTAACGACGGCGCCAACCCACACGCCAGCGACGCCAACACGAAGATAACCAGGCCCGCTACATAGGTGTGCTTGACTCCCCAGAGGTCACCGAGCCTGCCGGTAATAAGCAACGGCACCGCATAGGCCAGCAAATAACCACTGGTCACCCACATGACCTGGTTGAGCTCACCGCCCAGTTCATGCTGGATGGTGTTAATACCAACGGTGACAATGGTGGCGTCGACCAGAATCATGAAGAAGCCGAGCAATACGGTCCACAGCGCTGGCCACGCCTTTTTGGGATCAAACTGAGTATTCAAATCTGTAGCCACTCGGAGTCATGTTAGTTGATGGCACAGTAAAATCCAGACCATGGCTGTTCAGCATATGACCGACGAAACCATCGCCGAGTTCTTCGCCGACCACCTCTCGCGCGTAGATGATGACATGCAGCGCGCGGTGGCTCTCGAGGTGCTCGAGTGGGTCCACGAAAAGTATCCTGAACTGGGCGTTCGAATCGCCTGGAGCCAGCCGATGTTCACCCTTGATGGCACGTTCATTATCGGCTTCTCCTACGCCAAGAAGCACATGGCGATTGCCCCGGAGCGCGCAGGTATTGAAAAGTTCGCCGACGAGTTCGATGCCCGCGGCCTCTCCTACGGCAAAATGATGGTCCGCTTCCCCTGGCCAAAGGACGGCAAGGCCGAGTCCATGCCGCTGGACCTGCTTGCCAAGATGATCGAGTTCAACATGGAGGACAAGCGTGGCATGACCACGTTTTGGCGGTAGGAAGGTCTCCGTCGAATTTAGTGGCTAGCCCGAAACCACGCTGTCCAGAATCATCGCTGCATCAACAAATCTCTCGGGATGGGGACCCGCGAAGTTCAGGCGTAAATACGGGCCGATTTCCTCGGAGGGAAACCAGTCCCGTCCTGGCGCAACTATCAGTCCGCGTCCTTCGCAACGTTCGGCAACCTCTTGGGGGTCTATGCCATCGGGAAGCCTGCACCACAAGTTGAGTCCTCCTTGAGGCACGTGTGGAGTTTCCACCGACGGCGCATATCTGGATAAAGCTTCAAGCAAATCATTTCGTCGCTGTCGTAGTGCGACCTGCATATTTTTGAGGTGCGTCGCGTACGCACTTTGCTTGACGACGTCCAGCGCCACGGCCTGCAGAATTCCACTGGTGTACAACGCTTCGGCTGAAACTTCTGCGAGTATCCGCTGAAGAACCGGCCCCTTGGCAATTACTGCCCCTACCCGAACTGCAGGCGAAATCACCTTTGTCAGCGATCGCAGATAGATGACATGCCCTTCGGCATCATCCGCCGCTATCGGAACATCAGGTGCGTCGAATGCGAAATCATGTGCCCAATCGTCCTCAATGAGGAAAGCGTTGAACGCTCTTATGATTTCAATAATTGTTTTACGACGAGCTGTCGACCACCGTTTCCCATGAGGGTTACCGAACGTGGGTTGACCATAAAAAGCTCGTGCAGAACTCGTTCGTAGCAGCCTCTCCAGACTCTCGGGAATTGGCCCCTCATCATCACTTTCCACTGGTAGTAGAGAAATCCCAGCCTGCCGAGCAGCCAGGATTGCACCCCAATATGAAGGCGACTCAATGATGAGTTCCTTCGGTGAAATGGCACGAAAAATGGCACCGAGCCCGCTCTGTGTGCCTGGAACAATAACCACATCGCGCTCATTTGCCCGTACCAGTTGCGAAGCAAACCACTGCCGCAGTTCTGCCATCCCCCGCACCGGTGCTCGTCGATAGGCATCGTGCGATTTACTGACTCTGGTAAGCGCTCTTCGTACCAAGTTCGTTGGCAGCAGAGATTCATCCGGATAACCGGAATGCAGACTGATTGCCTCATCGGTGGAAGCTCTCTGGGTGGCGGCCAGAACCCTTCCGGTATTGGGCTGAGGTCCCAGCGCTCCGACTTGCCAGCTAAAGTCCGCCCGTGGGAGTTGTTGGCGATGCCTGACGAATACCCCCACGCCGACTCGCACTTCCACCAGTCCGCGGGTAGCCAGTTCGTGGATAGCGTTTCGCACTGTCACCGGGCTAACCGAATACGACCGTGTTATTTCACGGCTGGATGGCAGCTTTTCTCCGGCTTTGTGTTGCGCAATCCACGTTTCCAGCTCGCCGACCAACATAGACGTGCTACTGTTAACCATGAATATACATAGTAGCGCTATCGTATCGAAGCGCGCAGTGCTATCCTGCCCAATCCATTTTTCGCATCACCTCGACAATGTTCTCTATGACCTGCGCGGACCAATTCAGGACAAGGCCGACGAGCTACAGCGTCAGGGCGTAAAGGTCATTCCCCTCAATGTCGGAAATCCTGCCCCATTCGGCTTCCGGCCATCTGCAGAGGTACTTTCCGCTATGCACCGTGGCCTCGAGGAAACTTCTGGATACTCAAATTCCCTCGGCCTGAGTGACACCCGTCAGACTGTCGTGGACTACTACTCGCAGAATGAGGACTTCCCCGCCCTCGATAGCGATCACGTTCTCGTCGGAAATGGTGTCTCGGAGCTGGTAAACCTATGTCTACAAGCTCTCATCAACGACGGTGATGAGATCCTCATCCCCTCACCCGACTATCCACTCTGGACCGCATCCACCACCCTCGCCGGCGGAGTCCCCGTGCACTATCCCTGCCTAGAAGAAAATAATTGGCAGCCAGACGTCGATGACATACGCGAGTCCATCACAGCCAAAACTCGGGCGATTGTCATCATCAATCCAAACAATCCCACAGGCACCATCTACTCACCGGAGACTCTCTCCCAGATTGCCCAGCTCGCACGTGAGCACAATCTAGTGCTGCTTTCCGACGAAATCTACGACCGCATTGTGTACCCTGGAGCCTCATTCACTCCAACAGCTTGCCTAGCGCAGGATGTCCCCTGCTTAACGTTCTCCGGCCTTTCCAAGACGCATCGCTTGGCCGGATTGAGAGCTGGATGGGTGACTGCAACTGGATTTCGCGAACAGGACACCCTGTTTAAAGGAATTCGACTACTGGCCTCAATGCGGATGTGCGCCTCAATTCCGGCCCAGCACGCGATTGCTGCCGTGCTGGGCAAAGAACACAGCATCGACAATTTAGTACGACCCGGTGGCCGCCTCTTCGAACAAAAAGTTGCTGCCACTACAGCACTCAGCAAGATTCCCGGAATCTCGTTCATCGAGCCGCAAGGGGCGCTGTACATTTTCATTCGACTAGACGGCAATATTTACGAAATTGATAAGGATGAGGACTTCGTTCTCTCGTTTCTGGAAGCAGAACACATTCACATCGTCCAAGGCAGCGCTTTCAATGTGAAAGGCGGGACATATGTCCGGATTACTTTTCTTCCTGAGGTCGAGACAATGGAACATTTCGCCGCTCGCTTCGCAGCTCACCTGGAGAAGTACGCTAAGCGCTAGCCCCCACCTACATCGCTAAATCCGCCAGGGCATCCTCATCAATAATGGCCGTCCATCTTCGACCCGCGCAGGTATTGAAAAGTTCGCCGACGAGTTCGATGCCCGCGGCCTCTCCTACGGCAAAATGATGGTCCGCTTCCCCTGGCCAAAGGACGGCAAGGCCGAGTCCACGCCGCTGGACCTGCAAACCAAGATGATTGAGTTCAACATGGAAGACAAGCGCGGGATGACCAAGTTCTGGCGATAGGTCGGGGTTGGTTGCCGGACCTGGAAGCTGTCAAGCATTTAATGCGCATTCCTTTCCTCAGCGAGATTACGGAGGAATGCGTCTTTGTCGTCGCAGTATATCTCAATCGAGGAAACCATCATTAGCCCCTTGTAAAGATCTTCTGCCACGACTGGCGAATCCACTTCTAGCCTAACGTTCACTTCACTCAAAACAGGCACCCTGAGATTGCCATCCTCGTCAATTGCTACGTCCCCTCCTTCGCCTGCCGTTACGGAGCTCGTCTGACGCAGGTGTGACCATGGAATTTCGCAAGTAAGCCTCCGTCCAATTCGCAGTACTAGTCCCTGCGGTGTTATGAGATGTGGTTGGTCTCGAACAGTTACGTAAAACCCGGATAGAAGAACTACTGCATAAACGCTAATTACCAGCAAGACATATCGCCAAAATGTATTAGAAATAGCGAAATGCACTATGCCGATTTCTACAATGCTCAGCGCTAATACCATAAAAACAACAGTTCGAAGATTTTTGTGCACAGTAAAGGATCTGACTTCACTGTCGACATTTTTCTGAAGTCTAAAGAATGTAAAAGCAGCTATCAGTGAGCTAACTTCCGAAACAAGTAGCGCTAGTATTTTTCGAGGTACGCCAAAATTCTTTGACGTCTCGGACAGCGAAGCAGCCCATGACCTACCATTTCTGAGATAGTCTTGCCGCATACCTCCAAACAGTAAGAGAAGAGCCGCAACTACAACGGCAAGTGGTAACAGGAATACCCAATCCGGCAAACCAGATACCACATTCATAAGAAGGATAAGAACTACTTCAAGAATAATTGCGGTAACCAGAATTGCTCTAAATATAATTTTCATGCTTACCTTCCGACTATGAACGGACAGGCTTTCCTCGGAAGAAGATTCCTCACCATGCAAGCTCTCTCTTAATATTTCTTACACATTCTTGAGTTGATTTTTCACGATATAAACAGGTACCAAATGATCGTTAAAATATGGCCGTGAGCCAAATTCATGACTGAACACCGCTATACCAATGTCGCAGATGGGGGGCCGACTGCCCTCATGCACATCTCAAAACTATTCTTGTTTTCTTCCACTTTCAATACAAAATCAGTTTTCGAGATTTATACTTCCCTTCTCGCGAGCTGGCTGCAATGCTAGATGGCCGACGCATCCGACGACTTGTGGCCACGCTATTCACCTATCGATGCGCTGCAGCGTGTCCACAAGTGAATAGCGCATCGACAAGTGAGAGAGCCTGGCCCACAGCGTGCGCATAAGTGCCGAAAAACCATCGATAAGTCAGGAGAATCCATCGATAAGTGAGAGAAATACATCGACCAGTCCCCGAAACCTGGCCATAAGTGCCGGACAAGGTTAAGGGAGGGTTAAAGGACAAGCCAACAACCTCAGCTCAGCATCCGCCTCTGCTTCAACCCAAGCCCCACTCCAACCGCCACCGCAAACAAAAAATCCTCGGAAGCTTTTACACTTCCGAGGATCTTCGCTGTGGGCGAAGGGGGACTTGAACCCCCACGTCCGTAAAGGACACTGGCACCTGAAGCCAGCGCGTCTGCCATTCCGCCACTCGCCCGTGGGAACGAATAGAACTATAACACCCCGCGCTAATACACCACCAAATCCCCAGGCCAGCGCGCGTTTTTCACCACTTTTCACCACTTTTAAAACGTCTTTTTCGCACTTAGCAACAGCCACTTATTTCACAAGCGTCGTCACTATTTGATAAACCTCAGCAGTTCCTAGCCCTTAACTGAAGGTGTAGGGCTCTATACTGTTGCTAAAGTATCGATAATTTTTATGCACATTTTTCACGTAACCCGCCGCGGTTTGGCGGGAGAAGGCGAATTTCTTTAGTCAGATGGATTTCCTAGGACGCATCCGCAAGCTCGATAGCTCGCTTCAGCGCGGGCTCGACAACAGCTTTGCGCGCGTGTTCGGCGGCAAGGTTGTCCCGAATGAGTTAGAAGAATGCCTGAAGCAGGAAATTGAAGATTTCCTGATGCAGGACGCCAACGGTCAGTACTTGGCACCCAATGATTTCCGCATTGGCATCAGCGCCGCCGATTACAAAAACCTCTCCGCGTCAGAGCCCAACCTGCCGAATCAATTGGCTGACCGCATGACGCGCTACTGCCGTAACAACGGCTGGGGTTTCACCGGTACCATCAGCGTCCACCTGCAGGCAGTGGAGTCGCTCCACACCGGTCAGCTGAAGACGGCCAGCACTTTCACCGAGGACACCGTAAGCACTTCGGAGTTCGTTCCATTCGACGACAGCGCTGATGATGCCAACACTGACGCAGCCCCGTCGCAAAGCGATGATGAACCCCAAGCCGCCGAGACCTCTGCCGCCTACCACCCACAGCCGGAAGCTGAGCAGTTCCCCACCGCTTCCCGTCCCGCGCCTACCGCCGACCCGGAAGCGGCAACTGAGCTGAGCAACTCGGCCGTGGACGAAGACCAGTCCCAGGAAAAGACCATCACCCTGCTGTTGCAGGACGGCTCCTCGCGCGTATTCGAGGTGCGCCATGGTTCGAACATCATCGGCCGCGGCACCGCTTCCGACTTCCGCCTCCCGGACACTGGTGTTTCCCGCCAGCATGCCGAAATCACGTGGGATGGCCAGGATGCGGTGCTCGTCGATTTGCATTCGACCAACGGAACCATTGTCAATGGCGAACCCATTGATAACTGGCTGCTGGCCGACGGCGACGAGATCTCGCTTGGACATTCTGTTCTCGAAGTTCAGATCCGCTAGTTAAATCCGCTGATTTAGATCCGCTAAGTAGTGAGGTTCACTAGATTCAAATGCCACTACCCTAGGTTTGCCGACACATTCCTGGAATAATTACGTCCGTGTGTTCGGTTGCGGACCCACCAGCTCTATATAAGGAGGTTCCTCGGACGTGGAAGCTATCGTTTTTCTGCTTTCGCGCATCGGCGTGCTGGTCGTCCTGTGGTTTTTCATTTGGATGACGCTTCGCACCCTGCGTACAGAAACAATAGGTTCGGCTCCGCTGCGCCCGCTTCGGCAAACCAGCAGCGCTCCGGCCAAGCGTTTCCAGCGCTCGCAGACTCCACATCAGCTCCTTGTCACCTCCGGGCCGCTGGCGGGTTCGCGCATGAACCTAAACAACCAACGCGACATCACTATCGGCCGTTCAGAGTCGAATGCCTTCGTCCTCAACGATGATTTCGCCTCGGGCCAGCACGCTCGCGTCATCAACCGCGACGGCATCTGGTACCTGGAGGATCTGGACTCCCGCAATGGCACATTCCTCAATGGTCAGCGCGTGGAACAGCCGGAACGACTGGCTTCGGGTATGGAATTTCGTATTGGCCGTACAACTTTGAGGTTGCAACCATGAGTCTTGCTCTGAATTACACGGCCCGCTCTGACCGCGGCCTCATCCGACAGAACAACGAGGACTCCGCCTATGCGGGTTCGCGTCTGCTCGCGCTTGCCGACGGCATGGGTGGCCACGCCGCCGGGGAAATCGCATCCCAGCTGATGATTGCGGCTGTCTCTCGGTTGGACAATGATCAGCCCGGCCCCGATTTGCTCGAGTCCCTGCGCAGCGCCTGCATAGAGGGCAATAATTCCATTGCGGATGAAATTGAGCAGAACCCCTCTACGCAAGGCATGGGCACTACGCTGACTGCTCTGCTTTTCGACGGCACCCGCCTGGGCATGTGCCATGTCGGTGACTCGCGTGGCTATCTGCTGCGCGACGGGGAGCTCATCCGCATTACCCGGGATGACACTTATGTGCAGTCGCTGGTGGACGAGGGCAATCTCACCGAAGAAGAAGCGGCAATTCACCCTCAGCGCTCACTGATTTTGAAGGCTCTCACCGGTCGCCCGGTGGAGCCTACTTTGTCTTATCGCGATGTCCACGAGGGCGATCGCTACCTGCTGTGCTCGGATGGCCTGTCCGATCCGGTGTCCGCGGACACCATCAAGGATGTGCTCTCGGAGGGGACTCCGGACGAGGCCGCTACCAAGCTCATTGACTACGCGTTGAAGTCCGGTGGTCCGGACAACATCACCGTGGTGGTTGCCGATGTTGTCGATTCGTCGGCACGCACGCCTTACGAGCCCGCCCTGGCCGGTGCCCTGCAGAGTGCGGAGGAGGAACTCCCCCGCCCTAATACGGCAGCGGGTCGCGCGGCGGCACTCCGCCCGCGGAAGTCGCAGGAAATTGCAGTGACTTCGGCGCCGGAGAAGAAGGCTTCCAAGGGCAAGTGGCTAGTTGTTTCTGTGGTGCTGGTGCTGGTGGCCGGTTTGGTCGGCCTTGGTATTTGGGGCTGGCAGAAGAAGGAGTCGATGTACCATCTCGCGGTGGTTGACGGGCAGGTGCAGTTGATGCATGGCGTGCCCGGTAGTTTGCTGGGCTTCGATCTGCAAGAGCCGCATCAGTTCATCTGTTTGACCGATGACAACAAAGTTCAGCTGCCTCCGGCCGGGACGCCGAAGGAGAAGGTCGACTGCCACATCATGACGCCGGAAGATCTCTCGCCGGCGGCACGCAATTCGCTGGAAGGTCTGCCGGCTGATTCCTACGACGGTGTCAGCGACCAGATTGGCCGTTTGGCGGAGTCGGCACTGCCGGTATGTCTGTCCGTGTCCGACGACGACAAGGACGCAACTTCCGCCGACAAGAAGGATGAAAAGCTGGGTTCGAAGCCAGGAGTCAACTGTAGGCAGGTGCGAAAATGAGTGAAACTACCGCGAAGCGACAGCTTCGGATGAAGGAAATGCTCCTGCTGCTGCTGTCGGCAGGATTGTTGCTTTTGGCACTTATTTCGCTGGAACTGGCTCAGGGCAACTCTCTGACCGCCGATGTCTTTTACATCATTGGCGGATTCTTTGTAATCTTTGCAGTGGCGCATATCGCACTGACCTTTGTGGCGCCCAACGCCGATCAGGTGATGCTGCCGGTTGCAGCCACTCTCAATGCCTTGGGGTTGGTGATGATTCACCGCCTCGACCTGGCCAATGACACCTCGTTAGTGCGCAACCAGATTATGTGGACCGTGCTCAGTGTCGCACTGTTTATCGGTGTGATCGTCCTGCTGCGCAACCATCACTCACTGTCGCAGTACTCGTATCTGCTGGGTCTCGGCGGCTTGATTCTGTTGGCGCTGCCGCTGGTGTGGCCGTCGTCGATTAATGCTGATGCCCGCATCTGGATTTCCATCGGCCCGTTTTCCATGCAGCCTGGTGAGTTTGCCAAGGTCATGTTGCTGATCTTCTTCGCACAGCTGCTGGTGAATAAGCGCTCGCTGTTCAATGTGGCGGGTAAGCGTTTCCTGGGCATTGATTTCCCGCGTGTTCGCGATCTGGGCCCGATTCTGCTGATCTGGGGCATCGCTACTGTCATCATGGCTCTGCAGAATGACTTTGGTCCGGCGCTGGTGCTCTTCGGCACTGTGCTGGCAATGCTCTACGCTGCCACCGGTCGTGGTTCCTGGCTCATCATCGGCATGGGGCTGGTGACCATCGGTGTTGTCGGTGTCTACATGGTTTCGGACAAGATTCAGGCGCGAGTCACGCATTTCCTGGATCCGTTGGGTTCCTACGACGAGGGTGGCTACCAGCTCTCCCAGGGGCTGTTCGGCATGAGCTGGGGTGGCATCGGTGGCACCGGTCTGGGGCAGGGCTACCCACAGAACATTCCGGTGGCACACTCTGACTTCATCCTCTCCGCCTTTGGCGAGGAGCTCGGTTTTACCGGTCTGAGTGCCATCATCCTGCTGTTCGCGATTCTGATTTCGCGCGGTATTTCGGCGAGCTTGGCGGTACGTGATTCCTTCGGCAAGCTGCTGGCGGCCGGCATCGCATTCTCGATGGCCATTCAGCTGTTCGTGGTTGCAGCCGGTGTTTCCAAGCTGATGCCACTAACCGGTCTGACTACACCGTTCATGTCAGCCGGTGGTTCCTCACTGCTGGCCAGCTACATCATGTTGGCCATCGTGCTGCGCGTCTCTGACGAGGCCAACCGCCCCTGGGGCATTCCAAGCACCCCTTCTGGCCTCAACGACAATGCCAACGCAGCTCAGGGGGTGAACCAGTAGATGAATAAGACCATTCGCCAAATCTTTGTTGTCGTACTCGGGCTCTTCGTTCTTCTACTGGCGAACCTGACCTACATCCAGGGCTTCCAGCAGGATAAGTACGCCCACAATCCGCTGAATAGCCGCCAGTTCCTGGAGGAAAAGTCCAAACCTCGCGGCCAGATCACCACTGACGGCGACATTCTGGCCCACTCGGTCAAAGGCGAGAACGGCTTCTATGACCGCAGCTACGACACCGACCCGGAGGCATATGCCGCGGTGGTCGGATACCTGTCGGACATCTACGGCTCCGCCGGTATCGAACGCTCTCAAAACGGAATCTTGAACGGCAGCGACCCTTCGCTGTTTACTTCCCGCGCCCTCGACATGGTCACGGGCAAGGAACCTTCTGGGGCTTCCGCAGAGCTGACGCTGTTGCCGAACGCTCAGCGGACTGCGTACCAACAACTCGCTGAACGCGGCTACGTCGGCTCCGCCGTCGCCATTCGCCCATCGACGGGTGAAATTCTCGCGATGGCCTCCACACCGTCGTTCAACCCGAATGACATCGCGGCCGGCGACGAGAGTACCTGGCAGTCCCTCAATAACAATGAGGGCGCACCGCTGCTCAACCACGCCACTCAGCGTCCGCTGCCGCCCGGTTCCACTTTCAAGGTGTTGACCACGGTCACGGCACTGGAGCAAGGCGCCTCCCCGGACACCTCGGTCACTGGCGCACCGCAGATTACGCTGCCGGATACCACCACCACGTTGGAAAACTACGGTGGCTCGACCTGTGGCGGGGCTACTACGACTCTCCGCCAGGCTTTCGCACAGTCCTGTAATACGGCGTTCGCGGAGCTCGGTATGCAGTACGGGGCCGATGCGCTCAAGGACGTCGCCAAGCGATTCGGCATCGGTGAGACCCACGACGACGCGGGCCTGCCGATTCAGCCCTCCACCGTCGGTGAGATTCCGGATCAGTCCTCGCTGGGGCAAACCTCCATTGGTCAGCGCGACGTGTCCTTTACACCACTGGACAACGCCATCATCGCCGCCACGATTGCCAACGGCGGCGTGCGCATGGAACCCCAGATCATCAAATCGGTGCGCGGTGCCGACCTCTCCGAGATCAAGTCCTTCAAGCCGATTGAAGCCGACGAGGCGATTTCGCCGGAGATCGCAGAAACCGTAACTGAGCTGATGCGCGGTTCCGAGTCGCATTCGGGCGGTAACGGTTCACGTATCGCCTCCAAGACCGGTACCGCGGAACACGGTGCTGTCCGCGGCGAGTACGCACCGCACGTTTGGTACATCGCCTTCGCTCCGGACTCCGATGTCGCCGTGGCTGTCGTCGTGGAAAACGGTGGCGGTCAAGGCCAGGGCGCTACCGGCGCCTCCGTTGCTGCCCCGATTGGCCGTGCGCTCATTGACGCGGTCGAACAGGCGGGTTGATAAGCATGGATGCCCACCAAGTTCAAGACATCGTCGGCGACCGCTATCACGTCCGCCGTCTGCTCGGCCGTGGCGGTATGTCCACCGTCTGGCTTGCCGACGACGCCACCAGCGGCGAACTAGTTGCGATCAAACTTCTGAATCAGGAGTACTCGGACAACTACGAGTTCCGGCAGCGCTTCCAGAACGAAGCCGCTGCTGCACGCAGCGTCAACAGCCCAAACGTGGTGAAGATTGTCACGTACGAGGAAGGCGATATCGGCAGCCACGGCGCGTGTTACATCGTCATGGAGTACATCCGTGGCGAATCTCTGTCGCAGGTGCTGCAGCGACGTCGCACCCTGCCAGAGCACCTGATGCTCGACGTGCTGGAGCAGACTGCGCACGGTCTGTCGGCAATTCACGCTGCGAACCTTGTCCACCGCGACATTAAGCCGGGCAACCTGCTGGTGACGCCGGAGGGCACCGTGAAGATTACCGACTTTGGCATTGCCAAGGCCGCCGAAGCGGTGCCTCTGACGCGTACCGGCATGGTCGTCGGTACCGCGCAGTATGTCTCACCGGAGCAGGCGCAGGGCAAACAGGTAAGTCCGGCGACTGACATTTACTCGCTTGGCTGTGTCGCCTACGAAATGGTGGCCGGCGCCCGCCCCTTCCAGGGCGACTCCACCGTCGCGGTTGCCGTGGCACACATCAACGAGGCACCGCCTGCGTTGGCGCCGACGGTCAATCCGCATATCCGCGAACTTATCGGCATTATGCTGCGCAAGGATCCGCAGCGTCGCTATGCCGATGGCCGCGAGCTGGCACAGGCTGTTTTGCGAGTGCGCGCGGGGCACCGCCCACCGCAGCCGCGTGGTGTGACCCCAACGGTGCACCGTCAATCCAACGCTGCCAACCCGGCGACCACCGAACTCGGTGCCATGACGCGACCGCCCATGCCGGTGTCGCAACCACAGCAGCAGCCACAGCGGCCACCGCAGCAACCCACTCGGCAGCGAAAGCCGGCAAAGAAGCGCAGCGGCTGCGGTTGTGGCTGCGGCAGCATTGTGCTGTTGGGACTGCTAGTGTTACTGGCCGGGGCTATCGCTGTTGTCTATTCGCTGTCGACAACCGGTTCACTGCCAACCATTCCAAACTTGGAGCAGTACATTCCGAACCAGTCACAGCAGCAAACCACAGAAGAAAACTCTGACTCCAGCAACGGTTCCGGTTGGTCGGACGACAATTCTGGTAACTGGGGAAATAACGACGGTGGCAGCTACGGCGACAACTCTGGTGAAAACTACGGTGGCAACAATGATGGTGCTTCTGACAGCTCCACTGAACAGGACACCAGCGAGACCGCCCCGGATACCTCCGAACCGACTCAGGATTCGGGCAACGACAATAGCGACGACTCCACTGGCGGTGGTCTGCCCGGCATTCAACTGCCCCCGGAAAATGGGTCCGGTAATACCTTGGGGACTCCAGATGCACAGTAATATTCAGGTACAAGATGTTTTGGTGGAAATCCTTCCGAAGGGACTGACGAACAATGTCTGGCAATGACGATCTCCTCTCCGGCCGTTATCGGCTCGGCGAGCTCATTGGCGTTGGCGGCATGTCCGATGTTTACCGAGCTGAAGATACTGTTCTCGGTCGCTCTGTCGCGGTCAAGATGATGAGGGCCGACCTTGCCAGGGATGAGAACTTCCTCGCAAGGTTCCGTCGTGAAGCGAAAAACTCAGCACTACTGAATCACCCGTCTATCGTGTCGGTGTACGACACCGGCGAGACGGATAGCCCGATGGGGCGTGTGCCTTTCATTGTCATGGAGCTGATTCAGGGTGAGACGCTGCGTGACCTTGTTCGTCGTGAGGGGCGGCTCGACCCGAAGAAAGCCACGTCGATAATGGCATCGGTGTGTGACGCACTGACGGCATCCCACCATGCCGGCATCATTCACCGTGACATCAAGCCGGCGAACATCATGCTGACCAACACCGGCAAGGTGAAGGTGATGGACTTCGGCATCGCTCGCGCGCTCGGTGATTCCACCACGATGACGCAGACTGCGGCCGTGCTGGGTACCGCGCAGTACCTTTCGCCGGAGCAGGCGCGCGGTAAGACCGCCGATGCACGTTCTGATATTTACGCTGTCGGTTGCGTACTTTTCGAGGCTGTCACGGGCGCCCCGCCATTCACCGGTGAAACCCCTCTTTCTGTCGCTTACCAGCATGTTCAGGATCAGCCGCCGCGCCCTTCGGGGAAGCTCAACACCGACCCGAACACGGCTCAGGGCCTCGACGCGGTGCTGTTGACCGCGATGGCCAAGGATCCGATGGAGCGCTACGACACCGCAGAGGACTTCGCCCAGGATTTGCGTCGTCTTGCACGCGGCGAGGATCCGTTGGCGCTGGCGCACCACGGCGCGCATGACGACGACGCGAAGACCACCGAATTCCTTCCGGCAGCTCCGTCGGATGCTGAGACTCGGGTGACCCCTGCACAGCAGGCAACTCCGGCCCCTGTCCCTGCTCCCGCTCCTGAACCGAAGGAAGCAGCGGACCAGTCGGAGGCCCCTGCTCAGATCGCTAACACTGACGAGCCCGAGAAAGAGAAAGGCGGCGCAGGAAAGACTGTCGCGCTGGTGGCTGCTGCAATGGTGGCTCTCGGCGGTGTCGGCTACGGCGCCTACCAGCTCTTCAACTCGTCCACCGAGGTCGAGACCGTTGCCATTCCGCAGGTCGAGGGTCTAAATGTCAATGAGGCAACGCAGGTTCTCGAGGAGGCTGGTTTTGTAGTCAACCGCGTCGATGAGCCGAACCCAGATGTCCCCCGAGACACGGTGATCGCCACGGAACCGGGTGTCGGATCGGGGTTGCCGCAGGGATCTCGCATCAAGCTGCGCGTATCTTCGGGCCCGGAGTTGACTAATGTGCCGGATGTGCGCGACAAACAGGCCGAGGAAGCTCGCCGCCTGCTCGAGGAGGCGGGGCTTGTCGTCAATCCAAAGCTGCAAGAGGAACCGAATGAGGACGTTCCGCGCGGCAATGTTATCGAGCAGTCTCCAGCTGCCGGTTCTCAGGTATCGAAGGGAACCCGCGTAACCTTGACTGTCTCCTCCGGTATCGAGACCAAGACTGTTCCGGATGTCACTGGTCAGACTTTGGATTCCGCCCGCACGACCCTCGAATCCGCTGGTTTCGTTGTCGAAGTGGTAGAGGTGGACTCCGCTGAGAAGCAGGGAACCGTCATTGAGGTTCCGCAGAAGGGCTCGGAGCTCACTGTCGGTACGACGGTTGAGCTGCACGTTTCGCGTGGTAACCAAATTAAGATGCCACGGGTTGAGGGACAGACCCTCAGTGATGCGGAGAAGGCACTCGCCGATGCCGGATTCGAGGGAACTATCCGCACCGAGGAAGTCACCACGCTGGATCTGTCCAAGGTCGACCACGTGGAGAAGGCCAATCCGTCGGCCGGGTCTAAGCTGAACAAGGACGGCGAGGTCACCCTGCGTGTCTACCGGCTTGGGGTTGCTCCGGAGGGTTCTGAGGACGAGCCTGCGCCGGAACCTCCCCTAAGGCTGCCGGATTTGCTGCCTAACTAACGGCTAGTGTGCCAGCACATCTGAGAAGGCGCGCTGGTACACGGCCTGCTGTTCCTCCAACTCCGCCAGGAGTTCCTCGGAGTACTCGCCACCGGCCAGGCGCAGCCAGTTGACGAGCATGCGGTGCCCGTACTGGGTGAGTACCGACTCCGGGTGGTACTGCACGCCGTGAATCGGCAGGTCGCGGTGGCGCATCGCCATCAGCATGCCCGAATCGGTGAATGCCGTGGCAATGAGTTCCTCCGGCAGTGTCTTCGGATCGACCGTCAACGAGTGGTAGCGCGTGGCAATAAAAGGACTGGGCACATCGGCCAGCACACCCGTGCCGTCGTGTGTGACCGGGGAAGTCTTGCCGTGCAACAGCTCGTCGGCACGCACGACCTGCGCACCAAAGACCTCACCAATCGCCTGATGACCCAAGCACACACCCAACACCGGTGTCGGATCGTCCTGCCTGCTCACCGCGCGAATAATGTCCTCTGTCCATCCAGCATTGGACGGCTCACCGGGACCGGGCGACAGTAGGATTGCATCAAATTGCTTTACGACGTCGTCAACATCGCGGAGACGCGCATCATCATTGCGCCAGACAGTCACCGTTTCGCCGAGCTGGCCTATGTACTGGACCAGATTGAATACGAAGCTGTCATAGTTATCGACGACGAGAATCTGCATAACTGGGAATTCTACTGCCTGCGAACTTCACTGGTAAGTTCGGATGCAAAGTTTACAATTATGCATATACCGCGGGAGTGTAGATACCGCGCTGATCGCAACCTGCTGACCACAACCTAAGGAGTTTAAAGCGCTATGCCTAAGGCAAAGATTGAAAGCACTAATTCCCCACAATCCGGTGGCTCCTCCGTCAGCCGTACCCCGGTCAAGATCAACAGCACTCAGACACCGGTGTGGTACAAGGTGCTGATGTTCGGGTTCATGCTGATTGGTTTGGGCTGGCTGCTGGTCAACTACATCGCGGGTCCGCATATTCCGTTCATGGTGACTTTGAACGCATGGAACTACGTCATCGGCTTTGGTCTTTTCATTGTTGGTCTGCTGATGACTATGGGTTGGCGTTAGTCAGCTCTAATACACCGCACTCCTCAGGCGCATCCACTTTTGGATGCGCCTTTTTCATACCTAAAAACCCAGGTCAATTCACCCCCGTTAATACACCCGTTTCCCACACGTTTTTCGGAGAATGGGGATTTCCCTCCTATTGATCGCGCAAAAAAGTTATCCACAGAAACCTGTGTAACAATCATGTAATTTGTGGATAACTGTGGAGAGATTTCGTCCCAAAATTCTCACGGGTTACGTGACAGAAACCGTAAAGCATGACAACTTTGGCTCTATCCCCTGTGTCCACAGTATCCACAGCCTGTGGATAATTCTGTGAACAAGTAACATAGTTGCAAGTCAACTTGTGTGTAATTCCAATATTCTGCGGAGTTCGACCACTTTCGAACGCTGGTTCGTAAATTACAAGAATGGAATTATCCACACATGTGCACAAGTCTGTGGACAACTGTGGATTCTTGTAATTTGTGAAAATTGGGACCGTAACGTGCTTCTTGGTCCATGTTCACCTAGGTGAACAGTGGAGTATTTTGCCCACAGGGCTGTGGATATGTGGAGAATCAACCCAATTTGCTACTACCCCCGCTACCCCTAAACACAACATTGAAGTTACGGGCCGTCGTAAAGCGAAAATAGGCATGAAAAAACCCGCCCGGAACAACCGGACGGGTTAAAGAGCGTAGAAGCTAGCGGATTACTTCTCGATATCGATGGAGGTAATCACGACCGGCTCCAGCGGGCGATCCCAGTGATCGGTAGCCACACGAGCGATCTCGTCGACGACCTTCTTCGAGGCGTCATCAACGACCTCACCGAAGATGGTGTGAGCGCCATTGAGGTGCGGGGTCGGAACCACGGTGATGAAGAACTGGGAACCGTTGGTGCCGCGGCCGCCACGCTTGCCGGCGTTAGCCATAGCGAGCAGGTACGGACGATCGAACTGGAGCTCCGGGTGGATCTCATCGTCGAACATGTAGCCCGGGCCGCCAGTGCCGGTGCCCAGCGGGTCACCACCCTGAATCATGAATCCGGCGATGATGCGGTGGAAAATGGCCTCATCGTAGAACGGGCCGGACTCGGTGCCAGAGGCGTTCTGACCCTTGTACTCCTTCGTGCCCTCTGCCAGGCCGATGAAGTTGTCGACAGTGTTCGGCGCGTGGTTGCCGAACAGGTCAATCACGATATCGCCATGGTTGGTGTGCACAGTTGCAGTAGCAGTCTTAATAGTCACGTTCCTTAGGATACCGACCTTGGTGGCCAATTGCTCTTACTGGTGAGTTTCTCCTTGGCAGAAACCTGCGAAAATGTTTTTCAAGATAAGGAAAAGAGTTCTTCGTTGACCCCCATGACGAGCAAATAGTGCCTAAGCTGGAATGTGAGCCTGCTGCAAGTATTTCGACGCTAGGCCTAACTGGGCCCTAGCTCTTGGACGTAGAAGCATCTTGGTCTCAGAGGCACTGGCGCCGCAGCAGTATTAATCATTGATTGAAAATAAAAGGCGAAGCCTGTTGGCGATGCACTAATTAAGGAGAGTCATGAACCCCAACGCAATCTCGCTGGCTGTCAAGGGACTGAAGTCCGCTTACGACAGCTACTCCGATTACCGGGACAAGAAGGCTGCAGAGCTCTACGACACGATGCAGGAGGCTAAGAAGGTGGCAGCTGCACAGAACGAGGCTGCAAAGGACGCAGCATCCGATTGGGCAGAAGACGTTAAGGAAAAGGTTTCCGGCGCTCGCGATCAGCTCGCTGAGCAGGCTGAAGAACTGACCGGCAAGGTTGAGAAGAAGTCCAAGGAGACCAAGAAGCAGGCGAAGAAGGCCGAGAAGGACGCTAAGCGCAAGGGCAAGAAGACTCGTTGCAAGGCTCGCTGCGAGGCTAAGAAGGCTGAAAAGAAGGCCAAGAAGGCTCGCAAGGACCTCGAGGTGCGTACCCAGAAGGCTATCGACAAGGTAACCGGTAAGGAAGAGCAGCGCGCCAAGAACGGCCGCATTGCAACCGCTTCCCTGGTCTTCGCTGTTGTTGCAGCAATCGTCGGTGTCATTGTCTGGAAGCTGCGCAAGGACGACAAGCTCCCGGTTGACCCAGCTCCGTACCAGCAGAAGGCCCAGGAAGTTAAGCACAAGGTCGAAGAGAAGGCCGCAGAGGTCAAGGAGACCGTTGAAGAAAAGGCTTCTGAGGCTAAGGAAA
>NZ_KV836272.1:1396005-1430463 GCF_001838295.1 Corynebacterium sp. HMSC074C04
GGCCAAGGAGACCACTGAGGAGAAGGCCGCAGAGGCTTCCAAGCAGGCTCAAATCAAGGTCGACGAGGTCAAGACCGAGAAGAAGAACGCTGAGGACGCTAAGAAGATCTCTTCCAAGCCGTCCAAGCCGGCTCCGAAGCCGGGTCAGGCTCGCAAGAAGTAAATAGGCGGCTGGGGCTAGATAGCCATAAACCTTTTCACGCCCGATCGTTCTGTGCAGTAGATGCGCCGACGGTCGGGCGTTTTGCTGTCTATATCTTCTTAGCTGTCGTGCGGTCTAATTCTTTGGCTCTTCAGCCTTTGTCGCCAAATCTCTTTTCGCTGAAGAAGAATATTCCCCAAATAATAAATCCGATGATTGGGAACAGTAACTGCACAAGTGTCCATGCAATTATTCGACTCGTCCCGCTTTTCCGGCGCACTTCAAAGATAATAACAATCCCCAAAAACCCGAGATAAATAATTGGGAAAAGCGTCCATATTAAATCGTAGTAGGTCGGAATTTCCACTATTACACCTGTCGGCATCCATTTTCGGCATTAACATCAGCTAAAACGTCGGTATGACCATTGGCATAACCAGTAAGTTTGATACAAGGATGCAAAGCCGGAAGTAGATGTACGAAGTCCACACCGTCTAGTAGCTTGAGGCCTATCTCTGAATAAGCTCGACCTGAAGTACCCGATGCACGAGCCCCGCTATTCAAAACGCCTTGGTATGTATATCCCGGGGTTGATGTCTCCCCACCTTGGTTAGTAATTCTAACACTGGTTACTTTATTTCCTGACGAGCACCACTCCATCGACAACCAGGAAGTAGCAACTACGAACCCATAGTTAGATTTCCAGTCTTGATGATGGTTAGCAGTCCTGCAGTTGCCACTACTGCGCGTTGCAGTGACAACTGGAGCCGAAACACTTTGCTCTACTGAGGACGGCGACATAGCACGCAAAAAGACCGCTTTATCTTTTTTAGACAACGCATTATACGTTTCTTGAGGATTCCCCGAATTCATTACCTCGTTTACCAGTACCGCCTCAGATCGACTTTCAGCAGAAGCAGTTCCCGTTGCTGTTCCGACAAAAGCTAGGGCAACTATTGCCGTTGCGAATAACCTTTTTTCATACTACACCTCAAGATTGCGGAATTCGGTCCTTGAATCAACACCGTTGTGCTTTCGATGTAACGGTCTCACGAAAGATTAAGAACATCAATGATTTCGCTGAAGTGTCCAATTGGTTACCTCTAAATGGAGGGATAATATTCAACACTGTGATTCGGTCCATCTGAACTGACAGCAAGCACAATCTCAGTACCCGAAAGTGAATTTCCCAACCGATATTGTGTGCTTAAAAGCGCACTCCAGAATACTTCGCACTCAATACAATTTTGGCTGACCTGAACAATCGACATAAAACTAGACAGCATGGTCGACTTTGTGGCAGAACCATCTCAACGCGAACGAGGAACTGCTTCATTGAGCTCAAAGCTCGCATCAATGCCGGCATTCATAATGCCCACACGGTCTAGCAGGCTAAGTACACGACCACTAGAATCCGCGGGTTAAGTAGCAGAATGTGTGTCTGATTCTTGCGATTTCCGCAGATCAGACTATACAAATCGGGCTTGAATAAGGATTTAGTCCTTATTCGGGCCCGTTTCTCGTTCAATCCGCCGGAACGGCGCTTCAGTGTGGTAGCTGGATGCTGGTTAGCTTTGCCGGTGACACCAAACAGACCACGATGCCCCGTATGTACTGGGCAAATGAAGAAAAACGGCACCACCACAAAAGGAACGACTAGATGGCGGTGCCAGAACCCTGACTGTGGATCTTTCACCACCTACCGTCGGCCTGATCTGACTACAACCCGCGACTTCAAAGCGTTTCACCGATACGTGACCTCCACGAGGTCACTAACCGAGATCGCCTGCGATGCCGGAGTCAGCAGATGGATCCTCGACCGCCGATTCGAACCGTTATGGCTCATCGATGTTCCCAACACTCCAGACCCCAACAGGGTCTACGACCAGATCTTCATCGACGGCATCTACACCGACGCCGGCTGCCTGCTCGTAGCAGCAAGCCACGACCACGTCATCGCCTGGCACTGGGCCAAACGCGAGTCAGCCCACGCCTACACACAACTGCTGCGTGGTATCGCCGAACCGTTATGCGTCGTCCTCGACGGCGGCCAAGGCGCCTACTCAGCGATCAAAGCCTGCTGGCCCACGACCATGATCCAGCGCTGCCTCGTCCACGCCCAACGCGTCATCCGTCGCTACACCACATCACGGCCCCGCACCGACGCTGGCAAAGCGATCTATGCCCTAGCTTTGAAACTGACCAAGATCACCACCTTGGACCAAGCACGCGACTGGACACTACGCCTGCACGACTTCGGAGTGGTCTACAAGGATTTCCTGAACGAGAAAACACCCGTACCCAAAGAGCGCCGCACCCCAGCCACCAATGGGAATTCACACATATCCGGGTCCGAAAGGCATACAACTCGCTTTTGCACTTATCGCGCAACAACTGGCTGTTTGCCTATCTCCAACCCCCGCCAGAAGCACTCGAACCGGCCCGGTGGGCAGCAACCACAAACAGCCTAGAAGGCGGAGTCAACGCCGGGCTCAAACGCATCGCTGATGCCCACCGCAGCAGATCCGGGGAACGACAACGCAAGATGCTCGAGTGGTACCTGCACTCGAAAACGCAGCTGCCTGACGACCCACTCGAGATCGCCAGGCAGTGCAATTACGGACAAGATCAACTCGCCAAAGTTCCAGACCTTGTCCCAGAAGACCACAACACAGCCGACCAAGAAACAGGACGACCAGCCTTCTACGACAACGCTATCCCAACCGAATACCAACACAACATAGGAATCCGCAAAGGCCCCATGCAATAAAAAAGGGCCCGCCCGGCGACACGCCGAGCGGACACACTTTTTGCTACTTAACCCGAATCCGCGGCATTCCCAGAACGCAAAAAATCCCCCGGTCTTACGACCGGGGGATTTTGTTCCTTGTGGAGCTTAGGGGAATCGAACCCCTGACCTCCTGCTTGCAAAGCAGGTGCTCTACCAATTGAGCTAAAGCCCCGTACACCGAGCAATTATACCTTGTTCGGCAGTGGGCCTAGGAGGACTTGAACCTCCGACCCCTTCGTTATCAGCGAAGTGCTCTAACCGCCTGAGCTATAGGCCCCGTGGAACGAGATATAACTTAACCCGTAACCATCACACTTCACAAATCGCCTGTTCAGAGGCCTAAATATTGAGTTAAAAAGCAGTCATTAAGTAGTCATTATGGCTACTTCATAACCAGGTCACTGAAAATACCTCTCAACCAACGCGGCCCCGGAGCCACCGAACGGGGGTGACACCGGGGCCAGCGGGAGACTAGGCAGCCTAGCTGTCGTCGGCAAGCGAAATCTTGAGACCTCCGACGAGACCGCCGCACGCGTTGTAGATAACCGCGCCGAGGGCCATGAGCCCAATCGACAGCACCCACCACAGCGCTCCTACAGCGGCCGCCAGGCCAAGGACAAGACCCGCGCTGATGGAATCCTCCCCGCCAATCATTTCACTAATCGGAGCGAGCAATCCCATCCCGGAGAGCAAGAGGTAGAGCAGGCCAACCGCGGCAAGCCAGACGAGGAAGCCAATGAAGCCAGTGGCCGCCGTAATGCGCATGGCGGACCAGGGACTCACCTTGTCGACTACCAAGTTAGTTTCGGCCATGCGCTTACTCCTTCTCCGCCTCCGAGTCACCGGACTCGGCGGCGCCGGTGCTCTTGGTGGCGCCGGTGCGCTTCGGGACTACGTCCAGGGTTCCGGCCTCAGAGACCTTGGAAGCGGTCTCCTCACCCTCATCCTCAACATTGCGGTCGATAGCCAGCAGTTCCACGCCATCAGCGAGGTTGACCAGGCGCACGCCCTTGGTGGCACGCGAGGTGGCGCGAATCTCGTTGACGTTGGTGCGGATGATGTCGCCGGCGGAGGTGACAGCGAAGATTTCGTCGTCGTTGTCGACCACCAGGGCGCCCATCAACGGTCCACGCTTCGGGTCGTACTTGAGCGTCAGCACGCCCATACCACCGCGGTTCTGCGGGGTGTACTCGCTGAGCTTGGTCTTCTTGCCGAAGCCGCCAGTCGTGGCGACCAGCAGGTTGTGCTCTTCCTCGACCACGACCATGCTGAGCAGCTTGTCGTCGCCCTTGAAGCGCATACCCTGAACACCAGCAGTGGCGCGCCCCATCGGGCGCAGTGCGTCGTCGGAGGCAGTGAAGCGAATGGCCTGGCCGCGCTCGGAGACGAGCAGCAGGTCATCGTCCGAAGAGCACAGACGAGCACCGATGAGGGAGTCGCCTTCGCGCAGGTTGATGGCAATTAGGCCAGCGGAACGAGCGGACTCGTAGTCCTCCAGGCGAGACTTCTTGACCTTGCCCTCGCTGGTGGCCAGCACCAGGTACGGGCTGTCCTGGTAGCTCTGAATCTGCAACACCTCGGCGATACGCTCCTCCGGCTGGAACTCCAGCAGATTGGCGACATGCTGGCCGCGGGCAGCGCGAGTGGCCTCCGGCAGTTCGTAGGCCTTGAGGCGGTAGACGCGCCCCTTGTTGGTGAAGAACAGAATCCAGTCGTGCGTGGAGCAGACGAAGAAGTGGCGGACAATGTCGTCCTGCTTCAGATCCGCGCCGCGAACGCCCTTGCCACCACGGCGCTGGGCCTTGTAGGCATCGACCTTGGTGCGCTTGGCGTAGCCCGTGGAGGTAATGGTCACAACCACGTTTTCGCGGGCGATGAGGTCCTCTTCGGTGACGTCGCCCTCGGCGGCCACGATCTGGGTACGACGGTCATCGCCGTACTTCTCCACTACCTCGGTCAGTTCTTCCTTGACAATGGCGCGCTGGCGCTCCGGGTTGGCCAGGATGTCCTTCAGGTCGGCGATCTCGAGCTCGATCTCAGCCAACTCGTCAATAATCTTCTGGCGCTCCAGGGCAGCCAGGCGACGCAGCTGCATCGCCAGGATGGCGTCAGCCTGAATCTCGTCGATGTCGAGCAGACCCATCAGGCCCGTACGCGCGGTATCGACCGTGGCAGACCGGCGAATCAGGGCGATGACCTCGTCCAACATATCCAGGGCCTTGACCAGGCCGCGCAGGATATGGGCACGCTTTTCCTTCTCGTCCAGGCGGAACTGGGTCCGTCGAACAATGACCTCAATCTGGTGGGCGACGTACAGCGTCACCATCTGGTCAATACGCAGCGTACGCGGCACACCGTCAACGATGGCGAGCATGTTCGCGCCGAAGCTGGTCTGCAGCTGGGAGTGCTTGTACAGGTTGTTCAGCACCACACGCGGTACGGCGTCGCGCTTGAGCTTGACGACGATGCGCATGCCCCACTTCAGATCGGATTCGTCATCAATCGAGGCAATGCCCTGCAGACGCCCGTCCTTGACCTGATCTGCAATGTTGGCAATCATGCGGTCCGGGTTGACCTGGTACGGCAGCTCAGTGATGACAATCGACTGACGAGTGCCCTCCTGCTCAATCGAGGTCACACCGCGCATGCGGATCGAACCGCGACCGGTGGTGTAGGCCTCCTTGATGCCCTTATCGCCGACGATTTGGGCGGCAGTTGGGAAATCCGGACCCTTGATGCGCTCCATGACCGCATCCAGCGTGGTCTTTTCATCCGCCTCCGGGTTGTCCAGGCACCAGTTAATGGCATCCGCGACCTCACGAAGGTTGTGCGGTGGGATGTTAGTAGCCATACCGACGGCAATACCGCCGGAACCGTTCATCAACAGCTGCGGGACACGCGACGGCAGAATAACCGGCTCTGTCGTACGACCATCGTAGTTCGGCTGGAAATCGACAGTGTTTTCGCGAATGTCGCGCACCATTTCCATGGCCAACGGCGTCAGACGGGCCTCGGTGTAACGCATAGCTGCGGGGCCGTCGTCACCGCGGGAGCCGAAGTTACCCTGACCGTCGACAAGCGGATAGCGCATGGACCACGGCTGCGCCATACGCACCATGGTGTCGTAAATAGCGCTGTCACCGTGCGGGTGGTAGTTACCCATCGTGTCCGAAACCGGCTTAGCGGACTTCACATAACCGCGCTCCGGGCGGTAGCCGTTGTCGAACATGGCGTAGAGAATGCGGCGGTGCACCGGCTTGAGACCATCACGAATCTCCGGCAGCGCACGGCCCACAATCACGCTCATGGCGTAGTCGATATAGCTCGACTGCATCTCTTCATTGATGTCGATCGGGCGAACCTGGTGGCCCAATACTCCACTTCCGAAGGATGAGCCGTCGTTGTTGTTATCGTCGCTCAATGACTGCTTCCTTTACTTAAAAGAGGTTCGCATCCATTCTACAGGGCTTTAGAACCCGCTTTACGACGCCGTGCGCAACTTTTCGATACCATTGTGGTATCAAATACTTGGTTTTCAAGCCTGATAGCGGAAACAAACCAGCGCAGTTAGGAAGCGCGGCTAGGTAGCAAGGAGCAAGTGCACGATGGCGATGACCTTAAGGCTCACGAAAGAACAGGACACCGCCCTGGCGCTGCTGGCGCAAATGGAGGGCGTATCCAAACACGAGGCCGTCATTCGCGCCATTGAATCCGCCGCCGCGAGAGCCCTTCAACAAGGCCAGGCCAGGGAAATCACCGCAAGTGTGACTGATACCGACATGGCGCTGCTGCGAAAGTTGAGCTCCCCGAGCCCCCGGGGAGCAGAAGAATGAGTGCGCCCCAAGTTCAGCCTCTCAGCGAGGCCGCAATCCTGGCGGCTACCGACGAACTGGTGGCCAAAGTGCCGGAATTGGCTGACGCTACACTTGTGCGACCATGGGCAATCAGCGCCATTGCTGCCGCCAGCTCAGGTGTCATTGCTGGTCACCGCAGCTTTCCCACGGTTTCTGCGGCTGCACAAGCGGTCGCTTACGCAACGTTTCACGTGAAACCACTGAGTTTCGGAAACACCGCGCTGGGCGCACTACTTGCGCACATACTCCTCACCACTAATGGCGAAGAAGTGTCATTCACAGAGACATGGAAACTGGTCAAAAGCGGCATTTAGCCAAAGACGCGGCCTAGTCGATTTTCCGGGTGAACGGGCTCGTCGGAATGCGATTACCGGACTCCAGTCGACCCGTGTAATACGCCGTGGCCTCACCTTCAGTCAGCTCGACCTCGTACCAGCCATCACGGACATAATCAGCCGTTCGGTCCTGCCCGCCGACGAGAACACGTCCCGCCACGTGCTCCAAAGTGACCTCCGGCAACTCCTTCGCCGTCTTGCTGAACACACGCAGGAAGCGGTCCGGGCCGCACACGGTAAGTTCGCGGTCTAGAAGTCCAATTCGCAGCTCTAATGTGCCGAGCACGGTGTGGTGCTCTACCTTGTTACCACTGTAAACAGCGAAAACAGCCTCACGGGAACCGTCGTTGACCAGCACAAGGTTGCCGTCTTTAAGGTAGGCGTGAAGCCGGTACGGTGTTGGCAGCGCGGTCGCCTGCTCGGACTCCTGCACTGGATAGTCACCGGCCGGCTCCGCCTCCCAGCGCTTCACAAACTCCGGTGCTGGCCCCGGCTGCTCTGGAAGCTGCATTCCCGCCGATGCCGAGAAGTCCAGCGTGGATACCAAATCACCACAGACTCGACGACGCCAATCAGTGATGTTTCCACAGTTCACGCCAGTGACCTGCTCCAGAAAGCGAATCACCGAAGTGTGATCGAAGACCTCCGAAGAAACCAGACCACCCACCGACCATGGTGAAATGACAGTCATCGGGACGCGGAAACCGAGCCCCTTCGGCTTGCCCAGGTACCACTCCCCCGGCTCATTCTTCGGCGGCAGCGGCGGCACCACATGATCGAAGTAACCATCAAACTCGTCAAAGTTAATCAGGAAAACTGTCTTGGCCCACACTTCCGGATTGGAGGCCAACGCATCCAACAGACGATAGGTGATATTCGCCGACTGAATTGGCGAGGACGCTCCCGGATGCTCACTTTCCGCGGCCGAAGGCACAATCCAGGACACCTTTGGCAGCTGCCCGGATTCAACATCTCGTCGGAAAGCGTCGGCTAGCGTGCCCGGCTGGCGGCGGTGCAGCGCGCGATCATAGAGATCCCGTTCCGCGTCAGGCAGCTTCTCCACAGCGGCATTCAGGCGATCGACCATCTCCTGTTGCTCTGTAGTTGGCGACATCCCATCGCCCAGTTCCAGCAGTTTCTCGTGGAAACCCGTCATGTCGAGTCCCGGCAGCCCGGCCTCACGGATGACCTTGCGGCCAATATTTCGAAACGCGGCGAAGAAATCCAAATTGTTGTCCGTGTAGTTATCCCACTCCTGGTAGACGCGCCACGGCACCCCTGCCTCCGTGAGCTCCTCGGCATAAGTGCGCCACTTATACCCCGGGTGCGTCGGCTCGTACGCCGCATTGCCAACCGCTCCAGTCCCCCACGGTTCCTTTCGGGTGTCACCCGAAAACAGGTAGTTGCGGTTCGGGCTTGTCGACGTAGGCATCGAGGAAAAGTAACCATCGCAGATGGTGAACGTCTCTGCGAGAGCGAATTGGAACGCAATGTCCTGGCGGTCATAGCAGGCCATCGTGCCCTTACCCTTGGCCTCGATCCAGCCGTTACAGCGGCCGCCGTTTAGTGCAACCTGCCCGTCTTCCCAACCGTGCGGCAGACTTGCGATGTACTCCACCGAGAGATCACCGCGATTAGCGGCGTTGCGGATTAGATATGGACTGACCCCACTCTGGTTGAAGACACCCGGTAGAGCGGAGTTGTCTTTGTACCCTCGCACACCTCGGAGCGTGCCGAAGTAGTGATCAAAAGAGCGGTTTTCCTGCATCAACACGACTACGTGCTCAATTTGATCAAGAGAGCCAGCCGGTCGGGGCTGCGCGAGCGCGTGGCGCAGTGATGGTGGCAGCAGCGTGCTCGCAGCGGTGACGGCACCGACTCCTGCGGCGGTCTGCAGGAAGTGCCGACGGGAAAATTCAGATATTTTTTTAGGTGATGTTGCCATAAGTATCTACGTTAAGAAGCGCAGATTACAGGTTGGAAAATTGCGGTTTAAATTTCCTCAATGAACCGCTCGAAGCGGTCAACCACAGCCTGCGGCTCACGCGCCCATCGGTTATGTCCCAGGCGCTGCTCAATGAACTCGTACTTCGCCGAATTCGGCAACATCCGCGCCAATGCCTGCGCCGACTCCGCCGGGCAGTCACGGTCACCGCCACAGTTCAGCAGCAGCGCCGGGGTGGTCACCTTAGGCATCTCAGCGGCATAGTCGATGTCCGCACCGCGCGGTCGCAGGAGACCCGTGCGCGAGAATCGCGCCCACTCCACCACATGGTTACGGGCCTGTCGGCCGTAGCCGGCCACATCAAACCTGCCCGCTGGCCAATAACCCAGAATCTGGGACACTACCTGCATAAACGGTGCGCCGTAGCGAAGCCGCGTGTACTCGTTGCCAGTAAAACACTTGTAGTGCGGAGTACCGGAACCAACCATCACAACACCGGCCACGTCCGCTTCCGGTCGGGCCAGATACAGCGAGGCAATCTGACCGCCCATGGAATGACACAGCAAGTAAACGGGTAACTTCTCCCCTGTGCTCTCCCCTGCCGCGAGGTGGTCAAACTCCTTGCGGGCCCGCGCCACGGCCAACGGGTAATCCACCGAGGCAAGATCCTGGTAGCCCCAGTTGTGACGGCGGGTGGCTACCGCCGTCTGGTTACCCTGGCCGCGTAACTCCGAGGTCAGGACGCAAAACCCTCGGCGCTGCAACTCTTGGGCAATTGGCCGGTAATAGCGAGCCCCCATGCCAAAACCCGGCCAAATAACGACGATGCCCCGAGGCGTACCTTCGGGAGTCCGAAGCGCCATCGGGGTCACGGAGCCATCGGGCAATGTCTCCTGCACAATACGTGGCTCGACTGGCGGTTCCCCGTTGACCATGCTTCCTCGAGTATCTTCCATTTCATAAACATTAATGGCTGAACTGAGGTTTTGTCAGGGGAACCGACAAGCCGATAACTAGACTAGGTATCGGCTTAGACGTCGAGGAAGCGAACGTCCTTCGCATTACGGGTAATAAACGAACGTCGTGAAGCGACGTCATCGCCCATCAGAATGGTGAACAGTTCATCGGCCTTCTGTGCGTCCTCGAGGGCGACCTTACGCAGCACGCGGTGATCCGGATCCATGGTGGTATCCCACAGCTCGGCGGCGTTCATCTCACCGAGACCCTTGTAGCGCTGGACACCATCGTCCTTGTTGATCTTGCGGTTGGCGGCCAGCCCCTCTTCCAGCAGCTGATCGCGCTCAGCATCTGAGTAGGCGTAGCCCGGCTCGCCCTTGGCCCACTTGAGCTTGTACAGCGGTGGCTGAGCGAGGTAGACGTGCCCTTCATCAATCAGCGGACGCATCAGGCGGAACAGCAGCGTCAGTAGCAGCGTGGCAATGTGCTGACCATCGACGTCGGCATCGGCCATCAGCACAATCTTGTGGTAGCGCAGCTTTTCGATATCGAACTCGTCGTGAATACCGGTGCCCAGCGCCGTAATAATGGCCTGGACCTCGTTATTCTTCAGCGTTTTATCCAGGCGCGCCTTCTCGACGTTCAAAATCTTACCGCGCAGCGGCAAAATGGCCTGGAACAGCGAGTTTCGGCCTGCCTTTGCAGAACCACCTGCGGAGTCACCCTCCACGATGAACAGCTCGGACTGCTTCGGGTCCTTCGAACGGCAGTCCGCCAACTTACCCGGAAGACCGCCAAGATCGGTCGCGGACTTACGACGCACCAGGTCGCGGGCCTTACGAGCCGCCTGACGGGCATGCGCCGAAGCAATGGCCTTGTTAACAATGGCCTTAGCCTCAGCCGGATTGGCCTCCAGCCAGTGACCGATGTGCTCATTGGTCATGCGCTGGACGAAAGAACGCACCTCGGTGTTACCCAGCTTCGTCTTTGTCTGGCCCTCGAACTGTGGATCGGCGACCTTCACCGAAATCACGGCAGCGAGGCCTTCACGACAGTCCTCACCAGAGAGGTTGTTTTCCTTCTCCTTCAACAGGCGGTGCTCACGCGCATAGCGGTTCATCAGCGATGTCAACGCAGAACGGAAGCCCTCTTCGTGCGTGCCACCCTCAATGGTGTTAATGGTGTTGGCGAAGGTGTGCACCGACTCGGAGTAACCCGAGTTCCACTGCATGGCAATCTCGACCTCGTGGCCATCACCTGCAGCATCGAAGGAAATGATGGTCGGGTGGATGATGTTCTTCGACTTGTTCAAAGTCTCGACATAATCCCGCAGACCATTCGGGTAGTGGAAGACCTTGCGGCGCTCCTTCGGCTTGGTGGTCTTCTCTGCCTGCTCCTTCTGCTCTTCAGCCGCATCCTTGGCGATCTCAGCGGATTCGGTCTCCGCCTGCTCCGCCAGAGCCTCAGCCTCGAGCTCCTCCTCGGAGACACGCTTGTCCACCAACGTGATGGTCAGACCCTTGTTCAAAAACGCCATCTCGCGCAGGCGGCGAGAAATGGTGTCGAACTTGAAATCGGTGGTCTCAAAAATCTCCGGGTCCGGCCAGAAACGCTGCGTGGTACCCGAACCACGAGTCTTTTTACCGCGGACAATTTCTTCCGGAACTGCCTGGTCGAAGTTCTGGTACCAGGTGTAGCCATCGCGGATGACCTCGGTTTCCATACGCGTCGACAGCGCGTTAACCACCGAAATACCCACACCGTGCAGACCACCGGAAACAGCGTAGGACTCGGAGTCAAACTTGCCGCCGGCGTGCAGCTGAGTCATAACCACCTGCACCGTCGGCATGCCCGACGGGTGCATTTCGACAGGAATACCACGGCCGTTATCGCGGACCTGAACGCCGCCGTCTTCCAGCAGAGTGACCTCAACATCGGTGGCATAACCCGCCATCGCCTCGTCGACGGAGTTGTCTACAACCTCCCACACCAGGTGGTGCAAGCCACGCTCACCAGTCGAGCCAATGTACATACCCGGCCGCTTACGCACGGCCTCGAGGCCCTCGAGGATGGTAATCGATGAGGCGTCATATTGATGTTCGGTAGCAGCCACGATTCGGCGCGTCTCCTATTCTTGGTTCTCTCCCCGCGCAACATTCGTCAGCGCGCGAAAAATAGGCCGGCGGTCAAGCGCTATCGGCGCCAGCCAGAACTACATAGGACTACTAGATAGGTCTGGCTAGTTTGGATGCCGATAACGTCTCAAGAACCGCCTGCCGGTATTCTCCTGCCCATCTTACCCCAACGTAGTCCCCTACTGTGGATATAGCCGATGCGCTCAAAGGACCAAATTTCGCAGTTTTACGCATACCGATGCCTATTCGTAGACCGTTTACCGACCTTTACCCGTAAGTATCACGCGGTCCTCGGCCCTCGATGTGCAATTTGCCCTTGCGCCAATTCGGCGCTTTCGGCCCCAGCACCTTAATTTCTTCAACCACCCCATCCCCGACGCGTTCCGCGATGGACTTCAAAACCTGTCGCTGTGCTAGCCGCAGCTGTGTTGCCCATGCTGTCGATTGGCACTCGACCACCAAAGTGCCGTCCTTGAACTCCTTGACCTCGGAGTGTTCCGCGACAACTTTGCCGACCATCGAATCCCACTCCGTCATGATCACACCGTGGGCAATATGGATCTGCCAACCGCGATCAACTACTGCCTTATTCAGCACCGCACCAATCGGCGCAGGTCGACGGTCATATTTCCGGTACAGCCGAATCCCCGCCTCCTTCAACAGGCTCGGCGAAATTACCGTACCGGCACGATCTCGCACCACTGCTTGCGCTGCCCGCTGCTTATCGACGTCCGCAACAATCCCCTTCGCGGCCTTCACAGGCACACGGCTATCGAGGCCAGACCACGAGCCCTTCTTCTTCGGTGGCCACTGGAGATTCGGTAACTTGTGACCGCCCTCTTTAGCGGCATCGCGCATGCGGAAGAAAGCGTCGCTGATCAGGTCGTTTTCCTCTTCCGGTGAGTTATCCGACTCCATGTTCTCGACCATACCCGTCACTCTTCCGCGACTGGTTTTTCATCCAGAAGCGAGATTCGCCCCTGCTCAGTCTGTGCCACCGTCACCGTGTGATGAGTCACCGAAGAATCCTCGACCAATGCCTGAGGTAACTCCTCTCCCACCGCCGAGGTGATTAACACCTGCTCAGCCTGCTGCGCGATTTCCATGAGAGCTTCCCGACGATGCCGGTCAAGCTCCGCAAACACGTCGTCAAGCACCAAAACCGGGTCGGGACCATCGGCACGGAGCAAAAAGTACGCGCCGAGACGTAGCGCGAGTGCAAAAGACCAGGTCTCGCCGTGGCTAGCAAAGCCCTTGGCGGGGTCATTGCCGAGAATGAGGTCGAGATCATCGCGATGCGGACCAACGAGACAGGAACCGCGCTCAATCTCCGCGGTGCGGCGCTCCGCCATCTTCGTCAGCAGCAATGCCTCCAGCAGCTCCGGTTCGCTGGGCAATGGCCCGCCATCCAGGCTGTCGACCTTCGGCGCATAGGCAATCGTGGCTGGGCGCGAGTGCGGGGCAAGCGTGGCATAGGCCTCGCTGACATGTTCGGAAAGCTCGGCAATCAAATCCATGCGCGCAGCCATTAACGCCGCTCCCACCTGCGCCAATTGCGCATCCCAGGTATCCAGCGTGCTCAGTGCGGCCTGCCCCTCCGAAGAAGAATAGCCACGGCGCAGCGTCGAGCCCGCCGACTTCAGCAGCGCATTCTTCTGACGCAAAATCTTGTCATATTGAATGCGGATACCGGCGGACAGTGGCCGTCGTAAAGCGAGCAAATCGTCGATGTAGCGGCGGCGGGAAGCGGGCTCGCCCTTAACCAGCGTGAGATCCTCGGGCGAGAAAAAGACCGACTTGACGATCCCCAGCAGCTCCCGCGGGGACTTCAGCCTCGTGCGATTAATCTGCGCCTGATTCGCGCGATGCGGATTAATGAGCAGATGCGCAGTCAGCTCGCGGCCATCATTGACCGCCGTCGCCGAAATGCGTGCCGACGGGGTCCCCGAACGAACCAGCGGAGCATCCATAGAAACTCGATGCGAACCGAGCGTGGAGAGATACCCAACGGCCTCGACGATATTGGTCTTGCCGTAGCCATTTTGACCGGTAAATACGGTAATTCCAGGCGTGAACTCGACTTCCAACCCCGGCCAGGAGCGGAAGTCCCGCAAGGACAAATACCGAATGTGCATAGCCGCAGACTAGCCCGGCAGGCGCACAGGCATCAGCAGGTAAGTGAAGTCGGTCTCCGGCGTTGGGTAGAAGCCGTCCTCACCGAGCTCCGGAATGGCTTCCGGCTCCGGAATGAGAATCGCAGGACGCGACGGCTGCGTAAAGCCCAGCAAAACACGATGGGAGCGAACAGCGCTGAGCCCCTCGAGCAGGTACTGCGGGTTGAAGGCAATCAGAAGTGGTTCACCATAGAAGTTGCAGGCCACAGTCTCTTCTGCGTGACCAACCTCGTCTCCATGAGCGGAAAGGACAACCTGACCGTCGGAGAAGTCCATGCGAATCTGCGCACCGTGATCCGCCATCAGAGACACACGACGGATAGCATCCTGCAGCTGGTCAACACGGGCAACAGCCATGGAGGAATGCTGCTTCGGCAGTAGCGGGCGGAACTTCGGGAACTCGGCGTCCAGCAGTCGCGTGGTAGTGCGACGAGGATCGGCGAGGATAGCCAGCAGGCCTTCGGAGCCGACCTCACGATCATCGGATCCGTCGCCGAATGCCAAGGTCACTGGCTCGCTAGAAGTGGTATCGAGAGTGCGGGCGGTCTCCGCGAAGGTCTTGGCCGGGATGAGCAGCTTGGTCTCACCCTCCGGAACCTGCTCCCACTCGAAACTGCGAACCGCCAGGCGGAAACGGTCGGTGGCAGCGAGAGTGACCTCGTTACCTTCGGTTTCCATCCGGATGCCGGTCAGCATCGGCAGCGACTCATCCTTGCCGGCAGCGACAGCGACCTGACCAATAGCCTCGGCCAGCAGAGCGGCATCGACAGTGCCGGTAGCAGCCGGAGCTTCCGGTAGCTGCGGGTAATCCTCCAAGGTCAGACTTGGCAGCTCGAAGCGGGAAGAACCACAGCGAACGATGACCTTCGTGCCATCAAAGTGCATCTCTACCTGCTTATTCGGCAGCTTAGAAACAATGTCAGAAACCAACTTGCCATTGACGGCGAAGCGACCGGGCTCATCGACCTCTGCGCTAATACGAATCTGAGTGGAGACCTCGTAGTCATAGCCAGCGAGCTGCAGACCATTGTCATCCGCGAGAAAAATCATGCCACGCAGAATCGGCTGAGTCGGGCGTGCAGGCAGGTTACGAGCAACCCAGCTCACCGCACCCGCGAGATCGTCCTTAGCCGCGCGAATACGGACTTCGGTCTGCTCCATCGTTCCTCCACCGGTATTGGATGTCTGTTTTTAGCCGTTTATTAGCCGTCTTTTGTGTTGTCAGCGTGCTATGTCAGCACACATGACTGGAGTTACAAAGATTCCATCGTACAACTCTACTGCAGACTGCCAAAGACCTCACTGGGATTCTTGTAGTCCGTCTAGTGCTTAATCGTAGTTCTTACTCGTTCTTGGCATTTTTAAAGTTGTGCGCCAGAAGTTGCTTGCCCGGGGTTGTGCGCAGGCCCCCTTTTATCTAGAAGTTTCTAGAGATTTTTAAAGTCGGGAGTAGTAATAGGGGGTGTGCACATTGTGAAATTACATGATTCCCGCTGGTCTTCACTGGTTTCGCGCTGTGGATAACCAGTGCGCCTAACTGTGGATAACTTGGGGTGTCTGTGGATAGCGTTCGGACTTCATCTTTCATCCACAAAATTTACGAGTTGTCCACAGCTCTGTGCACGGAAAAACCGCAGTTAATAACAAGAATTCCGCACGCCGAACCCAAGGTTTTTAAGCCGTTCCACGAGCTCGATCTCGAATGCGTGTGGTCAGGTCGTTGACCTGGTCCTTTGAGGGCTTCTTCTCCTGAATTTCCTTAACAATCTTGCGTTCAGCGTGCAAAACCGTCGAATGGTCACGATTTCCGAACTCCCGGCCAATCGACGGCAACGAAAGCTCGGTGAAGGACCTCGTCAGGTACATCGCAATCTGGCGTGCATGAGCGACCGGGCGAGTCTTACCCGGGCCCACTAAATCTGCAACCGTTAGGTCGAAGTACTCAGCCGTGGTGGAGATGATGATCTCCGGAGTAATCTGCACCTCGATTTCGTCGGCACCGAGGATCTCCTGTGCAAACTTCAAGGTCACAGGCTCATGAATCATGGATGCATGAGCGCTAATCTGCAGTAGACGCCCCTCGAGCTCACGAATAGAAGACGAGGTGTTCTCCGCGATGTACTGGAGTACATCATGCGGAACGACCAGATCAGATAGCTGTGCCTTCTTCGACAGAATTGCGATTCGCGTCTCCAAGTCCGGGTATTGCAGATCCGGATTGAGCCCCCACTGGAAGCGGGTACGAAGGCGATCCTCCAGAGTCTTAAGCTCCCGCGGTGGGCGGTCCGACGACAGCACAATCTGGTGATTGGACTGGTGCAGGGCATTGAACGTATGGAAGAACTCTTCCTGTGTACCTTCCTTGCCCTCCAAGAATTGGATGTCATCGATGATGAGCATGTCCAAATCGCGGTAGCGACGCTTGAAGGATTCTTGGGCGTCGTCACGCACGGAATTAATGAAGTCGTTGGTGAACTCTTCCGAGGAAACGTAACGAACCCGCAGGTTAGGGTACAAATGCTTGGCGTAGTGACCAATGCCGTGGAGCAGGTGCGTCTTGCCAAGACCCGAACCGCCGGAGATAAACAGCGGGTTGTAGGTGCGCCCCGGAGACTCCGCAACAGCGACGGCGGCTGCAGCGGCGAACTTATTCTGCGGACCAATAACGAAGGTCTCGAAGGTGTAGTTCGGGTTGAGGGTTGGCTCCTCGAAAGGCATGCTCATCTCGGTTGGAGTGCCGTGGCTCTCGGAGCGGAAAGGACTTGTGACCTGGCGCTGATCAGCAATAGTCATCGGATTCTCGGCAGATGAGTGCGAAAGCCCCTGCGCCATTGAATCCACGGCGTCCATCGATCGGTGCTGTGACTGGGCACTTTGCTGATTATGGACATTTGGCTGATGCGTCTGCGGCACTTGTGGCATCTGTGTCGATCCCTGGTGCTGCTCGTGGAGATTGAAGTCGTTCGTATCTGCACTGGGGAACGGGTAGTTACGGCCAGACTGCTGCTGGTGTTGCTGGTTTGGCTGTTGACGCTGAGCCTGCTGCGGACGCGAAGCTGCAGATGGGGTCTGTCTCGAGTGCTGTGCAGATGGTTGAGTGGCCTCTGCTGCCTGGCTATCTTCAGCGTCGTCAGCAGGATCAGCAACGGTGATGACCGTTTCCAACTCCTCGCCGGTCAGCGAAGCTAAGACGGCCTCGATAATGCCCTTGAGCTCTTCTTTTACCAGCGCCTGCACCACTGGCGATTGAGTGCTGAGCAGGAAAAAACCTGGAAAGTCACCAGTGTGCGTCACTGACCGCAGCAGTGCCTTGTGTGGCGAGCGTAGTGGTGCAATACCCAACTCCGGCGCACCTTCTGGTGAAGTCAGGATAGAAACGACCTGCTCCCAGAGTCCACCTGGCAATTCTGGTTGTTCGCTCACTGTGTGAATGTCCTTTTACATGTTTACGTTCATCAAATTTATCGAGGCGACCTGTTTTTGTGGAGTGTTTTCGGCATGGCGAGAGTGCCATATCTGCCCATTTGGGGGCTATTTCTTGTAATTCGCCCTGTGGGGTGTTTCTACACAAGGTGCTATACGCCCCGAGCAGGACTTCCACATGTTTGTCCACACCTGTGGATAAACATCGTCGCTAATTGACTAACAGTTTATCCACAGTTTGCCCACAATGAAAAATAGCCCCCTAGTCTGCGTTTACCTAGGTAAACACGTTATTTTCCCTGCTCGCTGTGATTCATGGTGTGGAAGTTATCCACAGCTGATTGGATAAACACCCTGTGGATTGCGGTGCATAGGTCAGTATTTCCACAGGTCAACATCGGTACCGTTGGAAAACTTGGAAAATGATTCTCCAGGTAAATCCGGCGTGTTGATTTGAATTTCTCGCTCGATTCGACGTAACCTATCTGGGTGTTTCATATCCATTGAGATATGAGTCCGAGCTCGTGCTTGGACCCGACAGAACGCTTGTAGCTTTCATTCTGTCGGTAAGTAATTTTTCCGTGCATCACGGGAATGCGTCAGACGCATCGCTGCCTCGCACTCAAAGCGAGAGGTTTACTGCGGTGTGTTCAGCGTGGACTCGTGGTCGTTTGAGTTTCAAGGAGTGTCAACCGTGTCGAAGCGGACGTTCCAGCCGAATAACCGCCGTCGTGCACGCGTGCACGGCTTCCGTACCCGTATGCGTACCCGTTCCGGTCGCGCTGTTGTGGCAGCACGCCGCAGCAAGGGCCGTGCCCGCCTGTCCGCTTAAGTAAGAGGACGCCGATTTCGGTGCTCCCTCAGAGCAATAAGCTGCGTTCTTCGCGTGACTTCACGGTCACCGTACGACGTGGACGCCGAATCGGACGCAAGACGTTGGTCTTGCATATTCGTGACACCGCCGCTTCTGGCGGTGGAGATAAGACCGATACGCAGATTGCCAGGTTTGGTGGTCCACGTGTCGGTCTTGTCGTATCTAAAGCTGTGGGCAACGCCGTGACTCGTCACGCTGTATCCCGCAAGCTCCGCCATGTTATGGCCGCGGCCGCGCAGGATCTCCCGTCCACTATGGACATTGTCGTTCGCGCGCTGCCCGCTTCTGCCACAGCCACCAGCCAGGAGCTGTCCCACGATGTGCAATCGGCACTCGCTACATACGAACGTCGGCGCTAATTCGCTTGACGACGGCCCCCTCGCCCAGGCCCCCGGTGCACGTGTGGCTGAGAGGGCGATTCTCTTCTACCGCCGTCGTATCTCTAATCTGAAGCCAACGAGCACATGTCGTTTTGAACCGACGTGCTCCGCATATGGTCTTGAGGCCGTGCGCCGCTTCGGAGCGATTCGTGGCCTGTGGCTGACTCTCCTGCGTATCTTCCGTTGCGCACCCTGGCATCCGGGCGGCTGGGATCCAGTTCCAGCTACATTCCCCGGCCTGGGTTCGTGGTTAAAGCGAATGCACAGGTAACCTCTAGTAATGCTTAGCCTTTGACCGGGCTTTGTAGACGAAGGCGCGAGTGCGCTGCCCCCTAAAGAACGGAGTGATCTTAGACCGTGCTCAATTTCGTGTATTGGCCGATTTCGGCCATCCTGTGGTTCTGGCATAAGGCCTCAGGTTTCCTATTCGATCCCTCCTCGGGTATCTCGTGGGTGCTGGCCATTATTTTGCTTGTGGTCACCATCCGTATCCTCCTGTTTAAGCCGATGCTGAACCAGCAGCGTTCTGCCATCAAGATGCAGCAGCTCGCTCCTGAGATGCAGGCGATCAAGGAGAAGTACAAGAATGATCAGCAGGCTCAGGCTCTTGCTATGCGCCAGCTACAGAAGGAAATGGGTGTCAACCCGCTCGGCGGCTGTCTGCCGATTCTGGTTCAGATGCCTGTGTTCATCGGTCTTTTCCACGTGCTGCGTTCGTTTAACCGAACGGGTACGTCGGGCAATGCGCTCGGCATGTCGGTGGGGCAGAACTGGAATACGCCTAACTACATCTTCGGTGTAGATGAGGTGCGGTCCTTCCTGCTGGCTCGTGTGCTCAATGCTCCACTGTCCAGTTCGGTTGGAATGGGTGAGGATCAATACGCAGCCTTTACCGTGCCTGGTACGCCTGCAGACTTCACCCGCATGGACATCATGATCGTTGCTATCCCGCTGATTGTTGTCGCGGCACTGGCAACGCACTTCAACGCTCGCATGTCTGTTGAGCGCACCCGTGCCCGCCAGGAAGCCGGCTTGGTGAAGCGCCAGGAAGGCCCTATGGGTCAGCAGATGGACATGATGAACAAGATGATGCTTTGGTTCTTCCCAATCATGATTCTTGTTACCGGTGCTTTCTGGCACATCGGTCTTCTTGTCTACATGGTGACTAACAACGTGTGGACCTACTTCCAGCAGCGCTACATCTTTGGCAAGCTGGATGAGGAAGAGAAGGAAGCTGTCGCAGCCAAGAAGGCTGCTAAGCGCGAGGCACAGGAGAAGCTCGCTCCGAAGGTTGGCCAGAAGCCAATCAACCCCAAGAAGGGTGGCAAGCGCCAGGCAGCGCAGAATGCGCAGCAGTTGCAGTCTGGTGAGGCTTCTACTGCGAACAAGGCTTCTAGCCACCTTCCAGATGGTAATTCGGCGAAGGGACAGCAGGGTCCGGCTTCCAAGCCGGCGCCGGGACAGAAGCCCGCGAATCGGAAGAAACGGAAGCGCAAAAAGAAATAGCTGAAGTAGCACCACGCTTCGTCTACATAAGTTAATTACTCAGAACGCCCCGCATCAAATGCGGGGCGTTTTTGTTTGCCTTAGTCCCCTCCCACGCAAACAACGTCGCTGTTATTACAGATCTGTAATTTTCTCTGGAGCCTCAAGTTTGGCATCCATCCCCAGTCAATGTTTCACGTGAAACATCGCTGTTGCACTGTCGTACACTAGGGGTGTTGAAAAGCTCGACGAGTGACGGCACAGCTGCCCCATTGGAAAGGTTAGAGGAACTGTTGAGTAACTCCGTGAAAGATGTCGATAAGCAAGAAGCCTCCGCAGTTTTGGTCGATGCAGATCTGCGTTCGGTGATAGATACCGTGTTTGGAGAGAATGTCGATCGGGCATACCGCTACCACTCATGGTTGGCCGAGGAGGCGACAGTCCGAGGTTTGATTGGACCACGTGAAGCTCCAAAGCTGTGGGATCGGCACATTATCAATTCTGCGGTAGTTGGAGAAGCGATAGGCAAAGGGCTTGTAGTTGCGGATATTGGTTCGGGGGCGGGCTTGCCCGGCATTCCACTTGCTCTAGCACGACCGGATTTGAAGGTCATGCTTGTGGAACCATTGCTGCGCCGCACAACCTTTTTGAACGAAGTTGTGGAAGATCTTGAGCTGGACAATGTAACGGTAGTTCGCGGGCGTGCTGAGGAGAAAGTGGTTCGCGCTGAGATTGGCCAAGTGGATGTCGTTACCTCCCGCGCTGTTGCCCCTCTGGGGAAGTTGGCGGGATGGTCGCTTCCTTTAGTTAAATCCGGGGGCGCGATGGTTGCACTGAAGGGTGGAACTGCCCAAGAGGAAATCGATCGGGATGCAAAACTTATTGCAAAGGCGAAGGGAATTAATCCTCGCGTCGTAGAGGTCGGCGGATCCGTGTTGGGAACCTCGACGTACGCCGTGATTATCCAGAAGAAGTAGGCTGTAAGCCCCACTTCCCCTACTCCACTGCGGATTCGTTTGTGTTTTGGTTTCGGCATTGAGGCGCGTAGTACCGTCGGGCTAGAGTGGGATAAGTATCGCGGTATGGCAAAGTCCTAGCGACCAAGGTGGATGTTTCACGTGAAACATTTCCACAATCGTCGGCGTCTAACGGTTGTTGGGGCTTGATGATTACGCTTTTGCAGATAGTTACTAAGTTTAAATTCGCACTCCAGTGGCCATGATTGGTGATTGCTGTGCTTGTAAGGGGAATAGTTAATGAGCCGGAAGTCCTGGCAAGACACACCCATTGCTGTGGCAGCTCAACGAGCGGCGCAAGTTAAGGCTCCGAACCGTTTATCGCTTCCACGCCCCGAGCGACCGCGTCGTATCACGATCGCCAACCAGAAGGGTGGCGTGGGCAAGACCACCTCGGCAGTCAACATCGCTTCGGCGCTCGCGCGGCATGGTCTCAAGGTTCTGGTCATCGATAATGACCCGCAGGGAAATGCTTCTACGGCCCTGGGCATTGAGCATGTTTCCGGGACTCCTTCGACGTATGAGCTTCTCATCGGCGAGCTACAGATTGACGATGTCATCCAGCGTTCCCCTGAATCTGAGAACCTCTATTGTGTGCCGGCGACATTGGACTTGGCGGGCTCCGAGATTGAGCTGGTCTCGCTCCTGAACCGTGAGCGCCGACTTCTCGATGCAGTTCCAGATCAGTACTTGATCGACAATGGCTTCGACTTTCTCATTATTGACTGCCCGCCTTCGCTTGGTCTGTTGACGCTGAATTCGATGACCGCCGCCAACGAGGTGTTGATACCGATTCAGTGTGAGTTTTACGCCTTGGAGGGTGTGACACAGCTGATGAATAACGTGCAGATGATTCGTCAGCATCTCAATCCGGAGCTGCATATTTCTGCTGTGCTGCTCACTATGTTCGATGGCCGCACCAAACTGTCAGAAGAAGTTGCCAATGAGGTACGTAACTACTTCGGCGAGGTTGTTCTACGTAATCTCATCCCTCGATCCGTGAAGGTATCGGAGGCGCCGGGATATTCGCAGACCGTAATTTCCTACGATCCAGGGTCTCGGGGCGCAGTTGCTTATCTTGATGCTGCAAAGGAATTGGCAACGCGTGGCGACTATTCAGCAGTTCCGGGGGGAAGTGCGATTGGGCAAAAGCCAGCTTCCTCCCCTACCCCGTCCAATTCCACTGAGCCAAATTAAAGCAACTAGGAGTAGTAACCCATGTCGAATCAAAAGAAGGAGAACCGCAAGGGAGGGCTCGGTCGCGGTATCGCCGCACTGATCCCAACTGCTCCGGCGGCTAACCCGTCGGTAGGTGAAAGTGCCGCGGATATTATTTTCGGTCCCCGCCGTACCCAGGGGGCGAAGCAGTATGCCAGTAGCGGAGTTGCCGACGTATTGGGCGCGGCCGCGACGGAATCCGGCACCTCGTTGCCTGAGAGGAAAAACGCCGGAAAATCCACAAAATCCGGGCAAAGCGAGCCGCATACTAATGAGGCGAATAAACGTCACAGTGACGATAACGCTATTGGTAAGTCTAGCAATGTTTCACGTGAAACAATGCCCTCGACGACGTCGGGAGTAGCGGACTACAGTGGCGCCGAGGCTGCTGATGTTGACACTACGGCCGCAAACGAGTTTGGCGCGACCTATCGCGAGGTCGATTTGAAGCTCATCACGCCGAACCCGAAGCAGCCACGAGAGGTCTTCGATGAAGAGCCCTTGAATGAGCTTGCTCACTCTATTCGTGAGTTCGGTCTATTGCAGCCGATTATCGTACGACCAATCTCAACGGATAATCGTGCGGCAGCGCTCGAGGCAGCGCGCAAGGAAGATCCGAATGCGCTGCAACCCGAGTTTGAAATCATCATGGGTGAACGTCGCTGGCGTGCTTCTCAGCGAGCTGGAATTGACACGATTCCCGCCATCGTTCGCGATACTCCAAACCAGGACATGCTCCGCGATGCCCTACTAGAGAACATCCATCGCGTGCAGCTGAACCCACTCGAAGAGGCCGCTGCGTACCAACAGCTGCTCGATGAGTTTGGTGTTACTCAGGCAGAGCTGGCGGATCGTATCGGTCGCTCGCGGCCCGTTATTACCAACATGATTCGACTCTTGCAGTTGCCGGTGGAGGTACAGCGACGAGTAGCGGTCGGTGTTCTGTCGGCTGGCCACGCACGTGCCTTGCTTGGGGTCAAGGCAGGTAAGGAGGAACAGCAGCGCCTCGCCGAGCGAATTGTTGCTGAAGGACTATCTGTCCGTGCGACCGAAGAAGCAGTGACATTACTCAATGCAGGCGAGCGACCAAAGAAGCAGCACCGCGAGCCCACTCCGCAGCCGGAGGTACTCCACAATTGGGCTGATCGCCTGTCCAATTCTTTTGATACGAAGGTGACTGCCCAGATGGGCAAGCGTAAGGGCAAAATTGTCATCGAATTCGGCAACCTCGAGGACTTTGATCGCATCATGTCACTGATGCATCTCGACGAAGAGTAAACCCGGTTACTGTGACTGAAGTATTCATCGAGAAAATCTCGCTGGCCGACATCGATGGAATCTATCCGGAGACGATGTTAAGCCTGTTTTGGGAACAGGGCATGGAGCATATCCGTACTGCAACTGCCCTAGCCCACTTCTCGTCTGAGCCGCGCGAACCTAATTTGGACCCTCGCAAGCCAGAAGAGGATGAAGCCCTCAACGGCGATTTAAAGCATTCGGACAGCCAACCCCCTATTCGGCCAACCGGAGCTAGTGAGAGCCCCTTAAATAGCGTCCTAAGCTCTGATTTAGCCGCCCAGGTGCGCTTGGAGAAGGAAGCATGGCTCAATACCGTCTACCTTTCCTGGGGGCCGTGCGGATATTCGCTACGGCGAAAGCCACCGGCATCACGTATCGATGGGAAGCCTGAGACCGTCGGCACGCTCCTCTTTGCGCCCCCGCGCTTCTGCCCGACGACATTTCCATGCCTTCCGGGCCAATATCGCCGGATGCGATAGCGCTGACGAGTCTGCATTACAACGCTTTAGAGGTCGATGATGACATGCTCCGCGTTCTCATTGTGACCGCTCTGCACAAGCTCGCGCTGCGCGGGATCTCAGCGGTAGAGGCGTTTGGTTGCAGTGGCACAGCGGATTCTATGTCGGGACCCACGCCGTCATCGCCAACGCCTGACGACGGCACGGAGAATCTAATCGCTGATTTCGAGGCGCAACTCGAAGAAAAGCTAAATCCAAAGCCGTGTATCTCAGATTCGTTGGCGGCGATTAACCATAACGCCGGTGATTTAATTCGTACGCGAACCCTTCTTGACTCCGGGTTTCGGGTGGTGACTCCACATCCGATTCATCCGAAACTCCGTATCGAGTTGGATGCGGAATTGGACTGGGATGAAGAAATCGGTCATGCGTTGGATCTAAGTGCGAAAGAACCCTTTATGCGCTCAAAGCTGTTCAGTCTCTAGCACCGGGTTACATAGGCCGGCCGTGTTTAGGCTTTTTCCTCTTCAATCAGCTGAGCAAAGCTGTAAGCGCCGGTCATTGGTTGCTCCTCTTCATCGCCCAGGTACAGACGCTTTACAGCGACAACGATAGATTCGGCAATTACGTCCCGCTGATCTGGGGAAGAAAGAATTGCCACGTCATCCTCATTGGTCAGGTAACCAACGGCGACTTCCACCGTGGGCATCCTGGTCAGACGGAGGAGATCCCAAGTACGGGCGTGCGAGCGGCAGTCCACCAGGCTCGTACGGGCAACAATTTCCCGCTGAATAAGGCCAGAGAGCTGTTCGCCCAGAATGGAGTTGGAGCCCTTCATCGAGCCGAAGTAAAAGGTCGCAATACCGCTGGCGCGGTTGTTGTGATAGTGATCAGCCTGCAGGGAGATGAAGATGTCAGCGCCAAATGCGTTGGCCATCTCAGCTCGATCTTCGATAGATGGGTTGTCGGTACGAGGACGAGACAGAATAGTCTCTGCACCCGCCGCGACAAGACGACCTTCGATGCGAGAGGCCAAATCCCAAAGAATTTCCTCTTCAGAAATCTGACCGTAGGGGCCGTCGACCACGACGCCGGGCTCCCCTGCCCCAAGGCCTGGATCAATGACAATGCGCTTGCCTGAGAGCTTAGGCCCCATCGTGCGCAGGATTTCCTTCTCGTGGAAAGCGTTTACCGAGCCACCAGTAACCCTTCTACCCAAGTAGCTGAGCGCTCGGAGAGTAACGGGGCCACAGATACCGTCGGGCTCCAACCCGTAATTGAGCTGGTATTCACGCACAGATGCATCGGTCTTCGGGCCGAAGTGGCCGTCTACTCGGGCATCGTGGAAACCGAGCTCCTGCAAGGTAGCTTGGAGGACGCCCACGTCCTCACCGGTCATTTGTGACAGTGGATCGTAGGACAGTACGCGGGTGCCCAGAGTGTACGAAGCTTCTCGCAGTAGGCGCAGGGTGCTGTCGCGGATGATGCCGTCGGCATAGACACCGCGGGACTGTTGGAACGCCAGGAGAGCGTTGCGCATATCCTCATCAAACAGGTCGTCGTCACCAGACCACTGAGGCGAGTTCTCCTCTGCAGCTGAGCCCTCCCAGTTGGGCAGAAGCCCAAGACGAGCCAGGGTAGAACGTACCTCGGCAACACGAGGTGACCTATCGCCCACCTTCAGAAACTCTGGCACGAAAACTCCCTTCCGAACTCCACAATTATGTTCAGGCCGTTGTGGGGTTCTCACAACACTTAATCAGTATTACTGGCCAGTGAGCTAAACGAAACTTCAGTTAAGAAACTTCGCGCACTCTCAGAGGATATGGTCAGCAATACCTCTTAAGTTGGCGGCAACCTGGTTCCTTCACGGTATTAAGGAAGACGTAAACCGCCATTTCCAGCAAGATTACCAGGTCGCAGGCGCGAATTGATTGTTACGAGGGCGCGTCGGCAAGCCCGACGGCAAAACCCCAGAACTAACTCTAAATCACAACCATAACTTCAGTCACATCTTAATGGGGCGTGTCCAAGGAAGGTGGGAGAAGTGAAGTGACGGGTGAGCAGGTGCGACCTCGTATCGGATAAGGAGCAACCCCTGGTTTTTTTAAAGGTGCTTCTCGATGAGCGCCGTGATTTCGCCCTTCGGGCGGATTCCGCGAATCTCTTCGACCTTCTTGCCGTCCTTGAATAGGAGCAGGCTTGGGATGGACATAATCTGGAACATGCCAGCCAGTGCACGCTCCTCATCGACGTTGACCTTGGCGATGACGGCCTTGCCATCGAGCTCGGTCGCAACCTCGTCGAGAACGGGAGCAATCTTCTTACACGGGCCACACCACTCTGCCCAGAAATCTACAAGTACCGGCTTATCGGATTCGAGGACATCGGACTTAAAGGTATTGGCGGTGACAGTTACCGGAGCCATGAAATTCTTCTCCTTAGAATGAGCTCGTTTGAGTTCTTAGTGGTTTTGATTCGTGCTCTTGATTCTAATTTTTCAACCTAGTTTCTTCAGTCTCGCGTACGGATTTGGCGCTAAAGGCGTCAAAAATTAGGGCTTCCGGTGGCGTGAGTGAAGTACTAAATTGTTAATTAATGGTGTTCTTGGGAACGCTGCGAGCGCTCGATGGGTGCGGGGCGGATCGGGCTATAACACGTCCCGCTGCGCCCTCATTGAGCGACAGCTAACAACAATTGGGCTGACTGACTATCGGGTACTCCCAATAGTTGGATGTCTGCAATCGTTGGCGTTATCCAACAATTGCACCGCCCCAACTAATAGCTGTTTATCCAGCTAGCGAGGCTACCCTGCTTTCAGCTACCGAGCAACAGTTTCCAAGTAGTGCTCAGCATCCAGCGCGGCCTTGCAGCCAGAGCCGGCGGCGGTAATTGCCTGCTGGTAATGCGAGTCAACAACGTCGCCCGCTGCAAAGACACCCTTGAGGGAGGTCTGGGTGCTCGGAGCGGCTACCTGAATGTAGCCATTCTCGTCGCAGTCCAGCTGATTGCGAACCATCTGCGAACGTGGCTCGTGGCCAATTGCTACGAACATGGCAGTCACATCGAGGACGGATTTCTCGCCAGTGACGGTGTCTTCCAGCTCGAGACCGGTAACTGAACCCTTGTCCTCACCAAGAACCTGGGACACAACCTTGTTCGTCGCAAAGCGAATCTTGTCATTGTTCTGGGCGCGCTCAACCATAATCTTTGACGCGCGGAACTCGTCGCGGCGATGGACAATCGTCACCGAGCGGGCGAACTTGGTAAGGAAGGTTGCCTCTTCCATCGCGGAGTCACCGCCACCGATGACGGCGATATCGTGGTCACGGAAGAAGAAACCATCACAGGTGGCACAGGCGCTGACACCGTGGCCCAGCAGTGCCTGCTCGCCCGGAGCACCGACATAACGCGGAGCGGCACCGGTTGCCAAGATGACAGCGTGAGCCTTGTGCTCTTCTCCGCCAACCCAAACAGACTTGATGTCGCCGGTGAGATCCATGCGATCAACAATCTCCATGCGCAGGTCAGCGCCGAAGCGCTCAGCCTGGGCGCGCATCTGATCCATTAGCTCTGGCCCCATGATGCCCTCGGAGAAACCTGGGTAGTTCTCCACGTCGGTAGTCGTCATAAGCAGACCGCCAAACTCGATGCCCTCGAACACCACAGGCTTCAGGTCGGCGCGGGCTGCGTAGGTGGCAGCCGTGTAGCCGGCGGGACCGGAACCGACAATGATCAGGTCGTGAACGATATCGCTCATGAAGACTCCTATAATTTTTATCTCTCACATCACATGGCGCACAGTGATGCTCAGTAGTAAGCAAATTTTTCAGCTCCGGGAAAGAAATTACCGGAAACAGCTACCTCAACCAACGTGAGGTTAGCCATCTCTATTCCCCTCCCCTGTTTCTCCCCTGCTTCGCAGTTGTTAGGCCACCTGCACTTCTTCCAACTGTCGCCGAAGCGCACGACGCGCCCGCGCTCGTCGAGACTTCAACGTTCCGCTCGGTTGCCCAATACTGCGAGAGGTCTCTTGCAGCGAATACCCAAAGATGTCCAAGTACAACAGGGCATCCCGCTGATCCGTTGGTAACTGCTCCAATGCGGCGACCATAGTCACTCGTAGCGGAACATCCGGGCAGGGAATCGGCTGTGAACTCAGAAGCGTCTCAAAATCTTCGTCCTTATCGCACAGAGAAATCTCCCCGAAACGACCGCGGATGTGGTCAATACACGCATTCTTCACGATGCACGTCAGCCACGTCGCCACCGTAGAACGCCCGCGAAAACTCGCCGCCCCCGCAATTGCCCGCGCCAACCCCTCCTGTACCCCATCCAAGGGATCGAAATCATCCCGACGATATCGCCGCGCCATAGCTACCAACTGTGGGTAATAACGCTGTGCCAACACCGCGAACGCGCGACGATCCCCCGCCAGGTGCGCCTTTAATAACTCACGATCAACCTCGTCCGCAGATGCATGCTTTCGCATACCGACGACGCCATAGTCCCCCAGTCGCCGACCCGCATGGGCTTTACGGTGACTGTCCCCAATTCGATTTCTTCCCCCAAAGTTCATGGCTCCTATGCAAACACGAAACCTGCGCTCTCCGCTTGGCAAAACTGCCGTGGAGACCGCGGGCTGTGGATGAATTTCAAAATGTCCCAGTAGCTGTGGATAACTTGGGACAACTTAAACTGTTGCCGCCTAAGGCAAGCTCAGAGCGTTATTCCGTACCACGCACCTGGATATCGCCAATTGCAACTGGCAGCAACGAATCCGGGGATTGCTCAGCCAGATTGTGGTCGCCGACAAGTGGGTTGTCCGAATCGGAATTCTGCGACTCAGCATCAGCATTCGTATCAGCATCGGTGTCTGAGTTGCTGTCGGCTACCGCTTCCGCAGCCGTCGGCAAGCTGGAGATCCAGACAACAAGGTTCTTCCACTCGGTGTCGCGGCTATCAATTTCGATAGTTGTCGTACCTGAGGTGGCGGTTGCGCTACCGAGAACCGTTGTGTCATCCAAGTTCGTCGAGTCAGCATCGCGTAGGCCGCGAACTTCAATGTGTGCGCCCGGGGTCGCAGAGACCTTAAGCTCTCGAATGGTTGCCGGTTCATCCAGAGTGACCCGAATACCAACACCAGGTTTAAAGTCCTCTGGACGATTGCCGAACTGGCTGAGGTAAGTAGAAGTTACCCAGAAGCTTTCCTCGTCATTATCGATGGTCAGCTCAGCCATGTCCGGATTGTCTGGACCTGCTGCCGGGTTGTCGGTGTCGGCCTGCCACTCGCTAGCGTCGGCAAGCGAGAGCGTCGTGACCGGAGCCGGGCCGCGTCGTACGGACTCGGAGTTAATCGGTGCGTCCGAGGAACGGTTAACCAGACCAAAGATGCCCGCGGCGACAAGTGCACCGACAATGACTACGCCGACAACGACTGCGCCGGTGCTGAATGCGCGGGTGCGATTCTTGGTGTGATGAGCGTTTGATTGGGCTGCACCGCCGGCATCGACGGATTCGCGCGCACCGGTGTCGGGGGCGATTGCGAGAAACTCCGAAGAATCGGGGCCCAGCGCTGCGGCGCGCAAATCCTCGGCGAGCGTGCGAGCTGGCGACTCCTGCCCATTGAAGTTCTCCGGGCGTGTTTGCTTCGCGCGGTCGATGGCAGCAGAAATATCAGAGGGGATGTTCGTCACGCTGTAGAACAGCTCGTCGATGACTGAAAGCAACGCGCTGTAGTCCGAACGTTGCGAGCTATTGGGCAAAACGACGGGGAAAGCGTCGTAGATGTGGCCGTCGCTGCTGATTCGCAATTGTCCAGGCTTGTTTGTCAGGCCAAGGCAGCGCCCAGATTCGTGGGCGTCGGCGATCGTCTCGGCAAGTGATGCAACTGCGAGTGCCAGGGCATCCGGATGGGCGGCCTGATCGAACCGCTCAATACCGATACTGCTGGTCCAGTCGGCGACGATGAGCACCTCGGTGCGTGTCTTCGCCACGCTATGAATCCGCGACATTCCGGCGCCAGCCAAGTCACGCAGCTCATTGGTCGTCGTGGCAATCTTCTGGGCGGCAGCCGATGGCGAAGTGTCGTAGTACGGCAGTGCAATCGTGTCGACGAAGACAAGTGCGACATCTGCGTTATCGGGATCTCCCATATCCATGGCGCGCCACAGGCGCAGACCTGGGTAGGTCGCGACTTCAGAACGCAGACGGAAACGACCACCTGAGACCATCTCGCCGGGTACATAGCGGGTTGGGCGAGAACCCTGCGTCGGCATCGGCGGCAGCAGCGGCGAAGCGGTGAAGCCCTCGTTTGCCAGACCCGTGGCCTCGCCGATCAGGTTCGACGGGGCAATCGAGAAAGCATCAGCGGCGAAGCCACGTTCGCGCTCCATATCCTCACGGTCGGCGACGGCATTGTCGGCTGCATGAGGCTGCGGAGCAAAGCGGCGTAGACCCGGGATGCGGCCGAGGAAGCCGCCCAGAACGCGGACCTCTTCCAATGGAGCCTGAGCGAGCACCAGGCCGGTACCGATGAGGAAGACCACGCCGGTGACGATGGTCTGCAGCAGCACGCCGAAGGAACCGAAGAAATCGAACAGCACAAGGTCGGTCAATGCGAATGCGCCCCAAGCAACGGCGACACCGACAAGCGACGCCCCCAGTGCCCACAGCACGGTGTGGACGGTCGCCTTACTGTCCAAGTGTCCGAGAGTGCGGCGCAAGAGCAAGAAGCCAATTACTGCGCCGGCGACGAAACCGAAACCGTTGGCAGCACCGAGCAACACGACGACGGTCTCATCGTCAGAAGCCAGACGAGGAGCGAAGAACGACAGAATCACCTTGACGGTGGTAATGCCGAGGATGATGAAAGTCGGGGTCCAGGCCTCTTCACGGGCGTAGAAAACACGCAAGTGCAAAAGCACGATGGCATATGGAATAAGCGAGAACGCCGAGAAGGACAGCGTCCAGCCAAGAATCTCCGCGGTTTCGCGGGGGAACTCCAGATACGCGAAAAGACCGACGGCGATGGGGCGGCCGAATGCGGTGAAGAAGGCGACGATCGGCACCAGCGCAATCATGGTCAGACGCGTACCGATGGATAGATCGCGGACCACTGCCCCATCATTACCGTCGGCTGCATTGCGGGACAGTCGCGGCATGATGGCGGTCAGCAAGGTAACGCCGATGATGCCGTAGGGCACCTGCAACAGCAGCCAAGCCTGCTGGTAAATCGTCGGCGCTGCCTTGGAGGCAGTCGAGGCAATATTGGTGGTGATGAAGTAACCAGCCTGGGAAATTGCCACGTAGGTGATAATCGCAACACCCATGCCGGTGAACTGTTTGATGCGGTCGTCGATACCCCACAGCGGACGCAAGTCAATGCCCGCGCGCTTGAGGTAGGGAATCATGATGGCTGCCTGAATGACGACACCCAGAGTGGTACCAAGACCCAAAAGCAGGATGTGCGGATCGGAGAGTGAACCGTCCGAATCCGGACTCAATTGGCCGGGCAGGAACAGATATAGCAAGAGCGTGGCAATGGCCACGACGTTGTTGGCGACAGGTGCCCACGCACCGGGTTTAAAGATTCCCTTGGTGTTTAGCACCGCCATGAGCAGCGCAAATATGCCGTAGAAGATGATTTGCGGCAATAATAAGAACGCAAATGACGTCGCCAGCGGAACGTTGACCTTACCGGCCTCGTTAAGGCTCAATCTGGTCAATAGTGGCGCACCTATCACTGCTAGCACCGTCACCACTGCCAACAGCGTCATAGAGACAGTCAAGAGACGTCTAATGAAGGCGGCACCGTGATCTGGATCCTCCTTCTCCGCGCGCACCAACACCGGCACCACCAGAGAAGTCAGCACCGCGCCGAGGACGATTTCCGTAATCAGGTTCGGCAGTGTGTTGGCGACGTTGAAGGCTGAAGCCACAGCCGGACCCAGCGTCGCGCCGATAAGCAGGTTTCGCAAAAAACCCGTAATGCGTGAAATCAGGGTAGCGATTGCCATCGAGCCCGTGGAGGCGACGATGTCCGAGTTCGACTGTTCCTGATTTGCGTCCGTCGTCGAGTCCGCGGAGGAATCGCCGGAAGCGGTTGCTGTCGCAGTTGCCGCCTTTGCCGGCGATGGTGATGCCGATTCCGTCATCGCGTCAGCGGCGGTATCGGCATTTGCCTTATGGCCGGATACGCGAGTTAGGTCCGGGGCCGCTTCGGCCGGCTGAGATTCAGCCGTTGGCCGCGCCGCCGGAACCGGAGCCGGTGGCGCGGGGCGACGAATGCGGCCTCGAAGTCCAGATTTATGCGCGTCTGAGTCAGTCACATGTCCTATTGTTGCTTAAAAGGGGGGTCTATTTCCGAAAGTACTGTGACCGTTTTGCGGCAAAAAACCCACCAACAGTGACGATGACGAGGGTCACGATAGCCAAAACCCCGACGGAAGCGCCGGATTGCACGGAAATACTCACTGATTGAGAAATAGGCGTGCCGCCAGGTGATTCGAGCCACAACAACAGGTTGTGGGAATTGTCTCCACTATCCCGTGGCCGGTCTCCCTCTGGAGCATTGGTTGCCGGAGTGGATTCTGCATCATCACCCGACTTCGGAGTGAACTGAACAGTCACCGACCCCTTGGCAGGGATGGCGGCCTCATACTTCTCCTCCATCACCGAATCTCCAGCGCCGACGCGCACGAACGCGGGAACCGGCAGCGGCAGACCATTGCGAGCCAGCACCGCAATCGGCGACAGCTGCGTTGCGCGGGTGTAGACACCGCCAGGAGCTACCAATGTCACTGAATTGCGCAGACGTCGAGTCATAACCAGTGCCTGGTCGCTGAGTTCTTCGCTCCGCCGCTGCACGTCAGTTGACTGCAGCTGATTTCGCCGGCCGAGAGTGGTAAACGAGCGCAGTAAGTCGTGCCGCAGGGGGCGGGTGAATTCATACCGCGTCAGCGCGACGTTGGGGTCGTTGGACATGATTGTGGTCAGGTCCGTGATTTCGCGGGAGGCTATCCGAGCCTTCTCCACGAGCGCTTCACTCACCGGCGCGGGATCGGCGAACTCGTCAACTGGGGTAACCGAGCCCGCATCCAGGTCGCGAGCTGCGGCGGTGATGGAATCCATCAGCGGAGTCAGCTCAGCCAGGTTAGCGTCCACGGCTTTCCGAACCGCGGCCATGAAATCTTCAGCATCGCTAGCGCGTGGATCCCAACCGGACGGTGGTGCTGCCACCACAGCCGCGCGAGGGGCATCCGAATCAGTCAGTGATTGGAACAGAGTGCCAATCGCTGTCTGCATCCGTGCAGCCTCGGAGTCGATTCGGAAATCGAAGCGTCCGAGCAGATTCGAATACGCCACAGTCTGGGGTGACCGTCCTGTTACAGCCAGAGAGGCTGTCAGTGCCCCAGAGAGGGCGAAGGCGCGGCTACCGTCGGCAAGCACACCACTGTGGCCAGGCCGTAGTGTCTGACCATCGGCGGTGATAGCGGTGTTGTCCGCGACCAATACGGTGGTGTCGTGCGCGGCTTCGGGCGGAGTGGGCGAGGGAGGCATCGTCTCGCCGGTATCTACGCGGTCTTCGAATGCGTGCTCCGGGGTGGTTCCGCTCAGAGCTGTCGCCGCCGAGTACAGCGGGGCGCTTTCCGACGTTACGTATCCCTCGGCCGGCAAATAGATACCCGGCAGTGTCTGAACGTCCAAATGCTTGGCGATGGTCTGCCGACCAGCGGCGAGTGCCTCCATGGAAAGCTCTTGATCCGCCACGCGAGCTACGGCGCTGGCATCGGTGCCGCCCCACGGCAGTGACAGTGTGCATGTGTCCTGTGTGAGATCGTGCAGCCGGTTAAGCCAGTCGGCGGCATTGTCGCTGGCGGGCATATGCGTGAGATTGGTGTCATCCGCGTTTCCCCAGGAATCCCGCAGTCGTGGCGAGGACTCCACAGGACTTGGGCGGCTGGTGCCAAT
>NZ_KV836272.1:1430563-1453183 GCF_001838295.1 Corynebacterium sp. HMSC074C04
AGTCACGGGTCATCCGGGAGATTGCATCGAGGGTCTCCGGGTCGATGGCGATGCATGTCGATTCCCGCAACCTCTCCCCATCGGGGCCGGCAAAGCCTTTTTCCAACGAGGTGAGCAAACCGTCGAGGCGGCCACCGCGTTCAAGAGATTCGGCCAAAGAATTGTCGGTGAGGATGAGATTCGGCGACGAGGGTGCGTCACCGGTCTCACCGCCGACCACTGGCACTGGCTGGCTGATGGGCCAAATCAGCGAAAACGGCACTGGGTCACGGCGGGTGGGCGCATCGGAATTGTCGGTCTCATCGTTGTCGTTCTCATCGCCGGCAGGCGGTTCCGGCTCATCACCCGCGGCTTGCGAATCCGTCACCGGTAGCAGTGCGCGTGTTTCCGCCAGCAGGCGGTCGATGTCATCTGCCGGTTGCCCGTTAGCGTTGATGAGCAGCGGAAACGTGCCGGCTTCCGTGATGTCGAGTCCTTCTGGGGCCGGTGCGGAGATAGGAACACTTAGCGTAACCTCACGCGTCTCGCCCGCTTTCAGCTCGATGGGGGCACTGAAGGTCCCAGCCACATCAAACACCGATTCAGGCTCAGCGAGAATCGTCCGCGCATCTGCAGAGGAAGCTAGTGCGCCGGCCCGCTGTGGGCGCAGCGCAACATTGCTGATATCCGCGTCGGAGGTGTTGTGCACCTGCACCTTGATGGTCAGTGTCGAATGTAGAGCCGCGACATGCGGAGTGAAGCTGGTTATCGAAAGCCGAAGGGGTCCCTGTTCACCGACTCGATTGGCACCACTGCCCCACAACTGCTCATCTTGCGCAAAAGCTGGGGGCGCAACGGTCGTCGGCAAGCACAGTATGAGCGCTGCGGTGGCGGCCGTGACTTTACGAACAACATTCCTTGGCAACTGCAACCTGAACATGCGCAATCACCTCGGCGTCTGCCGGCCTGCTCGCTTTTCCGCGCGGGCGAGATCGGGCAGCAGATTGTGCGCGCGCCGGGCCAGTTTGCGTTCGTCAGCGTAGGCCAACCGCTCCACCAGGGTGTCTACCGGGACCCACATGACCTGAGTGACCTCGGGGTCTTCGTCGTTCAAATCGCCATCGACATAGCGCAGAAGGTGATGGTGCACGGTCTTGTGAATCCGCGTGCCATCGGAGACAAACCAGTAGTCAATCACACCGAGCTCCTCGATGACCTCGCCGCGAATGCCCGTTTCTTCCCACACCTCACGTTCGGCGGTGGAATCGAAAGCTTCGCCGGGCTCGACATGGCCCTTGGGCATCGACCACAGCAGGCGCCCGCGACGATCGTGCCGACCAATCAGCGCGACATAAATCCGTGACAGGTTGACTTTGCCGCCATCGCCGACCGCCTCAGCAAGCCCCGAGACGACCAGTCCGCCCGCCGAAGTCTCAATCGAGGTCTGCATCGGCGCTGCATTTTGCGCGCGTGACGAGTGCGCACGGCGATTGTTCGTGCGCTTCGTCTGTGCGTGACGACGGCGATTGTTCCTATCCTGACCGCTCTTACGGCCACCGCGGTTGTTCGACTGCTTCGAGGGTCGTGCCGACTTCGGTGATTTGGAAGATTTCTTGGCGCCACCGGAGTTTGGCTTGGCCGATTTGGGGCCATTGGCACTGGAGCCACTACGTTTTGCGGAATTTCCGCTGGTAGTAGCGCTATTGGTGTTGGTGGACGCGGAAGCGCCACCCCTTCTGCGCGGTCGCCGACGACGTCGACGGCTCTTCGCCGCCGAGTTGTCATTGCGTACCACGTTGTTCATTCCACTTAGACTACCGGGTTTATAGGTATAAGCGGGTATTGTGTCGGTCGTGACACAATCGACTCCTTCAACGACAAATGGTGACCAGCCCGGGGCGACTACACCTCACGGCGCTACTCCGGCGGCTGCTGATGCGGACCCACAGGTGCGCAGGACGGCAATGCTGGCAGTGGCGGATCAGGCGATTGCCAAGGAGTCGGAGATTCTCGATTCGCTGGCAGCTGCGTTTAGTGCAGCTGGCCATCGTCTGTACCTTGTGGGCGGTTCTGTGCGCGATGCTCTCTTAGGGCGACTGGGCGTGGATCTCGATTTCACCACCGACGCACGCCCGGAGGTGACGCGCGCGATTCTTGATGACTGGGCGGACATTGTCTGGGATACCGGCATTGAATTTGGCACGCTGTCCGCAGAGCGGCATGGCCGTCAGGTGGAGATCACCACGTTCCGTGCGGATACGTACGACCAGGTCAGTCGCAATCCGGAGGTCACTTTCGGCGACACGCTGGAAGGCGATCTAATCCGCCGTGACTTCCGCTGTAACGCCATCGCCGTTGAACTGCATGGCGACGGCACTCGCACCTTCCTCGACCCGCTCGGAGGTTTCGAGGATCTTGTCGCGGGTGTCTTGGACACCCCGGGGGCGCCGGAGGTCAGCTTTGGCGATGATCCCCTGCGCATGCTGCGTGCCTGCCGCTTCGCATCCCAGCTCGGGTTCGACGTGGCACCGCGCGTACTCAAGGCGTTGAAGGAAATGTCCAGCGAAATTGACCGCATCACGGTTGAGCGCATCTCCACTGAGCTGAACAAGCTCATCCTGGGGGCAGATCCCAGCCGTGGTATCGACCTGATGGTGGAATCGGGGTTGGCCGACCGCGTGCTGCCGGAGATTTCCGATACGCGCATGACGCAGGATGAACACCGCCAGCACAAGGATGTCTATCAACACTCCCTGCAGGTCATGCGGCAGGCCATTGACCAGGAAGAACCCGGTGAACCGGACCTCGTGCTGCGCTGGGCGGCACTGCTGCACGACTGTGGTAAGCCCGCTACCCGCGCCTACAACGAGCAGGGCAATGTCACCTTCTACCAGCACGAGGTCGTCGGTGCGAAGCTGGTGCGACGCCGCCTGCGCAAGTTGAAGTTTCCGAAGAAGATCAGCCATGAAATCTCCCAGCTGGTCTACTTGCACATGCGCTTTCACGGCTATGGCGAAGGCAAGTGGACGGACTCAGCGGTGCGACGTTATGTCAACGACGCCGGAGATTTGTTGGAACGACTCAACAAAATCGTGCGGGCCGACTGCACGACGAGAAACCGTCGTAAAGCAGCACGCCTCGCACGAGCCTGCGACAACCTGGAAGCGCGAATCAAGGAGCTCGCTGAGCAGGAGGACCTCGCACGCGTCCGCCCCGATCTGGACGGCAACGAAATCATGGAAATTCTGGACCTGAAGCCTGGCAAGGAAGTCGGACAGGCCTGGAATTACCTGAAAGAGCTGCGATTGGAGTCCGGTCCGCTGGAGCGTGAGGATGCTATCTTGGCGCTGAAGAAATGGTGGTACGAGCAGTCCGGTGAGCAGGCTGAAAGCGAAAGTGAGAGCTAATGGCATCGATTAATCCGGAAAATCTCTATGGCGACCGGCTTTTTACCAGCCTCGAGCGCAACGACCCGGCCGCCGGTATGCTGCTGCTCGCAGCACCCGGCATGCTCTCGCCGGAATTCGCTCGTTCGGTGATTTTCCTCATTGAACACGATGAGCACGGCACCCTTGGTGTCGATCTCACGCAGCGTTCGCAGACGCCTGTGCACAATGTGCTCGAGCCCTGGGCGTCACTGATGACTAAGCCGCCGGTGCTCTACGTCGGGGGTCCGGTCAACCAGACGCAGCCAATCTGCATTGGTGTGGTGCGAAATGGCGCTACCCTCCCAGAGGAGACCGACAGTATTACCGGTGCACCGCTGATGGAACGCATCGCCCATAGGTTTGCGCTGGTCAACCTCGGCGCGGAGCCGGAGGATGTACGCGACCGCATCGATGGCGCGCGTATCTTCGCCGGTTACGCGGGCTGGGATCCGGGGCAGCTGGAAGAAGAGCTCGATCGCGGTGATTGGTACGTCGCCCCTGCCCTGCCCTCTGATGTACTCGCGCCTGCTGCCGCTGACATCTGGGGTGATTGCATGCGCCGTCAGCCCTGGCCGCTGCCGCTGTATGGCACCTACCCCGTAGATGTACGTGACAACTAGATGAGTGAGCACATCAATGCCGAAGGAAACAGTGCCGCAACTAGTGACCGCAGCGACATAGCTGCCGGCATTCGGCAGACACTGCCCGTCGGCATGGGTCTCATTCCGCTGGGGCTCGCATTCGGCCTACTCATCGCACAGACTGGCTTAAGTTGGTGGTGGGCACCCATCTTCTCCTTCGTGGTCTACGCGGGGTCGATGGAATTCCTCGCTGTCGGCCTGGTTATGGCCCATACGGGTCTGCTCGGCTGTGCCGTGACCTCGTTTATGGTCAACTTCCGCCACGTCTTCTACGGGCTGACGTTCCCCCGCGACCGGATACAGTCTCGTCTCGGCCGCGCATACTCCACATACGCGCTTACCGACGAGTCGTATGCCATCGTCTCTGCGGCAAATCCGGCTGAAAAGATGTCGGGCCGCCGCCTGCTGACGATTCAGATTCTCTGCCAGTTGCTGTGGGTGGGCTCCGGTATTGTCGGGGCGCTAACCGGTGCAGCATTGCCCGAAGGGATCCGCGGTGCCGAGTTCGCACTGGTGGCGCTCTTTACGGTGCTGGCCATGGACGCGTTTGAGACCTCCAAGGATTGGTCACTGCCCCTGGCCGCTATCGTCTGCACGTTGGTCGGGTGGCTGATTAACCCGAACCAGATGCTGGTCATCGGGTTGTTGATGTACTTCGGCATGCTGCTGTTGCGCGTGTGGTCACCACGAGTAGATCGGGTGATGCGCATGACGTCGTCAAGCAATCAGCGTGTAACGGAGGGAGAGCGAGCATGACCGCGATGCCCGATTCCGGCTATGTGCTAGCCGCGCTCTTTGCGATGGGCGCAGTGACAGTTGCGTTGCGCGCACTGCCGTTTGCGTTCGTGCGGACCCTGAAGGGCTCTCCCCTGTTCGAATTCCTCGGCACGACCATGCCTGTTGGAGTCATGATGGCGCTGGTGGTTTACACCGTCTTTGGACGGTTGGGGCTCAGCGGTGAGGGTGGCGACCCCGGCGCTGCCTGGGCCGTGCCTGTGGCGCTGGTCGTCACCATCTTCCTGCACTGGTGGCGGCGCAACACCGTGATCTCGATATTCGTAGGCACGGCGCTGTATATGGCCCTCGTGAACCTTGTCGCGTGAGGTGCGCTGCGTAAGCGCTGTGTGAGACGGTGCCAGCGGCTAGCGGTCAGTGGCTAGAACTGCGCCGGTACCTGGCCTGTGAAGTTCGGCAGCCCCGGAATCTGCGGCAGCTGCGGGGATTCCGGCAAGTTCAGTAGTTCGCCGAGATTCGGGCTCTCGGACAGATTCGGGACGCCTGGGATGTTGGGCAGGCTCGGGCTGTCGGGCAGACCAGGCAGTGGTGGAGTGCCCACCGTGCCACCGAACGCATTCTGAACATCGCTGGTGTGAGCTTCCTTGGTGCCGTAGGTGTTAGCAGCGACGCTGAAGTCAGGACCAATGGACGCCGAGGCGTGAACGCTCTGACGGTCATCGGACCAACCCCACTTTGTGCCAATAACACCAGGCAGCGTGGCGGTGCCGTAATCCTGACGGTAGCCATCCGCTGCCACAGGTGACGCGGTGCTCATAGCAACCAGCACCGGGTCGGAAGGGTTCTCGCGCTTCTTGGCCTCCAGGAACTTCACGGTGTCAGCGCTGGAAGTCGTGGAATTGCCCCAGTGGCCCGCACCGTGGGTGTTGCTGAGGCCGTACTCACGCGCCGTGGCGTTAATGGAGTCCGGGTAACGGCCGTAGAGCTCGCTGGCAATGTTGTCATCGGAGTAGCGAATCATCTGTGTGGCCTTCGCCTTGTCCGCTTCGGTGCCGTGCTTGAAGACGTAGTCGGCAATGTAGAGCTTGACAATCGACAGCCCCGGACGAGCTTCATTCTCGTTGGCCGTACCGTAGTGAGCGCCGGTCGGGGTGTGGGTAAAGCTGATCTGGGTGCGCCCCGGAGCATTAATAGTGCCCTGTGGAGTCAGTTTCGGCTGCGGAGCCGCAGCGACGTTCCCGGCTGCCAGCGGAAGGCTGGTGACAGCGATGACACCGGTAAGCCCCAGGCGAATCGCGCGAGATGGTCGCGGAGTAAGACGATGACGAGCGTTCATAACAAAAAACCAATCTACACGCGCAGGTGGCCGACGCGCTGCCAAGCTGGATCGTAAGCGGTGTCGACAACGTGCTCTCCGTCGGTCCACGTCTGCGCAACAGCTCGCAGACCCGCCTCCGCATCAGATGCCGGGTCAATAAAGAAGTGCAGCAGAGCCATACCGTCGGACTGCTCAGTTGCGACAAAAATACCCTTGTCCTCAGCGATGGCTTCAGCGGCAGCGGTATTGAACTCGGAGAGGGATTCCTTCGACTCGTCCGTCGGCAAGCCCTTGTCGTCAATGTGAGCGAGCATGAGCTGAATCAGCACATGCTGCGTCATAGTCGGGCTCACCAGCTGCGTAATCGGAGCGCGAGTAGCGACGACGAGCGGCTGGCCGTTGGCTTCGGCATCAATGGTGAGCCACTCCGGGCACTCTTCCGCGAGCTGCTCGACGACACCGCCCAGCTCCGGTAGCGGGATAGCATCTTCCGGCTCCTCGCCAGCGAAGGCGAAACCGCGCAGCCACAGGCCGAAGTCCTCCTCTCCCAGAGCCAGCTGCAGCAGTGTGAAACCTAGCTGAGCTACCAAGCGCTCACCGTCCTCCAACTGAGCAATTGCCGGGAACAGCGGGTGGAATAGGCGAACGTCCACTGCCCCATGACCACTGCTAACAGCCACGCGGGCGTCTGCCGGATCGACCTCGGCGGGAGCATCGGCCTCGAGAGCACCCTGTGCAACCAACGTAGCTGCGACATCCCCCAGCGACAGCTTCATCGCCGGATCCGCCTGGCGGAGGTCGGTGAAAGACCACACCGCGCCGTCGTCAGGCGCGGCCTCCAGCCAACGGCGAGCGACCGGGCGCAGCTCTGGATCGCCGGCAGCGCTCACAGTCAGAAGATGGCGAGAATACGGAGCGCCAGCCTCAAACCCCCAGATGAGCCGGTCATTAATGGCGGCGATGCGCCCGCCGACCTCCTTCTGGACATCAATAATGTCCACATCGGCGGCGTTCGGGGCACCATCGATACCGAGTTGGACACTAAACATAGAGTCGAGCGCATCGGCGCCAAAAGAGTTCCACCACGACCAGAACTCATTGATCGCGGTCTCTTCTGCGGCGCGCTGTTCCGGAGAGAATGGAGCCGGATTCTCGTTAGCCATACTGAATCTCACACTTTCGTTTGCTCGTTTAAAACCGAACCTTATGTTGTGCGCCCCAGTATATGTGCCAAGCCGGATTCGCCCCTCGGTTCCATGCCCTAGACCGCGTTAAGCGGGTTGTGGCTCCGGCTCAGCTTCTGCTTCCTTGCCCCAGCGAGCGGCGTAGACCGCACAGATCATCAGCTGAATCTGGTGGAAAATCATCAGCGGCAAAATGTAGAGGCTGGCATCGGCACCGAAGATAACGGCGGCCATTGGCAGGCCAGTGGCCAGGGACTTCTTCGAACCGCAGAACTGAATGGCAATGCGGTCCTTGCGGTCGAAGCCCATCTTCTTTGCGACGAAACCGGACAGCCGCAAAACGAATTCCACCAGCACTACCGAGAGCACACAGAGGATGACGATGTCGCCGGCCGGCACCTTCGACCAAATGCCCTGCACCATGCCCTCGGAGAACGCGGCATAGACAACCAGTGCGATGGAAAGTCGGTCAACGTTCTTAGTCGTCTTCGCGGCGGCAAACTTCAGGGTCCAACGGCGAGTGAGCTGGCCGATTGCGAACGGCAGCAGCAACTGCAGCGAAATATCCAAGAACACCGACGAATCCACATGAACGCCGCCACCAGTGGCCATCAACAGCATCACGAGCACCGGTGTGACGACGATGCCCAGCAGGTTAGAAGCCGAGGCACTGACGATTGCGCCGGCGACATTGCCCTTGGCGATGGAGGTGAAGTTCACACTCGACTGCACCGTTGACGGGGCCAGCGTCATGTACAGAATGCCCAGGTAGAGGCCAGGAGAGAGAAACCAATCCAGGGGTTTCATCAGCAGGCCGAGGATTGGGAACAGCACGAATGTGAAAGCCAGAATGGTTATGTGCAGCCGCCAATGCTTAACGCCGGCCAACGCATCCTGCGGACTCAAACGCGCACCATAGAGGAAGAACAAGAAGCCGATGGCGATCTTCGTTGCCCAGCTGAAAACCTCAGCGGTAGTGCCGCTTGCAGGAAAAAAAATCGCCAGTATCGCTGCAGCAACGATACCGACGATGAGGGGATCTGGACGCCAACTCACAATTCGTTGCCACATGGACAAATAGTTTAGTGGGCAACCAGAAGTTGTCTTACTATTTTGCAGAAGCTTTTCTCTGCAATAATTTTTTACTTCTTCTGCTCAGCTGCCTTGCGCAGCGCATCCTTGTCCACAGGCTTGAAAGCGGCATTCGCGGATGAGCCCTTGTCCGTGCACAGTCCTTCCAGGCCACAGGAGCTGCAGCCACCGGAGACACCGCAGTCTGCTGCTGGGTTGTCGGAGCAGCAGGCATCATCAGCTGCAGTGTCGGCGGCATCAGTGGTGGCGGAGCCACAGCCACAGCCGCTGTCACCGTCACCGCACCCACAACCGGAGCCGGACTCCGCGGAGACCTTGGCGTCGTAAAGCGCGATGGTGTGCGAGCCGATCGCCGCACCAACGCCGAGCATGGCGATACCGGCGAGCAGAGCGACGGCGTACCACAGCCACATCCAACCAGAGGCCTCCGGGCGGATGGCGAGGAAGGCGAGCATGGCGGCGCCGAGGAAAGCGACGGCGGACACAGCCCACGGCGGCCCGGCAACGCGGTGCGTAATATCCCAGTTTTCCTGGGACTTTCGAGCCTCGGGCGCACGAATTCCAATCCAGTTATTACCCGGCAGCTTCGCCGACCATGCCAAACCAGCGACAACGGCTATGCAAACAGCCAGAACCAGGGTAATTACAGGGATGACAATCATGCTTCCAATTTATATAGGTGGTTGGGCACGTGCCAAACGCACCTATTAGACTGTGAGACCATGACCAACAGCGAAAAGTCCTCGTCCTCGGCAGAAGCCACTGAATACCGCTACTCCCCCGAGCTGGCGACTCAGCTAGAGGGAAAGTGGCAGGCGTATTGGAAAGATAACGGCACCTTCTACGCCCCCAACCCGGTGGGCGATTTGGCAGCTGCCGACGGCTCGACTCCGCCGAAAGACAAGCTTTTCGTCCAGGACATGTTCCCGTACCCGTCAGGCGTCGGTCTGCACGTAGGCCACCCACTGGGTTACATCGCCACCGACGTCTTCGCGCGCTTCCACCGTATGCAGGGCGCAAACGTGCTGCACACCCTGGGCTACGACGCCTTCGGTCTGCCGGCGGAGCAGTTCGCAATCCAGACCGGTACGCACCCGCGCGTGACGACGGAAGCGAATATCGCCAACATGGAGCGCCAGCTGGGCCGCCTGGGGCTTGGCCATGACCGCCGTCGTGTTTTCGCGACCACTGACCAGGACTACTACAAGTGGACGCAGTGGATTTTCCTGCAGATTTACAACGCCTGGTTCGATGAGGATCAAAAGAAGGCCCGTCGTATCGATGAGCTGATTCCGCTGTTGGAGTCCGGCGAGATGGCTACCAAGGACGGTCGCGTCTACGCTGAGCTCAGCGAGGCTGAGCAGCGCGAAGCTGTGGATGAGTTCCGCTTGGTCTACCAGTCGAATTCGATGGTCAACTGGTGCCCGGGCCTCGGCACTGTGCTGTCCAACGAGGAAGTGACCGCCGAAGGTCGTTCGGAGCGCGGTAACTTCCCGGTGTTCCGCAAGCGGCTGGGCCAGTGGATGATGCGCATCACCGCTTACGCCGACCGCCTGGTCGATGATCTGGAGCTGCTGGACTGGCCGGACAAGGTCAAGTCCATGCAGCGTAACTGGATCGGTCGCTCCCGCGGTGCTGAGGTCGACTTCGCAGCTGAGGTCGGCCCGAAGGTCTCCACCAAGATCAGGGTCTTCACCACTCGCCCGGACACTCTCTTCGGAGCCTCCTACATGGTGCTCGCTCCTGAGCACGAGCTGGTGGATCAGCTGGTCGAAGCCGGCAGCGGTTCCTACGAGGGTGTGGATGAGCGCTGGACCTTCGGCAAGGAAACCCCAGCTGAGGCCGTCGCCGTTTACCGCGCCGCAATTGCCTCCAAGTCCGACCTGGAACGCCAGGAGAACAAGGAGAAAACCGGCGTCTTCCTGGGTGCTTACGCCACCAACCCGGTCAGCGGCGAACAGGTGCCGGTATTCATTTCCGACTACGTCCTGATTGGCTACGGCACCGGTGCCATCATGGCTGTCCCGGCCCACGATGAGCGCGACTACGAGTTCGCCACTGCCTTCGGTCTGCCAATCCGCGAGGTCGTTGAAGGCGGTGACATTGCAAAGGAGGCGTACGTCGGTAACGGTACGTGCGTGAACTCCGCCAATGACTCCGGCCTGGACATCAATGGCCTGGACAAGGACACCGCCATCGCCACCGTCATTGAGTGGTTGGAGAAGGAAGGTACTGGCCACGAGAAGGTCCAGTACAAGCTGCGCGACTGGCTGTTCGCCCGCCAGCGCTACTGGGGCGAGCCCTTCCCCATCGTCTACGACGAGGACGGTCACGCCCACGCACTGCCCGAGTCCATGCTTCCGGTCGAGCTCCCGGAGGTCGAGGACTACAAGCCGGTCACATTCGACCCGGACGATGCCGACACCGAGCCAAAGGCCCCACTGGACAAGGCCACTGACTGGGTCAACGTCGAGCTCGACCTCGGAGACGGCAAGAAGAAGTACCGCCGAGACACCAACGTCATGCCGAACTGGGCAGGTTCCTCCTGGTACCAGCTGCGCTACATCGACCCGAACAACGCTGAAAAGTTCGTTGACCTGGAAAACGAGCGCTACTGGACCGGCCCCCGTCCGGAGACGCACGGCAAGGACGATCCAGGCGGCGTCGACCTCTACGTCGGCGGCGTCGAGCACGCGGTGCTGCACCTGCTCTACTCCCGCTTCTGGCACAAGGTCCTCTTCGACCTCGGCTACGTGACCTCCAAGGAGCCGTACCGCCGTCTGTTCAACCAGGGCTACATTCAGGCCTACGCCTACACCGATGCTCGTGGTGTCTACCAGCCGGCGGATCAGGTAGTTGAGCGCGATGGTAAGTTCTTCATTCCAGGTGGCGCCGAAGACGGCTCTGACCTGGAGGTTTTCCAGGAGTACGGCAAGATGGGCAAGTCTCTGAAGAACGCCGTCTCCCCCGACGAGGTCTGCGACAACTACGGCGCCGACACCTTGCGCGTCTACGAAATGGCCATGGGCCCACTCGACACTTCCCGCCCGTGGGCGACGAAGGACCTGGTCGGCTCGCAGCGCTTCCTCCAGCGCGCTTGGCGTCTGGTGGTCAATGAGGACTCCGGTGAGCTCGCCGTCACGGACGCAGCGCTTTCCGACGACGACCTCAAGGCGCTCAACCGCACCGTGGAAGGGGTTACCTCTGACTACGCAGAACTGCGTGACAACACGGCCGTCGCAAAGCTCATTGAGTACGTCAACTACCTGACCAAGACCTACGGATCGGCCGGTGCACCGCGCGCCGCTGTGGAGCCGCTGGCTCTCATGCTGGGCCCGGTGGCACCGCACATCGCGGAGGAAATGTGGAGCCGCCTCGGCCACTCCGAGTCCCTGGCGCACGGTCCGTGGCCGGCAGTTGACGAGAAGTGGCTGGTCGATGACACCGTTGAGCTGCCAGTTCAGATCAACGGCAAGGTCCGTGCCCGCATTGACGTGGCTACCGATGCTTCCCGCGAGGATATCGAGGCCGTCGCGCGTGCCGACGAAAAGGTTGTCGCAGCGGTGGAGAGCGCCGGTGGCAATATCGTGAAGGTCATTGTCGTTCCGGGCAAGATGGTCAACCTGGTTGTGAAGAAGTAGCCAGGGAGGCCAGTGCGTACAAGAAAGTGTCTGGGGTTATGGCAGTTTAAGGCCTAAAATCGGCTCAAATTTGCCATAAGCCCAGACACTTTCTCGCTTGAGGCGTTCTCGCAAAAACCTCAAGAGGGTGGCGTCGAGGCTGGCCGCCTCTTACCCCTACTTAACGCCCAGAATCAGGACGCCGAATGTGGAGAGCATCCACATCAAAGTGAAGGGCATGAGCACCCAGCACATGGCGAGCCACGGGCGCCAGTTGCGGAAGTTCTTCCACTCCACGTAGGTCTGCCAGAAACCAAAAAGGCAGCCAACCAGGGAGATTACGCCTGGAACAACGGGAAAAAGAATCTCCCACGTGCGGGAGCAGAGGAAGCTGGACTTATCCGCATCACAGGTGGGGCCACCGACAATCGCGCCAGCGATGCCGATAATGAGGCCCGCGAGCAGCGTAGTAAGAATCACACCCGCGGTGTAGATGTAGGCGCGCCTGCCGGAATACATCTTGCGCTCAAGCTCGTCGAAGATTTCATCCTCGCTGCGCTCCGGTTTACTGTGCCCCGGTGCGTTATCCACCATCTGCTCCCCTCGCCTCTAAATCCCTTCTGATGTGCTTGCCATACTAGGCCGGAGTAATCAGCATTGGCACCGGGCTGTGGCGAACGATGTGGTTAGTCGACGATCCGATGAAGATTCGTCCGAATGGGCCAAGAGTAGACGAACCCAAAACGAGCAAGTCCCCCTTCTTCCATTTGATGGACTGAATGGCCTCTTCCCAACCGTTGCCGGAGGCCACGTCCGCATCGATGGACAGATCTGGGGAACGGGTATGCGCGCGGTCGGTACCGCGGTCGAGCAGCCCCATCGCCTGCTCGCGCCACTCAATCATCAGGTCCGAGGAGGGGCCGTAGCCGTTCTCCGTCGGGTACATGGTCGCACCGCGGGGCGTAAACGAGACCAGACGCAGGGGAACTTCCCAACGGTGTGCCAGGTCAGCAGCCTTATTCAATGCGTGGTGCGACTGCGGAGTGTCAATGTAACAAATGCTGACACGGGTCACACCATGCTTAGAAAGTTTCGCGCCGGGGATAGCCAGCCCCAGTGGAGTTGGCGAGTAGTGCAGCAGCGCATCCGAAGTCGACCCCGCGGTAAAGCGACTGCGGTTCTTGGCGGCCCAGTCCTTGGTATTGCTTCGGCGCGTGCCAAGCAGAACCATATCAGCTTCGAATTCTTCGGCCTCGTTGCAGATAGTTGTAGATTCGCTGGAGGATTCGATGATCCGCACGGCATCGTCGTCAAGCATGCCCTTGCGCAGGCCAGCGAGCTTTAGCTCATCCTTGATGATTTTTTCAAGAGACTCGGTTTCGTGGGCAACCCAGGAGTCATTGGTGCTCAGCCGAGCCAGTGAGGTCAGCGGCCAGCCGCGCGACAGTGCGCTGACGATGCGAATCTGCACCTTCGTGGTGCGAGCTAACCAAGCGGCGTAAGCAAGCGTTTCGGTGCCGTACTCGCCTGGACGCCACGCAATCATGATACGAAGCGGGCGGGAAGCCATCGCTAATCCTCCTGTGATTACTCAGAAATATCCAAGTGGTGCTTCTGGGTAATAGCCTACGTGGATAGGCGGGCATATATAAAACGGCACTGATGACGTGTAAAAGCTATGTACCCTGCCTGTGGGCTTAAAGAGGGCAGGGCTAAGCTGAAAAAGAGACTAGACGCTTGGGTTTGTCTTTGGATGCTCCGGGTAGTTTTCGAGAATCTTGGACAGAATCGTCTCAAGACCAGCGCCAAATTCCAGCTCTTCCTGGGTCAGCGTGCTGAACATTTCAGCCATCTGCTGATTGCGCTCTTCAGAAACACGGTGCAGTTCTTCACGGCCACGGTCGGTCAGTTCAACGCGGACGCCACGGCGGTCTTTGCTGTCGCGGACGCGCTCCACCATGCCGGCGACCTCCAAGTGGTGCACGGCGTTGGAGGCGGTGGGCATGCGGATGGCCTCGGCCTCAGCCAACTGGCTGATACGGCAGGCGCCCAGTGCCTCCAGGGTCATCATGATGGACAGCTGCGCACGACTGAGCTGGGACTCCGAGGAGCGGCGGCTGTAGAGCAGCTCAGCGCGAGTCAGGAGAGGGCGAATGCGCTTAGCGAGCGACAGAGGAGTAACGGCATTAGGATTGCCAATCGAGCCCGAAGATAATGTCATAGCGACGATGTTATATGCGAACAGCGCTAGTTGCCAATACGAAATTTATTTGGGGTGCTATTTATTTTTCTACAACTGGTGATTTCGGCAATGAAATCATTAGGAATCCTCCATCGATCATCTAAAACCCCAGTACAAAGCATTAAACCTATCTGCGTATAAGGTTTTTTCGGCGCTGGCAGAAACCCCCTAAAGTGTCACTTCTTCTGTACTTAGAACGTTGGCTTGGAGGTAGCCATCCGGCTACTCTCGCGAATACTTTCGGCTTGCGATATATCTCGCGAATCAATCCTCTCGGATGTATTGCTGTCAGCTTTACGACGACTGCAGCGCACGCATCCATGGCAGGGACGAGGTGGGCGCAGCAGCGAGTAGGGCGAGGAGGGCGTGGAAGGAAACGGGGAGGATAGGGGATAGAGGAGCACAAAAGCGCCAGCGTCTACTGCACGGGTAACCGGCTGGCGCTTTTCAAGGAACATGCTCTCGGAGCTGCTCGCTTGTACTTTTGAGTGCTTGTACCTTTTAGTCTTCGCCCTTAATAAATGCTTCGAGCTGTGCTCGCGCAACATCGTCGGCAAGCTGCTTCGGCGGGGACTTCATCAGGTAGGAAGAAGCGGCGTAAACCGGGCCGCCGATGCCGCGATCCTTGGCGATTTTGGCCGCGCGAACAGCATCGATGATGATGCCGGCGGAGTTCGGGGAGTCCCAGACCTCGAGCTTGTACTCAAGGTTCAGCGGCACCTCGCCGAAGGCCTTGCCCTCGAGTCGGACGTAGGCCCACTTGCGGTCATCCAGCCAGTCCACCCAGTCCGACGGGCCGATGTGGACGTTGCGGTCATCGATCTTGCCGGCCAGCGGACCGGTGAGGTTGGAGGTGACAGCCTGGGTCTTGGAGATCTTCTTGGACTCGAGGCGGTCGCGCTCGAGCATGTTCTTGAAGTCCATGTTGCCGCCGACGTTGAGCTGCAGGGTGCGCTCGAGGCGAACACCGCGGTCTTCAAACAGCTTGGCCATGACGCGGTGGGTGATGGTTGCGCCGACCTGGCTCTTGATATCGTCGCCGACAATCGGAACGCCCGCGTCTTCGAACTTCTTGGCCCACTCCGGGTCGGATGCGATGAAGACCGGCAGGGCGTTGACGAAGGCCACACCAGCGTCAATGGCACACTGTGCGTAGAACTTGTCGGCCTGCTCGGAACCGACCGGCAGGTAGGAGACCAGGACATCGACCTTGGCGTCCTTCAGCGCCTGAACTACGTCGACCGGTTCAGCCGGGGATTCGTCGATGGTGTCCGCGTAGTACTTGCCAACGCCGTCCAGGGTCGGGCCGCGCTGAACCTCAACGCCGAGAGTCGGGACATCGGCAATCTTGATGGTGCAGTTTTCGGAGGAAACAATGGCCTCGGAGAGGTCCTTGCCGACCTTCTTGTCGTCAACGTCGAAAGCTGCGACGAACTCGACATCGGAGACGTGGTAGTCGCCGAAGACGACGTGCATGAGGCCAGGAATGGTCTCATCGGGCTTTGCATCGCGGTAGAACTCGACACCCTGCACCAGGGAAGAGGCGCAGTTGCCGACGCCGACGATAGCGACGCGAATTGAACTCATTTAGTAATTCTCCTTGAAACTATGTGCTCGGAGGCTTTGACCTCGCGCCGGGAACTCACACCGGGAACTCGCATCAAGACCTAGCATCAGAACCCCGCACCAGGACCTTGCGCCAGCGGTGCGGCCGTGAGTGGGCGCGCGCATTGAGGTAACGAGCGTGACGTTATACCTTTATGCGTTTTTTGCCGATGCCCGAACCGTGAGGGGGCATGTGTTTACCGATAAAGCGGGGGTGAAACCAGCCCGCACGAGCCTGCTAATCTGTCTTCGTGATGACATGGCAGGGCGAGATTGATCACTCCTTGCTCAAGAAGCAGTTATTGGAGCAGTGGCGTGTAGGGGAGATTTCACGGAAATCACTCTGTGATGCCGATGCTCGGCTGGTCGCTGCCGCGCGTTTTCACGGCAGAAAGTCCCAGGAAGAGTGCCCAGTATGTCGCAAATTCCATCTCCGACTCGTATTCTGGGTGTTCGGAGAAAACTTGGGCCGTCGTTCCGGCTCTGCTTGTACTGAAAACGAATTATCCGCAATAGTTAATGAATATGGTTCGTGCACCGTCAAAGAAGTTGAGGTGTGCCCCGACTGCAAGTGGAGTTTCCTGACCCGGACACTTCAGGCAGCTCGAGAAGAGTCAGAAAACTAGGGAGAGCACCCGTGAGCAATGATCGACCCGATAGCCCAGGCGGTCCTAACAGCCCTCACGAGGGCCAGGGTTCTAATTCATCAGACGAGTGGTGGGATCAGCCGGATGCTGATTCCTTCAATACGCACGCACGCTCCGATGACGCATCGCTTGACGACGATTCCAGCGACAGCATTGATGCTGTTTCGGTCGGTGGCAATGACGAGGGTCTGGCCACCGATTCAGAGATGACGTCGGCAAGCGAGCTGGACCCGGCGAAGGGGCAGTACGCCCCAGATGACCATGAACCAGATGACCATGAAGAGGAAAGCTCGATGGCACAGGAAGAACAGCCGACTGATAATAAGCGGCGAATTTTAGCGTGGCTCGGTCTAGCCGTGGCGTTGGTCGTGCTGTTGCCGGTAGTTGTGTTCGGTGTTGCTTATGCGACAACGGACGTGCCGGAGCCAGAGGAGTTGGCCAATAGCCAGATTGCGGTGATTTATGACCGTACTGGTGAAAAGGAAATCACGCGCATCGTCCCCGAGGGCGGTAACCGAAGCAACATCACAATCGACAAGGTGCCGGATGCTGTACGCAATGCAGTGCTGGCAGCCGAGGATCGTGATTTCTATACCAACCCGGGTTTCTCCCTGACCGGTTATGGCCGTGCGGCTCTGGGAGTCGTGACTGGTAATTCCAGTGCCGGTGGCGGATCGACCATTACGCAGCAGTACGTCAAGAATGCTGTGGTGGGCAATGAGCGCACGCTGAACCGTAAGGCCAAGGAATTGGTGATGTCGGCGAAGATGGCGCGGGAGTGGACTAAGGACGAAATCCTTGAGGCCTACCTCAACACGATTTACTTTGGTCGTAACGCATACGGTATCGCGGCAGCGTCGAAGGCCTACTTCGGTAAGGAAGTCGGTGAGCTGAATGCCGAAGAGGGTGCTGTGCTGGCGGCCTCGATTCAGCGTCCATCCGCACTGGATCCGTGGACTAACCGTCCAGAGGCGGAGCAGCGTTGGAACTACGTCCTCGATGGCCTGGTGGAGATGAACATCGTCTCGCCGCAGGACCGCGCGGGAATGCAGTACCCGGAGACCATCGATCCGGCGTTGGCGCCGAAGCAGGCTCCGGAGCCCGGCCCGGCTGCCATGATTAAGAATCAGGTGCTGGCTGAGTTGGAGCGCGAGGGAATCTCCGAGCAGGAGGTCAACACTGGCGGCCTTCGCATTACGACGACCATTGACCCGACGGTGCAGCAGGCTGCCCTGGATGCGATGGAGAACTACGTCGACCAGTCAACAGGTCTGCGCGCCGCCATCGTCTCGGTGGAGCCGAAGACCGGTGCTGTCCGCGCCTACTACGGTGGCGATGATCCGACTGGTTGGGACTACGCGAACAGCGGTCTGCAGACCGGTTCTACTTTCAAGATCTTTGCGCTGGCAGCAGCGCTTGATCAGGGCATTCCTCTGACCGCGCAGTACTCTTCGGCACCTGTCCAGTCCGGTAACGCTACTCTGTACAACTCCGGTGGCGCCGGCGGTGGTGTTCTCCCGATTTACGAGTCCCTGAAGCAGTCGCTGAACACCCCGTTTATTCGCCTGCAGCGTGACCTGAAGAATGGCCCGGATGACACCGCCAAGATGGCTCATCGCCTGGGTGTGGCCGAGTCGATCCCGGGTATTGAAAAGACTCTGATGGATGACAATGGCCACTCGCAGGACGGCATCACCCTGGGTCAGTACCTCTCACGTCCGCTGGATATGGCTGTTGGTCTGGCTACGCTGACTAATGACGGCGTCTACCAGCAGACGCACTTCGTAGAGAAGGTCGAAAACTCCAAGGGTGAGATCGTTTACGAGTCCAATGCCGACAAGGGTGACCGTCGAGTCTCTAAGGCAGTGGCCACCAACGTGATATCAGCCATGGAGCCCATTGCGGGCTACAGTAACAAGCCTTTGGGCGGTGGTCGCCCGTCGGCTGCCAAGACCGGTACTACGCAGTTGGGTGACACCGGCCAGAACAAGGATGCGTGGATGATTGGTTCGACCCCGCAGCTGTCGACCGCAGTATGGGTTGGCAACGTCGATGGTTCGGCGCTCTACAACTCCTACGGTGGAGTCATGTATGGTGCCCAAACCCCGGGTGATTTGTGGAAGTACACCATGGATAACGCACTGGCTAACGAGGACTTTGAGTACTTCACTAAGCCGGAACCAATCGGCGGTGTCGCAGGTGCACCGCAGTACCAGGCGCCGTCGACCTCTGACTCTAACTATGGCCAGGACTATGCCCCGGAGACCACCGAACAGGAGTCATCCGAGGAGTCGACCCCTGAGTCCTCCAATGAGCAGCCTGCACCACTTCCGCTTCCGGGCGGCGACGGCGGCGGTGGTGGCGGTGGCGGAATCGCTGACCTGCTGCCCATCCCGCTTCCAGGGGGCGGTGGTCTCGGTGGTGGCAATGAAGGCGGCGGAGACCCTGGTAACTCTGGGGGTGGACAGTAAGTGGATACGTGGGTGATTTTCACCATCGTCTGCGTCGCGATTGGCTTCCTGATGTTCGGCACGGCTTTTTGGGGCTTCATGCAGAAGTGGAAAACAGCAATCATTTGGGTTCTGTGTCTGGCAGCTTTCCTGTTCGCGACAGTCATTCCGGTGATTATTGCGTTGGCGCATGCTTCCTCGACAGCAATGTAGGACGCAGGCCTGATAGTTAGTTGTTAGAGCGCTAACTGCCCACCAAGCACGCGACAACTTCACAATTTAAAGAGACGCACGCAGTAGCTCTGTGTGCGTCTCTTTGAATTCGGCGCCCCGACGCCGCTTGCCAGTACTGCTTGCCGACGGCGCCTGCGATTAGGACATATACCTCTGCCTGCGGTACCCTGGCAGGGTTGCTTGACGCAACGATCCTCCTGCTGCATAGCGGCTGGCATGAAAGATAGTGCCAGCGCACCACGCTGTGTAGCCGAAATACAAGAACTAGACCATAGGAGGTGATGAGGTCCGTGCGTCACTACGAAGTAATGATTATTATCGATCCGTCTCAGGATGAGCGCACCGTAGGCCCGTCCCTGGAGAAGTACCTCGACGTTGTCCGCAAGGAGAACGGCAAGGTGGAGAAGGTGGACATCTGGGGTAAGCGCCACCTCGCCTACCCGATCGAGAAGAAGGAAGACGGCATCTACGTTGTCGTCGACCTCACCTGCGAGTCCGCAACCGTGCTGGAACTCGACCGTCGTCTGAATCTGAACGACAGCATCCTGCGCACCAAGGTGCTGCGGGTTGATCGTTAATCTGCGTCATATTTGCGTATCCAGAGTGCTCGAATGGGGCACACCGGTAATGCGAAAGCCGTAGGATAGCGGGCGAAAGCCCCATCATCAGCTCGACAGAATACAACCGAGGAGAAGAAGCATGGCTCAGGGAGACGTACAAATCACAGTGGTTGGCAACCTGGTTGCTGACCCGGAGCTTAAGTACACCCAGAACGGCACCGCCGTGGCGAATTTCCGCGTCGCGTCGACTCCGCGGGTGTACCGAGATGGCCAGTGGGTTGACGGCGAGGGCATGTTCCTCACCTGCAGCCTGTGGCGTGAGGCAGCGGAGAACGCTGTCGAAAGTCTCTCCAAGGGCATGCGTGTCATCGTCCAGGGTCGTCTGCGCCAGCGCAGCTACGAGACCCGCGAGGGCGAGCGTCGTACCGTCTTTGAGGTTGAGGTCGATGAGGTGGGTCCGTCCCTGAAGTTCGCTCGAGCTCAGGTCACGCGCACTCCACGCAACGGCGGTGGAAACTTTGGCGGCGGTAACCGCGGCCAAGGTGGAAATGCCGGTGGTGGTTTCGGCGGTGGCTTTGGTGGAAACCAAGGCAACCAGGGTGGACAGAGTGATCGCGGTTTTGGTGGCGGAGCTCCTGCGGAAGATCCGTGGAACTCAGCTCCTCCGGCCGGTGGCGGCTTCGGCGGCGATGAGCCTCCGTTCTAAGCTCCTTCCAGCCACGGCACTACGTGACTAGTTTGCAGCAGATTTAGCATCCACAATTCTCATAATCTTTTAAAGACATATCCAGCGAAAGGCAGGGATCATGAAGCTGATCCTCACCGCCGACGTTGACAAGCTCGGTGTCGCAGGCGACATCGTTGAGGTCAAGGCCGGCTACGGACGTAACTACCTGCTTCCTCGCGGACTGGCAATTGTTGCCACCCGCGGCGCAGAAAAGCAGATCGAGGGCATTCGTCGTGCCCAGGAGGCTCGCGCTATCCGCGACCTCGACCATGCACGTGAAGTCAAGCAGAAGATTGATTCGCTCGACAACGTCTCCGTTGCTGTGAAGGCTTCGGAAAATGGCAAGCTGTTCGGTTCCGTCACCAAGGGTGACATCGCCGATGCAGTTCGTAAGGCTTCCGGTCAGGCTATCGACAAGCGCGCAGTCGTGCTTGCTCCGAGCCAGATCAAGTCCCTTGGTAAGCACACCGTTGACATCGCGCTGCACCCGCAGATTACCGCGCATGTTTCCGTACAGGTCGTCGCCGCGTAAGTTCGCGGTTTAAAGTTTTTACTTTGACGGCGGCCGACGAGCGCCGCGCCTAAGGATGTGCGCGGGCTCTGAGGCCCAATGACAACAGCACACGTGAAGCTCTGATCTTTCGTAGTGAAAGGTCGGGGCTTTTCGTGGTTTAAGGCTGGCTTAAAGCCTTTTACGCAGGTGCTGGAAAGAGCATCTACGACTTGTCCACAGGCTAACGATGATTGTTGTGGATAAACCTGTGGGTAACTTGCCTGGCTGCCGTGGATAACTTTTCTGGAGAACGCGAGATTTTTATTAATTCATCGTTAATAATCTCCGCATGAGCAGCATCGATGCTAAAAGGGCAACAGAGGATTACATTTGTGCAGGATTAAGGCAAATATGTACTGACCTGCGTAGATAGAATATTTTCGGGTTGAAACTCCGCTACCCCCGTTAACATTCAAGCGGCGGTTTAGGGTTACGGACCGTTCACCTGGACTTTTCTTGATTGTGCACATGTTCTCCCCAGGCCTATCCACAGGTGCTGTGGATAACTTCGGGGATAAACGCCGTAGAAGATTGTTTTCTGGGGCCTTCAAGGGTACTTTTACAGGTCCGTCAATCCGCTCGAACAGGTATAACTGCGGTAGGTAGTCAGGTGTCCAGTGCTGGCGGTCGGAACAGACATATTGAATGTGACGGTCAGTCAGCAACAGGGTTGAAAAGGCACCTAAGTGGTCCAGAAGGGGAGGAGCTGCTCACGATGAGTCAGCCTGTAGGTGATGGTGGTCATTCAGGAGCAGGGGACGAGGCGTCGTCCTACTCGGTAAGTTCCCACGATGATTCTTTCGATGACGTTCCGCTGCCCCCGGAACCGCCGGTAGAGGATGCTCCACCGGAGGAGTATTCTTTCTCGCAGAGCTCGGGCAACGGATCGTCGGCAAGCGGATCTGGGGCGCGGGACTGGGAGCGAGACCGTGGTCGTGGCGCTCGTGCGAGTGCGGTCGCTGGCGCGACTTTTGAGCGCACGCCGCCGCACAATATCGAGGCGGAGCAGAGTGTGCTCGGCGCGATGCTGCTGAACTCAGAGGTCGTTGCGGATGTGTACGAGCAGCTGACACCGGAGGATTTTTACCGACCGGCGCACCAGACGATTTACTCGGCGATTTTGCACCTCTACGGTGAGTCCTCGGAAATTGACCCCATTTTGCTGGCAGGTCGTCTGGATCGAACTGGAGACCTGGAGCGCATCGGTGGTCCGCTGTACCTGCACACCTTGGCCTCCCTGGTGCCAACGGCGGCGAATGCGCAGTTCTATGCCCGCATTGTTGCGGAGAAGGCGACAATCCGTCGCCTGGTAGAGGCCGGCACGAAGATCGCCCAGATCGGCTATGCGGGCGCGGAGGACACGGAGCCGGAGCAGCTGGTGGATGAGGCGCAGCAGCTCATCTTCAGTGTTGGACGTGAGAACACGAAGAATGACTACGTTCCCATCGCCGATGTCCTGGATGACACGCTGGAGGAACTGGATCTTATTACCCAAAACGGCGGTCTGGCGCAGGGTGTGCCGACGGGGATTACCAACCTGGACAAGCTGACAAACGGTCTTCACCCAGGTCAGATGGTGATTATTGCGGCTCGCCCGGGTGTGGG
>NZ_KV836272.1:1453283-1459809 GCF_001838295.1 Corynebacterium sp. HMSC074C04
AAGTCCACGCTGGCGATGGACTTCATGCGTTCGGCCTCGATTCGCAACGGCATGACCAGCGCAATTTTCTCGTTGGAGATGTCGCGCAATGAAATCATGATGCGCATCATGTCCGCAGAGGCGAAGATCAACATGGCATCTTTGCGCTCCGGTGACCTGGATGAGCGGGACTGGACCAAGTTGGTCGAGGTCGGCGACAAGATCCGCGATGCTCCGCTGTTTATTGATGACTCGCCGAACCTGACCATGATGGAGATTCGCGCGAAGGCACGTCAGCTGAAGCAGAAGCACGATCTGAAGATGATCGTGGTCGACTACCTGCAGCTGATGAGCTCGGGTAAAAAAGTCGAGTCCAGACAGCAAGAGGTCTCGGAGTTCTCCCGTCAGCTCAAGTTGTTGGCGAAGGAACTCGAGGTACCGCTGATTGCAATTTCGCAGCTGAACCGTGGTCCGGAAGCTCGCACGGATAAGAAGCCACAGGTCTCGGACCTGCGTGAGTCGGGCTCACTGGAGCAGGATGCCGATATCGTCATGCTGATTTACCGGCCGGACTCGCAGGAGGCTGACCATGAACGTGCTGGTGAGGCGGATATTATCGTCGCAAAGCACCGTGGTGGACCGACCGGAAGCATTGCTGTGGCCCACCAGCTGCACTACTCCAGGTTCGCCAACCTGGCGGAGGAGCCCAGCGGTTCTCTCTAGGTTCCTGGCCTAGCCACCCAGAATTAGTGCAATCCGGGTGGCTAGGTAAGGTGAGTGACAGTCAATGGGGCGAGTTTTCGTGTGTTGACGGTTTTGAAGGTTTTGAGGGTTACGCGGAGTCGTCGGGAAGCGGGGAAGCACTATGTCACCAACTGCCGCTCCCGCGGCAGCGGAAGCCAAAGCTAAAAGGCATAAGAGTGCGCCGAAACAGCGCGTCGGCTGGGTAGATGCGGCCAAGGGGCTGTGCATTCTATTGGTTGTGCTTGGCCATGCCATCACAGAGCTGCAAGCGCACGGTTACTACACGGCGCAGTGGGCGGGGATTAACTTCTTCCTCGGACCAATCCGTATGCCGCTGTTTTTCCTGCTATCTGGTCTGTTCGCCGGCAAGGCACTCAAGGAGTCGTGGCATAAGTTGGCCAATCGCCGAATCTGGGTGATGGTCTATCTCTACGTGATTTGGGTTCCACTGCGTGACTTCGTGCTTTTCCTCATGCCATATACGCACGTGGATGCCGATGGCATCGTGTCTCCGCCGTCGATTGCGGACCGCGGCGCGTGGGGGCCGCGGATTTACAACACGCTTCACGCGGTCATCGAGCCAACTTCTTACCTGTGGTTCCTGTGGGCGCTGGCGCTATTTGCAATTCTCACACGAGCATTCCGCTGGGTACATCCGGTGATTCAGCTCATCGTTTCAGGCCTCATTAGTGCATGGGCGCCTTTTGCCTCATCCAGCTGGTCGTGGGACTTTGTCAGCAAGATGCTGTTCTTCTACGTGCTGGGCATGTACGGTGCGCCCTGGATCTTCCGGATGGCACAGCGTCGCAGCGGCCTCTCACTGCTAGTGACGCTGACGGCGTTCCTGTCGGTGGCAATCTGGGTGCAGGCGACCTACGCGAGCTTTAACGAAGGCAACGTCGGCTTCACCCACGTGTACCTGTCCACCACTGGCGCACTGGCTGCAATCAATGTTATGGCGATGCTGCAGAACACTCGCCTAGTTGTGCCCTTTGAAAAGATTGGCGGCCGAACGCTGCCTATCTTCCTCATGCACATTCCAATGTTGGTTGTGGTCATGATTATTTGCGACCTCATCCTGCCGAAGGACCCACACTTGGTCATCATGACGCCGCTGGTGGCCATCATCGCGGCGATGCTGTGTCTCGGTCTGCACAGGTTGCTGCTTGCCATCGGTGCCGGATGGCTCTTCGTCCGTCCTGCTTGGGTAGTGCGCATGACTACGCCGGGACAGCGTGCTCTTCAGCGCAGCCAGAATCTTCCCTCCCAGCCTGAAGGCGAGGCTCTGCGTCAACCAAAGAGCGAACCTGCTTCCTAATTCAGCTCAACAAGGCGGTAGCGTGGAACCGAGAGCCGATCAGGCGGCAGAAGTGACACAGAGAATAGCCATAAAGAAATGAGAAAGCCATGCGTCTAGCAACGTTGCGATACCAGGGTGCACCCGCGCCGCTGTTCTCGGCGACGGCGTAGCGGTCCTTTTTGATGACCACTGTCTCGGAGATGTGTTAGCGCGGCCAACGTGGCGTCGTGAAGCGGAAGAACTCTTGGCGGAGGCGGGGGACAACCCTGACAACGTCATGGCGGAGAGCGCGTGGGCGTTCGCACCGCTGATCACGCGGCCGGGCAAGATCGTCTGTGTTGGCCTGAACTATGCCGCGCACATCGATGAGATGGGACACCAGCGCCCCGAGGTGCCGACGCTATTCGCGAAGTTTGCCGATGCCGTCGCCGGTGCGAAGGATGATATCCGAGTGCCGGAGGCCTGCGCGGAAAAGCTCGATTATGAAGGCGAACTCGCGGTTATCGTCGGCGAGACCTGCTTGCGGGTGTCGGAGGAGCAGGCGCAGGACGCTATCGCTGGGTACGCGATTATGAATGACTTCACCCAGCGCGATTTCCAGTACGCCACCGCGCAGTGGCTACAGGGGAAGACGTTGCAGCGCGCCAGTGCTTTCGGTCCGTGGATGCTCACAGCCGATGCTTTCGATGCGGACTCCGCACGGGTGCGCACATATGTCGACGGAGAGCTGCGCCAGGATGCCCCGATTGCGGACCTTGTTTTCTCCCCGGCGATGTTAATCGCCTACATCTCACAGTTCGTGCAGCTGAACCCGGGCGATGTCATCTCCACGGGAACGCCGGCGGGTGTTGGCCACGGCATGAGCCCGCAGACCTACCTTCAGGATGGTCAGGAAATGATTATCACCATCGATGGCCTGGGTAAACAGATCAACACCGTCCGCATCAACCACTAGCACGCGCCGCTTTACGACGTCCCCGCGAACCCGGCGGGAATGAATCGACCCCCGCGTGCGTTGTGGGAGACTAACGGGTAAAAACCTACGTAAAGAACGTGAAGTTAGAACACGACGTTAAAGAGTAAGAGGAGTTAGACCCATGGCAACTGTTGATATTACGAACGAGACTTTCGCTGAGACTATTCAGAACAACGACATTGTGCTCGTTGATGCCTGGGCATCCTGGTGCGGTCCGTGCCGCCAGTTCGCCCCGATTTATGAGAAGGCTTCGGAGAAGCACTCAGAGGTAGTGTTCGCAAAGCTGGACACCGATGCCAACCAGGAGGTTTCGGCCGCCCTGGGCATTCAGTCGATTCCGACGCTGTTTGTTTTCCGCGAGGGAATCCTGCTGTTCCAGCACTCTGGTGTGCTGCCTGAGACCGCTCTGAGCGACCTGGTTGGCCAGGCTTCGGAGCTGAACATGGATGATGTCCGTGCGCAGATTGCCGAGCAGGCCGCACAGGATAGCGCTACCGAGTAAATTCTGCGATTTAGTCCGCATACTGTGCGTTTTCCAACTTGGAGCACTGCCGGATAAGCCCCCGCGCCTCAAGCCCGCGGGGGCTTTTTGTATCTAGTCCGCGCGCTGGCCACGAATGAGCCAGCCAATACCAAAGCCAGCGAGTGCCGCTACTAGTGCCCACAGGGCTGGAGCGACTTTGTTTGAGTCCTCCTCAATCGACAGTGCCGCGCTGGTGCGGGCATGCTTTGTCTCCTTCTCACCTGTTGGCAGAACCTGCCCGCCCGGGAACACGTGCTTGACAGCTTCGGTGAGGTCGTTGGCGGTCAGGTTTTTGCCCAGAACCGCGATAGCGTAACGGTCATCGTCGCCAAGGAATCCGGCAGTGGTGTGCTGCTCTTCGTACCAACCGGATTTGTTGGCAATCGTTTCCTTCGGTAGCGCTGCACGCAGACCGAAGTTCTGGTCTGCATCGCCGTAGGAGTAGCGCGGCAGTGAGTACATCAGCTGACGCATGTATTTGGTCTCCGTGTCGCTCAGTCCGCCTTCTTCGCTCAGCATGCGGTCAAAGTAGGCGACCATGTCGGCTGGCGTACTAGTGGTGGCTCCCCACATAGGCGAGCCGACGGGCTTATCCGACAGGCCGTAGCGCTGCCGGACATTGTCAACGATGCGTACACCGCCGTAGGAATCCCACAGCTCGTCAGTTGCTTCGTTGTTGGAGTATCGAATCATGTCGTCGCGCAGCATGGCGTCAGGGTTGCCCTCAACCGGCATATCGCCCTGGCCAGCGACGATCTCGTCCTTCTTCGGCTGTGTGTAGTTGGAGTAGGCCACGACATCGGCGATGAATACCTTCATCAGGCTGGCGAGGCGAAAAACATCATCACAGTGTGCGTTGCAGATGAACTCACCGGTCTGGCGATCCAGGATGCCCATGCCGAGCATGCCGCCCTTAGCATCAAACTCCTCGGTCACTTGGTCGAGACGAGTTTGGACGCCAAGGCCCCACTGGGTCTTCGCCCCCGGCACAAGTGGGGGAAACGCCTTCGGCTCACTTTTCGCAGTGCTTTCCGACGGCTCCGTTGAGGACGTTTCCGATGTCGTTGAAGAGGTTTTCTCAGTCGACTTCTCAGGCGACTGTTCCGCCGACTTCTCTGTGGTTTTTCCTGTGCTCTTCTCGGGAGTCTTTTCAGCTGGCTTTTCGGTGGTCTTCTTGGTTTTTGCGTCGGAGGGCTTAGTCGGCTCCGTTGAGGATGGAGCTGCGACGACTACCTGCGAAAATGCGCCGGTATCGGTGGAGTCAGCAGTTGCGGTGACTGTCGCGTTAGCCAGCGGCGCAGTTGCTGACAGAGTAATTACCGCGGCGAGACTCGCGGCAAGTCCGCGGTACGCGCGTTGAGGGCAATGAACCATGTTTAGAGAGTTTACAACTCTGGGGGAGTCTTGCTTGTCGGTAACCAGCTCTTTCCGTTTGCCGAGAGAGAGCGAGCTAGCTCACGTACAATTTTTTAAGAGATGGAATCTTCTCGGTTCCGATTAGTTATTCCGCATATGTTGAGGAAGGTTGGATTTGCATGGCTAATCCATTTGCCAAGGGCTGGAAGTACATGATGTCTTCGTTCGATAAGAAAATCGAGGACAATGCGGATCCGAAGGTTCAGATTGCACAGGCAGCTGAGGCCGAGCGTCAGCGCCATCAGGAGATTCAGCGTCAGGCTGCGGCTATCATCGGCAACCGCAATCAGCTGGAAATGCAGCTGGGGCGGTTGACCTCCGAGCGTGACAAGATTACCGAGAACACCCGCCAGGCACTCGCCAATGCGGATCAGGCTCGTGCCAAGGGCGATGAGGCCACTGCACAGAAGATGGAAAGCACTGCTGAGGCGTTTGCCACCCAGCTGGTGAATGTTGAAAAGGAGCTGGAAAATACTACGCAGCTCCACCAGCAGGCCGTATCTGCTGCTGAGGAGGCACAGCGTCAGGCGCAGCAGTCGCAGGCTCGCTACGAGCAGATTAAGCAGGATATCCGCAAGCTGGAGTCGCAGGCGGATCAGGCCAAGATGCAAGAGACCGCGTCGAAGACTCTCCAGAGCATGCAGGGTATTTCCGAGGATCCGAATGTGCCGACTTTAGATTCGGTCCGTGAGAAGATTGAAGGTCGTTACGCCAATGCGTTGGGCGCTCAGGAGCTCGCGGAATCCTCACAAGCAGGTCGCATGGCTGAGATCGAGACTTCGACTCGCGATGCCGCTGCCGACATGCGCCTGGCCGAAATTCGTGCCCAGATGAATAATGAAAGCGCTGCTCTCGAATCCGGTTCTGCCGCGAAGGATAATGCCGGCGAGCTGGAGTCCGCCGAGGCCGCCGAGGCCGTTGAGGACACCACAACGGACGCAGACGAAGCGAAGTAGCCTTCACCAGTTGCCAACAATCGCCAACAAGAAAGTGTCGGGGTTTATGGCAGTCTGAGCGGGAAAACCACCCTAAACTGCCATAAACCCCGACACTTTCTCGCGTCAGCCGCACCAGCAGCGACAGTAGCGCCAGTAGTGCTGAAGCCATCGAAACTGCCGAAGCCTTGAGGCGCGCTACTTCTCCAATTCGCCGTTCTTCCGCGCGAGCAGCACCCCGCGGATACCGGCGTGGAAACCATCGCGCAGATTGACGCGCTGCGTCTCCGTCAGCGTGTATTCGTGCAGGGTTTCGCACGCAAACTGCAGCAGCGGACGATCAATGTCCGGCGGCAGCCCACCACCAGAGAGCAAGTGGGCACTATCGCGCGCCTGCTCGTTCGCAATATTCTCGTACCACCAGTTCGCGTACTGCTGTCCCACATCGAACGGCGTCTGGAAACCCGCGGATGCCCACACCTCGTTCGGCAGGGGCACGTATCGACTACGCAGCTTCCTCCTTGGCGCCATCATCGAAGGATTCGGCCGCGGGCTTGGTTTCGGTGTACTCGCGTTGGCACCGTCTTCGCTTGCCGACGGCTCCGTCGCCGACTCCCCACTGCCGGTTGCAGTCGACGACGCGGAATCGGAGG
>NZ_KV836272.1:1459909-1462735 GCF_001838295.1 Corynebacterium sp. HMSC074C04
GTCGACGACGCGGAATCGGAGGCAGACGCGCCTGCATTCTCGGCTCCGATGTTGTTCGCAGTGTCGTTACCAGCCCCACTGCCAGTATTGACTGTCGCGCCGGGCATGGCCGCTGGAGAAGGCTGCGCTGGCTGCGTTGGCGAGTCAGCCGAAACGCCCGAAGCAGCGGAATCCACCTGTGTAGCTTCCAAACCGCCGGTGCGCTCTACCTCAGCGCGGTGCTCAGCCTGCGCCGGGATTTCCCGGGCACCCATCTTGGCCGCGTGCTCGACCTCGTTGAACTTCGGCGAGTCGGCCTTGGCCGTCGGCGTGGCTGCGGCATTGTCTTCGCTACGACAGTCGGAATCGCTGTCAGCCGTGGGGGATGGCACAACGCGCTGGTCCTGCGGAACCTCCGGAGTGCCGGCCTCCGGCGAAGCAACGTCACCGTCGGCGGCGGAGGGAGTGTTCTCCGTGCCGTCGTCAAGCGAGCCCTCACCTGGAGGAGTGATGCGCGTATCCGGTACGCAGGTGGCGCCGAGATCTTCGATTGGTTCGGCATCGCCCAGCGGCTTATTCGTGCGGACGACCGGTGGGATTGGACCCTCGAGGACATTGAGCTGCATGGCGTCGGCGAAGTCCTCGCGGGGATCGAGGATTGTCGTCGAATCGCAGGCATGGCGAAGTGCACCGGACATAGAGTCCCAGCCGAAGCCGTAGAGATGCACGCGCACACCGGCGGCCGAAGCCTCAGCGACGCCGGGCAGCATGTCCGCATCGCCCGAGACCAGCACGATATCGGAAACTTGGTTGCGTAGGCCGGCGACAACCATGTCTGCGACGAGTCGCGTATCGACGGCCTTCTGCGTCCGTCGGTCACCCCATTCAATGAGCTGACCTGCGCGCAGCTGCACACCATCAATCGTGCGCAGTGAGCGCTGGTAACGATGCGGCCCCGACTCCGGGATGCCGTCGTACCAAAGTTGCCGCTGAACTGGCTGGTTCAGCTGCTGGTTAATCATTCGGTCAAGGACACTAACTACTTCTCTAAGGTCGATTTCTAATTGCCCGCGGGCTCCGGTTTCCCACGAGTTGTAAAAGCTCGCCAGTAAATATGACGTATCGACGAACACCAATGTGCGTTCAAGCATGGCTCCTAATTCCTGATTCTTTATTAACTAAATAAGCAAACCGGTTACATCGACAAGGATGCCCGAATAATTCATTCTATGCGCTAAACATGTTTAACTTCAGGGACTATTCTTAATAAGCCGCATTGCTTTGACCGTTCTTCGCGGGTTGGCAGAAGTGCGAGCCGACGAGAAAACACCGATCAATTTAGGTATTGACGTGCAAAGAAATCACCCCGCGAAGAGTGCGACCACACAGGAGAAGGGGAGTTGCAAACAGGTATGAGACGCTGGTTCGGCCTATTGGTTCTCATTACTGTGTTGGGGCAAGCGGTTTTCAACGGCGGTCGCGTGCTGCTTTCTTGGCGAGTCCTCGATTTTGGCGGTTCCGCCGCCACCGTCGGTTGGTTCACTGCCGCATTTTCACTTGTACCTCTTATTATTGCGCTTCCCGCCGGCAAGCTTGTCGACAGCCATCGTGCCACCGAAGTCATGTACTCCGGTCTCGTCGCCACCGTCATCGCTGCGGCAGTAATGGCGCTCTCGCCGAACCTACCTATTCTTCTGCTCGGCTACGTGGCCCTGGGTTTTGCCCACATGACCACGCTCATCGCCGCTCAAGGCATGGTTTCGCACCTGCGTGGCGGCGTCGCCGGGCTTGATAGCCTCTTTGCATACTTCACGCTTGGAATCTCTGTCGGGCAGTTCCTCGGCATCGTCGGTGCGGGTCTGCTCACTCCCAACCACGACGGCAGCGCCATGACCGCCACCACTTCCGCGCTCTGGGCGATGACGGGAATCGGTGCGATCGCCCTGGTCATCGGCTGGCCGGTCGCAACTGCTTATCGACGGCACGAAGCGAATGCAGCCGCCGAAGTGCAAGCTGCTAGCTCAACTGAGTATTCTCCGGCGTCGACTGTTAGCGACCGCAGCCGGATGGAGGAGAGGCGACCGGCGCAGGCCGAAGCCAGTGGCGCATCGGTCTTAAGCATCCTGCGTATCGATGGCATGTCCAACGCCATGGCTGTCTCAATTGCGGTCATCGTAGCCATTGACCTGTTGACGGCATATGTGCCGGTGCTGGGACGTGAACTGGGCTTTAGTGTTGCCGAGGTGACGGCGATCCTTGGTGCGCGTAGTGGTCTTGCGATTATTTCCCGAGCCCTCATGCCGACTGTTTTGCGCAAAGCTAACCGCAATCGGGTCCTTATCATTGCAGTTTGTGCCGGTGTCCTGCCGCTTTTGGCAATGCCGTGGCTACAGAGTGCGTGGCTGATGGTTATCGCGGTTGGTATCTGTGGCTTGGCGTGGGGCTTTGTCATGCCTATGTCGATGACGTGGGTGAGCTCCCTGGTGGATGCCGAGGTGCGTGCTCAGGCGCTATCCATCCGGCTGATGGGTAACCGCTTGGCGCAGGTCATCCTGCCGCCGGTTGCTGGTTTGGGTGCTACCGCGATGGGTGCGGGCAGCGTGTTTCTGGGGGCGGGTGCGCTGATGGGTGTCGCGTCTGCCACTGCTTGGCGACGACTCGCAGGTGACAAGGCGGCTCTGACTAAGTAATTGGTCGGTTGCTGAGTTGCTGACAAGTAGCGACCGAGCCTTAGGAAGTCTCTGATTTGGCGTACGGGGTTAACTAAAGTGAATTGTTTTCATGGTTCTACCAGCGAATTCGCTTAAATAAGGGCGTGTGTGTAATGTATTCGGAGGTCAGCGCGGC
>NZ_KV836273.1:0-340 GCF_001838295.1 Corynebacterium sp. HMSC074C04
TGTCGTCAGCTCGTGTCGTGAGATGTTGGGTTAAGTCCCGCAACGAGCGCAACCCTTGTCTTATGTTGCCAGCACGTTGTGGTGGGGACTCGTAAGAAACTGCCGGGGTTAACTCGGAGGAAGGTGGGGATGACGTCAAATCATCATGCCCCTTATGTCCAGGGCTTCACACATGCTACAATGGTCGGTACAGTGGGTTGCCAGTCCGTGAGGGCGAGCTAATCCCGTAAAGCCGGTCTCAGTTCGGATCGGGGTCTGCAACTCGACCCCGTGAAGTCGGAGTCGCTAGTAATCGCAGATCAGCAACGCTGCGGTGAATACGTTCCCGGGCCTTGTACAC
>NZ_KV836274.1:0-399 GCF_001838295.1 Corynebacterium sp. HMSC074C04
CGAATACTAATTAGTGTGTTTTTAGTGGCATGTCCTGGACCCGAAGCGGGGTGATCTACCCATGGCCAGTGTGAAGCAGAGGTAAGACTCTGTGGAGGCGCGAACCCACTTAGGTTGAAAACTGAGGGGATGAGTTGTGGGTAGGGGTGAAAGGCCAATCAAACTCCGTGATAGCTGGTTCTCCCCGAAATGCATTTAGGTGCAGCGTCGTGTGTTTCCTCCTGGAGGTAGAGCTACTGGTTGGTTTAGCGGGACTATCATCTTAGCGACATCAGCCAAACTCCGAATGCCAGGTCAGGTGAGAGCACGGCAGTGAGACTGCGGGGGATAAGCTTCGTAGTCGAGAGGGAAACAGCCCAGATCGCCGGCTAAGGCCCCTAAGGGTGTGCTAAGTGGAAA
>NZ_KV836275.1:0-317 GCF_001838295.1 Corynebacterium sp. HMSC074C04
GTGCAGGCGATACGGGCATAACTTGAGTACTGTAGGGGAGACTGGAATTCCTGGTGTAGCGGTGAAATGCGCAGATATCAGGAGGAACACCGGTGGCGAAGGCGGGTCTCTGGGCAGTAACTGACGCTGAGGAGCGAAAGCATGGGGAGCGAACAGGATTAGATACCCTGGTAGTCCATGCCGTAAACGGTGGGCGCTAGGTGTGGGTTTCCTTCCACGGGATCCGTGCCGTAGCTAACGCATTAAGCGCCCCGCCTGGGGAGTACGGCCGCAAGGCTAAAACTCAAAGGAATTGACGGGGGCCCGCACAAGCGGCG